>NZ_LXEP01000009.1 GCF_001654835.1 Buttiauxella gaviniae ATCC 51604
GGTGGCGTATAGTACGCTTTCCTCTTTCAGAGTCAAGCGTTTATTTTCGCTTTTCGTCTGGCTGACAAGCCGGTTTGTAAGTCGTTGTGCCGTGTCAGTGGAGGCGCAGTATAGGGATTTTCTGGAAGCTGACAAGTATAAAATTCAAAAAACTTATCGATCGATTGTTTTTCATTCAAAATACATATCAAGGGCTCACTATCGCCTGGTTTTTAAACAAAAACGAGCCCCTCAGGGCCCGTTTTTGTCTTTTCTGTGACTTACTGCACTGCCACAATATGATTATCTTTTACTGTCAGATGCACTGTTTTACCAGGAATCAGCTCCCCAGAGAGGATTTGCTGAGCCAGCGGGTTCTCTATTTGCTGCTGGATAGCGCGTTTCAACGGTCTTGCACCATATACTGGGTCGTAACCATTCTCGCTAAGCAGCTTCAACGCATCCTCAGAGATAGTGACTTCATAGCCACGCTCTTCAAGGCGTTTATACAAACGCTGCAACTGAATCTGCGCAATAGAAGCAATGTGTTGTTCACCTAATGGGTGGAATACCACGACTTCATCTATACGGTTGACGAACTCCGGGCGGAAGTTCTGACTAACAACACCAAGAATCAGATCCTTCATATGACTGTAGTCCAACTCGCCGAAGCGCTCCTGAATTAAGTCAGAACCCAGGTTAGACGTCATAATCACTACCGTATTACGGAAGTCGACCGTTCTACCCTGCCCGTCAGTCAAGCGCCCATCATCCAACACCTGCAATAAGATGTTGAACACATCCGGGTGTGCCTTCTCAACTTCATCCAACAGAATGACAGAGTAAGGACGACGACGAACCGCTTCCGTCAGATAACCGCCCTCTTCGTAACCAACATACCCTGGAGGCGCACCGACCAAACGAGAGACCGAGTGTTTTTCCATAAACTCGGACATATCGATACGCACCATTGCGTCATCGCTATCAAACATAAAGTTTGCCAGCGTTTTGCACAGCTCAGTTTTACCCACACCGGTTGGCCCAAGGAACAGGAACGAACCAATCGGACGATTTGGGTCAGACAAACCAGCACGGCTACGACGAATTGCGTTTGATACGGCTTCAACAGCTTCATTCTGCCCGATAACACGAGTATGAAGTTGTTGCTCCATTCTCAGCAGTTTGTCTCGTTCACCTTCCAGCATTCGAGCAACAGGGATCCCAGTCCAGCGTGCCAGCACTTCCGCAATTTCTGCGTCAGTCACTTTGTTACGCAGCAGCCGCATGGTTTTGCCTTCACTCTGAGTTGCCGCCGCGAGCTGTTTCTCAAGCTCTGGAATCTTCCCGTACTGCAATTCAGACATACGTGCCAGATCGCCTACGCGACGAGCCTGCTCAATGGCAATTTTTGCCTGCTCCAGTTCCGCTTTAATCGTCTGCTCACCAGAAAGTGAAGCTTTCTCAGCTTTCCACTCTTCTTCCAGCACTGAATATTCACGCTCTTTCTGCCCTAATTCTTCCTCAAGCATACTCAAACGTTTTTGGCTCGCTTCGTCAGACTCTTTCTTCAATGCTTGCTGTTCCAGTTTTAGCTGGATGATACGGCGATCAAGTCGGTCTAACTCTTCTGGCTTCGAGTCAATCTGCATACGAATACTGGAAGCCGCTTCATCGATAAGGTCGATGGCTTTATCCGGCAACTGACGATCGGCAATATATCGATGCGATAGAGTCGCGGCCGCAACAATGGCCGGGTCAGTAATCTGCACATGATGGTGCAGTTCGTAACGCTCTTTCAGCCCGCGCAAAATTGCGATGGTGTCTTCAACAGAAGGTTCAGCAACGAAAACTTTCTGGAAACGACGCTCAAGCGCGGCATCCTTTTCTATATACTGACGATATTCATCAAGTGTTGTCGCGCCGACGCAGTGCAACTCACCGCGAGCCAGTGCAGGCTTAAGCATGTTACCGGCATCCATTGCACCATCGGCTTTACCTGCGCCAACCATCGTGTGCAACTCGTCAATAAATAGAATGACGTTACCTTCCTGTTTAGAAAGGTCGTTCAGCACACCTTTAAGACGTTCTTCAAATTCACCACGATATTTCGCGCCCGCCACCAGCGAACCCATATCCAGCGCCAGTACGCGACGCCCTTTCAACCCTTCAGGTACTTCACCGTTAATAATGCGCTGCGCCAAGCCTTCAACTATGGCTGTTTTACCAACGCCTGGTTCACCGATGAGTACCGGGTTGTTTTTGGTACGCCGTTGCAATACTTGAATAGTGCGGCGAATTTCTTCATCACGGCCAATCACTGGATCAAGCTTGCCCTGTTCTGCACGCTCAGTCAGATCGACGGTATATTTTTTCAATGCCTGACGTTGGTCTTCGGCACCCTGATCATTCACGTTTTCGCCTCCACGCATTTGTTCAATTGCTGCTGTCACATTTGCCGTGGTAGCACCTGCTGATTTCAATAAATCAGTTAATGTTCCGCGCGATTCAAGTGCTGCCAGAACAAATAACTCAGATGAAATGAAGTTGTCATTTCGTTTTTGCGCCAGTTTGTCACACAGGTTTAATGCACGGACTAAATCCTGCGAAGGCTGGACATCACCGCCCGTTCCTTCAACTTGTGGTAAACGGCTTAAAGCTTGCTCTATATCCGTACGTAACTTGCCAGCATTAACGCCAGCAGAGGTCAGTAACGGACGCACAGATCCGCCTTCCTGATTGAGCAGTGCGCTCATCAAGTGAAGGGGTTCGATAAATTGGTTGTCTTGCCCGAGAGCTAAGGATTGGGCATCAGCAAGAGCAAGCTGGAATTTATTAGTAAGACGATCCAGACGCATAACTCCTCCCATATACAGGTCAAATTTGCTACTGGAGATTAAATGAGGTCATCCCTCAATTATTCAAGGTTAATGACCTGAAATATTTGGAGCGTTAGTTACCCGCACTGGATCGTCTTGATTCGATAGGTTATATCAGCCAAATGAAACTTGCCATACGGCCTGTGGTTCTGTCGCGTCGATATGAGAAAAAATCACCCGCTTCGCTGTAAGTGCAACGGTCACCACCATAAATATGGTTAATGCCCGCGGCAGACAAGCGTTGGCGTGCCAACGTGTAGATATCAGCGATGTATTTTTCCCCTGATGGGCGAAATGCGCTATCAGCCTGAAGATCTTTAGCCATAAACGCTTCACGCACTTCAGGGCCGACTTCAAATGCTTCAGGGCCGATAGCTGGGCCAAGCCATGCGATGATATTTTCTGGCGCATCTTTAAAACAGGCGATGGTTTCTTCAAGCACACCCTCGCACAAACCACGCCATCCCGCATGAGCAGCAGCAACCTCAGTTCCTGCCTTATTACAGAATAGCACTGGCAAACAATCTGCAGTCATTACTGCACAAACGGTGCCCGGTGTTGAACTGTAAGAAGCATCAGCGCGCTTAGACAAATATGGCCCGCCCGTGAGTTTCAACACTTCTTTGCCGTGTACCTGCTCTAACCAAACAGGTTTTGAGGGCAACAACGCAGCAGCGTAAAAAAGACGGCGGTTTTCTTCGACATCATCCAGGTTATCACCGCAGTGAGCTCCCAGATTAAGCGAATCGTAAGGCGGTTGACTCACACCGCCAATACGTGTCGAACTGCAAGCAGCCACTCCTTCAGGAAGCGGCCACTGCGGGACGATCAATTTGCTCATAGCCAGTCCAATTGATCCTTATGGATTTCTGTATCAGCACGTAATGCTTCAATCAGCTCAACCATATCCTGAGGAATCGGCGCATGCCACTCCATCAACATACCGCTAATCGGATGGTGAAGACGTAACATGGTTGCATGAAGAGCCTGGCGGTCAAACTTACGCAGCACGCTAACAAACTCTTCCGACGCACCTTTTGGTGGGCGTGGACGGCCACCGTAAAGCTGATCGCCAACTAATGGATGAGTGATATGCGCCATGTGCACACGAATCTGGTGAGTACGACCTGTTTCCAGACGCAGACGCAGACGCGTGTGTACGCGGAAATGTTCCATGATTCGGTAATGCGTAACAGCTGGCTTACCCATAGGATGCACAGCCATATGGGTGCGCTTGGTAGAGTGGCGGCTGATTGGCTCGTCTACCGTGCCACCCGCAGTCATATGACCAATCGCAACTGCTTCATATTCACGCGTGATTTCACGTAATTGCAAAGCCTCAACCAGGTGAGTTTGCGCAGGAACAGTTTTCGCAACGACCATCAAACCCGTCGTGTCTTTATCCAGACGATGCACGATACCTGCACGCGGTACATCAGCAATCGGTGGGTAGTAATGCAATAGTGCATTCAGGACGGTCCCATCAGGGTTACCCGCACCAGGATGCACAACGAAATCACGCGGTTTGTTAATCACCAGAATATCGTCATCTTCATAGACGATATTGAGCGGGATATCTTGTGGTTCCCAGCGCGCATCCTCTTCGATTTCAGCGTTGATAGTGACGCTTTCGCCACCCAACACTTTCTCTTTCGGTTTGTCGCTGATATTGCCATTGACCAGCACGCGCTGATCAAGAATCCATTCTTTTATACGCGAACGTGAATAATCCGGGAACAATTCGGCCAAAGCTTGATCTAAGCGTTGACCGAGTTGAGATTCGGACACAGTTGCGGTGAGTTGTACTAGTTGTGCCATAGACAGCTTCTTCGTTAACGTTGGGTTTTACGGCAATGCCGTTTAATATAGTGTGCTATTGTAGCTGGTCTTTATCGGGAGCTGGTACTGCGAGCCTCCCGGATAACATTCTGAGGAAAGTCAAAACGTCATGACGCGTATGAAATATCTGGTGGCAGCAGCCACGTTGAGCCTGGCTTTGGCTGGTTGCTCCAGTTCCAAGGATGAGGTTCCTGATAATCCACCTTCTGAGATCTATGCGACTGCGCAGCAAAAGTTGCAGGACGGTAACTTTAAAGCGGCGATAACGCAACTGGAAGCGCTGGATAACCGTTATCCGTTCGGGCCTTACTCGCAGCAAGTGCAGTTAGATCTTATCTATGCTTACTATAAGAACGCTGATTTGCCATTGGCTCAGGCAGCGATTGACCGCTTTATGCGCCTTAATCCTACCCATCCAAACATTGACTACGTACTTTACATGCGCGGTCTGACGGATATGGCGTTAGATGATAGCGCATTACAAGGTTTCTTTGGCGTAGATCGTTCAGACCGGGATCCGGCGCATGCGCGCGATGCGTTCAGAGATTTCTCTAAGCTGGTTCGCGGTTATCCGAACAGCCAGTATGTCACCGATGCCACCAAGCGTCTGGTGTTCCTGAAAGATCGTTTAGCGAAATATGAGCTTTCAGTGGCGCAATACTACACTAAACGCGGCGCGTGGGTTGCAGTAGTTAACCGTGTCGAAGGAATGTTGCGTGATTTCCCTGATACTCAGGCCACTCGCGATGGTCTGAAATTGATGGAAAATGCTTACCGTGAAATGCAAATGCCAGCCCAGGCTGACAAAGTTGCAAAAATTATTGCGGCAAATAGCAGCAACACCTGATTCACCAATTTATCAAAACAAAATGGCAGCCATATGGCTGCCATTTTTATTGCCCGAAATACGTAAACTGAAACGGTTTAGCGTCGGGTCATCCAATCAAATATGGACGCTATTTCTCACTTCCACAAGCTTTAAAAACAGAGATCCTGTCCTGCCTCACAAAAAGGGTTTACTGACAAAAAGTGACAAAATAATGTGATTTGCATCACACATTTTGACATTCAGAAAGGTATGCTGGAGTTACCAAGACGGGAATGACAAGAGGTAACTTTATGACAATGAACATTACCAGCAAGCAAATGGAAATCACCCCAGCTATTCGTCAGCACGTCGCAGACCGTCTAACTAAACTGGACAAGTGGCAAACACATTTAATTAACCCACACATTGTTTTGTCCAAAGAGCCGAAAGGTTTCGTGGCAGATGCCACCATTAATACGCCAAATGGCCAGCTCGTAGCGAGCGCCAAACACGATGATATGTATACGGCTATCAACGATTTGATCAACAAACTGGAGCGGCAGTTGAATAAAGTGCAACACAAGGGTGAAGCGCGTCGCACAGCAGGTTCAGTGAAAGACGTTGCTATCGCGGAAGTTGAAGAAGAGTAATCAATTTAGCCTTATCAACCATAACAACGCGCCTCCGGGCGCGTTTTTTATTGACAGAGCGAAAACAGACCGGGTACCTTACTTGTCTGACTTATCAGGAACCAACCATGAAACTATTTCCGTTTTTCTTCGCATTCTTTTTTACCTTCCCCTGAATGGGAGGCAATTCGTCGTGTGATAAAGAATGCGAAGACGAACAAACAAGCCTCCCGAAACCCGGGAGGCTTTTTTTATGGAATTCGAAAAGGTAGCGATATGAGTGAGACAAACCCATTGCTGGCACTGCGCGATAAAATTAGCGCCCTGGATGTAAAACTGCTGGCATTGCTGGCGGAGCGTCGCTTATTAGCTGTAGAAGTAGGCAAAGCTAAACTTGCCACTCACCGCCCGGTGCGCGATATAGACCGCGAGCGAGATTTACTGGAGCGCCTGATTGCACTGGGTAAAACCCATAATCTGGATGCTCATTACATAACCCGCCTGTTCCAGCTCATTATTGAAGACTCCGTCCTGACCCAGCAAACGTTATTGCAGCAGCACCTTAACAAAACGAATCCACAATCAGCACGAATTGCGTTCCTCGGCCCAAAAGGTTCTTACTCTCACCTTGCTGCTCGCCAGTATGCCGCCCGACACTTTGAACAATTTATTGAAAGCGGCTGTGCAAAGTTTCACGATATCTTTAATCAAGTCGAAACTGGTCAAGCAGATTACGCAGTCGTGCCGCTAGAGAACACCAGTTCTGGCGCAATCAACGATGTCTATGATTTGTTGCAGCACACCAGTTTATCCATCGTTGCCGAGATGACTGTGCCTATCGATCACTGCGTGTTGGTTAAAGGTACTACTGATTTAGACACTATCCACACTGTGTATAGCCATCCACAGCCTTTCCAGCAATGTAGCCAGTTCATCAATCGCTACCCAAACTGGAAAATTGAATATTGTGAGAGTACTTCTGCAGCGATGGAGAAGGTGACTCAGGCGAACTCACCTCATGTCGCGGCATTAGGTAGCGAAGCAGGTGGCGCGCTGTATGGCTTACAAGTTCTGGAACGTAACCTGGCAAATCAGACGCAAAACATTACACGTTTCATCGTCCTGGCTCGCAAAGCTGTTGAAGTGACTGACCAGGTTCCAGCGAAAACTACCCTGCTGATGGCAACAGGCCAGCAAGCCGGTGCGCTGGTAGAAGCACTTCTGGTTCTGCGTAATCACAATTTGATTATGACAAAACTGGAATCTCGCCCGATTAACGGTAACCCGTGGGAAGAGATGTTTTATCTGGATGTTCAGGCAAATCTGAACGATGAAGTAATGCATAAAGCCCTTCGCGAACTGGGCGAAATCACCCGCTCGATGAAAGTACTTGGCTGTTATCCAAGTGAGAACGTGGTACCTGTCGATCCGATGTAATACTGGCAGTAAGCCAGCGTTATGCTGGCTTACTAAATCTGTTTAAATTTAAGTTTTGGCAGCCCTGCTACTGCGACTTCAAGCGTAAAAATCGCGCCAGAAAGCGGCCTTTCCGCGACTTCAGTATCATCCATATTTTCTCGCGTGGTCGTGATGAACAATGTTTTCATATCATCGCCACCAAAACAGACCATCGTAGGGCAACGTACTGGCAACTCATACTCTTCCAGTACATCTCCCGTTGGCGACAAGCGTGCAATACGGTAGCCATCAAATAGCGCGGTCCAGTAATAACCCTCTTCGTCAATTGCGGCGCCGTCAGGAATCCCCTGCCCCAGCTCAAAATGTTTAAACACTTCACGCTTGCCTGGTTCACCTTGTTTATCTAGCGGAGTTCTGTAGATCACACGGTTCGGTGTGTCCGATGTGAACATCCATTTTTTGTCGGCACTAAACGCCAGACCATTGGCACCATGAATATCATGCTGAATAACATGCGGAGTCAGATCGTTATCCACACGGCACAACAATGCCCCGTTGTAATCTCCCGGTCCCCAAAATGTTCCGGCATAAAAGCGTCCATCTCTATCCGTTCCACCATCATTAAAACGAGCTAATGCAGGGTTATTGGGGTTGTCACACACTTTACGAGTGATAAGCCCTGTGCGGTTGGTCAGATAAATTCCGCTGCGCAGCGCGACAATAAAGCCGCCCGTTTCACATAATGCAAAACATCCAACTTCTTCGGAAAACTGAATCACATCGTGTTTTTTACTTTCAATGTTGTAGCGATGCATTTCGTTTTCGAGAATATCTGTCCAGTAGAGGCAGTTTTCCTCAGCACTCCAGGTTGGGCATTCAGGTAAGTGACCGATGTAATCGAACAGAACTTGCGGCTGAGCCATTTTTCTATCCTTAATTGCCAATAAAAAAAGCCATTAGGTTTCCCTGATGGCTTTAGATTATAAGACTATTTTGCGATTACGGTCGGCTATCATTTGCCTGGCGTAATAAAGTACGACTTTCGCTCTGGAAGCGCTGTGCGTAATCACCAAACCAGTGTTCAACCTTACGGAAGCTGTCGATGAACGCTTGCTTATCACCATGCTCCAGCAGGCCAATCGCCTCACCAAAACGTTTGTAGTAACGTTTGATCAGGTCCAGATTGCTTTCGGAAGACATAATAATGTCAGCATAAAGCTGCGGGTCCTGAGCGAATAAGCGCCCGACCATAGCCAGTTCCAGGCGATAAATCGGTGATGAAAGCGCCAGTAACTGTTCGAGCTGAACATTCTCTTCTGCCAGATGCAAGCCGTATGCAAAGGTTGCAAAGTGGCGCAGCGCCTGAATAAACGCCATGTTCTGATCGTGTTCAACTGCAGTGGAGCGATGTAAACGCGCGCCCCAAACTTGAATCTGTTCCAGGAACCACTGGTAAGCTTCTGGCTGGCGACCGTCACAATACACCACAACTTGCTTTGCCAGGCTGCCGCTATCCGGCCCAAACATTGGGTGCAAACCCAGAACAGGGCCCTGGTGCGCAGCCAGCATAGCCTGTAGAGGGCCATTTTTAACCGATGCCAGATCAACCAAAATACAGTCATCAGGCAAGCGTGGTAACTGAGCGATAACTTGTTCAGTGATATGAATCGGGACGCTGACAATCACCATGCCCGCATCAGCCATCAACTCTGGTGCTTTAGCCCAGTCTTCTTTTTCAAGGATTCGAACCTGGTAACCGGAAAGTGTGAGCATCTTTTCAAACAAGCGCCCCATTTGCCCACCACCACCGACGATAACAACCGGCCGCAAAGCAGGAAATAGCGTTTTAAAGCCTTTGTCATTCTCGCTTGAGTAAGACTCTCGCATTACGCGGCGCAGTACGTCTTCAATCAGATCAGGTGGAACACCTAACACTTCCGCTTCTTTGCGGCGTGAAGCCAGCATTGCCGCTTCACGCTCCGGGACATAAATCGGTAAACCGTACTGGCTTTTGACTTCGCCAACTTCCGCTACCAGTTCAAGGCGGCGTGCCAGTAGCCCCAGCAACGCCTTATCCACTTCGTCAATTTGATCGCGCAGCGCGGTCAATTCAGCCACCATAGTAAAACCTCTTATGCCTGACGCGCCGCAAGCGTACCGTTCAGATCCTGATGAATCTCGCGCAGTAAAGTCTCAGTGGTTTCCCAGTCAATACAAGCATCTGTTACAGAAACACCGTACTTCATCTCACTGCGTGGTTGCTCTGAAGATTGATTACCCTCGTGGATATTACTTTCAATCATCAGGCCAATAATCGAACGGTTGCCATCTTTAATTTGAGCTACAGCTGATTCAGCCACGCCCGGTTGGCGGCGGTAGTCTTTGTTTGAGTTGCCATGGCTGCAATCTATCATCAAGGCTGGGCGGAGTCCTGCCTGTTCCATCTCTTTTTCACACTGCGCGACATCTGCCGGGCTGTAATTCGGTGCTTTACCGCCACGTAAAATCACGTGGCCATCAGGGTTACCCTGAGTTTGCAGTAAGCAAACCTGGCCTGCCTGGTTAATACCGACAAAACGGTGTGGCATAGATGCAGCGCGCATTGCGTTAATTGCTGTGCCGAGGCTGCCATCAGTACCATTTTTGAAGCCAACCGGCATTGAAAGGCCAGAAGCCATTTCACGATGAGTCTGGGACTCAGTAGTACGCGCACCGATTGCCGACCAGCTGAACAGATCGCCTAAGTATTGTGGGCTATTTGGATCAAGCGCTTCGGTTGCCAGTGGCAGACCCATGCTCACCAACTCTACGAGCAATTGACGAGCAATTTTCAAACCGCCTTCGACATCAAACGAACCATCCATGTGCGGATCGTTAATCAGCCCTTTCCAGCCCACAGTAGTACGTGGCTTTTCAAAATAGACGCGCATCACGAGGTACAGACTATCGCTAACTTGTTCAGACAACGTTTTAAAACGACGAGCATATTCAATCGCGGTTTCTGGGTCGTGGATCGAGCAAGGTCCACACACCACCAACAGACGAGGATCACGGCCCGCGATAATGTTGGAAATCGTCTGACGGGACTGTTCAATCTGCGCTTCTTGGGCGGCAGTCAGCGGGAATTCCGCTTTCAGTTGATCCGGAGTGATAAGTATTTGTTCGTCAGAAATATGAACGTTGTTCAGCGCGTCTTTTTGCATGATGGCGATCCTGTTAGCTCGTTTGCGATAGTCGTTTCCTCAGTGAGGATGCGACTACATTACCAGCTTTAGTAAAGATTGCAATCCATATTACGTAAACAATTCGTTACAACACTAAAATAATTGCCGCTTAAAGCACGTAAATCAACAATGTTCGTAAACTTTATGATACACACATACATAAACACGCTTCTTTTTCGCGTAAACATGCATTCAATGAAATAGCCTCTATGCTCAAAGAATACTCTTTGAAATGGATATTCCCACCATGCGTTACATCGCCTTAATTCCGATCTTATTCCTGTCGGCCTGTTATGTTGATCCTTACACACATGCTCCCACCCCTGAGCCTACCGACTGGTATCAAGCCGGCTGGGACGATGCAATGTCCGGACAACCCATCAGAAGCAATCTGGTTATTTCACATATGCATAATGATGAGAATGTGGACCGTCAGGAATGGTTGAAGGGATATGCAGAAGGACAACAGAGAATTTGCGATCCGAAGTTCTTACTCATCCTTGGGCAAAGCGGAAAGTCATTTCCTGGCAGTTGTGAGAGCTTACCAGATGTTGCTGAGCGCCGAGCCCAATGGGAGAAAGGAAGCAATGAAGAGTTTCAGCGCTCATTTTTGCGCTAGACAAAAAAAGGGCTGCCAGATGGCAGCCCTTGATATGGATGTCGCGCTAGCGAAATCTTACTTAGTCAGACGCTCTTTAATACGAGCAGACTTACCAGTACGCTCACGCAGGTAGTACAGTTTAGCTTTACGAACGGCACCACGACGTTTAACAGCAATGCTGTCGATTACTGGGGAGTGAGTCTGGAATACACGCTCAACACCTTCGCCGTTGGAAATTTTACGAACAGTGAATGCAGAGTGCAGACCGCGGTTACGGATAGCGATAACCACGCCCTCAAATGCCTGCAGACGTTTTTTAGAACCTTCAACGACCCATACTTTCACTTCCACGGAATCACCCGGACGGAATGAAGGTACATCCTGTTTCATCTGTTCTTGTTCAATTTGCTTAATAATGTTGCTCATAATTTTGTCTCTTATCCTGGGTAAACTGATAATCGGGGGCTTACGCCATCCCATCATGTTTATGTTGCTGTATTTGCGTGTTCCCGTTGGAACTCCGCCAGCAACCTTGCTTGCTCTTCAGTCAGAGCCAGGTTTTCCAGAAGTTCAGGTCTTCTAAGCCAGGTACGGCCCAGCGACTGTTTCAGGCGCCACCGGCGAATCTGAGCATGGTTTCCCGACAGTAAAACTGGCGGAACCTCCATGCCTTCTAACACTTCAGGACGGGTATAGTGCGGGCAGTCCAACAATCCATCGACAAACGAATCTTCGATTGCTGATGACTGATGCCCCAAGACTCCCGGAATAAACCGAGAAACTGAGTCAATCAGCACCATTGCTGGTAATTCACCACCACTGAGAACGTAATCGCCAATTGACCATTCTTCATCAATTTCGGTTTGGATTACGCGCTCATCTATCCCTTCGTAACGACCACAAACCAGAATTAACTTCTCATTTGTTGCCAGTTCACTGACGCCTTCTTGATCAAGCTTGCGTCCCTGAGGTGACAGATAGATAACTTTAGCACCTTCCCCTGCCGCTGCTTTCGCTGCGTGGATGGCTTCCCGCAAAGGATTTACCATCATGAGCATACCCGGTCCGCCGCCGTAAGGACGATCGTCCACGGTACGGTGCCGGTCATAAGTGAAGTCACGTGGACTCCAGCTCTGGATGCTCAGCAGGCCATTTTTTACAGCCCGGCCAGTTACCCCGAAGTCGGTAATTGCGCGGAACATCTCTGGAAACAGGCTAACTACACCAATAAACACAAGCCAATCCCCATTACGCCGACTTTTACCGTTAATCCGGAGGTTTTAAAAACCAGGATCCCAATCTACTTCAATCGTTTGAGTAGCGAGATCGACTTTCTTGATAACCTGCCCATCGAGGAACGGAACCAGCCGCTCCTTGATACCGAACGCATCTTTCAGGTTTGCCTTAATGACGAGAACGTCATTTGAGCCGGTTTCCATCATGTCGATGACTTTACCGAGCTGATATCCTTCAGTAGTGACAACCTGGCAACCCATAAGGTCTTTCCAGTAGTAGTCACCCTCTTCGAGATGAGGCAATTGCGTTGAATCGACGACAATTTCGCAATTGGTCAGAAGATTCGCTGCATCCCGATCGTCAATACCTTTCAGCTTGATGACCAGATCCTGATTGTGGTGCTTCCAGCTTTCCAGCTGTACTTGCTGCCACTGACCCGCCTTCTGGATAAACCAGGGCTGATAGTCAAAAATGCTATCGGCGTCTTCGGTGGAGGAAAACACTCTGAGCCAACCACGAATCCCATAGCAGGAACCCATCTTGCCCAACACGATTGGGTTAACAGGAGCCTTTACAGCGAGTTGATTGCTCATCATGACCACCGTGACAGATTAAGCTGCTTTTTTTGCTGCTTTGATCAGCGCAGATACGCGATCAGAAACGGTTGCGCCTAAGCCAACCCAATGCTCGATACGATCCAGATCCAGGCGAGTTGCCTCGTCTTTTTCACCAGCGATAGGGTTGAAGAAACCAACGCGCTCGATGAAGCGACCGTTACGTGCATTACGGCTGTCAGTAACAACAACCTGGTAGAACGGACGCTTTTTAGCGCCGTGACGTGCTAAACGAATAGTTACCATAACATCCTCTTTAGTGAATAAAACATCGGGCCCCATCGAGGGATGGAGCCCGGTGTCATATTAAAAGCCCGAAAATTTTACTCATTTCGGCGCAAAATGCAATCTAAATGAGCTTAACGACCTGGGAAACCTGGTGGCATCATACCTTTCATGCCGCGCATCATTTTCGCCATTCCGCCTTTCTTCATCTTTTTCATCATGCGTTGCATGTCGTCGAACTGCTTGAGCAGACGGTTGACATCTTGCACCTGCATACCCGCACCCATCGCGATACGACGTTTACGTGAACCTTTGATAATCTCTGGCTGCGCACGTTCTTTGAGCGTCATGGAATTAATAATGGCTTCCATACGTACCAGGACTTTGTCATCCATTTGCGACTTAACGTTATCCGGCAATTGCCCCATTCCTGGCAATTTGCTCATCATACTCGCCATGCCGCCCATGTTTTTCATCTGCTTGAGCTGGTCAAGGAAATCGTTGAGATCAAACCCATCGCCCTTCTTCAGCTTGCTGGCTAATTTCTCAGCCTGAGCACGGTCAACTTTGCTCTCAATATCTTCGATAAGCGACAGAACATCGCCCATCCCCAGAATACGAGAGGCAATACGATCCGGGTGGAAAGGCTCCAGCGCTTCTGTTTTTTCGCCCACACCGAGGAATTTAATCGGCTTGCCGGTGATATGACGGATAGACAGCGCCGCACCGCCACGCGCATCACCGTCTACTTTCGTCAGTACGACGCCGGTCAGTGGCAATGCTTCGTTAAAGGCTTTAGCTGTATTTGCCGCATCCTGGCCGGTCATGGCATCGACAACAAACAGAGTTTCAACTGGGTTAATCGCAGCATGAACCTGTTTGATTTCGTCCATCATCGCTTCATCAACGTGCAAACGACCGGCGGTATCCACCAGCAGCACATCAAAGAATTTCAGCTTCGCTTCTTTCAGCGCCGCATTAACGATATCAACAGGCTTTTGGCCGACATCGGACGGGAAGAAATCGACACCGACTTGTTCAGCCAGCGTTTCCAACTGTTTGATCGCCGCAGGGCGATAAACGTCTGCAGAAACCACCAGCACTTTCTTTTTGTGCTTCTCGCGCAGGAACTTACCTAATTTCGCGACGCTTGTGGTTTTACCCGCACCTTGCAAACCCGCCATCAGCACAACGGCTGGCGGCTGTGCTGCAAGATTCAGGCTCGCATTCTCTTCGCCCATCGCTGCAACCAGTTCGGTGCGAACGATTTTGACGAACTCCTGACCCGGGGTCAGGCTCTTGTTAACTTCATGGCCAACCGCTTTTTCTTTTACACGGCTGATAAAGTCACGCACCACTGGCAGCGCAACGTCAGCTTCCAGCAATGCCATGCGCACTTCGCGCAGAGTTTCTTTTACATTCTCTTCAGTCAGCCGCCCGCGGCCGCTGATATTGCGCAATGAGCGCGACAGACGGTCAGTTAAATTATCAAACATTGTCTTTCGCCTAACGTGGTAACTTAGGGCCGCAGCTTGCGACACAAAACAGAATTTAGCGGATTATACCCTAAATAGTTCAAGTTGTGGCTAGGCGGCAAGGGAGCTTATCCCCAAGAGCTTACTAAAGTAAGTGACTGGGGTAAGTGAGTGCAGCCAACACCCCCATAACTTGAAGTATGACGGGTATATAACATGAAGCCGCCTTCGGTGTGATGTACGGTTAGATTTGGAGCAGGCGGCAGGTAACGTTATACTGCTTTTTTTCATCTCTGGCTAATTGACCGACACTTTATATGCCTGTTTTCGCAATCCTTGCGCTTGTAGCCTATTCCAGCAGCCTCGCGCTGATTATCCCCGCCCTGCTGACAAAAAACAGCGGATGGCGCCGTTTTGCCATTATATCAGCCGTTATTGCGCTGGTAAGCCACGGTCTGGCGCTTGAAGCGCGCATTTTTAACGCCGATGGAGGTCAGAACCTCAGCTTGCTTAACGTCGGCTCGCTTGTCAGTTTGATGATATGTACCGTTATGACAATTGTGGCATCGCGCAATCGCGGCTGGCTGCTGTTACCGATTGTTTACGCTTTTGCCTTAATCAATCTGGCGTTTGCCACCTTTATGCCTAACGAATTCATCACTCACCTGGAAGCGACGCCAGGAATGATGGTGCATATTGGCCTGTCGCTCTTTGCCTACGCTACGCTGATTATTGCTGCGCTTTACGCATTGCAGCTGGCCTGGATTGATTATCAGCTCAAAAATAAAAAACTCGCCTTCCGTGCTGAAATGCCGCCGTTGATGAGCATTGAGCGCAAAATGTTTCACATCACTCAAGTCGGTGTTGTTCTGCTGACGTTAACCCTTTGCACCGGCCTATTTTATCTGAAAAATCTTTTCAGCCTGGAAAACGTCGACAAAGCGGTATTGTCGATTCTCGCATGGTTTGTCTACATCGTTTTACTTTGGGGACACTATCATGAAGGTTGGAGAGGCCGCCGTGTGGTCTGGTTTAACGTCGCTGGTGCTGCAATTCTGACACTCGCCTATTTTGGTAGCCGCGTCCTGCAACAATTTGTCGGCTAATGTTGTCTTTTTAAAGGAACATCCTTTTGGAACAGATCTCAACGACTACGTTGATTGTCACATTGATCATCATGGTAGTCGTTTCAGCGTACTTCTCGGGCTCTGAAACCGGCATGATGACGCTTAACCGTTATAAGTTGCGTCATCTTGCCAAGCAAGGTAACCGCGCCGCTAAACGGGTGGAAAAACTGCTTCGCAAACCAGACCGCCTGATTAGCCTGGTACTCATTGGTAATAATCTGGTCAATATTCTGGCCTCAGCCATCGGCACCATCGTCGGCATGCGTTTATACGGCGATGCTGGTGTTGCTATCGCAACCGGTATCCTCACCTTCGTGGTTCTGGTCTTTGCTGAGGTACTGCCAAAAACTATCGCCGCGCTGTATCCAGAAAAAGTCGCCTTCCCGAGCAGCTTCCTGCTCGGCCCGCTGCAAATCCTGATGATGCCCCTGGTGTGGTTACTGAACATCATCACGCGTATGTTGATGCGCCTTATGGGTATCAAAAACGTCAGCACCGTCAGTAGCGCGCTAAACAAAGACGAATTACGTACCCTGGTGCATGAGTCCCATTCAAAAATATCTCGCCGCAACCAGGACATGCTGCTTTCCGTTTTGGATCTTGAAAAAATCAGTGTCGACGACATCATGGTGCCGCGTAATGAAATCGTCGGGATTGATATTAACGACGACTGGAAATCTATTGTTCGCCAGCTGACACACTCCCCGCACGGGCGCATCGTGCTTTACCGCGATACGCTGGATGATGCAATCAGCATGCTGCGCGTGCGTGAAGCCTACCGTTTAATGACGGAAAAGCAGGAGTTCACTAAAGAAACGCTGCTGCGCGCCTCAGATGAAATTTATTTCGTTCCTGAAGGCACGCCACTGAGCGTTCAGCTGGTAAAATTCCAGCGCAACAAGAAGAAAGTGGGCCTGGTCGTCGACGAATACGGTGATATTCAGGGGCTGGTGACGGTTGAGGATATTCTTGAAGAGATTGTCGGTGATTTCACCACGTCAATGTCGCCTACACTTGCCGAAGAAGTTACGCCACAAAACGATGGTTCCGTCATTATCGAAGGCAGCGCAAACGTCCGTGAAATCAACAAAGCCTTTAACTGGACGCTGCCGGAAGATGAAGCCCGGACGGTTAACGGCATGATCCTTGAAGAGCTACAAGAGATTCCGGCCATCGAAACACGGGTGCGGTTAAGCCACTACGACATTGATATTCTTGATGTTCAGGACAACATGATTAAACAAGTTCGAGTGACCCCGGTGACGCCACTGCGACAAAGTGTTGAACAGAAATAGAAACAAAAAAGCCAGCCTCGAAGGCTGGCTTTTTATTTAAAGCAATTGGGCGAATTACGCTTTTGCTTTAGCAACGGAAACCATTGCTGCACGCAGTGTGCGACCATTCAGGGTGTAACCCTTCTGCATCACCATCAGTACATGGTTTGGTGCTACATCTTCAGATTCAACCATCGCAATTGCCTGATGCACATCCGGGTTGAACGGCACGTTAGTTTCGCCAACCACATCCACACCAAATTTGCGCACCACATCCAGCATCGATTTCTGAGTTAATTCGATGCCTTCAATCATGGCGGCCAAATCAGTGTTGGACTTATCAGCCACTTCCAGAGCACGGTCAAGGCTGTCGATAACAGGCAGCAGTTCGTTGACGAATTTGTCTAAAGCGAACTTGTGCGCCTTTTCAATATCGAGTTCGGTGCGGCGACGGAGGTTTTCCATTTCCGCTTTGTTGCGTAACGCCAGGTCACGCTCGCGCTGCTGAACTTCTTCCAGTTGCGCTGTTAAATCGGCAATTTGTTCATCGCGCGGATCAACCACTTCGGCACCCTCTACGGCCTCGACTTCTTCGTGGCTTTCCATTGCAATTTCGTCCGAGACTTGCTCGTCTGGTGTTTTCTGATCTTTACTACTCATGAATTTCTCCGCGTTTTTAGCATTCATCTCGCTGGTTCGCTTATTATGGGGATCAGTTTCCTGGATTCAAGGGAACGTGACATATTGTCATAAATGACTGCATCTCTGCGTATAAGGACCATCGGCATAATGAACAAACATTTCAACTGCATTGGTATTGTCGGGCACCCTCGTCACCCCACAGCCCTCACCACGCATGAAATGCTGTATCGCTGGCTATGCACCAAGGGCTACGATGTCATTGTTGAGTCGCAAATTGCCCAGGAACTTAACCTCAAAAACGTGAAAACCGGCACATTGGCAGAAATTGGTCAGCAGGCCGATCTCGCCGTTGTGGTTGGTGGTGATGGCAATATGCTTGGCGCAGCCCGCGTTCTTGCTCGCTATGATATCAAAGTCATCGGCATTAACCGTGGCAACCTGGGTTTTCTTACTGACCTTGACCCGGATAACGCACAACAGCAACTGGCCGATGTCCTCGAAGGACATTACATCGCAGAACGCCGCTTTTTGTTGGAAGCCCAGGTTTGCCAGCAAGATACCCCGACCCGCCTGAGTACTGCGATTAACGAAGTGGTGCTTCACCCGGGTAAAGTGGCCCATATGATTGAATTCGAAGTTTATATCGATGAAGTCTTCGCGTTCTCACAGCGTTCCGACGGGTTAATTATCTCGACGCCAACCGGTTCTACAGCCTATTCGCTCTCTGCTGGCGGGCCAATTCTGACCCCATCGCTTGATGCCATTACGCTTGTGCCAATGTTCCCGCACACGCTTTCTGCCCGCCCGCTGGTTATCAACAGCAGCAGCACTATCCGCCTGCGGTTCTCGCACATGCGTAGCGACCTGGAAATCAGCTGTGACAGCCAGATTGCCCTACCGATTCAGGAAGGTGAAGATGTGCTAATTCGCCGTTGCGATTACCATCTCAATCTTATCCATCCAAAAGATTACAGTTATTTCAACACATTGAGTTCAAAACTGGGCTGGTCAAAAAAATTGTTCTAAAAAGTGGCCCCGGCCCTTTACTGTATATAAAACCAGTTTATACTGTATGAAAACACAGTCATGTCTTTTCATACAGGAAAGCTATTATGCTGGCACAACTCACCATCAGTAACTTCGCAATCGTTCGTGAACTGGAAATTGATTTTCACCACGGTATGACCGCCATTACCGGTGAGACGGGTGCTGGCAAATCTATCGCGATTGATGCCCTGGGGTTGTGTCTAGGCGGACGCGCTGAAGCAGACATGGTGCGCTGTGGTGCCAGCCGTGCCGACCTCTGCGCTCGTTTCTCCCTGAAAGATACCCCTGCAGCCCTGCGTTGGCTGGAAGAAAACCAGCTTGATGATGGGCGCGAGTGCTTATTGCGCCGTGTTATCAGCAGTGATGGTCGTTCACGCGGCTTTATTAACGGCACTGCCGTTCCCCTTTCGCAACTGCGTGACCTCGGCCAGATGCTGATTCAAATTCACGGTCAGCATGCGCACCAACTTTTGTTGAAACCTGAGCATCAAAAAAACCTGCTCGATGGTTATGCCGGGGAAACAGCCCTCTTGCAACAAATGGCAGAACGCTACCGCGAGTGGCATCAAAGCTGCCGAACTCTTGCACAGTATCAGCAACTTGCTCAGGAACGTGCATCACGTACTGAACTGCTGAATTACCAGCTAAAAGAACTCAATGAATTCTCACCTGTCGCAGGTGAATTCGAACAAATCGATGAAGAGTACAAACGGCTGGCAAACAGCGGGCAACTGATTTCCACCAGCCAACAAGCGCTGGCGATCCTTGCCGATGGTGAAGATAACAATCTGCAAAGCCAACTGTATACCGTGCGCCATCTGATGGAAGAATTAGCCGGAATGGACTCAAAACTATCTGGTGTATTGAATATGCTTGAAGAGGCTAACATTCAGATTTCAGAAGCCAGCGATGAGTTACGCCACTACTGTGACCGCCTGGATCTGGACCCAAACCGTTTGTATGAGCTGGAGCAACGCATCTCCAGGCAAATCTCGCTGGCACGCAAACACCACATTGCACCGGAAGAATTGCCGGCTTTCCACCAGCAACTCCTGGAAGAGTTGCAACAGCTCGACGAGCAGGCCAGCTCTCAGGACGAACTGATGCAAGCAGTGACTCTCCATCATCAGCAAGCACTGAGTATCGCGCATGAATTGCATCAACGCCGTGCACATTACGCTGCCGAGCTTTGCGAATTGATTACCGAAAGCATGCATTCGCTATCAATGCCACACGGCAAACTGGCTATCGACGTAGATTTTAACGAAAATCATCTAACCGCCGAAGGTGCAGACCGCATTGATTTCCGTGTAACGACTAACCCTGGCCAGCCATTACAACCACTGGCAAAAGTGGCCTCCGGTGGTGAGCTTTCACGTATTGCTCTGGCCATTCAGGTTATCACAGCGCGTAAAATGGAAACTCCGGCCTTAATCTTCGATGAAGTCGATGTCGGAATCAGCGGCCCAACCGCCGCAGTGGTAGGCAAATTACTCCGCCAGTTGGGCGAGTCCACGCAAGTCATGTGTGTAACCCACCTGCCACAGGTTGCCGGTTGTGGGCATCATCACTTCTTTGTCAGCAAAGAAACAGATGGTGAAATGACGGAAACTCATATGCAGCCGTTGGATAAACGCTCACGCCTGCAAGAGCTGGCTCGTTTGCTCGGTGGCAGCGAAGTCACACGCAATACACTTGCCAACGCAAAAGAGTTACTGGCAGCTTAACGGCTATTGTCGATACACATTATGCAGTGCACGATATCCATCGTTCAAAAAACAAGCACTTCGCTAGCATATTGTTAATTGAGCATGTTTTAAGCCAACTTTTTTGCCGAACCAGGGTCAGAGTTAAGCGCCTTAATGTTTTAAACTGCGTAAAGGTTTATTATCATCGGCATATTATGAATGAGCCATGTGCTGCTCGGGCCCGAAAAGGAATCAAATCACTATGCGCTGTAAAACGCTGACTGCTGCCGCAGCGGTTCTTCTTATGCTGACCGCAGGCTGTTCCACTCTGGAGCGAGTGGTTTACCGCCCCGACATTAACCAGGGGAACTACCTGACACAGAACGATGTGTCAAAGATTCGTACTGGCATGACTCAACAACAAGTTGCGTATGCTCTGGGTACACCAATGATGACCGATCCATTCGGTACAAGTACCTGGTTCTATGTTTTCCGCCAGCAACCGGGGCATGAAAATGTCACTCAGCAAACGCTGACGCTGACCTTCAACAGCAGCGGTGTGTTGACCAACATCGACAACAAGCCAAAGCTGGAAAAAGAATAACCAATAAAAAAGGTGCCAATCGGCACCTTTTTTTGGCTACTTCTGAGCAGTTTTTTCAGCTCTCTGGCGTCTGATCTCTTTCGGATCAGCGATCAGAGGTCGATAAATTTCCACCCTGTCGCCATCATTAACCGTATCGATGAGTTTTACCGGTCGGCTAAAAACGCCTACTTTGTTCTTTGCCAAATCGATATCCGTGCGCAGTTCGAGAATGCCCGATGCGGCAATAGCCTGTTCAACAGTGCTGCCTTGCGCCAGTCGTACCTTGAGCAAGTACTGCTTTTCCGGTAGCGCGTAAACGACTTCGACCTTAATTTCAGGCGACACTGTAGACCTCTTTGGCGCGAACGGTAAACGCCTGAACCATATTCCCCGCAAGTTCCTTGAAGATACGGCCAAACGCCAGTTCGATCAGTTTGTTAGTAAATTCAAAATCAAGCTGGAACTCGATACGGCATGCTTCAGCGCTCAGCGGCGTAAACTTCCAGCCCCCCATCAATGACTTGAATGGCCCATCGACAAGATGCATCAGAATGCTTTGATTGCTTGTAAGCGTATTGCGCGTAGTGAAGGTCTTGCTAATACCTGCCTTAGAAACATCTACCGCCGCCGTCATCTGATCATGCGACGCGTCAATCACCCGGCTGCCTGTGCAACCTGGTAAAAAATCTGGGTAAGATTTCACATCGTTCACTAATTGATACATCTGCTCCGCGCTGTAAGGCACTAGCGCAGTACGGGTAATCTGAGGCATAGCATTTCCTGAGAGTCACAAAACGGGCAAATAATAACATTTATCATCACGCAAAGAAAAACTCTTAGGCTAGAGCCGTGCTAAGATATGCCTTCATCCTCGCAGCGAAGCGGGGTGTATTTGAACTCCTGGATTACTTATACTGAGCAGCACTATGACAAAGAAAAAAGCATTCAAACCAGGTTCAGCCACCATTGCGCAAAACAAACGCGCCCGCCATGAATACTTTATCGAAGATGAGTTTGAAGCGGGCCTCGTGCTACAAGGCTGGGAAGTAAAATCGCTACGTGCAGGCAAAGCCAACATCGGTGACAGCTACGTCATTTTAGTCGATGGCGAAGCATTCCTGTTTGGCGCAAACTTTACCCCGTTAAACGTGGCATCAAGCCATGTTGTCTGTGACCCTACGCGTACCCGTAAACTCCTGCTTAACCAACGTGAGCTGGATAATCTTTACGGACGTATTAACCGAGATGGTTATACCGTTGTGGCGCTGTCGATGTACTGGAAAAACGCCTGGTGCAAAGTGAAAATCGGCGTCGCAAAAGGTAAAAAACAACACGACAAGCGTAATGACCTGAAAGACAAAGAGTGGGCGGTAGATAAAGCGCGCATTATGAAACACGCTGGTCGTTAAGCATCTCTTGCAGTGCTGGCTTTAGCTTTACAAGGCCAGCACTGAGAAACCTCATTAATGTTTTAACAAATAAACCCAAAACTGTATTCCCCTATTTAAAATTACTTCTGGAAAACAACTGTTATAAAAATAGATCCTCACCTTTATTAATTTCTGTGCTACCCAAATAAAACCGCTGGGTCCATTTAATATTTGCGCTTCAATTTGATAAATATACCTGCTCTGCCTCACAGTTATCATAATTCATTTCTATTTCAACAAAATAACCGCATCGTTTATCTACACGCCAATAACCACAATAAACAAAGTGTTAAAATCTGATGATAAATGAAGAACAGCACAGAATCGCAAAGTACAAGAAACAGAAATTAAACAAATGAAATCAATGCATTACAGACAACATCACTCGTTATGATTATCAGTAAAACTCATGCGCCTATAACTTTTTTTCAATGAAAAAATTTATTAACAATCTCTAAAACATTGCTTTAGTACGGCTTAATTTGCGTTTTCATTCAATCCTGTCTATATCTTCATTAACCCTGAATTGAAATGATACATAAGTATGAATCTCAAATTTATATGAGTTAACGCCCTGTCAGACACAACATTTATCAATTATCAATAATGTTAGTCGTTAATATTCTGACGGCGGGACTCGTTTGATTAAAATTTCATACTTTAGTGAGATCATTTTAACACTTCGTTCCGGGGGAAATTATTCGTATGCATAAGCAAAGCTTAAGGCTGCCCCAGTTTCACACAGAATGGAGTGATAACAATGCGTTCAATATCAATCATCTCAAAGCTAACGGGCGTAACGAATAATGTAGAAGCGTCTGAAATTACGCTGAGCTCTCCATCAATCGTTGAACTTAAAGCCGAACGTTCTGATATCGCCAGTATCGTTCGCACCAACAACGATATGATTATTACTCTGCATGACGGCGAAGTGATTACTGTTAAAAATTTCTACGCTTACGCCGATCAAGGTGGCAACCAACTGGTGCTAGAAGACAACCATGGTGCTTTGTGGTGGGTACAGGATACAGACTCTGCTTTTCACTTCGAACATATCAACAATATCGATGAACTCATGGCAGCCACAGGTGCAGAAAACCACGGTGGAGCTGCCATTTGGCCATGGGTTTTAGGTGGCGTCGCTGTTGCGGGCGGTATTGCTCTTGCTGCGGGTGGAGGGGGCGGTGGCGGAGGTGATGGAGATAATGATAATGGCAATTCCAATGGCGGTCCGGGCAATCCAAGCCCACCACCTCCAGCCAATGACGTCACACCACCGGATGCACCTACCAATCTGAGTATTTCGGCTGACGGTAAAACACTCACCGGCAACGCAGAACCAGGTAGCGCGGTAACCATTACCGATAGCAACGGTCAGGTTATCGGCACCGGCACAGCGGGCAACGATGGAAGTTTCACCATTCCACTCACCACCCCACAAATTAGCGGTGAAGAACTCACCGCGCATGCCACCGATCCGTCCGGCAATACGGGTCCTGATGGCACTGTTATTGCGCCGAACATCCCACTACCCGATGCTCCAACACTCACCAGTGTGGTTGATGACGTTGCGCCAGTAACAGGTACCGTACCGAATAATTCGCCACTCGCACCGACCAACGATAATACTCCGACGCTGCGAGGCACAGGCCAGGCGGGGACAACCATCCATATTTACGACAACGGTCAAGAAATTGGCACTACAGTCGTCGCTGCCAACGGTAGCTGGTCCTTCACGCCAACCAAAGCACTTGCTGATGGCTCTCACTCATTTAGTGTCACCGCCATTAATGCCAAAGGTGAAAGTGAACCTTCGGGAAGTTACACGATAACTATCGATACCGTTGCCCCGGAAGCACCCGAACTCGCGCAACTGCAAGATAATGCTGGAAAGATTACAGGTGTTATTAGTAATAGTGAGCCGACCGATGAAAACCAGCCGGGGATCCACGGTAAAGGCGAGCCAGGCGATAAAGTCACCATCTTTGATAATGGCGAGCAGATCGTTCAGGTCACCGTTGATGGTAATGGCAACTGGACCTTCACCCCTTCCCAGCCGCTTACCGACGGCCCCCACACCATTACGTTGATTCAAACCGATGCGGCAGGGAACATCAGTAGTACCACAACCAGCCCGACGTTTACTGTCGACCACACGCCTCCCTCTGTCCCCACTGACTTACGGGTTTCCGATGATGGGCTGCATGTCACCGGCATGGCCGAGCCTGGCAGCACCGTCACAGTCAACGACAGTAACGGCAACCCGCTGGGCAACGGACAAGCCGGAGATGACGGCAGCTTTAGCGTCACTATAACTCCCGCGCAAACCAACGGCGAAACGCTGGAAGTCACCGCAACAGATAAAGCCGGTAACACCGGGCCAGAAGCGCCGGTTGATGCCCCCGACTCCACACCACCCGACGCACCGGTCATTTTGAATGCCGACGATAATGTCGGTGATCTCCAGCAGCCGGTACTCAGCGGCGGTATTACTGACGACACGACCCCCACCTTCCACGGAACGGGTGTCGATGGCGATATCATCAAGCTCTACAACGGTAGCACTTTACTTGGCGTCACAACCGTTTCGGGCGGAGTCTGGAGCATCACCCCAACCGCTGCCCTGCCAAG
>NZ_LXEP01000010.1 GCF_001654835.1 Buttiauxella gaviniae ATCC 51604
CGGTCCATTAAATCTGACCGCAACCGCGACCGATGCGGTCGGTAACGTCAGCGATCCTTCAGCCAATTTCGCCTTGACCATTTACACCACCCCGCTCACCGAACCTGTGGTAACGGGTATTGTTGATGATGTCGGGGCGATTCAAACCCCGCTGACCAATGGCAGTTTCACGGATGATAAGACGCCAACCTTTAACGGCACAGGCACCGCTGGCAGCACCATTAATATTTATGATAACGGTGGAACCACGCCGATTGGCACAACCGTTGTCGCCCCGGATGGTAGCTGGTCAATTACGCTGCCAGAACTTAGCGAAACGCAGCATTCTCTGACTATCGGTGCGACCGATCCTGCGGGTAATTCCGTCGGGCCATCAGCACCGATTGTCATTACGGTCGATACCACGCCACCATCAGCACCTGAAATCACTCAGCCCGTTGAAATTACGGGGACGACAGTCACCGGCACTGCCGAACCAGGCAGCACCGTCATTATTAAAGATGCAGGTGACCAAGAAATCGGCAGAGGGACGGCTGACAGCAGCACCGGCGCATTCACTGTTAATATTTCCCCTGCACAAACCGCGGGTGGAACGCTGACTGCCGTTGCTCAGGATCCTGCCGGAAATACCAGCGATTCAACCAGCTTCAATGCCAGCAACTCCGGCCTGCCGCAGCCGCCTGTGATCACGCTGCTTATTGATGACGTGAACCCGGTCGCTGGGAATGTCACCAACGGGCAATCTACCAACGACACGCTGCCAGAAGTTCACGGTACGGCAGCCCCTGGCGCCATTGTGAATCTCTATCTTGATGGCAATCTGGTGCCGGGGATTATCGTCGCCGATGGAAGCGGAAACTGGACCTATCCGTCCCTTCTTCCCCTCCTGGAAGGCCAACATACCTACACAGCGACTCAAACTGTCCTCGGAGAAACCAGCGGATTTACCGTCAACTTCACCATCACGATTGATACTGCGGCGCCTGACGCGCCTGCGATCACAGGTGTGGTGGATGACGTCACGCCAGGAACAGGTGAGCTAACAAACAATCAGACGACCAACGATCCGCGCCCAACCATTCACGGCACCGGTGAAGCCGGTACAACAGTGGCCATTTTCGATAATAACAACCCACTGGGCACCGCTCTGGTTGGCACAGATGGAACCTGGACATTCACACCAGGCTCAAATCTGCCTGATGGCGAACATATCTTTACCGCCCAGGCGACGGATCTGGCCGGGAACGTCGGTGGCGTATCGACAAGTTTTACAATTGATATTGATGCGACCGCACCTGATGCGCCAGTTATCACCGGTGCAGTTGATAATAATGACACCCTGCAAGTGCCGGTGCTCTCCGGGCAATCAACCAACGACA
>NZ_LXEP01000011.1 GCF_001654835.1 Buttiauxella gaviniae ATCC 51604
CTACGCCGACTCTCAGCGGAACAACAGAACCTGATTCCACCATTACCATTAGTGATAACGGCACGGTCATTGACACAATTCAGGTCGATGGAACGGGTATCTGGAGCTACACGCCAACGGCTCTGGGTGAAGGCAGCCACAGTTTCACCGTCACCGCCACGGACGCCGTGGGCAACGTCAGCACAGTATCAAATACCTATACCGTGATTGTTGATACCACCCCACCCGCCGCGCCAACCGGATTGCTGGTCACAACGGATGGTCTGCATGTCACCGGCACGGCGGAAGCTGGCAGCATTATTACCGTCACGGACGGGAATGGCGTGGTGCTGGGAACAGGCACTGCGGATATCAATGGAGTATTTGATGTCAACCCGCTGACGACGGCGCAAACGAACGGCGAAGCGCTGTTGGTCAGTGCCACAGATGCAGCAGGTAACAAAGGCCCAAATACCGGCGTGCTTGCGCAGGACAACACCGACCCTCTCGCGCCAACGGATTTGGCCGTTAACGACGATGGCACAATCGTCACGGGGAATGCCGAGCCTGGCAGCACCGTCACGGTCAACGACAGTAACGGCAACCCGCTGGGCAACGGACAAGCCCGAGATGACGGCAGCTTTAGCGTCACTATAACTCCCGCGCAAACCAACGGCGAAACGCTGGAAGTCACCGCAACAGATAAAGCCGGCAACACCGGGCCAGAAGCGCCGGTTGATGCCCCCGACTCCACACCACCCGCGGTTCCGGTGATTGTCGCTGTGATTGACGATGTTGCCAATATCACGGGTAATCTGGACAACGGCGATATCACCAACGACAAAAGACCGGAGCTGCAAGGCACCGCCGAACCGGGTGCAACAATCGACATCTATGACAACGGTGGGACCACGCCAATCGGCACCGTTACCGCCGATGCTGGCGGCATCTGGAGCTTCACGCCGACGACTGAGCTGGGACAAGGACTGCATAACCTGACTGTCACCGCGACGGATGCCGATGGCAACACGAGTCCTGCGTCTGCGTTTACGCTTACCGTTGACTCAATTGCCCCACAAGCCCCGGCGATCACACTAATCAGCGATGACGCTTCGCCGATCACAGGCTCGGTACCGAATAACGGTTTCACCAATGATTCAACCCCGACGCTAAGTGGGACCGGCGAACCCGGCACTGAAGTGACCATTACTGATGGCGGAGCCATTCAGGAAACGGTCACCGTTAACGCATCAGGTACCTGGACTTTCACCCCTTCCCCGGCGCTCGATGACAAAGAGTACCATTTCACCGTGACATCTACTGACGCTGCGGGCAACACCACCGCGCCGTCAGCCGAGTTTGTGATTACCGTCGTCACCACCACGCCAGACACTCCGACTATCGACAGTGCGGTTGATGATGTGGGCAGCATTACGCTCCCTCTTCTGAACAACGCATCAACGGATGACACCCTGCCAGAACTAAGCGGCACCGGGCCTGCGGGCACAACTATTACCCTTTATGACGACAACACCCCGATTGGCACCTTCGCAGTGGGTGACGATGGGCTGTGGAGCATCACGCCTGACCACCCATTGACCGAGGGCCAGCACAATCTGCATGCCGTCGCAACTGACGCTGCGGGCAACGCAAGTCTGCTTGCCGACTTTAATTTAACTGTAGACACCACCCCGCCAGATGCGCCATTGATCCTCGCAGCGGAAGGCGTTGTTGGCGGTGCTGCCGCCACGATTAACACCGGTGGCAGTACGCAGGATGGGACGCCAACACTGACGGGCTCCGGGGAAGAAGGGGCGACAATCAATATCTATGACAACGGTGGCACTACGCCGATTGGCACAGTTATCGTTCCAGCAGGCGGCACATGGTCATTCGATCTTGCGCTGAGTGAAGGCCCGCATAGCCTCACCGCGGTCGCGACCGATCCGGTGGGCAATGTCGGGCTTCCGTCTGCGGCCTTTACCCTGATCGTCGATTCTTTAGCACCGTTGGCACCCACCACATTCACGGTCATTGATGACCAGGCTCCAGGCCTTGGAGTCATCGCCAATAACGGCAGCACCAACGACACCACGCCAACTTTTACCGGCACTGGTGCCACTGCGGGCGATACCATTGCGCTTTACAACGGGGTGCTAAAACTCGGCGAAACCACGGTGCGGGCAGACGGCTCGTGGAGCGTTGACCCAACCACGCCGCTCACTGCGGGAACCTATACACTGGCCGTCAAGGAAATCGATGCGGCGGGCAACGCAAGCCCGGCGTCGACTGATTTCACCTTTACGGTCGATCTCACGCCATCTGCTGCACCGGTCATTAGCCTCGCTGTTGATGATGTCGGCGGCAGAACGGGCGATGTATTGAATAACCAGGTCACCGATGACAACAAGCCCGTCTTCCAGGGCACTGGCGAAGTCGGCGATACCATCACGCTGTATAGCGGCACCACGGTCATTGGCACGGCAGTTGTGGTCGCCGGTGGAACCTGGTCCCTGACGCCAACGGGAACGCTGCCGGAAGGGCTGCAAAGTTTCACCGCGACGGCAACCGACGCGGCAGGCAATATCAGTAACCCATCAGCAAACTTTACGCTCACGGTCGATAGCACGCCGCTCACCGCCCCAGTGGTGACTGACATTGTTGATGATGTTTCACCGATCACCACTTCGCTAACCAGTGGAAGTTACACCAACGACACTACGCCAACCTTCAACGGTACGGGTAAGGTTGGCAGCACCGTCACCATTTATGATACCGATGGTACAACCGCACTTGGCAGCACTACCGTCGGTGCTGGTGGCACATGGACGATTGCCCCAACGCTTGCGGAAGGCAATCACGATCTGGTAATCAAAGCCACCGATCCTACGGGCAATAGCGTAACCGCTGCAGCACCGATCACTCTGCACGTAGATACCCTGCCACCACCAGCGCCGATTGTCACAAGCCCAACCGATCAAACGGGTACCCTCGTCAGCGGCACTGCCGAACCTGGCAGTACGGTCATTATCAAGAACAGTGGTGGAACTGTTTTGGGCACTGCCGTCGCCGATCCGGGAACTGGCGCATTTACCGTGACGCTCTCCCCTGCACAAACCACTGGTTTGCAGTTAACCGCAATTGCTCAGGATTTAGCAGGCAACCAAAGTACTGGCACACCATTCTCGGCCGTTACTTCTAATGCGCTACAGCCGCCAACTATTGAGGTGCTGGATGATGTCACACCGAACACTGGCAATCTGACTAGCGGGCAAAGCACCAACGATAACTTGCCGACGCTCAGAGGCCTGGCTGGAAGCAATGCCGACGTAACGGTCTATATTGATGGGATCGAACAACCACCGGTTACAGCCAATGCATCAGGAGTATGGACTTACCAGTTTACGACTCCGTTGTCAGAGGGTCAGCATACCTTCGCCGTTAGCCAGGACAACGGCAGCCTGTTTAGCGGCAAATCACCAAACTTTGTGATTACTGTTGATACTGTTCAACCAACGCAACCCACCATCACTACCGTCACCGACGATGTAGCCCCGATTACTGGAACCGTTAACAGCGGCCAGGCCACCAATGATCCTCGCCCAACGATCACCGGCAGCGGTGAAATTGGGTCAACTATCACGATCCTTGATAATGGCACGTCGATCGGCACCGCCGTAGTCGGCACTGGAGGGACATGGACCTTCACGCCGACCACCGATTTGGGCCAGGGCTTACATCCTATAACCGTCACTTCAACTGATGCGGCCGGTAATGTCAGCGCACCTTCTGCTGGCTTCTCGGTAAACGTTGATACGCTCGCAACAGCGCCTGTGATCAGCAGTGTCACTGACAACGTAGGAACACCTGCGCCAGTCATTTCTGGCGTACCGACCAATGACAACACGCCAACCTTTACCGGAACAGCCGAGGCGAATTCCACTATCACCATTAGTGAAAACGGTAACGTTATCGGTACTGCCCTGGTTGATGGCACAGGTAACTGGAACTTCACTCCGAACCCAGCGCTAACTGATGGCAGCCATAATCTGACCATTATCACCACGGATACCGCGGGCAACGTCAGCCCGGCAACCACCTTTAATGCCGTCATTGATACAACGGCACCGATAGTTCCGGCTATCACATTGGTCGTCGATGATCAGACTCAAGTGGGTAATGTCACGCTGACAAGCGGGCAATCGACAAAAGACACCCTGCCAACCTTAAGCGGCACCAGTGAAGCCAATGCCGTTATTACGCTCAAAGATGGCAATACGATTATTGGAACGACGACGGCTAATGGAAATGGCGAGTGGTCTCTGGATCCGACCACGGCACTCGGCCAGGGCAGCCACAACCTGACCGTCACCGCCACGGACGCTGCCGGAAACGTCAGCAATCCATCCGGCATATTTTCTGTCGTCGTTGACTCTGTCGCCCCAACCGCACCGTTAATTGTGACAGTTACCGATAATACCGCGCCAAATATTGGGCCGATCACCAGTGGCCAGCCGACCAACGAAACGCGCCCTGCTATCACCGGTTCGGGAGAAGTGGGCTCCACCATCAAAATTTACGATGGCAGTAACCCTACTCCGCTTGGCTCCGCAACTGTTGGCTCTGGTGGCACCTGGAGCTTTACCCCACCAACAGCGTTAAGTAGCGGCTCACATAATCTGACCGTGACCGCAACAGATGCCGCAGGCAACGTGAGTGCGCCATCGGCCATCTTTAACGTGGTGGTTGATTTGGCCGCACCGGGTACTCCTGTTATTACCAATATTGCAGACGATGTGGGTACTGAAAAAGGTGATTTAACCAGCGGCCAATCCACTGACGACACTCTGCCACTAATTAGCGGAACGGCAGAAAACGGCGCGAGCGTAAAAATCTACGACAACGGCACGCTGATTGGCACCGTTAACGCCAGCGCCACAGACGGTACATGGAGTTTCACACCGGGTGCGCTACTCACTAACGGCAACCACGCATTTACCGTGACCGCAACGGATAGCGCGGGCAACGTCAGCTCACCGTCTAATACTTTCAATATCATCGTCGATACGGCGGCACCGACGGCACCGATTGTTATTCAGGCGTTTGATGATGTCGGCCCGGTCACTGGCGCACTGGTCAATGGGCAGTCGACCAACGACAACCAGCCGTTGCTGAGCGGAACGGCGGAAGCCAACTCGATAGTGAGTATTTTTGACAATGGCGTGTTTCTCGACACAGTGACTGCCAGCGCGACGGGCACCTGGAGCTATACACCGCCAGTCCGGAACGATGGTCAGCATATCTTTACGGCAACCTCCACCGATGCGGCGGGTAATGTCGGGGCAGTCTCTGGCAGCTTCACACTGACAATCGATACCAGCACACCGGTAACACCTGCGCTGTCAACTGTGTATGACGATGTGGCAGGCGGCGTGTTTAACGCCAACCTCACTAATGGGCAAGTGACTAACGATGCGCGCCCAGCGATCAGCGGCACGGGTGAAGTGGGCACAACTATTACCATCCTCGATGGCGGCACACCGATTGGCACCGTAACGGTTCCTGCTGGCGGCAGTTGGACCTTTACGCCGACCACGCCACTGCCGACGGGCTTGCATACCATCACCCTTACCGCAACGGATGCTGCGGGGAACGTCAGTGGCCCGACAGCCGGTTTTGCCATTACCGTCGATACCACAGCCCCAACCACACCGGTTATTTCGTCAATTGTTGATGATGTCGCTGGCGGGGTGGCGAATAACGCGCTCGGTAGCGGGCAAGTCACCAACGACAACCGACCAACTCTCAACGGCACAGCAGAAGCGGGATCGACGGTCACCATTTACGATAACGGTGCGCTATATACCACCGTCATCGCCGATGGCAGCGGCAACTGGACCTACACTTCACCAACGGCAGTGCTGGCAGAAGGCAGCCACACCTTCACCGTCACCGCGACCGATGTGGCGGGCAATATCAGCACCACGTCGCTGCCATCGGTGATTGTGGTTGATATCACGCCACCAGCCGCACCAACGGGCATGACCGTTAATGGAACGGGAACCATCGTGACCGGGAATGCCGAAGCAGGCAGTCTTGTCACCATTACTGGCAACGGAGGAGCTGTTCTCGGCACCGCGACGGCTGATGGCACAGGCAAATTTAGCGCATCAATTTCACCTGCACAGACCAACTCGCAAGCCCTGGTCGCCTTTGCTCAGGATGTCGCGGGTAACGTCGGCGCTTCTGCCGGGTTTAGCGCACCGAACACCGCATTACCGGGCGTGCCGGTGATCACCAGTATCCTGGATGATGCTGCGCCAGTGACCGGAGGTGTGGCTAACGGGCAAAGTACCAACGATGCCACGCCAACCATCAACGGCACGGCAGACGTCGGTGCCACCGTCAGTATCTATAACAATGGTCAGTTGATGGGGACCGTCGTAGCAACGAACGGTACCTGGAGTTATACACCTGGCACGCTCACTGATGGATCTCATTCCTTTACTGCAACGGCCACCAACGTCAACGGCACCGGTAGCCCGTCAACGGCAATCACCGTTACCGTGGATACCATCGCGCCACCGACGCCAACGGCAACCATCAGTGCTGATGGCACCACTATCAGCGGTACTGCCGAAGCCAACAGCACAGTAAACATCACGCTACCTGGTGGCACTGTTATCACAACCACGGCTAACGGCAGCGGGGCGTACAGCCTGACACTGCCAACGCGTGAAATTGGCGGCGAGCAGCTTTCAGTGACCGCCAGCGATGCCGCAGGCAACACGTCGCCATCCGTCACCGCTACCGCACCAACTCTGCCACTGGCCGCCAATGACAACGTGATTGATTTGGCACTGAGCAGCACTGCGACTGTCTCGCCACCGGTCCATTACAATGACTATGGCGTGCTGTTAGTCGGTGCGCTGGGCAACTCAGTACAGGTGCTCGGCAATGACACGGCGCAGGTGCAGTTTAACGTTGGCGCAGGAACCGGGAATATCACGATTGAAGCTGCCGCAACCGGCATCGTGCTGACGCTGCTCAACTCGCTGGAAGTGGCCGTTCAACGGTTCGATTCAGGTACAGGTACATGGACCACCGTTTACGACTCATCTCAGGCACAATTTGCCAACCTGTTAACCATTGGGGCCAGCGGCATTACGTTCAAAGTCGATAACCTGCCTGAAGGCACTTATCGCGTGCTGAGTTACAACACTAATCTGCTGGCGACCGGTTCACTAACCAGTCTCGACGTCGCCGTTGAGCAAGTTGGCCTTGGTGTTGTGACGGGTGAAACATCGCATCAGGGGAACGTGATAACCGATATCGACCCGAGCGGTGGGCAGGATACCGCCCCGGCAGGTACGGTTGTCACATCGGTCACTAACGCACAGGGGCAAGTATTGGCTGTTGGCGCGGGCGGTGCCGATATTAATGGGTTGTATGGCACTCTGCATATCAACCAGAACGGCACTTACACCTACACGTTGAATAACACCACGGCGGCAGTACTCGGGCATACCGAAAACTTCAGCTACACCATCACCCAAAACGGTATCAGCGACACCGCTCAGTTGGTGGTCACACTCGGTAATGGCGCGCCAGCCAGCAGCGTAACGGCAACGGATAACACCGCGGCACTGACCTACAACACCGATGTGGAAGCAGTAAACCACGGCGCATCGCAGCAAAGTGGCTTCTCGGTGGTTTCTGTGGGGCTGGGAAATGTGCTGAACGCGAACGTGCTGGCTAACATGGCCAACCCGATAATCTTTGATGTCGATGAGGGTTCAACGCGCACCATGACGTTACAGGCCAGCGTTGGCGGCGTGGCATTGCTGTCAACCTTCGACCTTTACGTCTATAAGTTCAACGATGTCACCCAGCAATATGAGCAATATAAAGTGGTGAATACCTGGCTGACCGCGCCGTTGCTGGGCGGGACGTCAGGGCAATTAACCCTCACGTTACCGGGCGGCGAATATCTGTTCCTGCTTAATAACGCCACGGGCGTAACGGCGCTGACCGGCTACACCCTGAATATCTTGCAGGATCATACTTATGCGGTTGAAAGCGTCACCGCGACGACAAACGGTAATGTATTGACGGATGACGTCTTTACCGCAGGTAACACCGGCCACATCACGCAGGTCAACGGCGTCGCTGTTGCGGCCAGCGGAACCACTACTATTGTTGGCGAATACGGCACGCTAACTATTGATGCCGCAGGGAATTACACCTACAAGCTGAACAGCGGCCTGGGTGCCGACAGCATCAAAACGCCGGACAGCTTCGTTTATACCGTGACGTCATCTAACGGTGATACCGACTCCGCATCGCTGAATATCACGGCCACACCACATACCGTGGATGCTTTTAATGACATCAGCGGCGTGATGGCGGTTAATACGGCACAAACGACGGCGGATTATTCGGATACGACTGTAGGAACAGTTACATGGAGAACAGCTCTACTTTCATCCACCCATGGCGATGGCAGCGGCACCTTTGTGGTAGGCAACAATGATGTACTGCATAACCCGATACTGCATTTCAACGTTGTCTCCGTATTGGCTCTGGGCGGTGTATCAATCAACTGGACAATCTCAGACGGATTAGGCTTTACCAGAAGCGGTACGATAAATGGTTCCGCGCTCTTAGGAGGCACAGCGAATGTCGATCTCAGTGGCCTGGATTTGCATTCAGGAACCTGGACACTGAGCTACACCGGCAACGCGGGCGCGCTGACGGTTGGCGATATCACTATCACCCCATCGGTCTCCGGTACCACCATCGATCTGGACAGCTACTCAACGCTTGCGGGTAGCTCGGTCAACGGCAATATCTACGACGGTAGCAACTCCTCAGGTGCGATTGACCAACTCGGTACCGTTCACACGTTGCTCAGTATTACCGGTTTCAACGGCACGACCACGACGCTCAACCCACTGACGGACAGCAGCTCCACCGCCACGATTCAGGGGCATTACGGCACGCTGGTTATGGGGCTTGATGGCGCGTACACCTACACCCTCAATGCAGGTGTTTCGCCTGCGTCAATGACCTCCAAGGAGACATTTACTTACACCTTGAACGACCAGAATGGCCATTCCGACACGGCGACGCTCACCATCAATATGAACCCGCAATTTGTCAGCACCGCGCAAGGCGATGTGATTAACGGCTCAGCTTATGGCGACACGCTTGTTTATCATCTGCTCAACAGCGCAAATGCGACAGGCGGCAACGGTGCCGATACCTGGAAGGACTTCCATATGGCGGATGGCGACAAAATCAATATCCACGACCTGCTTACCGGCTGGAACCCGGCAACATCCAACATCGCCAACTACTTGAGCGTTAGTTACAACGGTACCAGCACGGTCATCTCCATCGACCGCGACGGCACCGCTGCAACCCACAGCCCAACCACACTTGTCACACTGGAGAACACCCACGTCACGCTCGATGAGCTGGTGCAACAGAACCACATTATTACCTGATAGCCAAGAATAACCCGGGCGCAAAGACGCCCGGGAAAATGGTGGATTAGCGTCAATGACATGACAAAAAAAACAGTAACAGCAGTCCGTAGGTCGGATTAGCGAAGCGACATCCGACACGATCACAACAGCAATGACAGCACCAATTTGAACGTAATGACTTTTAAAAGGGATAAATTATGGGAAAATTACAGCCTGTCGCTTTGTGGCTGACATGCAGCCTGTGTGTAGCCCAAACATATGCCGATGACACTCCACAGTTCATTACGCCTGAGGGACTTGCCCAACAGCATGAGCTCCCCTCTCTTGACGGCTCATCAAGCCTGCCGTTAAACGCCCCTGCGCCCGGAACGCTGACCCTCAACGATGCGGTAAACCGTGCTGTTACCTGGCACCCCGCCATTAATGAAGCTATCGGCAAACTTGCCGGCCAATCCGAACAAGTCAATGTCGCAAAATCAAAATACTATCCGCAAGTTAGCGCGGGTGTGAATAACGGCTACAGCAACAGTTACACCGACAGCGGATTCAGCCCATCGCTGGTGCTGTCGATTTCCCAGATGCTCTACGACTTCGGCAAAGTCTCAAGCCAGGTGCGGGCCGAAAGCGCGGGTGTGGCACAGGAGCAAGCCAACGTACTGGTCAGCATTGATAACGTGGGGCACGACACCGCCACCGCCATGGTTCAGGTGCAGATGTGGCAACAAATGGTCGATATTGCCAAAGAGCAACTGGATGCCCTGAGCGCCGTCGGCCATTTGACGCAGCAACGTAACGACGAAGGCGCTACGTCCATGTCAGACGTAGTGCAAACCAACGCCCGTATTGAATCTGCCCGTTCGCAGTTAATTCAATACCAGGCCAACCTCGACAGTGCCCAGGCCACGTTAATGAGCTGGCTGGGTTGGAACAACCTCAACGGCATCAGCAATGACTTCCCGAACAAACTCAGCAAAAGTTGTGATATCGACAAACCCGATGACCGCTTAGTGCCAGCCGTTCTGGCTTCATGGGCGCAGGCCAGCGTCGCACAGGCCAACCTGGATTACGCCAATGCGCAAATGACCCCAACTATTTCGTTGGAGCCTCAGGTTCAGCACTATCTGAACGACAAATACGCCAGCCACGAAGTGCTGGACCGCACGCAATATTCGGCGTTTATCAAAGTCGAAATGCCCCTTTACCAGGGCGGTGGTTTAACTGCACGCCGTAACGCCGCAAGCCATGCGGTGGAAGCTGCGCAATCAGGCGTTCAGCGCACGCGCCTGGATATTCGCCAGAAACTGATGGAGTCACGCAGCCAGGCTCTTGGCTTGATGGGGGCAATTCAGGTTTTACAACGCCAGGAAGAGTTAAGCGCACAGACGCGTGAATTGTATCAGCAGCAATATCTCGGTTTAGGCTCGCGTCCGCTGTTAGATGTGCTCAACGCCGAACAGGAAGTTTACCAGGCGCGATTCGCACAGCAGCAAACCCTCAGCCAACTTCATCAATTGCAGCTCAATTGCCTGTATAACAGCGGCCGGTTGCGTAACGCATTTGGTCTGGAACATCGCACCATCCAGTCACTGGAGATCCAGCCATGAGCCAAATTCCCCCTCCTGTTGATGAGTCACTTACCGAGCAGGCGCTAAGCAACTGGGCGCATGCCATCAGCCACGTTGCGGCGCACTACCGCGTGGTCTGCTCACCCGGCACTATTCAGGCCAATGCCCCGTGGTTCAGAGGTAAAGGCATGCTTTCTGCGCTGACGCAGTTATCACGCCAGGCGGGGCTCTCTTTTAACCTGTTAAGCGCTCCGCAGCTTGCCATTACCCAGTGGCGCTTGCCGGTGGTGGTGGACTTAAAAAGTGGCCAACTGGCGGTTATCGAACATTTTGATGGTGAAGATACCGTTGATATCTGCGTGATTGATAACGAACGCCAGACCAACCGAGTGGCGCTTAGCGAACTCCTGCCGCAAATACGCTTTGTTGCCGCCCTGCGCCCGCTCTCGGCATTAAAGGACAGCCGCGTAGACGCGTATATTTCGCGCTTCAGCCCGGACTGGCTAAAACAGCTGGTGATGCAGGATGTTCGTCCTTATGGCCCGGTCATGCTGGCCGCATTCCTGGTCAACGTGCTGTCGCTGTCCGGGATTATCTTCTCAATGCAAGTCTACGACCGGGTGATCCCGGCGCAGTCTTACCCCACTCTTTACGTACTGGGATCGGGCGTGTTACTGGCGGTGATCTTTGGTTTCCTGCTGCGCGTGGCGCGCGGGCATATTATGGATGTGCTCGGTAAGCGGGCGGATATTCGCGTCTCTGACCGGGTTTTCAGCCATGCGCTACGCCTGCGTAACAGCGCGGTGCCCCGCTCCACCGGCAGCTTTATTTCCCAGCTTCGCGAACTCGAACAGATCCGCGAAATGATCACATCATCGACGATCTCAACGATCGTCGATTTGCCGTTCTTTTTTATGTTTATCATCGTGCTGGCGATCATCGCCCCGCAACTGGCCTGGATAGCGCCGGTCGCCGCCGTGTTGATGGTTTTGCCCGGCATCCTGCTTCAGAAAAAACTGGCGATGCTCGCCAACCAGTCGGCGCACGAAGCGACGCTGCGCAATGCGGTGCTGGTGGAGAGTGTGCAAGGGCTTGAAGATATCAAACTGATGCAGGCGGAAAACCGCTTTCTGCAACAGTGGAATAGCTACATCCGTATTACGGCGGAATCTGGCCTGCGCACTCGACAACTCTCCCAAGGTTTGATCAGCTGGGGAATAACCATTCAAAGCCTGGTGTATGCAGCGGTGATTCTGTTTGGCGCGCCGCTGGTCATTGAAGGCGATATGACAACCGGTGCAATGGTTGCCGCCTCAATGCTCGCGTCACGCATGATTGCGCCAATGGCAAACCTGTGTGGCGTGCTGGCTCGCTGGCAACAAGTCAAAGCCGCGAAACAAGGGCTGGACAGTATTATGCAGTTACCTGTGGAAACTCAGCGCGACGAAAGCCTCGTTCACCAGGATATCTTTCATGGCCATTACCTATTTGAAAACGCGCAGTTCCGCTACCACAGCGACGACCAGCGTATTCCGCTGCGCATTTCACATTTAGAAATCCAGCAAGGCGAAAGAGTGGCTGTGCTGGGGCGCAACGGCGCAGGTAAATCCACGTTGCTTCAGGCTTTAGCGGGCGGTGTCGACCTGGTGAATGGTGATGTGCGCCTCGACAACCTGAGCATGACGCAAATTGATATGGCCGATTTGCGGCGCAATATCGGTTTCTTGAGTCAGAACGCTCGGCTGTTTTACGGCACGCTGCGTGAAAACCTTACCCTCGGCGCACCGCATGCCAGCGATGAAGCTATCTTCGAGGTGCTTGAAATTAGCGGCGCAGGCAACTTTGTTAAGCACCTGCCGAAAGGGCTCGATCACGGCATTATGGAAGGTGGTGCCGGGCTTTCTGGCGGCCAACGCCAGTCTATTTTGCTGGCCCGCATGCTGCTGCGCTCCCCCAATATTGTGCTGCTCGACGAACCGACAGCTTCCCTTGATGACCACACCGAACGTGAATTTATTCAGCGCCTGGGGCAATGGCTTGGCAACCGCACGTTAATTGTCGCCACCCACCGGGTGCCGATGCTGGAACTGGTAGAACGTGTTCTGGTTCTGAAGGAAGGGCAACTGGTGATGGACGCACCAAAGGCGCAAGCACTGAGCAACAGCCGCGCTACCGGGCAGCCAAACGAGCGGGAGTGGAAAAATGAAAACCAGTCAGCATGATGCCGCAATGGACGACCCCGATATTCAACGGGAAAGCGAGTTTTCCGGCGCAAGCCGCATTATCACCCTCAGCGTTTTACTGTTTATTTTGCTCGGCGTCTGGGCATGGTTTGGCACCCTTGATGAGGTTTCGACAGGTACCGGGAAAGTCGTCCCCAGTTCACGCGAACAAATACTCCAGTCGCTCGACGGCGGTATTGTCACCGAGGTGTTAGTGCATGAAGGCGACAAAGTTCAGGCTGGGCAAATTGTTGCCCGGCTTGACCCCACCCGTTCAGAATCAAATGTTGGCGAAAGTGCCGCGCGTTATCGCGCATCGCTTGCCTCCAGCGTGCGGCTTAATGCGGAAGTGAGTGATCTCCCGCTGGTCTTCCCTGATTCCCTCAAAGCCTGGCCGGAGCTGACCGCTTCTGAGATGCGCCTGTATAAAAGCCGCCGTGCGCAACTTAATGACTCCGCAGCAGACATACAAGATGCGCTGGTGTCGGTTAACAAAGAGCTGGCGATAACTCAGCGCCTGGCAAAGAGCGGTGCCGCCAGTAATGTAGAAGTGCTGCGCCTCCAGCGGCAAAAAAGCGACCTGCAACTGAAAATCACGGACCTGCGCTCACAATATTATGTGCAAGCGCGCGAGGCGCTTTCCAAAGCAAACGCCGAAGTGGACATGCTCGCCTCAGTCATCAAAGGCCGTGAAGATTCGGTATCGCGCATGACGGTGCGCTCGCCAATGCGCGGCATTGTGAAAAATATCCAGGTGACTACCATCGGTGGCGTAATCCCCCCCAACGGTGAAATGATGGAAATCGTCCCGATTGATGACCATCTACTGATTGAGGCTCGCCTCTCGCCGCGCGATATCGCCTTTATCCACCCAGGCCAGCGCGCGCTGGTGAAAGTCACCGCCTACGATTACGCCATTTACGGCGGGTTAGAAGGCGAAGTGGAAACTATCTCCCCGGATACCATTCAGGACAAAGTTAAACCTGAAATCGTCTACTACCGGGTATTTATACGCACCCAGCAGGACTACCTGGTGAACAAAGCCGGACACCATTTTTCAATTTCGCCCGGTATGGTCGCCACCGTCGATATCAAAACCGGGCAAAAAACCATCGTTGATTACCTGATTAAACCGTTTAACCGCGCCCGGGAAGCGCTGCGCGAGCGTTAACAGGGATGAGGGGTAGTAAGTGAAGCTACAACTCTGTTATACTTACAAAACACTTGTGGGGCTGATTCTGGATTCGACGGGATTCGCGAAACCCAAGGTGCATGCCGAGGGGCGGTTTGCCTCGTAAAAAGCCGCAAAAAAATAGTCGCAAACGACGAAAACTACGCACTAGCAGCTTAATACCCTGCTTAGAGCCTTCTCTCCCTAGCTTCCGCTCTTAAGACGGGGATCAAGAGAAGTCAAACCCAAAAGAGATCGTGTGTAAACCTTGCCTGGGGTTGAAGCACTAAAACTAATCAGGATAGTTTGGTAATGGCGTGTCTATCCGCAGTTGCCCGGCGAATGTAAAGATATGACTAAGCATGTAGTACCGACGGCGTAGTAATTTCGGACGGGGGTTCAACTCCCCCCAGCTCCACCAAAATTCTTTGTTGATGGTCACCAGAGCCTGATATGAAGTCCTGAAAGCCCGCTTAACGAAAGTTACGCGGGCTTTTTTGTGCCTGCGATTTGTGCTTTGTACCCTTCCCATAAAACAAAAAGCCACCAGCAATTGCCAGTGGCCATCCATAAACTCAAAAAATCAACGATGATTGATCTTAACTCCCCCGGTAAGTTGAGTAACCGTATTGACTCAACAATAAAGGGATATGGAGCTTTTGATTCGTTTTAGTGACGTTGAAAATCACAGGAACTGCCGGGAAGAATGTTTCCTGATTATTTGCCTTGAAATAATCCCCCACTTTAAAGGTCACTTTATAGATGCCTGGTTCCATATCACCGGTGTCTGGAAAAAGTGATTTGATTCTGCCGCCGGTATCCGTTTTCGAAGTCGCAAGATGCGTCCAGGAAGAACTCTCTTGTTTGTCCAACTCGACGACAACGCCCTGCGAAGGCAAACCAGTCTGTTGGTTGAGAATATGAACACTAAGCGTTCCTTCTGGTGCTGCAAGTACACTGAAGCTGATCAAGGAGAGAATAGAAGCCGCTAAGATTTTCATCGCGTTAACCTGTTGTGAATTTGTTAACGGATTATATGAACCTACACACATAATAAAATTAAACTTTTTGTTATATATCTGCGCCTTTGAGACTGAAATTGCCGTTGAGCCGCGATAGCCCTGGTGTAAGAAAATTATCAAAGGTTGGAAGGAGCGCGTGAATAGTCTGTAATTCCTGAAACTCATAAAAATTCTTTGGAAAACAGCTCGCATTCCGTCTGTTAGCGGATTGGTTAACACTCCCGATTTACGTTATAGTCAGCGCCGCTGCGGCAAAATTCGCAGCCGGGATTTGCACCCCGCCAGAAACTACAAGGATTCACTTAATGTTATGCATTGAGTGTCAATGCCTCTGCACACCCGCTGTTTGAACAGTTCAAAAACTGTACATACAACTTCAATGGTGGCTCAGGCAGGGCAATCTTCGGATTGGCCGGTGTCCTTGTAGGCCGGTAGTGCAAACCCTGTCTGGGCTACCACCAAGAGATTTGCACCTCTGGTAGTAGTCGTTATCACTACAAGGAGATGTAAATGACACTTTCACACAGCCCTACTTTCCTACCTTTTCAACAAGACTGGCACAAAGCCGATATCATCGCGGCGCTGCATAAAAAAGGCACCTCGCTGGCTGCCGAATCCCGCGCCGCAGGCTTAAGTTCTACAACTCTTGCCAATGCGCTGATACGCCCATGGGCGAAAGGTGAATTGATAATCAGCAAAGCGATTGGCGTACCCGTCGAAATCATCTGGCCAAGCCGCTACATTAATCCCCAAACAAACGAACCAATCACCCGGCTAATGCGCACCCGTAACCCGAAATAAACAATTAGCGCCATCTGACTAAATCTCTGCACAGATGGCGCTTTAATTAGCTTGAATGATTCCGGCGAGAGCGGTGAAAACATTCTGGCCGGATTTACGAGCGTGTTCCGAATAGAGTCCATATTAAGCCAGTAGAATCATTACCCTATTTGGAACTTGTGATATTATAAATAATGTTTTTGTATAAAAACATTCCAAATGTTAATAAATACCAGCAAATGAAAAAAAGAGTAATGATATTATGAATTATGATGATGCTATTGATGAAGAGAGACGTAAAATGATCTCCCTCAGTGGCGCATGGTTTATTGTTGTGACATTAACACTGTCTGCTTTCGTTCTATTTTATTCCTATTTTTTAGATGACGATAAATTTATAACAGCCAATACTTACAGTAAAATCTTTGCATTCATCTATATTTTATTTATATCCACTTTATGGGTTGTCCGCACATTGAACCCTTCTTATCTCGATAAAAACTGGATGAGAAATGCATCAATGCTTATTTTTATTAATGGACTCATATGGGGAGGCATCGTTTTTTGTTATGTCATGGAAAACCGTCTTCTCGGGCCAGTTTTTCTTTGCGTAATTGTATTGTTTTGTGGTGTTGTATCTGGTTACCCATTAAAGCTGATTTCTATATACTGCCTACCTATTTTCAGTTCATTATTATTGGCAACATTTTTAAAAAATGGATTACTCCAATCCCTGTACATGTCTATTATCCTGGCAGGAACTTGGTTCATTATAAAAACCAGCGACTCTTTAATTAAAAAAAGAATAAACAAGGAGATTGCTACTTCATTAATTTTAGAAAAAAAAGCATTTAATGCATATAACTATGCCCAAACAGATTATCTGACAGGCGTTTTTAATCGCCGGGGCTTTGAGGTCGAGTTTAAAAAAGCAGTTTCGAAATGTGTGATTCAACAAAAACCTTTTGCAATCATACTTGTTGATATTGATTTTTTCAAAGAGATAAATGACAGTTTTGGTCATATTACTGGCGATGATTGCCTTATTAGCGTTGCCGATAAAATTAAAAGTTGTATAAAACCTTTCGCAGCAAGTGTTTCACGATATGGTGGGGATGAATTTATTATTATCATCCATGATGCCTGTTCTACAACGGTCGAGATACTTTGTAAGAGCATCAAAAAATCCATCAATGAAAATAGCTTGAAATCCATAGGATACAAGTGCGTTTCAGTCACTCAGGGTGCAGCTATTTGCAGCAATGCAAAGTATGTAAATGATATTATAAATTGCGCTGATAAAGCTCTTTATGAGGCCAAGGAAAATGGAAGAAACTGCTACCGAATAGCCGAATGATATATAGCTACCAGAAATAATATTATTGATTCCCCATTTAGCCATTGTGTTTTTAAGGCATGTTGCGAAATGGGGAGATTAAAAAAGCGCAGAAGCAGGGTTATGCGTATCGACTGGCTACAGTGCTATTCTATTGGGAAGCCTATCTCCGTTGAACTAGCCGAATGGTCTCTTTATCTTCAATTACCCTAAATCCTCTCCTGTGCAGGAGCTTAGTAGCAGACCAACCCATCCACTAAGAATCAGCTCTACCAAGCAACAACACAGAGATAGCATTTCTTATAGCTGCAAAAAAAGAGCTAATAGTAACCAAGTGCGACTACTTTAATTGACAATAATCAACTAACAGTTTGAATGCAATTTAACTAAAACAAAAAATATGCAACATTGACGCAACAAGATAACTATAGGGTTTACAGATGCTGCTGTTTAGATTGTCTACATCAATATTATGCGCACTACTGACTGCTCTAACCTTTATCTGGGGAGCGCTTGTGTTTGATATAGAGATGATTTCAGTACCAGTGACTGAATTTATGTCCGGAATTGTTGATAACATTTATGTCAGATTGGTTGAAACTCCAATGCAGGAAAGCAGCGTTACAGAATTTACTGAGTAACCAATTCAATAAAGCAAAACACAGATAATTAATGAGTGCCTACTGCCCCCCTCTCAGTTTACTGACTGGATATCGATGAGATATTCCCGATCCTACTCCAGTCATTCGAAAGCAATGGAGTGAGAATGATTTCAAACCCTATTAGCCAACTATTTTCAACATAGTGTAATCATCGCTAAAACAATTCAATGCATTACATTTAACATATGTCAATATCAATTAAACGTACTTTACTATTATGAAGATAAGGTGTGCGAACTTTTATTTTTTAAGTACTTTAAGAAAGAACACATAAACACTTAACCTCACTATAAAATGGTTACCATGAAAAAATTATTAATTGCTGTTATTGCAACCATGGCATTATCTGGTTGCGCTCAACAAACCTTCAAGATTAATAACGGTATTGCTGAAAAACCTTCTCAGGAAACTAAACAAACATTCTTTGTTCAAGGACTTGGGCAATCTCAGACCATAGATGCCGCTCTTGTTTGTGGTGGGGCTGATAAAGTCATCCGCACAGAAGTTCAGGAATCAGGAATGGACGTACTTCTGCGAGTTGTATCACTTGGCATTTATACACCTCGTGAAGCCCGAGTATATTGCTCTAAATAATTATTCTTCAGCAGGCATTCATTGAATGCCTGCTGAAGGATGGTCTACCTTTATCTGATATCACAAAGTTTTGATTGCTGACTGGCGCAAGCTGCTGATACGGAACCTACCTTGTTTATGGAGAAGGAATTAATGACTGAATCTTCACTCATTCCACTGTCTTTCCCCATGCCGGAAATCCCAGGTGTTACTGTGACGTATGGCGGGCTGCATTATCTGCAACCTGAATTGCTACTGGATTTTATTAGTGTCTCGGCGCAGCCGCTGGCTTCTGTCACCCCGGTTGCTGTGCTCTACGCCGATATCGGTGTCTTGCAGCGCATTGAATTACGTAAAATCCCTGTACCGATCAAAGGGCGCATTGTTTACCCTGTCAGTTCTCAGGCGCTTCCCAGTCTGCGCGCAAGGCTTATCATTAATGGGCCATTCAAAAAACTTAAATTCCAGGGCACTCTGATTGCAGCAACGGCAGAGCCATCAGTGCAAAATATGACTCTCATTGGTCTGGCGCTAGAGTTCACAGCCCTTCCACTATAATTTCACGCAACATCTTACTGCCATAAATTCAGAACCGGCAACGCGCCAAATCCTATGTTTATCCACCTTACAATTACTGAATTGTGGGTTCTGTCTCACTCTTAACGCCCTACTACGTCCTATACAAAAAACGTGCTGCAAACCGATTTCCCACCCTCTCAATTCGGGTTACAATCAATTAATGACTGTATAAATAAACAGGTTAATTGCTATGAATCTGGCTTTAAATGGCGAAAAGATTGGTCGTGATCAGTTCACCGGCGCGAAAATTGAAAACAGTACTTTCTATAACTGTGACTTTTCAGGGGCTGACCTGACGGGTACAGAGTTTATTGGCTGCCAGTTTTACGACAGGGAAAGCCAGCAAGGTGGTAATTTTAGCCGGGCAATCCTGAGGGATGCGGCCTTCAAGAACTGTGATTTATCGATGGCAGATTTCAGGAATGCAAACGCATTGGGCGTTGAAATCCGCGAGTGTCGGGCGCAGGGAGCAGACTTTCGTGGTGCAAGCTTCATGAATATGATCACAACACGCACCTGGTTTTGCAGTGCATACATAACCAAAACCAACCTGAGTTACGCCAACTTTACTAAGGTAGTGCTTGAGAAGTGTGAGTTGTGGGAAAACCGCTGGAATGGCGCTCAGATACTTGGCGCGACCTTTAGTGGCTCCGATCTCTCTGGAGGAGAGTTTTCTTCATTCGACTGGCGCGCAGCAAACTTTACCCATTGCGATTTAACCAACTCAGAATTGGGTGAATTGGACGTACGCGGCATCGACTTACAAGGAGTAAAACTGGATAATTATCAGGTGATCCAAATAATGGAGCGATTGGGAATAACAATTATCGGCTAGGCTTGCCATGGAAAGTGGCAGCCTGACAAGTGAGACTCAACCATGAACGGCTTGGCTCACTGTATGATATACGTACAATTGAACGTCTACCTAAAGACAAGCAATAAAATACAGACAGTTACGTTATCATCCCTGTTCAGCCAGATAATTGCCCTCTTTTTCCCACATCGCTGGTTGTGTTATTGGTACGAAAAGCGGCTGAAATAAGGTATAAAGCGGCATGAAAATCCCAAATAGAATCCAACCGCTGGTTGATGATGGCCTGATCGACGATGTGCTTCAGCGGCTGAAAAGCGGCAAAGAGGCCGACGTTTACACCGTTTTATGCGGTGGCAAGATCCAATGTGCCAAAGTGTACAAAGAAGCGACACAACGTAGCTTTAAACAGGCTGTGCAGTATCAGGAAGGGCGAAAAGTCCGCAACACACGTAATGCCCGTGCGATGCAAAAAGGCTCGAAGTTCGGGCGCAAGCAGCAGGAAGAAACCTGGCAGACTGCCGAGGTCGAGGCATTATTCCGTCTTGCTAACGCCGGGGTGCGCGTACCACAGCCATATATGTGTATTGACGGCGTGCTACTGATGGAGCTGGTCACGGATGCTGAAGGTGCTGTGGCCCCTCGTCTGAGTGATGTAACTCTGGACGAAGAGAGCGCGATTGCTGATTTCAATACCATGATCCGCAATATCGTGCGCATGTTGTGTGTAGGCATTGTGCATGGCGATTTGTCGGAGTTTAACGTGCTGCTTGATGCGCAAGGGCCGGTCATTATCGACTTGCCGCAAGCCGTCGACGCCGCCGCCAATAACCACGCTGAATCCATGTTTGAGCGTGATGTGAATAACATCACCGAATACTACGGCCAGTTCGCCCCGAATCTGTTGAAAACACGTTATGCGAAAGAGATTTGGGCGTTATATGAAGACGGAAAATTAACGCCAGAAACACCGCTGACGGGTCTCTTCGTTGAAGAGGTTCATGACGTGGATATGGATTCATTGATTGATGAAATCATTACCGCGGAAGATGAGTATTATGATCGTCAGCGGGCGGCCAAAGAGCGCGACCAACAGTACGAATGATGAATCAAAAAGCCCGCATAGCAGAAGTTATGCGGGCTTTTTGTCTTTTTAAGACAGACGGTTAAGGGCAACTCCCCTCAACTTAACGGTGGATAAATACAGTTCTTTCCTGATTCCTTGGCTTCATATAAAGATTTGTCTGCTGAAGCAATAATTTCATCCAGTGTTTTACCATCCCCGGAACTGGCTATTCCACAGCTAAATGTAACCGTTAGATTTTGCTCACGCCATTTTCTGCGGCTGACGGTATAACGCCAGCTATCAACAATTTCATAGCATTCAGCAAATGTGATTCCGCAGAAAATGGCGACCAGCTCTTCACCGCCAAAGCGATAAATAGAATGAGTACCACCTAAACGTTCAAGCCCAATCTTACTGACATGCTGTAAAACGAAATCACCTGTTGGGTGGCCATAGGTATCATTGATTTTTTTAAAGTTATCTAAATCAATCATCGCCAGATGGAAAGGTGTATTTGAACGAACCAGGTTGAGGGAGTCCTCTTCAAACCTGCGGCGGGAACCTATTTTCGTCAGGGTGTCGGTACTTGCCGCCTGTACTGCCTCTTTCAGAGTTTCATTTTTTTTAGCCAACCCCTGGCATAGCCCGGCAAAATTATGTGGTAATTCGTTGCCGTCATCACCATTAATATTTTTATAAAGTGTGTCTATCCACTGTTTAAAGTATGCTCTGCAAATCAGGGCCATAATAAAGTAGCAAAATATACAGGCTAGAATGACATACAACAGTACAATGTAGGAATCATTTAATAATTTATCGTATTCTTTAATATCAACCGAGGTAAAGGCAACCCAGTCAGGATTTTGATAAGCTTGATAAAAAACAATCTTTTTATTTACCTCATCCCTGAAATAACCCGTAGAGTCCTTTGCTTCACTAATCCATAAGGCCGGTACAGTCCGGGTAAAAATGTCCTTAGTATTTGAGGACATAATCACAGAACCATCCATTGCTGCGACCCTGAAGTGACCATTATAGGGAACGACAAGCCCCTGCATATTATTGCTCATAGCATTAAAGCTCAGATCAAAGGCAATATTACCGATAAATTCAGAATGTTTATCAAACAGATTCATACTAACGGTTATCGCTTTTTCTTTCTTTTTTTCAGAGTTGGTTTTCTTTGCCGAAATATAAGGTTCAGAATAAAACACTTGGTCTTTAAATCCATCCCTGTGGTACCAGGGGCGCGAGCTAGGTTTATAATTTTCTAATTCAAAAGGCGGATAAATTTTGTAGTTATCTTGATTATCAGAAACAAGTACACTCCCCAGCATTTCATTGGCATTAACTAAGGATGGAATGAGCAGATTCAACTCATTGTGATTAGGCGAGATATACTCGATTATGTCATGTTTCTCTATCATGCCTGAAAGGGAGCTAAACAGGACATTGATTTTTCGTATTGGGTTTTCAATGCAGTTATGAGCGCTATTTGATGTAAACCTGAACATGGTTTCATCAAAATGATTTTCTGTATTGATTCGAATGTAAAAGAAAGAATAAATAGAAATTAACAAAAATGGTGCCAGTACAACAGAAATTGTTATTGCCAGAGCGCGTTTTGAAGTTAGTGTTAACATGATGAGGAATTCTTAGTTGTTATGCAAAGAAACAGCATAATTCAATAACTATTAAATAGACTTGATGCCTATGATTTAACCATTGCATTCTAAACAAATAACAAATCAATCACTTTTTAATTCTCACAGACATGATAAACATCCAGTTATTCGGGCGACTATTATCGTATAACCTATTAAAATAGCAAGCAGTGCTACCCGTGTGGTGTTATTGCATAATCACGAAGGCGAAGGTGCCGTCGGTAAAGTGATTGAAGCTGTTGGCCAAGTGGTTATAGGCGTTAACTTAGTCGTCAGTTCCATGATGTTTGTTATCGCGATAATCAACAGCATCGGCGTTATCTGTTTCGGCGTATTTGCCCATAACCTCGATGCTGGCCACTCATTCAAACAGTATGTTTTGCTGTTCATCGGTGATAGTCTGGTCGCGCAAATTCCTTCTCTGCTACTTTCTGCTGCCGCACAATTATTGTGACCCGCGAGTGTGACGATAACGACATCAGTACTGAAATTAACACGCAATTCCTCCGCGGAACTCTACGGCAAAACCGATGGCATGCTGGATACATACCCTGCCTATAGTATGGCGATTGCCCGGCTATTATCGGAGCAAAAAACGAAAGCGTTGAATCTGGGTTATCAGGAGCTGGATTGTGCAAAGGTCGTCGCAAATAACGTCAATAATATCGCGCGTAATTACTTGTCTTAGTTATTTAATTACGACAACATCACATATCTTTATAATCGTTTGAGTCTGCAGTTATTTAAATTGGCAGAAGATTTGATTGCCAGATTATATATTCTTTTCAGGTCCTGCATTTGGGCCATCATAGCTAACCCTCTATAAAGATAACCAATTACCTCTCTGATACATATACGACCAAGGAAAGTTAGATAATATAAATAATCATGCACGCTGCAAATTGTATAGATAAGCACTTGAGGAACGTCATTATTTGATGGTGACTAAAACTTCCCGTCAAAAGGCACTATTACACTTTTCAAAGCAGCACTCATAGTATCCAGGTCAAGTCCTATATTTTCATATTTATGTACCTCTTCATCGTTATCCGCCGATCAAAAACCTCTAAAAAACCGTGCATTCTTTTTTGTTTTATCGTCTCCTTAACTCAGTAAAAGCACTCTATTGCCAATAGGAACAACATGACTATCGAGACTATTTCCCCCGCACAGGCCAAAATTCTGGTCGCTCAAGGAGCCGCGTTGATTGATATCCGCGAGCGGGATGAACATGCGCGTGAGAATATCCCTGAAGCGCATTTACTCTCGCTTTCGGCCATCGAAAACGGTGACCGCCTTGGCCCATTCGACCCTTTCGATACCGTGATTTTTCATTGCCAATCCGGCATGCGCACAACGCAAAATGCCCAAAAGTTGGCTGATGCTGTGGCTCCGGCGAAAGTTTTGATCCTTACTGGTGGGTTGGATGCCTGGAAGAAAGGCGGGCAGGAAATTCTGGCGGATAAATCACAACCATTACCTTTGATGCGCCAGGTACAAATTGCTGCGGGTACGTTGGTGCTTGCAGGCGTAGTGCTGGGTTATGCAGTACATCCGGGTTTCTTCTTACTTTCAGGATTTGTGGGTGCAGGTTTGCTCTTTGCAGGTATAAGCGGCTTTTGTGGCATGGCACGTCTGCTAGAAAAAATGCCGTGGAACAAACGTTAGGTTAAATCGACATCTATCCTGCCGCTTTGGGCTATGGTTAACGATAGACGTTGTCTATTTATCTTCGTTGAAAGAGGAAAACTATGTTCAAAGCAGGCGATCTGGTGCAGCCCAAAAAAGGCGGCCCAAAATATGAAGTTCTGGATGTTCAGGGAGATACTCTGTTCTGTACGCCCAGAAACATTTTGACAGGCGAAACAGTCACCTTAAAGGCAGAAGACGTTGCGCTGTATAAAGAAGATGACGATTTTGGCGTTTGCTAATGCTTATCTCAGGCGGGTCTTATTTTGCCCGCCGAAAAACTATTCTCAGTAACCTCTTTCATAACCTGCAAAAAAGCATTTCACTGCAGTATCAGCATTCACTTCTTTGAAAAAATCAGCCACCAGTTCTTTGTCGAGGTTGTAGCGACGAGTCAAGACCCCAGCTTCCCATGCAGCCCGTTGGCGGTCGCCCGTTTGTTCTGAAATACGATGGCTAAACCCCAGCACAAACCCGCGTTTGTAGTCCGAGCAAAAGCGAGTCACCCTGGTGACACTGTCAGCTTCACGGGCTTTCAGCCCTGCCATCAATCCCTTTCCAAAATGATTATCCACTTGAATGCTCCTGTTGATCACATCGTTATATAATAAATTATATAACGATTTTTCAGGCCCTGGGTAGCCTTAAAACTGAGGCTATGCATGAAAAATTTAAGATAATGATTTTAAATGAAAAATTAATAGCCAAACGACAAAATCAGGAAACTCTGTCTGATATGTCTCATTTAGCGGATTTTATTGACAAAATGCCTTTAAATAAAAATTTATCACTAATTGTCGAATTGCAAGCAGGGATATAATCTAGCCGACATAAACAAATCATTTATTAGCACTGCCATTAGCACTCAATGGCAGTGTATATCGCTAATTATCATGCGGAGTTAGAATAATGTTTTCTCCTGAGTCACGCCTGCGCCATGCAGTCGCAGATACTTTTGCGATGGTAGTGTATTGCTCGGTTGTGAACATGATGATTGAAATCTTTCTCTCAGGCATGAGTTTTGAGCAATCACTCTCTTCGCGCCTGGTCGCCATTCCCGTAAACATTCTGATTGCCTGGCCATACGGTTTTTACCGTGATGCATTTATGCGTTTTACCAAACGCTATAGCCAGGCCAGTTGGGCGAAAAATCTCGCCGATGTACTGGCTTACGTGACTTTCCAGTCACCTGTGTACGTCGCTATTTTGTGGTCGGTTGGAGCAGACTGGAATCAAATAGTCGCGGCGGTAAGTTCAAATATTATCGTCTCGATGCTTATGGGTGCTGCGTATGGCTATTTTCTTGATTATTGCCGTCGTTTATTCCGTATCAGCGGTTATCGAAGCGCAAAAGCAGAGGTGTGATAGCGTTGAGGTGTGAACCCAACAACGCCTCATTCGAATTAGTGCTCGCCAAATAAGCCAGACAAGTAACGTTCCAGGGCGACACGTGAACTAAATCCATGCGGAATACCGTAATGCTGATGGGTTTCACCAGCCAGATAGAGTGGAAATTGCTGATAATGATCGCAGGTTTTTACATCTGTCGCAGGCTCTGCCAGTGTCTGGCTTCGTTCTTTTAACGTGGGGTGAATGATCAAAGCTGTTCGCCCCATCCGCGCCTCACGATTTACATAAACGTAGTTTTCCCCACGCCGGTATCCGTAGGTTTTCGGTGTCACTATATCCATGGTAAAACCGGCTTTTTCAAGAACGCGGGCCACCTCATCAGGTCGTAAATACATATTTTTTCCTCGTCATCTTCTATTGCAGCGCAACCTTACAATAACCAGCATTAGCAACGCTTTCAGATTAGTCCATAAAGACGGTGAAAGAGAGTGAACTGACTCATTACTAAAAATTATGGTCTACACTGAGTAGTACATCGCAAAAAGGGAGAAACCAATGTTTAACCGCGTAAATCGAAATGATGTAGACGAAGGCGTTGATGATATTAACCGTGACGTGAACCAACTGGCTGACACGCTGGAAGAGGTTCTTAAATCGTTCGGTAGCGATGTTAAAGAAGAAGGGGAAGCTGCCCGCAAAAAAGCGGAGTCTCTGCTTAAAGAGACAAGAGCCCGCCTTCATGGTCGCACCCGCGTAAAACAGGCCGCTTGTGATGCGGTAGGTTGTGCCGATACATATGTACGAGATAAACCATGGCAGAGCGTGGGTATCAGCGCCGCTGTAGGTATTTTCATCGGGGCTTTATTAGCTTCCCGTCGATAATCCGAAAAGTGTAGTGATAATAAATATGCGTCTAACCCCGGAGCCACTTCCGGGGTTTTTTATATCCGTAATTCCTCAAGCTGCGTCTTTGTTGGCAATTTGATTTCAGCTAATCGCATCGCGTAGCTGTTTCGCGGCTTTTAACGCCATCGCTTGTGAGGTGAGATTAGTAAAACTCATCAATATTCCCCCTTCCCCTGTTGTCACCATTCGCCAGTCACTTAATGCTTGTACCGCAAGCCCTGCATCGCGAGCTTTAGCCACCAGAACACGGTCATCACCCTTTACGCGCATCACCAGTTGAATGCCTCCTGCCTGTGGGACGACATCAAACCCCTGTTGTTGCAGAGCATTCTCCAGCCATACTCTTCGCTCGCTGTAGCACAAACGCATCTTTTTCAGATGCCGCCAGAAATGCCCTTCGCGCAGGAAATCTGCAATGGTTTGTTGAATCAACAATGGGGCAGTACATGGCAGGAAATGTGTGTGCTGTGAAAATGCCTCAACCTCCTGTTGCGGCACCACCAGCCAGGCGACGCGTAAAGCGGGAAACAAAGATTTACTGAACGTTCCGGCATAGATAACGCGCTGCGGACCATCGAGGCTTTTTATCGGCGGCAGCGGTTTTCCGTGGTAGCGGAACTCACTGTCGTAATCGTCCTCAATAATCCAGCTATGATTTGTCGCAGCCCAATCAAGCAACTGGCGACGGCGAGTTATGGATAAAGCCACACCCAGCGGGCTTTGATGAGCCGGGGTCAAAAGTGCAAAACGCGCATCGGGAAAATGGTTAATACCATAATCAATCTGCATCCCTTCACCATCGACCGGCACCGGATGTAATGCCATCCCCGCTTCTGAAAATACCGGGCGTACATAGCGATAACCGGGATCTTCGAGCCAGACTCCGTCACCAGGTTTGGCAAGCGCATGCACAACTAGCCTCATTGCAGCCTGAAAACCTGCGGTGATGAAGATCTGCTCCGGGTGGCAGTCGATGCTGCGTGAGAAACGCAAATAATCGGCAATGGCCTGGCGTAATGTCGATTCCCCATTCGCTTCGGGTAACACTAAATCGTAGCGTGTTTGCAGACGTAAGCGCCGTCCCATAATTCGTGCCCACAATGCGCGCGGGAATGCATCCAGCGCGGGTAAACCCACCTGGAACGGACGTGGCGTACCTTGCGGTTGGCTGGTTGTCGTCTCGGGGTTATTTGCGCCTTTCGTCACCGACAAGCTGACAAAGGTCCCTGCCTGGCCACGTCTTTCCAGCCACCCTTGCGCAACCAGCTCCCCGTAGGCATTTTCCACTGTTGCCCGGGCCACCCCAAGTTCCAGCGCCATGGTGCGACTTGACGGCAAACGGCTTCCGGCAACCAGCTCGCCATCACTGATTGCCTGCTTAAGCTGTCGCGCGATTTGCTGGTAACGCGGTATCGAATGGTGAGCACTCACTACGGGTTCAATCGACCTTGCCATTATGGCCTGCTTTATTAGTTAATTTATGGCTCTCTTTAGTAGTCCATCATAGTGCTAAATTGCCCGTACACCAACACGAGGATTGCCCCATGATTGAATTACGCCAGCCTTATTACGACCTTTCCCCAGCCGTATTTAAGCCTATGCTTCAGGCACTGAAAGGCCTGGAATCAAGCTCGCTCGGCTCGACCCTGATTGAACTTGTTTTCCTGCGCGTCTCGCAAATTAACGGCTGCGCCTATTGCCTGGAGATGCACTCAAAAGCACTGCGCAAAGATGGCGTAGACCAGACCAAGCTAGATGCATTGGCGGGCTGGAAAGTGAGTAATCACTTCAGTGATAAAGAGCGCGCGGCACTGGCCTGGGCCGAAGCAATAACCTTAATTACCGAAGGTGGTGCAGAAGATGCAGTGTACCAACCGTTGCTGCAATTCTTCACCGCACAAGAGATTAGCGATCTTACTTTCACTGCAAGCCTGATGAATGCGTTCAACCGCCTGGCAATCAGTATGCGTATGTAGTTTTTTCTGGTCGGATTAGCACAGCGACACCCGACACCCGACACCCGCACAATAGTGGTGGATTTCGCTAACGCTAATCCACCCTAAAAATTCTTTTTTGCCCGCAACCTTCCCCGCTCATCACCTTTGCTGTCCTTATCGAAAAATACTATATCTTGTATGGTTGATTATTTTATTACCCACATCTAGTATTCATATTCTCAACAACAGAGAGAATAAGAATCATGCGCATTATCATATACACTCGAAATGACTGTGTTCAGTGCCACGCAACTAAACGCGCCATCGAAAGCCGTGGGTTCACTTACGAACTGATTAATCTCGATTTAACCCCGGAAGCCGCCGACGAATTACGCGCCCTTGGTTTTCGCCAGTTGCCGGTTGTGGTCACAGAACAAGAGAGCTGGAGCGGATTCCGGCCGGATATGATCAACCGTCTGCGCAACCTGGCGACTGCATGAGTCATCTCGTCTACTTCTCCAGCACCTCGGAAAATACTCTGCGTTTTGTCGAACGCCTGGAATTACCCGCGCTGCGCATTCCGCTGGATTTCAAACAGCGGCTGATTGTTCCAGAGCCTTATATTTTGATAGTGCCAAGCTACGGCGGTGGCGGAATTGCCGGCGCCGTACCGGCCCAGGTCATTCGTTTTTTAAATAATCCGACGAATCACTCGTTACTGCGCGGTGTGATTGCCAGCGGTAATCGTAATTTCGGCGAAGGATTTTGCCGGGCGGGCGACGTGATAGCCCAGAAATGCCAGGTACCGTATCTCTATCGTTTTGAGTTACTCGGCACCGAGCAAGATATTGAAAACGTGCGTAAGGGAGTCAAAGAATTTTGGCAACGACAGAAGCTATCAGCGTAATGGCGACGGAAAGCGCGGATTATCACGCACTCAACGCCATGTTGAATCTTTATGATTCCGAAGGCCATATCCAGTTTGAGAAAGATAAGCTGGCGGTAGAGCAATTCCATAAACAACATGTGCTACCCCGTTCGCGCCAGTTTCCCCACCAGCAAGCTCGCCTCGACTATCTTGTGGCTGAAGGTTATTACGACAATGCCGTGCTACAACGCTATGACAGTCGTTTTGTCGTCACGTTGTTTGAGAAGGCGCTGAACAGTGGTTTCCAGTTCCAGACATTTCTCGGCGCCTGGAAGTATTACACCAGCTACACCCTGAAATCTTACGACGGTAAAGAGTATCTGGAACATTTCCCGGACCGTGTGTGCATGGTGGCGTTAACACTGGCGCAGGGTAACGAAAACCTCGCCATGCAATTGATGGATGAGATGCTCAGCGGCCGATTCCAGCCTGCCACGCCCACTTTTCTGAACTGCGGGAAAATGCAGCGCGGCGAACTGGTGTCCTGCTTCTTGCTGCGAATTGAAGACAATATGGAGTCGATTGGCCGCGCGGTAAATTCCGCATTGCAGCTTTCGAAACGTGGCGGTGGCGTAGCTTTCCTGCTCTCCAATTTGCGTGAAGTTGGCGCGCCGATTAAACGCATCGAAAACCAGTCGTCCGGTGTTATTCCAGTGATGAAAATGCTGGAAGATGCGTTTTCGTACGCCAACCAGCTCGGTGCGCGCCAGGGCGCGGGCGCGGTTTATCTTCACGCCCATCATCCCGATATTTTGCGTTTTCTCGACACCAAGCGCGAAAATGCTGATGAAAAAATTCGCATCAAATCGCTCTCGCTTGGCGTGGTGATCCCGGATATCACTTTCCAGTTGGCGAAAGATAACCAGCCGATGGCGTTATTCTCGCCTTATGATGTCGAGCGTATTTACGGCAAGCCATTTGGTGATATTGCCGTCAGCGAACTTTACGAAGAAATGCTGTCGGACGAGCGTATTCGCAAAACCTTTATTAATGCGCGTGATTTCTTCCAGACACTGGCCGAGATCCAGTTTGAGTCTGGTTACCCGTACATCATGTTTGAAGACACGGTAAATCGCGCCAACCCGATTGCCGGGCGTATTAATATGAGCAACCTGTGTTCAGAGATCTTGCAGGTTAATAGCCCTTCTACTTACGACGAAAACCTCGATTACCAACAAACAGGTAAAGATATTTCCTGCAATCTCGGCTCACTGAATATCGCCCATACCATGGATTCCCCCGATTTTGGCGAGACTATCGAAGTCGCAATTCGCGGGCTAACAGCGGTTTCCGATATGAGCCACATTCGCTCAGTACCGTCGATTGAAGCAGGAAACGCCGCGTCACACGCCATCGGCCTCGGCCAAATGAATCTCCATGGTTATCTGGCGCGTGAAGGTATTCCTTACGGCTCGCCAGAAGGTCTGGATTTTACCAATTTCTATTTTTATACCGTGACCTGGCATGCAGTTCGCACATCAAATTTACTGGCACGAGAACGCAAACAGCGCTTCGCAGGTTTCGAGCAATCAAGTTATGCGAATGGCGAATATTTCCGCCAATATCTGCAAGAAAGCTGGCAGCCAAAAACCGAGAAGGTGCGCGCGTTATTTGCCAAAGCCGGGGTCGCTATTCCCAGCCGCGAAGAGTGGCAACAGTTGCGTGACGACGTGATGGAATACGGCCTGTATAACCAGAATTTGCAGGCTGTCCCACCGACGGGTTCGATCTCTTATATCAACCACGCAACATCAAGCATCCACCCGATAGTCTCACGTATCGAGATTCGCAAAGAAGGCAAAATCGGTCGTGTTTATTATCCGGCTCCGTTTATGACTAACGACAACCTGGAGTTTTACCAGGATGCCTACGATATCGGCCCGGAAAAAATTATCGACACCTATGCGCAAGCCACTCGCCACGTTGATCAAGGTTTATCGCTGACACTGTTTTTCCGCGATACCGCCACCACTCGTGACATTAATAAAGCGCAGATTTATGCCTGGAAAAAAGGCATCAAGACGCTCTACTACATTCGCTTGCGCCAGATGGCACTGGATGGAACGGAGGTGCAGGGCTGTGTGTCCTGCGCTTTATAAGGAGAAATCATGACTGAGTTAACCCGGGTAAGTGCCATCAACTGGAACAATATCGAGGATGAGAAAGATCTCGAAGTGTGGAATCGCCTGACCAGCAATTTCTGGTTGCCGGAGAAAATCCCACTGTCGAATGATATTCCGGCCTGGCAATCGCTCAGCGATGAAGAACAGCAACTGACTATCCGCGTGTTTACCGGGCTGACTCTGCTGGACACTATTCAGAATACGGTTGGCGCACCGGTATTAATGAATGATGCGATTACGCCGCATGAGGAAGCCGTTTTGTCTAACGTGAGCTTTATGGAAGCGGTGCACGCCCGCTCATATAGCTCGATTTTTTCAACGCTTTGCCAGACTAAAGATGTTGATGCGGCGTATGCGTGGAGCGAAGAAAACCCGCCACTACAACGTAAGGCGCAAATTATCCTCGCTCATTACCACGCCGATGATCCATTGAAGAAGAAAATTGCCAGCGTATTTCTGGAGTCTTTCCTCTTCTATTCTGGATTTTATTTGCCGATGTACTGGTCGAGCCGTGGCAAATTAACTAACACGGCTGACCTGATTCGCCTGATTATCCGCGACGAAGCGGTGCACGGTTATTATATCGGTTACAAATTCCAGAAAGTGCTGGCGCAGCAAAGCATTGAGCGCCAGACCGAGCTGCAAAACTTTGCCCTCGATTTGCTGATGGATCTTTACGATAACGAAGTCGCTTATACCGATGCGCTTTACGGTGATGTGGGTTGGCAGGAAGAGGTGAAAGCCTTTCTTTGCTACAACGCGAATAAGGCATTAATGAACCTGGGTTACAACGCGCTATTCCCGCCTGAAATGGCAGAGGTGAACCCAGCGATACTGGCAGCACTCTCCCCCAATGCGGACGAGAACCACGACTTTTTCTCGGGTTCTGGCTCATCGTATGTAATGGGGAAAGCGGTGGAAACTACAGACGAAGACTGGGATTTCTAAAAACAGCCGCAGGTGCGTTGACTGCACCCGCGCCCCCCTGTCACATAGTTATCTATGCTCCTGGGGACTTGCGGCTTTGTCGCCTTTCTGCAACGCGAATTATTTTGGTTTCTTATTGTAAATTAAGCCAAATAAACCGCACATTTCTGGCGTTGATATTTTCAGTCAACACTACAAAATCGCTGTTTACATTTCCGCCTGAATATCACGCTATTCAGGCAAATTTCGCCTTCGCTTACAAAAAATATCATCTTTCTCTGATTTGCTCTCAGCCCTTTACTTATGGGAAATTCTGCCCACTCAAGCCGCGCGGATATTGGATATATCAGAAATCGAGGGTTGTCTCAGATTCTGAGTATGTTAGGGTATATGCAGTGAATATTTCCATCAGGAATTGTGTATAAATATATAAATACAGGAATAACTTTATTGCATGGCAATTAAACTTGAAGTGAAGAATTTATATAAGGTATTTGGTGAGCACCCACAGCGCGCATTTAAATATATTGAAAAGGGTATTTCAAAAGCCGAATTACTGGAAAAAACAGGGCTGTCGCTTGGCGTAAAAGACGCCAGTCTGGCAATTGAAGAAGGCGAGATTTTTGTCATCATGGGGTTATCGGGTTCCGGTAAATCCACCATGGTTCGCCTTCTCAATCGCCTGATTGAACCAACCCGTGGGCAGGTACTGATTGATGGTGTAGACATCGCTAAGATATCAGACGCACAACTGCGTGAAGTGCGTAAGAGCAAGATCTCAATGGTATTCCAGTCATTTGCTCTGATGCCCCATATGACGGTGTTAAATAACACTGCTTTCGGCATGGAATTAGCGGGAATTCCGTTAAAAGAACGTCAGGAAAAAGCTCTTGATGCATTGCGTCAGGTAGGGCTTGAAAATTATTCCCACGCTTATCCTGATGAGCTTTCTGGCGGTATGCGTCAACGTGTTGGTTTAGCCCGCGCATTGGCAATTAATCCAGATATATTATTGATGGATGAAGCCTTCTCCGCACTCGATCCATTAATTCGTACTGAAATGCAGGATGAATTAATTAAATTGCAGGCTAAACACCAACGTACCATTGTATTTATCTCCCACGATTTAGATGAAGCAATGCGTATTGGCGACCGAATTGCCATTATGCAAGGTGGTGAAGTAATACAGGTCGGCACACCGGATGAAATTCTCAATAATCCGGCAAATGATTATGTACGCACCTTCTTCCGAGGTGTGGATATTAGTCAGGTATTTAGCGCCAAAGATATTGCCCGCCGAAGCCCTGCTGGCCTGCTGCGTAAAACCGCCGGTTTTGGCCCTCGTTCTGCGCTGAAATTGCTGCAAGACGAAGATCGTGAATTCGGTTATGTCATCGAACGCGGGCAAAAATTCCTCGGTATTGTATCGACTGACTCACTGAAAGCGGCGTTGGCTGCTGGTCAGGGTCTGGATAATGCTTACCTCGAATCTCCGGCGGCAGTTTCCGCTGATACGTCACTAAGCGATCTGCTCACCCATGTAGGCCAGGCTCCGTGCGCGGTTCCAGTCATAGGTGAAGAGAGTCAGTACGTGGGTATCATCTCAAAAGGGGTGCTGCTCCAGGCGTTAGATCGTGAGGGGGTAAGTCAATGAGTGAAGCAAATCCGTGGGATACCGGCAGTGCGGCTGCCGACACAACAACCAACCATGCCGCTGCAACTGCTGATGCGTGGGGAAGCCAGGCGGCATCCACGCCTGCGGCAAGTGGCAGTGCAGACTGGCTGAATTCAGCTCCTGCGCCACAGCCAGAACATTTTAACATTCTGGATCCGTTCCATAAGACGCTGATCCCACTCGATAGCTGGGTAACTCACGGCATCGACTGGGTGGTGACACACTTCCGCCCGGTGTTTCAGGGCATTCGCGTGCCGGTGGATTATATCCTCAGTGGCTTCCAGCACTTCTTGCTGGGGATGCCAGCACCGGTTGCCATCATTCTGTTTGCGCTGATTGCCTGGCAGATGTCGAGCCTGGGAATGGGTATCGCAACGTTGATTTCGCTGGTAGCGATTGGCGCGATTGGTGCCTGGTCACAAGCTATGGTGACGCTGGCGCTGGTACTGACGGCCCTGATGTTCTGCATGATAATCGGCCTGCCGCTGGGGATTTGGCTGGCACGCAGCGAACGGGCAGCAAAAATAATTCGCCCCCTATTGGATGCGATGCAAACCACTCCAGCGTTTGTTTATCTGGTGCCAATCGTAATGCTGTTCGGTATCGGTAACGTGCCAGGTGTGGTAGTGACGATTATCTTTGCCCTGCCACCAATTGTGCGCCTGACGATTCTGGGTATTAAGCAGGTGCCGGAAGATCTAATTGAAGCCTCGCGTTCTTTTGGCGCAAGCCCGCGCCAGATGTTGTTCAAGGTTCAGTTACCGCTGGCGATGCCGACCATTATGGCGGGCGTTAACCAGACACTGATGCTGGCACTTTCGATGGTGGTTATCGCCTCGATGATTGCCGTTGGTGGCCTGGGCCAGATGGTTCTGCGCGGTATTGGCCGCCTCGATATGGGTCTTGCGACCGTCGGCGGCGTCGGCATTGTCATTCTTGCCATTATTCTCGACCGCTTAACTCAGTCCATTGGCCGCGATTCGCGCAGCCGTGGCAACCGCCGCTGGTTCAATACCGGCCCAATTGGTCTCTTGACCCGTCCCTTCATTAAATAAGCCTGTGGCGGCATGCGTGCCGCCTCATGCCCCATCACCAAAAATAGGAATAACGATGCGACACACGACTCTTTTCGCGACAGCTCTTGCCACACTCGTTACCACCAGCACTTTTGCCGCTGACTTGCCGGGTAAAGGCATTACGGTTCAGCCAATTCAAAGCACCATTTCTGAAGAATCCTTCCAGACACAGCTTGTCAGCCGTGCCCTTGAAAAACTGGGTTACACCGTAAATACGGCAAGCGAAGTGGATTACAACGTGGGTTACACCTCGATTGCCTCTGGCGATGCCACATTTACCGCAGTGAACTGGCAGCCACTGCATGACGATATGTATGCCGCTGCGGGTGGCAGTAACAAGTTTTATCGCGAAGGCACGTATGTGACCGGCGCGGCGCAGGGTTATCTCATCGATAAAAAGACCGCAGATAAATACCACATCACCAACGTTGAGCAGCTAAAAGATCCGAAGATTGCCAAACTGTTCGACAGCAACAACGATGGCAAAGCCGACATGATGGGTTGTACGCCGGGTTGGGGTTGTGAAGCGGTGATTAACCATCAGAACGAAGCCTATAAGCTGGCCGATACGGTAACGGTTAGCCACGGTAATTATTCAGCGATGATGGCGGATACCATTGCACGTTATAAAGAAGGCAAACCGGTGCTGTATTACACCTGGACGCCATACTGGGTGAGCGATGTGCTCAAACCTGGGAAAGATGTGGTGTGGTTGCAGGTGCCGTTCTCGTCCTTGCCGGGTGAGCAAAAGAATATCGACACCAAACTGCCGAATGGCGCGAACTATGGTTTCCCAGTGAACACCATGCATATCGTGGCAAACAAAGCCTGGGCCGAGAAAAACCCGCAGGCAGCGAAACTGTTTAGCCTGATGAAACTGCCACTGGCGGATATCAATGCCGAGAATGCGATGATGCATAACGGTAAATCCTCAGAAGCAGATATTCAGGGCCACGTTGATGGCTGGATTAAAGCACACCAGGCGCAGTTTGATGGCTGGGTGAAAGAAGCTTTAGCCGCTAAGTAAGCCTTTGTATTAATCTGAGACCGGCCTTCTCTTCAGGAGAAGGTGAAAACCTAACCCTCTCCTGCCTGGAGAGGGTATTCCTACCAAAACAAACCGCACAATCCGACTCCTGCTTACGTTAATTTTCGTTATTATTCCCGCACCATCATCGCAAGTTGAAGAATAACAATGAAAAATACCCCCCCTGGACTTAGCCCCGCGCTTATCGTCCTGATGTCTATTGCCACGGGTTTGGCCGTTGCCAGTAACTACTACGCGCAACCGCTACTCGATACCATCGCTAATGCGTTTTCCCTTTCGATTAACCAGGCCGGATTTATTGTAACCGCCGCACAACTGGGTTATGCCGCAGGTTTGTTGTTGCTGGTGCCACTAGGCGATATGTTCGAGCGCCGCGGGTTAATTGTCTTTATGACGCTGCTTGCCGCAGGCGGCATGGTGATTGTCGCGCTGAGCCAGACGTTATGGATGATGATTCTTGGCACTGCACTCACCGGCTTGTTCTCGGTCGTTGCACAAATTCTGGTGCCGCTTGCAGCAACGCTTGCTGAACCTGCAAAGCGCGGCAAAGTGGTTGGCACGATTATGAGTGGCCTGCTGCTCGGTATTTTGCTTGCACGTACAGTTGCCGGGCTGCTGGCAAGTCTTGGTGGCTGGCGTACCGTTTACTGGGTTGCCAGTGTGCTCATGGTTTTGATGGCTTTAGCCCTGTGGCGCGGCTTGCCGAAAGTGAAGACTGAAACTCATCTGAATTATCCGCAGTTACTGTCCTCTGTATTCGGCTTGTTTATCAAAAACCCTCTATTGCGTACTCGCGCATTATTGGGCTGCCTGACGTTTGCCAACTTCAGTATCCTCTGGACATCAATGGCATTTCTGCTGGCATCGCCGCCATTTAACTTCTCGGATGGGATGATTGGCCTGTTTGGCCTCGCGGGTGCAGCGGGTGCGCTGGGTGCACGTCCGGCGGGTGGATTTGCAGATAAAGGTAAAGCACATCTCACCACAACCATTGGGCTGGTGCTGCTGCTGCTGTCGTGGATTGCGACCGCAATGGGGCAGTATTCAGTCATCGCGCTAATCATTGGCATTCTGGTGCTGGATTTAACGGTTCAGGGTGTGCATATCACTAACCAAACCGTTATCTATCGCATGATGCCGGATGCACGAAATCGCTTAACCGCCGGTTACATGACCAGCTACTTTATTGGTGGCGCCGCAGGTTCAGTCATTTCTGCCAGTGCATATCAACATGCTGGATGGAATGGCGTTTGCGCAGCAGGTGCCATCATCGCCCTACTAAATTTAGTAGTGTGGTGGCGTGGCTATCACCGTCAGCCGTGATGGCTCTAATCCTTTACATTCCCCTTGAATAATTTGGGGTATTAAGGGTCGTACCAGTCTGTTAAGGTTATCCCTGTTTGTTCATTCGAGTGACATTAACGTCAGAAATAGATAAATAGTTAATATGGATAGTCCTGCGACAGATCACTTAAATACTAACCAAAATGATGCTACCTGGGTTGAAGGGCTGAAAGACAGTTTACCGATTGTCATCAGTTATATCCCGGTAGCATTCGCGTTTGGGCTGAATGCCACAAAGCTAGGATTTACCCCATTCGAAAGTCTATTTTTCTCCTGCATTATTTATGCAGGCGCTAGCCAGTTTGTTATTACCGCATTGCTGGCTGCGGGTAGCTCGCTATGGGTGGCAGCATTAACAGTAATGGCAATGGATGTGCGCCACGTCTTATACGGCCCTTCCCTGCGCCAACGAATCACTCACCAGTTAAGTAAACCTAAAACCGCGATTTGGGCCTTTGGCCTGACCGACGAAGTGTTTGCTGCCGCAACAGCAAAACTGGTCCGTGATAATCGTCGCTGGAGCGAAAACTGGATGATCGGTATCGCATTCAGCTCCTGGTTTTCATGGATTCTGGGTACAGCGCTGGGTTCCTGGTCCGGAAATGGCTTGCTGGATAACTTCCCGGCAGTAGAAGCAGCGCTAGGTTTTATGCTGCCAGCCCTATTTCTGAGCTTCTTGCTGGCGTCATTCCAGCGTAAGCAATCCTGGATCGTGACCGCATCGCTTGCTGGTGCACTATTGGGCGTCACGCTGATTTCGATTCCTGCTGCGATTTTTGCAGGCATTGCGTGTGGATGCCTGGCGGCGTTAGTGCAGGCGTTTTATCAAGGAGAACCGGGATGAGTACACAAGTACTTTTGCTGGGTCTGCTGGTCGGGCTTGCGAACTACCTGTTCCGTTATTTGCCTCTGCGAATCAGGGCAAATTCGACACGTCCATCCAAACTTGGTGCGACAGGCGTGCTGCTAGATAGTATTGGCATTGCATCAATTTGCGCCCTGCTGGTGGTCTCAAGTGTGCCTGAGATCATGCACGATGCGCAGCGTCTGGTCCCAACGCTTATGGGCTTTATCATTCTCGGGCTGAGCTTTTATAAAACTCGCAGCATTATTATCCCGACGTTATTAAGTGCTCTGGGTTATGGATTAACCTGGAAACTCATGATGGTGATCGCCGTCTGACGATTAAAAAACGTATAAACAATACATTTACTTTATTTGTCACCATCGTTATTATATCGACCGCAACTAATGAGGTTATGCCAAAATGGATAGTTCGTTTACGCCCATTGAACAAATGCTAAAATTTCGCGCCAAACGCTACGAAGAATTCCCATACCAGGAAGTCCTTCTGACGCGCCTGTGCATGCACATGCAAGGCAAGCTTTTGGAAAACCGCAATAAGATGCTGAAAGCTCAGGGCATTAACGAGACGCTATTTATGGCGTTGATCACTCTTGAATCTCAGGAAAACCATAGCATCCAGCCTTCTGAACTAAGCTGTGCTTTAGGTTCTTCTCGAACCAACGCGACCCGAATTGCCGATGAGCTGGAAAAGCGTGGCTGGATTGAACGCCGTGAAAGCGATAACGATCGCCGCTGCCTGCATCTGCATTTGACCGAAAAAGGTCAGGAATTCATACGTCAGGTGTTACCGCCGCAACACCACTGCCTGCATGAGCTGTGGTCTGCGCTGAGCGGTACGGAGAAAGAGCAGTTGGAAAATATTACCCGCAAACTGCTGACCCGCCTTGATGAAATGGACGAAAACCAGACTGTACTTGAAGCCGTGCGCTAAGTGCTGTCATCGCGTGAAATCGTAATACCCCAAAAAAGATGAATACCGACAGGCCAGCAACTCACCTTGCTGGCCTGTTGGGTCTAACAGGTCGGCTCAGCCGATCACTATAATAAAAAAGTGTGGAGATAAGCATGAGCGCACATGCGGAGACTCAAACCCCGCAACAGCCGGGTAACAAGAAAGGCAAACGTAAAGGTGCCTTACTTGTGTTGACCTTGCTGTTTGTAATTATTGCTGTGGCATATGGGATTTATTGGTTTTTGGTGTTACGTCACTACGAAAATACGGATGATGCGTATGTGGCCGGTAATCAGGTACAGATAATGTCCCAGGTTTCCGGAAGCGTAACCAAAGTTTGGGCTGAAAATACCGACTTCGTTAAACAGGGCGATGTTCTGGTAACGTTAGACCAGGCTGACGCTGAGCAAGCTTTTGAGCAGGCACAAACCGTGCTGGCTTCAAGCGTACGTCAGACACGTCAGTTAATGATTAATAGTAAGCAGTTGCAGGCCAATATTGAGCTGCAAAAGACTTCGCTTGCTCAAGCTCAAAGCGACCTTAATCGCCGCGTACCTTTGGGTAACGCAAACCTGATTGGCCGTGAAGAATTGCAACACGCCCGAGATGCCGTCGCGACGGCTCAAGCGCAACTGGATGTTGCCATTCAACAATACAATGCAAACCAGGCCATGGTTCTGGGTAGCAAACTCGAAGAACAGCCAAGTGTTAAACAAGCGGCTGCCGAGTTGCGTAACGCATGGATGGCGCTAGCCCGCACCAAAATTGTCAGCCCAATGACCGGCTATGTTTCACGCCGCGTTGTTCAGGTTGGTGCGCAAATAAGCCCAACAACTCCTCTGATGGCTATCGTGCCAGCAAGTGGTTTGTGGGTCGATGCGAACTTTAAAGAGACGCAGCTTGCGCATATACGTATCGGCCAACCTGCAACGGTTGTCAGTGATATTTACGGCGACAAAATTGAATACACTGGCAAGGTCGTAGGCCTGGACATGGGCACCGGCAGCGCGTTTTCACTGCTCCCGGCGCAAAACGCTACCGGCAACTGGATCAAAGTCGTTCAGCGCCTGCCAGTACGTATTGAGCTTGATGCGAAGCAACTTCAAGAACATCCGCTACGTATTGGTCTATCCACATTAGTTACCGTGGATACCAGCAACCGTGAAGGCAGTATTCTGGCTAACGAGACGCGTCACTCTCCGGTGTATGAAAGTAACGCGCGCGAACTTAACCTGGCACCTGCTAATGAGCTGATTAATAACATCATCCAGGCCAATGCGGGTTAACAAAGCGGAGGTTGTATGGCACAACAAAAACCGCTAGAAGGGGCACCGCTGGTCATCATGACCATCGCCTTGTCATTGGCGACCTTTATGCAGGTGCTGGATTCTACCATCGCCAACGTGGCCATTCCGACCATTGCCGGTAACCTTGGCTCGTCTCTGAGCCAGGGGACCTGGGTTATCACTTCATTTGGGGTGGCCAACGCCATCTCAATTCCTATCACCGGGTGGCTTGCTAAGCGCTTTGGTGAAGTGAAGTTGTTTATGTGGTCGACGATTCTGTTCGTGCTGGCTTCATGGGCTTGCGGCGTGTCCAAAAGTCTGGAGATGCTGATCTTCTTCCGCGTTATCCAGGGGATCGTTGCCGGGCCGTTGATTCCGCTTTCGCAAAGCCTGCTGCTCAATAACTACCCGCCTGCTAAGCGAAGTATCGCGCTGGCGCTGTGGTCGATGACGGTTATCGTGGCGCCGATTTGTGGGCCAATTCTCGGTGGTTTTATCAGTGATAACTACCACTGGGGTTGGATCTTCTTTATCAACGTGCCGATCGGCGCGCTGGTGGTTCTGCTAACGCTGCAAACGCTGCGTGGCCGTGAAACCAAAACCGAGCAGCGCCGTATTGATGCCATAGGCCTTGCGCTGCTGGTGGTGGGGATTGGTAGCCTGCAAATCATGCTCGACCGCGGTAAAGAGTTGGATTGGTTTAACTCAACGGAAGTGGTCGTTCTGACAATCGTCGCGGTGGTGACGATAAGTTTCTTGATTGTCTGGGAACTAACGGACGACAACCCGATAGTCGACTTGTCGTTGTTTAAGTCGCGAAACTTCACCATTGGTTGCTTGTGTATCAGTCTCGCTTACATGCTCTACTTCGGCGCAATTGTGTTGCTGCCGCAGCTGTTGCAGGAGGTGTATGGCTACACGGCAACCTGGGCAGGTCTGGCATCGGCACCGGTCGGACTTCTTCCTGTATTGCTGTCGCCGATTATCGGGCGTTTTGCTCATAAGCTCGATATGCGACGGCTGGTGACGTTCAGCTTTATTATGTACGCCGTCTGTTTCTACTGGCGTGCATATACCTTCGAGCCGGGAATGGATTTCGGCGCGTCGGCCTGGCCGCAGTTTATTCAGGGCTTCGCCGTGGCATGTTTCTTTATGCCACTGACGACAATTACGCTTTCCGGGCTACCGCCTGAGCGTATGGCGGCTGCATCGAGTTTGTCGAACTTTACCCGAACCCTTGCCGGTTCGATTGGTACATCGATAACCACGACGCTGTGGACTAACCGCGAGGCGTTACACCATTCGCAGTTAACGGAGTCCGTTTCACCGTTTAACCCGAATGCGCAGGAGATGTATTCAAAACTGGAAAATCTGGGGATGTCGCCGCAACAAGCCTCTGGCTATATTGCGCAGCAGATTACCAATCAGGGGCTGATTATCTCAGCCAATGAGATTTTCTGGGTTTCTGCAGGAATATTTATTCTGTTGCTGGGTCTAATCTGGTTTGCCAGACCACCGTTTGGTGCCGGTGGTGGTGGTGGCGGAGCGCACTAAGTCAGAAAGAATGTGTCAGAAATACAAAAGGGGCCGATTGGCCCCTTTTTGCTATTGGCGCTTACGCCTAATCAGAACTAGATATGCAGCTCTTTGAGTGTCTCTTTCGGCAGAGCCAGTTCTTCGTTGCTGTTTACGCTTACGCCATGCTCAAGAATATGACGGGCGATATCTTGCGCTTCTTCCAGCGAGTGCATGTGGTAAGTGCCACACTGATAAACGTTCAGCTCTGGGATCTGGTTTTGCTCTTTCACCTTCAGCACATCTTCCATTGCCGCTTTCCATGCATCGGCAACGCGCGTCTCATCAGGCACACCAATCAGGCTCATGTAGAAGCCCGTGCGGCAGCCCATTGGTGAAATATCAATAATCTCTACGCCATTTCCATTCAGGTGGTCACGCATAAAACCAGCAAACAGGTGTTCAAGAGTATGAATACCTTTTTCTGGCATCACTTCCTTGTTCGGGATGCAAAAACGCAGATCAAATACAGTGATAGTATCGCCATGAGGCGTATGCATCGTTTTCGCTACACGCACTGCTGGTGCGCCCATGCGGGTATGGTCAACTGTGAAGCTATCCAACAACGGCATCTGATCACCTCCGATAAGTGATTTTTTTTAAAATAAAATGAACCATTCTTTCTCACACTACTCTGAGTATATGAAAGACGCGCATTTGTTATCATCATCCCTGATTCAGAGATGTATATTTTGGCCACACTGATTGTGGCCTTTTTCTTTTCTACTAAGCGTGTTTCTCAAGCCACACATCAAACGGCTCGGTATCACTGGCTTCGATGTCTCGCTGGCGCTGCCATGAAGCATCATGTTCTTTCTGCAACACGTCTTCCGTCAAAATCTCCAGCGGCTCTTGTGTCAGCATCTGACGATACTGCTCAGCCAACGCAAGCCCGGTTCCGCCAATGCCATTATCAATCATAGACCGCAGAATGCGTGCCGAGTACGTTAATTCCGGATCGTCAAAACAGGCTACCAGCTGATCACAAACGTCCTGATATTCGCTATTGCCCGCAATACCATCCAGCGTTTCGGCTACACGGCGTAAATCTGTGAACAAATCTTTGCCCACTTTAGCCAGCGGATGCTGCGCGGTTTCACAACCTATACCCAGTGTCAGGCCTGGTTTGCGGCCTTCCAGAATCACACGATTCCAGTTTGTGCGGGTGCAAAGCAATTCGTCACTGCTCATTTCAGGCGCATCAGCCAGCACACACCAAATCATGAACAGGTCGAGAAAACGAACCTGCTGCTCATCAACACCAATTGGTGAGAACGGATTGATATCAAGTGAACGCACTTCAATATATTCAATCCCGCCACGCATCAATGCATCAGAAGGCGACTCACCCGGCCCTGTAACGCGTTTAGGGCGAATAGGTGCATAGAGTTCATTTTCAATTTGCAGCACGTTGGTGTTGATTTGAAGGCGCTTGCCATCTTTCTCAACGCCCATCTGTGCATACTCTTCCGATGGCGTTTTAATCGCGCGCTTCAGCCCGGCGACATAAGTCTCCAGATCGTTAAACGTAATACCAAGGTTACTCTGGGATTTATTGGTGTAGCCCAAGTCGCTCAGTCGCAATGAAGTCGCATATGGCAGGTAATTCATGCCACATTCGGTTTTTTCAAATGGCAGTGCGCTTTCTTTCCCTTGCAGGAAGGAAGAACAAATCGCCGGCGATGCCCCGAACAAATATGGGATAACCCAACCAAAACGGTAATAGTTGCGAATCAGGCGGAAATATCCGGCGGAAATCGCTTCTTTGCCGCTTTCAGCATCTTCAACACCCAGACGCGCCTGCCAGAACTCCAGCGGCAGCGAAAAGTTGTAGTGCACACCCGAAATAGTCTGCATCAACGCACCGTAACGGTTTTTCAAACCTTCGCGGTATAACGTTTTAAAACGCCCGTTGTTGGACGAGCCATACTGCGCCAGCTCGATATTCTGACCATCGTTGATATAACACGGCATGCTCAGCGGCCACATACGCTCATCACCCAGTTCACGGGCTGTATGGCGATGGAGATCGCGCATGAATGTCAGCATATGGTCGATATCACCATCAACTGGAGTAATAAACTCCAGTAGCGCTTCCGCGAAATCAGTCGTGATCCATTTATGTGTCAGCGCTGAACCAAGGCTTTCCGGGTGGCCCGTTGTTGCCAACTGACCATCTGGTGTGACTCGCAGCGTTTCACGCTCAAGACCACGACAAATACCTTTAACTGCCTGAGGATGCTGTTCCAGCCAGGCCAGCGCCTGTGATACGTTCGGGATCAAATTGACCTCCCGCCTGTCGAATTCATTTTTATTAAGCATAATTGTTTTAAATGGCGATGATAATTATACCCTTTAGATTTCGAGCTGCAGGAAGGCGGCAAGAGAGCAAATCACCAGAAGCTTACTAGAGTAAGTGACTGGGGTTTGCGATTGCAGCCAACACACCTGCAGCTAGAAAGATAATAGGTATATCAGTCCATGCAATTAGTGCCACCACGCCATGCCTTGAACCGTTGCAGCCGCTACAACGATATAGCGAAGCGCTTTACCAAGGCATAAAAAAAAGATTACCGGTCCCCAGCTCATTCGTAATAAGCCAGCCAACAGGCACAGCAGATCGCCGACTAACGGCATCCAACTGAGTAATAATGTTGCCGGTCCGAAACGTACCAGCCAGCCAGTCGCTTTCCCATGCCAGCGCGATTGTTCCCGCAATGGAAAAAAACGCCCCAGAATAACGTTAGTTAAGCCACCAAGGCTATTACCCATTGTTGCTATTAAGATGAGTAACCAGGTTGGGCCAGAGCCTGCAACTAATAGTGCTACCAGCACCACTTCGGAACTTCCTGGCAATAACGTAGCGCTTAGAAAGCTACTGGTAAATAATGAAAAAAGTGATAGTCCTTCACTCACAGCAAACGGACGTCCACGCCATCCATTCCCGCCGCTCTTGCAGCTTCCAGGCCAAAATCTGCATCTTCAAACACCACACATTTATTTGGTGCGACGCCCATTAATTCAGCGCACAGCAAAAAAGTATCGGGAGCGGGTTTGTGATTTTTGACATGGTCTGCGGCAACAACAGCAGAGAAATACTGACGTAAGCCTAAATGGTTGAGCAGCGCTTCGGCGATATCGCTTTCACTGCCCGTACCCACAGCCATTGGGCGACGCCCATGCCAGGATTTGACTACATCAATAAGGGGAAGTGGGCGCACCGTATCAAGAAGCATAGCTCTAACGGCCTGCGTTTTTTCTTGCGCCAGACGATGAGGGTCAAGATCTGCACGATTGAGTTCGATAATTGCCTGCGCAATACGCCAGGTAGGTGAACCATTCAACGCAACCATTGCTTGTTCGTCGAACTGCATGCCATAGCCTGCCAGCGTCTCACGCCACGCCTTGCGATGTGTAGGTTCGGTATCGAGGATGGTTCCGTCCATATCGAAAATTAGACCTTCGTAACGTTCGTACATCTCATCCCTCACATCACTCAATATTGAGGCGTTACTTTATCGTAAACCAATAATATTGTCGCTTATTTGTAATTGAGATGGTTCAGAAGGTGACTAATGGGTAAATATGGCATTATAGGGGATTTTGTTTTTGAAATTCAGGAGGTAAAACTTGGGGAGAAAATGGTGCACCCAGGAAGATTCGAACTTCCGACCGCTCGGTTCGTAGCCGAGTACTCTATCCAGCTGAGCTATGGGTGCATCGGGGTACTACTTTTTGCTTCTGACTCAATATTACTGAACTTGCCGTAATATTGAAGAAGAATGGTGCACCCAGGAAGATTCGAACTTCCGACCGCTCGGTTCGTAGCCGAGTACTCTATCCAGCTGAGCTATGGGTGCATCGAGGTACTGCTTTTGACTTCTGTCTCAATATTACTGAACTTGCCGTAATATTGAAGAAGAATGGTGCACCCAGGAAGATTCGAACTTCCGACCGCTCGGTTCGTAGCCGAGTACTCTATCCAGCTGAGCTATGGGTGCACAGGATTACTTCTTTTACTGCTGACTTAATGCTGTTTGTTGTTCTAAACAACATCAAACTAGATGGTGCATCCTGAGAGTTACTCACGGTGCTTGCCCAAACGGGCCGTTGCTAAAGCAACGTTTTTCTCCCTGTCGCTCCTTAAGAAATTAACTTTCTTTGGAACACTACCGGCGCAAAATGGTAGTAGGAAGAATGGTGCACCCAGGAAGATTCGAACTTCCGACCGCTCGGTTCGTAGCCGAGTACTCTATCCAGCTGAGCTATGGGTGCAAAATGGCGGTGAGGCGGGGATTCGAACCCCGGATGCAGCTTTTGACCGCATACTCCCTTAGCAGGGGAGCGCCTTCAGCCTCTCGGCCACCTCACCACACGCCTCTTTCGAGGTGTACCGTTGAACTTGTTTCTGCTCATCGGCACTGCGTGGCGCACATATTACTTTCCTGCACTTATAAGTCAAACAATTTTTCCCAACTAATAATCAATTGCACACTTCACGCACAATAAGGCCGAATTGACAGCAAAAAGAGTGTTTTATCAACAGGCAGGATAAGGGTAATAGCTAAAAGGAAGCGTTCGGGATGAATAAGAAATTATGGGGATAACGAGAAATGAAGGGAGTATTGCGGGATAAAGCGAAGAAAAGGGTGCGCTAAAGGAAGCGTCTCGCTAGTGATTAGCGAGACGCAGTAACTTTAGTAACTCGTTTGTTGCGATTTTTCAGCCTGGATACGTTGGTAGATCTCTTCACGGTGAACAGAAACTTCCTTAGGGGCATTAACACCAATACGAACTTGGTTACCTTTTACCCCAAGCACTGTCACGGTCACCTCATCCCCAATCATGAGGGTCTCACCAACTCGACGAGTTAGAATCAGCATTCTTTGCTCCTTGAAAGATTAAAAGAGTCGGGTCTCTCTGTATCCCGGCATTCTCCATCATATACGCCAAAAAGTAAGTGGTGACAAACACATAAACTGTCAATGACCACAACATTACCTTCTGATATGACTAAGTCTAGCCGATATACGCAACTTTAACCTGACTTTATCATTATTGAGTGTGTGCAGATTAAGAAGACGCCATAACCTGAATGAGTTATGGCGTCTGTCTGCACTTTATTTTTTTACTTAGAGCTTAGCCGCGACCCAGGCTTCAACACCGGCCAGAGCACCTGGTAATGCTGCCGTGTCTGTACCACCTGCCTGAGCCATATCTGGACGACCGCCCCCTTTGCCTCCGACTTGCTGAGCGATAACCCCAATCAGCTCCCCCGCTTTCACACGGTCGGTCACATCTTTAGAGACACCCACAATCAGAGAAACTTTACCTTCTGATACCGTCGCCAAAACGATGATTGCCGAACCCAGCTGATTTTTCAGATCATCAACCATAGTACGCAACATCTTCGGTTCGACGTTGGCGAGCTCACTCACGAGGAGTTTCACGCCTTTTACATCGACAGCTTTGCTGGAAAGGTTTGCACTCTCCTGCACCGCCTGCTGTTCTTTCAACTGCTGCAACTCTTTCTCGAGCTGACGGGTGCGCTCCAGTACCGAACGCACTTTCTCGTTAAGGTTCTGGCTGTCACCTTTAAGCAGTTGAGCAATATCCTGTAGTTGTTCGCTCTGTGCATGCAGGTTTGCCAGCGCACCTTCACCTGTTACAGCTTCGATACGACGTACGCCTGCAGCGGTACCGGATTCCGCAACAATACGGAACAGGCCAATATCACCAGTGCGATTTGCGTGAATGCCGCCACACAGTTCAGTTGAGAAATCACCCATGCTCAACACGCGCACATGGTCATCATATTTCTCACCAAACAGCGCCATTGCACCTTTAGCTTTAGCAGCTTCCAGATCCATGACGTTGGTTTCGATCGGCAGGTTGCGACGAATCTGTGCGTTGACGATATCTTCTACCGCACGCACTTCTGTAGGTTTCATTCCCTCAAAATGAGAGAAGTCAAAACGCAGGCCTTTATCGTTAACCAAAGAACCTTTCTGCGCGACATGCGTGCCAAGTACCTGACGCAGTGCTGCGTGCAGCAAGTGAGTTGCAGAGTGGTTCAGACGAATACGCGAACGGCGCTCTTCATCAACTTCAGCTTTAACGCTATCGCCCACTTTCACAACACCAGAAACGAGCTTGCCCAGATGACCGATCGCCTGACCATATTTCTGCGTATCGTTAACAGCAAAGTCTATGCCGTTACCCTTAATCGCGCCTTTATCACCGACCTGGCCGCCAGACTCCGCATAGAATGGGGTCTCATTGAGCACCACAACAGCTTCTTGCCCGGCAGTAATTTGTTCAACAGCTTTGCCATCAACAAATAGCGCGGTGACTTTAGCAGTTAAATCAGTGTGGTCGTAACCTTTAAACGCTGTGGTTGAATCAACGCGGATCATACTGTTGTAGTCAGCGCCAAAGCCGCTGGACTCACGCGCACGACGGCGTTGTTCTTCCATCGCAGCTTCAAAGCCTGCTTCATCAACTTTCAGGTTACGCTCACGGCAAACATCCGCCGTCAGGTCAACCGGGAAACCGTAGGTGTCATACAGACGGAAAGCAGTTTCGCCATCCAGAGTATCACCCTTCAGATTAGCCAGTTCTTCATCCAGCAATGCCAGGCCACGCTCAAGCGTGCGAGCAAACTGCTCTTCTTCGGTTTTCAGAACTTGTTCAACCAACGCTTGCTGACGATGCAGTTCTTCACCCGCAGCACCCATGACTTCAACTAATGGGCCAACCAGTTTGTAGAAGAAGGTTTCTTTCGCGCCCAACATGTTGCCATGGCGGATTGCACGACGAATGATGCGGCGCAGCACATAGCCACGGCCTTCGTTCGACGGAGTCACGCCATCAGAAACAAGGAATGCACAAGAGCGAATGTGGTCAGCGATAACACGCAGCGATTTGCTGGTCAGATCGGTAGCACCTGTCACTTTAGCAACAGACTGGATCAACTTGCTGAACAGGTCGATTTCATAGTTGGAATTAACGTGTTGCAGAACTGCAGCAATACGTTCCAGACCCATACCAGTATCAACAGACGGCTTAGGCAGTGGCAGCATAGTGCCATCCTGCTGACGGTTGAACTGCATGAATACAAGGTTCCAGATTTCGATATAGCGGTCACCATCTTCTTCAGCGCTGCCCGGAGGGCCGCCCCAAATATGGTCGCCGTGGTCAAAGAAGATTTCGGTACATGGGCCGCATGGGCCGGTATCACCCATTTGCCAGAAGTTGTCAGATGCATATGCAGCACCTTTATTATCGCCAATGCGAATAATGCGCTCGCGTGGCACGCCAACTTCTTTTTCCCAGATTTCAAACGCTTCGTCGTCAGTCTCGTAAACAGTGACCCAAAGACGATCTTTTGGCAGATTAAACCACTGTTCGCCGGTCAATAATTCCCATGCGAAGTTAATGGCATCATGTTTGAAGTAATCACCGAAGCTGAAGTTACCCAGCATTTCAAAGAAAGTATGGTGACGGGCAGTGTAACCGACGTTTTCCAGATCATTGTGCTTACCACCGGCGCGGACACAACGCTGAGACGTTGTTGCACGGGAATAATTACGCTTGTCGAGACCAAGGAAAACATCCTTGAACTGATTCATCCCGGCATTGGTAAACAGCAAAGTAGGATCGTTATTCGGAACCAGGGAGCTACTCGCTACAACCTGGTGACCTTTACTATGGAAAAAATCGAGAAACGCCTGACGGATCTCAGCGGTGCTCTTGCTCATAATTATCCTGAAATCAAGCTAACGAGGAGTTGCAAACCGGGTGTAGCCAATTTTAATGCTTTGGCCGTAACCTGTTTACCTGGAAAAAGTGGGAATAAGATAAGTTTTCTTATGAGGGAAGTAAAATCCCGTGTATGCCTAATCGGAAAAATTTCGTTTTTTATACCCAAAATAATTAAAGTTGCGTCAAGGCGGCAAGCAAGAAAATCCCGATGAGCTTACTCCAGTAAGTGATTCGGGTGAACGAGTGAAGCTAACGCCGAGGCAACTTTAAGTATGAAGGGTATATCAAGAATAAACAGCCTGGATGTCTTCCATATAGAAGCCACGATACTGAAGATAACGCTGCACTTTAGCTCGCTCTTTCCATTCTGTGGGAAGTTGCTCGCCAAATTTTCGCTCGGCAATGTCTCGAGCCATCTCTTGCCAGTCTATTTCGCAATTTTCCATTGCGGCTTCGCTCAGATCACGCGCGATACCTTTGCCCTGCAATTCCTGGCGGATACGTTGCGGGCCATAACCTTTGCGGCTGCGGCTTGCGATAAAACGTGAGGCAAATTGAGCATCGTCCAACCAGCGGTGTTCATAACACCAGGCAATGACTTTTTCGATATCTTCAGGCGTGAATGGGTCTTCTTCAGCTCTTGGTTTTCCGGGGAATGTAGGCTGTGCCGCAAGTTTACGGCGAAGTTCTTGTTCACTGTGATCGCGCATCGCAAGGATACGAGTGGTTTTGTCTAATAAGCGAGAATAAGGACTGCGGCGGGAAGTAGATTCGGCAGGCATAGCGGATAACCTGTTTAAAAGAAAATGTAGTAAGACAGAAACAAATAAGGGCTGCCGTAGCAGCCCTTATGGGATTTAGAAGTCTTCTTTGGATTCAGCAACGTCTTTGTCGTGGTCATCAGCAACAAAGTCTGGTGTACCATCTGGATTATTCAGCAGCATATCACGCAGTTTCTTCTCGATTTCAGCAGCCATTGGCTTGTTTTCTTTAAGGAAGTTACTGGAGTTTGATTTGCCCTGGCCAATCTTCTCACCGTTGTAGCTGTACCAGGCACCTGCTTTTTCAATCAGCTTGTGCTTCACGCCTAAATCAACCAGTTCGCCGTAGAAGTTGATACCTTCACCGTACATGATCTGGAATTCAGCTTGTTTAAATGGCGCAGCAATTTTGTTTTTCACCACTTTAACGCGGGTTTCACTACCCACCACGTTATCGCCATCTTTCACCGCACCAATGCGACGAATATCCAGACGTACAGAAGCGTAGAACTTCAGTGCGTTACCGCCGGTAGTGGTTTCTGGGTTACCGAACATCACACCAATTTTCATACGAATCTGGTTGATGAAGATAAGCAGGGTGTTGGATTGCTTAAGGTTACCTGCCAGTTTACGCATTGCCTGGCTCATCATACGTGCCGCGAGGCCCATATGAGAGTCACCGATTTCGCCTTCAATTTCAGCTTTCGGCGTCAGAGCGGCAACGGAGTCAACAACCAGTACGTCTACTGCACCGGAACGTGCCAGCGCATCACAGATTTCCAACGCTTGTTCACCAGTGTCTGGCTGTGAACAAAGCAGGTTGTCGATATCTACGCCCAGTTTCTTAGCGTAAATCGGGTCCAGAGCGTGCTCAGCATCGATAAACGCACACGTTTTACCTTCACGTTGAGCGGCGGCGATAACTTGCAAAGTCAGCGTCGTTTTACCAGAAGATTCTGGCCCGTAAATTTCAACGATACGGCCCATTGGTAAGCCACCGGCACCAAGCGCAATATCCAGTGAAAGTGAACCGGTAGAGATCGTTTCCACATCCATGGTACGGTCTTCACCCAGACGCATGATGGAGCCTTTACCAAATTGTTTTTCAATTTGGCCAAGTGCTGCCGCTAACGCCTTCTGTTTGTTTTCGTCGATAGCCATTTTTACTCCTGTCATGCAGGGTGATACACGGATGCGCCACGCTGCTTACTATGCTGTTTTGTTGTGCCAATTATACTGTATGGTCATACAGTATCAAGCTTATTTTTGAGAAATTCTTCCCACAGGGTTTGCAGCGCATATTCAGTGGCCTGGCGTCGAACGGCATCACGGTCACCAGCAAAAATCTGGCAGTGGGCGATGGTGCCATCAAGTTTTGAAGCGAAGCCAAACCACACCGTCCCGACAGGTTTTTCTTCACTACCGCCATTTGGCCCGGCAATACCACTGACAGCAATCGCGTAATCCGCAGCAGCCGCATAAAGCGCGCCTTGCGCCATTTCACGCACCACGGCTTCACTCACTGCACCATGCGTTTCCAGCGTTGCGCTATCAACACCAATCATTTGGTGCTTAGCCTCATTACTGTAGGTAACAAAACCACGTTCAAACCAGGCAGAACTGCCTGAAAGATCGGTAATCACTTTTGCAATCCAGCCGCCGGTGCAGGATTCGGCAGTAGTAATAGTGGCGCCGAGCTCCCCGAGCGCTTCGCCGACCTGGCGACTGAGTTGATGCAATGTTTTGTCTGTCATGGCTTGCTCCGATTGTAGGCATATCGCTGGGTTACACGATAGCACTTAACCTATCTTTCAGAGGATTACATTAGATTTCTCGAGGCAGTTCCAGAAAAAAGAACGGCCAGCGAATACTGGCCGATTAAATCACTTCATGCTGTTAGCGATGGCATCCACATTGTGCTTGAAGGCCATCTCATAAGTGCTGGCTGGCCCGTTTGCGGCTGAAAGCGCCTCGGGGTAAAGCTCTCCACCCGGCTGCGCGCCACTTGCGGCAGCAATTTGTTTTACCAGACGGGGGTCAGTCTGGTTCTCGATGAAGTAAGTTTTAATCTGCTGATTTTTGAGTTGTTTGATAAGCCCAGCAACGTCACTGGCATTAGCTTCCGCTTCGGTCGAGAAGCCCACTGGCGCCAGGAAAGTCACACCATATTCCTGACCAAAGTAGCCAAACGCATCATGGCTGGTGAGTACTTTACGCTTTGATTTCGGAATAGCTTCAAAACGCGTTTTCGCCCAACTATCGAGCAATTTCAGGCGGGTGACATAATCGGAGCCACTGTCATTGATTGCAGCTGCATCTTCCGGGTCAGCCGCCACCAGCGCCCTGGTAATATTTTGTGCGTAGATTGCGCCATTTTCGGCGCTATTCCAGGCGTGAGGGTCGGTAATTTGTTTACCGTCATCGATCATTTTACGCATAGAAATACCTTCAGAGGCAACAATCACCTTGCCTTTATAGCCTGATGCGCTGACCAGGCGGTCCATCCACCCTTCCATTCCCAGGCCGCTCACGATAACCACATCAGCTTTGCTTAACGCCACGCTGTCTTGCGGCGACGGCTCAAAGCTGTGTGGGTCGCCATCTGGCCCCACCAAACTTTTCACCGTGACATGCTCACCACCTACTTGTTTTGCCATATCCGCCAACACGGTAAAACTGGCAACCACATTGAGGTTTTTCGCCAACGCAGCCTGGCTTGAGCACGCCAACACCAATGACACCATCATCCCAAAACGTTTCATTTAATCCCCTTGCTTGTTGTTATCAAGCCTCGACAAAGGCTACGAACCAGCCCGCTGCGCGAACCAAAAAGAATCGAGATAAAGAAGCCGACGCTTGCCGTGAGAACAATGGCAGGGCCGGCTGGCAATGCGGCGGCAAAAGACCATGCAAGCCCAATCCAGGCCGACAACAAACCACAGACAATAGCGATAAACATCGCCCCTGGTAGGGTTTTCGCCCAGCAGCGTGCCGAAACAGCGGGAAGCATCATCAGACCGACAGACATTAGGGTCCCGAGGATTTGAAACCCGGCGACTAAATTGAGGACCAATAACGCGAGAAATACACCGTGAATAAGATGAGGGGCCAGGCGGTTATTGACCTGTAAAAAGCTGCGATCGAAAGTTTCCATCACCAGTCCACGATATAAACCAGCCAGAATAAGCAGCGTCACGCTGGCTATCACGCCAACAAAGATTGTTGACTGGCTATCCACCGCCAGAATGGAACCAAATAGAAGATGGAGTAGATCAACGCTGGAACCACGTAATGAAATCAACGTGACCCCCAACGCCAGCGAGCCAAGATAAAAACCGGCAAAACTGGCATCCTCTTTAAGATTGGTACGTGAACTCACAAGCCCAGAAATTAGCGCAACCAGCACGCCCGCAACAAAGCCGCCAATCCCCATCGCAACCAGCGACATACCCGCTAGTAAATACCCCACAGCAACGCCAGGCAAAATGGCGTGAGACAGTGCATCCCCCACCAGACTCATACGTCGTAAAAGTAAAAAGATCCCCAATGGGGCTGTACTTATCGATAGTGCAAGGCAGGCGACAAGTGCGCGTCGCATAAAGCCGTAAGCAATAAATGGTTCAAAGAAGAAGTGATAAATCATGCAGATAACGCCAAATTGATGCTTGATTTGCAGTAATGGGGCAGTACTTCAGCGGTATCGCCCCAATGGAAATGGTCTTGCGTGAGCAACAAAACCTGCGGGAAGTGCCTGCTAACGAGCTCGTTATCGTGCAGCACCGCCATAACTGTCTGGCCCGCCTGATGCATCTGGCAGATAAGCGTCATCAAAAAATCACTGGTTTGTGAATCAACGCCGGTAAAAGGCTCATCAAGCAATACTAATGGCGCGTTTTGTACCAGCAGGCGTGCAAACAGCATTCTTTGAAACTGGCCGCCGGAAAGCGCTTCGATGGGTTGCTTGCTTAATGTAGTAAGGCCAACACGCTCAATGGCATCGGCTACTCGCAGACGGATTTGGCGATTCAATGAGGAAAACAGACCTCGAGCGGGCCATGCTCCCATGCAAACCACATCGTAAACCGTGGTAGGAAACTGCCTTTCCATTTCTGCAAGTTGTGGCAGCCATGCAATACGTGGACGCCCCTCAGTAAAAGACAATTGCCCAGATACGGGTGACTGTAACTTCAGGATCGTCTTGAGAAGAGTCGATTTCCCTGTGCCATTGGCACCGATGATGGCCGTCATACTGCCTTTCACAATATGGCCGGTTAATGGCGGTGTCACAGCCCTTCCCTGATAACCCAGTACTAGCTGATTTAGCGAGATCATGGCAGTGCTATCGCCCAGCGAATAGCCAGCCATAACCCAGCCAGCAGAATTAAGACCGCGCAAAATCGGACAGGCGCAGCCACTGTGAATAGTGTCCGTATAGGAAGCATTGCAGGAAAACCACTGAATTTGATTTGTTATAACATAACATAAACCAAATCGAATGCGATGTAAATTCCTGATCGACGATCAGGAAAAACCTTCATAACAATCTGGGAAACAAACCCCGCCTCAGAATAAGGCGGGGTGAAAATTACTGAACGCGAGCCAGCGCTACTGCCTGACCGAGCTGCCAGACCGCCATCGCATAATGCGTGCTGTGGTTATAACGCGTGATGGTGTAAAAGTTCGGCAAACCGTACCAGTACTGATAGCTATCGCCCATATCCAGGCGCAACAAGCTTGCTTCCTGGTGGTTGCCCAGAGAAGCAGTTGGGCTTAAACCAGACTCAGCGAGTGCGGAAACGGAATATTTAGTTTTAAAACCGTTCGCAAGCCCCGGCACCTGGCCGTTGGCAGGAACCGCAACCAAATCACCTTTCACCCAGCCATGGCCTTTGAAGTAGTTCGCTACACTGCCGATAGCATCTTCAGGGTCCCACAGGTTTACATGGCCATCACCGTTGAAATCCACCGCATATTCTTTAAAGGCCGAAGGCATAAACTGGCCGTAACCCATCGCCCCAGCGAATGAACCTTTCAAAGCCAGCGGGTCATCGCCTTCGTTACGCGCCATCAACAGGAAGGTTTCCAGTTCGCCAGAGAAGTATTGCGCACGACGAGGGTAGGCAAACGAGAGCGTAGCAAGTGCGTCGACAATCCGTGTTTTCCCCATCACACGGCCCCAACGTGTTTCAACACCAATAATGCCAACAATAATTTCTGGCGGCACGCCATAAACCTGGAAGGCGCGTTTTAGAGTGTCTTCATATTGATTCCAGAACGCGACACCATTTTGCACATTATCCGGGGTAATAAATTTGCCGCGATAGCGTAACCATGCACCGTTTGGACCTGCTGGTGGTGCAGTAGTCGGTGCCTGCTGGTCCATTAAACGCAAAACGTAATCCAGGCGTTTGGCCTGAGAAAGCACTTCGTGCAATTGCTGGCGGTCAAAACCATGCTTATTCACCATTTTATCGATGAATTTCTCAGCCTCTGGATTGTTAGCAAAATCCCCCGTCTGCATAAACACATCATGCTGCGGTTGCAACAAGAACCCCCCAGTAGGCGTGCCGGTTTGTTGAGGCTGAGTTTCTGTTTTCGGTTTGCTGCTACAAGCGGCGAGCAAAACAATAAGCGGAAGTAACGCGACGGAGTAACGCATGTGTTGGGATATCCATATAGCTAACGACGAATGTGTATTACTTATGGTAAATCAAAATCAGAGCGGTAGTAACAGACTCTGCGAGACAGCGCGAAGTTTTCCTGCCTTTTGGCAATGTGTGATCGCAGAGTTATGTGGTGTAATAGCGAAGCTTTTCACGACAAATCAGCTTCATGAGATAATGTGAACACTAACAATAATAAAAAATCACAATTAACTTTTAATTCAATGGATTAAAAAAGAAAAACTATGAGTACAACGGAAAATTTAGACGCCCACACCCCCATGATGCAGCAGTACCTGCGCCTGAAAGCTCAGCATCCTGAGATCCTGTTGTTCTATCGCATGGGCGACTTTTACGAGTTGTTTTATGACGATGCAAAACGTGCGTCGCAACTGCTCGATATCTCGCTGACTAAACGTGGTGCATCCGCAGGCGAACCGATTCCAATGGCGGGTGTTCCACATCACGCCATCGAAAACTATTTAGCTAAGCTTGTTAATCTGGGTGAATCTGCCGCCATTTGCGAACAGATTGGTGACCCCGCCACCAGCAAAGGTCCGGTGGAGCGCAAAGTAGTGCGTATCGTTACGCCAGGCACTATCAGCGATGAAGCCCTGCTGCAAGAGCGCCAGGACAACCTGCTGGCGGCAATCTGGCAAGACGGGAAGGGTTTTGGTTATGCCACACTCGATATCAGCTCCGGGCGTTTTCGTCTGTCAGAGCCTGAAGATATCGAAACCATGGCTGCCGAACTCCAGCGCACCAATCCTGCTGAACTGCTGTATGCGGAAGATTTTGCCCAAACACGTTTGATTGAAGGCCGCCGCGGCTTGCGACGCCGCCCGCTGTGGGAGTTTGAAATCTCTACCGCACGCCAACAGTTGAATATGCAATTTGGTACTCGCGACCTGATTGGCTTTGGCGTTGAAAATGCCCATCACGCATTGTGTGCCGCGGGCTGCTTGTTACAGTACGTTAAAGATACGCAGCGCACTTCCCTGCCGCATATTCGCTCCGTCACGATGGACCGTCAGCAAGACAGCATCATTATGGATGCGGCAACACGCCGTAATCTGGAGATAACCCAGAACCTGTCTGGCGGCTTTGAAAATACGCTCGCCTCAGTGTTGGACTGCACCGTGACGCCGATGGGTAGCCGCATGCTGAAACGCTGGCTGCATATGCCGATTCGCAATATCGACGTGCTGCAAAAACGCCAGCAGACCATTGCAGCCTTACAAGAGCGTACCGCTGAAATCCAGCCGGTGCTGCGTCAGGTTGGCGATCTGGAACGTATTCTGGCACGTCTGGCATTACGCACTGCGCGTCCACGCGATTTAGCGCGTATGCGCCACGCTTTCCAACAACTACCTCAATTGCGTGAAATGCTGGCCGATGTGCCAACAGAGTATGTGCAGACACTGCGTGAGAATATGGGTGAATTCACTGAACTGCGTGAATTACTTGAACGCGCTGTAGTGGAATCGCCGCCCGTGCTGGTGCGCGATGGCGGTGTGATTGCGCCGGGTTATCACGAAGAGTTAGACGAGTGGCGTGCGCTAGCTGATGGCGCAACGGATTATCTTGATAGGCTGGAAATCCGCGAGCGTGAAAAGCTTGGTCTGGATACGCTGAAAGTCGGTTTTAACGGCGTGCATGGTTATTACATTCAGATTAGCCGCAGCCAGAGTCACCACGCGCCGATTCATTACGTGCGCCGTCAGACGCTGAAAAATGCCGAACGCTATATTATTCCTGAGCTTAAAGAGTACGAAGACAAAGTTCTTACGTCAAAAGGCAAAGCTCTTGCGCTGGAAAAACAGCTCTACGATCAGTTGTTCGATACGCTGTTGCCACATCTTGAAGCGTTGCAGCAAAGTGCTACTGCTTTGGCGGAACTGGATGTGCTGGTTAACCTTGCTGAGCGTGCTTACAGCCTGAATTACACCTGTCCGCAACTGACTGATAAACCGGGGATTAAAGTTGTTGATGGTCGTCATCCAGTTGTTGAGCAAGTTCTTAGCGAACCGTTTATTGCCAACCCGCTAAGTCTTGCACCTCAACGCCGCATGTTGATTATCACTGGCCCTAACATGGGGGGTAAAAGCACCTACATGCGCCAATCGGCGTTGATCGTGCTGCTTGCCTACATCGGTAGTTTTGTTCCAGCACAACTGGCAGAAATTGGGCCAATCGACCGTATTTTCACCCGCGTAGGTGCGGCTGACGACCTGGCTTCCGGGCGTTCGACCTTTATGGTGGAGATGACTGAAACGGCAAATATTCTGCATAACGCCACCGAGAACAGCCTGGTGCTGATGGATGAAATTGGTCGCGGGACTTCCACATACGATGGTTTGTCATTAGCCTGGGCGTGTGCCGAAAGCCTGGCTAATCGCATCAAAGCACTGACCCTGTTTGCAACGCACTATTTTGAGCTGACTACGCTGCCTGAGAAAATGGAAGGTGTGGCAAACGTGCATCTTGATGCTATCGAACACGGTGACACCATCGCCTTTATGCACAGCGTGCAAGATGGCGCGGCGAGCAAAAGCTACGGGCTGGCCGTTGCCGCGCTTGCAGGCGTGCCAAAAGATGTGATTAAAAGAGCACGTCAAAAACTACGTGAGCTGGAGACGATTTCTAACAATACCGCAGCCACACAGGTTGATGGTACGCAGATGTCGTTGCTGTCGGTCGCTGAAGAAACGTCGCCTGCGATTGAGGCTCTGGAAGCGTTAGATCCGGATTCGCTGTCACCACGCCAGGCGCTGGAGTGGATTTATCGTTTGAAGAGTTTGGTGTAGAAATGTCGGATGTCGCTACGCTAATCCGACCTACGGGATAGCAGTTGCAAGCGTCATCCGCGCTGAAAAAACCATAAAAAAAGCGGTGACCTTAGTCACCGCTTTTTATTTGAAGAGTCGATTATTCGCGGAACAACGCTTCGATATTAAGCCCTTGCGTCTGCAAAATCTCGCGCAGACGACGTAAACCTTCTACCTGAATCTGGCGAACACGTTCACGAGTCAGACCAATTTCACGGCCAACATCTTCCAGTGTTGCAGCTTCATAGCCTAACAGGCCAAAACGACGAGCCAGTACTTCACGCTGTTTCGCGTTCAGTTCAAACAACCACTTCACGATGCTCTGCTTCATATCATCGTCTTGCGTGGTGTCTTCCGGACCGTTGTCTTTCTCGTCAGCCAGAATGTCCAGCAGCGCTTTTTCAGAGTCACCACCCAAAGGGGTGTCTACTGAAGTAATACGCTCGTTGAGACGCAGCATGCGGCTGACATCATCAACAGGTTTATCCAGTTGCTCAGCAATCTCTTCCGCACTCGGCTCATGGTCGAGTTTGTGGGAAAGCTCACGAGCAGTACGCAGATAAACGTTCAGCTCTTTCACGATATGAATCGGCAAACGAATCGTACGGGTTTGGTTCATGATTGCCCGTTCGATGGTCTGACGAATCCACCATGTTGCGTATGTTGAGAAACGGAACCCACGCTCTGGGTCAAACTTCTCTACAGCACGGATCAGCCCCAGATTCCCCTCTTCAATCAAGTCCAGCAAAGCCAGACCACGATTGCTATAACGACGGGCAATCTTAACCACCAGACGCAAGTTACTTTCGATCATGCGTCGACGAGAAGCGATATCACCACGCAGTGCGCGGCGGGCAAAATACACCTCTTCTTCGGCTGTTAATAATGGGGAATAACCAATCTCCCCAAGATAAAGCTGAGTTGCGTCAAGCACACGCTGAGTGGCACCTTGTGACAACAACTCCTCTTCGGCTATGTCGTTATCACTGGGTTCCTCTTCTACGAGGGCTTTTTCGTCAAAGACCTCAACTCCATTCTCATCATATTCCGCGTCTTCATTTAACTCGTTAACTTTCAGCGTATTCTGACTCATAAGGTGGCTCCTACCCGTGATCCCTGGGCAAAATACCTTTGCACTTCGTCCTTTAACCGATCTCCGCGTTGACTGCCTTCATTCACCCCAGTCACCTACTAAAGTAAGCTCACGGGGATTCACTCAGTTGCCGCCTTGATTCCGCCTAAATTCCTATGTGCATTTAAAAGTACTTTGCCGGCTTATCGCTGCGGTAAATAACGCAGCGGGTTGACGGATTTCCCCTTGTAACGAATTTCAAAATGTAAACGTGTTGAACTGGTTCCGGTGCTACCCATGGTAGCTATCTTCTGCCCCGCCGTGATTTCTTGTTGTTCCCGGACCAGCATTGTATCGTTATGGGCGTAGGCACTCAGGTAATCATCGTTGTGTTTAATGATGATTAGATTACCGTAACCACGCAGCGCGTTACCGGCATACACCACTCGCCCGGAGGCGGTAGCAACAACAGCCTGGCCTTTGCTGCCTGCGATATCGATCCCTTTATTGCCACCTTCAGTAGCAGAGAAGTTCTCAATAATCTTGCCTTCAGTCGGCCAGCGCCAGGTTGAAATTGGCGCGCTATCGGACGTGCTGCTGGCAGTTGGTACAGTAGTCGTAGAGCTAACCACAGGTGCCGTAACCGGTGCTGTGACGACAGTCGCAGTACCTTTATTATTCGGCAACATTTTGTTAGCACTCTGTTCACCTGAATCCTCAGAATACGTAATTACAGGTTTAGAAGCAACCACTGCGGTGGTATTTTGCACAGGTGGCGGAGCAACGCCTTGCGCGCTGGCATCAGCCGTTGTGACCGCATTTCCGCCAGTGATTGGCGTCCCAGAAGAGCTGCCCACTTGCAGGGTCTGACCTACTTCTAAGCCGTACGGGGCCGGGACATTGTTGCGCTGGGCTAAGTCACGGAAATCGTTCCCGGTAATCCATGCAATATAGAAAAGAGTGTCGCCGCGTTTAACGGTATAAGTGCTGCCGCCGGCATAGCTGCCTTTCGGAATGTTCCCATACTTGCGGTTATAAACGATACGGCCGTTTTCTGTTTGAACTGGCGTTGAAACAACGGTCTGTGACTGTGTTTGCATCGGTTGAATTACTGGCTGCTGTTGTACAGGCTGAATTTGCGAAGTCTGGCTTTGGGTGGACATTTTCGGTGGCTGGGTAATCAGCATTCCACCGGATGAACTACTACCGGCATTGCTGCTACCACCTACAGAACTAATAGGCGCCTGGCTGTTATTGCTGGTACAGCCAGCTAACCAAAGGCTAACCAGCGACAACGCTGCAATACGGCGTAAAGTAAAAGTTGGGCTTCCCGCGCTCATTTATCCCCCAAGAAAAACAATCATATGCTTATGAAAATACGGCAGAACTGGCGCTGACGGCCAGGCATCACTATCTTATGCGCGTTACGTTACGCCAAAACCCTTAGAAAAAAACAAGATATTTCCGGGTTATGCCAGCTCGCCCTTCACTAAGGGCACAAAACGAACGGCTTCTACCGTATCAATGACAAATTCCCCACTCTGGCGGCGAATACGTTTAAGAAACTGCCGATCTTCGCCTACAGGGAGAACTAAAATTCCGCCTTCATCCAGCTGTGCTAAGAGTTCGCTGGGAATCTCCGGCGGTGCTGCCGTAACAATAATAGCGTCAAATGGACTGCGCGCATGCCAGCCCTGCCAACCATCACCGTGACGGGTTGAGATATTGTGCAGATCGAGTTGTTTTAAACGTCGCCTTGCGTGCCATTGCAGGCCTTTAATGCGTTCAACTGAACAAACATGATGCACCAGGTGCGCCAGAATGGCAGTTTGATACCCGGAACCCGTACCGATCTCCAGCACACGGCTCTCAGGAGTCAGTTCAAGTAACTCGGTCATTCTTGCAACCATATAAGGCTGCGAAATGGTTTGGCCTGAGCCAATGGGTAATGCAGTATTTTCCCAGGCTTTGTGCTCAAACGCTTCGTCGACAAATTTTTCCCGAGGCACCTGCGCAATTGCATCAAGAACTTTTTCGTCCTTGATACCTTGATTGCGTAGCTGTTCGAGAAGGGTTTGTACGCGTTTGCTTACCATTGCTCATCCACTCCTGACTTGCTCAACCAGTGGCTAACCACCTCACGAGCACTGTGGGCGGTTAAGTCAACATGCAACGGCGTAACCGACACATAACCTTCATCAACAGCGGCAAAATCGGTATCCGGGCCAGCATCAAATTTGTCGCCCGGAGGCCCAATCCAATACAAGGTATTACCGCGAGGATCTTCTTGCGGAATCACTTTATCGGAAGGATGACGGCTACCACAGCGTGTGACACGAATACCTTTGATTTGATCAAGTGGCAAATCAGGCACGTTAATATTTAAAATGCGCCCTGTTCGCAGCGGCTCGCGCATCAGCGCTCGCAGAATCGTACATGTTACCGCTGCGGCAGTTTCATAATGCTCATGGCCATTAAGAGAAACAGCCAGTGCCGGAATACCTAAGTGTCGCCCTTCCATCGCCGCCGCAACTGTGCCTGAATAGATAACGTCATCACCCAGATTTGGGCCAGCGTTAATCCCGGAAACCACCACATCAGGAGCCGGGCGCATCAAGGCATTAACGCCAAGATAAACGCAGTCAGTCGGCGTGCCCATCTGCACAGAAATATCGCCGTTTGCGAGAGTGAAAGTACGCAATGAAGATTCGAGCGTCAGTGAGTTTGATGCCCCACTGCGATTACGGTCGGGGGCTACCACCTGCACGTCAGCAAATTCCCTTAGTCGGGTCGCCAAAACTTGAATGCCCGGCGCGTTGACCCCGTCATCGTTACTCAAAAGTATTCTCATATTAAATTTAAAGCTTCTTTTATATGAAAAGGATAAAACCACATGTTGGCTCCCGGCATCTCAACGCTCTGGGATGTTTTACCCGTCAAAAACGGTCCAACCTGTTGTTTTATCCCATTCTGCTGATTTTAGTGCACCCGTAATGAAATTGTTGCAGTTTTTGTAACATTCACCACAAAGTCCTGTCCAGGGGCTACTATACAATCCAATGTTGACTAAATCACCTGCTGTGGTCTGAGGATTGCGACGAAAACAAGAGGTTGAGGGACTGTCAGAGAAAAAATCAATGTGGAATTTAAAACAAAAAAAGCGGGTAATGTCATTACCCGCTATGAATGAGTTCTACCTTACTCTGCAATATCCGCGTAATTACCTGGTGCGTTCATTAATTCACGCACCACGCTGGTTGCAAAACTGCCGGCTGGCAGCCAGAAATTCAGCTCAACGGTGATGTCATCCCACCAGCTCCAGCTCAACTCTTTGGGCATCACCAGCATTGCGCGGCGAGCCGCTTCAACACGCTCACGCACCAGCAGCCCCTGCAAATCCGTTTCCCCAGCAACACAACTCTGTTCAAACTCCAGCGCGGCGTTTTGCGTGCCCCAGGAACCGTCACCCGGTAGCGGTGCAGTAATCAATAATTCACCGCTATCGACACGGTTTTGCAGCTCAGGAAGCTCTTCCTGCGTGGCAACAAACCAGCTCCCGCGCCCGGCAAGTTGCAGCGCATCACCATCGATAACCTGGTTGAAATCAGACTTTTTCAGCCTTTCGCTGACGATCTGGTTAAACATGGCGCTACGAGCAGCGGACAGATAAAAACTGCGCTTATTACGATCGCGGATAGGTGCATTGGTTTGCGCCCAGCGCACAGCCTGGTGCAGGTTATTACCTGCAATACCAAAACGCTGGCTACCGAAATAATTCGGCACTCCACGATGCAAAATTGTATTCAAACGCTGCTCAATATCGGCACGGTCACTCACTTCACGCAGCACCAGCGTAAAACGATTCCCCTGCAAAGCACCGAGGCGCAATTTACGGCGGTGACGGGCATATTCCAGCACCTGACAGCCTTCAAGCTCAAACCCGCTCATATCCGGCATTTCTTTGCCAGGAAGGCGTACACAGAACCACTGTTCGGTTACTGCATGCTTGTCTTTCTGCCCGGCAAAGCTCACTTCGCGGGCTGGAACCTTCAAATATTTCGCCAGCGCGTCAGCAACAAAACGGGTGTTGCAGCCATTTTTCAGGATGCGTAACAGTAGTTGCTCACCGTCACCATCCGGCCCAAAACCCAGGTCTTCGATAACCACGAAGTCCTCTGGACTGGCTTTGATTAACCCGGTGCCTTGTGGTTTGCCGTGCAACCAGGTCAGATTCTGCATATCCATTATTTGCGCGCCTTATGCAGCAATGCGACCGCTTCGCAGGCAATGCCTTCACCACGGCCTGTAAAACCGAGCTTCTCAGTGGTGGTCGCTTTTACGTTCACATCGTCCATATGGCAGCCGAGATCTTCGGCAATAAACACGCGCATCTGTGGGATGTGCGGAGCCATTTTTGGAGCTTGGGCAATAATCGTCACATCGACGTTACCCAATGTGTAGCCCTTCGCCTGAATACGACGCCAGGCTTCGCGCAACAACTCACGGCTATCTGCACCTTTAAACGACGGGTCTGTATCCGGGAATAATTTGCCGATATCGCCCATTGCGGCAGCCCCTAACAAAGCATCGGTTAATGCGTGCAGAGCGACATCGCCATCCGAGTGTGCAAGCAACCCCTGTTCGAAAGGCACACGTACGCCGCCAATGATAATGGGCCCTGGGCCACCAAAAGCGTGTACATCAAAACCATGTCCAATACGCATTATTCTTTCTCCGTTTGGGTTAACCGCGTGAGGTAAAACTCCGCCAACGCCAGGTCTTCAGGACGAGTCACTTTTATATTATCGGCGCGGGCGCTAATTAATTCGGGATGGAAGCCACAATACTCCAGAGCCGAGGCTTCATCAGTAATCGAGGCATGCTCATCGAGTGCGCGCTGCAAGCAGCTACGCAGTAATTCCAGAGGGAACAGCTGAGGTGTTAAAGCGTGCCAAAGGTCTTCACGATCGACAGTATGCGCAATCAGTGCTTTACCCGGTTCGCCACGTTTCATCGTGTCACGTACCGGAGCTGCCAGAATACCGCCAATTTTGCTCGTCTCAGTGATATCCAGCAAACGGGCTAAATCATCCTGATGCAGGCAAGGCCGCGCCGCATCATGCACCAGAACCCATTGCGCATTTTTCACCACGTTTAGCCCAGCAAGCACCGAGTCAGCACGCTGTGCGCCGCCGTTTATCACGGTGATATTTGGGTTAGAGGCAAGGGGCAAAGAGGCAAACCAGCTATCGGTTGGGCTAATGGCGATAACGACATGAGCCACGCGTGGATGAGCCCTCAGGCTCGCCACTGCATGTTCAAGAATAGTTTTATCGCCGATTTTTAGATATTGCTTAGGACATTCCGTTTGCATGCGGCTGCCGATACCTGCTGCCGGCACCACGGCAATTACGTCCGGGGAGGAGTCTGCCATGTAGATTCACTTACGCTTGATTATCGATTGTTCTGCCCGGCACTGTTAGTTAAGCGCTTAGAGCTATCGGGTACCAGGCGGTAGAAAGTTTCACCCGGCTTGGTCATGCTTAATTCATTACGTGCACGTTCTTCAATGGCTTCCTGCCCGCCATTAAGATCGTCAATTTCCGCAAACAGCTGATCGTTACGCGCTTTGAGTTTAGCGTTCGTCGCCTGCTGCGCAGTAACGTCGTCATCTACTCGCGTGTAGTCATGTACGCCGTTTTTTCCAAACCACAGCGAATACTGCAGCCAGACCAACAAGGCCAGCAATAGCAGCGTTAGTTTACCCATCCTGCCCCCTGAAAAACGGCACAATCATCGCACAAAATTTTATCGAGCTTCGCTCTGGGCACAAGGTGGCCCTTCGTATTTGCGGCAGAATTTATCACAGAAAGCGCCAACATGCGCGTTTGCAGGTGAGTTAGCGGACATGCAGCGATAAATAGTCTGTTACGGTTTGGCGAATATTTTAAGATTAACCCATCAGCCATAAGAAAAGGATGCCAAACATCAGCGTTACGGCAACCACCGTAGCAATGCAGCTAAAGATCAAACGGCCTCGTAGAAGAGAGTGCAGCGCAATTCCCACGACGACCGCTACAGGAAGTAAAGCGAGGAAAAATGGCCAGGTATAGAGGAAGAAAAACAGCGTGTTAGGGCCATAAATCAGGAAAGGAATACCCAGCGCCAATAGCCATGACAAAAAACCGATGAACGCGCCGGCCAATGACCAGGTTGTCTCTTCGGTACCAGGGCTTGCTTCAGCCGATGTAATTGCCATGTTAGTGCCATTGCGCATAACGAATCCGTAAACCCTGTAATCCAGTCGCATAACGCGACTGGTTATCTCTCAGATTTTGATAATAACGTCACGACGCAACAGGTCTAATAATTGGGCTATCAAATTTGTTACTAATTGTTCGCCGTCTAAGTGTATTTCCGGATTCACTGGTGCTTCATAGACTGAGTCAATTCCGGTGAAGTTACGCAGCTCGCCCGCACGGGCTTTTTTGTATAAACCTTTCGGATCGCGCGCTTCGCAGATAGAAAGTGGAGTATCAACAAACACTTCGATAAACCGCCCTTCTCCAACACGGTCGCGCACCATTTGCCGTTCCGCACGATGTGGCGAAATAAATGCGGTTAGCACCACCAGCCCGGCATCGACCATTAAATTGGCGACTTCGCCAACACGACGAATGTTTTCTTTACGATCGGCATCGCTAAAACCCAAATCGCTACACAAACCGTGACGCACATTGTCGCCATCAAGTAAGTATGTGCTCACACCAAGCTGATGGAGCGCTTCTTCAAGCGCTCCGGCAACAGTCGATTTGCCCGAGCCCGAAAGCCCGGTAAACCACAGCACCGCGCCCCGGTTCTGGTGTAGTTTTTCACGCTGCTCAACCGTGACCGGATGGGCGTGCCAGACGACGTTTTCGTCGTGCTCAGCCATTATTTGCCTCCCAGCAAATCGCGTGCACCCCAGTGTGGGAAGTGGCGACGCACCAGCGCATTCAATTCCAGCTCAAACGCGCTAAACGCTGACGGCTCCTGATACACCTCTTCTTGCGGCTCACGCACCATGCCAGCGCCAACCGTCACGTTGGTCAGACGGTCGATGAAAATCAACCCGCCAGTGACCGGGTTTTCCTGGTACTTATCCAACACCAGCGGTTCATCAAAGGTTAAGTCGACCAGGCCAATACCGTTCAGCGGCAGGCTTTCCACCAGACGCTGTGTCAGGCTGTTAATTTCGACCTGGTAGTGAATGTTGTCGACACGCGCACGGGTTTTCTTGCCGGCGACTTTGATGTCATAGCTTTGCCCCGGCACCAGCGGTTGTTCAGCCATCCACACCACATCGACTTTCGCCGTTTGTACCGCAGGCTGCGTGTCATTTGCATCAACCAGCAGGTCGCCACGGCTGATATCAATTTCATCTTTCAGCACCAGCGTAATGGCTTCGCCCGCAGCAGCTTGTTGCAAATCTCCATCAAAAGTGACGATTCGCGCAATGGCTGACTCAACGCCCGATGGCAGAACTTTAACGCGTTGCCCAACTTTCACGATACCCGATGCCAGGGTTCCGGCATAACCACGGAAATCCAGATTTGGGCGGTTCACGTACTGCACCGGGAAACGCATCGGCTGTTGCTCAACGATACGCTTCACTTCAACCGTTTCCAGAAGCTCCAGCAGCGTTGGGCCGGTGTACCACGGCATGTTCGAACTTTGCGTGGCAACGTTGTCACCTTCCAGTGCTGAAAGCGGTACAAAACGAATATCCAGATCCGCAGGAAGCTGCTCGGCAAAGGTCAGGTAATCTTGTTTGATCTGCTCGAAAGTCTCTTCGCTAAAGCTCACCAGATCCATTTTGTTAACCGCAACGACCAGATGCTTGATCCCCAAAAGCGTAGAGATAAAACTGTGGCGGCGCGTTTGATCCAACACGCTCTTACGCGCATCGATCAATAAGATCGCCAGATCGCAAGTCGAGGCACCGGTCGCCATATTGCGGGTGTACTGCTCATGCCCCGGGGTATCAGCAATAATGAATTTACGTTTTTCGGTGGAGAAATAACGGTAAGCCACATCGATGGTAATGCCCTGCTCACGCTCGGCTTGCAGACCATCCACCAGCAATGCCAGATCCAGTTTCTCGCCCTGCGTACCGTGGCGTTTGCTGTCGGTATGCAGCGAAGAAAGTTGATCTTCATAAATCTGGCGCGTGTCATGTAGCAAGCGACCAATTAGCGTACTTTTACCATCATCCACACTGCCGCAGGTCAGAAAGCGCAGCAGGCTTTTATTTTGTTGTGCGTGCAGATAGGCTTCAACGCCGCCTTCATCAGCAATTTGTTGTGCAATAGTGGTGTTCATCTGGCGGCTCCTTAGAAATAACCCTGGCGTTTTTTAAGCTCCATGGAGCCTGCCTGGTCGCGGTCAATTGCCCGCCCTTGACGTTCACTGGTGGTCGAAACCAGCATCTCTTCGATGATTTCCGGCAATGTCTGCGCTTCGGATTCAACGGCGCCGGTCAGTGGCCAGCAGCCGAGGGTACGGAAGCGCACCATTTTCTGCTCAATCACTTCACCTGGCTGTAAATCGATGCGGTCATCGTCAACCATCAGCAACATGCCATCGCGCTCCAGCACAGGACGCGGTGCTGCCAGATACAACGGAACGATTTCAATATTTTCCAGGAAGATGTACTGCCAGATATCCAGCTCGGTCCAGTTAGAAAGCGGGAACACGCGAATGCTCTCACCTTTATTAATCTGGCCGTTGTAGTTGTGCCACAGTTCAGGGCGCTGGTTTTTTGGGTCCCAGCGATGGAAACGGTCACGGAACGAATAGATACGTTCTTTAGCACGGGATTTTTCTTCATCACGACGCGCGCCACCAAAAGCGGCATCAAAACCGTATTTACTTAGCGCCTGCTTCAGACCCTCAGTTTTCATGATGTCAGTATGTTTAGCGCTGCCATGCACGAATGGGTTGATGCCCATCGCCACCCCTTCCGGGTTTTTATGCACTAACAGCTCAAAACCGTAGTTCTTCGCGGTACGGTCACGGAAGTCGTACATCTCACGGAATTTCCAGCCGGTATCCACGTGCAGCAGCGGGAAAGGAAGCGTGCCTGGGTAGAAGGCTTTACGGGCCAAATGCAACATCACCGAGGAGTCTTTACCGATGGAATACATCATCACCGGATTGGCAAATTCGGCGGCGACCTCACGGATGATATGGATGCTTTCCGCCTCCAACTGCCGCAAGTGTGTAAGTCGTTTCTGGTCCATAAACTTCCCTTAGCCGAGGTTTAGTACGGAGGGTCATAGAACCTCCGTTTAAAAATTCATTAGGGGACTATACGGCTGAGGATTATTTGTAATGAAATTACGAATTGGAATGAGTAGTTCCACAAAGGAATAACGCCATGGCAATGCAAATAACAAAATGTGCTGAACCATCGATTTAACGTGGCTTTCAGAGCAATTGAAATTGTGTAACGTCCGTCACAGTTTCATACTACGCGTGCAAAAAATTTTCCTGGTTGAAGGACCTCCACTATGTTTTCCGCAATGCGCCACTCGCTAACCAGCCTGGCGTTAAGCATTTGCTGTACCTTGCCCGCTGTTGCCAACACAACGCCAATGGGCAAAATTGCCAGTCAACAAACACGCCACATTGCTACGGTATTCCCAGGACGCATGACCGGTAGCCCCTCGGAAATGCTGGCCGCAGACTACATCAAGCAGCAATTTAGCCAGCTTGGTTACCAAAGCGATATTCGCCGCTTTAACACTCGTTATTTGTACACCACCAAAGATGGCCATCAGAGCTGGCATAACGTCAGTGCAAGCTCTGTCATTGCCGCACGAGAAGGAATTGAGCCGCAGCAAATCATTATCATGGCGCACCTCGATACCTATTCACCCCTCAGTGATAACGATGTAAATAACAATCTTGGTGGTTTAACGCTGCAAGGTGTTGATGACAATGCTTCAGGGCTGGGCGTTATGCTTGAGCTTGCAACGCGCCTGAAAGATATTCCAACGCGCTATGGCATCCGTTTTATCGCCACCAGTGGTGAAGAAATTGGCAAACTAGGTGCGGAAGATGTTCTTAAGCGCATGTCGGCTAGCGAGAAGAAAAATACATTGCTGGTGATTAATCTCGATAATCTGATTGTCGGCGATAAACTCTATTTCAATAGCGGTAAATCAACACCAACAGCGGTCAGTAAACTGACGCGCGATCGTGCATTAAAACTGGCGCGCCAGTTAAATGTTAAAGCCGCGACTAATCCAGGACTAAATGCCAAATATCCGAAAGGAACCGGTTGTTGTAACGATGCCGATGTGTTTGATGAAGCCGGCATTCCCGTGCTTTCTGTTGAAGCAACTAACTGGTCATTGGGCAAGAAAGATGGTTATCAGCAACGAGCGAAAAGCAAAGCCTTCCCGGATGGAACCAGTTGGCATAATGGCTTAATCGATAACCAACAGTATCTGGATAAGTGGCTACCAACGCGCATCGAGAAACGCAGCCATGATGTGGTGCGAGTGATGCTGCCACTGGTAAAAGAGCTGGCAAAAGCGAAGCAATAACCCTGCAAATCTAAACTGGCCGGATCGATAAAGCCGGCCATTTAGTATGACTAATAAAAACACAATTATGTGACCTTCTCGACTCATTTCGACTTTAATTCTGGACACAACCCGGTACCCGAAACTTAAATAGTCATACTAATAAGTGTCAGAGAGAAGGCTATGTCCACCTGGTCCCCGCTATTTATTGATTACGACGATGCCGCAGCGCTACGTATACATTTGACGCGCAATACTCTGCTGGGCGAAACCTTGCGCCTCCAGCAGCAGCAAGTTGAGCAATGGCTGAATGCACCGCTGTGTGTTCCCGGGCATGGGGAAGGCGGCGGGCCGGAACACACACAGCACAAACTGAATTACCAGATGATGAATCTTGCGGGGCGTATGTGGCTCATTACTCAGGATGCGCGGTACAAAGAACGGGTGATTCAGATTCTCTGCATCTATGCCGATCGCTACCCGCAGTTGGGTGATGCCATTAGCCACGACACAAATCCGCCAGGGCGTTTATTCCACCAGACGCTTAACGAACATATGTTTTTGCTCTATGCCGCTGAAGCCTGGCATTGTGTAAAAACTGAATCGACCGCTGAACAAATCCAACATATTGAAAGCAATTTGCTGCGTCTGATGGCGTACGACGCCACGCATACTCACGCTGCAACCTTCGATATTGTGCATAACCATGGGATGTGGTCGGTCGCGGCAGTCGCGATTTGCGGGTACGTGTTAGGTGATGATGAATGGGTGCTGGATTCGCTGTATGGCCTGGCGCGAGATAGTAAAACTGGCGGCTTCTTCGCGCAGCTTAACCAACTATTTTCATGCGACGGTTACTATATAGAAGGGCTTTATTACCAGCGCTTTGCTCTGCGCCCTCTCCTGCTGCTCGCCGAAGCCATCTCCCGCCGCCAGCCTGAACTGAATATCTGGGAATATAACCATCGTATTATTCAACGCGCTTGTTACACCTTGTTTGCGCTGGCCTTCCCCGACGGTACGCTTCCGGCTTTAAATGACGCGTCAAAAACGATGGACTTACGCGATGAAGGTGCCGTTATCGCCGTCAGCCTGTGCTGGCAGCATTACGGAGCGGATGCCCGTCTGGCTGAGTTGGCCCGCTGGCAGTCATGCGTCTGGCCGGGGCTCGGGGCTTTATCACTTTGCAAACATCTGGAAAATTCGCCAGCTCAATCTTTACCATGGCCAAGCCAGTTAGTTCGTGATGGCCAGGACGGTGAGCGTGGGGCGATCGGCGTGTTGCGGGCGCGGGATAATCAGCAAGATGACAATATGGCACTGCTGTACTGGGGCGGTCACGGCAATATTGCCGGAATGCATTCGGCGTTAAACCACGGTCATTTCGACGGCTTGCACCTGAGCCTGTTTAATCGTGGTCGCGAGTTTTTACGCGATTACGGTTTCGGTCGCTGGGTCAATATCGAATCAAAATTTGGCGGGCGCTACATTCCCGAAAACAATAGCTACTGTAAACAAACCGTCGCCCACAACACGGTGGTGGTAGATGAAGGCTGTCAGCATAATTTCGATAAAAACCAGGCCGCTTTGCACCACGGTGAAACGCACTTCTTTATCACCGATAACCCACACGGCCAGGGGATGAGCGCTCGCAGCCACGATGGCTGGCCCGGCGTCAGCCAGCAGCGCACGGTGTTATTACTCAATGTGCCGCAGTGCGAAAAGCCATTGGTGCTCGATCTTTTCAGTCTAAGCAGCAGCGATAAACATCAATATGATTATTGCCTGCACGGGCGTGGACAACTGATCAACACCTCGCTACCAATGAATTATTCGAGGTCATGGCAGCCATTAGGCGATCGGCACGGCTATCAGCATTTATGGGATTGCGCCCGTAGCCCGGTTCCTGAAGGTGAAAGTGGGCAACTGACCTGGCTTGATGGCGATACTTTTTACACCGCAACGGGCGCGTTGCCCCAGGGCGGCGAGCTGATTATTGCTCAGACCGGTGCTGGCGATCCGCAGTTCAATTTACGTGTTGAACCTGCTTGGTTATGGCGTACTCATGGCGACAACGTGGTATTTGTCACCACTATTGAAAGCCACGGCTATTTTGATGAAGCCAGCGAAACCTCACGCAATGCGCGCGGGCAGGTAAAACGTGTCGAAGTGCTTGAGCATGAACAGAATGCCCAAACCAAAGTCGCGGTCTATTTTGTGCAAGGCGAAGCGCTGGAAATCATCGTCGATAACCGCCCAGGATTTGGGCAGTTTTCGGTGCAGCTTGATGTATGACAGGGGTTTACAGGCGGTGCTTACTGGCGGTCATTAATGCCAGCGATGCAGCATAGGCGGCTTCACCGTCGCCAATCATAATCGCGCGATAAATGCGGTGATGGTCTTCCAGACACATGCCGCCTTCTTTCGACGAATGGCTAATAAACCACTTAAACACGGTGGTCAGTACATTGCCAAACGGGGCATAGAAGCAATTTCCCGAAGCCAGGAAAATAGCACGATGGAAGCGCGTATCCACATCAACCCAGCGATCGGGATCGAACTCTTTCGCCACGGCGCACATTTCTTCATGCACTCGAGAAAGCTCTATACGCTGCTCGCTGGTGGCATTCAACGCGGCAAGGCGTGTCGCATGCGGCTCAATAACGCGGCGGAACTCGAGAAACTGGTGATACATCTCCAGCGTCCCTTCCATGCCATTCATCCACTCGAGCAACTGAACATCCAGGATATTCCAGTTATTACGCGGGCGAACACGGGTTCCCACTTTCGGGCGAGATTCAAGCATCCCTTTCGATGACACAAGTTTGAGCGCCTCACGCAATGCCGTACGGCTCACGCCGAGCTGTTCGCAAAGTTCCACTTCGCTGGGCAAAATATCCCCCGGCAAAAGTTGCCCGGAAAGAATCTTGCGGGCGATGTCGCTGGCAATAAGTCCATCCAGACCGCGTTGCGTAGTAGCAATGGTTGTGAATTGCATGCTTTTGTCATACCTGAAAAAGGGAAGGAAATTAGTGTATCACTAAACCATGTAGCCAAAATAATTCGAGTTGCAGTCAGCACCGCTGCAACCCGAAGTATGACAGATACCTTTAAGGGGCCATCTGGCCGCCATTTACATCTAAAATCTGGCCGGTAATGTAGCCGCTCATTTTATGAGATGCAAAGAACAGGAAACTTGGAGCCACCTCTTCACTGCGCCCAAAACGCCCCATCGCTATCGACCCGGCAATCTTGTCACGCAGTTCCTGCGGTTTATCTTCATGGAACGCGGTATCAATGGTGCCCGGCGAAACAATGTTGAAGCGAATATTATCTTTGGTGAATTCTTTCACCCAGTTGCGATGAATGTCGTGCAACCAGGCTTTTGACGCCGCGTAAATTCCTGCGCCAATGCCACCACCTTCACGCCCTGCAATCGAACCGGTGCTGATTACCGAGGCGGTTTCACCACTGATTTTTGCCGATTCTCGCAGATGAGGAATCGCATATTTGGTCATCATTAATGCCGAGCGTGCGTTCAAGTCCATGACGCGGTCGTAGAAGTCATCGTCGATGCTCTCAAGACCTGCGCGCCCACCTAATCCCCCCGCGTTATTGATAAGCACATCGAGGCCACCAAATTGTTCGACAAAAGCGCTGACCAATTGCTGACAGGCACCTGACTGGGATAAATCAGCCGGGAAATAGCAAACTTCGCCACCTAAACTGCGAAGTCTGGCAAGCTGCGGTTCCATCTCCTGCGCGGAGCGGCGGCCATTAATACCCACTTTTGCGCCGCAGCGTAAAAATGCCTCTGCTGCTGCCAAACCTACGCCTGCCGAAGCGCCAGTCACTAATACACGTTTATTCCGTAAATCAGAAAACATCGGATCACCTCTATTTGTCATTTAGTATTACAAATACTACCAACCCGTTCGGGCTAAGCAAAAGAAAAGCGCCCGGGAAAAGGCGCTTTTGCGAGTTAAAGCATATGTTTCGCTTGCTGCGGGGAATTCTGCCCCACGCGGCAACTCAGGCGTAGCAAATACCCCACGAGGAATATCGATGCGGCACATCCCAGGAACAATAATCGCCCCCACAGCGGGTTTGGAATCAGCACCATCAGCACCATTCCGCCGCTCATCAGCATGGTAATAAAGCCGATTTTTTCGCGTTGCAAGCGGTCAAACGCGCTCTGCTGATCGTCTTCCACCACTTCGGTTTCAATATTCTTGAAGAAGGTTTCAATCTGCTGCTGCTCTTTCACGGAATATGACGTTTCGCGATAGAACAGTTTGGTGCAGATAAAGAAACCACCCGTGAGAACCAGATGCGCAACGATATTAATGATGACGTTGATTTCGCTCAGTTCGCGTTTGGTAAACTCAATTCCCAGCAACTGGCCGAGTGCTTTCGAGGTCAACACATCCATACACATCCACGATACAAAGATGCCGAATACCACTGTTCCCCACGCGGCCCAGCGCGGAGTGCGCTTGATAAACATGCCGAAGAACAGCGGCACCAGGAGTGGAGCCTGAGCAAGTGTTGAAACCGACATCATCAGGTCAAACAAACTCATGCCTTCAAGATGACTGAAGAACAGCGAAACAATAATCACCAGCAAGCCGTTCACAATGCAGAACATTTTCCCGGCAAACAACTCCGCACGATCACTGATCTTTTTATTACGGCAAACCACCGGCACCCAGAAACTGCGCACGAAAATACCGCTGTTACGATTCAAAGCCGGGTCCATTGTCGACATGGTTGCGGCAAATAAACCGGCAACTAGCAAACCAACGGTTCCCGCTGGCATTGCCCGTTCAACAAAGCTCAAATAAATAGTGTCCGAGGCTTTATTTCCGAGTGCGGCATATTGCGCAGTGGCATCCGGGTACAGGCTGGCAGAAACCCACGGTGGAATAAACCAAATCAGCGTTCCTACAGCCATTAATATCATGGCAAAGAAAGCGGCCTTTTGGGCATTCTTTGAGTCTTTCGCATTCAGGAAACGGTAAGAGTCCTGCATGTTATTTATATTTTGTAGCTGTTTTACAATAAAGAAGATAACTGAGCCTAATATCACCACTCCGTAATTCATATTCGGCCCCATAATAAAGCCGGATGGGAAGTGAGTGACCATATTTACCGGGCCGCCAACATTGACTAATGCAACAATGGCACAGGCAACAGAAATAATCGCAACAATTAAGGTTTGCACAAAGTCTGAAGCAACCACGCCCCAGGCTCCGCTTAATAACGAAATCATTAACACCACAATACCGGTAACCCAAATCGTGACCGAAAGATCCCAGTCAAAAACGGTGCTAACAAATATCGCCAGCGCATTCATCATTACCGCGCCGCTCAGAATACTCAGTGGGATAATCACCCATGTGAAGAAGTGTTCGTTCTGCGAACCAAAGCGATGACGAATCACTTCAGTGGCCGTGTCTACCCGCACCTGGCGGAAACGTTTTGCAAACCATAGCCAGGATATTCCGTATGCGATGGTATTGCCGAGGAATATTGCTGCCACCATAAAGCCATCGCTAAACGCTTTCCCGGCGGCTCCGGTAAATGTCCAGGCGCTAAACTGCGTCATAAACGCCGTCGCCCCCACCATCCACCACAACATGCGCCCACCGCCACGGAAATAATCACTGGAGGATTTACTGGCCATTTTTTTAAATATAAAACTGATCAACACCATTAAGATGAAATAACCACAGATTACAGCGGTATCATAGATCATAATCGTACCCTTAGGTCAGAGGATTACCAGTTCCAGAGCGTTCCGTCTTCGAGGCGGCTAACAGGAAGATAAGATCTGACATAGAGGTAATTACCCATGGCGGCTTCATCTATATCTATTCCCAAACCAGGTTTATCAGAAACAAATAGCATTCCATCCTTGAGGGGCAATTCGTATTTAAAGATGCTGTTTAATTCTGGTGTGCCAAAACCAACAAATTCCTGGATACCAAAATTAGGTGACCAACTATTAAGATGCAAATGGGCCATTGTGGATATGGGTGATAAATCCGGTGCACCATGCGGTGCCATACGCACGTGATAAAGGTCGGCAAATGCACTGAGCTTACGCATCGGTGTTATTCCCCCGCCATGTGAAACTGCGGTGCGTATATAATCTATCGATTGCGTTTCGATTAACTCTTTTGCATCCCAGATGGTATTAAATGTTTCACCCACGGCCAGCGGCGTCGTGGTGTGCTGGCGAATAATTTGATAACCAGCCGGGTTTTCTGCCGTGACGGTGTCTTCTAAAAACAGCAAATCATACGGCTCCAGCAGTTTCCCTAGCCGTGCCGCTTCTATTGGTGTCAGACGACTATGTACATCATGCAATAAATCAATGCCGTAACCGAAACGTTCGCGAGCCGCTTTGAACAACTCAGGTATAAAATTCATGTATTTGCGCGTAGACCACGCCTGTTCCGGCGGCAACGGGCGATTGCCCTGCAACTCATAGTAATTTTTCTTCCCTTCCAGTGTGCCATAAGTGCCTTTGGTGGATGGAATCGCACATTGCAGACGAATGGCTTTGTAGCCCTGTTCAATAAAATTCGCCGTGTTATCCAGCACTTCATCGATGCTTTCGCCGTTGGCATGAACATACACCGTCACGCCCTGACGGCTTTTTCCACCCAGCAGTTGCCAGACCGGTAGCCCCGCGTGTTTGCCCAGAATGTCCCACAACGCCATGTCGATTGCGCCGATCGCCGTCATCGTCACCGGGCCTTTACGCCAGTACGCACCGCGATAAAGGTACTGCCAGATATCTTCGATATTGCGCGGATCTTTGCCGATAAGACACGGAGCAATGTGCTCTTCCAGATACGCTGCAACGGCCATTTCCCTGCCATTCAGTGTGGCGTCACCCACACCATAAATCCCTTCGTCCGTTTCAATTTTTACCGTAACAAAATTTCGTCCAGGCCGGCTCACCAGCACTTTTATACGTTCGATCTTCATAGCAACTCTCGTAGGGTTGAGAAAAGACAGGGGGAGTAAATTATTGCATTTGTCGTACTATAGTATTTATAAACTGACTATTGTGTGAACAATGTCGTAATTTTTAAGTTACCAGACGAGGGGTTATTTGTTGCCAGATAGTAAATATTAGCAGTATTTATGAAAACGCCTGAAATAAATATCACTAACACATTGATTATATTGTGTTATATTTAAAGTGATAACAATGATGAATTTGCAGTTACGAGGGGGACTGTGAAATATCACGAATCTATTAGTATGACTAATAAAAATAAAGACGCGTTCTAATCATAAAAAAGCCCATCGGCTTTGCGCGACAGGCTTCGGGATTATTGTGCTTTCGTGTGTTACTCGTGCAAACCGCACTCGCGCTTCAAACCAAAGAAACGCGTTTCTTCTTCTGCCATACCCTCTTCCCACTTACGCGTGGTGTGAGTGTCGCCGACAGAAAGGTAGCCCTGATCCCACAGCGGGTGGTATTTCAGGCCATTGGCGGTGAGGTATTGGTAAACCTGGCGGTTGTCCCAGTCGATGATTGGCAGGATTTTAAAGACTTCGCGTTGAATCGCCAGCACCGGTAAATTGGCACGGCTGCCAGATTGCTCGCGGCGCAGGCCAGCAAACCACGTTTGGCCGCCCAACTCGCGCAGCGCACGGTTCATCGGCTCAACTTTGTTGATGTCATTGTATTTCTCAATGCCTTCAACGCCCTGCTCCCACAGCTTGCCGTAACGCGCTTCCTGCCACGCCGCACTTTCCTTCGCGCTGAACACTTTCAGATTGAGCTTCAGCTTATCCGTCAGCTCATCAATAAACTGGTAGGTTTCCGGGAACAAATAACCGGTATCGGTGAGGATCACAGGGATATCCGGGAATTGTTGCGTCACCAGATGCAAAGAGACCGCAGCCTGAATACCAAAACTTGAGGAGAGCACAAACTCCCCCGGCAGGTTTTCCAGCGACCAGGTGACACGCTGCTGCGCCGTGAGCTTTTCGAGCTGGCTGTTGACCTCGCCCAGCGCCATTATGCGCTCAACTTTCGGCAGTTCATTCAACGCTTTTAGATCGAGTACCGACATACGTGCCTCGCTAGTTGCTTGATATCATAGTGGACGGCCCCTGCGGCCAATCCACCCTACAACGGTCTTTAGTTGGTCGGAGAAGCGTTAGTGTCATCCGACTTTATAATGGCTAGTCCCACAAATCCCGGGCCGGGTCCAGCACCGGGCGAATAATCCCCGCGCGGATGGTGAAATCACCGAAGCCTTCGTCCGCTTCGCGCTCTTTCGACCAACGCCCAACCAGTTCATCAATAGATGCCAGAATTTCTGGCTCAGTGATGTTCTCACGATACATACGCGGAATACGCGTACCGATACGGTTACCGCCGATGTGCAGGTTGTAGCGCCCAGGTGCTTTGCCCACCAGGCCGATTTCAGCCAACAGCGCACGGCCACAACCGTTCGGGCAGCCGGTAACACGCGTGACGATGTGTTCATCCGGCACGTTGTGTTTTTCCAGCACTTCTTCAACTTTAGTCACAAACTGCGGCAGGAAGCGTTCAGCTTCGGCCATTGCCAGCGGGCAAGTCGGGAAGGAAACGCAGGCCATCGAGTTTTCACGCTGTGGTTTCACCGCATTCATCAGGCCGCTTTCTTTGGCGATCTTCTCGATCGCTGCTTTTTCACTTGCTGGCACACCCGCCACGATCAAATTCTGGTTTGCCGTCAGGCGGAAATCGCCTTTGTGGATCTTGGCGATCTCCATCAAGCCAGTTTTCAGTGGGCGCCCCGGGTAATCCAGGATCCGGCCATTTTCGATAAACAGCGTCAGGTGCCATTTGTCGTCAATGCCTTTTACCCAACCAATACGATCGCCACGCCCGGTAAATTCGTACGGGCGCGTCGGCTCGAATGTAATACCCGCACGGCGTTCAACTTCCGCTTTAAACACGTCAACACCAACGCGCTCAAGGGTGTATTTGGTTTTGGCATTTTTACGGTCAGTACGGTTGCCCCAGTCACGCTGCGTGGTGACAACAGCTTCCGCCACCGCCAGTGTGTGCTCAAGCGGAATGTAGCCAAACTCGCTCGCGGTACGGGCATACGTTGCTTTGTTACCATGTTCGATAGACAAGCCACCCCCCACCAGCAGGTTGAAGCCCACCAGCTTGCCGTCTTTCGCAATGGCGATGAAGTTCATGTCGTTGGCATGAAGATCGACATCGTTCTGCGGCGGTACAACAACTGTGGTTTTAAACTTACGTGGCAAATAGGTAGCACCGAGGATCGGCTCTTCGTCGGTCGTCGCGACTTTCTCTTGATCCCACCAGATCTCTGCATATGCGCGAGTACGTGGCAGCAAATGTTCAGAGAGCTTCTTCGCCCACTCGTAGGCTTCCTGGTGCAGTTCAGACTCCACCGGGTTCGAGGTACACAACACGTTGCGGTTCACGTCGTTGGCGGTTGCCAGTGCGTCCAGCCCAACTTCGTGCAGCATTTCATGTGCCGGTTTTACGTTCTTTTTCAGAATGCCGTGGAACTGGAAAGTCTGGCGGTTGGTCAGGCGAATGCTGCCGTAGATGGTTTTGTCTTCGGCAAACTTATCAATCGCACGCCATTGCTCGGTGGTAATAATCCCCCCCGGCAGACGGCAACGCAGCATCATCGCGTGACGCGGCTCAAGCTTTTGCTCCGCACGCTCAGCACGAATGTCACGGTCATCCTGCTGATACATTCCGTGGAAGCGGATCAGCAAAAAGTTGTCGCCGCGGAAGCCGCCGGTCAGACCATCCTGTAAATCTTCCTGGATAGTGCCACGCAGAAAGTTACTTTCGCGTTTCAGACGCTCAGCATCAGTTAACTTGCCTTCGACCACTAATGGTCCTGGGTGTTTTTCGCTCATTAGTAGACATCTCGCTGATAACGGCGCTCAACGCGCAGCTCACTTAAAAATTCATCTGCCGTTTCGGTATCCATGCCACCGAACTCAGCTACCACTTCCAGTAATGCCTGCTCAACGTCTTTTGCCATGCGATTTGCATCGCCGCAGACGTAAATGTGGGCACCTTCATTAATCCAGTTCCACAGTTCCGCGCCTTTTTCGCGCAGTTTATCTTGTACGTATATTTTGTGTTCCTGGTCACGCGACCAGGCGAGATCAATGTTGGTTAGCAGGCCGTCTTTGACGTAACGCTGCCATTCAACCTGATACAAGAAATCATCAGTAAAGTGCGGGTTGCCGAAGAACAACCAGTTTTTACCACCTGCGCCGTCGTTTTCACGCTGTTGCATGAACGAACGGAACGGGGCAATACCAGTGCCTGGGCCAATCATAATCACCGGGGTTTCCGGGTTAGCTGGCAGTCGGAAGTTATCGTTGTGCTCGATGAACACGCGTACTTCGCCATCTTCTTCAAGGCGATCAGCCAGGAAACCAGAAGCGCCTCCGGTACGGGCCCGGCCTTCAATGCCGTAACGCACTACGCCAACGGTAATGTGCACTTCGTTTTCAGCTTCGGCCTGAGATGATGCAATGGAGTACAGACGTGGCGTCAATGGGCGCAGCAATTCAACTAGCTGCTCAGCGGTTAATTCTGCTGGTGCGTAACGCACCATATCGACAATCGGTGTGTTATGAGCAAAATGTTGCAGCTTCGCTTTATCACCCGCCAAATCCAGCAGCGCTGCATTGCGGGTAATCTGCGCGTATTTCTCAACAATGTTTGCCGTGTTGACAGTCAGCTCGAAATGCCACTCCAGCGCTTCAGTAAGCGGCAGCGTTTTACCGTCAACAGTGACGCTTTCATCGCCTTTTAGCCACAGCAATTCAACCAGCTCTTTCACCAGTACAGGATCGTTTTGATACCAGACACCCAACGCATCACCTGGCTGGTAACGCAGACCTGAATCACCTAAATCAATTTCAAAATGGCGCACGTCTTTTTCAGAGTCACGACCGGTGATTTTCTGGTTAACCGCAAGCGTTGCGGTCAGCGGCGCTTCTTTGGTGTACGGGCTTGATAATACTTCGTTGACCACGCCCGTTGCGGTGACCGCTGCTTGTGCTGGCGTTTCTGCCGGCACACGAGATTTCAGGACGTCGACAATTTTTGCACGCCACTCACTGGCTGCTGGCTGGAACTCTACGTCACAATCCACGCGGTCCAACAGGCGCTCACCACCGAGTTCCGCCAGTTTGTTATCAAAGTCTTTACCTGACTGGCAGAAGAATTCGTAGGACGTGTCGCCCAGGCTGAATACTGCAAATGCAGTGCCAGGCAGTTTTGGTGCTTTTTTCGAAAACAGGAATTTGTGCAACGCCACCGCTTCTTCAGGCGGTTCGCCCTCACCTTGCGTTGAAGTCACGACAACCAGCAGTTTTTCCTGGGCAATTTGTTTGAATTTATAGTCGCCCGCGTTAACCAGGTTAACGTTCAGTTTTGCTGCCAGTAAATCGTCACGCAGTTGTTCGCTCACGCGACGCGCATTACCGGTTTGCGATGCAGAAATCAGGGTAATAACCGGAACGTCTGCTGCCGGTGGCTGAGCCGTGGTAACAGCACCCGGTTGTTGATTAATCATCCCCCAGAAATAGCCGGATAACCAGGCCAGTTGCGTCTGCGAGAAATCGGTTGTCGCCGCCTGAAGGCGTGCCAGTTGCTCCGGGGTTAGCGGCAGCAAAGCGGTCGGTGGGGCCTGAGTCGTCATGCGTTTTGGGTTCCAGTAGCAAAGGTCCGTTTTCAAGAATAAACGGCAATAAGGTAAGGTTAACCAGAGCGATAGTAACAATTAAAGAAGGGATAGAAATAACAAATAACCAAAATGACTAACCGCTTTTACGGGTAATCCATAACGTTAAAAGTGGTTAATTAATCCTTTGATTTATATCAATTTAAATTAGTAAACATGACTAAATAGAACCTTTAACCAATGATGATAGTTTTAGTTAATGCTTAAAATAGTGGATTCCGGTACTATGCGGCGGTTTTTCGTCCTATTGAGATAGTAATAATGACCACCACTCTGTTTAAAGATTTTACCTTCGAAGCCGCTCACCACCTGCCGCATGTGCCAGAAGGCCACAAGTGCGGTCGCCTGCATGGCCACTCCTTTATGGTGCGTCTGGAAATCACTGGCGAGGTTGATCCTTATACCGGCTGGATCATGGATTTTTCTGAGCTGAAGGCGGCATTTAAACCGACTTATGACAGACTGGATCATTATTATCTGAATGATATTCCTGGGCTTGAGAACCCAACCAGCGAAGTGCTGGCAAAATGGATTTGGGATGAGATGAAGCCGATTGTGCCACTGCTCAGTTCAGTGATGGTAAAAGAAACCTGTACCGCCGGTTGCGTGTATAAGGGCTAAAAGAAAGGCACCCAAGGATGCCTTTCTTGTTTTAAGCGATATTCAAATACTTATGTGTCTGCATCGAAAGCCGCCAGTTGCGGGCAATGCACGTTTCAATACACAGGCGCGTCGCATCTTCTTTCTGGCTGATTGGCTGTAGCGCGATAATGCGCTTTTTATCATCTATCAGTGTCGCTAACAGTTCATCCAGCGCTTCAATGTCACGCATACGCCCTACCGGATGTTTAATTTCATCCGCGCGTTCCAGCGCCTGAGAAAGCACATCGTAACCGCCGCGCATGTTCACTTTTGGGGAGACTGTGACCCAGGTGCCTGCGGTACAGCGCACTTCGTGGGTGCCGCTGGTTTCAATCTGGCAGCTATAGCCGTGGTGCTCAAAGAGCGAGGTCAGTGGCGTGAGATCGTGAATACAAGGTTCGCCACCGGTAATCACTACATGGCGGGCGGTATAGTCCTGGCGTTGGAAAATCGCCAGCAGATCTTCGGCACTGGCATTGCCCCATTTATCGCTTTCTTTGGTTTTAGCCAGAATGCTGAACAGAGAGACTTCACGATCCGCGAGTTTATCCCAGGTGTGTTTGGTATCGCACCACGCGCAACCCACTGGGCAGCCTTGTAGGCGAATAAAAATGGCGGGCACACCAGTAAAATAGCCCTCCCCTTGCAGGGTCTGGAACATCTCGTTAATCGGATACTGCATAGTCTTCTCAGATAATAGGTGTAAAGAGTAATTATCGCAGAAGTGACGGCTGAGATCATGCGTAACGCGGCTGCTGCGGCATATGTTCCATAACCATCCCTAAAAAATACCTGATAATGCCTATAAAACATGGTTATCATCACAACAATCCCCCTTGTTTTGCCTCTATGCCACACGGCTTGATCATCGTCATGTTCCCATTCACCAGACACTTTTAGCATCGCTCCAGCCATTTTTCTGATGGGCTCACAGGTGCACGATGCCTGGCGCCACGTTAATTATGATTCTGGAGTGACCCATGGATTTAAAACAGTATCTTCAAGAACTAAAAAAAGTAGTCAACATCGACTGTGGAACAGCAACTATTGATGGCGTAGAAGAAGTCAGCAGAATTATTCAGCACTGGTATCAGAACGAGAATTGGCAATGCGACAGAGTCTCACTCGGTGAAAAAGTTGGGCCAGGGTTATTCGCAACCAACAAACCCAATGCTGATCGGTATGACGTGCTGCTCGTCGGGCATATGGATACAGTGTTCCCGGTCGGCACCGTGGCTGAGCGCCCTTTCCGCATTGAAGGAAACCGTGCATACGGCCCTGGCGTATCCGATATGAAAAGCGGGCTGCTGAATATTCTCTGGGCGTTGCGCGAAATGGATAAGGCGACTCTGGAGCGGTTATCCATTGGCGTGGCAATGAACCCGGATGAAGAAACCGGCTCCGCTCACTCCCATCACTGGATTTGCGAACTGGCAAAACGTAGCCGGTATGTATTGGTGTGTGAAGCCGCCAGGGCTGATGGTTCGCTGGTGAAAGCACGCAAAGGCATTGCAGGTTATAAACTCACATTTAAGGGTGTGGCGTCACATGCGGGCAATGATCCGGAATCTGGTCGCTCTGCTATAAAAGCTCTGGCGCGCGCCGTTCTGGAAATCAGTGACCTGGCAGATATGTCAAAAGGCACCACTATCAACGTCGGTGTGATTTCTGGCGGTGTCGTGGCGAATATCGTACCGGAACACGCGGAGATGATTGTCGATGTCCGCTTCCAGGACAACGATGAATATGCGCGAGTCCATGCTGCAATCCAGGCTTATAGCCAGCGGGAATTCGAGCGCGATGTGAAAACCGCTGTTAAACAGCAAGCGCATAAACCAGCCATGTCACCAACCGCAGATACTGAAAAGTTAATGCAACTTGTTGAACAGGCTGGTGTTGCCGAAGGCATCAACGTGCGCTGGAAATCTGTGGGTGGTGGTTCCGATGCTAACCATACCGCAGCGTTGGGCATTCCTTCACTGGACGGTTTCGGCCCGATTGGCGCGGGGTTCCACAGCGCTTCGGAATACCTGGAAATAGACAGTATCGAGCCACGCATTCGGCTGCTTAAACGCGTGATTCAGTCGCTATAAAATCAAATGGCCGGGGAAACCCGGCCATATTCAGTTTACCCGGCAACGCTTACTTCTTCGTTTTAAAATCAATCACCATACGGCCTTTGATTTTACCCTCTTCCATTTCCTTGAAGATCGCATTGATATCTTCAAGCGGGCGCATCGTCACTTTCGGCACAACTTTGCCTTCGGCAGCAAACTGGAAGGCTTCAGCCAGATCCATGCGAGTTCCAACTAATGAACCAACTACTTCGATGCCATCAAGCACCAGACGCGGAATGTTGAGACTCATGGACTCTGAAGGCAGCCCAACGGCAACAATGCGAGCACCGGCACGAACCGCATCTACCGCCGAGTTGAACGCCGCTTTTGCTACGGCGGTGACTACAGCCGCATGTGCGCCACCTACTTTTTCCTGAATAACTTTTGCCGCATCTTCATTGCGCGAATTGATGACTAAATCTGCTCCGCACTCTTTCGCGAAATCCAGTTGTGCATCGTTCACGTCGATTGCGATAACTTTGGCATTAAAAACGTTCTTCGCATATTGCAGCGCGAGGTTGCCAAGGCCACCCAGGCCGTAAATCGCAATCCACTGACCAGGCTGAATATGGGAAACTTTCACCGCTTTGTAAGTGGTGACGCCCGCACAAGTCACGCTGCTGGCTGCGGCAGATTCGAGGCCGTCGGGTACTTTTACCGCATAGTCAGCAACAACGATGCACTCTTCGGCCATACCGCCATCTGCGGTATACCCTGCGTTTGTTACGCTACGACACAGCGTTTCGTTACCGGTATTACAATATTCGCAATTACCGCATCCACGGAAGAACCAGGCGACACTTGCGCGGTCCCCCACTTTTAACGAAGTAACACCTGGGCCGATAGATTTCACTAACCCGATACCTTCGTGACCCAACGTAATGCCAGTCACATCACCAAAGTCACCATTTTTCACATGCAAATCGGTGTGACAAACACCGCAACACTCCATCGTCAGTAATGCCTCGCCGTACTCAAGCGGGCGTACGGGCTTATCTATGATGCCGACAGAGTGGTCTTTGTTAACAACTGCAGCTTTCATGACGGTCTCCTGACCTGTGAGTGAAATAACCCACTAATCCTGGTCGAGAGCACAGGCAACCGCAAACTGCATTCCCGGTTTATGCGAGGGTGACTCAGGTTTGGCGAATAAAGGGCACAAAAAAACCCGCCGAAGCGGGTTTTTTAATCAGAATTTAAAGCAGTAACGAATTACTGACCTTTAACTTCTTTCAGACCGTTGAACGGAGCTGGTGTGCCCGCAGCAGCCAAAGCTTCTTCGATACGAATCAGCTGGTTGTACTTAGCAACACGGTCAGAACGGCTCATAGAACCAGTTTTGATCTGGCCTGCAGCAGTACCAACAGCCAGGTCAGCGATGGTAGCGTCTTCAGTTTCGCCTGAACGGTGAGAGATAACTGCAGTGTAGCCAGCATCTTTCGCCATTTTGATCGCAGCCAGAGTTTCGGTCAGAGAACCGATCTGGTTGAATTTGATCAGAATGGAGTTAGCGATACCGTTGTCGATACCTCTTTTCAGGATTTTGGTGTTAGTAACGAACAGGTCGTCACCAACCAGCTGAAGTTTGTCGCCCATAACTTTAGTCTGGTATGCGAAACCATCCCAATCAGACTCGTCCAGACCGTCTTCGATAGAAACGATTGGGTACTGTTTGGTCAGGTCTTCCAGGAAGTGGGTGAATTCTTCAGAGGTGAAAGCTTTGTTGCCTTCGCCAGCCAGAACGTATTTACCGTCTTTGTAGAATTCAGAAGCAGCACAGTCCATAGCCAGAGTAACGTCTTTACCCAGCTCGTAGCCTGCCGCTTTAACCGCTTCAGCGATTACAGCCAGTGCTTCAGCGTTGGAACCCAGGTTTGGCGCATAGCCACCTTCGTCACCAACAGCAGTACCCATACCTTTAGATTTCAGAACTTTAGCCAGGGTGTGGAACACTTCAGAACCCATACGGATGGCTTCTTTCAGAGTTTTAGCACCAACTGGTTGAATCATGAACTCTTGGATATCAACGTTGTTGTCTGCGTGCTCGCCACCGTTGATGATGTTCATCATTGGCAGAGGCATAGAGAACTTGCCTGGGGTGCCGTTCAGTTCAGCGATGTGTGCGTACAGCGGCAGGCCTTTAGAGGCAGCAGCAGCTTTAGCAGCAGCAAGAGAAACAGCCAGGATTGCGTTAGCGCCGAAGTTGGATTTGTTTTCGGTACCGTCCAGGTCGATCATGATCTTATCGATGTTAGCCTGGTCTTTCGCATCTTTACCAATTACAGCCGCAGCGATCGGGCCGTTAACTGCAGCAACGGCTTTCAGAACGCCTTTGCCCAGGAAGCGAGATTTGTCGCCATCGCGCAGTTCCAGCGCTTCGCGGGAACCAGTTGAAGCACCTGATGGTGCAGCAGCCATACCTACGAAACCGCCTTCCAGATGAACTTCAGCTTCAACAGTCGGGTTACCACGGGAGTCGATGATTTCACGACCGATGACTTTAACGATTTTGGACATTAGATTTTCCTCAGTACAAGTTAAACTAAAACTCCAGACAAACAACGCGCGAAACATTCGCGCGTTGTCGTTCTAACTTTCTGCTTACTTCGCCTGACGCTTCTGGTACTCACCGGCAGCTTTGACAAAGCCTGCGAACAGTGGGTGCCCATCACGCGGAGTAGAAGTAAATTCCGGGTGGAACTGGCAAGCAACAAACCAAGGATGATTTGGCACTTCGATGATTTCTACCAGTTGCTCATCACCGGAACGGCCCGCAACGCGCAGACCTGCTGTTTCAATTTGCTTCAACAACATGTTGTTGACTTCATAACGATGGCGATGGCGCTCAGTAATGGTCGGCTCACCGTACATCTGGCGCACCAGACTACCATCGGTCAACTGACACTGCTGGCCACCAAGACGCATGGTGCCGCCTAAGTCGCTCTTTTCAGTACGAACTTCAACGTTACCTTCTTCGTCACGCCACTCGGTGATTAAGGCGACCACCGGGTATTTACAGTCTGGCACAAATTCAGTTGAGTTGGCGTTAGCCATGCCTGCAACGTTCCGTGCGAACTCAATCAGCGCAACCTGCATACCTAAGCAAATGCCCAGATATGGAATGTTCTGCTCACGAGCATAGCGCGCGGTGGCGATTTTGCCTTCCACACCACGGTAACCGAAACCGCCTGGGATAAGGATAGCATCCAATCCCTTCAGCACTTCTTCAGCACCGCGAGTTTCAACATCCTGCGAGTCAATCAGCTTGATGTTAACGGTAAGACGGTTTTTCAAACCACCGTGTTTCAGCGCTTCAATCACAGATTTGTAGGCATCTGGCAGTTCAATGTACTTGCCAACCATACCAATCGTGACTTCGCTTGTCGGATTCGCTTCTTCATAAATAACTTGTTCCCATTCGGACAAGTTAGCTTCAGGAACGTTCAAGCTGAATCGTTTACAAATATAATCGTCCAGCCCCTGTGATTTCAACAGGCCTGGAATTTTATAGATGGAATCAACGTCTTTTAGAGAAATAACCGCTTTCTCCGGCACGTTACAGAATAATGCAATTTTTGCACGCTCGTTAGCCGGAACAACGCGGTCTGAACGGCAAATCAGCACATCTGGCTGAATACCGATAGAAAGCAGTTCTTTTACGGAGTGTTGGGTCGGTTTAGTTTTCACTTCACCGGCAGCAGCCAAATATGGCACCAGAGTCAGGTGCATATACAGCGTGTGCTCACGACCCACTTCTACCGCCATCTGACGAATCGCTTCGAGGAACGGCAGGGATTCGATATCACCTACAGTACCGCCGATTTCAACCAGCACGACATCGTAGCCTTCGCCACCTTCAAGGATGCGTTCTTTGATAGCGTTCGTGATATGCGGAATAACCTGGACGGTCGCACCCAGATAGTCGCCACGGCGCTCTTTACGCAGAACTTCTGAGTAAATACGGCCAGTGGTGAAGTTGTTACGACGCGTCATTTTGTTGCGAATGAAACGCTCGTAGTGACCTAAATCCAGGTCGGTTTCAGCGCCGTCTTCTGTAACGAACACTTCCCCATGTTGAATAGGGCTCATGGTACCCGGATCGACGTTGATATACGGATCGAGTTTCATGATGGATACGTTGAGGCCACGGGCTTCGAGAATAGCTGCGAGGGAGGCTGCGGCAATGCCTTTACCCAGAGAGGAAACGACCCCGCCGGTCACAAAAATATAGTTCGTTGTCATGCTGAACCTGAGAAGTTAGGTTTAAAGACGATGGGAGTACCAGGACGGGAAAGTAGTATACCCGAACAGTATCGGCGCCACAAACTTTCATTCTGTCTGCTAAGCCCTGACCTCGCACTTTGTCAGGGCACTGAAAATAGCCCGTCTGGTAGAAATGTTTTTGACTCAAATCAAGAGCTTGTTAAATCGAAATGGCCATAAAATGCGCTTGACCACAAAAACGTGTTAGATATCAGTTTCCTGGCGTTTAACTTCTTGCCAGACTTCTTCCATGATTTCCAGGTCAACTCCGGTCATTGTCAGGCCTCTGGCGGCAATAATCTCTTCCACCTGGCGGAAACGGCGCTCGAATTTGATATTGGCTTTCTGTAAAGCTGTCTCGGCTTTGGTCCCTAAATGGCGTGCAAGATTGACGGTCGCGAACAATAAATCACCGACTTCTTCTTCCAGTTTGGCTTCATCAACGACGACCTGTTTAGCTTCAAACATCACTTCGTCGATCTCCTCATAGACTTTGTCTAAAACCGGGCCAAGCGTGGTCCAGTCGAAACCAACAGTTGAGCAACGTTTCTGGATTTTATGCGCACGCATTAACGCAGGCAGCGCGTGAGGAATATCATCGAGTGCGGAATGTTGTGCTTTTTCAGCACGCTCATCACTTTTGATTTGTTCCCAACGCTCCAGCACTTCGGTGCTGTTTCCTGCGGTACCGTCTGCAAAAATATGCGGGTGACGGCGTTCGAGTTTATCGCTGATGGCTTTACAGATATCGTCGAAATTAAAGCGCCCTTCTTCCTGCGCCATTTGTGCGTAAAAGACGACCTGGAACAGCAAGTCACCCAGCTCACCGCGCAAATCATCAAAATCTTCGCGGTTGATGGCGTCAAGCACTTCGTAAGTTTCTTCCAGGGTATACGGCGCGATGGTGGCGAAGGTTTGCTCTTTGTCCCACGGGCAACCTGTTTCCGGGTCACGCAGGCGCTTCATGATGCCGAGAAGGCGGGTAATTTGAGAGGACATATCGGCTCTATTTTTTGTCAAATTTGTGGCTATCTATAGCAAAAATTGAGGTCGAATTTCAATGAAATTACTCTTTCCACGTTTTTTTAGGTTGAGTCAAAATGTTAAAAAAAAGAGGAAGAATCATGCCATGAATCCATACAAAAAAAGTTGAGATATACATAATCCAGTCGTCATTTAAATATAAGTTCAGATTTGATAGTAAACCATAGGGGAGTGTTCCATATTTCAAAATATGGAATTGCGTGCCACCAAGAATCATGACAGAGATCACATATACAAGCGCAAATAATGAAGTATTAAATTTCACAGCATAAACGAAACACATCCCCTGTATCACAACAAACACAACCGAAGTAATGAGATACAAAAACAGAAAAAAAACATCCTCCATCATTATTCCTTTTCTAAGCCAGCTATCGTTGCACTATCTGAGGAGATTTCAATCGTTAGTTCGGACGGTGTCATTTTTTTGAAAGCATAAATTTTATCTTGGTTCATATATCGGAATAATCGCCACGCTTCTGGTTTGTTCACTTTGGTAAGTAAACCATTTACAGATAACCCGAGGTCAACCACAGCAAAAGCATTCTCGCCCTGTTTTTCAGTAAACCCCGCTTCTTTTGCGACGATCTGATAAACTTGTTTCACATAACCGACTTTTTCTTTTCGATATAATAAATAATATCCATTTTCATACATATTATTTGTACCGTGGGCAATAAGAGTTCCTCCAAACGCTGCGCAACCTAGCCCTAATGTCCCCGCACAAGCACCGTATCCCGCTATAATTTGTGTTCCCCCACCCACAAAACCGATTTGTTTAATAACTAGTGTCTTCCAACCATTGTGCGCAGTTTCAGCCTCCTTTTCAGCTTCGATAATGATCCATTGCTGCACTCGCTGAGCAAAGAGATCGTCACTGGATTTTTTAAGGTAATTAAACTCTTGCTGCAATACATAAGTCGCAGCATTCAAACTTATTCGGCCTTCGACAAAAGCCGTTTCACTCTGTGATATTAACTGTTGAACCTCGGCCAGGAAGCGGCGTTTTATATACGACTGCCTCAGGTAATTTCGCGCCACATGCTCAGCCAAATTCATAAGCTGTAACGATAATCGGTGTAATATCTGAAAGGAAAAACTGTTTTCAATTTCAGAAGAAAATCTCGCAACTGTCATACACGATCTTCCCAGAAACTATATCCGCAAGTTCCAGCCGCATGGTGTTCCCAGGTAATATCGTTATAGCGCAGCGAAATAACCTCCTCCGGCTGAACTTCGTTTTGCGTAACTGAATGTGGATAATCAATAAACATCTCAACAATCACTGCGCGATTAATTTTTATAGTGAAATATTTTTCCTGTCGTCCATGTGAGGCCGTGCGATAAAAATCGATAACAAGTGTTAATTCTTCCTGATTAGATATTGCCACTCCCAGTAACGGCGTCGCTTTATCAATGGCTTTTATCAGAGTGACAGGGAGGTGGTTAACATTTTTATCGCAAAGAATATGATGTTTGAAAGAAAGCAGCTGGATTTGATCGGCATGAGATAACTGACATCTGTTACCAATTGACTCGGCCGATGAACAACCTTGTGAAATAAGGCCCTGTTTTTTTCCTGTCAGACTCATATAAATAGAATGTGCCATAGTTAATCCTTTAGGTGAACATGAAGCATTTACATTACTCAGTTCAGAAGAAAAAACAACAGCATAAATATATATGGTCAACTATTAAAAAATAAGCAGCGGAAATATATCCGCTGCAATTAAAGAATAAATCAGCCGTGCAATCGCTTCGCATCGATAATATCCGGCACCTGGTTCAATTTACCTAGCACACGGCCCAGCACTTGCAGGTTGTAGATTTCGATATTCATGTCGATGGTCGCCAGCTGCTGTTTGGTATCGCTGCGGCTGGCAACGCCTAGCACGTTCACCTTTTCATTCGCCAGAATAGTGGTGATATCACGCAACAGGCCGCTACGGTCGTTGGCCGTGACGCGCACCACCAGTGAATAGCCGCTGGAGTAGCTTTCGCCCCACACCGCATCAACAATACGTTCCGGCGCGTGGGATTGCAGTTCTGCAAGCTGATCGCAGTCTGCACGGTGAATCGAGATCCCGCGCCCCTGCGTGATAAAGCCGACAATTTCATCGCCTGGAATCGGCTGGCAGCAGCGTGCGATGTGGTGCATCAGGTTGCCAACGCCTTCAACAACCACTCGTCCATTATCTTTGCTGCGCGACTGTGGCGTGTAAGATTTCTTCTCTAATTGACGAAGCGCCTGCTCATCCTGCTCAGCGGCAGTCGGCTTGTTAAACTGCGCTTGCAGGTAGTTACTCATCTGATTAAGACGAATATCACCGCCGCCAATTGCCGCCAGTAACTCTTCGATATCGTTGAAGTTATAACGTGGCAGTAATGATTTCTCGGCCTCTTTCAGGCTGATACCCAGATGTTCAATTTCATCATCAAGGATCTGCCGCCCGGCGAGAATATTTTTGTCGCGATCTTGTTTACGGAACCAGTTGTGGATTTTCGCCCGCCCGCGGCTCGTCGTGATATAGCCCAGGTTTGGGTTTAACCAATCACGGCTTGGGTTAGGCTGCTTCTGGGTAATTACTTCAATTTGGTCGCCCATTTGCAACTGGTAGGTAAATGGCACAATGCGCCCGCCGATTTTCGCACCGATACAACGGTGCCCCACATCACTGTGAATGTGGTAAGCAAAATCAAGCGGCGTGGAGCCTGCCGGTAAATCCACCACATCGCCTTTTGGCGTAAACACATACACGCGGTCATCAAATACCTGGCTGCGCACTTCATCCAGCAGTTCGCCGGAATCCGCCATTTCTTCTTGCCAGGCTATCAGTTTACGCAGCCACGCAATGCGATCTTCATGGCCTGAACTGCCGCTTTTGGCATTACCCTCTTTATACTTCCAGTGGGCAGCAACACCCAGCTCCGAATCTTCATGCATCTGCTTGGTTCGGATCTGGATTTCAATGGTCTTGCCGTTTGGCCCCAACACCACCGTATGAATCGACTGATAACCGTTAGGTTTCGGGTTGGCGACGTAGTCATCGAACTCGTCAGGCATATGGCGATAATGGGTGTGCACAATACCGAGTGCTGCGTAGCAATCCTGCAAACGTTCAGCCACCACGCGCACGGCACGCACATCGAACAGCTCATCAAAGGCGAGGGATTTCTTCTGCATCTTGCGCCAGATGCTGTAGATATGTTTAGGGCGGCCATAAACTTCAGCCTTAACACCCTCTTCTTTCATAGCTTTGCGCAGTGCGCTGACAAAATCGTCGATGTAATGCTCACGGTCGATACGACGCTCATGCAGCAATTTCGCGATTCGTTTGTATTCATCAGGATGCAGGTAGCGGAAGCAGTAGTCTTCCAGCTCCCATTTGAGTTGGCCAATGCCGAGACGGTTAGCGAGCGGTGCATAAATATTGGTGCACTCTTTTGCCGCCAGAACGCGTTCGTCCTCCGGTGCGTCTTTGACTTCGCGCAAATGAGCAATTCGCTCCGCCAGTTTAATGACCACGCAGCGGAAATCGTCCACCATTGCCAATAGCATGCGACGCACGTTATCGACCTGCTCAGCAGAAACTGAATCCGTATGAGCGGCTTTCAGTTGGCGAATCGCAGCCATATCGCGCACGCCGTGAATCAGCGTCACAACCTGGTTATCAATGCTTTCGCGCATCACTTCTTCGGTGACCACGCCCGCATCGGCAAGAGGGAACAGAAGCGCGGCTCGCAGCGTGTCGTTGTCCATGCTCAGCATCGACAGGATTTCCACCATCTCGACGCCGCGCCACAACAGCAATTCTGCGTCAGGACGGCCTTTGGTCTGTTGCTCGCAATACCGCCAGGTGTCGGCTAAGCGTTCACATGACTGCTGGTTGGTGATCCCGAGGCTCGCAATCCATCTATCGGGCGCAAATTCGCCAGCTTTATTGAGATGTGCACTTCTTACCGCAACCATTGTCCGTCCTCTTCGGTGGGGTACTAAAATCAAGTCGCTCGACTTGATTTAACCACTTAATTTCGCTCAAACAGCGCCATCGACTCCAGGTGCCCCGTGTGCGGGAACATATCCAGCATGGCGAGTTGGCGCAGTTGGTAACCTGCTTCCAGCAATGCTTCGCTATCACGAGCAAGCGTCGTCGGATTACATGAAACATAGACCACTCGCTCAGGTGCGAGTGCAATCACATGCTGCATGACACCAGGTGCCCCCGCTCGTGCAGGGTCGAGCAATATTTTGTCAAACCCTTGAGCAGCCCAGGGTTGACGAGTCACATCATCCTCAAGATTTTCATGGAAGAATGTGACATTTTTCAGTGAATTACATTGTGCATTATATTCACCTTTCGCCACCAGCGCAGCAACGCCTTCCACCCCGACGACGCTTCCGGCACGCATTGCGAGTGGGAGCGTAAAATTTCCCATTCCGCAGAACAAATCCAGTACGCGGTCAGTTGGCTGAATATCCAGCCACTCGATAGCTCGGGTGACCATCTGCTGGTTCACGCCATCATTCACCTGAATGAAATCCCGTGGGCTGAACGTTAAGCGTAGCCCGTCTGAATGATAGCAAGGTTCGTCATTACCCAAGGCCGTAAGTGTCTCACTGTCCGGCGCTAAATACAGCGTGACGCCATGAGAATGCGAAAAGCGTTCCAGTTTTTGTCGGTCATCATCATGAAGTGCATCTAAATGGCGCAGCACCATAAGCGGGCCATTAGCTGCATGGACCAATTCAACATGCCCTAAACGCCTAACCGCTTTTAATTCTGACAAACATTGGCGCAATGGTTCCAGTAACGCTTCAAGTTGGGGCGCCAGAACCGGGCAATGGTGAATATTCACCAGCTCACTGTCCTGAGATTTGCGAAACCCCATTTGTAAGGTCTGTGTTTTAGGCTGGTAATTCAACCCTAAGCGCGCGCGGCGGCGATAACCCCATGGTGTTCCAGAAATAATTTCGTTCACCACTGCCGGGTTTTCACGCGCGCCCATCATGCGGGCCAGCGCCTTTGATTTCGCTTGCTGTTGCAGTTCGATACTGGCGTGCTGCTGCTGGCAGCCACCACAGACACCAAAATGCGGGCAACTCGGTGTCACACGTTGCGGGCTATCATTTAAACGCCGCTTAACTTTAGCCTGAGCAAAGTTACGTTTATCTTCAGTAATGGTAATTTCGACTTGTTCACCAGGCAGCGCGCCCTGGATAAAAAGCGCCTTACCGTTGTGGCGTGCGACACCCTGGCCAAATGGGTCAAGGTCATTAACCGTCACGGTTATGATCTGACGAGTCGTAACCCGTCGCTTTGCAGAGTAGAATTGCGCCATGAGCCTGAGTGCTCTCTTAAAATATTAACTATTGCTTCAATTGTCCCATATCGGAACCCCATGACCAACTACAGCCTGCGCGCACGCATGATGATCCTGATTCTGGCGCCGACATTAATGATCGGTTTATTGCTCAGCATCTTTTTTGTCGTCCATCGATACAACGACTTGCAGCGTCAGCTTGAAGACTCTGGCGCCAACATTATCGAGCCGCTGGCGGTCGCAAGCGAATATGGCATGAGTTTTCACAGCCGAGAGTCGATTCGCCAGTTGGTCAGCGTGTTGCACCGCCGTCATTCCGATATCGTGCGAGCAATTTCAGTGTTCGACGAGAACAACAAACTATTTGTTACTTCTAATTATCAGCTAAATGCGGCTGCATTGAAGCTGCCGAATAATGAAAAACCGCCGCACAGTTTAAGCATCTCGCGGCACGGCGATTCGATTATTCTGCGCACCCCGATTATTTCAGAAAGCTACTCCCCGGACGAATCTGAGGTGACCGATGCCAAACCGGCAGGCAACACGCTCGGTTATGTCGCCATCGAGCTCGATCTCAAATCCGTGCGTTTACAGCAATATCGGGAAATTTTTATCTCGACGTTGATGATGTTGTTCTGCGTCGGTATTGCGATGTTGTTTGCCTACCGGCTGATGCGCGATGTCACCGGGCCAATTCGTAATATGGTGAATACCGTCGACAGGATAAGACGCGGGCAGCTCGATAGTCGTGTCGAAGGTTTCATGCTCGGCGAATTAGATATGCTAAAAAATGGCATCAATTCGATGGCAATGTCGCTCACCGCTTATCACGAAGAGATGCAGCACAATATTGACCAGGCCACTTCCGATCTGCGTGAAACACTCGAGCAGATGGAGATCCAGAACGTGGAGCTGGATCTGGCGAAGAAACGCGCTCAGGAAGCGGCACGTATTAAGTCTGAATTCCTTGCCAATATGTCTCACGAATTGCGCACGCCGCTTAATGGCGTGATTGGCTTTACTCGTTTGACGCTGAAAACGGATTTGAATGCCACCCAGCGCGATCACCTGCATACCATTGAACGTTCAGCTAATAACCTGCTGACAATCATTAATGACGTGCTCGATTTCTCGAAACTGGAAGCGGGCAAACTGATCCTTGAAAGCATTCCTTTCCCGCTGCGTAATGCGCTCGATGAAGTCGTCACTCTGCTTGCCCATTCGGCTCATGATAAAGGGCTGGAGCTAACGCTTAATATCAAAAATGATGTGCCGGATAACGTGATTGGTGACCCACTGCGTTTGCAGCAGGTGGTGACGAATCTGGTAGGCAATGCGATTAAGTTTACCGAAAGCGGCAATATCGACCTGGTGGTGGAAAAACGCTCGCAGGGCAATAATAAAGTACAAGTTGAAATGCGAATTCACGATACCGGTATCGGTATTCCCGAGCAGGAACAATCGCGTTTATTCCAGGCGTTTCGTCAGGCTGATGCCAGCATTTCGCGTCGTCACGGCGGTACCGGCTTGGGCCTGGTTATTACACAGAAACTGGTTACCGAAATGGGGGGGGATATCTCCTTCCACAGCCAACCCAATCAGGGTTCAACCTTCTGGTTCTATATCAACCTGGATTTGAATTCCAATGCAGTTCTGGATGGTTATTCTACCGAAAACCTGGCTGGGAAACGCATTGCCTATGTGGAACAAAACGCCACTGCTGCACAAAGTACGCTCAATATTCTGGCGAATACTCCGCTCGAAGTCATCTACAGCCCGGCGTTTTCGACTCTTGCCGAAGGTCACTACGATATTATGCTGCTCGGCATTCCGGTTACGTTCCACGACACGTTAACCATGCTAAATCCGAAGCTTGCGAAAGCGGCCTCCATGGCTGACTGCCTGATTTTCGCATTACCAAGTCATGCACAAGTTGATGCGGAGGATCTTAAAAAACAAGGGGTGACGGCGTGCCTGCTGAAACCTATCACCTCTACCCGACTGTTGCCGCTACTCGCTGAACACACTTTTGATGCAAGCGCCACTGTGGTTGAGAGTATTGAAAACAAGAAACTCCCGCTTACTGTTATGGCGGTTGACGATAACCCTGCCAACCTGAAACTGATTGGCGCATTGCTTGAAGATCATGTGCAGAACGTCGAACTGTGTGGCAGCGGTGTGCAGGCCATCGAACGTGCAAAACAGATGCAGATAGACATTATCCTGATGGACATTCAGATGCCGGAAATGGATGGTATCCGCGCCTGTGAGTTAATTCGCCAGATGCCGCACCACCAGCAAACGCCGGTAATTGCGGTGACAGCACACGCCATGGCGGGGCAAAAAGAGAAGCTGCTAAGCGCCGGGATGAATGACTACCTTGCCAAACCAATCGAAGAGAAAAAACTTTATAGTTTGCTGATGCGTTATCAGCCGGGGGCAATCACCGCCCCTGCACTGGTTGCAAATGTAGAAACCACACCGCAAATCAGCAATCAAAATCAGACGCTTGATTGGGCACTGGCGCTACAACAAGCCGCAAACAAGCCGGATCTGGCACGCGATATGCTGCAAATGCTGTTGGCGTTCTTGCCTGAAGTGCGCAACAAAGTTGAAGAGCAACTGGTGGGAGAAAACCCGGAACAGCTGGTCGAAATCATTCACAAACTTCACGGCAGTTGTAGCTACAGCGGCGTGCCACGGCTGAAAAACTTGTGTCGAACACTTGAGCATGAGCTGCGTAGCGGTGTGAAACCAGAAGATCTTGAACCTGAACTCTTTGAACTTCTTGATGAGATGAACAATGTTGCCAAAGAAGCAAAGCGGATGTTGGGATAAGTATCGTGTTGATGTCGGATGTCGCTTACGCTACTCCGACCTACGCGGTTTCAGAAGGTTTTGTTTTTGTTGGTGGATTAGCGCAGGCGACATCCACCACCTATTGCAAGCGTTGCGGCAATATTTCGCGCGGCCATACGCAGGTTATCTCCCGCATTATCCAGAGCTTCTTCCAGGCTGCAGATGCTGTATAAGACACTAAATACGGCATCCAGGCCATGGTCATACACCACACCAACATCCGCCGTTAAACTCCCGGCAATGCCAATCACTGGCTTGTTGTAGCGCTTTGCGACTTTCGCCACGCCAATCGGTACTTTGCCGTGAATTGACTGACTGTCGATACGCCCTTCTCCGGTAATCACCAGATCTGCATCGCGCACCAATTCATCAAGTTTTAATGCTTCGGTGACTATATCAATGCCTTGTCGCAATTCGGCTCCACAAAAAGCGTACAGCGCCGCGCCCATTCCTCCCGCAGCACCGCCGCCAGAAAGCGTCAGCACATCGATATCGAGGTCTCGGGCGATAATTTTTGCATAGTGATCCAGAGCCTGGTCAAGTTCACTAATCATCTCAGGTGTGGCACCTTTTTGTGGGCCAAACACCGCCGTAGCGCCCTCTTTACCCGTTAGTAAATTGGTAACGTCACACGCAACTTCAATACGACACTCTTTAAGCCGTTTATCCAGGCCTGAAATATCAATGCTCGCGAGCCGTGCCACTTCCCGCCCCCCAAAGCCCAGAGGTTCGCCATTGCTGTCCAGTAAGCGTGCACCAAGTGCCTGTAACATACCGATCCCTCCATCATTGGTGGCGCTGCCACCAATGCCAATCAGGATACTTTGCACACCACTATCGAGCGCAAAACGAATCAGCTCACCGGTTCCCCACGACGTGGTATTGAGTGGATTACGTAATTCAGGTGGAACCTGCTCAAGGCCACTTGCGGCAGCCATTTCGATAAAGGCCTGCTGTTTATCGCCCGAAATCCCGTAAAACGCCTGAACCTGGTCAACCAACGGCCCGGTGACATCCACTTCAATGATTTCACCGTTTGTTGCAGCGACCATCGCTTCTACGGTGCCTTCACCTCCATCAGCGGCGGGCAATTTCACATAATGGGCATTCGGGAACACTTCCCGAAAACCGGCTTCAATTTGTGTCGCCACCTCAAGAGCACTGAGGCTCTCTTTGTAAGAATCTGGTGCGATGACAATTTTCATATGCCGTCCGTCGCTATGTAAGATGGGATATATGAGAGCGAATTTTACCCTAAATAATTGGAGCGGCATCAAGGCGGCAAGTGAGCAACCCCCTAATCGCTAACTCAAGTAAGCGATTAGGGTGAGCGAACACAGCCAACACAGATGCAGCTTCAAGTATGACGGGTAAATTAACGAACCATGCAAGGGCGCTTATTATTGAACGACCATTCTGGGATCAAGTACTGCATCGCCATTGCGTCATCGCGCGCGCCAAGCCCGTGCTGTTGATAAAGTTCGTGCGCTTTCATCACTTGATCCATATCCAGCTCAACACCTAGGCCTGGCGTGGTTGGAACCTGCACCATGCCGCCTTTGATTTCGAAAGGTTGTTTAGTCAGGCGCTGGTTGCCTTCCTGCCAGATCCAGTGGGTGTCGATGGCGGTGACTTTGCCTGGCGCGGCTGCGGCCACGTGGGTGAACATCGCCAGTGAAATATCAAAGTGGTTATTGGAATGCGAGCCCCAGGTCAGGCCAAACTCGTGGCACATTTGCGCGACACGCACCGAACCTTGCATGGTCCAGAAATGCGGGTCAGCCAATGGAATATCGACGGATTGCAGCGAAAGCGTGTGGCCCATTTGACGCCAGTCGGTAGCAATCATATTGGTTGCAGTTGGCAGGCCTGTCGCACGGCGGAATTCCGCCATAATTTCGCGACCTGAATAACCTTGTTCAGCGCCGCACGGGTCTTCCGCATACGCCAGAACGCCGCGCAATTGCTTACCGATGCTAATCGCTTCGTCGAGCGACCAGGCACCATTTGGGTCAAGCGTTACACGAGCCTGCGGGAAACGTTTTGCCAGCGCCGTTACCGCTTCGGCCTCTTCACTCCCGGCTAATACGCCGCCTTTGAGTTTGAAATCGTTGAAGCCATATTTCTCATAAGCGGCTTCTGCCAGGCGCACAACAGAATCCGGTGTCATGGCTTCATCATGGCGAATGCGATACCAGTCGCATTTCTCATCGGGCTGGCTTTGATAAGGCAACGGAGTTAGTTTGCGATTGCCGACGAAGAACAGATAGCCCAGCATTTCAACTTCGCTGCGCTGCTGCCCGTCGCCCAATAAAGACGCCACATTCACGCCCAGATGTTGGCCGAGCAAATCTAACATGGCGGATTCAATACCCGTGACAACGTGGATCGTGGTGCGCAAATCGAAAGTCTGTAAACCACGGCCACCGGAATCACGGTCGGCAAACTGGGCACGAACCAAATTGAGAAGGTTTTTATACTCGCCCAGCGTTTTGCCAATGACCAGGGCGGCAGCCTCTTCCAGCGTCTGGCGAATTTTTTCACCACCGGGGATTTCACCCACGCCCGTATGGCCGGAGTTATCTTTGATAATCACAATATTGCGGGTGAAAAACGGCGAGTGTGCGCCGCTCAGGTTCATCAGCATACTGTCGTGGCCTGCAACGGGAATAACCTGCATCGCAGTAACTATCGGGGTCGAAGTTGTCATGTTACTTATTCCTTTTCTTTCATATGAATGAGTTGCGGCCAAATGCCGGGCGTTTACGATCAAACTTCCAGCCAGGTACCAGATATTGCATCGCTGTTGCATCGTTGCGCGAGCCGCCCGGCAGAGATTTATACACCTCGTGGGCTTTTTGCACCTGTTCCCAGTCAAGCTCAACACCTAAGCCTGGTGCATCTGGCACTGCAATTTTGCCGTTAACGATTTGCAGCGGCGATTTGGTCAGGCGCTGTTCACCTTCCTGCCAAATCCAGTGGGTGTCGATAGCTGTAGGTTTACCCGGTGCCGCGGCACCCACATGGGTAAACATCGCCAGTGAAATATCGAAATGGTTGTTAGAGTGACAGCCCCACGTCAGCCCCCATTCATCGCACATCTGCGCGACACGAACCGCACCACTGAGCGTCCAGAAGTGTGGGTCGGCTAACGGAATGTCCACAGCGTTAAGCATGATGGCGTGATTCATTTCGCGCCAGTTGGTGGCAATCATATTGGTCGCAACAGGTAAGCCTGTGGCGCGGCGGAATTCAGCCATCACTTCACGCCCTGAATAGCCTTGCTCCGCGCCGCATGGGTCCTCGGCATAGGTCAGAACATCGCCCATCCCTTTGCATAATGCGATTGCTTCATCCAGCAGCCATGCGCCATTGGGGTCAACAGTAATGCGGGCATCCGGGAAGCGTTTTTTCAGCTCACGGGCGGCATCGAGTTCTTGTTCGCCAGGTAGAACACCACCTTTAAGTTTGAAGTCTTTGAAACCATAACGATCTTGTGCAGCCTCTGCCAGTTGAACAATCGCCTGGCTGCTCAGCGCTTGCTGGTGGCGCAAATCATACCAGGCATGTTTTGCATTTTGCCCGTCCAGAAACGGCAAATCGGTTTTGCGGCGGTCGCCGATATAAAACAGATAACCCAAAACGGTCACTTCATCGCGCTGTTTACCCGGGCCGAGCAGTTCGCACACCGGAACATTGAGCGCTTTGCCGAGTAGGTCGAGCAGTGCGGCTTCCAGGGCTGCCACCGCATTGACGCGCAATTCAAACGTCCAGGCACCTTTGCCGAAAGTATCGAAATCAGCCGACTGGTTACCTTTGTGAACGTTCTGGACTACGCGATTCATTCGCGCGACTTCCTGACCCACAACTTGCGGAATTGCATCGACCAGCGTCTGGTAAATCACTTCGCCACCGGGTGCTTCACCTACGCCGGTGTGACCGGCGTTATCAGTAAGAACCACAATGTTGCGGGTGAAAAAGGCGCCATGTGCGCCGCCGATATTCAGCAGCATGCTGTCATTCCCCGCCACCGGAATGACTTTCATATCCGTAATAATCGGGCTTGCCTGAGTATTCATGATGATTGCCCTACCATGACGGGTTTCAGTTCAACACGTTTGATATCGCCAACAATGACCAGGTAGCTCAGTACCGCGACAACCGCGTGAATCCCAACGTAAATCAGCGCACCGTTAAATGAACCGGTTGTGCCGACAATGTAGCCGATAGCAATTGGCGTCACGATGCCAGAAACGTTACCGAACATATTAAACAATCCACCGCTCAGGCCGCTGATTTCCTTTGGTGCGGTATCGGCCATCACAGCCCAACCCAGAGCCCCGATGCCCTTGCCAAAGAACGCCATCGCCATAAAGCCGACAACCATCAACTCTGATTCGACATAGTTACAGAACACCATGCTGACGGAGAGCAACATCCCCAGTACGATTGGCGTTTTACGCGCAATATTTAACGAACCGGTGCGGCGCATCAGCCAGTCTGAAATCACACCACCAAGCACACCGCCGACAAACCCACACACCGCTGGAACGGAAGCCACAAAACCGGCTTTCAGAATCGACATCCCTTTTTCCTGCACCAGATAAACCGGGAACCAAGTAATGAAGAAGTAAGTTAAGGCGTTAATACAATACTGGCCGATGTAGATCCCAATCATCATGCGTGATCCGATCAACTGTTTGATCTGGCCCCACTTCTGTGCCATTGGGATATGCTCTTTTGGCTTCTTCTGATCCATATTGATCAGCGCGCCGCCTTCTTCGATGTACTCCAGCTCTTTCTTGTTCACACCCGGATGGTTGTTCGGCTCATGAATCACTTTAAGCCAGACAAAACTGATGATGATGCCCAATCCGCCCATAAAGAAGAACACGTGTGACCAGCCCACTTCGTGCGTCAGCCAACCCATGATTGGCGCGAAGATCACCGTCGCGAAATACTGTGCGGAGTTAAAAATGGAAACCGCCGTGCCGCGTTCCTGTGCAGGGAACCACGCAGCGACTATTCGGCTGTTGCCGGGGAAGGAAGGTGCTTCGGCCAGGCCCACCAGGAAGCGCAAAGTAAACAGCGCGATGATGATGCCAAAACCACTGAAAATATCGACGAAACCTTGCAGCAAGGTGAACATCGACCAGATAAAGATGGACCAGAAATAAACCCGTTTTGAGCCGAATTTATCCAGCAACCAGCCGCCAGGGATTTGCCCTATGACGTATGCCCAGGAAAATGCGGAAAACACATAACCCATGCCAATCGGGTCGAGGCCGATATCTTTTGCCATCTCCGAACCAGCAATAGATAACGTGGCGCGGTCACCATAGTTAAACGAGGTGACGATAAAGAGCATGACGACTATCCAATAACGAGCGTTGGTCCTTTTTTCGGCAACGCTCGCCGTTTGGCTAATTGTATTCATGTTGCACTCCTGAATTATAGCTTTTGGCTATGATCCATTCTGCACTTGTAGGGTATCAGAATGAGGTATCGGCCCATCCGCAGTATTTTTTGTGGTGCTGAATCTGCGGTTTTTATGTGGCCGATGGAAAGTATATTAAGGGAGTTAAAACGCCTCACCGTGCAAAGACACAGTTTTATCGCGCGCTTATTGAGCACTTTATGGCGTATGTCCAATGTGTTGGGGGATGGTTCACGATTTTTGAAACAACCGGATAAAACGAATGGATTAAGCTTGAGGTGAAACGATGTGCCAATTTTAGTCGGAGGGCAGGTAAGTGTGACGTCACCCGCCCTGGATTCATGTTGTTACTTTAACAATGCAGCCCACTGCTCAACCCATGGGTTAGAGACCGATTCGGGTTCGGGATGATCGTTAGCATCAATGGCTAAAACTGTGCCCACACGTTTAGCACCCTGCTCTTGCAATAAGGAATCAAACTGCTTCCCGCCGCCACAAAAATGCTCGTAGTTGCTGTCGCCCAGGGCAATCAAACCGTAATGCAAATCTGGCTGGTAACCGACTTTGTCTTTTATCGCCTGAAACAGAGGAACTATACTGTCTGGCAAATCGCCCTGACCGGTTGTTGAAGTGACAATCAATACGTACTTGTCGCTGTATTTTTGCCAGTCGGCAAGCTCAGGATCTTCAAATACAGTGGCTTTATGACCTTTCTTTTTTAAAATCGCTTCGGCTTCTTCTGCCACCAACAGCGAGTTTCCATACATCGTGCCTACAAAAATTCCCACTTCGGCCATCAGTTAACTCCTTGCGTTACGGCTGTATTATTCATCCTGGCCGTTGCTTGCAACAAACTCAACCTTTTCGATATCACTCAGCAATCCGCTCCAGCCAAACTGTGACATCATCTGCATCCAGGTGCCATCAAGGCTCGCACGAAGACACAGCAGTTCACCGGTAACCGGGTGATTTAGCGAAAGCTGACTTGCGTGAAGCATTAAACGCTCGCAGCCAAAATGTTCCGCAGCTGCACGGTTTTGACGCAAATCGCCATGTTTTGAGTCACCAATCATCGGGTGGCGCAAGTGAGACATATGACGGCGTAACTGGTGTTTACGACCAGTTTTAGGTTCGAGTTCAACCAGGCTGTAGCGTGCTGTTGGGTAACGCCCAACCGGAACTGGCATTTCCACTGTCGCCAGACCACGATAATGCGTTACTGCGGGCTTCGCCTCTTTATCCTGAGTCGCTTTTTTATCGGCGATTTTATCCAGCTCTTCAACGAGCGGGTAATCAAGCACCGCATCATCTTCAAGCCAGCCACGCGTCACAGCATGATAGCGCTTCTGAATCTGGTGATTTTCGAACTGCTGAGACAATAAATGCGCGACTTCGCTGGAAAGCGCCATCAGCAGTACGCCGGATGTTGGCCTGTCGAGGCGATGAACGGTGAAAACGTGCTTGCCGATTTGGTCGCGCACGGTTTGCATTACAAAAACGGTTTCATGCCGGTCAAGCCAGCTACGGTGAACTAACCAACCAGAAGGTTTATTAACCACCACCAGCCACTCATCCTGATAAATAATTTCCAGCATTATTTCGTGTCACTCGCAAACAGAACATCAAGATCTTGTAGCGCTTTTAACAGCGGATCGCGCCCGACATGTGCTGCATCCATCGCCATTTCGTAATAAGGCGCGAGGGCAAAATCAGCAGGCAGAGGGTGTTGAGCGTCAAGAAGTGCGTGCATTCGTGGAATCAGAACCCATTGCAACCATTCATGGGGCTGCATTGTATCCAGGCAAAATGGTTGCGTGCTTTCAAAGGCTTCAGCGTCTGGAGCACAGCCCTGCCAAAGTTGATGGTCACGCAAAACTTGTTCAATGATAAGTAAATGCTGGCGTACCAGCGCGTGGCGTTCCATGAAAACCTCCGCATCAGTCAAAAGAAGCCGGCAATCATACCACTTCTTGCTATGGGCGAAAAAAAGCATAAAAAAAGGGAGCACTGTATAAACAGTGCTCCCGGTTCGTTTCGCAGCTAATCCGGCTACTTTTGGTGCTCCCTGCTCGTCCGTGACAACTATGTCCTGCGGTCTCCTGACCTACAATCCGTTGTACTCGCTTCCTGCTACCATCATCCTGAGGTGTTCCGGCATCGTCCTGATGCAATATCCTTTGGTCTTCCAGACCCACCGAAAATCCAAATTCGGCTCTCTTTCTCCGTCCTGGAGGTGTCCCTTACTCTTCCTGAGTGATCCTTGCTTCGTCCTGAAGCCTTCCTTGCAACACCATCCTGGTGTGTTCCGCTTCTTCAATGAAGTGACATCATCCTGACATCTCCTTCACTTCCCGACTTCCTGTCGACGGACATAGAATCTACCATTTCGTTCACTCTGGCAAGGCACTCACAACTGAAGCTTACGATAACTTTCATTTAAAAGCAGATCAGAATAATCATAATATTATGATAAATAATGATTTTGTTATTTATCACTCAAAAAAGTCTGCACGTAAAGTTAGAGATCTCTTACAGCTTGTGTAAGAGATCTCTCACAAGCCCATCAGCGATCCGCGCTTAAATAACCTGTGGCTCAAGGTCGTTAAGGAAAGAAATCAGCGATGGGGCGAGTGTTTTGCGCTGCTTAGTACCAATTTTCTCCAGCACCACTTCACCGCTTAAATTGCACAGCGACACCACTTCCATTTCATCGGGTGTGGTCGCAAGGAATAGCGTTGGTGAAAGTTTCAGTCTTTTTTGCGTGACCAGATGGCCAATCAGGTTTTCCTGAACACGCTGGAAATCATCTTCGCTCCAGGCCTGTAACAAAGTTAAGGACTGGCTCCCCAAAAGTGCAGGCATGTCGCCGGCAAATTGCGTGGTGTAGAACTGATGCGCCGCAGGCTGTAATGCAATGTCCATTGCTCTTTCTACAGCACCAAGATCGTTTTCCGGTGCAAAAGGTTGCGGCTGCCAACGCACATCGTCACCTGTAGTTGTCACGATACACGGCGACGGCACACCATATAATTCTTCGCTCGCGGGCCACCCACCCACCTGCTCACGCCATGCATGACAAAAGCGATTGGTAAAATCTTCCAGTGCCTGACGTACGTCGTTATCCACCAATTTCTCACTCCCTCAAGGCTGCGGTACAATAAAGGCCAATTGTACCTGCATTCTATTGGTGACACATGTCTTATGAAAAACACCAGGCACTGAGCGGCCTGACGCTGGGCAAGCCAACCGCTTACCAGGATAAATACCAGGCATCTTTACTTCAGCCTGTACCGCGTAGTCTTAATCGCGACCCGCTTGGCTTACAGGCTGATAATCTGCCATTTAGTGGTGGCGATATCTGGACCTTGTACGAACTGTCGTGGTTGAACAGTAACGGTTTGCCTCAGGTGGCAGTCGGGCATGTGCAGCTTGATGCAAACAGCGTGAACCTGGTTGAGTCCAAAAGCTTTAAGCTCTATTTGAACAGCTTTAACCAGACACAATTCGCAGACTGGGAAAGCGTCGAAGAAACGTTAAAGCGTGATTTAAGCGCCTGCGCACAAGGCGATGTCAGCGTGGTGTTGTTCCGTTTACGTGAACTCGAAGGCCAGGAAATTGCGGCATTCACAGGCGAGTGCATTGATGAGCAAAATATCACTATTGATAACTACGAATTTAACGCCGATTACCTCACTGGTGCCGCTGGCGACGAAATCGTAGAGGAAACGCTGGTCAGCCACCTGCTTAAATCCAACTGCCTGATCACCCACCAGCCAGATTGGGGTTCCGTGCAAATACGCTACCGTGGCCCGCGCATCGACCGGGAAAAGCTGCTGCGCTATCTGGTTTCGTTCCGTCATCACAATGAATTCCACGAACAGTGCGTTGAGCGCATCTTCAATGACATTCAGCATTTTTGTAACCCGGAAAGCCTGAGCGTTTACGCACGCTATACCCGTCGTGGCGGCCTGGACATTAACCCGTGGCGTACAAATACCGATTTCCACCCGGCATTTGGGCGTCTGGTTCGTCAATAAGTGCGAAACGCCTCGCAGCCTGAGGAGGGATTATTGTTTTCAGGTTGTTAAATTGAACATTGCAGGGCTATTGTAATCATTGGGAGCGGCACTTTACGCTTCGTAAGGAGTTAACTTGATTACACATATTAGCCCGCTAGGCTCAATGGATATGTTGTCGCAACTGGAAGTGGACATGCTTAAGCGCACGGCCAGTAGCGACCTTTATCAACTGTTTCGCAATTGTTCACTTGCCGTACTTAACTCAGGAAGCCAGACGGATAGCAGTAAAGAGCTGTTGTCGCGTTACGAAAACTTCGATATCAACATTTTGCGCCGCGAACGTGGTGTCAAACTCGAACTGATTAACCCTCCTGAAGACGCTTTCGTCGATGGTCGTATCATCCGGGCTTTGCAAGCTAACTTGTTTGCCGTATTACGCGATATTTTATTCGTTAACGGTCAACTTTCCAGCGCAGGTCGCTTCCAGAATCTCGATCTGGAAGAACCGGCAAATATCACCAATATGGTGTTCTCTATCTTACGTAATGCTCGTGCATTGCACGTCGGCGAAGCGCCAAACCTGGTCGTATGCTGGGGCGGGCACTCAATCAACGAAAACGAATACCTCTATGCGCGTCGCGTCGGCACACAACTAGGCCTGCGTGAACTCAATATTTGTACCGGCTGTGGCCCTGGCGCTATGGAAGCACCAATGAAGGGTGCGGCGGTAGGTCATGCCCAACAGCGTTATAAAGAAAGCCGCTTTATTGGTATGACCGAGCCATCAATCATTGCCGCTGAGCCACCGAATCCACTAGTGAATGAGCTGATTATCATGCCTGATATCGAAAAACGCCTTGAAGCGTTTGTTCGTATTGCGCATGGCATCATCATCTTCCCTGGTGGGGTAGGTACCGCGGAAGAGCTGCTTTACCTGCTCGGCATTCTGATGAATCCTCACAACCATGATCAAGTATTGCCACTGATTCTGACCGGGCCGAAAGAAAGTGCTGACTACTTCCGTGTGCTCGATGAGTTCATCGTCAACACCGTGGGTGAGCAGGCACGCCGTCATTATCAAATCATTATTGACGACCCGGCTGAAGTGGCCCGTCAGATGAAAAAGGCTATGCCGAAAGTGAAAGAGAATCGCCGTGAAACGGGTGATGCTTATAGCTTCAACTGGTCGATTAGAATTGCGCCAGATTTGCAGATGCCGTTTGAGCCAACCCATGAAAACATGGCAAATCTCAAGTTGTATCCAGACCAACCGGCAGAACAACTGGCTGCATCTTTGCGTAGGGCATTTTCTGGGATTGTTGCGGGTAACGTTAAAGAAGGCGGGATCCGCGCAATTGAAAAATTCGGGCCATATAAAATCCACGGTGATGCAGACATGATGAAACGCATGGATGTTCTCCTCCAGGGATTTGTCGCCCAGCACCGTATGAAATTACCAGGCAGTGCTTATATTCCTTGCTACGAAATCTGTACCTAACTCACCTGGGCGGAGTCACTCCGCCCATCTTTTTTCCCCCACTTTTTTTACCCTTTTGCTGTTTTATTCATTTTTCTACATGTTACCGGTATCAGAATTTATCTCTTCATGAAAACTTATGTTTTCGTATACCTCTTCGCTAAAAATCGTGCTTATACAGGCAATTACACCACAACCCAGTAATGAAACCTCGTTTTATAAACCACAAAAACATCATCTTTAGGGTATAAACACTGCATAAAATATCAGTCGCAGACTGAAAAACTGCAAAAAACCATACAAACAGTAGATTCTTACAATTGGGATCTTGATCACTGATGAATTGACGTCATGAATGTATCTTTCCGCCCGCTGATTATCACTGGCCAAAATTACTATAAAATAGCCTGTAAACAGCATTAAGTTTCAGTAGTCAATGGCAAGTCATCGCGATTGAACCAGATTTCGAATCATATGTTCCTTTGGAGAAGTAGTAGATGGAAACCACTCAAACCGGCAGTATTGCCTCTGTCGAGAGCAAAAGTTCGTGGCGCAAGTCCGATACCATGTGGATGCTGGGGCTGTACGGTACAGCAATCGGTGCAGGCGTGTTGTTCTTGCCAATTAATGCCGGTGTAGGCGGTCTGATCCCGCTGTTCATTATGGCAATCCTCGCGTTCCCGATGACGTTCTTTGCCCATCGTGGTCTGACTCGTTTCGTGCTGTCAGGTAAAAATCCTGGCGAAGACATTACTGAAGTTGTAGAAGAGCACTTTGGCGTTGGCGCAGGTAAAGTAATCACCCTGCTCTACTTCTTTGCTATCTACCCAATTTTGCTGGTTTATAGCGTTGCTATCACCAACACCGTTGATAGCTTTATTACTCACCAATTGGGTCTGGTTTCTCCGCCGCGCGCGCTGTTATCTCTGATTCTGATCGTTGGCCTGATGACTATCGTTCGTTTCGGCGAGCAGATGATCGTTAAAGCAATGAGTATTTTGGTCTTCCCATTCGTTGCCGCTCTGATGGTTCTGGCTCTGTATCTGATCCCTAACTGGAGCAGCGCGGCATTCGATAACATGTCATTTAGCGCAAGCCCGGCAACCGGGAGCGGTTTGTGGATGACACTGTGGCTGGCAATTCCGGTAATGGTGTTCTCCTTTAACCACTCACCAATCATCTCTGCCTTCGCTGTAGCGAAACGTAACGAGTATGGTGAAGAAGCAGAGAAAAAATGCTCCCGCATCCTGTCCTACGCACACATCATGATGGTTATTACCGTGATGTTCTTCGTATTCAGCTGCGTACTGAGCCTTTCTCCAGAGAACCTGGCCGAAGCAAAAGCACAGAACATCTCTATTCTGTCTTACCTGGCTAACCACTTTAATGCGCCAGTGATTGCGTGGATGGCACCGATTATCGCTATCGTCGCTATCACCAAATCCTTCCTCGGCCACTATTTAGGTGCTCGTGAAGGCTTCAATGGGATGGTTATCAAGTCCCTGCGCGGCAAAGGCAAGAGCATCGAAATTAGTAAGCTGAACCGCATTACTGCAATCTTCATGCTGGTATCGACATGGATTGTCGCCACCCTGAACCCAAGCATTCTGGGCATGATTGAAACTCTCGGCGGCCCAATCATTGCAATGATTCTGTTCCTGATGCCGATGTATGCGATTCAGAAAGTACCAGCGATGCGCAAATATAGCGGTCATATCAGCAATGTATTTGTGGTGATTATGGGTCTAGTCGCTATTTCTGCTATCTCTTACTCTCTATACTCGCTGTTCATCTAACAGTTCTAAACCGCCAGCTTCCTGTTGGCGGTTTTTTCATTAAGTTATTCAGGCAACGGACGCAACATGATTAGCGTATTCGATATTTTCAAAATCGGTATTGGCCCTTCCAGTTCCCATACCGTCGGCCCGATGAAAGCCGGTAAGCAATTCGCAGACGATTTAATCGCGCAAGGGATTTTGCAGAACGTCACGCGTGTAGTGGTTGATGTATATGGTTCACTTTCCCTCACCGGCAAAGGCCACCATACTGATATCGCCATTATCATGGGACTGGCTGGCAACATGCCAGACACTGTCGATATCGATGCTATCCCTCACTTCATTCAGGACGTGAATACTCACGGTCGTCTGTTACTGGCTAACGGCCAGCGTGAAGTGGAATTCCCGGTCGATAGCTGCATGAACTTCCACGAAGATAATCTTTCACTGCATGAAAACGGTATGCGTATTACTGCGCTTGCGGGCAGCGAGGTTATCTATAGCCAAACTTATTACTCCATCGGCGGCGGTTTTATCGTTGATGAAGCGCATTTTGGCCTCGAAGATACTCAACAGGCTGTCGTTCCATATCCCTATAAAAGTGCGGCGGATTTGCAGCGTCATTGCAAAGAGAGTGGGCTTTCCCTGTCTGGCCTGATGATGCTCAACGAACGCGCGCTGCGCACTCAGTCTGAAATCGACACCCACTTTGCAAACATCTGGGATGTGATGCGCAGCGGTATCGAACGTGGTATCACCACCGAAGGCGTGCTGCCGGGCAAAATGCGTGTGCCACGCCGCGCAGCAGCATTGCGCAGAATGTTGGTCAGCAGTGACAAGAACAACTCTGATCCAATGGCTGTTGTGGATTGGATTAACATGTTCGCCCTGGCGGTGAACGAAGAGAATGCTGCCGGTGGGCGTGTTGTTACAGCTCCGACTAACGGCGCATGCGGCATCGTTCCAGCAGTTTTGGCCTATTACGACAAATTCATTCGCGAAGTTAATACCAACTCTTGCGCACGATACTTCCTCGCTGCCGGTGCAATTGGTTCTCTGTATAAGATGAACGCATCAATTTCAGGTGCAGAAGTCGGTTGCCAGGGCGAGGTCGGCGTTGCCTGTTCTATGGCCGCGGCAGGTCTTGCTGAACTGTTGGGTGGTAGCCCAAGTCAGGTGTGTATTGCTGCGGAAATCGGCATGGAGCATAACCTTGGTCTGACATGCGACCCGGTTGCCGGGCAAGTTCAGGTGCCATGCATTGAGCGTAATGCTATTGCGGCGGTGAAAGCGGTGAATGCGGCACGTATGGCATTACGCCGTACCAGCGAACCTCGTGTCTGCCTCGATAAGGTTATCGACACCATGTACGAAACAGGCAAAGACATGAACGCCAAATACCGCGAAACTTCTCGCGGCGGGCTGGCCATGAAAGTGTCCTGCGATTAATACCAAAAAGGCTCTCATCTGAGAGCCTTTTTTAATGGCGGTTTTATATCCAGGCGACCCTCTAAATAATTCGCGTTGCAGAAAGGCGGTGAGTAAGGGAATCCCAATGAGCTTACTCTAGTAAGTGATTTGGGTGACCGAGTGAAACCAACGCATCTGCAACGTGAAGTATGACGAGGGTTTAGCGCAAGTCGCCCACTTTCACATGGTCCATATCATCAAACACTTGGTTCTCGCCAACCATACCCCAGATAAAGGTATACGCACGCGTACCCACACCTGAGTGAATTGACCAGCTTGGTGAGATCACAGCTTGCTCGTTCTGCATCACAATGTGACGAGTTTCTTGCGGCTGGCCCATCATGTGGAATACGCAGCTATCCTGCTCAAGTCCAAAGTAGAAATAGACTTCCATACGACGTTCGTGAGTATGGCAAGGCATAGTGTTCCACAGGTTGCCGGGTTCCAGTTGGGTCAGACCCATGCTCAGTTGGCAGGTTTCCAGTACATCCGGAACGAAGTACTTGTTGATGGTACGACGGTTACTGGTAACGCTGTCGCCCAGAGTAACCGGAGAAACATCCGCAGGCGTTATGCGCTTAGTTGGGTAAGTAGTATGAGCCGGTGCGCAGTTATAATAGAAGCGTGCTGGGTTTGCCGGATCAATGCTTGCAAACACCACTTCTTTAGCACCTTTACCAACATACAGACCATCACGAGCGCCAATTTCGTAGCAAGTCCCATCGACAGTAATTGTGCCCTGCCCACCAATGTTAATCACACCCAGCTCACGACGTTCCAGGAAGTAGCTCACACCTAACTGTTTGCCCACTTCACCGCCAACACTCACAGTGCGATTTACTGGCATGACACCACCAACAATGATGCGGTCAATGTGGCTGTAGGTCATGGTGTACTCATCGGCGGTAAAAATAGTTTCAATCAGAAACTCTTTACGCAGACCGGCAGTATCCAGTGTTTTTGCATGATCACTATGAATGCTTTGACGAATATCCATTACTTTTCCTTACTGGGAATAAGAGGCGGAAACAAAATCACGCCCGTTACTATTAATAATAATTTAGCAATTAAAATAGATTTATTCACAATAGATCTACATTTAACTGCACCACAGAGACAGTTTATCACCAGAATAAATAAATAATGTGATCCAAATTGAAATATCGTTTCAATTTGATTGAAGCATGGTTCCAATCGGTGGATAGTTTATCTAACGAAGCGTTACCTGACAGATTGGCCGTGGTAACTAGCTCTATAACGTTTATGAAACTGCCATTAAGAGCAAATAGCATCTCTGACCCAACATACTAATTAATCAGGGAAAACAAACGGTTTTCGCCGCTAACTGTTAAGTCATTTTTTCATTAACACGTTGTAATTGATGAAAAAATCATAAGGAATTACCATGAAGATCAAAGCTACTATTGAACGCATTCCTGGTGGGATGATGTTGGTTCCATTGATACTTGGAGCTATTTTAAATACTTTCGCTCCAGATACTGGCGCCTATTTTGGTTCATTTACTAAAGGGATGATAAGCGGCACCGTTCCAATTCTGGCGGTCTGGTTCTTCTGTATTGGTGCCTCAATTGATCTTCGTGCTACAGGTACGGTTCTTCGCAAGTCTGGCACCTTGGTACTAACCAAAATTGCAGTTGCCTGGGTTGTGGCAATGATTGCAGCATCCTTTATTCCTGAAGGTGGTATTCAGACAGGTATGTTTGCAGGTTTGTCGGTTCTGGCCCTCGTTTCTGCGATGGACATGACCAACGGTGGCCTGTATGCGAGCCTGATGAACCAGTACGGGACTAAAGAAGAGTCAGGTGCATTTGTCCTGATGTCTCTGGAATCTGGCCCACTGATGACCATGGTGATTCTGGGTTCCGCAGGTCTGGCTTCATTTGAACCTCACCACTTTATCGGTGCCGTGCTGCCATTCCTGATTGGTTTTGCGTTGGGTAACCTTGATCACGATTTCCGTACTTTCTTCAGCAAAGCAACGCCAGTACTGATTCCGTTCTTCGGCTTTGCGCTGGGTAACACCATCAACCTGACCGTGATTATGCACACTGGTCTGCTCGGTGTGCTTTTGGGTGTCGCGGTAATCATTATCACCGGTATTCCACTGATTCTGGCTGATAAATACATTGGTGGCGGCAACGGTACAGCGGGTATTGCAGCATCTTCCGCAGCAGGAGCTGCAGTGGCAAACCCGGTTATCATTGCGCAAATCAACCCTGCATTTGAGCCAGTTGCCGCGTCAGCAACAGCCCTGGTTGCAGCAAGCGTGATTGTGACCGCCATTCTGGTGCCAATTATTACCGCACTGTACTCAAAACGTATGGGTGGCACGGTCGCTAAAAAGAGCGAAACAGATGATGTGGTTGAGCTTTCACATTAATAGTTAAAATACATAATACAAAAATGGAGCCTTTCGGCTCCATTTTTACATCTTACAGCGCAGATTTAAGTCGCTGAACGGCCTCATAAAGCTGCTCTTCAGTGGCTGTTGCGTAAGAGAAACGTAGCGTTTTCTTATCAGCATTATCACTAAAGAAGAACTCACCAGGTACATATACGACACCTTTTTCCAGGGTCTGCTGTAACCAACGAGTAGTGTCAAATTCGTAGCGGAAAGCGGCCCACAAGAACATCCCACCCTGCGGCTGATTGAAGGTGATGTGCTCACCGAGTTCCTGTTGTAAAAACGTCGACAAGCTCAGACACTTCTTCTTATACGCTTCACGAATAAGTTCGATTTGCGGATTCAGGCGATCAAGTGTCAGATACGCCGACACCAGTGATTGCGTAAATGAGTTAGCGTGCAAATCCGTGGCTTGTTTAATGATGGCCACTTTTTGCTTCATCCACTCTGGCAAAACAATCCAACCTACGCGCAGCCCTGGTGCCAGAATCTTAGAAAATGTTGATGTATAGACTACGATATCTTTGCTGCCACGTTCAGTAGCCACTTGCAGCAAGGTTTTTTCACGCGTGTCAGAGAAACTAATCGCCCCGTACGGATCATCTTCAACAATGACAAAATGGTGCTCTTCTGCCAGTTTGACCAGTTTTTCACGGCGGCTGGCACTGAGTGTTGTGCCGCTTGGGTTGCCAAATGTCGGAACGATGTAGACACCTTTAATGCGTGTTGTCTTCAGCAATTCTTCCAGTTCATCGACGATCATACCGTGCTCGTCGCTGCCCACTGATTTCACATTAGCTTCATTGAGGCTGAGGATTTGCAGCGTCGCCAAATAAGTTGGGCGCTCAACAACAAACACATCACCCGGATTCACCAGCGCACGCATCAGCAAATCCAATGCTTGCTGCGAACCCGAAGTGATCAGAAGTTGATCAGGCGTAGTGGTAATGCCGCGTTCCTGACACAATCCAACTAGCTGATGACGTAATTCAACATTGCCTTCAGTCAAACCATATTGGAAAGCATCGTTAAAATTCTCAGCGACCACTTTTTGAGTCGCGACACCTAGCCCTTCGGTATCAAACAATTCGCTGGAAGGAATGCCTCCGGCGAGCGAAATCACGCCAGGCATTTTGCTGTGCTTCAATAATTCTCTGATTGCTGACGGTTGTAGAGCCTGAATACGATGTGCGAGGTGTGAACTATTACTCATGTTGTTGTCTCTGGTTTTTCTATTTATTAAAAATATACATAGCAACCTAACTAGTTAGCAATGCATTTTCAGATCAATAAATACGACTTTTATTGCGAGCCGCTTTCCTGATTGCGCTTCCCGAATTCGCGGTCACTCTACAGAAATGTTAGTGTGTACAAAGCAAATGTCTAAAGCGAAATACTCATGATGATTCATTTACTTATCGTTGACGCCCTGAACCTGATACGTCGTATTCATGCGGTCCAGGGATCACCCTGCGTTGAAACTTGTCTGCATGCACTTGATGCGCTGATAACACACAGTCAGCCTACGCATGCGGTCGCCGTGTTTGACGACGAAGACCGTCGTGAAGGTTGGCGACATCAGGTCTTGCCTGACTATAAAGCGGGGCGTGCACCAATGCCAGATACCTTGCACCAAGAAATGCCACTCTTGCGGGAAGCCTTCGCTAAAAGAGGTGTGGCTTGTTGGCATTCTCAGGGAAATGAAGCAGATGACCTGGCGGCAACTCTTGCAGTAAAAATAGCAGCCGGTGGGCATCGCGCCACCATCGTTTCGACCGATAAAGGTTTTTGCCAACTATTAGCGCCCACGATTCAAATCCGTGATTATTTTCAAAAGCGCTGGTTAGATGCGCCTTTTATTGCACAGGAATATGGCGTTCAGCCTGAACAGCTGGCTGATTTTTGGGGACTTGCAGGGATAAGCAGCAGCAAAATTTCCGGCGTTCCGGGTATTGGACCGAAAAGTGCCACGCAGTTAATCAATCAATTTTCCACACTGGAAGCGCTGTACGAAAGGCTGGATGAAGTGCCAGAAAAATGGCGTAAGAAATTAGAGCAGCATCGGGAAATAGCGTTTATTAGCCGCAAGGTTGCGCAGCTACAAACAGATTTGGTGCTTGACGGGAATTTACAGCAGTTACGCTTGCCGGGTGGGACACCCTCACCATAGCCCCCTCCATCAGGAGAGGGTTGGGATGAGGGGCGAATTTATTATCTTTCGTCGCGACGACCACCGACAGCCGCCCACATACGGCGCACGTGTACGGTTACTTCTTCACGGTCGTGGTACAACTGGCGAGCCTGAATCTCAGCGCTGATACCATGTTCCGCCAGTTTTTCATGAATCAATGCCAGGTTTTGCGACACTTCTTCATAGCGCTTCTTCATTGGCAGCTTGAGGTTGAAAATGGTTTCACGGCACCAGCCATTAATTAACCACGTAGCCATCAGATTTGCCACTTTCGCCGGTTTCTCAACCATGTCACAAACCATCCAGGAGATGTTGTTGCGGCTTGGCTTATATTTGAAACCATCTTCCTGCAACCAGGTCACTTGCCCTGTATCCATAAGGCTTTGCGCCATCGGACCATTATCAACAGAACAAACCCACATGTTGCGTTGCGTTAATTGGTAAGTCCAACCGCCTGGACAGGCTCCAAGGTCAACGGCATGCATCCCGTTTGCCAGACGTTCGTCCCACTCATCAGCCGGAATGAAAGTATGGAAAGCCTCTTCCAGTTTCAAGGTTGAACGGCTTGGCGCCTCCGAAGGCAATTTCAGACGTTGGATGCCCATATAGAAAGGCGAGTTATTGTTGCTATAGGAATAGCCGGTATAACAACAGCCTGGCGCGATAAAGAACACATGCACAACCGGGCGTTTTGGCGTTTCGTAATTGGTGAGAATCCCCGCTTCACGCAGGCTCGCACGCAATGGCACCGTCAACTTGCGGCAGAACTTCATCAGTTCTTTGCTTTCATTGGTGTCGGCAACTTCAACGCGCAGATCGCCGCCTTTTTCCACGACACCAGTCAGCATTCCAGTGATTGGTGTAATACGATCGTCGGTTGGAAGATCTTTAAGCAGTTCACCGGCAACAATCATCTGACGAGCAAAGATCAAATCTTTAAATGGCAGCTCACGCGCCAGCTTATCGGCGTCATCTTGCTGATAACATTCGTAAATAACATAACCGCTGTTTTCTTTAACACGAGCAAAACCAAAAATGTCGCGTTGACTGGCTTTATCGGTAATCTCCGCCGCGCACTCTTTCTCAAAGCCTTGTCGGCAATACAAAATAACTTTATTCATGGCTTACGCCCCTACGTTTCAGGCGCATTGCACCAATCAACATCAATATCCAACCGGCCAGAAAACTGATTCCACCGACGGGGGTAACAAACGCCCAAAGGCGTAAATGAGACAGCGCCAGACAATAAAGGCTGCCGCTAAATAGAACTGTACCGAGCGCCATAAATACGCTGCTCCAGTAAAACCAGATGCTGATCCGACGCTGCATAGCAACCGCCAGACCAAAAATCGCTAATGTGTGAAAAGCCTGATATTCAAGGCCGGTTTGAATCCAGCCCATCTCCACAACACCAAGCGTTTTGCTCAAAATGTGAGCCCCGAAGGCCCCGAGAGCAACAAAGATAAAACCGCTAATTGCGGTAAAAATCAGCATGAAACGGCTGGTCATGGTGTAACCCTAAAGTAAGGCGTAGCGGCATGGCTACGCGATGGTTTGCTTATTGATCGTAGCGAAAACGGAATTTTTCTTGTTCGCTCGCTGTTTTCGCCAGAATCCACTGCCTGAAGGCCGCTATTTTACCCAGTTCTGCCTGGCTGTCATGACAAACAAGATAAAACGCGTTTTTACTCACCAGAACATCGTTGAATGGGCAAACTAAGCGGCCCGCTTCAAGCTCTGATTGCGCCATAACATTATTCGCCAGCGCAATGCCTTGGCCGTGAATAGCAGCCTGTAACACCATCGCACTGTGGCTGAAGATAGGGCCTTGCTGCACATTAATATGGCTTACGCCTAATTGACGAGTATAGGTCTGCCAGTCACGACGAGAAGCATCATGCAGCAAAGTATGATGGGCTAAATCTTCAGGAGTTTTAATAGGTTTATCGCCCGTTAACAGCAAAGGCGAGCAGACCGGCAGCAAATATTCTGCATAAAGCTTTTCCACTCGCAAACCCGGCCAGTTTCCACGCCCGTAAAAAATCGCGACGTCGACATCATCAGAAAGTTTATCTTCCTGACGGTCAACAGCCTGAATTCGTACGTCGATTCCCGGATAAGCTGTATTAAAGCTAGTTAGGCGTGGCACAAGCCAGTGAATGGCAAAACTTGGCAGTAAACTGACCGTTAACGCACCTTTAGCACTACGCGCCTGAAGCTTACGCGTTGCTTCTGTCAGTTGCGTAAATATCTCTTTGATGTCCAGATAATAACTCTGCCCCTCTTCTGTCAGCAACAAAGAACGGTTGCGACGGCGGAACAGCTTAAGACCCAGAAAATCCTCCAGAGACTTAATCTGGTGGCTCACGGCGGCTTGTGTCACGAATAATTCATCAGCCGCTTTAGTAAAACTCAGGTGACGAGCAGCGGCGTCAAATACACGTAAGGCATTTAAAGGTGGCAAACGCTTGGACATAGTTGATTGGCTTAAATGTTAAAGTCTATTAACAAACAGGCGAACTTAGTTAACCTATTAGTTTTTTTTATCTGAGCCATTATAAATTGTCCGTTGAGGATGCACCAGCAAATACCTATAGTGGCGTCACTTCCTGAGCCGGAACGAAAAGTTATCTGAAATGCGTGTTTCGGAGGGCTTTTGGCTTACGGTTGTGATGTTGTGTTGTTGTGTTTGCAATTGGTCTGGCATTCCAGACCCCGGTAGCTAAGCTACCCCTTTTTCACTTCCTGTACATTTACCCTGTCTGTCCATAGTGATTAATGTAGCACCGCAAATTGCGGTGCTTTTTTTTGCCTGTAGTTTGAACAACTGCAATTCGAGCAAAAAGATTACTGATCCAGTTCAACCATCTCTTTCACATCAGTACGGTTAATCTGCTGCTTGTTGCCGTTGGCATCTTTATACGAAATCATCCCGGTTTCATCATCAGTTTTCGGTTTGCCATCGGACACAATGGTACGGCCATCGTTGGTGTGCATTACGTAATTCGGGCTAGAACATCCTGAAAGACCAAAAGCCATAACACCTACAAATACTGCTGCGGCTGCCTTGTTCATATTCTTCTCCTTAGTAGCGTTTAATGCTGATTAACTGTAAAAAATTTAGTGGGTGAAATACTCACCTAACATTAATTAGCATAACCCTCTTTCGCGAGCTTGCCAGTTTATGCAGATTATTCCGAAGGTCATTGATCCCTTGTGTGATTAAAGCAAATGCGCCACGATCTACGGATTGGATACGAGGAAAATCATGAAAACTTTTAATCCTGCCCAGTTTCGCAGCCAGTTTCCGGCACTCGCAGATGCGGGTGTCTATCTCGATAGCGCCGCCACCACACTTAAACCTCTCGCCGTTATTGAAGCGACTGAACAGTTTTATAGCCTTAGCGCCGGTAATGTTCACCGCAGCCAGTTTGCGGCGGCACAGCGTCTTACAGAACGCTATGAAGCCGCCCGTGACAGCGTCGCGGCTCTACTCAACGCTCCTTCAGGCAAAGATATTGTCTGGACGCGTGGCACAACCGAAGCGATAAACCTGGTAGCACAGTGTTATGCACGCCCTCGCCTGCAACCTGGTGATGAAATTATTGTTAGCGAAGCCGAACACCACGCTAACTTTGTGCCATGGTTAATGGTTGCCGAGCAAACGGGCGCGAAAGTCATTAAGTTGCCGCTTGGCAAAGATTACCTCGCTGATTTAAGCAAACTGCCAGAGTTACTCAATGAGCGGACCAAAATTCTGGCATTAGGGCAAATGTCCAACGTCACAGGCGGCTGCCCGGACCTGGTTAAGGCCATCACGCTGGCACATGCCGCTGGTGCAGTAGTCATGGTCGATGGCGCACAAGGCGTGGTGCATTGCCCGCCTGACGTACAAGCGCTGGATATCGATTTTTATGCCTTCTCTGCCCACAAACTTTATGGCCCAACCGGCATCGGTGCGCTATACGGTAAAAGCGAGCTGTTAGAAGAAATGTCGCCATGGCTTGGCGGCGGCAAGATGATCACCCATGTCTCGTTTGAAGGGTTTAAAACGCAGCCGGTGCCGTATCGCTTTGAAGCCGGTACGCCAAATGTGGCGGGAGTGATTGGCCTGAGTGCAGCACTCGAGTGGCTTGAAACGGTTGATTTAACAGAAGCAGAAACTTATAGCCGGGGGCTTGCAACACTGGCGGAAGCGCAGCTGGCTAAGCGGTCTGGTTTTCGCAGTTTCCGCTGCCAGGACTCAAGCCTGCTGGCGTTCGATTTCGAGGGCGTTCACCACAATGACATGGTCACATTGATGGCAGAAGCCGGTATTTCACTACGCGCCGGGCAACATTGTGCTCAGCCGTTGCTCGCAGCATTAGGGGTGAGCGGGACACTGCGCGCCTCTTTTGCGCCGTACAATACACAAAGCGATGTAGATGCGTTGGTTAAAGCCATCGACAATGCGCTGGAAATTTTGGTGGATTAAATGACAAGTGGATTCCTGGCCGGTCACCCTTTTGGCACCTCAATCACCGCTGACAGCCTGCGAGCTACATTTGCGCCGTTACAGCAGTGGGAAGATAAATACCGCCAGCTAATCCTGTTAGGGAAACAGCTTCCGGCACTGCCCGCAGACTTAAAAAATGATGAAATCGAAATCGCAGGCTGTGAAAACCGCGTCTGGTTGGGTCATAACCTTCAGGCAAATGGCACGCTGCATTTCTTTGGTGATAGCGAAGGGCGAATCGTTCGGGGTTTGCTGGCGGTGTTACTCACCGCCATTGAAGGGAAAACGGCGGCACAATTGCGGAATGAAGATCCGCTTGCTCTGTTTGATGATCTTGGCCTGCGCAACCAGTTAAGTGCTTCACGCAGCAGCGGGCTTGCGTCATTAGCGCAAGCCGTGCGCGTTGCGGCTCAGGCCTGATTACGCGCCGCTTTTGCCATCATTTTCTTTAATACATGGGACACCGCCACGAAACCAAAGCTGGCGGTGACCATGGTTGCCGCACCAAAACCGGATGCACAATCCATGCGTTTCGAGCCTTCGGCGGTACTTTTCATCCCACATACCGAGCCATCAGCCTGCGGATAAACCAACGCTTCGGTGGAAAACACGCAATCAATTCCGAGCTTTCCTTTGCTGTTCTTCACCATGCCAAAATCGCTTTTTAATCTTTCACGCAGTTTCGCCGCTAATGGATCCTGAATCGTTTTCGCCAGATCGGTCACCTGGATCTGTGTCGGATCAATTTGGCCGCCCGCTCCACCCGTGGTCACCAACGGGATCTTGTAACGCCGGCAATAAGCTATCAAGGCGGCTTTTGGGCGCACACTATCAATCGCATCAATCACGTAGCTAAAGCCCTGGTTGAGCAGCTGCGCGGTGTTGTCAGCAGTAATAAAATCATCCACTACCGTGACACGGCACTCCGGGTTAATTTCGCGGATACGCGCCGCCATCACTTCTGCCTTGGACTGCCCTACCGTAGCCCTCAAAGCGTGGATCTGACGGTTAGTGTTCGTCACACAAACATCGTCCATGTCGATAAGCGTAATTGCACCGATACCGGTACGAGCCAGCGCTTCTGCCGCCCACGACCCCACGCCACCAATGCCAATCACGCAAACATGCGCATCAGCGAACAGTTGCAGAGCATCGCGGCCGTACAAACGAGCAGTACCACCAAAGCGTTGCAGCCAGGCGTCGGTCAAAACTACAGACATTACGTTATCCTCGGAAAATCTTTGCGGGTGTTATTGCAGATATAGATGACGGGCTGATTATACAGCCCGTCTGCGGGAAGATTAACCCGTGAATACACTGTTAGTGGTGCCCGGCGCATTTTTCAGCACCCAAACGCGACCGTAATGGTTGTACCAACCCGCACGGTGACCGGCATCAGCCCCAATCCCCTGGTAGATATCAAAGTGCTGCCCTTTAATCGCACCGCCAACATCCAGCGCAACCATGACGCGCAATTCATATTGCCCGCTGAATTTGCCGTTGTTATCCAGTAACGGGACTTCTGCCAGAATAGTGGTGCCCGCAGGAATAATAGAACGGTCAGATGCAACAGAGGCACGGCCAATCAACGGCACAGCACTCGCCCCTTTCACTGGCGCGAAGCTTGCTGGTTTAAAGAAGACGAAAGAGGGGTTCTGCTCAAGCAGCTCCTGCACTTGCGCCGGGCTGTGGGTTTCTCCCCAGTGGCGAATCGCCTGCATCGACATATCTTCTTTCTTTACTTCACCGCGGTCGATGAGCACCTTGCCGATACTGCGGTAGGCGTGGCCGTTCTTACCCGAGTAACCAAAGAAGGTTAATGGCTGGCCGTCGCCGAAATCGATATAGCCGCTACCCTGCACATCCATAATGAAGTTATCCATTAAGGAGTTGCTGTAAGCAATGATATAGCTGTCGCTCAAAGCACCACTGTAGATCTCAGCACGAGACGGTAAGCGCCCACGCTTTGGCGGCATACGATAGATAGGATACTGGAACTCGCCCTGGCGGGTGTAACGCGCCTGTACCACAGGTGTGTAGTAGCCGGTGAATTGCACGTTACCGTAGTTGTCTGCACCCTCCATCTGCCAGGCATCAATACCGTACTGGCTTAGCTTGCTGGTGTCGCCACCGGCACGTAGCCACTGCTGCACGGCACCGTAAACATCGCTCTTGCTATTATAGAGGCGCGGAGACGCAGAACGAATCTGGTTAACTTGTTCAGCAAAGTCGCCACCGTTAATCGGTGCACCCACCGCATCGGGGCGGTTGACGAGTGAAAAAGGCTGAGAAAACTTCCCGTCCTTATATTGCTGGCCTTTATCTGTCGGTTTTGAGGAACAGCCCGCCAGAATGGCAACCATTACCCCAGTTACAATGTACTTCGTCCAACGTCCTATCATTACTTCCTCGCCCTGATTATATTTCGCGCCTGGCCCGGGATACTTCAAGTATGCAGCCACGGGAAGATAGCAAACACCAGGCAAGAATTAAACGTGTTGGACCCCACACAGACCAGATGTGTTCACTATCTGTACTTAAAGTAAATTATTATCAGCTACATGTGACAAATCGGGCATTTATTAAAAAAAAGGTTGCATCAAAAGCCGGGCAGAGTATAGTGCGCTTCCACGGACGCGGGGTGGAGCAGCCTGGTAGCTCGTCGGGCTCATAACCCGAAGGTCGTCAGTTCAAATCTGGCCCCCGCAACCAATTAAAAAGTCGCTGAGTTTAGCGCGGTGGTGAAAACCATTTGCAGTAAGTAGTTATACGGACGCGGGGTGGAGCAGCCTGGTAGCTCGTCGGGCTCATAACCCGAAGGTCGTCAGTTCAAATCTGGCCCCCGCAACCAACTAAGTCGCTGAGTTTCGCGCAATGATGAAAGTCATTTGGGTACTAAAGAAGTTTACGGACGCGGGGTGGAGCAGCCTGGTAGCTCGTCGGGCTCATAACCCGAAGGTCGTCAGTTCAAATCTGGCCCCCGCAACCAATATTAAAAGCACTCTCAGGAGTGCTTTTTTTGTATCTGCAATTCGCTCACACAGTTCTACTATCCTCTAAATAATTCGAGCGCAGCCAACTCAGCCGCGGCTCGAAGTATGACGGGGATTAACCGAGCCGCGCTAATCGCGCACTATCCGCAAAATAAGCCTTTATACCTGCCAGAATAGACTCGGCCACTTCCTGCTGGAATGTCGCGGTTCGCAGCTTGCGCTCTTCCTCAACATTACTCAAAAAGGCAGTTTCTACCAGAATGGATGGAATATCCGGAGCTTTCAGAACCGCAAACCCCGCCTGATCGACGCTGTTTTTATGCAGTTTGTTCACCTTCCCTAACCGGGCCAGCACTTCTTTGCCGAACTTAAGGCTATCGTTGATGGTCAACGACTGCACCATATCAAACATCGTATGGTCGAGGTAACGATCGCCACTCTTACTGACGCCACCGATTAAGTCGGCGGCGTTTTGCGTTTGGGCGAGGAATTTAGCGGCGGTACTGGTCGCGCCTTTGGTTGAGAGCGCAAAAACGGAGGATCCGCGAGCAGCCCCCGTGGTAAACGCATCAGCATGAATAGAAACAAACAGATCGGCACGCTGCTTCTGTGCCTTCGCGACCCTGACTTTTAATGGGATAAACACATCCTCATTGCGGGTCATATAGGCTTTCATATTCGCTTCTTTATCAATCAGCGCTTTCAGGCGGCGAGCAATCTGCAGAACGATATCTTTTTCGCGCGTTTTGTTCGGCCCAATCGCACCTGGATCTTCCCCACCGTGGCCGGGATCTAGCATGATAACAATTGGCCGGTCACGCCCGGCTTTACCCGGTTGCGGCCCTTGTTCTGGCGACGGCGGCTTGTCTTTATCCAGCTTGCCGTTGTTGTAATCTTCCAGCAATGCCAACAGCGGATCTTGCTCGCTATTCATATTCGCCGGATACAAATCCATCACCAGACGCTCTTTAAATTCAGCTACCGGGGCCAGTCCAAACAGATGTGGTGTGACGTTCTGTTTGAGTTCAAAAACCATGCGCACGGTTTGCGGGTCAAACTGCCCGACACGCGCAGATTTTATGAAGGGATCGTCCGCACGAATCTGGCCACCAATGCCTTTCAATACTGAATTTAAATTCACACCTTCGATGTCGACAACGACGCGATCCGGGTTGCTCAATGCGAACTGCTTATATTTAAGCTCTTTGTTCGATTCCAGCGTGACACGAGTGTAAGACGAAGCGGGCCAGACACGCACCGCAACGACCAGGCTTGAAGCTGCAAGACCGACCTGGCTGACACTCAAAAGCCACATAGCACCTGCTCCCTGGAGCAACCGGCGCCGAGTTATTAATGGTCTGGAATCTGACATAGCTCTCCTGAGCGGTGTATTTCCGGGAATCGAATAATCAATTTTATTTTTTGAGCCGAAAACTTTAACGAAACAGGCCCGGGCTGTCACTCATTAAAGGGTAAACATTCGCAATCAAGCACCTGGCAGGCTGAATTCAGAAATATTCACTTTGTGGAAATTGCCGCTTGCACAGAAGGCAATAAAAGAATAAAAATACAGAAATTACGAATAATCATGCAATGAGGTCTGGCCGTGGTGAAGGAACGTAGAACCGAACTGGTACAGGGATTCCGCCATTCTGTTCCCTATATAAATGCCCATCGGGGAAAAACGTTTGTCATTATGCTTGGCGGCGAAGCCATTGAACACGAGAACTTTTCCAGTATCGTCAACGATATTGGGCTGTTACACAGCCTTGGGATTCGTCTGGTAGTGGTGTACGGCGCACGCCCACAGATTGATGCCAATCTGGCTTCGCATAATCATGAGCCTATCTATCATAAACATACGCGTGTTACAGATGCAAAAACGCTGGAGCTTGTTAAGCAAGCAGCCGGTTTATTGCAGCTGGATATTACCGCGCGTTTGTCCATGAGCCTTGGCAACACGCCTTTGCAGGGCGCACATATCAACGTGGTCAGCGGTAACTTTATTATTGCGCAGCCATTGGGCGTGGATGATGGCGTGGATTACTGCCACAGCGGACGCGTGCGTCGTATCGACGAAGAAGCTATTCACCGCCAGCTTGATAACGGTGCAATCGTGCTGATGGGCCCGGTTGCTGTATCGGTCACGGGTGAAAGTTTCAACCTCACTTCAGAAGAGATTGCCACGCAGTTAGCCGTCAAGCTGAAAGCCGAAAAAATGATTGGCTTCTGTTCTTCTCAGGGTGTTATCGACGACAACGGCAATATTGTCTCCGAACTGTTCCCTAACGATGCGCAAAAACGTATTGAAGAACTAGAAGAAGCCGGTGATTACCACTCCGGCACCGTGCGTTTCTTACGGGGTGCTTTGAAAGCCTGTCGTAGCGGTGTGCGTCGCAGCCATTTAATTAGTTACCAGGAAGATGGCGCACTGTTGCAGGAGCTTTTCTCCCGCGACGGGATCGGTACACAAATTGTTATGGAGAGTGCGGAGCAAATTCGTCGCGCTACCATTAACGATATCGGCGGTATTCTGGAGTTGATTCGCCCTCTTGAACAACAAGGGATTCTGGTACGCCGCTCGCGTGAGCAACTGGAAATGGAGATCGACAAGTTCACCATTATTCAGCGCGACAATCTGACTATCGCCTGTGCAGCACTCTATCCATTCCTTGAAGAAGGGATTGGCGAAATGGCCTGCGTAGCAGTTCACCCTGACTATCGCAGTTCATCGCGCGGTGAAGTGCTGCTGCAACGTATTGCCACGCAAGCCCGCCAAATGGGACTGAGCAAGCTGTTCGTGCTGACCACCCGTAGTATTCACTGGTTCCAGGAACGCGGATTTATGCCGGTCGATGTTGAGCTGCTGCCAGAAAGTAAAAAAGAGATGTACAACTATCAACGCCGTTCGAAAGTGCTGATGGCGGATTTAGCGTAACCAATAAGCTAGCCCTATTCAGGGCTAGCTAAAACTCTCCGTCAATCCGCTGCGTCTTTCTGTCTTCGTCACAATTGCCTTTTCCAGAATACGATCATCGGCATACAAAGATAGCCTGCTTCGAGTACGAGTGATCGCGGTATAGACCAGTTCACGCGTAACCACAGCGGTATACTGATTTGGCAGAATAAGGGCGGCGTGATCAAATTCCGAACCTTGGGATTTGTGCACCGTCATAGCATAGGCGGTGTCATGCCCTGGTAAACGGCTCGGCTGCACTGATTTTATTGTGCCATCCGGCAGCGGGAACCAAACGCGTAGCCCCTCGCCTCTGTCTAACGCGATACCGATATCACCGTTGAATAGACCTAACGAGCTGTCGTTACGCGAAATCATAATTGGCCTGCCGTTGTACCATCTTGAAGCGGCCTGATTTGGCCGCTCAATGAGCCTTTTTTGAATCAGCGCGAGTTCGATTCTATTGTTCAGGCCACTGACGCCAAACGGGCCATCACGTAATGCACACAACAACTGATAACGCCCGAAAGCTTCAATAATAGCTGCAGGTTCTGCGTGATTGCGTATTAACTCCAGATACGGCCGATACCCATCCACTGCATCAGCAATCATCAACGCGTAGTCTTTAGTTTCGCGCAATGGCTGCTTTGTGATATCGCCAAAACCTTTAGCAAACACCGCTTTAGCCTGTTTCACATCGCTTGCATTAACAGCATAGGCCAACTGCCCAATCCCTGATTTGCTATCAAAACGGTAGCTTTTTTGCAGCAAGCAAAGCCCGTCACGCAGCACACTGGCTTCTGTTCCTTCACCTGTTACCAGTGAGTAACCCGTCAGTCGACTTAATTCGGCCGCACGAACAGGAGAATATCCGTGTGTTACATAATGGCAAATATCCCCGAGCACCGCCCCCGCTTCCACCGATGCCAGTTGATCGCGGTCGCCTAAGAAAATGATCCGCGCGTGTGCTGGCAACGCATGAATCAGCTTTGCCATCATTGGCAAATCCACCATTGAGGCTTCATCTACCACCAGCACATCAAGATGCAATGGGTTCCCTGCGTGATATCGCAGACGTTGGCTGTTAGGTTGTGCGCCCAATAAGCGGTGCAAGGTACAAGCATCGCTAGGCAACGAGGCTTTTTGCGCATCATCCAACGGCAAACGCCGTAGAGCGGAACCTAAGGATTCGGTTAAACGTGCAGCGGCTTTACCTGTTGGAGCCGCCAGTTGGATACGCAAAGGTTTTGCGTCCGATAGCTGAACCAGTGCTGCGAGCAATTTGGCCACCGTAGTGGTTTTCCCGGTTCCTGGCCCGCCAGAAATCACTGAAATGCGTCGTGTCAGTGCCACGGCCGCAGCAACCTTTTGCCAGTCGATATCGGCTGTTGGCTCAAAGAGTTGATTTAATACACGGATAATCTGCGTTTCATCAAGTGGGATTACGCAGTTCTCTTCACCAAAAAACCGCGCGACAGACTGTTCGTTTTGCCACATCCGGTTGAGGTACAAGCGCTCGCCAATTAATTTCAGCGGTGTTGCCCCTTCATACTCACTTACCGCATCAGATGCCAATAGCAGTTCGTACCAGTTGGCTTTGGTACCAATCACAGCGAAAAGTTGCTCCGCAAAATCAGGTTGCCGCCCGGCAAAACAGAACTCCGGCTTTAAACGCGAAAGTGGGATACACACATGCCCTTCACCCGCATCGTGGCTGACAAGTGCCGCTGCCAGCATGACTGCGGGCTGCTCGTCACTGGAAATCATCATGGCGAATTGTGCATCCAATGCGCGCAACAATTTTTGCTCGACTGCCTGCTGTAGCAACTCAGACATTTTCATAGCGTAACCTCGTCCGTTTGCGCAGCAAAAAGTGCATCCATTTTCGTAATCAATTGAACATCTGGCTGCGTCGAGAAAATCCCCTGTGAAGAACCGTTGCTTTCGACTCCGCGCAAGAAAAGATAGATAACGCCGCCAAAATGTCTTTGGTAATCGTAGTCAGGCATACGGTGACGCAAATAGCGGTGCAGAGCCAACGTATATAACTGATATTGCAGGTCGTAACGATGGGATTGCATCGCACCCACCATCGCTTCCTGGGTATAAGCACTGCTGTCTTCACCCAGCCAGTTGGATTTATAATCCAGCAGGTAGTAACGCCCTTGCCAGCGGAAAACCAGGTCAATAAACCCTTTCAACATGCCACGCACTTGTTTGAAATTCAGCGGAGGGCAGCCCGCAGAGAGCGGATCGTATTCCCGCACCAGCTTATCCAGATGCGCAGCCTGCAAATCACTTTCAATTGGCAGATAAAATTCCAGCTCGACCTGTTTTTCCTGTGGCGTTAACTGGTTAAGCGACACGCCCGAATCATTGAGCGGAACCTGCAAAATGGCCTTTAACCACTGCGTTAACACGGGTAGCCACTCTTCAGCAAAACCTTGCTCTGTGAGTTGCTTTGCAACCCATATATCGTCAATCGGCTGAGTAAAATCAATGCCTTCGAATAAGCTATGCAAAAATGTGCCCGGCCCCGCACCGCGTGGGAAGCTATGCGGAGTTAGTGATGGCTCACTTTGTACTGGTATAACACCTGCGGCATCCACATCTAAGCGAGGCAATAAATCCAGCGCCTGGCTGCTACCATGCTGCTGCAATCCGGAATAACTGGTCACGCGCCAATTATCAGCAACCTGCCTTTTCATCACTCTGGCACTCAGTTCCGGGATTGCGGTACTGACAGGCTGCCACGGGCTATAGTCTTCCGAGTGAGGTTCTTCGACGCTAATCGACTCACTGACCAGTTCCTGCAAACATGCCTGTAAACCGGCAGCATCTTTCGCTTCACCTTTTTGCAGCAGATACCCCAACGCGCCCAGATGCAGATCGCTGGCCCCTTTTTTGGCTCGGTTCCCTTTAAATAACGGAGCGACACCCAGGCTGCAATGCCAGATTGAACGAGTCAGAGCCACGTACAGCAAACGTAAATCCTCTGCCAGGCGCTCTTCTTCCGCAAGGCTCAGGCTTTCTTCATCGTCGCTTAAATCCAGCAACGGCGAGAATGTTGAACGGTCATGGTACAGACCACTGTTTTGCGCCCGATAGTTGGCGATGAATGGCAACCAGACCAATGGGTACTCAAGCCCTTTTGATTTATGGATAGTGACAACCTGAACCAAATGCTTGTCGCTTTCGAGACGTAATTGTTGGCTGTAGGCGTTGCTATCAGGTTCAGCGACCTGCTGTGCCAACCATCGAACCAGAGCATGTTCACTGTCAGTTTGCGCGGCTTCTTCTTGTAGCAATTCGCTGATGTGTAAAATGTCGGTAAGACGCCTTTCACCTCCCGGCGTTGCCAACAAGTTTTCGGCAACCTGGCGATGAGCAATCAGCGCCCGCAGCATCGGCATTACGCCCCGGCGCAGCCAGGTTTGGCGATATTCAGAAAACTCTTCAACCAATTGATCCCAGGCATTTTCATCGTTATTCAGCGCCTCAATCATTTGCGCATCAAGGCCAAGCATACTGGTCGCAACCGCACTTCTCAGTGCTGTTTCAATTTCAGGGGCAAGTACAGCCTGCAGGATCCACAAAATCTCTCGCGCTTCAGGCGTTGCAAAAACCGAGTCACGATTTGAAAGGTAAACAGAGGGAATATTGAGCGCGCTCAAAGCCTCCCGAACAATTGAAGCTTCACCGCGACTACGAACCAAAATAGTGATGTCTGATGACTGTACCGGGCGAGATACCTCACCTTTCCACAATAGAGCCTCACCGCGCTGCCCGGCAGTCAGCCAGTCTCGAATCTGCTGCGCACACTGCATGGCCATGATTTGTTGGTAATCACTCACACCGCAACCGTCACCCGACTGTGCCCAGAGCGACATAGCCGCCTGGTTCTTCCCTTTCATGGTAAAACGCAGGCCGCTGTTTTTCTCAGCCGCTTTGACCGCTAAGAATGGGATTTGCTGGAATAAGAAAGGGTTACTCAGTTGCTGAAACAGAGTATTCACGCTGTTTATCATTGCAGGGGATGAACGCCAGTTGGTGTCCAGCGTGTAGTGGGCACCTACCTCATGACGAGCTTTCATGTAGGTAAAAATATCCGCCCCGCGGAACGCATAAATCGCCTGTTTCGGGTCACCGATAAGCAATAGCGCAGTGCCTGGCTGGTTGATGTACAGCCGCCTGAAGATGCGATATTGCTGAGGATCGGTATCCTGAAATTCATCAATCATTGCCGCCGGGAAACGCCCACGAATGGCGGCTGCCAGGGCGTCGCCACCTGGCTTGTGCAGAGCTTCATCCAGCCGGGTCAACATATCGTCGAAACCCAGCTCACCGCGACGGCGTTTTTCTTGCTGCACGGTATAGCGGATTTCAGCCATAGCACGCGCGATAACTAAATCACGCAGTGTTAGCGGCTCACCCAATAAATCGTTAATCGCTCTGAAAACAGGATGCTGCGGCGGTTGGCCTTCTTTGGTTTTCTCGTCGAGCATCGACTGAGAGAAACGCTCCAGTTGGTCAGGCAATTTATAAGTTGTGGTTTCTGTCTGAGCCCAGGTGCCGACAATATTCAGCCAATTAGGTAGGTTTTTGCTGCTGTAACTACGGCGGTCTATCTTCGCCACACTTAGGAGTTGCGCAATTTCATCCGCGCAAGCACACCATTGCGCTTTCACATCTCCAATGGCGTTAATTATTTTCTGATGCCGTGCAAGTAGCGTTTCATCATCAGCTGGCGGCTGTTTAAGTACCGGTTGTTCACCTTGCAACCAACTGTTTATGTCTCTGAGAAGTTCTTCCGGGCCAGCCCACTCCTCTGCCATAACCTGCGCGACCGGTTTAGGAAGTGGGTAACAATGGCGACGCCAAAAATCAGCACAGGCATTACGACGCAACCGTGATTCATCTTCAATGAGTTGTTGCTCAAACAGCATGCCTGATTCGAAGGCATTAAGGCTGAGCATTCGCTGGCAAAAACCATGGATAGTGAAAATGGCCGCTTCGTCCATTTGCTGTTCTGCAAGGCGCAAAACTTGGGCAGCCTGGTGAAGGTCAGGGATTTCTGTGAGCAGTTTTTGGAACAAGGGATTGTCAGTGCGCTTACGTACACAGGCGATACGCAGTTCATGAATATTGGCGCGAACACGGCCGCGGAGCTCTTCAGTCGCCGCCTGAGTAAAGGTTACGACCAATAATTCTTCAACTGAGAGTGGCCGGGGGTGGGCATTTTGCCCACCCAGGCCAAGCAGCAAACGCAGATAGAGTGCCGCAATGGTAAATGTCTTTCCGGTACCGGCAGAGGCTTCAATCAGCCGCTCTCCCGTCAGAGGTAAACTTAGGGGGTCAAGCGGCTGAGTGATTCCGGTCATTATTATACCTATTGTCTTTCAAGTTGCAGGTGCCGTGGCCGCCATTACTTAGCGTCTACAAGCGGCAATGATTGCTGCAGAGTGCTGACCTCCCTCCAGGTTTTCCAGCCTTTCGGAGTGGCATAATCTGACTTGCCATTGTGGCTACCAGAAACTTGCGACAGTACAGCTATTCCCTGTGGTTCAATCACTGCCTGATGGAAGAAATCAGCCAGTTTTTGCGGCGTCAGTTTTTTAATTTCGGCGACTACTTTATCACGCGAATCAAAATCCAGGTTTCCGCGATCGAAATCTTTGCTCAGTTGTGAGGCCTCCTGTGACAAGGTCTGCGGTGCCTGCATAATTTCACTGATCATCCCCTGCTGCATTTGAGCAAAATCTTCAGCGCTCATCTCACGCAACTTCTTTTCAGCCGTTGGGTAAAACGCTTTAAAACGCTGGTACAAGTAGGCTGGTTGCTTATCGTTACTTTGCAGTAAGAAACCAATCCCCCACTGGCGGCCAACTGACATCGGGAAAGCAAACACCGCATAGCCCAGTTGCTCCTGGGTACGCAGCTGGTTGTAGAACCACGGCTGAATGATTTGCCCCAACATTGAGCTGTAAGCAGTACTGACCGTTTCATCGAAACCTTTCGGTACATAAACTGCTGCCAGCGCGGAATCTGTGCTGCCTCCTGTTTTTTCAAACATCGCTAAATGTTTGCTATCAACAAGCACGTCTTTATTGCGGCACCACTCATTACCTTTGGTAGTCAGCTGGCTTTGTACGTTGTGCGCAAGCTCTTTTGCCTGATCAGGAGACATATTGCCCAGAACTAAAAACTCAGGTTTAGCACCTGTTTTTAAAACTTCCCGGTAATCAAGCACATCTTTTATGGTCAGAGCAGGCAACAACGCGCGGCGCGTTTCACGCTGGAAATACGGCACCTGCGACACCATCTGCACCGGCATAATCGCCTGATCGTAAGCTTTGCCTTTGTCTGCCGAATCCATCATTTGGGCATACCATGACTTTGCCTGATCCAACTGCTCTTGAGTCGGTGTATAGGAGAAATAGCCTTTTAGCAGCGCTTCAAAAAGTTGCGGCAAACGTTGGGTGTAACCATTGGCATTAACCATCAAACCGCTGTTGGCATTAGTCGAGAAACCAATACCACCAATCGAGGCCTGGTTGCTTAACTCATCGAGCGCGATGCCTGCCAGGTAGTCATTCAGGGCAAACAATACCTGGTTTTTCGCACTATCCATTGCCTGCGGGTTACGCAGCACCATCGTCACGTCAGCTTTCGGTTCGCTGGCAAAATAGTGGCTTGGCATATACAACACACGCAGACCGGGTTCTTTCACCAGTAATTCTGGGTGAGCATAGGTTTTGTCAGGTTTAACTAACGTAAAGTCATCCGGGATGTACGGGTTCAATTGCGGCAATCCCAGCTTGATAGCTGCCGCTTTTTCCTGCCAGGTATTGAAAACTTGCGGTGTGATTTTATCGACCTGATAAGGCGCATCTACAAAATAAGCCGTTTTGTTATGTGGCTCTTTCGGGCTGATATACCAGACACGTGCATTTTGCGGCGTCATCATATCCAGGCGTGCTTTAATAGCCGCTGGATCGTATTGATCGGCGATATTGACAGCATCAAGTGTGTGCTCGACAGGCACGCGTAACATGGTGTCTGCTAACCATTCTACGTAATCCATATCACGGGTTATTGATGGATAACGGAAGTCGAGATCGAGAACATGGGCAAGTTCGTTGAAATAACTTTTATCGACGCCATCCTCACGCATTTTATTTAAGTAACTGAAAATAGCCGCAACCACTTCATCACGCTGCGCGAGACCTTTATCAGTCAACGATACAGAGATAGCGAACACGCCACTATTGCCGTTAACTAACGGGTCGGAATCGGCACGGATGCTATCTGCCAGCCCCTGCTTTTGCAGCCAGTCAGAAAGTGTATTGTTGCTACGGTTGCCAATCAAATAGCCAATTAACTCATCAGTTTTGCTGCGGAATTTATCGCTATTATTGTCGATACGGAATTCAACACGCACCACTTTGCGAGGCAATGCGGGGACGTAATGAATTACGACTCCTTTTTGCGCATCCGTGACAACCGGCACATTAATAACTGGCCGTTCAATGTTTTTATTCGGCACCCGGCCATAGGTTTCCACAGCAATTTTTGCCAGTTCCGGCAATGGTTTATTACTGTAAATAACAGCCTTCATTAGGTTCGCAGAATAATATTTATCACGGAAAGCTACCAGGGCGTCCAGCAGCTTGCTGCCTGGTTTGTCGCGCAGAGTTTCAAGGTTACCGCCGGAAAAACGCGAACCCGGATGTGCAGGGTTGATAGTTTCAGCACTGACTTGCGCCATACGCATACCGTCACGGGCGCGAGCTAAGGTCAGCTCAGCATTAACTGCATTACGTTCACGTTCGGCATATTCTGGGGCGAGATTTGGCTCAGCAATAGCATCAGACAAACGGTCAACTGCCCCTTCCAGCGCATCGTTTTCCACTTCGAGATAAAACGCAGTGCGGTAAGTTGCAGTACTGGCGTTATGGCTGCCACCATGCTTTTTGAGAAACTCTGACAGGCTATCCGGCTCCGGATATTTTTTAGAGCCCATCAGCGTCATATGTTCAAGATAGTGAGCCAAGCCAAGATGGTCGTTAGGATCTTCTAAAGATCCAACAGGAACAACCAACGCAGACAATGACTTAACAGCTTGCGGATCAGAAACCAGCAGGACTGTCATACCATTATCAAGACGTATAGCCTGATATTGACGGTTGTCTTTCTCACTTTTGCGGATAGTTTCCTGGATAGGTTGCCAACCCGTGTCTGCCTGACTTAATGGTGCCCAAAGGGCAACTAACAACAAGAAAAGCGGTTTTAACCAGGTGCTGCATTTAGGCATTCACGAACCTCATAATCACGAAACTTCCTAACTCACTCATCATTAACAACTTTTAAAAACAATCTGCAATTTTAGTTGTTTCTTTTTTCGCCAACCCTGAGCAAGTAGCGCATCATAGATGAACCCGCCGGGTTGTGCAATTTTTATACAGCCATTTAAGCTTTATTGAAACGAAACAGCGGCAGTAAGTAGCGCTCTGCCTCTCTCATAATCGCCTCGTAGTAATCAGGCTCAAGCGTACGATATAGGCGTTGTAACCACATATCGGCCCCCTCACCTTCAACTCTCTGATTCCCTTCCCAGGCCGCCAACAGTTTACTTTTGGCTTTCTGTTGCGTTTGCTCATCCCATAAAATGGCATCATTTGCGGGTTCATAACAGGCTTTTATCCATGCTCCACCACTCATGGGAAGCAATAAGAGCGGTTGTACCAATCCTTTCCGATAACCATCAATAAGTTGCTGGAGATAGCTTTTTGCCTGGGTCACATCAAGTGCAGGGAATTTCCACTCTGTTGAATCCCGTCCGTACAGTCGGCTTTCGCCATCGCCTCCCAATGCACACCAGACAACATGTTCAATCCATAGCTGCAGACCGTGTGCCGGATTGAGGATGGAAGGACGCCAGCGTAATAAGCCATCAGCCTGCACATCCGACAACCAACCTTCAAGCCTTGTTCCGTCTAAATCTAGCGAGACCTCCAGGCTGTTACCGTTTTGCCGTTCGGCTCTCACTTTTTGCGCCAGTTCAGCCATTTCTGTTAACTGGGTTTCCCATAAAATCTCACCGAAAGCTCCATACGGCAACGAGCCTGCAGCACGGTAGCGGCGGAATAGTTGCTGTGTGTCACCTTCCTGAACCAAAGTATTGAGCAGTTCCTGATTCATCTGGAAACGCTCCAGACTATCTAATGTGAACGGCTCGGCATCGGGTAAATCGCTCTCTTCAAGTCGAAAATGGATACCCAGGCGCATCTGGAAAAACGCTCGTACAGGATGACGCCAGAAACGCTGCAATTGGTCGAGCGTAATGACTTCCTGGCTCTCTTCTTGTAATGGTTGAATAAATGCCACCTGGGCATGGCCCTGCTCACTTGCAGCTGGCAGCCATTCGTTGGCATAGCTTTGTACTAGCGCTCCTGGCAAAAAATTACCAGCCTCAAAAGGAGTGCGAAAATGCCGCTGGACCAGATGCTTTTTCACAAGCTCACTACTTTCATCACAGGTGAGTTCCGTATCCTGTGGCAAGCAATGACTTTGCGCGATGTAGTCCAATAATTCGTCAACCAGCACTGAAGGGTAGCGTTGGCTGTTGTCCTGAATAGACCGCCCGATATAGCTGATATAAAAACGTAATTGCGCCGAATTGAGGGCTTCAAGGAATAAGTAACGGTCATCATCCCTGCGGCTACGGTCACCACGTTGCGGCTTCTGGCTCATTAGATCAAACCCAAGTGGCGCCAACGTGCGCGGATAAACGCCATCATTCATACCAAGCAAGCACACAACTTTGAAAGGAATGGAACGCATCGGCATCAGGGTACAGAAGTTTATTGGCCCGGCCAGGAAACGTTGACTGATACGTTCCTGATCGAGGCGCTGGGCCAGCTCGTCACGTAATAACGTCAGCGAGATATGCTCCTGGTAACGCGACTCAAGACCATATTTAATGATCTCTTGCCACTGCTGTTCAATCAACGCCAACGCACCTTCTGTTTCAGTATCAGGCAAGAAGAAACTCGATAACATGTCGCGGCCGACTGTTGTCCATTCGGCTAATGGCCGAGCTACAGAGAGCTCTCTACGCCAGATGTTCAACTGCATTAATAATTCAGCCAGTTGCCCGACAAGTTCAGCAATTAAACCGCTCGACTCATCGTAAGGGAGAATTGACTGCCATTCACCCGCCTGGCTATCCATTGCATAACCCAACAGCATACGCGTGAGACCAAAGCGCCAAGTGTGCTGCCCGGTTGCGGGAAGATCCAATTCACGCACATTGTCGTCGTCAATTCCCCAACGGATCCCAGATTCATTGACCCATTGGCGCAAATAGCGCAGCCCTTCTTCGTTAATTGAGAAGCGAGCAGCCAGTGCGGGAACCTCAAGCAGCGCAAGAACATCCTGTGCTGCGAAACGGCTATCAGGAAGGGAAAGTAGAGAAATAAACGCCTGCAGAGCCGGGTGAGCCTGCCTGGCGCGACGGTCAGAAATAGCAAAGGGTAAGCGGCGCTCACCAACAGCATTACCAAATACGGCCTGGATAAATGGGCTGTAGCTATCGATATCGGCCACCATCACGATAATGTCTCGTGGTGTTAGCGACGGATCAGCATCCAGCATCGCAAGCAGCTGATCGTGCAGCACTTCGACTTCACGCTGAGGACTGTGACATTCATGGAATGTCACTGATTGATCATTAAGGGCAAGAAGGCGTTTCTTATGGCTATGTTCAAACTCTTCTTCGGTTAATCCGGTGACAGCATTGTTTTGTAGCTCCAGCAAATCGTACTGCACATTGCGCAGCACGTTGTCAGGCTCAATATCGACAAATACATCAATCTCTTCAAAACGCTGTAATTCAGCTAACAAGTACGTGTAATCACGCCCCAACTTCCCCCATGAGGCCAGTAGTGGGTTGCCAATATCTTGCTCACCATCATCGTTGAACAATGCTGAGGCGGTATCGCAATCTTTAAACAGTGGCAGCGTGATGTCTCGCTGCGCGTGGCTACGACGTCGACGGCTGATCAAACGTGCAAGATAAGCGGGGTCTTTAATATCGCCCCAGTAGTAGCGGCAAGGGTTGGTAAACAGCAGATGCACGTCAATGTGCTTACCAAGTGCCTGTAGCGCCTGAAGGTAAACCGGTGGCAATGCCGAAATACCACAAATAAATACACGCGCTGGTAAGCCCGGCGGGCATTCACTGCTTTTTTCCAGAGTATCAATGAAACGTTGATAGAGATTTGCACGGTGCCATTCCGGCTGTTCAAGTTCTTGCGTATGCCTTACCAACGCAGCCCACAGCGGGGCCTGCCACAATTGGGCTTCACCCACATTGTCTGCGAGTTCACCTTTTTCCCACAGGCTTAACCATGAAGGCCGATAAACTAAATATTGGTCATAGAGGTCAGCAATTCTTGAGGCTAACTGGGAGAGTTTTCGCCCATTATCATCTTCTTCAAGATACTGACTCAGCAGTGAAAATTCAGGCTGCTCAAGCATCGTGGGGATGAGCGTCATCAATTTCCAGCTCATACTTTGCTTGTTGAAAGCACTTTGCTCAGGAATGTCTGGTAACACACGGACAAACATATCCCAGATGAAACTGGCTGGAAGCGGGAAGCTAATGTTCGCTGCGATACCAAATTTTTGTGCCAACGTCATTTGTAGCCACTGAGCCATACCGGTGCTTTGCACCAATACAACTTCAGGCTGGAAAGGGTCCGGCAATGGTTGCCTTTCCACAATAAATTCCATAATTGCTTCCAGCACATCCAGCCGGTTGGAATGGTAAACACGCAACATAGAATCGCTACTCCTGACTTTTCTCTTTTTGCGGGCAATGTAGCCGCGATAGCTGCCCGGTTCGCCCGCCAGGGCTAATAATAGTAACGGCGATGCTGACACATCCCGCCGCTGATGTCTGCTGTCGACTGACTTTCCATCCATCTGTTGGCAATGGCACATCAGGCTCGCTCATTTCTACGGCTAAACGCCATAGCTGGCGAGAATGCCATTGCGACTGAAAACCTTGTTGTAATACCCGGTAATACCCCAGCAGAGCCAGCATCACCACTGAAAATAGTGCCATAGCACACAACACTTCTATCAGGCTAAATCCGCGCTCTAACGATTTTACTGTGGTAACTGACATCTGGGCACCTCAGCTAAAGGGCAAAAATCCAGCCAGCCATGAGGGGTCGATAACCAATGTGAATTATCTACAACACCCCATCGCCACAGTGTCAGTGGCAATTGCGCCCCTGAATAAGTCCCACGCACCGCCATCAGCACCTCATTTCTCTCGACCAATAAGACGCAGGCTTTCCAGCCTTTTTCTATTTCTTGCTGGCACTGCCAGGTTTGCTGAGGTTGCCAGGTTAACTGACTTCCCCAGGCTTGAGCAGAAATAGCAGCAGCATATTGCTTAAGAAAACCCACTTCGCTGGCGACTAAGTGACGCTGGTGACTTAACTGTCGTTGTAATCCACCTAGCATTAATAACCCCAGCGCAAACAACAGCAGCACGAACCCGAGGGTAATATTTCCCCGCTCAGGATGCCCACTCACAAGTTATATCCCACTACGATATGGCGCAAAGACACCAGGTTTTGGCCTTTTTTGAAAGCCGCTTCCAGTTCAATTATTAACAGCGGAGGCATTGAGTGACGAGCCTGGCGGGTCACCGAGAATTTCTGTATAGCCATTATTGCTGGATCGGATACTTTCTCCCAGCCACTCCCTTCACAACTGGTAGCTCCGCGCATAAATTCCAGATTGCTACCGTTTAGTCGATAGCCTGCCAATTCAGTCTCGGCATGGCTGGAGGGCTCCCAGCGCCCATTACTATTGCTATCCCATTGCAACAAAACGCATCCGCCCTCTTTGCGCAGTATCAACCCATCACCCTGGCAACTTCCGTGACAGTAGCCTGCTCTTTGCAACTGTTTCCCCAAACTGAACGCCAACTGCCAGAGTGACTCTTGTAGGCTTTCTTTTTGATATTGCTGCAATACTGCTTGTTGCAGAGCTGGAAATAACCGTCCTGCACCTAGCAAAACAATACTACTTAATGCCATTGCAATGAGCGTTTCCAGTAAGGTGAATCCCTGCGGATTTAACTGCATTTGTTGCTCCCTATAACCTCGCATACACGAACTCTTCCCTGAGCCGATAGAACAACCCGCCATTTACCAGCCAAGCTTTGCAACATGATATGTCCAGGCCAGGCGGTATTTCTCAATCCATAAAACCCCATACCTGGCGTTATCTCAGTGATATCAACATCAGTAAAAGGCTGGATCAATCGCCAGCGTTTGTCAGAATGACATTCACTGTCCTCCACCAACTTACTAGTAAGACACCACATTTTTTCTGTTCGCTTCACGACTAACAGATGGTCTCGGTTATGCCAGTTAGCATCACTTCGTAGTTGTTCAAGCAAATTGCGGACATGTTGGGTGGTTATCCACAGCCGTTGCTGCTGCTGCCACTGTTGCCAGCCAAACACACCACCTGCGCCAAGTACCGCAACAATGATCATTACCACCATCATTTCTATCAGGCTAAAGCCTTGTTGTTTTGTTTTCATGGCGGCAGTGTGCCAGCCGAAAAATTCTTCGCCACAGCCAAAGAACTATTTTTCGGGGTGACTCGAAGGATAGTTTTACTGTTTCATCAGGTTGCAAAAGTGCTGGAAAGAGGCTCGCAAAGACGAAATTCAGGCAAAAAAAACCGGCGCACAAATGGCACCGGTTATGGCAGGCTGTCAGTCGTCAGATAGCGACTGGCGCTTTGATCGCAGGGTGCGGATCGTAGCCTTCAATGTCGAAATCTTCGAAATGGTAATCGAACAGTGATTCAGGTTTACGCTTGATCACCAGTTTTGGCAGGGCACGTGGCTCACGCGTTAGCTGCAAACGAGTTTGTTCGAGGTGGTTGCTGTACAAGTGGGTATCACCACCGGTCCAGACAAAGTCCCCCACTTCCAGGTCGCACTGCTGCGCCATCATATGCACCAGTAACGCATAGCTGGCGATATTAAATGGCAGACCAAGGAAGATGTCGCATGAGCGCTGGTAGAGCTGGCAGGAAAGTTTTCCGTCAGCCACATAGAACTGGAAGAACGCATGGCATGGAGCCAGGGCCATTTTATCCAGCTCACCCACATTCCACGCCGAAACGATAATACGGCGCGAGTCCGGGTCATTTTTAAGCTGGTTAATCACGGTTGTTAACTGGTCAACATGGCGGCCATCTGGCGTTGCCCAAGAGCGCCACTGCTTGCCATACACTGGGCCAAGGTCGCCATTTTCATCTGCCCATTCATCCCAGATAGAGACGTTATTTTCATGCAGATAAGCAACGTTAGTGTCACCTTTCAGGAACCATAACAGTTCATGAATAATGGAGCGTAGATGGCAGCGTTTAGTGGTAACCAGCGGGAAACCATCTTGTAAATTGAAACGCATCTGATGACCGAAAATCGACAGCGTACCGGTGCCAGTGCGGTCATCTTTTGGAGTGCCGTTTTCCAGCACATGTTTCATCAAATCAAGATACTGTTGCATGTTTCCTCACGAAAGCTGTTGCTGCGGACGACGACGATACGCCCAAACCATCATTACCACACCGGCGACAATCATCGGAATCGAGAGGATTTGCCCCATGCTGATGTACTGCACCCACGCACCGGTAAACTGTGCATCCGGCTGGCGGAAGAATTCAACGATAATGCGGAAAGCACCATAGCCAATCAGGAATAGGCCGGATACAGCCCCCATTGGGCGCGGTTTACGGATGAAGATGTTAAGAATGATGAACAGCACGATACCTTCCAAAACCATCTCGTAAAGCTGAGAAGGATGACGTGGTAAGACACCGTAGGTATTAAACAGCGACTGCCATTCAGGGTGAGTCGCCAGCAGGCCAATATCTTCACTGCGGGAGCCCGGGAACAGCATCGCCCACTGGAAGTTAGGATCAACACGGCCCCACAGTTCACCATTGATGAAGTTGCCCAAGCGGCCTGCGCCCAAACCAAATGGGATCAATGGTGCAATAAAATCAGCAACCTGGAAGAATGAGCGGCGAGTACGGCGCGCAAACCAAATCATCACGCAGATAACACCAACCAGTCCGCCATGGAAGGACATACCGCCATCCCAGACTTTAAACAGATACAGTGGATCAGCAAGGAAGGATGGCAGGTTGTAGAAGAAAACATAACCAAGGCGTCCGCCGAGGAATACCCCAAGGAAGCCAGCATAAAGCAGATTTTCGACTTCGTCTTTCGTCCAACCGCTACCTGGCTTATTGGCGCGACGACCTGCAAGCCACATAGCAAACACGAAACCAACCAGGTACATCACTCCGTACCAGTGCAAAGAGACTGGCCCGACGGAAAAAATCACCGGGTCAAATTCAGGGAAATGCAGATAGCCACTATTCATCTGTCACCACAAACCATTGTTACCCCACCGAAAGTCGACGATGGGTTGCAAGTACGCATCTGTGCGGATGCGCTCCGAAAGCAGCGGATCATAGCACAAAGGGCTCAAGGGTTAAGTCCGTTAAGCTGGTGAAGTTGTAAAAGATATGTAATGCCAGATGGGGAGGGTGAACAGACCGCCGGCTTAGTACCTATTCCAGTAGGCGTTATTGTTGCAGGCATTTTGGACACGGACAGCGCGCCACAACCGGAGCGTACATGTAGTACGTGAGGATTGTGAACACTGCCCGGGTTCAAAATACAAATAAAATAGCCTGATGGGCCAGAAATTAGCGCCCGCCGCGAATCAACCCGCCCATACCCCGGCGTTCCATGAAGGAAGCTACCTGGTGGCGCACTTCTGTCGATAATTGAGCCTCCAGGCTACGCTGCGCAAGCTGCTGTGTCTCTTCCAGGCTAATGTGACGCAACAGATATTTGACGCGAGCCACCGAGCGGCCGTTCATCGACAAATGGCGATAACCCATACCAACCAGCAGAGCCACGCACATCGGGTCACCCGCCATTTCACCACATAAACATAGGTCAATACCGTTACGTTCCGCCTCTTTCGCAATGTGGCTCAACGCACGGATCATTGCCGGGTGAAGGCTGTCATACAGGCTTGCAACGCGAGTGTTATTACGATCGACGGCCAGCAAGTATTGCGTCAGGTCGTTGGTGCCCACAGAGATAAAATCAACCCGACTGGCAAGGTGCCCCATCATAAATACCATCGAAGGGACTTCAACCATCACGCCAATACGCGGCTTAGGTATTTCATAACCCAGAACTTCTTCTACTTCACGCCCGGCGCGATCAATCAGACGACGTGCCTCATCAATCTCGTCGATGTTAGTGATCATCGGTAGCAGAATACTCAGGTTGCCAGTGGCAGCGTTAGCACGCAGCATGGCGCGCACCTGCACGAGGAAAATCTCGGGTTGGTCAAGCGTGATACGAATACCTCGCCAGCCCAGACACGGGTTTTCTTCACTGATTGGCATATACGGCAGTTGTTTGTCGGCACCGACATCAAGCGTACGCAGCGTGACCGGCTTTTCGTTAAACATCTGCAACATGCCCTGATACTGGGCGACCTGCTCTTCTTCCGATGGGAAGCCGCTTTGCAGCATGAAGGGGATTTCGGTGCGATAAAGCCCGATACCATCAATCCGGCTGCCAAGCAGTTGTTCATGTTCCGGGCTAAGACCCGCATTCAACATTACCTGAACGCGTTCGCCGCTTTTCAATGCCGCTGGCTGATCAACGTCGTCTTCAACCAGGCGGGTGAGTTCGTTTTCTTCGGTGATGAGCCGCTGGTATTCCTGCAACAGCACGGTTTCAGGGTCAACCAGCAGTTCACCGCGGTAGCCATCGACAACTAACGTGCGGCGATGCAGCACTGAAGGCTGAATATCAGCCCCCATGACGGTTGGAATACCCAACGCCCGCACCATGATTGCAGCATGCGAGTTCGCAGCACCATCGCGCACAACAACACCAACCAGGCGGTTTTGCGGCAACTCAGCGAGCGTGGTTGCAGATAGCTCATCAGCCACCAGCACAAAGCGTTCAGGCCATGTATTTGGGCTCTGAATGTTGTCATCAAGATGGAATAGCAGACGTTGACCGAGCGTGCGGAGATCGCCCGCTCGTTCTTTTAGGTAGCTGTCGCTGAGGCTTGCGAATTGCTCCGCAAATTTTTCGATGACGGTTTTAACTGCCCATTCTGCCACCGACCCTTTATCCACCTCTTCGAATAGTTCACGACGAAGTCGGGCATCGGTAAGTAGGTGAGAATAGAGGTCAAAGATGGCCGCAGTTTCTTTCTGAGCCCCCGCTGCAAAGCGTTTGCTATAGCGACGAAATTCGTTAGAAGCCTCTTCAAGAGCAGCAGTTAGACGTTCACGCTCAAGTGTCGTATCGAGTGTAGATGCCTCAGACACTTGCTCCATTAACGGAAGTGTTGAATCCATCCAACCTTCGGCAATCGCCACACCTGGAGATGCAGGCAACGCACGAATACGCGTTTGGCGATATTGACCAAATAAGGCAGCTAGCTGTGATTGAGAGAGGATTGCCGCCATTTGTGTGGCGAGCGTGACGAGGAAAGACTCCTCGCTTTCATCATATTGCCGGTGCTCCCGTTGTTGTACTACCAACACACCCAGCAACTGGCGACGCTGGATGATAGGAACACCCAGGAAGGCGCGAAAACGTTCTTCTTTTACTGCAGGAACATATTTAAAACTTGGGTGCTTCTGCGCATCCGCAAGGTTTATCGGCTCTGCAAGACGCCCAACCAGTCCGACAATGCCTTCATCAAATGCGAGTGTAATGGTGCGACCACGTGGCTTTTTAAGGCCACGTGTTGCCATCAGATAAAAGCAGCGCCTGTCATGATCTGCGAGATAAACCGAGCATACCTCGGTATCCATCGCAAGGCAGATGTCTGTAACCAAAATATCCAGCGCCTCATTGAGGCGCGGGGCACTGGCAACCTTCTCGACTATTTCTCGCAGACGGGTGAGCATTTTTCGCGTGACTTAACCTCTTTTACGTCGCCATGCAGGCGCGTTATTACGTGGTGGCGCAACTTCCTGTAGCGGCATTACGACGCTGGCAAACTCTTTCATCACCCGACGATAAACATCGCGTTTAAAGGAGACAACCTGACGAACCGGATACCAATAACTAACCCAACGCCAACCATCAAACTCTGGGGTACTACTGGTTTGCATATTGATATCGTTATCGCTGCTGATCAACTGCAAGAGAAACCATTTTTGTTTCTGGCCGATACAAACCGGCTTTGTGTCCCAACGCACCAAACGTTTAGGTAACTTGTAACGTAACCAGTTTCGGGTCGAGGCGAGTATTCGGACATCTTTTCGCTGTAAACCCACTTCCTCGAAAAGTTCCCGGTACATTGCCTGTTCCGGGGATTCGCCAGGATTGATGCCACCTTGCGGAAACTGCCAGGAATGTTGACCAAAACGCCTGGCCCACATTACTTGACCCTGCCGATTACAGATTACGATACCAACATTCGGGCGGTAGCCATCATCATCGATCACCGGACTACCTCAAAACAAACTTAGATTAGGGCGATTGTTTCATACAAGCGCTAGACGGTAAACCACTGTGTAACGCTTCTCAGAAGGAATAACATTTGAATAACTCACAAAATATGACCGAGTTATAAACATTAACGTGGATGGGCCTCGCAGTTTATTCACTTTTTCTGTGGATATAACTGTGAAGAACTACCTTATACACTCGGGACAACTTAGGATAACTCCTGAAGCTCGTTAAAAAGATGAAATAAAATATTCAATATATTCAGTGTAATAAAGATAGAATGAATAACTCCCAGCTCAGTAATGTGACGATCATCACACACTAAGATCTCACGCTGATGAAAGATCGACCAATGACGTTTTTATCCACAGATTGTGCCAACAAGTTAGTCACATTCCGTCGAAAAATTGGGTTTCATCCCCAGTCAAGGCTGTAAATCGAACCAGTAGTGAGCTTTTTTATCACTTATCCCATTTTTCTGTGGATAACCCGGTGTAAGATCCTGTTCACTCCCGGTGACCAGAATGGGAAAAGGTTTTTGAAGAATTGATAAGTGAAAATTTTAGGCGATAAAAGTGATGCAAAATCAGTACATTGTCATTCTTATCCCCGAGACGCTAAACTATTTCCACGTTGTGGGTAAACCGCGTTCACTTTTTGACCAACCAGTAACAAGACATCATGCAAACACTCAATCCCTTAGTTAACCCTCCAGAAAACGAACAGATTTTACTGACACAAGCTCAGAGGCTGGCAGGTTATACGCTAGGTGAACTGGCAGCTCTAGCCAGATTGCCGATCCCAAAGGATCTAAAGCGTGACAAAGGTTGGATCGGTGTTTTGCTCGAACTATGGTTGGGTGCCAGTGCCGGTAGCAAACCTGAACAAGATTTCGCAGCATTAGGAATTGAGCTGAAAACCATCCCTGTGGATAGATTTGGCCGCCCGTTGGAAACTACTTTTGTTTGCGTGGCCCCGCTCACCGGCAACACCGGGGTGACATGGGAAACCAGCCATGTGCGCCACAAATTAAAACGGGTGCTGTGGGTTCCGGTTGAAGGAGAGCGGCAAATCCCCCTTGCTGAGCGGCATATTGGCACCCCTTTGCTGTGGGCTCCTTCCGAAGAGGAAGAGCAGCAGTTGCGTCAGGATTGGGAAGAATTAATGGATTTGATTGTGCTCGGCCAGGTTGAGCGCATCACCGCACGCCACGGAGAAGTGTTGCAGTTACGCCCCAAAGCCGCCAACAGCAAAGCGCTAACCAATGCATTCGGTGCAGATGGCGCGCCAATTCTTACACTCCCGCGTGGTTTTTATCTGAAAAAGAACTTTACCGCCTCTTTACTGGCTAATCATTTCTCGTTGTAGATTCATTTAACTTGCACCCTGTTCCTGGCTGGCGTTTATAATTGGCGTTTTATATTTTCAGGCAGGATTTGTTTAATGTTGTTTGCATGGATTACCGACCCTAACGCGTGGATGGCGCTGGGCACCCTGACGATTCTGGAAATCGTACTGGGTATCGACAATATCATCTTCCTTTCACTTGTCGTGGCGAAGCTGCCCAAAGCACAACAAGCCAAAGCCCGCCGCCTGGGACTGGGTGCTGCGATGATTATGCGTCTGGTGTTACTGGCGTCTATCGCCTGGATGACGCACTTAATTCACCCACTGTTTTCCGTGATGGGCCATGCGTTCTCGGCACGAGACCTCATTTTGACATTAGGTGGCGTGTTCTTAATCTGGAAAGCGAGTAAAGAGATTCACGAGTCCATTGAAGGTGAAGAGGAAGGAATTAAAACCAACGTTCACTCCTTCTTTGGCGCAATCGTGCAGATAATGCTGCTGGATATTATCTTCAGTCTGGATTCAGTCATTACAGCCGTTGGCCTGTCCGATCATCTGTTTATTATGATGGCAGCCGTGGTGATTGCCGTAATGGTGATGATGTTTGCTGCAAAATCGATTGGTGATTTTGTGGAACGCCACCCTTCGGTGAAAATGCTGGCGCTGTCTTTCTTGTTGCTGGTCGGTTTTACTCTGATTCTGGAAGGCTTCGATATTCATGTGCCGAAAGGTTACATCTACTTTGCGATGTTCTTCTCAATAGCTGTAGAAACGCTGAATCTTATTCGCAACAAAAAGAACCCTCTTTAGTCGTCTCAGGGGAAGCATTTTCGCTTCCCCGCTGTTTTTTTTAAGAATTTACTGCTTACTTTTAACGGTTGCCCGAGTTATTACTAGACTGTATATGTCATTCCACACCACACGAGGCGAATAACAATGAAAAAATGGGCAGTTATAATTTCCGCTGTCGGTCTGGCATTTGCGGTTTCAGGTTGTAGCAGCGATTACGTGATGGCAACCAAAGATGGCCGTATGATCTTGACTGATGGTAAACCGCAAGTCGATGACGACACCGGTCTGGTTAGCTATCGCGATCAGCAAGGCAATGAGATGCAGATTAATCGCGATGATGTTTCACAGATTATTGAACGTTAGTAAATACAGCATATAAGGTCAGCGCCTCGCTGGCCTGTAACACTTTTTCTTCACTTCCCCCCTTCCGCTTTTCCCTTACCTCTGCCATGTTTATACCCGTCATACTTCAAGCTGCATCATTGTTGGCTACGTTTATTCACCCGAATCACTTACTTATGTAAGCTCATTGGGATTAATTCACTTGCCGCCGCGATGCAGCTCGAATTATTTTGGGTATTAGTCTATTTTTTGTCGGGTGCTTGCCTGACGGATAAGACAGAAGAATAAGGAAAGCGGCTATGCACTATCACCGTATCCCCCATAGCTCTCTTGAAATAAGTACGCTAGGGCTGGGAACCATGACGTTTGGTGAGCAAAACAGCGAAGCCGATGCTCATGAACAACTCGATTACGCAATCAGCCAGGGTGTTAACCTGATTGATGTCGCAGAAATGTACCCTGTGCCACCTCGCCCGGAAACCCAAGGCTTAACAGAAACCTACGTCGGTAACTGGTTAAAGCAGCGCGCGAATCGCGAAAAACTGATTATCGCCACAAAAGTCAGTGGCCCAAGCCGTAACAACGATGCCGGCATCCGCCCAAATCAAATACTGGATCGCAGAAATATTCGTGATGCGTTAGATGCCAGCCTGAAGCGTTTGCAAACCGACTATATCGACCTTTATCAGGTCCACTGGCCACAACGTGCCACCAACTGCTTTGGCAAATTGGGGTATACGTGGACCGATAACGCCGTACCGGTCACCCTGCTTGAAACCCTGGAAGCACTAACTGAGTTCCAGCGTGCCGGGAAAATCCGCTATATCGGCGTCTCCAATGAAACGCCATGGGGCGTGATGCGTTATCTACAACTTGCTGAAAAGCATGATTTACCGCGCATTGTCACCATTCAGAACCCATACAGTCTGGTGAACCGCAGCTTTGAAGTGGGGCTGGCAGAAATTACTCAGCGCGAAGGTGTGGAGTTGCTGGCTTATTCCTGTCTGGCGTTCGGAACGCTGACCGGTAAATATCTCAACGGAGCTAAACCTGCTGGCGCTCGCAACACGCTGTTTAGCCGCTTCACTCGTTATAGCGGTGAACAGACTCAGCATGCGGTTGCCGCCTATGTTGATGTTGCTAAGCGACACAATCTTGACCCGGCCCAGATGGCTCTGGCTTTTGTTCGCCGTCAGCCGTTTGTCGCTAGCACGCTGTTAGGTGCTACCACACTTGAGCAGTTGAAAACTAACCTTGAGAGCCTACATCTGGACTTAAGTGAAGACGTGATTGAAGAGCTGGAAGCGGTGAACCGCGTTTATACTTACCCGGCACCTTAAACTGCAAAACCCCTCTCCGATTGGAGAGGGGAAACTCTCTATTTATGACGAACCTGCCAAACCCATAATCCAGCAATAGCCAGCGCAAACACTGCGCCAAAACCAATGCCTATGCCGACTATCGATGCGCCAGTTTTAACCGCCAGCGAATACAACCCGAGCATCAGTAACATCGCGGTATTTTCACCGAGGTTCTGCACTGCAATAGCATTCCCCGCGCCAACCGAATGTTTCCCTCGTTCCTGAAGCAATGCGTTCAGCGGCACAACAAAAAAACCACCCATAATACCAATCAGCACCAGCAGCATATAAGACGGCAGCAATGCGGTTTGCATGGCGAAGAACAGTACGCCAACGCCAATCAAAATACCGGCAGGCATACAACGTGCTACAGTTTTAAGCGTCACCAGTTTCGCCGCCGCACCGGCCCCCACGACAATCCCCACCGCCACCATCGCATTCAGATACGTTGGCGTCGCGTTATCGGTAACACCCAGCGCCACTGGTACCCACAACACCAGTAAGAAGCGCAGTGTTACACCTGCACCCCAGAACAAACTGGTGCCAACTAGTGAGAAACGAGTTTCACCATTGTGCCAAAGTGAGCGACACGCCGTGAAGAAACTGCGCGTCATCGGTGTAAAGCGCCATGACTGCCCAGGACGCGCAGGAGCAAGTTTGGGGATGAATAGGTTGGCAACAACCGCGCCCGCGTACACCTGCACGCACACGCTAAGTGCCGCCACGATATGCCAGTCGGCCAGCACACCGCCAGCCATTGAACCTAGCAAGATTGCGGCAATGGTCGAAGATTCCATCAGACCATTAGCCTTCACCAGACGATCGCCGGTGGTTAGCTCACCGAGAATGCCATATTTAGCGGGTGAATAAGCAGCCGCCCCCACGCCCACCAGCGTATAGCCGACAAACGGGTTGAAGCCAAAGCAGATAATCGCCGCACCCATCAGTTTGAGACTGTTGGCGAACATCATCACCCGCCCTTTGGCGAAGCTATCAGCTATCTGGCCGACAAACGGAGCAAACAGAATGTACGCACCGACAAACACCATCTGCAAAACAGGCTGGCTCCAGTCGGGGTAAAACTGTTGTTTCAGCACCGCAAGCGTGGCAAAGAGCAGTGCGTTATCACCAAACGCCGATAGAAACTGCGCACCGGTAACTGCCATCATACCTCTGGACCAGATTGAGGTATCGTTCACGGCATTATCATGCATTCTGTGTCTCCGGCTGGTCTACCAGCGCTTTCAGGCTTACGTAATCGGGTTTACCGCTACCTAACACAGGCAACTGTTTCAGGTAGCGAATATCGCGCGGAATAGCCAGCTCTGGCACACCATTAGCGCGAGCATATTGCAGCAGTTTTTCGCGGTTAAGTTCGTTATCAGTGGTGAACATCACCAGTGCCTCACCCTTTGCTGCATCCATTTTGATAACGGTTGCATGCATTTTTTCTGGGGAAACGCCGAGTGCCAGTTGCTCCACCATTTCCAGCGAAACCATTTCACCGGCAATTTTTGCAAAGCGTTTTGCTCGTCCCTGAATCACACAAAAACCGTTTTCATCAAATTTGACGATATCACCCGTGTCGTACCAACCAGGTTCAACTTCACCCCGTGCGTTTTCAGCACTCGGTGCTTCCAGCACGCCAGGATTTTCCACACGCAGATAACCTTTCATGATGTTCGGCCCTTTCAGTTGTAGCCGACCACCATCTTCAATACCAGGAACCGCCATCAGACGGGCATCCATCGCCGGGAGAATTCGCCCCACAGTCCCGACTTTCGCCGCCATTGGAACGTTGATGGAAACCACTGGTGCGCACTCAGTTACGCCGTAGCCTTCTAGAATGCGTAGGCCGAATTTGTCCTGCCAGATTTGTTTGGTGCTTTCCTGAAGTTTTTCCGCCCCTGCGACGACATATCGCAGACGGTAGAAATCATATGGATTAGCAAAACGAGCATAGTTGCCAAGGAACGTAGAGGTGCCAAACAGCACGGTACAGTTACGGTCATACACCAGTTCCGGCACAATGCGGTAGTGCAGCGGGCTTGGGTAAAGAAATACTTCCGCACCGGTGAATAGCGGTGTTAACAAACCTACCGTCAGGCCAAAAGAGTGGAATAGCGGCAGCGCTGACATAAAGCGGTCATTGGCCGTGAAATCGGCAATTGTGCGAATTTGCTCAACGTTAGCCAGCAAACTTTTATGGCTATGCACCACACCTTTTGGGTTCCCTTCCGAACCTGAAGTGAACAGCACCATCGCAGCATCTTCTGGCTGCTGTTTTACCTGAGCGAGATGCGGCACGAATAAATGGCCGAATATCCATAGCTTATCGCTAAGCGTCACATCTGCTTTTAAATCTTCCAGGAACACCCAACGCACCTGCGTGAGCTGCTCTGGAAGGTGCCATAACTTGCCTTTGTCGAGGAACTGGCGCGAAGTGAAAATCGTTTTTAGCTGAGCCGCTGTAATCGCGCTGGTCAACCCTTTCACGCCTGCTGTGTAGTTCATCATTGCAGGAATCCGTCCGCGCGATGAAGCACCAAAAATCACAGCTGCGGTTATTGCCGCATTCGGCAACATCAGCCCGATGGTTTCGCCCGGCGCACTGTATTTATTCAGAATGCGCCCAACAAACAGCGTTTTGGTCAGCAGGCTACGATAAGTATCAGGTTTGAAATTAATGTCTTCGATACAGTTTTTACGGTCACCATAGCGGTACTGCGCGGAAAGCAGCGCCTCGTACAATGTTTCCCGAGGGCGCACTGCCATACGCGCTTCCATCATAATTTGATGAAGCATCTCACCAGCCATTTTGCGGCGGTCGCGGGCACGCGGCGCATCAGGCATCGCAACTGAAGTAGGTGGCAGAATGTGCAGGTTAATGCGCGGGAATAAGCGGCGTTTGACCAACCCTTTCAGGCGGCTGAAAAATGTCAGTTCGGCACCGTCAATGCGAATAGGGATAACAGTCGCATTAGATTTAGCGGCAACAAACCCTGCGCCCTCATAAATTTTCATCAATGAGCCACTCACCGTGATGCGCCCTTCCGGGAAGATGACAACCGGCCTGCCCTGCTCAACCAGGCGAACCAGATGCTTAATCGACATCGGTTTTGTTGGGTCAAGCGGCACAAAATCAATTAGCGATTTTAACCAACGCATATACCACTGCTGGCTAATCGATGAGTACACAGCAAAAACCGGGCGCCCCGGTAAAAACAACGCCAGTAAAATTCCGTCAATAAAGGAGACGTGATTGGGGACAATCAGAACGCGTGATTGGGAAAGAAGTTGTTGATCGCCATGAAGTCGCACCCTGAACAGAATACGAAAAAGCGTACGGAAAAAACCAAATAGCATAGCAACTCCCTTTGTCATTAATGAACCGCAGGCAATTAAGTGTAGCGGCAGATTACATGACTAACTGCATAGGAGCGAGAGTCGGAACGTGTGTAGAGTCTGAAAAAAAGGCAAAAAAAACCTGCGCATCTGCGCAGGTTGGTGCAAAAGAATTGTACTTAACAACGTAACTAGAATTCTCACCAATCAATACCTCTGGGATCTGAATTGTGGCTCAGTCCAGTCAGTGTCACCAGCGAGAAAAAGCAAGAGAATTAGCGGAAAGTGCAACCAGGTGTTTAAAACATCGCGTCTTGTTACAGGCAGGCAAATTTTGGGCAAAAAAAACCTGCGCATCCGCGCAGGTTGGTGTAAATCATGTGATCAGCATTAGATGCTGACATCACCTATCAATACCTCTGGGACTTCAAATGTAGCAGTGGCTGAATACTTTTCGCCATGGCGAAATAGCAACAGCACGCTGCAAACTGTAAGCAAAGATTTAGTTTGAAATCATTAAAAATCCAGAACATGCCTCTGTCTGCCGCTGCGCTTGAATTCCCGTGTTCGCTAAGTGTAACGATTACACTAAAAACGCCCCCATTTTGCATAGGTTTGCGACGGGGAATACAGTTGCGACCTTGAAGTGACGCGTCTTTTCCGTAACACTTAAAGTTGTGTAAGCGTTTACCCACCAAGGAATATTTACGATGGCGACAATAAAGGATGTAGCAAGACTGGCAGGCGTTTCTGTCGCCACTGTGTCTCGTGTCATTAATGATTCACCAAAAGCCAGCGATGCATCACGGCAGGCAGTCACCTGCGCGATGGAAGAGCTAAATTATCACCCTAACGCCAATGCCCGTGCGCTGGCACAGCAAACCACTGAAACTATTGGCCTTATCGTTGGTGATGTGTCCGACCCTTTCTTTGGCGCAATGGTAAAAGCAGTCGAACAAGTTGCTTACCGCACCGGTAATTTTTTGTTGATCGGCAACGGTTATCACAACGAACAAAAAGAGCGCCAAGCCATTGAACAACTCATTCGCCATCGTTGTGCGGCATTAGTGGTTCACGCGAAGATGATTCCTGATAGTGAATTGATTTCACTAATGAAGCAGATGCCTGGGATGGTGGTAATTAACCGCATCTTGCCAGGTTTTGAGCAGCGTTGTGTGGCGCTGGACGATCGCTATGGCGCGTGGCTCGCGACACGACATCTGATTCAGCAAGGCCATACCAAAATTGGTTATCTGTGTTCCAACCACCAGATTTCCGATGCTGATGACCGGCTCCAGGGTTACTACGATGCGCTAACGGAGCACGGCTTGACGGTGAATGATCGCTTAGTGACTTACGGAGAGCCGGATGAAAGTGGCGGTGAACAGGCCATGACCGAATTATTAGGCCGTGGGAAACATTTCAGTGCCGTCGCCTGTTATAACGATTCTATGGCCGCAGGTGCGATGGGCGTTCTAAACGACAACGGCATTGATGTCCCAAAAGAGATTTCACTGATTGGCTTTGATGACGTGCTGATTTCACGCTACGTTCGCCCGCGCCTGACAACCGTTCGCTACCCAATTATTACTATGGCAGAACAGGCGGCTGAACTGGCTCTGGCTCTGGCTGAAAAACGTGAATTACCGGAAATCACCCATATGTTTAGCCCTACGCTTGTGCGCCGGCACTCCGTTATTGCGTATGCGGGTGAATAAAGATCCAGAACCAGCCAGATAATATCTCTGGCTGGAAATAATAATTCCGCTTATCCATTGGCATTATAAATACCAGAGCAATCGTTAATTAATAAACTACATAGCATAAACAAATAAAGTAACTAAACCCTTCCAAATATTATTATTGCATTTGATTTACATTAAGACCAAAATCCCAGCAGTAGTCGCGCTCGCACAATTATTATAACTCACATCAATAATATTAAAGGAATAATATGTCAAACCTAGCCTATTTAACTATTAATGGGAAAACACAGGGTTCGATCTCTGCCGGATGCTCATCACTGGACTCTATTGGTAACAAAGCACAAATCGCTCATCTTGACCAAATTATGGTGTATGCCGTCACTCATTCAATGTCCCGTGCTCAAAACGTGAATCACCATGAAATGATGATCATCAAGCCCATAGATAAATCTTCACCTTTATTAGCCAAGGCAATCAATGATAATGAAGAGCTGGTTTGTGATCTCGACTTGTACCGCACCAACCGAGTGGGAATGAATAATCTTTATTATAAAGTCAAACTTACCGGTGCCAGAATCGCACATATTGAATTCATTGTGCCTCATAACCTTATGGATAATGGTGCAGAACCCCAGGAAAAAATCACTTTTAGTTATGAAACGATAACCTGGGAACATTGTGATGCAGGGACAAGCACATACAGCCTGTGGTGTGAAAGAACCCTCTAACTATCTGTATGCAATGCTAACTATAAGGAATGTGTCATGCCATATTTAAGACAAGCAGATCAGAAACGACCGGACCATCTACGTGACGGGCATCGATTTCAAACTTATCCAAGTATGAATCCAGTATTACGTGATATGGCAGCTATCAATGGAAACTTTATTACTGAAAGTCGATACATCCTTTTACTCACTGTAGAGGAGGCACAGGGGATAACAGATGAGTTACTTGGCGGGTTAGATTACTTCTTCTCCTACAAATTAGGGCCAGGAAATATTAAAGATGGCCTGGATGGCTTTCGCACTCTCAGTAAATTAACCACTTACTATAGCCCTGCTGGAAAAATAGTCTTTAATTTTAAGTTCCTAAAAATAAAAGCCGTAGAATACTTCGTAAATGGTAAGGCATATATCAAAATCACAGGCCATGCTGGACTGCGGCGTATATTGACAGGCACACGTTACGGAGCGACAAACCCGCAAATTCTTGAAATGGCTATTGGTATGCGTGGCTTTGGGTCTGCTCTTATAAAAGGAACGAAGTTCTGTATTTACGCCTCATTAGCCTTTCGCACAATTGAATTTATATTCAAGTCTGATTATCACCTGGTTGATTTCCTGGGTGATATTACAATGGATGTAGCAAAAATAATTGTTTCAAGCGTTGTGATTGGGATTATTGGTGGCATGTTAACAGTGGGTGGTATCCCAGTAGTTGTTACTGCCCTTGTTATTATAACAGCAGGTGTCATATTAAATTCATTTCTAAACAGCTTAGATGATAAATTAGGTTTATCTGTCACTCTAAAAAGTAAATTACAACAAGCACTAGATTCACAACAAAAAATGAGTCAGTGGGATTACCAACACTTATCTCCATTTTCAACCCCACTCCCCGGCAGAGGGTTTTAAGCATGAAAGAATATACTGCTTTGCGCTGGTTTTTATTTAAATTTTCGGGGATATTTATTATGGTGATATCTTTAGCTTTTATTTATGTTATTTTTTTCTCGCTAAGGAGTACCATATAAAGTCATTAGTCACATTCAGTGATATTGTTGAATACAACGGAAAGATTATTATTAGTATTAGTGGTATGCCTCTTTTTATTTACACATTCTTTTTTGCACTCCGTATGGTTTTAAAAAAAGGGATTTCCCCTTTAACAAAAGGAACGATAATTGGAGAGGCGTGGGGGCTATTTAGCGTACTCTCTTTTGCTTTAGGGCTAGTTGCATCTTATCTCATCCCTATTGTTTTGCTGATGTTACATTATACCTCATGCTATGAGGATAAACTCAGAGTATACTATGTTAGTGATCCGCGACTTTGTATGATGATAGAAAAGAAATGAAGCCATATACTAAATTATATTGAGTAGGTTTTAAATTGGCTGGGGTAGTTATAATGGCTGCATCCTTGCCCCTGATATACTCCACTATTTTTCATTGAGAAATATCGCCTTTACTCATTAATCACACTGAGTAACACTATTATTTATGATGGAGGAATCATCACCGCTATTGGAGCGACGCCTACTTATATTTATGCTTTCTTTTTCGCATTCCGCACAATTCTACAAAAAGATGCTGAACGACTAAAAAAAGGGACATTACCAGGTACTGTCTGGGGAATATTTAGCTTTGCATGTTTCTTTTTTTTCGTGGGCATACCCTGGATCATCCCTCTGGGATTAATCGTGCTTGATTACACGTTATGCCACCAGGAAGGTGATGTTCCGGGATTGTATTTCGTCACTAAGCCAGAACTGTGTGAAAAAATTATGACAACTCCTTAATTTACTAAAGCGTAATTTGATACAAGTGCACAGCTTTATCAGGGTAATCCAACCCATCGCCAATATATTGCCAGCCAAAACGCTCGTAATAATCTTTACAGGCGGAATAGAGATAAAGCTTCGGATATCCCAGCGTGCGGGCATGATCAATAACGTGCTGTTGCAGCGTTGCCCCAAGCCCGCGTCCACGCTGGTTTTCGTCTATATACAGCGCTGCCAGCCACGGATACAAATCCTGGCGGCTGATTAAATCGCAGCGCCACAATCCGATCGTTCCCACCAGCTTTTCGCCTTCAACGGCTACAAACGTCAGCGGCAGTTCCCCTTCCCGCTGGCTGGTTGCCACAATTGAAGCGAAAAAGTCGCGGCTATCCGGCGAACCAAATGCCTGCCATATCCAGTCGGTGACCTGCTGTGCATAGTGCGGTGCGGCGTAAAGCGGCAGAATTATCACATCAACTTTCCCTGGAAAATAGGAACCGATTCAAACAGATAGCCATCAAAATCCGGCGCATCGGAATCGGATTGTTCGAGCAGGCTGTTTTTGACGTTTTCTAAATGCTGCCACATCGCCTGCCACGATCCCATCACATCGCGGCGGCGCAGCGCGGCCAAAATGGTCTGCAGGTCACCGAGCCATTTCAGGCGATAGCTGCGCGTATCAATGTGCGCCCGCAACTGCTGCCACAGCGGGCTGCTGTCTAAATGACGCCAGATACTTTCCACCGTCGCCAGCAGCATCTGGTTTTGCGAGGCTCCAGCAAGAACCAGGTGGAACATTTTGCAGTTATCCTGGCTCAGATCGTTTATCGCAATGGCGCGCTGCTCTTGTTCAAGGATACGCTTGAGGTTGTCGATATCGGCCTTGGTGGCCATTTTTGCGGCAAAGGCCGCAATGTTACTTTCCAGCAGCTGGCGCGCCTGGAGCATTTCAAACGGGCCAATATCGCTGCTGAAAAAGGCCTCTTCTTCCGCTTCGTGTTCCGCCGGAATACGCGTGACATACACACCAGACCCCTGGCGGATATCCACCGTGCCTTGCAGTTCCAGCATCAGCAGCGCTTCACGAACAATCGTGCGGCTTACGCCATACGTTTCCGCAATATTACGCTCGGGCGGCAAACGCGAACCGACCGGATACATCCCCTGCATGATTTGCTCGCGCAGATCCTCACCAATTTCCTGGTATTGTTTTTTTTCTGGCGAAAGTACTACCTTGTCCACAATATCACCCGTACATGTTGATTCTCAGCGCCATCGTTTTGGCGCTGATTTATACCCATTAGCTTATCAAACTATTCATCTGAAATATTATTTCCATTCATCATCAAGGTTGAGCTGTAACGTTCGAGACTCGCTGACTGACCGATACCAATGAGCTGATTTTTTTGCGCGCCGCTCACGGTTGTTTTGCAGATTAATTTCAATCAAACCGTAACGGTTTTTGAATGCATTCATTGGCGAAACATTATCTGTGAATGCCCACAGCATATAACCCTGGCAATTTGCCCCATCTTCACGGGCGCGCAGCGTCTGGTACAAGTGTTCACTGATAAACGCAATCCGATAATCATCTTCAATCACACCGTCGGCGTTGCGGAACTGCGCTTCATTTTCTGTACCCATTCCGCTTTCTGCGACAAACCACGGAATATTGTGATATTCGGTTTTAATGCGCATCGCCATGTCATAAACAATGCGTGGGTAAATTTCCCAGCCACGCGATTTATTCATCCGCCGCCCCGGCAACTCAAACGGCTCATAATAACAAGCCGGATGGAATGGCGTCTCCGGGTTCCAGGCGCGCGATGGTGCTTTTACCCGATGTGGGTAGTACAAGTTAATCCCCAATTCATCAACGGTATTTTCGCGGATGATCGCGAGTTCTTGTTCTGTGTAATCCCATTGCACATTGTGTTTTTCAAGCAGCTCAATCAACTGCTGCGGATATTCACCATTCACCAGAGGGTCGAGGAATACGCGGTTGTAGAACAGATCGTAAATTTGCGCGGCTTGCTGATCATGGGTGGCACTGGAACGTGCGTAAGTGACTTCCGGATTAAGAATGCATCCCACGGTGCCGCTATATCCTTTCTCGCGGAACAATTTCACAACTTTTGCTGTGGCGAGGTTTTTATGGTGATTCCACTGCATCCATTTATGAGTGTTCTGCTCATATGGCCAGCGCAATGCATCAAGATAAACACGAGTTTGCACCACAATCGGCTCATTAAAGGTGAACCAGCGCTTCACCTTGTGGGCATAACGGGCAAAAACTTTCTCCGCGTATAACACATACAAATCGACGACTTTCTTCGATGCCCACCCACCGTAAGTTTCAAACAATGTGGCAGGCAGTTCGTAGTGTTCGAGACAGATCATCGGCTCAATGCCGGTGCGGCGCATTTCGTCGATCAGATTGTCGTAGTACTGCGCATACTCTTCATCAACAACGCCATTTTCATAATCAGTGAAAAAGCGTGACCAGTTGATGGAGGTGCGGTAATGCGTCAACCCCGCCTGTTTCATCAACGCCACATCTTCGCGATAACGATTAATAAAATCCGTCGCGACCGCCGGACCATAGCCTTCATGCCAGACATGCCTGCCGTTTTTATACCAGGCATCCAGCCACGAATCCTGCCCCTCTTTCTTGCCGCTCCAGCCTTCGGTTTGCCAGGCCGACGCCGCAGCGCCAAGGATGAAATCTTCTGGGATGGTGATTTTTACGTTGCTCATACCTTCCTCACGCGTTATTGGCAATTTGTTGCTGTTCGGCCAGCAGTTGCGCCTGTTCGGCACGGCGAGAAGCAATTTTCACAAATGGCAGGTAAATCAGAATGGAAACCAGAATGCAGCCCAATTGCGTGACCACCGCGCCCATAGAACCCGCGGTCGAAAGCCAGGCGTTGATCAGCGGCGGCGTGGTCCACGGCACCATCACAACGGCTTTACCGGCAAAGCCCATGGCGGTTGCGAAGTAACCGATAGTGCCGGTAACCAGTGGCGTAATGATGAAGGGAATGGCCAAAATAGGATTAAGCATAATCGGCATACCAAAAATCACTGGCTCGTTAATATTGAAGATACCAGGGCCAAAAGAGAGTTTGGCTATCTCTTTCATTTCTTTTCTTTTTGTCGCAATCATCACCGCAATCAGCAGGCCGATGGTTAAGCCAGAACCACCAATGCTCATATACACATCCCAGAACGGCATGGTGATGATATTAGGAATCTCTTTACCCTGCTCAAACGCACTCATGTTGACGGTGATCGCCCCCAGCAGTAGCGGCTCGTGGATAGGCTTAATCATCTGGTTGCCGTGAATTCCGATAACCCAGAAAAGCTGCGCCACAAACATCAACAGCAGAATTCCCGGCAAGCTTTGCGCCACTTTTTCCAGCGGTTGTTGTACCACCTGATAGACCGCGTCATACAAGTACATACCGGTAGTTTGATGGAAGATAAAACCAAAGGTCGCTATAGCGGTAACGGTAATGATCGACGGGATCAACGCGGAGAAAGAGGCCGAAACGTTTGGTGGAACGCGGGGAGGTTGTCAGTGAGAAGGACAATTTGAGCTATCAAACAGACCCGTAACCAGACCTATATGCTCGACACCAACATCTGCTCGTTCATCATGCGCAAGCAGCCAGAAGCCGTGCTCAAACGTCTGGAGCTGACGCTGCTGCCTAACCACCGCATAGTGGCCTCGGCCATTACCTATGCCGAGATGCGTTTCGGCGTGATCGGGAAAAAGTCCTCACCCCGCCGCGGAAAGCTTGTCGACGCGTTCTACGCCAGGCTGGACGCCATTCTGACCTGGGATAAGGCCGAGGTAGATGCGACCACGGAAGTTAAGACCTCACTGACCGCGCCCGTAACACTAATCGACCCGAACGACACGGCCAATGCTGCTGGCGCAGTGCTGGTGAAGAATAATGTAAGGGCGTTTGCGTGGGTACCTAAATGGGGGGCTGGGTGGAATGGGACAGAGGGAATGCGATTTTATTGATAATAGGCGGGCCCGGTTTTTTCGTTATTCATCATGAAAAATTAATGTACACAGTTTCAGGATCCGAAAAAACACGCTGGCATAACACATAATAGGCGCAGAGATATCCGCAACAGAGCGTCCTTTAGGACAAATCACTAAGGATGAATACTGTATAAGGCGTGCCGTTGGAGAAAGTGAGAGTAAATTTATGGCAGTTTTTCTGCCGCGTAGCCCCTTCATTATGTTGCCCCTTGAATGTATGAGGCCGGTGGGGATTTTCAAAAATCGCCTTACCAGAGCTGCACCTTACTACCGGAAGATATAGCTGTAGGTGATATATGCGGGGCAGATAACCGCGCAGAAGCACCTCTAGTCCTCCTTGAATTGATGATAACATTCTAAATATTTCCGGTAAATATTCCTTACTAAACCCCTATCTTCCCAATTACCTACTCCCTGTTATTCCGACTAAAGTTATAGAGAGCGATTAAACTTTCTGAATATTATGAATATTATGAACATTATGAACATTATGAATATTATGAATATTATGAATATATACCCCCATAGCTATGGTATATAGCCAGATCACTCTCAGAACTGAGGTGCCATGTAATTATCAACACACTCCATTTTAAAAATTACATTCATGATTTATAAAAAACTATAACTTCAAATGATTGTTGTTAATTTCTATTTTTAAATTATTTACATTAAATTATTTTTCATGATACTTTGTATATGGAATGACCAAATAGCACTTTGTGCAAAACGGAAAACATACACACATAGAGGGATTTTATGTCTGAGATCAAAGAACTAAATTTTGAAGAAATTGCCATGGTCAGCGGCGGCAATGCAAACAGCAACTTTGAGCGTGGGAGTACGCGAACGGCTAATACCAAAAACTCAGGGGCAGGTAATTCAGGTGGACGAAGCATTTATGATGATGTGGACTCTTGCGGTTCAGGAATAATTGGGGGGCTTGTTGCCGGTTCTGTTGGGGGACCTCTTGGTATGGCTGCAGGGATTGTTGGTGGGATGATCGCTGGTCAGTGCACAAAAGATAGCTTTAGTAATAAATCAGACTGTGGTAGTAAAGACAGAGCGAATAATTTTGCTGGTCAATGTCGATGGTGAGAATTAATTAGTTTTCTAAAGCCCCACTTAAATTATCTTTCTTTAATAAAGTTAAAACATTAACTAATGAGATGATGTTGTCATGGTGGGGTTTTATCCTCTAATTTTAAATCAAGATTTTTTTAAATACAAATGGCTTTATTTATGAAAAAAGTAATTTATTTTTTGATTTATTTACTCCTGTTTATCATTGGTTTTACGCTTCTAAATTTCGCGAATGTTCTTGATATGGAAACGTCATCGCGGAGCGAGCTGTTCTCCAAGTTTACTATCATGATAATTGTACTTATAGCCATAACCCGATGGGGCATCAGAATTTATATTGCACTGACAATGTATAAGGGCAATTTAAAGGGGAAAAACTAATTTTAGGTTGCAGGCATCTCCGATGTAAATAATATAACACATGTCAGAGGATGTATAGGTGAAAAAACTCAAGGATGTAATGTGAACTCCATGATAAAAATGGTTGTCTGTTTTTTATCAGTTATTTTTTCAATTGGTATTACCGCGACACCTCTACTGACAATAAAGTGGATTGGATTTGAAAATTCATTATATCTAATGTACATACTTGAGTTGATTCTTGGGATTGTGATCTCTTTCTTTATTTATAAAGGGGAGTGGAAGCTTGGTGATAATAAGATTTTTTTCAAATGCTTGCTTTTAATTATTTTAATTCAAACTGCTGTTTGCATGGTTCTGGATGGGAGCATTAAATCATTGCAATTTTCCACAGATTACATACTTCCTTTTTTGGTCGTTATATGTTTCGTTCCTTTTTACGAAGAGTGTATTTACAGAGGTTGTTTGATTGATGTCTTTCATCATTTTTTTAAAGATGGTCTTGTATTGCCGATAGTTTTATCATCTGTTATTTTTAGTGGGATGCATGCGCAGTATTCGGGCATTCTTGATTATGTTGTGTTATTTTTCATATCTTTAATACTTTCCTTTGCTAGGGTTAAATCTGGAAGTTTATTACCTTCTATACTATTGCATTCGTTAATGAACACTTTCGTTCTTGTCCTTAACACTCTCCTTAAATAAAAATGACCTCATTCAGAAAGGAAGCTGTTGAGCACCAGAATGACACTACATTGGGTGAAATTATTATTCCCACATCTGCCGGATTCACATTAAGTGCCCTTTTGACGCTCGGTTTACTGGTGCTGGTTTTTATTTTCCTCTGCAGCAGTCACTACACCCGCAAAGCCCATCTGTCCGGTATTGTTATGCCATCCTCGGGGTTAATAAAGGTCATACCTCAGTACTCCGGGTATGTCACCACGCTAAAAATCGCTGAGGGGCAGCATGTTGCCGCTGGCAGTCCGCTCTACCACATCAGCGGCGAACATTATGACGGACAGGGGGCCGGAACGCTGGCTGCCATGCGCCTATCGCTGAATACGCAGTACCAGATGCTCGAATCCCAGCAACGCCTCGAGGCTCGCGACAACAGCCAGCAGCAGCAGGGGCTCCAACAGCGGATAGCCTCTCTGGAACCACAGCTTCAGAGTGCCGGGCAGCGCCTAGCGCAGGCAGAGCATCAGGCACGCCTTTCCGCTTCGGTGATGAGCCGTTATCGCAACCTCGTCTCCCACCATTACGTCTCAGAGATCGAATATCAACAGCGACAAATGGCGGTTTCCGCCGCCAGCGAAAATGTGGAGGAACAGCGTCTGGTCCTGTTGCAACTCCGGACAGCTAAAGAAACAGCAGAAGGTGAACTGGAGCATCTTATCTCCCTTGGGGAAAGTCGCAGGAAGGAGCTCGACCAGCAGCTCCAGAGGATCAGGCAGCAACAGCTTGAGCTGGCCGGTCAGGAGAAATTTATGCTGACGGCCCCGGTCTCCGGAACCGTTGCGGCCATTCTTGTTAAAGAGGGGCAGCCCGTTCGGGCCACTGAGCCGGTCATGACCCTGGTGCCGGATAATGCCCGCCTGCAGATCGAGCTCTACGCGACCAGTCAGAATGCGGGTTTTATCCAGCCCGGGCAGCGGGTGGCGCTTCGTTTCAGTGCATTTCCTTACCAGAAATTTGGTGTGCAGTACGGCGCTATCCGAGAAATCAGCCGCACCACACTCACCTCATCAGACCTACACTCAGTCTCTCCGGTGAGCTGGAAAGACAATGAGGGGCATTACAGGGTGATTGTAGAGCCGGAGAAAACATTTATTAAGGCCTACGGCAGACAGGAGCCGCTACGCCCGGGCATGACTTTGGAAGGGGACGTCAGTCTTGATACCCGCTATCTGTGGGAGTGGCTAACGGAGCCACTCTGGAGTGTGAAAGGAAAACTGTGATGGAATCACTGAACTGGAGCGGCAGGAAGCGCCTGCCCGTGATACGTCAGGCGGAGTCTGCAGAATGCGGGTTAGCCTGTCTAGCGATGATAGCCTGCTGGCATGGGCTCAACACCGATTTACCGACCCTGCGGGAACGCTTTACGGTCAGTACACAGGGAATGACCCTGCAGAAGCTGATGCAGTGTGCCTCAGTTATACGCATGTCTTCCCGGGCCGTCAGACTCGAACTGGAAGATCTTAAGGCGCTTGCCCTTCCGTGCATTCTTCACTGGAACATGAATCATTTTGTCGTGCTCCATAAAATTCGCGGCAACCAGCTCACCGTGCACGATCCGGACCGGGGAAAGGTCAACATTTCCCAGCAGGAAGCCGGGAAACATTTTACCGGCGTGGCACTGGAGCTGACCCCCAGCGCGGAATTCACACCCCGGGATGAACGAAAAAAAATACAACTGCGCCGGTTGACCGGTAAAACCTCCGGGCTGGTACCAGCGATGGTGCGTATCCTTATTTTCGGCTTGGCGTTGGAAATTCTGGCGCTGGGCACACCGTTGCTCAACCAGTTGGTGATTGATGAGGTGCTGGTTGCCGCCGACAGAAACCTCCTGACGCTCGTTATCGCTGCTCTGCTGCTGCTGAGCCTGACGCAAATGCTGCTCTCCCTAGCTAGGCAGTGGGCGACCATAACCTTGTCGGTCAACTTCAATATGCAGTGGACGGCCCGGGTTTTTCATCACCTGGTGCGACTTCCCCTGACCTGGTTTGACGCACGCAGCCGGGGGAGTATCAGCGCCCGTTTCAGTGCGGTGGACAGTATCCAACACGCGCTGACTAACCAGGTGCTGGAGGGGATTCTGGATGTATTGCTGGTTGTCACTTCGCTGACGATGATGCTGCTGTACAGCCCGGGTATGACGCTGATTGCGGTTCTGACCGCGATTATCTACGCGCTCCTGAGGGCACTCTGGTACCCGTCACTGAAGCAGTCAGCAGAAGATGCATGGGATGCCGAAGCACGTGAATCCGGACATTTTCTCGAAACCCTAGGGGGGATCCTGAGCCTCAGGATCAACGGAGTCATGCCGTACAGGGAGGCGGCCTGGCTCAACCTCAATGTCATTAGGAGAAATACCCAACTACGTCAGAGCCGGCTGATGATGTGGTATGACATCGCGCACACTCTGACAAGCAGCGTGGTAACTGCCGTCATTCTCTGGAAAGGTGCAGGTGAGGTGCTGGATGGGACTTTTACCGTGGGAATGCTGGTCGCTTACTTGGCCTATCAGGGACGGTTCTCAGGAAGTATCAGCAGCCTGACGGACAAGTATTTTTCCTGGCGTATGCTGGAGATCTACAATACTCGCCTGGCGGATATTGTGCTGAGCCAGACAGAAGAACAGCTTCACCAACCCCTTCCGGTGGATGAAATCCACCGGGACTATTCCCCCGTTATCCGGGAAGTTCTGCCGGTAGAGACAGGCGCCCCGCTGACACTGACAGCTATTTCGTTTCGTCATCAAGGAGCAGGTGAGCATGTCATCAACGACATATCGCTGACGGTGAACCCCGGGGAAGTGGTAGCCATCACAGGGAAATCAGGCTGCGGGAAATCCACGCTGGTTAAGCTGATTCTGGGGATTCACAGCCCTGAAACTGGAGAAATTCACACTTTCGGGGTACCGCATACCCACCCTCATTATTTTCAAATTCGCCAGCGAATTGGTACAGTCCTGCAGGAAGATCAGCTCTTCCGGGGATCGATTGCTGACAATATTATTTTCTTTAACGACGATCGGAATCAGGAGCGAATGGTCTGGTGCGCGAAGATGGCGTTGATTGAAGCAGAAATCATGGCTATGCCGATGGGATATCAGACCCTGATCGGTGAAACGGGAGGCATGCTTTCCGGGGGGCAGAAACAACGGATCTTGCTGGCCCGGGCGTTGTACAAGCAACCGGGGTTTTTACTGCTCGATGAGGCGACCAGTCACCTGGATGTGGAGAGCGAAATTATCATCGGCCACACGCTTCGGGCTTCGGGCATTGCCGTTCTGCTGATAGCCCACCGCCAAGAGACGCTGGCCTCGGCCGATCGTGTTTTGTATATGGACAGGGGAATAATCATTCATCAGACAGCAGGAGCCGGAAAAAAACTGATATAGATACCTCCGGCTAAAGGTTAACACGACAGCGGGCTCCGCCATTCGGTCAGGGTGGCCAGAACGATAACACTCTCATATCTATTCCCGTCTAGGCTTCCACCGCTTCCTCATTGTTGAGGAAGTGGGATCCAAAAACTTCATTAAATCGAGTTTCTTTAGTTGGATTTAGATTTAAACATATGATTTAAATGCAAATAAATTCACCTTCGTCACTACATTCTCGTTCCGAGCTTCCGCGCCGCTGGTATTAAGCTGATCCCCCTTCGTAGGCGTTGATTAAAAAAAACACACAAGCTCCTGACAATACCTAAAAAAATTAACTTCCTCATATGCCCCGACGATGATCACTGGCATCAGGGTAATAAAGGAAGATTTGATCGCCATAATATAGCGGTAGCTATTGAATTTAGTGGCAAAACTTCCCAGAGAGTCGATTAACTTTTCCTGCAAAGCCATAGGGTATACCTCTGTGTTGTCGTTTTTTATTATGTATACCCGTCATACTTCAAGTTACATGAGCGTTGGCTGCTCTCGTTCACCCCTGTCACTTACTTTAGTAAGCTCTTGGGGATTCACTCGTTTGACGCGTTACTCGGCCTATGGCCTCGCCCCTTCGGGGCCAGCGCTAGCACTGTTCAAAAGGCTAAAGCCTTTTGTCCTGCAACTCGAATTATTTTTGGTATAGGGTGATGTTTAACGAGCTTTTTGGTATACCAAAAATAGAACCAAATCATTAACATTTCCGTGATAAATGTCCCACATTGTTATATTGGAATTCTAATGCCAACCAATTTAACTAATTTGGTATACCAAATTAATATAAACATTCTGAATCATTCAAAAGCGTGATCGGGTACGACAAATGACATAGCGAAGCCGCAAGCACGATGTTTCATAAGCACAGCATGTTAAACTAGCGAAATCATGCGACCACGCAGCTAGCGTCTTAATCAGGAATGAATTGATGGTAACAATGCTGGATGTCGCGCTACGCGCTGGCGTTTCTAAAGCAACGGTATCACGCGTGCTCAACGGGATTGGGCAAGTCAAAGAGAGCACCCGTGAACAGGTGTTTAACGCCATGGAAGAATTGGGCTATCGGCCTAACTTTTTGGCGCGATCCCTTGCCAATCGCAGCAGTAATAGCGTGGGTCTGGTGGTGTCTACTTTTGATGGCTTCTACTTTGGACGCCTGCTCCAGCAAGCCTCACGCCAGACTGAAGCCTGGGGTAAACAGCTGATTGTCACTGATGGGCACGACACGCCACAAAAGGAGCAGGAAGCCGTTCAAATGCTGGTGGACAGGCATTGCGACGCTATTGTGCTGTACACCCGGTTTATGAATGAACGTACATTACTTTCACTCATCAATAGCATCAAAGTGCCACTGGTCGTAATTAACCGTGATGTAAGCCAGGCTCGCGATCGCTGCGTGTTCTTTGAGCAACAAGATGCTGCATTTCAGGCGACCGAATATCTCGTTCAGCAAGGCCATCGCGACATTGCATGCATTACGGTGCCAATTTCCACACCAACTGGCCAGGCGCGCCTGATGGGTTATCGAAAAGCGCTACAAAAGCATGGTATTGCCTTTAGTGAAGAGCGGGTCAAATATGGTGATTCAAGCATGGAACTCGGCCATAAACTGTGTCAGGAATTGCTTGAAAGTCGCGTACCATTTACCGCACTGTTTGCCTGCAACGATGATATGGCATTGGGTGCTTCGAAAGCTTTGCATCAGGCAGGCGTTCGCATTCCACAGGATATTTCGTTGTTTGGTTTCGATGATGCACCGAGCGCTCAGTGGCTGGAACCTGCACTATCCAGTGTCTATTTACCTATCGATAGCATGATAACCACGGCTATCGATCAAGTCATAAAACTAGCTAACGGCGAGTTGCTTGAAGCAATCCCACCGTTTGTTGGCAAGCTGGTATTACGTGATTCAGTCGGCCCGGGCCCGTATTACATTTCCAGTGCCAGCAATTCCTGAATAGTCTGGCGGCGGCGAATCAATCGCGCCGCGCCATTATCAAATAACACTTCAGGCAACAATGGGCGGCTGTTGTAATTGGATGACATCGATGCGCCATACGCCCCGGTATCGTGCAGTACCAGATAATCCCCCACCTGCACTGGCGGCAGTGCACGCGTTTCCACTTTGCCGCCTTCCTGCTGGGTAAATACATCCCCCGATTCACATAATGGCCCGGCGACGACAGTTTCGACTAACGGGAGCTGATTCAGCTCACGTCCATCACCCGCTAAAGCAGAAATATGGTGGTAGCTGCCGTACATCGACGGGCGCATGAGATCGTTAAACCCGGCATCAATCAGCACAAAGTGGCGTGAGCCCATGTTTTTAACCGACCGCACCTGAGCCACCAGCACACCTGACTCTGCTACCAGGAAACGGCCAGGTTCAATTTCAAGTTTCACCGGATGCCCCAGACGCTGAGCAATTTTTTCACGTGCAGCATTCCACAGTCCGTAATAGTGATTGGTGTCGATAGTCTCTTCACCTTCACGATACGGAATAGACAAGCCACCACCAGCGGAAATCGCTTCCAGATCCTGACCAAAATCAATCACCTGCTGTACCATCGCACCACAAACACGCTCAAGGTGACCGTAATCCACACCAGAACCAATATGCATATGGATACCGACCAAATGCAGTTTGTAGCGCTGAATAACTTCCAGTGCCTGCGGTAAATCTGCGTGCCAGATACCGTGTTTGCTGTTTTCGCCACCGGTATTGGTTTTCTGGCTGTGGCCATGGCCGAAGCCTGGGTTGACACGCAACCAGACGCGATGACCTGGAGAAACTTCGCCAAGCTGTTGCAGCATATCCACGGAACCCGCGTTCACAGGAATCTGTTGTTCGGCGACCAGTTGTAACGTCGGCTGGTCAATCATATCGGCGGTGAATACGATGTCGTCGTGATTTTCCAATGGCTTGTAACCTGCAGCCAGCGCACGCTCAATTTCACCCTGCGAAACGGAATCGACCTTCACGCCCTGCTCGCGCATCAGACGCAAAATATGAATATTTGAGCACGCTTTTTGCGCGAAGCGAATCACATCAAACTGACGCAGTTGAGCAATCTGCTGGCGAATAATTTCAGCATCGTAAACCCAGACTGGACAGCCAAATTCGGCAGGCAATGCCAGCAGGTTTTGCGCATTTAAAGCAGTGTCGGTGTTATTCAGTGGGCGTGGCATGGTTGGCTCCGGCAACAATTCGTTTTTTGTATTACGCCACAGAGTGAAGTGAAGAAAAAATATCGCTTTCGCCAGAGTCTATGCAAAACTGATATAGATAAAGGAGACTATCATGCCCTCAATAACTCTGCGTCATATTGAAATTTTCCACGCGGTAATGACCGCCGGTAACCTCACCGAAGCCGCAGGGTTACTGCATACCTCTCAGCCTACCGTTAGCCGCGAACTGGCAAGACTTGAGAAGTTGATTGGTCTGCAATTGTTCGAACGTAGCCGCGGGCGTTTGCACCCGACAGTGCAAGGTTTACGATTATTCGAGGAAGTACAGCGATCCTGGTACGGGCTGGACAGAATTCTGAGTGCCGCTGAGAGCCTACGTGAATTCCGCCAGGGCGAGCTCTCCATAGCCTGTCTGCCGGTGTTTTCACAATCATTCTTACCGATGTTGGTTCAACCTTTTTTGGCACGCTACCCGGAATTAAGTCTGAATATTGTGCCGCAGGAATCACCGCTGTTAGAGGAGTGGCTATCAGCCCAGCGCCATGATTTAGGGTTAACCGAAAACACCACAACGCCTGCCGGAACGGAGCGCCAGACGTTACTGACGCTCAATGAAGTGTGCGTGTTACCCGCAGGGCATCGCCTCGCCGATAAAAAAGTGCTCTCGCCGCAAGATTTCGCCGGAGAGAATTACATTAGCCTGTCGCGTACCGACAGTTATCGCCAGTTGTTGGATTCACTTTTTCAGGAACACGACGTTAAGCGACGAATGGTGATGGAAACGCACAGTGCGGCATCGGTGTGTGCAATGGTGCGGGCGGGAGTGGGTGTATCGGTGGTCAATCCGTTGACCGCTCTGGATTATGCTTCAAGTGGCGTGGTTGCCCGCCGATTTAGCGTGGCGGTGCCGTTTACGGTGAGCCTGATTCGCCCACTTCACCGCCCTGCTTCTGCGCTAGTCACGGCTTTCAGCGAACATCTGCAAAACAGTATGCAGATTTACATCGAGCCGCTAAATCAACTGCTCGATGCCTGAATTACTGCTCGGTCACTGGCTGATGGTGACCCGTTCCGCTGCTAAAGTTAATCAGGCAAATGATAAGCCCGATAGCCGCAAGCCCTGCTGCCGCGACCGGAACGGCAGTCAGACCAAAACCGTGCGCAATAACTGTACCACCAACCCATGCACCGAGCGCATTCCCGACATTAAAGGCCGCAATATTCAGTGTCGAAACCAGGTTCGGTGCATCTTTACCGTGCAGCACAACGTTGATTTGCAGCGCGGGAACCGTTGCAAAAGCCGCCATTGCCCAAAGGAATAAGGTAATTTCCGCAAGCCACATACCGTGGCTGGTCCAGCGAAAAAGCAGAGAGAAGATAGCAATCAGGCTAAAACTCAGTATCAAACTAAAGGAAACTTTCCAATCTGCCAGACGCCCACCAAGAATATTACCGACCGTTAAACCGGCACCAATCAAGAACAGTGTCCAGCTTACGCCCTGATGAGTGACACCAGTCACCTGTAACAACATTGGGGCAATGTAGCTAAATAAGGTGAACATAGCTGCGGCGAAAAACACCGTCATCGCAAGCGACAGCCACAGCTTACCGTTGGCCAGCGCGCTGACTTCACGTTTAAGGTCGGTCGGCGCTTCCTCTTTCTGCGATGGCAGGCTGACAATCAGCGCAATAAATGCGACCACACCGATAATTGCCACTCCCCAAAACGTCGAACGCCAACCGTACAATTGCCCAAACCAGGTGCCAATCGGTACGCCCAACACATTGGCAAGCGTCAGACCAGTAAACATAAGTGCCACCGCTGAGGCTTTACGATTGGGAGCAACCAGACTTGCGGCTACCACCGCGCCAATGCCGAAGAATGCGCCATGGCAAAGTGCAGTAATAACGCGAGCTAACATCAGGAAATGGTAATTCAGCGCTAAGGCACACAGGATGTTACCGACAATAAAAATCACCATCAGTAGTACCAGTGAGAGTTTGCGCGGCAATCTTGCCGTGAGCAACGCCATGATAGGTGCGCCAATCGCCACACCTAGCGCATAGCCACTAATCAACCAGCCGGCTGTGGGAATAGAGATCGCCAGATCCCCTGCCACATCGGGCAACAGGCCCATAATAACGAACTCCGTCGTGCCGATGGCAAATGCACTCATCGCCAGCGCGAGTAAGGAAATAGGCATGGAATAACTCCAGGTTGCAGAAATAACAAAAGGCGGGAGAACTATGTTCGACCGCCGGATTACGAGGATGTCAGAGGTGCAGCTTGTTTGGAAAAGCGTGCGCTGCTTAACAAATTAATAACACAAAAAACGCCGGGGCGACCCGGCGTACGCTAAGGATACTCTTTTTTACCGTTTAACCATTTGAAATAATGAATAAAAAAATATTACTCGGTCAGCATGAAATTCACCGCGTCGGCGGCGTGAATCGCTGCGGTATCGAAGACCGGGAGCGGGCAATCCTGTTGGTTTAACAGCAACCCGATTTCAGTACAGCCAAAAATCACACCCTGTGCACCCTGCCCCTGTAGCTCTTCAATCACTTGCTGATAGTAGCGTTTCGATTCTTCGGTAATTTTCCCAAGGCAAAGCTCTTCGAAGATAATCTGGTTGATACGCAAACGTTGAGGCTCTTCAGGAATAAGAGATTCGATACCAAATTCAGCGCTCAGGCGGCCACGATAGAAATCTTGTTCCATGGTGTAACGCGTGCCAAGCAACGCAACACGCTGCACATTTTGCGCAGTAATCGCACGCCCGGTTGCATCAGCAATATGTAGGAACGGCAACCCACAGCGCGATTCAATATGGTGCGCGACTTTGTGCATCGTGTTGGTGCACAACACAATACCTTCCGCTCCGGCTTTCTGTAGCCCCACCGCTGCTTGTGCCAGCATCTCGCCCGCCAGATCCCATTCGCCTTTTGACTGGCAAGCTTCAATCTCATGAAAATCAACACTGTGCAGAACAATTTTCGCTGAATGTAGGCCGCCTAATTTTTCCTTAATGCCTTCATTAATTAACCGATAATAAGGAATGGTCGACTCCCAACTCATCCCGCCCAGCAAACCAATTGTTTTCATGACTTTTCACCTGTTAACTTTTATTACTTTGGTTATATCAGGGAAATTACCTGGCAGGAAAGCGTGATCTGCCTTACAAAACGCGGGTGTGAACTATCGTAAAAGGACTTTTCAAGATACGATTAATTAAATGAAACAACGTTTCACATAAAAAAGGATCGCGAATGTTCACTTTTATTAAAGATACCAAACTGGAAGATTTAGGTGCTGGCGTGAGCCGTCGTATTCTAGCGCATGACGGTAAAATGATGGGTGTGCAGGTTAACTTTGAAGCTGGCGCAATCGGCCCGATGCATAACCATCCACATGAGCAGTTGACTTACGTACTTTCTGGCGAGTTTGAATTCACTATCGGTGATGAGACTCACCGCGTTACAGCGGGTGATACGCTATATAAAGAACCGCATGTGATGCATGGCTGCGTATGCCTGAAGGCGGGTACCCTGCTGGACACCTTCACCCCAATGCGTGAAGATTTCCTGAAGTAAGGTACAAAAAAACGGCGCCTGAGAAGGCGCCGCTTATGACAAATTCTAATTTAGATGTCTCAATCAATATGCATACGAGATGTGAATGCACCACGAACTAACACCATACCCGAAGCGACAATCAAACCCACCAGTGTCGCCAACACAATAATCAGGGATTTACCTGGACCATCTTTTTTCAGTGGTAATGAAGGCTGCATCTGGAATTGGTAAGGTTTGAAATCAATTTCGCCAAGCTTTATGGCTTCTAAGGAAGTAAGAACGTGATCGCGGTTTTGCACAGAAGCATTCAACTGAGCCACATCTTTAATTGATTGCTCAATCTTTAGCTTTTCTGTAAGCCCTTTAGCGCCAAGAGCAACGGAGTAATCAGGGTCGTCTTTTACCGCCTGCCCGTTGCTATATACCGGGTCTTTCAGGCCCGCAGCATTGGCTACCTGCAACGAATATCCCAGACGCTCCAGGTTAACATTGTGCTCGTTCTGAAGCGCAGTACGGTCAAGCGCCAGTTTGTTTTTTTCAAATGCCACTTTGAGTTCGAGAGCATTTTTTACATTGGAGATAACGTCTTTGCTCACTTCAGCAGCAACAAACTCAACGTATTTCTGCAGTACCTGTTGAGCATCTTCTGCATCTGGTGCGGTAAAACTTAGTGTCCAGGAAGTATAAGGGGCATTGTCAGTTTTTTTAGGATCTATATTGTTTACTGCTTTGAATTTTTCCGAAACGTTGGATATTGCGCGATATAGCGCACTCTTATCCACCTCAGCATTTTTCACCAATGCCTGTACATAAGGAGATTTTGCCAGAAATTGCTCGCGAAGCTCTTGCGATTCAAATTTCTTCAAAAACATATTATAGAGACTACCCGCATCAATATTCGCATCCACGCCAAGCACCGTCATATCTACCAACGCACGACGCAGCCCAATTAGATTGCTTGTTTCAGGCGGTGTGATAATCGCTTCACTAGTCCATTTTTGCGGCAGTAGAAAACTGACAGCCAGTCCACATAATGCAAACAGTAGCGTAATGGTAATTATCTGTTTTTTTGCCGCGTAAAGAGCAGACATCAGGCCTAGTAAATCGATCTCTTCATGGCGAGGTGCCATAAGTGGGTATGGAGACGCGTTCTCTAATTGATTGGTTTTCATTTCTATAGAAGACATAACTAGCCGGTTTTTAAGTTATTGAGAAAAATACCCGTCTAACTTCCAGGAGCAGGAAATTAAGCAGCGCTTACGCCAAAGAATGAGAAATAGGTTGGGTTTTAAACCATAAGAAAGGCTGTATATCTTCTCCTTGTGCATGTCACTGTCGATATCAAAAACTGACTGTAAATAACATAATTACCATTTGGTAATGCACTGATAACAAAGCCTTAACTCTGTAACGAAACGTAACTCTCTTTAATGAATGGTCATTATTCCTAAGAATCAACTGAAAAACAACCACCAACTATTGCAGTTTAAAAACTAAGAATTTCTACCTTCCTTTTTTCATCCCGAGCAAAACCTCGTCCATTTCACATTATCGAAACAGTGTTTCGACTTTGATCACATTTCCATCATGAATTGAATGACTCAGTTACAAATCGTAATAGGATTAATTAAAACGCTGTTTTACTAATCGGGAACCATGGTTCGCATGTTTATGAAATCTGAATGTAAATACAGAACACGAACAAACGACATGGGTTTTTAATCTTTATTTATCAATTAATTATCATGGAATGAATATGACAGCCACGCCCCCCTCTTTCCGACCCATCCGTATAGCTTCACGGGTGAGGCAATGAGTTTCGAGAACGATTTTTGCAAAACAATTTTTAAACCATTGACCACCAGGTAGGTATGTATGAATGAAAACAAAATGCTGGGATTGGCATGGATTTCGCCCTACATAATAGGGTTGTTAGTCTTTACTGCCTTCCCGTTTGTTTCATCTTTCTTCCTCAGTTTTACTGAGTACGATCTGATGAACCCGCCGGTATTCACCGGTATAGAGAACTATCGCTACATGTTGACCGAAGATTCGCTCTTCTGGAAATCCATGGGCGTCACTTTTGCGTATGTGTTTTTAACCATTCCGTTAAAACTCGCTTTCGCACTCGGTATCGCATTTGTTCTGAACTTTAAACTGCGCGGCATCGGTTTCTTCCGTACTGCGTATTACATCCCGTCAATTCTGGGTAGCTCTGTAGCCATCGCCGTTTTGTGGCGCGCACTGTTTGCCATCGACGGCCTGCTAAATAGCTTTATTGGTGTGTTCGGTCTCGACCCGGTGAACTGGCTGGGTGAACCGTCTCTGGCGCTGATGTCCGTTACGCTTCTGCGTGTATGGCAGTTCGGCTCGGCGATGGTCATCTTCCTGGCCGCACTGCAAAACGTTCCGCAATCACAATATGAAGCAGCAATGATTGATGGCGCGTCTAAATGGCAGATGTTCACGAAAGTGACCGTGCCTTTGATTACGCCGGTTATCTTCTTCAACTTCATCATGCAGACCACGCAGGCGTTCCAGGAGTTTACAGCACCGTACATCATCACCGGTGGCGGCCCGACTCACTACACCTACTTGTTCTCACTGTATATCTACGACACAGCCTTCAAATACTTCGATATGGGTTATGGCGCGGCGCTGGCGTGGGTACTGTTCCTGGTCGTGGCGGTCTTTGCCTCCATCGCCTTTAAGTCATCGAAATACTGGGTGTTCTACTCCGCAGATAAGGGAGGCAAAAATGGCTGATATCCAACCAAGCCAGCTAGCGGCTAAAAATGCAACGGACCTGGCAGAAGAAGAGATCGCGCGTACTTTGCGCCGTGAAAAAATCAGCCGCACCATCCGTTATGTGGTGCTGATTATTGTCGGTCTGTTGATGCTCTACCCGTTGGTGTGGATGTTCTCTGCAGCGTTTAAACCGAACCATGAGATATTCACAACCCTCGGTCTGTGGCCGTCAAACCCAACCAGCGACGGCTTCGTCAACGGCTGGAAAACCGGTACTGAGTACACCTTTGGCCACTATATGTGGAACACAATGCAGTATGTGATTCCAAAAGTACTGCTAACCATTATCTCTTCAACGATTGTCGCTTACGGCTTTGCCCGTTTCGAAATCCCGTTCAAGAAGTTTTGGTTCGCGACGTTGATTACCACTATGTTGCTGCCAAGCACCGTACTGTTAATCCCGCAATACCTGATGTTCCGTGAAATGGGCATGTTGAATAGCTACCTGCCGCTGTGGCTGCCAATGGCATTCGCAACCCAGGGATTCTTTGTCTTCATGTTGATCCAGTTCTTGCGTGGCGTGCCACGCGATATGGAAGAAGCAGCGCAGATTGATGGCTGTAACTCCTTCCAGGTGCTCTGGTATGTGGTAGTGCCGATTCTGAAACCGGCCATTATCTCTGTCGCCCTGTTCCAGTTCATGTGGTCTATGAACGACTTTATCGGGCCGCTTATTTATGTGTACAGCGTAGACAAATACCCAATTGCACTGGCGCTCAAAATGTCTATCGACGTGACTGAAGGCGCTCCATGGAACGAAATTCTGGCAATGGCGAGCATCTCCATTCTGCCATCGATCATCATCTTCTTCCTGGCTCAACGCTACTTCGTACAAGGCGTGACCAGCAGCGGAATTAAAGGTTAAGTGAGGGAATATCATGGCTGAAGTTATTTTCAACAAATTGCAAAAAGTTTACTCCAACGGCTTCCAGGCGGTTCATGGTATCGACCTGAAGATTGAAGACGGTGAGTTTATGGTTATCGTCGGCCCATCTGGCTGCGCGAAATCAACCACCCTGCGTATGCTGGCAGGTTTGGAAACGATCAGTGGCGGTGAAGTCAGAATCGGCGACCGCGTGGTGAACAACCTGGCCCCTAAATCTCGCGGTATCGCGATGGTGTTCCAGAACTATGCACTGTATCCACACATGACCGTGCGTGAAAACCTGGCCTTTGGCCTGAAACTCAGCAAGCTGCCAAAACAGCAAATCGAGTCCCAGGTGAATGAAGCGGCCAAAATTCTTGAGCTCGATGAGCTGATGGACCGCCTACCGCGCCAGTTATCAGGCGGCCAGGCACAGCGTGTGGCCGTTGGCCGTGCGATTGTGAAAAAGCCTGACGTGTTCTTGTTCGACGAACCGTTATCTAACCTTGATGCCAAGCTGCGTGCGTCGATGCGTATTCGTATCTCCGACCTGCATAAGCAACTCAAGAAAAGCGGCAAGCCTGCGACTACCGTTTACGTGACCCACGATCAGACAGAAGCGATGACCATGGGCGACCGTATCTGCGTGATGAAACTGGGTCACATCATGCAGGTGGATACGCCAGATAACCTCTATCACTTCCCGAAAAATATGTTCGTGGCGGGCTTTATCGGTGCCCCAGAAATGAACATTCGCCCGAGCAAGCTGATTGAAAAAGACGGCAGCCTGCAAATTAGCGTGGGGAATGACACTTTGGCGCTGAACGAGCGCCAGCAGAAGCGTTGTGCTGAATACAAAAATCAGGACATCTTCTTCGGCATCCGTCCTGAGTTTATTTCACTCTCTGATGAACCGTTTGCCGAAAGCCATTCCAGCGGCGAGATGGTGCGTGTAGAGAATATGGGCCATGAATTCTTCATCTACCTGAAAGTAGCTGATTTCGAAATGACCTGCCGCATCCCTTCCGATGAAGCTAAGCCAATGATTGAGAAAGGCCTTCACCGTAAGGTGTATTTCAAGTTTGACATGGAAAAATGTCATATTTTCGACGCAAAAACAGAACAAAACATCTCTCTCTGACAGGAGTCTATGATAATGAAAAAAGTGCTATTAAGTACCCTGATTGCCTCTACCTTAGGAATGGCTGCCGGCTCGGCGTTCGCGGCAGATGATGTTGAGTTACGTATGTCCTGGTGGGGCGGCAACGGGCGCCATCAGGTTACGTTGAAAGCAGTTGAAGAGTTCCAGAAAGAACATCCAAACATTAAGGTGAAGTCTGAATACACCGGTTGGGACGGTCACCTTTCCCGTCTGACTACGCAGATTGCGGGCGGTACCGAGCCTGACGTGATGCAGACTAACTGGAACTGGCTGCCAATTTTCTCCAAAACCGGCACGGGCTTCTACGATTTGAACACCGTGAAAGGTGAGCTGGATCTGACTCAGTTTGACCCGAAAGAGCTGCAAACCACCACCGTTGACGGCAAGCTGAACGGCATTCCAATCTCCGTGACTGCTCGTGTGTTCTATTTCAACGATGAGACCTGGAAAAAAGCGGGCGTTGAATACCCGAAAACCTGGGATGAGTTGATGGCGGCGGGTAAAACCTTTGAATCCAAACTGGGCAAGCAATATTTCCCAGTGGTGTTAGAGCACCAGGATACGCTGTCTCTGCTGCGCTCTTATATGGTGCAGAAATACAATATTCCTGAAATCGATACCGCGAAAAAGCAATTCGGCTACTCCAAAGAGCAGTGGGTTGAGTTCTTTGGTATGTACAAAAAGCTTATCGACAGCCACGTAATGCCTGACACCAAATACTATGCGTCATTTGGTAAGAGCAATATGTACGAGATGAAACCGTGGATTGAGGGAGAATGGGCCGGTACTTATATGTGGAACTCCACCATTAAAAAGTATTCCGATAACCTGAAGCCGCCAGCGAAACTCGAGCTGGGTTCTTACCCGATGCTGCCAGGTGCAACAGATGCCGGTATGTTCTTTAAACCAGCGCAGATGTTCTCTATCAGCAAAACGACCAAGCACCCGAAAGAAGCAGCCATGCTGATTAACTTCTTGCTGAACGAAAAAGCGGGCGTGGAAGCGTTGGGTCTGGAGCGCGGCGTACCGTTGAGCAAAGCGGCTGTAACCCAACTGACTGCTGATGGCGTGATCAAAGATAATGATCCAGCGGTTGCCGGATTGAAACTGGCGCAATCTCTGCCAAACAAACTGCCAACATCGCCATACTTCGATGACCCGCAGATTGTTTCCCTGTTCGGTACTTCTTTGCAGTACATCGACTATGGCCAGAAAACCGTAGAAGAAACTGCTGCTGAGTTTGAACGTCAGGGTAACCGTATTCTGAAACGCGCAATGCGTTAATTAATCAGCCTGATATTTGCAGATAGATACCCTGCCCCGCTTGCGAGGCGGGGTATTTTTTTAAAAAAAGAAGGAAATTCGTTATGGCTAAAGGTAAGAAAATCCAACTTTCCTTCCGCGCCCGACGCGACAAGGAAACCGGAGCTGAAGTATTACGACTCACCCCACCGCACATTATTTGCCACCGTAATTATTTCTACCAAAAATGTTTTAGCGACGATGGGCAGCGGCTAATTTTCGGCGGCGCGTTCGAAGGGCACTGGAATTACTATTCACTCGATTTAGAAAAGCAAATGGCAACACAACTCACCGAAGGTGAAGGCGACAATACTTTCGGCGGCTTTTTATCGGCTGATGATCGGTCGCTGTGGTATGTGAAAAACGCTCGCGAATTACGCCGCGTTGATCTGCATTCACTCGAAGAATACGTAGTTTATGAAGTCGATGATGAATGGGTGGCTTATGGCACCTGGGTTGCGAATTCCGATTGTAGCCAACTGGTGGGGATTGAAATCAAAAAGAGTGACTGGTCACCGCTCACCGACTGGCAAAAATTCCGTGATTTCTACTTCACAAACCCGGAGTGCCGCCTGATTCGCATCGATTTACACAGCGGTGAGCAGCAGGTCATCTTGCAAGAAAAACGCTGGCTGGGTCACCCAATTTACCGCCCGTTTGACGATGAAACCGTGGCGTTTTGCCACGAAGGCCCGCGTGATGCCATTGATGCTCGCATGTGGCTGATTAACCAGAATGGTAGCAATCTGCGTAAAGTTCGCCAGCATGACGAAGGTGAAAGTTTTACACATGAGTTCTGGGTGCCGGACGGCTCCGCACTTTACTACGTCGCCCATAAAGAAGGTGATGCGCACCGCTATTTATGGAGCGCCGATCCACAAACGCTTGAGAATCGCCAACTCCGAACCATTCCGCCTTGCTCGCATTTGATGAGCAACCACGACGGCTCGCTGGTTGTCGGTGATGGCGCACCGCACAAAACGGGAAATATCGATCTCAACGATCCGTTCATTTGGGTATTCGATCTTAACAAAGGCACGCAGAAAGCCGTTTGCCGCCACAATACATCCTGGAAAGTGCTGGATGGTGACCGCCAGGTGACGCATCCGCATCCTTCATTTAGCCCGGATAACCAATGGGTGCTTTACACGTCTGACGAAGAAGGGATGCCTGCGTTGTATTTAGCAAGGGTGTAGATATAAAAAAACCTCCTGATTTCAGGAGGTTTCTATTTAGTCTGGTTTGGTCAGGTGGATTAACGTGCTAACCAGCCGCCATCAACTGCAACGGTGTAACCGTTGATGTAATCAGATGCAGGAGAGGCCAGGAACACGATTGGACCTTTCAGATCTTCTGGCAGGCCCCAACGACCCGCCGGGATACGCTCAAGAATCGCCGCACTACGCTCTTCGTCAGCACGCAGCTGTTGGGTGTTGTTGGTCGCCATGTAGCCCGGTGCGATAGCATTCACGTTGATACCGTGTTGTGCCCACTCGTTAGCCAGCAGACGAGTCACACCCATAACTGCGCTTTTAGAAGCAGTGTAAGACGGTACGCGGATGCCACCCTGGTAAGAAAGCATAGAAGCGATGTTAATGATTTTGCCGCCTTTGCCTTGAGCAATGAACTGGCGAGCCACAGCCTGAGACATAAAGAACACGCTCTTGATGTTCAGGTTCATTACGTCGTCCCAGTCTTTTTCGCTGAAGTTGATTGCATCTTCACGACGAATCAGACCTGCGTTGTTAACCAGAATGTCGATTTGGCCGAACTCAGCAACCGCACGCTCCAGCAGAGATGGAATACCATCAATCTGGCGCAGGTCAGCGGTCAGGCTCAGGAAGCGGCGACCAAGAGCAGTTACGCGCTCGATGGTTTCAGCCGGTTCAACGATGTTGATACCAACAATGTCACAACCTGCTTCAGCAAGACCGATAGCCATACCCTGGCCCAGACCTGTATCACAACCAGTAACAACAGCAACTTTACCTTGTAGGGAGAATGAATCCAGAATCATGTAGGTTTCCTTTTTTTATACGGGCCTGCTGTAAGCGCAAGCATCTTGGGGAAAATTTTGTTCACGCAAATTGCGCAACTCATAAATCACTTACGGTAAAAACGCTGTTCCGTAATCTTTGATGGATTCATAGTAATCTGGTTGAAACTGCTTTTCAATTATAAATGAAACGTTGTTTCAAATTATGGGTAATACTTTTCAGATTTGATATTTCGATCACGTTCCCTCTGCATTTATCCCCTTAAATGCATTTCCTTACTGAAAGTATTGCCAGTGGTTTTGCAGTTTAGTGAATGTAATCACACATATTGAAACAATGTTTTGATAAATTAACACCAAGATTTTGAACATAACTTTCACTGAATACTCGTTAGCATTCGAGTTGCAGCCCCCCTGCAGCTTGAAGAATGACGGGTATATGAATTGTCATTTTAAGGAGAGCATCATGGCTAAAGGTATGCGGGTTAAGCTGGTTTATGAAGTGAGTCAGGACCCGGACACAGGCGTCGAAGTCACCCGTTTAACGCCACCAGAAGTAACGTGCCATCGCAATTACTTCTATCAAAAATGCTTCACTCAGGATGGCAGTAAGCTACTGTTTGCTGGCGAGTTTGACGGCAACTGGAATTACTATCTGTTGGATATCGCCGCCGCCGAAGCGGTGCAATTAACTGAAGGCACTGGCGACAACACCTTTGGTGGCTTCCTCTCCCCGGATGACAAATCTCTCTATTATGTGAAGAACGAACGCACGCTGCTGGAAGTTAACCTTGAAACGCTGGTTGAACGTGAAGTTTATCGTGTGCCTGCTGACTGGGTTGGTTACGGCACATGGGTTGCCAACAGCGATTGCACAAAACTTGTGGGTATCGAAATCTCCAAAGATGATTGGGTACCGTTAAACGACTGGAAGATCTTCCATGACTTTTTCCATAAAGGACCAAACTGCCGCTTGCTGCGTGTTGATCTGCAAACCGGTGAAAGTGCCGTTATCCACCAGGAAAAAAACTGGCTCGGCCACCCAATCTACCGCCCGTTCGATGACAACACCGTTGCGTTCTGTCACGAAGGCCCACACGACCTGGTTGATGCACGTATGTGGATGGTCAACGAAGATGGTAGCAACGTGCGCAAAGTAAAAGAGCACGCCGAAGGCGAAAGCTGCACGCATGAATTCTGGGTGCCGAACGGTTCGTCCTTAATGTACGTTTCCTACCTGAAAGGCCAGCAAGGCCGTACTATTTATAGCTACAATCCAGATAACGGCGAAAATACAGAAGTCATGCAGATGCCAGCATGTTCACACCTGATGAGTAACTTCGATGGTTCGCTGCTGGTGGGTGACGGTTCCGGTACTCCGGTCGACGTTAAAGATACTAGTGGTTATACCATCGACAACGATCCGTATTTATATGCCTTCGATGTAGCGAAAAAAGCTTATTTCCGCGTAGCTCGCCACGATACTTCCTGGGCAACTTTTGCTAATAGCCGTCAGGTTACGCATCCGCATCCTTCATTTACTCCGGATGACAGTGCCATCTTATTCAGCTCAGATAAAGATGGTAAACCTGCACTGTATATTGCCAAAATGCCTGCTAATCCAGAGTTAATTTCTGCCTGATAAATAAACATAGTGTACCCTGTGTAGGCCTTGCCTTCTCTTTATGAGAGGGCTTTTTTATATCTATTTATTTAGGGTGTTGACTGTGTACTTAAAACTAATTTCTTTATGTCATATTCAAATATAAAAAAGCCTCTGCTAATAGCAGAGGCTGGGAGAGGATATTAAAGGATTAAACTATCAGAAGGAGTATGCAACACCGACACGTAAACGGGTCTGACGGTCATCGCGATCATTTACCCCTACGTTACCGACTTCACCATATGGAGCCCAGTTTTTATCCAATTTATAAGCCAACTTCACGTTGTATTCCTGAGAATAAGGCTTGTTATTATTACGAGCATTACCCTCTTCACTGCGTGCGTAAACATAGTTTAGCTCGGTACGCCAGTCACCCATCACGAAGCCTGCCCATGCGTCACCACGGTTGACTTTATCGTCATCTTTCTTAGCATTAGCCGGGTAGCGGGTGTAATCATAACGGTAACGAGCAGCAACATAGAAGCCATTGTCGAAGCTATATTGCACACGTAAGTTTGGCTTATAGATAGAACGGCTATCGTTACTTTCAATATTAAAACCAGGTGTTACAGAGAAATTTTTATCGGCTTTCCATTGCCAGCTAATAGCTTCTTCATGGCCATTACCAACAAAGTCACTAAATGGCTGATCGGTATTATCACCACCTGATTTCCATTTCGCTTCTACAGAGAAACCGAAACCATTTGCAAAACGATGTGAAACTGAGACGCGATCGGCGTTGGTTGAGTCCGTTTTACCACCGTCAATGAATTCATGGCGTAAGTCGACGGTCACAGCTTGAGCTGCAAAAGAAGCACCAATCAACATTGCCAGACCCAGAGTTTTCTTCAACATAAATAAATCCCTCATTGAAATATCGTTTCATTATTATGAAACTGAATTTTATTTTTAAATGAACATCATTTTAGTGATCGAGATCGTAAATATTTATGTCAAAATTAACACATGGTAATCTTCGTGATGGCTATCAACAAAACAAACAATTCGTATCGAAATTAAGCGACACCCATCACGCAAAAAATGCAAAGCACGCCAATCAAACATTATTTCAATAATGTTTTAATTTATTTACATAAAGTATTTTTGTGACTTAAATAAAACTAAAGAAAACCCCTTTGATTAATTTTAATTCGAATAATAACGTAGGGGATTACAATAAAATTATTCACAGAGAATGAGAATTAAGGCAAATGAGCTGAAAGGTTCTTAACAACGGGAAAAGAATCATCTGAGGATAATGACGTTAAATAAAACCTATAAAAATGAGATACCGATTAAAGAAAAAGGCACCTTCATAACGAAGGTGCCTTTCCATTGATAAACAGGACTGCGTTGGGCATTAATCTCTCTCGATGGCTAAAGCGACTCCCTGCCCGCCTCCAATACACAACGTCGCCAGGCCTTTTTTGGCATCACGCTTAATCATTTCATGCACTAGCGAAACCAGGATTCGACAACCAGAGGCACCAATTGGATGCCCCAACGCCAACGCGCCGCCGTTGACATTCACTTTGCGCTCATCCCACTCAAGCATTTTTCCCACCGAAAGCGCCTGCGCCGCAAAGGCCTCATTCGCTTCAATCAGATCCAACTCATCAAGCGACCATCCTGCTCGCTCGAGACAACGCTGCGTAGCTGTCACAGGTGCAATGCCCATATACGCAGGATCAACACCAACGCTTGCAAATGCTCTGATACGAGCGAGCACTGGTAAATTCAGCTCTTCGGCTTTGCTGGCACTCATCATTAACACCGCCGCGGCACCATCATTAATAGAAGAGGCATTTCCCGCGGTTACGCTTCCCAAAATATCGAAGGTTGGGCGCAGTTGCGCCAGAGCTTCGGCACTGGCATCGGTACGCGGTTGCTCGTCAGTATCGACAACTACTGATTTCCCGGAGTTGAGTTCAACAGTCACCGGCACAATTTCATCTTTAAAACGCCCGGCATCAATCGCTGCTCGCGCTTTATGCTGCGATGCCAGAGCGTAGGCATCCTGACTTTCACGGCTGATACCATATTCACGCGCAAGGTTTTCAGCCGTCACGCCCATATGGTAGTCGTTGAAGGCATCCCACAATCCATCGTGAACCAGGCTGTCGATAAGTTGGCTATTACCCAGGCCAGCACCGTTACGGCTATCGGCCAAAACGTGTGGTGCGCGACTCATATTCTCCTGGCCACCAGCAATCACCACATCAGCTTCACCGCACTGAATCGCCTGCGTCGCAAGATGAAGTGCTTTTAAGCCGGAGCCACAAACATCATTAATAGTGATAGCGGAAACAGACCAAGGCAAACCACTATTTAGTGCGGTTTGTCGCGCGGGGTTTTGCCCCGCGCCCGCAGTTAGAACCTGGCCCAGAATCACTTCATCAACTTCTTGTTCACTTACGCCGCTGCGTTCTAGTAGCGCTTTAACCACCGCACTCCCCAGTTCCGAAGCGCTACGTGGTGAAAGAGCCCCTTGAAAGCAGCCAATAGGCGTTCGTGCAGCCCCCACGATCACGACATCTTTCATCATTATCTCCGCAACGTTGCGACTGCTTTTCTGGAAAGGTTATAAGCCCCGGCGACGATCTTTTTCGATGTACATTGCCGCATCAGCTTCACGCAAAGCTAAATCGTGATCGGTATCTGCTGGGTTGACTGCAACAACACCAATGCTGGGACCCGCATAATTAATCACACTGGAATGTAGCTGATACTCGCCAGTCAGCAAGTTTGCCAGCCTAATTTTGAATGCCTGCGCCGCTTGTAGAGCCTCATCAGAGGCTGAAGGCCCAACGCTTGCCACAACAAACTCATCACCACCAACACGCCCAATGATTTCATCAGGATGCGTCCCTTTTTGTAAACGCTGCCCAATTGCACACAGAAAACTATCGCCAACGCCATGGCCATAAGCGTCATTAATCTCTTTGAAATCATCAAGATCAGCAAAAGCCAACAACACAAAGCGCGCATCATTGCGAGCCTGCGAAAAGAGTTTCGGTAACTGTTCAAATACAGCTCTGCGATTAGGCAGCCCCGTCAGTTCATCAGTATAGCTGGCGGTGGTAAGCGCGGCGTTTGCCTGCTGAAGTTGCTGCAAAAGCTGTTCATTTTGAATTTGCTGAGCAATCAACTGCGCAAACAATTGCAGGACTTGCTCGCTACGCTCGGTCAAAATGCGATGCTCAGAACTGGCTGCGCAAAGTGTTCCATATAAAGAACCATCCGCAAGCGTGACAGGCGTACTGACGTAAGTGGTAATACCTAATGCCTTCGCGGCCTGGGAATCGCCCCATACATTCGCCACATCGCAGGTATAGCGCTTTCCTTCGTCGAGTGCGCGCTTGCAAAGCGTGTCACCCCACGGCACGCAAAGCCCCTCAGGAATTTGCATATGTCGGGAATTACGAGCAAAAAGAATATGTTGGAAACTGCCATCAGGTTCGATTCGCGTCAGATAAGTTGACTCCATATTGGTTACCAGTTCGAGCATTTCCAGCAGCTGTCGGACAAGTCCCTCAAGAGTGTATTCAGATTCTAACGCGGTGGAAATGCGCTCGATAAGATTGTCAGACATAAAATCGGGTATACCTTTTTAATTAATCGCACAGATGTAAGGCTCAGATGCGCACGTTTTTAACATATTTTTCATACGACTTCCCCTGCCAAATATGACAAATGGGAGTCTGCTTCCAGTGGATGGATTCATTTGTTCAGAAGATTGGAGAAGTGTGTAGCTCAGGGAGTTGTCTGCGAAATCGACGTGGTGATAACGAAGAGAGCAGGCGGTGTAAGATTCACCGCCAGCTTAATAACGGACTCAGGCTTTCATCCTGCACCAGCGCACGCAGCCCGGGTAATTTGCAGCATTGCTGAAGTATCACAGGCAGAGGGAGTATTTCATTTTGCAGCAGTACCACATTTTCCAGCTCTCCCCAGAAATACCATCCGTTTGCGACATTGCTCGCAGGCACCAATAAATGCAGATGCATGCCGCGCTGCGGTTCATCCGGCAGCCCTAACCAATGGCTAAATCGCTGTATTTCTGGTGTATCGGGCACTGCCAGCACACAGCGCTGCACCTGCGATGTCGGAATATAAAAATGCATATTCCCGAGAGTGATTCTTACTGCCGCAAGACTAAGCGAGTGAGTCATAGCCGCTGGTTTCCAGATAACGCTCAAAGACTAAATTCAAATCCAGCAGCGCAAAATACTCGTGCCCGACAGGAACGATCCCGACCACCACTTTTTGCATGGCAGCAGATAAATTATCAGCCGCTGGATGAATCAGGCTTTCAGCCACATCCAGCACATCTATTAATTTATCGATAAGAACCCCGCTTTGCATTTTATTGCCACGGCCAATAAGAATTGTGCGTTTGCCTGGTACATCCTGCCCCGCGGTTTCAATTAGCCGATTTATGTTAATCACCGACTCAACGCGACCGCGATGATTAATCACCCCTTCAAGAGAAGGCGGGCAGCCCGGCACCCATGAAACAGGGCGCTCGGCCAGGATCTCTTTTATTTGCGAACCGTAAAAAGCAAAATTTTTGTCAGCTTGCTTAAACAAAACAAGGCTACATTGCGGTTCATCAACGTTGGCAATTTCCCGATGCTCATCCTGATAAAGACTGAGTATTTGCTCTAATGGCTCGCTCATGCCACTTCCTTATCATCAGCAATACAATAACGGTTACGGCCATGCTGTTTTGCTGAATATAGAGCCTGGTCTGCACGTTCGCGGATAGTTTCTATTTTGTCTCCCGGATGCCAGGAGGCAATTCCCGCACTGAAGGTATTACTGAAGTTAGTCTGGTTGACTGAGAAGTGAATTTTTTCAAATCCCTGACGCAGTCTTTCAACCACTGCGGCTGCCTGTTCTTTGGTGGTGGCCGGCATAATTATCGCAAACTCTTCCCCGCCATAGCGCCCCACAATATCGGTGCTGCGTAAACGATGTGAGAAAAGCTGTGAGATACCCAGAATCACCTGATCGCCCGCAACATGGCCGTAGGTATCATTGATATTTTTAAAGTGGTCTAAATCGACCATGACCAGACTAAATGGAATGCCGCTGTAGTTGGACTCGGTGATCGCGCTTTCCAGATAATGCGTCGTCGTTGAGTGGTTATACAGGCCCGTCAAACTATCCTGAGACATACGAGCACGCAGCGTACGCATTCTTTCTGCTCGAATTGAAACCGCATTAATTAACTCCTGCGGATCGGCCTGCTTAATAATAAAATCTTCCGCACCGGTACTCATCGCCCCAAACTGGGTTTTTTTATTGGTTTCGCTGGAGAGATAGGCGATTGGCAAACCGATATGTTGTGGGATCTGACGAATCAGTTTTGTCAGTTCTTCGCCACTGTAATCCGGCATGTGGAAATCCATCAGAACAATATCGATCGGATGGGTATTGAGAACATTCAGCAGGTGCGGAACCTGGGTAAGAACATGCACTTCCATTCCCGCCATACGCAGCATTTCGGCATTGTATTGCGCGACTTCGGGCTCATCATCAATCAGTAAAACCTGATACGGTTTTTTCAGTGACGGCTGCGTTAAGCGGTGCAGCTCCTGAACTAAATCGGTGGTTGATGCAGGTTTCACATAGTAACCATCACATCCCGCTTTAATCGCATTGATGCGGGCGTGGAAATGGCTATGGCAGGAAAGATAAAGCACCGGGAAAGGTGTGCCGACTTTACTTCTCAGGTCAGACATCGCAAGCGGGCCGCCATAAGCGTTATCCGGGAAGCTGACATCCATAATGACCACTGACGGCGGCTGTGATAACACTGCTTTGGTAAAATCTGCCGTGTTGGTAAACACATAACAGATAAAGCCAAAGCAGCGAAGTTGGGTTGCCAGTAATTCAGCCTGATCGCATTCATCATCACACAGATAAACAGGCTTAATGGTGCGGTTAATCGCAACCTCTTCCTGAGTAGAAGCCGCTATGGGGAACTTAACTAAAGAATCTGCCCCACGACGTGCGCTCTCCGCCTGCTCTTCAGTTAATGCATATAACTGCCGCATTATCTCGCCAAGCTTGGTGTACTTCGTATCCGAAACAGAATGGCTCACCAGCAGATGCTCACCTTCAGCAGCCTGGCTGGCAATTTTCGTGAACCCAAACGACGCGCTGGTTCCGTGGATGCTATGCAACAAAAGGTGCAATTGCTTACTATCCACTTCGTTCGGCTCAACGACTAATTTCGCCAGCAGCCCATCAGCCTGGTCCAACATCACGGGAATACGCTGCAAAAAGCGCTGACGCAAACGAGCGATTTTATCTTGAGCAGTATTCATCGTATTCTGCATAAATTCTTGTTTTATCATGATTTATATTTGCTCATCCGCAGCATCTGGCTTAAGTAATTCATTCACTACAGCCACCAGTCTTTCTGCCATATTCTCGTCTTTCTTCACCCAACAATCTGGGATGATGGTGATGTCTGTCATCTCACTGGCGCTGAGTAAAATAAAAGGTTTTTTCCAACCGTTGGCCCGCAAAACCTCTAATAGATCCAGCCCGGTAATTTCCGGCATATGGAAATCGCTGATGACCAAATCGATTCCATCATCAGAATCAAGATTGGCTAATGCGGTCATTGCACTTTCAGCAAGCACCACTTCATAGCCGCTCATTTCCAGAAATACCGAAGCCAATTCAGCGGCAAACAAATCATCATCAACTAATAAAACACGCATCTCTTTTCTCACTTTTTAAGCCTTTAGCATAAAAGCATTTTTAATGTTTCTATGAGGCTGTCCTGTTCGAAATCACCCTTGGCTATATATGCATCCGCACCCACCTGGATTCCTCGGCGGCGATCTTCTTCTTTAGCCCGTGAAGTCACGATAATAATCGGAATATGTTGGTAGTTATCTTCGGCACGCAATGCTTTAGTGAGCGAGAATCCATCCATCACAGGCATTTCTACATCCGTCAATACTGCGTCAAACTGTGTTAGACGCGCTTTTTGTAACCCCGAGAATCCATCTTCGGCGAGCGTGACCTGATAGCCGTGTGCTTCCAGAACGTTTTTCTCAATTTCACGCGTATTCAATGAGTCATCAACTATCAGCACATGCCATGAGTTCTGTCGAACCTGCGGCTTAGGTGCAGCAGTCCGTGGCTGCCCTTGTTTTTGTGCCATCTCCATCAGAACCGGAACTTGCAAGATACTGACCAGTTGGTTGTCCTGGCTCAGAACCATGCCGGAGACAAGCGGCTGCTGCTGCATATGCTTTGGCAGAGGCTTAATCATCATGCTGCGTTCGTCGAGCAATCGGTCCACCAGCATCGCCATCTTGCCAAACTGGTTCTGAATGATGATAAGCAGCAAGTCGCTCGCATTAGAGGCCGATGAGTTTTGCCCTCCGGGCCTCTCGTTGATGCGCAGTAATTCGGCAGCTGAGATAACCGGGATAAATTCGTTGTGCAGAATAATTGCCGGACGACCGGCAATGTCACGAACTTCACCACGAGAATATTTAACAACCTCAACGACATACTGAGCAGCAAGGCCAAAAAGATGGTTCTGCTGTTCAAACTGCAAAATGCGCATCATTGCCAGAGAAATGGGCAGCCTAATTATAAAGGTGGTGCCTTGCCCTGGGCGGCTATGGACCTGAAGCGTGCCTTGTAAATCAGTCACAATAGTCTTGCGAACAATATCCAGGCCCACACCACGGCCGGATAATTCAGTGACAATCTTGCTGGTTGAGAAACCCGGGTGGAAAATAAGCTCGTTACATTCGAGCTCTGAAAGCTGATCAACAACAGCTGCATCAACCAAACCACGAGCCACTGCTTTAGAGCGAATCGCCGGGTAATCCAGACCACGACCATCGTCCTCTACGCGTAACAAAATTCCGCGCCCGTCTTGCTGAGTCGTCAGCGTGATGGTGCCACGAGCCGACTTCCCAAGTGCCACGCGTTCAGCCGCTTCACCAATACCGTGGTCGATAGCATTACGCAGCAGGTGGGTTAGCGGCTCGGAAAGTCTGTCTATTAATTGTCTGTCGATCTCAACTTCGCCACCTAAAATGCGGCAATCCACCTGCTTATTCAGGGAGGCCGCTAATTCACGCACCTGCATAGAGACCGGCTCAAAGAGCATCGAAACAGGAAGCATACGAATGGTGGTGGCAACATCATAAAGTTCGTACATCTGAAGATGCTGAACCTGAAAATCTTCTTTTAGCTTGCGGCTGAATTGCAGGACCTGCTTGCGCAGTTGTTCTACATCCATGTGAGAGATACGCGGCCCCAGATTAACTAAACTCTGTACCTGCTGCTCAAGGCGGTCATGACTGGCGACAACTTCACCGAGGATGTTAATCAGGTCATCGAGTTTGTCGAGCTTAACGCGTACCGAACCCGCCTGTTTTAACCCACCGTCTAATATTTCAAGCGATGGCAACGTGACTGGCTTTTCTACCGGAGCTTTAACCACTTCATCAGCCGCTGTGTCTATTTCTCCACGGCTGGCACGGGCTAATTGCTCGCATAATGCAACATCTGCCGGAGGCAGCTGATTATTACCTTCACTTGCCGACAGCTGCGCCAGTTGATTTGAAATGTAGTCGCAAGCCTGAAGAATTAAGGTGCCAAGGTTTTGGTTAGGCTCGAGTTTCTTATCTCGTAGCTCACTTAATATCTCTTCAAGCTGATGGGTAACATCGGCGATGCTTTGTAATTTGAGCATACGCGCGCCCCCTTTCAGGGTGTGTGCCGCACGGAACATCTCTCCGATTTGTGCGTCGGTATTTTGACCAGACGAGAGCAGGAACGCCCCCTCTTTTACGGTATGTAAATGGCCGTTTGCTTCATCAATAAAGCGCAGCACAAATTTTTTAAGATCGATAGCCATACGGTTCTCTATTGCCCATCCTGAGTGGTGAACTGCGCCAACTGATGTTCACAAAGAAAACGAAACGAATTACTCGGAAATGACAGTGGCAGCCGCAGCGCGCAGGCGTTCCCAGCATTGTTCATTTCGGCGTTGAGTAATTGCAGTGTAATGCGGTAGGTCCGCTGGGCCGGGCGGTATAACTCACTTTGTCGGTACATTTCCGCAAGGTAGTAATGGGCAGGCCAATAACTTGGTTGTTGATAAACAACCTCTTTAAACCAGGCAATGGCTTGTTGGGTATGCTGCTGCCACATCATTGCCATGCCGAGCAACATTTTTGCTTCCGCAGACCATTCATCCAGCTCCAGCACGTGTTTCGCACTCAGAGCCGTTTGCTCGAACTCACATTTTTCCAGCGCAATGGCGCCTTTGATAACCAGTGCTTCCTGATTATGAATATCGCTATCGAGCACCTGGCCAATCCACTCTTCCGCCTCGGCAAAGCGTTTATCCGTAACACAAGCTAGAGCCTTTTTAATCCAGTTATCGTACTGCTGTGCAGAAGGAACAGGAGCGGCAACAAATGGTGCTTCGGCTGGAATAACTGGAGTAATAATTCTTGGCTGTACGCTGGGTGCCGGAGCATGAGTTCGTGATGCCTGGGGCTGGCAAAAGTAGAAATTGCCGAACTCTTGCTTGAGTTTCAGGATGCCAAAGTTATTTGCCAGCGTCTCCGCGTTACCAAAGAAGAGCGCCCCTTCCGGTTGCAGCATGTTCAGCAGATTAAAATGCAGCGCTCGGCGCGTTTCGACATCAAAATAGATGGAGACGTTACGCAGCAAAATAATATCGAATTTGGGCTGTAGCTGTTCTTTGACGATATTTGCGCGATGGAACTTCACTTTATTGTGAATCACATCGTGTAACTGGAACTGGTTACCGTTGCGCGTGAAATAGGTTTGCTGCAACAACGGATCAACACCACGGAAAGAGTAGCTGGAATAACTTGCCGCTCGGGCTTTATCCAGAATCTTTGTGTCAATGTCACAGCCGTGAATATCCACATTGTCCGTAAATTTATCGTGGAATTTCTGATGAAGTTTTATTGCCAGAGAGTAGGCTTCTTCACCCGAAGAACAGCCTGCGCTTAAGATGCGCACTGGGCCGCTGCGCTGCTCAAGAATACGTGGCACCAGCTTATCGCAAATGATGTCCAGCACATCTGGCTCACGGAAAAAGTAGGTTTCGTTAATCGTCAGCAGGCTAAGAAGTTTGTCGAACTCGACAGTCGAGACACTGAGAATCTCATAGTATTCTTCGAAGCTCTCTTTTCCGCGCTCAGAGATGCGCTGATGCAATGCCGCATTGAGCAATCCTTCCATGCCATTAAAAAAATGCAGGCCCACTCTGTCCTTGATAAGTGTTTTAAAAGCCGCAATATTTGGGATCATGGCTGTTTGCCCTCATAGGACCCAAGGCGAGCCATCGATAACAAAGTCCCGGCAAGCTTTTCCAACGGCAGAATTTTATGGATGATATTTTTATCAATGGCGAATTTATTCATACCGAACACGACAGAAGAGTTTTCATCTTGAGCCAGCGTTTTACCGCCTTTTTTATAGATGGCTTCAATTCCATGACAGCCATCACTCCCCATACCGGTCATGATGAGTCCGACGGATTTTTCACCATAAACCTCAGCGACGGACTCCAGCAGTAAGTTACAACTCGGATGATAGACATCACTCGTTTTACGAGGAATGGCAGCTAACCGATGGTATTTCTTAACCACCAGATGGTGTTCGGGAGGCAGGATATAGACATGGCCTGCACACAGGACGTCGTTTTCCTGAGCAAGCTGAACAACAAGTCCAGTGACGCTATCCAGCCACTCCACCATACTTTTGGCAAAACCGTCGGCAATGTGCTGAGCAATAATAATCGGGCAAGGAAAATCTGCAGGCAGTGCCTGCAGTAATTTGCTCAGCGCCTGCGGCCCACCCGTTGAGCAGGCGATTGCCAATACATAAGGCCACTCTCGGTGATATGCCTCGTCAAAGACAGGAGCCTGAACGCAATCGGGCTGAACCTCGGGGTGGTGGCGCAAACCCTGGATATGGCGAATCACTTTAACACCGACCAGCATTTCGACCTGACGGTGTAGGGCTTTGGTCGCGAGCACCGAGTCCCCCTGGTTGCTCACCACAGCCAGCGCTCCACGTGTGATGAACTCGGCATCCCACTGCGCATCGGAATAATAGCGCATCACCATGATAGGAATTGCGCAGGTCGCCATGATCGTTTCGACGGTTTCTACGTTTTCCGGACCTGGCGCACCTAAGGTCAACAACAGAAGTTGCGGAGCCATCTTTTGGACCAGCGTCGCCGCTTGTTCGCGATGCACTGCCTGGCCTACGACTTCGATGTTGTTGTTAATCTCAAGCTGTCGAATCAGGGAGTTACGCGACACACTCCCATGATCGACGATGAGCACCCTGATTTTAGGCCTGTTCATCAGGTCTATCCGTCAATTTGAAAGACCCTGAGGCCTGGTTCAACTCTTCAGATAACTGAGTCATATCCTGGCTGATGGACAGAATGTCTTTAATTGATTGAGAGGTATAATTACTGGCAACCACGATTTCACGCAAAGCCATAACAACCTGATTGCTTGCGGTTTTCTGCTGTTGAGTCGACAGTGAAATCTGCATAGCAGCAGTGGATGTTTGCTCAGCTGTAGCCACAATATCGTGTAAACGATCGGCGCTGACTTTACAGGCTTTGGTACCTGCTTTAATGCTGTTGCTACCTTTCTCTGCGTTAAGAACCAGGCGATTAATCGAGTTCTGAATTTCGCTGATTTTATTCTCAATCTCAAAAGTAGATTCAGTCACTGAGTCTGCCAGACGGCGAATTTCTGCTGCAACCACCGAGAAACGTTTACCGGACTCACCAGCACTTGAAGCTTCCAGCGCTGCATTGAAGGCAATGAGCTTAGTCTGATCCGCGACGTTGTTGATGATTACCATCACGCGGCTTATCTCTTTAGACTTGTTACCGAGCATCATAATTTCGCGCATGCTTTGCTGGTTGTCGCTGTCGATATCAGACATGCGAGTAAGCAATTCACCCATTGAGTCGGAACCCTTGTTACAGTCATCAAGAGTCACATTGGCAATGTCTACGACTGCGCGAGAATGCTCGGCAATCTGCGTAGAAGAAGCCGACAACTCTTCCATCGTCGAAGTGATTTCTGCTACCGAAGAAGAGGTTTCAACACTAGTAGAAGCCTGGCCATCAACAGCCTCAGTAATTTTCAGTGCCGCTTCATGTACGTGATGAGCATGAGAAACAACCCCACCTACCAACGCATGCAAAGAAGCCCGCATCTTTTCATTAGCGCTCAGCAGTTCACCGATTTCATCTTTATGATCGATACGAATATCAACGGTAAGGTCACCTTGAGAAATCGATTGAGAAATTTTCAATACGTTCTGCAAGCGCTTGGAAATCAGGATTCGGCTGGTTCCGGCAATCAACAGCAAAATCACCGGCATCAGCAGCAAGCTGAAAAGCAGCAGGCTATTGCGTACCAGGTTGCTGCTGCGGGCAACATCATCAACATAACTGGTGGTGGCGATGATCCAGTTAATCCCATCAATATATTCAAACACCGCGACTCTTTTGCGAGGCGCTGCGCCATAACCACTAACGGTTTCGTAATAAATCGTGCCGTTTTTACGCGCTAAAATATCGGCGTAGCGCTTGTAACCGTGAGCGTCGGTCAGGTTTTCAACATGCTGATTCACCAGAGTCGGGTGTGCAACCATCGCACCAGGACTAAACCCAGCATCCAACACATATGCGTAGCCACCCTCGCCGATATGCACAGCTAACAATTCTTTAATGACCGGCTGCAAGGCAAGTTTGACGTCAAAACCAATTGCCACCGCACCGACAACCTGGCCGAATTTATCGGCAATCGGTTCGTAGTGGCTAATGAACTGTTTTCCGTAAATCACCACCACACCAGAGAAAGGTTTGTTTTTGAGTAACGCTGTATATGCAGGGTTGTCATGGCTCAGAACAGTAGAAGTGGCAATTTTTCCTTCTTTACCCTGCAAGGTAGAAGAAACTCGCACAAACTGATCGCCTTCACGCACTAAGGTGGAAGCGAATACGCTGGTTAACTCAGTGAAATGAGCATTGATTTTGGTATCATTTAATAAATCTTTGAGGGCATTCTCATCCAGCGAATGCAGCGGAGCTGGGGACATATTTTGGTAATTATTAATATAAACGTTGCTATAACGTTCAGCGTCCCGCAATACCCTTTTGTATTCAGTGGTGATGTTATTGTGGAAAATCCGCGTATTTGAACGCAGAACCTCCAGCGCATTATCTTGCAACTGAGTCGCCAGGTAAGATGAAAGTAGGAAGGATGCACCAACCAACAATATGCCAATGCATGAAACCAGCATCAGGCCCAGCTTCATGGCGACACCGATTTGCAACTTATGCAGCCATGATGTCAGAAATTTTTCCGTAGTATCTAAGGCGTCAGCTTCCGCGGGTTGCTGCATGTTTAAGAATTTATGCATGAGATTCCAGTGATCTAGATAATGTGAAATTAATGCCGAATTAATGTCTTGCTACGTGCAGTACTCACTGGACACGCGAGCGTAAGGGCCAGAAAAATCATTCTAAGGGAGTGATTTTTCACAGCCATTTCATACCAACGTTAGTAAAGGCACAGGCTTACCGATGTGGTATCCCTGGAGCCAGTCCACGTTCATTTTTTCAAGGGTTCGTTGAATCTTTTCGTTTTCAACATATTCAGCGACTACCTGCATATTCTTCATTCTTGCCACATGGCAGAACGACTCAACGATGTAGTGGCTGAGTTCGTTTTCCGTAATTTCACGGATAAATGAACCGTCGATTTTCAAAATATCGGCGCTGACATCTCTTAAGCGGGCATGGCTTGAAAAGCCCGTTCCGAAGTCATCAATAGCAACCCGACAACCCAGGCTCTTAAGCGAACGAACCGTGTTCTCAGATTGCTCGGTATCCGACAGTGCATCAGCTTCGGTTATTTCAAAGATGATGCGATGTGGGTCCACGCCAAACTGCGTAAGCAATAACTGCACACTATTAACGAAACTTGCACGGCACACCGTTACCGGAGCCAGATTTATCGAAAAACAGTGCTCAGGATGTAACTGCATTGTTTTTAAAGTGTTTTTAATGACCCACAAATCAATATCTGGCGCAAGGCCCGCTTCAGTTGCCACCGGTAAGAACCGATCAGGCGGAATAAAACGACCTTCTTCATCCAGCATTCGCAGCAGTATTTCGTGATACCGCTCTTCACCACGAGTACTGACGATGGGCTGCGCCATTAAGACAAATGCGTCGTTATCCAGCGTTTTCTGTAAGACTGTGCGAATGTCAGTACGGCCCACAATATGGTTTTCAATCTCGCGACTGGACTGAGCTTCGAGGTTTTCAGGCTTGCCGCTCACAACTGATAGCCCGGAGACGATGCCCAGCTTTCCTGTCAGGCTGTAAACGTCATTGCAGAATTGTGTGGCCCGGCAATAACCAAGCCCACTGCGAAAGCCGAGTTGCTGGTTATTATGGGAATAACGAAACGTATTCGCTGACCGGTACAGAATGCTAAGTCTTCCCCAGCTCGGCTGCTCAAGTTTCAGCAACAGACCGTAGCCCGCGTGGTAGTAAACCTTTTCATCGTCATTCAGTTTTGTGCGTAACTCTTCAGCTAGTTTTTTCTGATATCTGGCACGAAAGTGCGTGCCATATCGCCGGGCAAACAGATCCACTTCAGGGACCTGTATCAGACAAACGGTAGAGTTAGGGGATGCTTTTATATCAGCCTTTAATGCCCTGAGATTAGGCATGTTGGTCATGGGGTCTGTGAACCCCATATGAAGCAACTGTTCGAAGCGTAACGTATTGAATCTGGCCAAAACGCCCATGATGACAATGGTCTGGGTAAAGATAAAAATAGCCGTTGAAACAAACACCTGATGAAGCATGAAGTCATCGTTTAGCGCGATATAATTTACGTTGTTCTTTGCCAAAACGATCATCATTACGGTCCAGACAGGCGCCGTGAAAACATAACCGATACGAACAGAGCTCCATAGCATGAGCGGGAAGATTAATATCAGGCTATAAAACGTGAATAAGATGTTGCCCTGGTAAGTAGTATTCAGGCAGTACATCAGAGCAATCAGCAGTAACGACCACGCGGCAAATTGGGGGAAACTCACGCTTGCAGAAAACTGAGCCTTCATCGTCCTTAGGCAAGTAAACCAATACCTGGGACGGCAAATAATCCTTAACACTGTATAAAACAAAGGAATACCGGTAACACACCCGTTCATCACCCCTTGTATTCTGACCAGAACTTCCGAGTTGAAAACATGGTCCAGAACCATTTTCGAATCAACATGGTTGTTCGTAAACAGGCAAATCACTTCACTCATAACTGTGTTTAGCAAAGCATTACAAATGCATAGCCAAACAATTCTTTTGGTCGTGAGCGTTATGCGACCAAAACTTGCCGCACTACGCCAACCCGTACTCTGTTTATAAAGGAAATAGCTGATCAACGCTGCGAACTGATAGCAAAACAGTTCATAGATTTCAGGTTCCGGGCGGTATATCAATGTATAAACCGCGAGCAGAGTAACTCCAGCAATGACTCTGTAGCCAAACAACACCAGCAAAGCAGACAGGGCCGCTAATCTCAGGTCATACACTACCAATACATGATTATCAAAAATCAGATGACTGCTAAGTAGTTGCGCCAGTAAGTAGAGCAGGCACGGAAGTACCAGCGGTAAAACCCACCGTTTATTGGTATACGCTGTGCTATTGCTCACTGTAGAGTCCAAGTATTTAACCCGTCTTGTATGCTTTCGTATGTGATTAATGTGATGTGGTGAGTGTATTGCTAAATGGACAAAAATCTTGCAGCAGATATAATGAATTAAAACAAATGCCGTAATTAATTAACATTCACACCATAGCAAAAAAGAACATACACACTTCCAAGCCAACAGTGATAAAAACAAATAACTAACAATTACGCTTAACTTTAATAATATTTATGATTAATGAATGTTAAAACCGCATCCATCCTCAAGTCATTTTTAATTGTATTCATTTTTCGAACAAAAAAGAACAGCTATTTATAGGTAAAAATGGACAATCATAAACAATTAAAAATATCTAATATCTAACAAAACAAGCTCTCAACACACTGAAAAACAACAAAATTAAAGAAAATATCATTAAGCACAACTAATTATATAATGTTTAATGAAGGACAATACACAATAGTGCTTAACGTGTTTATTTAATACAGACGTTAAAGAGAATCAATCAACGTGGCGGTGTATTTTAGCATGCATTTATTATGATTGACTTGACTAGCAGTGTTAACTATAGTCCCGGCGCGTCGTTTTACCTTTATTTATTATCCAATCAATAATACTACACTATAGTTCATTATTGTTGACGCAACGTCTGATGCACCCCATAAAAACTCACATAAAAGCAACAACCAGACAATATATAGTAATGAGTTAATACCAAAGTTTTAATTCATGAGTCATTCGCATTTATCAGGAAACTAACAATCTGTGGCTAAAAATTTTTTCTCGCTTAAACGCGTAAAAGGTTGGCACCATTCTATCGCAGGGAAAATAACCCAATTCTTGTTGGCTGGTATTCTTATTGCGTTTGGGGCAGGTGCATGTGCTGGTTGGGGCCTGATAGATAGCTTCTCTTACCAGCAATGGGTACACCAGGCTGAAGCGAATGCTCAAATAATGACTTACATCGTCCGTAACGTGTACACCAATGTTGCGGTAGGAACGAGCTCAACCGGGCAAATTACACGTATTGTCTCAGAACATAAACTTGGTGACCCTGACTCAGTCATCCAAACCGGTTATAACCCTGTCGATGTATTGGCACTGGCTTCAGTGCAAACCCGTAACCCGACCTGGCTTTTCCTTTATACGCCAGAAAAAGGCTTTCAGGGCATCAGCAATACTTCAGATTCACAAGAAGCAAAAATAGTCTTTAAAGGGCAAAGAGCCACAGACGTTCTGGTGAACTACTATATTGGCTTCGCTTCTATTAACGGAAAAGAGTGCTTTATTAGTGCCGTCCCAATCCTTGCGCCATCAGGTGAAATTCTTGGTAGTTTGATCAGCAGCATTGGCGATAAAAGTCAGCTATATGCAGCTTACGACGCCATGTTGAAGAAGACCCTTGTCATTTTGGCATTAGTTTTATTGGCAACACTCGCGCTGGTTACCCTCTTTATGCGCCGACTGTTCCGCCCGGTCCCTGTGCTTATTAACTCTTTGACCCGCATTGCACACGAGCAAACCGACCATATTACGCCTTTCTTAGACCAGGATGACGAAATCGGTAAGCTTGCATCGGCAATTGAAAAACTGCGTGTGGCGATGGTGGAACGAGATTACCTGCAACGCATGCAGGAGATGTCGCAAAAAATGGAATACATGGCTCACCATGATTCACTGACCGGCTTCCCGAACCGTGCTTCCTTTAGCCAGGCTCTTGATAAGTGTATCCGCGAAGTGAATCAGAACGGTCAGCTATTCAACCTTCTGCTTATTGATCTTGATAACTTTAAACCGGTAAACGATACCTTCGGCCACTCAGCCGGGGATGAAGTGCTTATCGGTGTTGCCCAACGCTTGTCACTGCTGTTAGGGCCAACAGATTTTGCTGCACGTCTGGGTGGCGATGAGTTTGCAATTCTTCAGAGCGTGAAGTCAGACAATTGCCTGGAAGCCGCCGCGTTGTCGCAAAAAATTGTCCGTGCATTAAGCATTCCGTTTACCTACGGCACAAACTCCTTCGCCATCAGTTGTAGCGTCGGGATTGTCACAGCACCTTCGCAGGGCAATAGCGCTACGACGCTGATGATCAATGCCGACCTGGCCTTGTATGCCTCAAAACACAGTGGCCGTGGCTGCTACCACTTCTTTGAAGATGGCATGATGATGAAGCACACCAACAGTGTGTTTGTGAACCAGGAAATCATTAATAGCATTGATAACAATGAGTTTGTGCTGCACTACCAGCCGATTGTCGATTTGGAAAATGAAACTGTTTGTGGTTATGAATCGCTCATTCGTTGGAACCATCCAACCAAAGGTCTGATATACCCTGATTACTTCATTAATATTGCTGAAGAATCAGGTCTGATTATCCGCCTGGGCGAGTGGATTATTCGCCAGTCCTGTATGGCAGCCGCTAAGTGGCCTGAGACAATAAAAGTTGCCGTTAACATTTCGGCCTATCAACTTCATAGCCCTGGTTTACTTGATATTATTGTTGATGCACTGAAACAAAGTGGCCTCTCGGCAAATCGCCTTGAAATCGAAGTCACTGAATCCGAAAAACTGGATCAGTCCATCGCATTACCCGTCTTTAACAGCATTCGCGAGATGGGCATCTCAATTGCAATGGATGACCTGGGCACTGGGTATGCAGCATTGGATTACCTGCTAATTTACCCATTCACGCGCATTAAAATTGCCCGCACGCTGATTATGAAACTGGAACAAGAAAGTGCCAGTCAGTATCTGGTAGTAATGCTGATTCAATTTGCCCAGAAATATGGCATGAGTGTGACGGCTGAAGGTGTTGAAACCGAACAGCAGCGCACTATTTTACGACGCATTTCCTGCCAAAACGTACAAGGCTACTATTACAGTCGGCCGTTGCCAGAAAAAGATCTAGAGCCAACCTTTGGCAATAAAGTCATCGATGGTGAGGTTTGCAATGCTGAATAAGCCATTGTTTTGTAGAACCTCGTATCTGACCATTGCACTATTGCTTTTGATAAGCCCGCTGTGCCGGGCGCATAACATTCATAGTAAGCCAACCCTGGACAGGATAGCCGAGACAAAGACCATCACACTCGGTTATCAGGATGATGCATTCCCATTTTCGTATGTCGAGTCTCAGAATCCGGCAGGCTATACCATAGATATTTGTAATAAAATCGTTGATGCACTCAAAGTTAAGTTGAAAATAAAAGATCTCAAAGTGCGCTGGATAAAAAGCAGCACCGCCTCGCAGTTTGTTTTAATCAAAAACCACGCGACGGACATGATGTGCATTCCGGCATTTTATTCAGAAGCACGCCACCAACAAGCAGAATTCACCCTCCCCTTTTTCTTTTCCAGCACGCGATTTATCACACGAAAAAATAATGACACAGACACAATCGAAGATTTAGCCGGCCACAGTGTGCTAGTAAAAAGTGGCACAATCTATGTTGAGCAACTGCATCAGCTTAATAAGGTGAACGATCTTAACCTTAATATAGAGCTAGAAAATAATAATAATGCAGCATTTCAGAGTGTTGAATCAGGGGAATTGCCGGCATTAATTTCAAGCTACGTATTGCTTAAAGGCATGATGAGCCTCTCCCCTGATCCTGAGCAGTTCGAAATATCGGATGAAGTGTTTAGCCAGCCAATACCTGCAGGGTTACTCCTGCCATTAAATGATAATGAATTTAAAAATTTCATTGATGACACAATGAAATCAATCCTCGTCAGTAAGGACTTTAATAATTTATATCAACACTGGTTTATGTCACCCATTCCGCCGAAAGCGATAAATCTCAACATACCTATGTCGACTGCACTAAAGGCACTAATTGCATCAACGTCAAGCAATGCGAACTAAAATGAAAAATTTATTTAGTCTCAAGCTAAAGCATTTACTCAATGCATTGATGTTTATACCATTAAGCATGGCATCGCAGCCGTTGTCCGCGGAGCCAACCTCTGTGACTCTTGAGCATATCAAATCAAGTAACACATTAAATATCGGCTATCGCCAGCTTGAGCCGTTTTCATTCCGTGATAGCGACGGAAAAGTCACGGGCTACACCATTGCACTGTGTAATATGATTGCTGATGAATTACGAGTAAGTCTGGGTATCAAAAAACTCGCTGTTCATTATATCCCTATTTTATTTACCGAGCGTGTTTCTGCGCTGAACTCCAGCAAGATTGATTTAGATTGCAGCGTTAATATTGTTGCACCTGAGCGCCAAGGTAGAGTCTCTTTTTCAACTGATTATTTTGTGGCATACATGCGTCTTGTGTCCTTCCGCGCTAATAATATTAAATCTCTTAATGATTTAAAAGGCAGAACAATTTCTGTGCCGCGTGGTTCAAAAACTCTATTAGAATTGAACAGGATTAACCGCGTAAAAAACCTTAACCTTTCGATTGTTACTTCAGATACTGTGGGAGACGCTTTCGATATGATGACGCAAAAGCGTGCAGCAGCATCATTATTGGATGATATTGTAGCTTATCCGTATATCAACCAAAGTGCACATCCAGAAGATTTTACCATTTCGTCTGAGGTTGTTGGTGATAAAATGAGATATGCATTGATGATGAGAAAGGAAGACCCACTATTTGTCGCTTTTATCGACAAAACCCTAGGTCGAATATTCGAGTCGCCACTTAATGCTCAGTTGGTCAACAAGTGGCTGACGCAGAAAGTGGTCGTAAAAAACACACAGAAAACCCAATATTAAGCGCCTCTATGTGGACGTGTAATTGAACTCAGTCAGGAAATTTTTGCATACCAGACTACCTGCGCATTTCATATTTTCTGGCATGCTGTTGTTGTTATTGGCGGGGAGCTCGTTACGTGCTGCCTGGGATTTCACCACCATTCAACAACGCACCGACAAGCTTTATGGCCCTGCATCTTTTGATGCCGGGCAGCGAATTGATGACTGGCAGCAGTTACTGCTTGAGCAGCGAAACAAAAGTGAGTCTGAACAATTAAGTGCAGTGAATCACTTTTTTAACCAGAAGCTGCACTATCGTGAAGATATTGATATCTGGCACGTAATCGACTACTGGGCCACACCGATAGAATCCCTACGAAAAGGGGAGGCAGATTGCGAAGACTACGCCATCGCTAAATATTTCACATTACGTCAGTTAGGTGTTTCGGGAGAAAAGCTGCGTATTACCTACGTTAAAGCCTTGCGTCTTGATAGAGCACACATGGTATTAACCTGGTATGAAACACCCGATGCAATACCGATAGTGCTTGATAGTTTGACGGATAATATTTTGCCTGCAACAAAGCGTACGGATTTATTACCTGTTTATTCCTTTAATGATAACGGTCTATGGTTACCAGGAAGTCAGAATAATAAACGTGTCGGGGATAGTAAGCGCCTTTCTCGCTGGCAGGATGTGTTGAAAAAAATGCGGGACGAAGGTTTCCCGGTTGATGAATAGGATAAGCCTGTGTCTCTTTTCAAACAGCTTCTTATAGCTATCTTTCTTTTTATGCTGATTATTTTCAGCGGCAGTTTTATTGTTAATCTCGAAAGTTCTCGAGAGCAGTACAATAATCAGCTGCTGTCTCATGCGCAGGATGCTGCAACGGCGCTGGGCTTATCACTAACTCCGCACGTTGACGATCCGGCAATGATCGAGCTTATGGTTAGCTCGATTTTTGATAGTGGATACTACGATGCTATCCGCGTTATCGATCAGAGTAGCGGGAAAATCATCCTTGAGCGCACCGCCTCTTTGTCTATTCCTGAGGTTCCACACTGGTTCGTTGCGCTGGTTAATGTCTCTCCGCAAGCCGCTGAAGCCACCATTATGCGCGGTTGGCAGCAGGCTGCACGCGTCGAAGTAGTGAGTAACCCAGTCTTTGCCATTAAGCGTTTGTGGGAAAGTACGTTGGCAAACCTGTTGTGGATGCTGGCCTGTAGCGTCGTATGTATTCTGGCGGGTGCCGCACTATTACGCCGCCAATTGCGCCCTCTCAACTACATGGTCAAACAATCACAAGCTATTACTCGCCGTGAATACCTGACTCAGATCGACTTACCGAAAACCCCAGAGCTGCGCCGTGTGGTTGAAGCCATGAACCTGATGGTCACCAAACTTAAATCATTGTTTGAAGACCAGGCTGAACACAGTGAACGCCTGCACAATGAAGCCTATATCGACAGCCAGACAGGTATTGCGAACCGCCGTGCTTTCGATATGCAGATGCAAACACGTTTAAGCGACGAAGAAACCGCGCCAGGATATTTACTATTACTGCGTATTCAGGATTTGGGTGGCTTGAACCAACGTTTTGGCGGCCCGCATACTGACAACCTGCTCAAACATGTTGCCGATATGATGAATGTGGTGAGAAACCAATACGCCGGCTCAGACAGTATTCTTGCGCGTATCCGTGGTGGTGAATTCGCCCTGCTCTGCCCGGGTGTCACACACAATGAAATGCTGAATTTGCAAAACTCGCTCAATCAGCAGCTTGCCGCATTCTATGCCACCGGTATGTCTGACATGAACCCTGTCGCACATACCGGAATGGTGCCGTTTAGCTACGGCGATTCAGCGCAGTCGCTGATTGTTCAGGCTGACCGCGCGCTGACGGAATCAGAAACGCATACCACGCATCAGACTAATTTCTTGCCTGTAGTACAAACTGATGCCGCCCTGGAAGACCAACATCTGTGGTTTACTCGCCTTGAGAACGCGTTGAGTAAAGAGCAGTTCCAGTTATTCTTCCAGCCGGTTGTCGATTGTAAAAATACGCAGAAAGTCATTCATTACAAAGTGTTGTCGCGCATTGTGGATGAAAACGGCAACAGCATTACCGCTGGCCGCTTCCTGCCATGGATTCACCGCTTTGGATGGAGCCAACGTCTTGACCAGGTGATGTTAAGCCTGACGCTGAAGCAGTTGAAAAGCTTCCCAGGCTATCTGGCGCTCAGCTTGTCCGGAAATTCACTGGCCAATGAGGCGAGCATCAAACAGCTTCTCAGCCCACTGAAGCAAAGCCCACAGCTTGCCAACCGTTTAATTCTGGAGCTGGATGAAAACCAGTTGCCAGAACCTGAGCAGATGGAAGTGTTTATCAAGTCATTGAACCAGTATGGCTGTGGCCTGGGTCTGCAACACTTCGGTAGTCGCTTCGATATGATTGGCCACTTGTCACAATGGGGCCTGGCTTATCTGAAAATCGACTCCAGCTATATCCGCCATATTGATATTGAAAACGATAAGCGCTTGTTTATTGACGTGTTACACGGTGCGACCAACAACATTGATCTGCCATTGATTGCCGAGCGAGTAGAAACCGAAGGTGAACTGCGAGTGCTGCAAGAGGTTGGGATTTATGGTGCGATGGGGCAGTTGTTGGGCGAACCAGCACCATTCTGATGCAGAAAAAAGGGTGGATGGCGCTTAGCGCTTATCCACCCTAATGAACCATAAAACACAACATCATCAATGTAATAGCGTAAATAGTTCGCGTTGCGTCAAGGCGACAAGAGAGCAACAAATTTGTCTGGAACAAATTTGAACGCTGCTTGCAGCGTCCCCAAAGGGGTAAGGCCCATGAATGGGCCGCATAATCCCCAGAAGCTTACAAAAGTAAGTGACTGGGGTTTGTGAACGCAGTCAACGCAGAAGCAGCTCGAAATATGACGGCTATTTAGAAGATGCCCTGGTCGTCAGAGTTCAATAAATCCTCTAACCCACCCAATCCCTGGCGCGCCTGCGCACGATTCATCAGCTTAACCTGCGCCATTGGCGGCAAGTCAGTAATCGTTATCACGCCTTTTTGAATCAGCAAGAAAATCAGGTCATCCAGAACACGGACCATTTCCAGGTCGCTTCGCTGAAGTAATTCTTTATGTTGCAGACTCTCATCAACCACGTCCCGGGCACTGTTCCAGGCGATGATTTCAGGTGTCTGCGAGAAGACTTCACCGGTCATACCACTAAACGGCTCGTTCTCAACCCGCGTTAGCTGGCCTTCTTCATTACGTTGAACGTAATACATTTTCGATACCTTTATATGCGTAGGAATCACCGCCCGGTTAAGGGCGGTGAGGCTCAATTATGAATGGTAATGCTCAGGCTTTGGGATTAGGTGGTCCAGCGAATGGGTCGCCGCCCCCGCTGAGTCAAAGCTTGCATGGTGTGCATCACCACCGTGTGTCGGGGTAACAGAAGGTGCATCAGCAGCGCTTGCACCTCCCTTGCCGTGGTGTGCATCCCCGCCCTTAATCATCTGCGTAATATCTGTACCTTCGTGCAGTTCGTGCGCCAGATCGCTCAGATCAACTTTCTCGTTTCCGTGATTTTCTTTACCGGTAAAAATCTTCAGGCTTTCATCACCGTGATGACCTTTAGAATCATGGGCAAGATTAAAGGAGAAAGTATCGTGACTGTCATCAAACAGGTTACTTAATCCATTATCGTGAGAATGTGCATTAGCAGCATGATGTGATTTGTCACTACCATCTACGTCATGCTTTCCACGATGGGATGGATCATCCATCGTAAAATCAGCGTTTTGATGGATAACGTTGGTGTTGCCATGATCGTCGTTAGCGATAACTGAAACACCCACGCTATTTTTACCAATATGGAGCTCATTGGTATTAACCGGAACGTCATAGGTCAGATGGCCATTATCTTCGTGCAGTATCACGTCATAATGTTTGTCATTGATGGTGACATTGATATGTTCGTTGTTATGCACATCTGCGCTGTCGATCTGGCCGGTAATATGAGTCACATGATGACGCGCTTCTTGCGAATCTATGTGGTCATCACCTGTCACTTTATCGATAGTGATTTTAGCGTCTGCGTGGGTATCCATCTGCACATCATGTCCAGCATGAACGGTGATTGGGTTACCGACTTTATCTGTCGCATCGATGCTCACATCAAAGGTGTTTTTCCCTTCATGCAGCAATGCTTTATCCACAGGGATGTCGTAACCCAGATGGCCATTAATATTTTGAACCACACCCGTGAACGAATGACCGTTAACCTTCACCGTCACACTATCGCCCAATTGCGCATCTGAATCCGTACTCACCGCACCGGTAACAGAAACATGGTCAAGCTCTGAGGCATTGATGACATCGTTTCCTGCCACTGGATTGAGGGTGATGGTGGCAGCAATCTGGGTATCCACCTGCACATCATGTCCGGTATGAACGGTGATTGGGTTACCGGCTTTATCCGTCGCATCGATGCTCACATCAAAGGTGTTTGTCCCTTCATGCAGTAACCCTTTATCTACATGAATGTCGTAACCCGGGTGGCCATTAATATCTTGCACCACACCCGTGAACGAATGACCGTTAACCTTCACGGTCACTTTATCGCCCAGTTGTGCATCTGAATCCGTACTCACCGCACCGGTAACAGAAACATGATCAAACGCTGCAGCATTGACCACATCGTTCGTACCCACAGGATCGAGGGTGATGCTGGCATTGATCTCAGTGTCCACATGTACAGTATGTGTGGTTTCAACAATGGTAGCGTTACCGGCACTATCCGTTGCATCAATACTGACACCAACAGTGTTATCACCTTCAAGCAACAACGTTTTATCCACAGGTATGTTGTAACCCAGGTGGCCCTTGCCATCTAAATCTATAACGGCACCTGTGAACGTCGTACCGTTGACCGTCACGATCACTGAAGCGCCTACATGTGCATCAACATCTGTACCAACCGTGCCGGTAACCGAAACATTGTCAACCTCAGCGGCGTTAATGATATCGTCCCCTGCCACAGGATCGATGGTGATGGTGGCATTAATCTCAGTGTCCACATGTACAGTATGTGAGGCTTCGACAGTGATTGCGTTACCGACACCATCCGTCGCACGGATACTGACAGCAACGGTGTTATCACCTTCATGCAATAACCCTTTATCCACATGAATGTCGTAACCCGGATGGCCATTAATATCTTTAACCACACCCGTGAACGAATGACCGTTAACCTTCACCGTCACTTCATCACCCAGTTTTGCATCTGAATCCGTACTCACCGCACCGGTAACAGAAACATGATCAAGCGCTGCGGCATTGACCACATCGTTCGCGGCCACAGGATCGAGGGTGATGCTGGCAGCAATCTGGGTATCCACCTGCACATCATGTCCGGCATGAACGATGATTGCGTTACCGGCTTTATCAGTCGCATCAATGCTCACATCAAAGGTGTTTGTCCCTTCATGCAGCAACGTTTTATCCACAGGAATGTCGTAACCCGGATGGCCATTAATATCTTGAACCACACCCGTGAACGAATGGCCGTTAACCGTCACTGTCACTTTATCGCCTACATGCGCGTCTGAATCCGTACTAACCGTACCGGTCACAGAAACATGGTCTACCGCTGCTGCATTGACCACATTGTTCGCTGCCACAGGATCAAGGGTGATAGTGGCAGCCAACTGGGTGTCCATCTGCACTTCGTGTCCATCGTGAACAGTGATTTCGTTACCCGCATCGTCCGTCGCTTTGATACTCACATCAAAGGTGTTTTTCCCTTCCTGCAGTAAACCTTTATCCACATGAATGTCATACCCCAGATGACCCTGGCCATCCAGATCTATAACTTTTCCCACGAATGGTGTCTTGCCATTAACCATTACCGAGACTTCATCACCCAGTTTTGCATCTCCATCAGGTGCAACCGTACCGGTAACAGAAACGTGGTCAGACTCTTTGGCATTGATAACATCATCCGTTGCTACAGGAGCAAGAGTGATGTGCGCGCCAATCGTAGTATCGAGTGTAATCGTATGAGTGTCGGTCGAGGTGTACAAGTTACCGGAAGTATCATGCCCAGCGAGCGTTACATCTAACGTGTTATCGGTTTCTTTTAAGAGGCTGTTATCAACCGCAATTTCAAAGGTTTTCTGCCCATTATGCAGGATGTAATCGCCACCCACTACTGGCTTACCATTCAGCATCAGCGTCACGGTGTCGCCGTCTTGTGCATCACCAGACACAGTACCGGTTATCATGGTGGTGGGATTGCTATGTTCTGCGATATTTACCTTGTCGTCGCCCGCAACAGTAGCGATGTGGACTTCATTTTTCACATCATGGTCGATGGCGATGGTGTTAGTGTCGTTGACAGTTAAGGTATTACCCACTCCATCTACGCCGGTTACTTTATAGGTAATCGTCTGATTAGTAAGCAGATCTGAGGTAGGGACATCCAGTTTAAAGGTGAACCCATTTGTAGGATCACCATGGATGGTCACAGGCCGTTCGTTGCCATTGACGGTGAGAATTACAGTACCACCGTCTTTCACATCACCCGTTACCGTGCCGCTAATCTGCGTGGTTGGCTGGTTACTTTCCTCGATGTTTAGAATGTTATCTTGTGTAACGTTATCGAAGGTCAGCGTGACGTTAGCGTGATCGTCAATGGTGATGACTTTATGCACATCCTGGCTGAAGTCATTACCCGCATTATCTTGTCCGGTGACCGTTACGATAATTTCTGGCTTGTCTGTGTGCTGTGATTCTAATTGAACTTTTAAATTGTGGGTGTCCACTTCCAGGGTGTAAACCAGCTTGCCGGTTAGGCTATCGAGTTTCACATCAGCCGTTTCTGTAACGCCATTGAGCGTGACTGTTACTTTATCGCCGACAGCAGCATCGCCACCCACCGTGCCACTGATCTGGGTTTTGTCTGCGCTCAGATCTTTAGCCGAAAGGATGTTGTCGCCAGAAACCGTGTTAGTGGTGATGGTTGCGGCAGCCGAAATATCAGTTGAATACTGTGCAGTAGCATGGCCAGTTGTGGAGTTTCCGTGATCATCATGCCCGGTGACTTCTGCCTTGATCTCGTTGCCAAGTTGCAAGTCGCTGGTTTTGACATCTACCGCGTATTTCAGATCTTGACCAATCTCAACGTTTTGATAAACCTGCCCATTAACGGTCAGCGTGACATGCTCACCCGGATGCACATCACCGGAAACATGGCCGGTGATGGTGGTTGTAGCCTGCTGAGTTTCATGTAGATTCAGGATGTTATCGCCAGTGACGCTGTCGATAGCGACTTCAGCTTTAACTTCCGTATCCACCGTTATGGTTTTGCCGTCCGTTGCCGTAAAGGTATTCCCCTGATCGTCATGCCCGGTCACACTCACGGTGATGTCCGGGGTATGGCGCAGATCGTTAACGCTGATGTCTTTGCTGAACCGCATTACACCGTTGGAGTCAGTAAAGACCTGTGTGGTCACTGGGTGACCGTCGACCATAATAGTCACGTTGCTGCCATTATGGATGCCGTCGCCATTAACGGTGCCACTAACGGTGGTCGTCCCAGACTTCGACTCCAGAATATTGATGACATTGTCACCCGCGATATTATCGAGGTGAATTTCAGCCGTCACATGAGTATCCACGAGCACCGTCTTTTGCACACCGACAGCCGCTGTATCGCCAGCACCATTATGCGCGGTGGCAGTGACAGAAATATCCGGGTGAGCCATCAGAAGCTTGGTATCAACTTCAATCTCGTAGCCCAACTCACCCGGCAGATGAGGGCGGTCAACAACCTTAACGGGAATATCTTGGTTGCCGATATGCAATGTAACGAACTCGCCAGCATGAACATCACCCGTGACGGTGCCACGAATCGTCGTTGTACCCTTTTCTGATTCGACTTTATTAATCACATCATTACCCGCAATTGGGCTGATGGTGATAACCGCATGAGGAGGATCATAATGCGGTGGCGTTGTCGTGGTTCCACCCGTGTTCCCACCAGATGGGTAACCCGGTACGTTTGCATGGATATGGTCGGTTGCCATAATCGGGTTACCATGCGGATCGGTACCCGATATTTGCACTGTGATATCAGGATGAGCCGCGACATATTTTGGATCATCCACATTCTGGCTGAACCCTAATTTGCCATCGCTCAGGCGTATAACTTCGGTGTCGTAGGTTTTAGTGCCAACGGTGATAAGGACATGATCGTGTTCATGCACATCATCACCTTTAACATGCCCCGTCACAATATAGTAATCAGGGCCATTATTATTGTTCGCATTTGCCGTATCAGCTTTGATCTGAACATCAGCAAGCGTATCAATAGCGACTTCGTGATCCGCCGTTGCAAGGAAAGTATTCCCCGCGTCATCGTAACCGGTTACCGAGGCATGAAGGATAGGCTTATCACCGCCTGCCAGCAGATCATCAGTGCTGACATTAATGCTGTAGCCCAGGCCATTGCCTTGAGCAACAACACTTCCGTAGTAGTGCTGCCCATTGACTTCAAGATCAACAATGTCGTTGAGATGAACGTCCCCGGTAACTTTTCCGGTGATAGTTGTATGATCCTGGTGGGCTTCAACATTATTGAGCCAGTCATCGCCCGCAACGGTGTCAATACTAATCGTTGCCTGCGCGCCGTCATCTCTTGCAACATCATGATCAGTATGAACTGTAATGGTGTTGCCGTGTTTATCTTCGGTGCTGACTGTAGCGTCAATATGCCCGTTGGCAAGCAAGTCCGCCGTGTTCACATCAACGGAATAACCTAGTGCCCCATTGAGGTGAGTCTGGGGCTCTACCGTGGCTGCATAGTCGGTATTATTGACCATAACATGCACCGTATCGCCTCGATGAACATCGCCACCCACGGTGCCATTAATAGTGGTAGTTGGGTGTGTTTGATCAGCCTGATTCAGGATGTTATCACCAGAAACCACGTTGATGGTGAGCGAAGCGTTAGCATGATCGTCAATACCTACATGATGATCAGCAGTGGCAAGTTTGTGGTTTAGTGCATCGTCAATCACATTAATACTGGCGTGAATATTCGGATCTTGATGAAGATCAGTGGTGTCTACCAGGACGTTGTAAACCATATTGCCCTGAGAATCGAGTTCCACTGTCCCATGGTAATCCTTGCCATTTACCTTCAGCGTGACTTCCTCGCCCGGCTTCATTTCTCCAGTTAACGTACCGCTCACCAGAGTGTACTTGTGATGAAGTTCTTCACCGTTAAGCGTGTTATCAGGGGTAACCGAATCAATGGTAATTACAGCTTCCACTTTGAGATCAACAACCACAGTCCTGTCCGCATGCGCGGTTGCCGTGTTATTGGCATTATCAGTTGCTGTCACAGTTGCCGTAAAGTGCGGGTCGACCATCAGGTCATGAGTACTAACCTCTTTATGCCACACCAGATTGCCATTGGTGTCTTTGGTAACTTCTGTTGTCAGATCATTACCGTTAATCACCAGGTGAACAACATCACCTTCTTTTACGTCATCGCCGACGGTACCTGAAACTTTAGTGAATTCTTTATCCGACTCGTCACCATTGATCATATCGTCGCCGGTCACCTTATCGATGGTGATGGATGCATCCGCTTGCAGATCAATACCAATATGGTTGGTAACCTCGAAATGATTTTCGTTACCGGCGGCGTCGTGCGCCACTACATGGGCAATCGGATTCGGGTCGGCTAACAGATCTTTAGTCGGCACATCTACGCTATAACCCAAAGCGCCATGTTGATAAGGCAGCTTAATCACTGTGGTTTCATAGGATTGGTTATTGACGGTGATGATGACTTTATCGCCTTCATCAATCTGGCCAGTCGCAGTGCTGCTCACCGTACCAGTGATTTTGGTGGTGGTTTGTCCCGATTCATCGTAGTTAATTATATTGTCGCCGGTCACCGGGTTAGTAGTGATATGACCTTCAGCGTAGTTATCAATATGCACGGTGTGATCGGTGGTAGCGGTCACTTCGTTACCGGCAGCGTCATGAGACGTAACACGGGCGATAATTTTCATATCACCATCAAGATGTTGCTGGTTATCACCGAATGCTGAAGAATCTACCGGGATCTGGTAACCGAGATGGCCGTTACCCAAATCAACGACATTTCCACCATAGAAATGGCCATTAATCTCGATGGAAACCTTATCGCCAACCTGGGCATCTCCACCGACATCACCGGTGATCAACTGCTTCGGCGTGGACAATTCATCGTGATTCAGAACTGGGCCTGCGGTAAGTTCATGAATGCTGATAGTGGCATCGGCATGAGTATCGAGCGTGATTGTCGTGTGCTCGATCGCCACCGCCTCGTTATGAGCCGTATCGTGACTGGTCACTTTTACCGTCACGTCATTGTTACCTTCGATCAGCACACCAGTCGGGATTTTCGCTTCGTAATAAAGGTGACCTTGCGGGTCAGCAAAAATAGTCCCGTGGACGGTTGTCTTGCCAACAGTCACGTCCACCGCATCGCCGATGTGCGCGTCTTTACCGGTGATTCTTCCTGTTACCAGGGTTTCATGCTTTGACTCACCGGCGTTAACGACGTCGTCACCCGCCACAGTGTTAATCGACACACCATTGTAGGCATGGTTATCAACGTGAATGGTGTGTTCACTGACAACAATAGCTTCGTTGCCGGCAGCGTCATGAGATACAAGCGTGGCCTTAACAGAAACATCTTTATTCAGAATAGTTTTGTTATCACCGAATTCTGTCGAAGGAACCGGGATTTTGTAGCCCAGTGTACCTTTCCCGTCATGCATATCCTCAACGCGACCACGATAATAGTGCCCGTTAATCTCGAGTGTGACTTCATCGCCAATCTGCGCATCACCACCGACAACGCCCGTGATGGTTTGATTATGGTGGCCTAATTCAGTGTGGTTGAGAATATTGTCACTGGTGGCGTCATTAATGGTGACGGAGTTATTTGCATGGGTGTCAACGGTGACGGTTTTATGCTCAGTCGCGATTGCAGTGTTACCAGATGCATCTACACCGGTGACCATCACCTGCACGTCGTTGCTGCCTTCATTCAGCACTGCCGTCGGGACCGGTACTTCGTAACGCAGCTGGCCGTTATTATCCACCACCACGCCGTTGTAATTATGACCGTTAACACTGACCACCACGTGGTCACCCGCCTGCGCATCACCGGTCACATTACCGCTGATAAAGGTCGGCATGCGACCTTCATGTGCGTTGACAATGTTATCACCCGCCACGGTGTCGATAGTGACGGCGTTATGCGCCTGCGTATCCAGCACCACGGTTTTGTGCTCAACGGCAATCGCGGTGTTACCGGACGCATCCACA
>NZ_LXEP01000012.1 GCF_001654835.1 Buttiauxella gaviniae ATCC 51604
GTTGACGGTGTTGTCACCCGCCACCGTGTCGATAGTGACGGCGTTATGCGCCTGAGTGTCCAGCACCACGGTTTTGTGCTCAACGGCAATCGCGGTGTTACCGGACGCGTCAACACCGGTGACCATCACCTGCACATCATTACTGCCTTCATTCAGCGCCGCGGTGGGTACCGGTACTTCGTAACGCAGCTGGCCGTTGGCATCCGCCACAACATCGCCGCGATATTCATGGCCGTTCACGCTGACCACCACGTGGTCACCCACCTGCGCATCACCGGACACCTCTCCGCTGATGAGCGTTGGCATACGGGATTCGGCGGCATTCACCACATTGTCGGTGGCAACAGTATCAATAGTGATAGAGTTCTGCGCTTGGGTGTCCACCATTACCATCTGATGAGCTGTGGAGATCGCGGTATTTCCAGCGTTGTCCGTGCCAGTCACCATCACCTGCACGTCATTGCTGCCTTCATGCAGCACACCGTCCGGTAGCGGTACTTCGTAGGTGAGATGACCGCTATTATCCACCACCACGCCGTTGTAATTATGACCGTTCACGCTGACCAGCACGTGGTCACCCGCCTGCGCATCACCGGTCACATTACCGCTGATAAAGGTCGGCATGCGACCTTCATGTGCGTTGACAATGTTGTCACCCGCCACCGTGTCGATAGTGACGGCGTTATGCGCCTGCGTGTCCAGCACCACGGTTTTGTGCTCAACGGCAATCGCGGTGTTACCGGACGCGTCAACACCGGTGACCATCACCTGCACATCATTACTGCCTTCATTCAGCACCGCGGTGGGT
>NZ_LXEP01000013.1 GCF_001654835.1 Buttiauxella gaviniae ATCC 51604
GTTGACGGTGTTGTCACCCGCCACCGTTTCGATGGTCAGGGCATTATGTGCCTGGGTATCGAGCACCACGTTCTGGTGCTCAACTGCAATCGCGGTGTTACCGGACGCATCCACACCGGTGACCATTACCTGTACGTCATTGTTGCCTTCATTCAGCGCCGCGGTGGGTACCGGTACTTCGTAACGCAGCTGACCGTTGGCATCCGTCACAACATTGCCGTGATATTCATGGCCGTTCACGCTGACGACGACGTTATCGCCCACCTGCGCATCACCGCTCACCACACCGGAAATCATCGTCGGCATCCGGGACTCGGTGGCATTCACCACGTTATCACCGGCCACGGTCTGGATGAGCACATGGTTCTCGGCATGGGTATCGAGCACCACGTTCTGGTGCTCAACCGCAATCGCGGTGTTACCGGACGCGTCAACACCGGTGACCATCACCTGCACATCATTGTTGCCTTCATTCAGCGCATGAGTCGGGACCGGTACTTCGTAACGCAGCTGGCCGTTGGCATCCGCCACCACGTCGCCACGGTATTCATGACCGTTAACGCTGACCACCACATGATCGCCCACCTGCGCATCACCGCTCACCACACCCGAGATCATCGTCGGCATACGGGATTCGGCGGCATTCACCACGTTGTCACCGGCCACTGTCTGGATGAGCACATGGTTTTCGGCATGGGTGTCGAGCACCACGTTCTGGTGCTCAACCGCAATCGCGGTGTTACCGGATGCATCCACACCAGTGACCATTACCTGTACG
>NZ_LXEP01000014.1 GCF_001654835.1 Buttiauxella gaviniae ATCC 51604
ATTGACGGTGTTGTCACCCGCCACCGTGTCGATGGTCAGGGCATTATGTGCCTGGGTATCGAGCACCACGTTCTGGTGCTCAACCGCAATCGCGGTGTTACCGGACGCATCCACACCAGTGACCATTACCTGTACGTCATTGTTGCCTTCATTCAGCGCCGCGGTTGGCACCGGGACTTCGTAACGCAGCTGACCGTTGGCATCCGTCACAACATTGCCGTGATATTCATGGCCGTTCACGCTGACGACGACGTTATCGCCCGCCTGCGCATCACCACTCACCACACCGGAAATCATCGTCGGCATCCGGGACTCGGTGGCATTCACCACGTTGTCACCGGCCACGGTCTGGATGAGCACATGGTTCTCGGCATGGGTATCGAGCACCACGTTCTGGTGCTCAACCGCAATCGCGGTGTTACCGGATGCATCCAAACTGGTGACCATTACCTGTACGTCATTATTGCCTTCATTCAGCGCCGCGGTGGGCACCGGGACTTCGTAACGCAGCTGGCCGTTGGCATCCGCCACCACGTCGCCGCGATATTCATGACCGTTAACGCTGACCACCACATGATCGCCCACCTGCGCATCACCGCTCACCACACCCGAGATCATCGTCGGCATACGGGATTCGGCGGCATTCACCACATTGTCACCGGCCACGGTCTGGATGAGCACATGGTTTTCGGCATGGGTGTCGAGCACCACGTTCTGGTGCTCAACCGCAATCGCGGTGTTACCGGACGCATCCACACCGGTGACCATCACCTGTACATCATTACTGCCTTCATTCAGCGCATGAGTCGGGACCGGTACTTCATAGCGCAACTGGCCGTTGGCATCCGCCACCACGTCGCCACGGTATTCATGACCGTTAACGCTGACGACGACTTTATCGCCCGCCTGCGCATCACCGCTCACCACACCGGAAATCATCGTCGGCATCCGGGACTCGGCGGCGTTCACCACATTGTCCCCGGCCACTGTCTGGATAAGCACATGGTTCTCGGCATGGGTATCGAGCACCACGTTTTTGTGCTCGACTGCCGTGGTGGCGTTACCGGATGCATCGACACCGGTGACCATCACCTGCACATCATTGCTGCCTTCATTCA
>NZ_LXEP01000015.1 GCF_001654835.1 Buttiauxella gaviniae ATCC 51604
CGTCATTGTTGCCTTCATTCAGCGCCGCGGTTGGCACCGGGACTTCGTAACGCAGCTGACCGTTGGCATCCGCCACAACATTGCCGTGATATTCATGGCCGTTCACGCTGACGACGACGTTATCGCCCGCCTGCGCATCACCGGACACCTCTCCGCTGACGAGCGTTGGCATACGGGATTCGCTGGCGTTGACGGTGTTGTCACCCGCCACCGTTTCGATGGTCAGGGCATTATGTGCCTGGGTATCGAGCACCACGTTCTGGTGCTCAACCGCAATCGCGGTGTTACCGGATGCATCCAAACTGGTGACCATCACCTGTACGTCATTGCTGCCTTCATTCAGCGCCGCCGTCGGCACCGGCACTTCATAACGCAACTGACCATTGGCATCCGCCACCACGTCGCCACGGTATTCATGACCGTTCACGCTGACCACCACGTGATCGCCCGCCTGCGCATCACCGCTCACCACACCCGAGATCATCGTCGGCATACGGGATTCGGCGGCATTCACCACATTGTCACCGGCCACTGTCTGGATGAGCACATGGTTCTCGGCATGGGTGTCGAGCACCACGTTTTTGTGCTCGACTGCCGTGGTGGCGTTACCAGCATTGTCAGTGCCGGTGATCATCACCTGCACATCGTTGCTGCCTTCGTTCAGCGCATGAGTCGGGACCGGCACGGTATAGCGCAGCTGGCCATTTTCATCGGTCACGGTGCCGTAGAAGTTCTGGCCGTTAACGCTGACCACCACATGGTCGCCTGCATGTGCATCGCCGGATACCTCTCCGCTGATGAGCGTTGGCATACGAGATTCGCTGGCGTTAACGGTGTTGTCACCCGCCACCGTTTCGATGGTCAGGGCGTTATGTGACTGTGTATCCAGTACTACTGTCTTGTGTTCAACAGCAATAGCCGTGTTGCCAACATTGTCGACACCCGTGACCATCACCTGCACATCGTTGCTGCCTTCATTAAGTGCTGAAGTTGGCACTGGCACGGTATAACGCAGTTTGCCGTTTTCATCAGCAACCACTTCGCCATTAAAATTCTGACCGTTAACACTGACAACCACATGATCGCCAACCTGCGCATCACCGGTAACTTCACCGCTGATAAACGTTGGCATACGGGATTCGCTACGGTTCACTGTGTCATCACCAGCAACCGTCTCAATCGTCAGCGCATTTTGTGCATGGGTATCGAGAGTGACGTTGTGATGCTCTACGGCTATCGCTTCGTTGCCCGCGTTATCATGGCTGACGATTTGCACCTGAACATCATTCGCCCCTTCGTTCAGAAGGTTGGTTGGCACCGCGACTTCATAGCGCAACTGACCGTTGTCGTTAACCACCACACCATGGAAATTCTGGCCCTGAACCGTGACGGTTACCGGGTCACCAGCCTGAGCATCGCCACCCGCTACGCCACCAATCATCGTTGGCATACGCGATTCACTGGCATTCACCACGTCATCGCCCGCTACCGTACCAATGGTGACGGTGTTGTGAACGTCGAGATCGATAGCTACAGTATGATCGCTGGATGCCTGAGTCGTGTTCCCAGCCTCATCGGTTGACGTCACCGTGGCATGAATATTCGGATTGGCCAGCAACCCCTGAGTTGAGACATTAATCCGATAGCCCAGGTTGCCATTACCGAGATCGATAACGACATCGTGATATTCCTTGCCATCGACGGTTAATGTGATGGCATCACCGATTTTTGCATCGCCGCTAACTGTTCCGTGAACGGAGGTCTGCGCTTCGTGAGATTCGTTGATGTTAATAACGTTATCAGATGTGACGTTGTCGATGGTGATGTTGTCGTGCAAATCAGTAACATCGATCACGGCATCATTCGTGCTATATGCACTGCGGCCAGATACATCTGTAGCTGTGGCGGTAACGTTTATCTCACCTTCCACCAGTCCACTTAAATCTGGTTGTAATGTCCAATGGCCATTATTGACAGGTACGTCGATGGTGATTGTGTTTTTTTGGCTATCTGTGAAGGTCAGCGTGATGTGATTTTGATTACTGGTACCGCTGATATTGGTGTGATTGATTTCATTTTTGTTAATAAAACCATCGTTACCAGCAAAATCATCAATGTTAACTAACGGTGGTAAAACTGGAGGTGCTCCAGCATCGGCTAAGCCGTTCTCAGGTAAGTTAAGTTCCCATGTCGGCGAACCCAGTCCTACTGTTTTAAAACCGGCGGTTGGATCAATTATCTGCCCGGTTAAATCTAACTGCACCAGAGTGTGGCCACCGCCGCCGCCTTCAATTTGCACCGGTGCTTCATTGCCTGCAGCGGTTGCTTCTAATGCTTGTGTCGGGTCAGCGCCGTCAGCAATAGATTTCTGTAACGATGCGACATCCTGAGTGTCATGCTCTGCAGTGCTTACTGCATTCAAGCCATGCTCACTCCAGTGGCTATTACGTCCGAGATCCATGGTTTTGCCGTCAGGCAGTGATACGCTCACCGCACCGCTGGCTCCCGTGACAATCTCTTCACCACTGTAGATTCTGTCACCTTCTTTCAAGAGACGCTGCGAGCCATCTGCTTCTACTACATAAACCTGACCAATGACCGCTTTAATAACACCGAGTAAATTACTCACAGAACCCTCTCTTGAAAATCATCGTTATTTTTATAAAAGTCGCAATAAATTAAATAATTAATAACATTGTTATTTCATTTGTAATACATAACCAAAAAATAGAAAAATGCCCATTAATGGACATATCCTTGCTGGGGAGTATTTATAAATGTAGAAAAAAACACAGTTATTAGAACTCTATTAGCGGAGACTTGACTGAGCGTTAAATATAATCAAAAATGACGAAAAGTGAAACATCACATTACAGAACATTAAATTTCATTGCGAATGAAACTTGCGTTTAATGTAATCAGATAAAGACCTCTGCACTTGTTAATTAATATGATGTTTCGTGTTAAAACTGAAATGGATATAAGGCGTGATATAGGGATATCGTTAACGCGCGCAATATAAAGGCTTCATAAAATGCAGAAGGTTTCCCTTTTTATACTTGGTTGTTTATCAATACCATCAGTTAACGCAGCAACTTTACAAAATACCGTAAATCAAGCTTTATCCAGCCATCCGGAAGTCAATGCTTCAGTAAATAGTCGTTATTCTGCAGAGCAGGATTTGCGCGCAGCTCGTGGGGGATATCTTCCTTCTTTGAATGTAGATGCCGAAGCAGGCAAGAAAAACATCAATGATGCTACCACGCGAGCGGGTGGCAGTAATAATGGCATGAATTTGTCTCCAAACGACGCCACGCTTAGCCTCAACCAGAATGTATTCGACGGTTTTGCCACGTCTAGTGAAGTTGGCCGTCAAAAGGCAACCGTTGATTCCCGCGCTTTTAACGTGCTCAACATCAGCGAAAATACCGCCTTCCAGGTGGTTCAGGCCTACCTTGATGTATTGCAACGCCAGGAATATGTGCATCTGGCAGAAGATGACCTCGCGAACCATGAACGTATCTACGACCAGATTCGTTTACGTACCGATCAGGGTGTTGGCCGTTCAGGCGATTTAATGCAGGCAGAAGCGCGTCTGGCGCAGGCTCGCAACAACTTGTTGACTGAGCAAACCAACCTCGAAGATGCCAATACTACATTCATGAGTGTGACCGGTGAAGCGCCTGAAAACCTGAGTCTGCCTGAAAGTATTGATGCCTTCCTTCCAAAATCGCTTGAAGATGCCAAACGCATAATGGAAGACAACAGCCCGCTGCTGAAATCTGCCAATGCTGATATTCAGGCTGCTCGCCAGCAATATGAAGCTTCAAAATCAACGTTTTATCCACGTGTTGATGTAGCGGTATCTCGCAGCATCAGTAATGACACCGACACGACTCGCGCCCATTCAGAAGAGTGGCAGGCGATGGTGAAACTGCATTACAACCTGTACCAGGGTGGCAGCGATAAAGCAGCAATGCAGTCCCGCGCGTATCTGGAAAAACAATCTCAGGACGTGCGCAATAACACTCTGCGCCAGATGAATCAGGAAATTGGCCTTGCATGGTCAGCATTAAAAAGCGCCAGAGACCAAATTCCCGCAGCCACCGATTATGCCGACCGCAGCGTGAAAGTTCGTACCGCTTATCAGGATCAGTTCAGCCTGGGTGAACGAACTCTGCTGGATTTATTGGATAGTGAAAATGAAGTATTCTCATCTAAACGCCGCCTTGTTGAATTACGTTATCTGGAAATTACGACGGGTTATCGTATTTGCGCGCGTACGGGTGAATTATTAAAAGCACTTAAAATTAATCCAGTGCCTGCAGGTCAACCAATAGACTCTCCAGAAAATAACTCATTACCTGAGCTTAATTAGCATTTGCTTAACTGAAATAGTTTCTCAATAAACTATTTCAGTGTTAGCTAATTTTTATTTTTGCTGAATAATTGCGTCAGGAACATTCTCATCAATGAATTCACAAGTTGAACACATGAATACAATGTCAGAGGCTCCTCCTATTGAGGAGTCGCATTATCATGACCCGCGCAGTCGCAATGACGATCCATTGCTTGATTGCCTGCTGGTTCTTTGTTCTGTGCATGGTAAATCAGCGAGCCGCTCGACTTTGAGTAGTGGGCTGCCGCTGGAGAACGATCGCCTGACGCTGGCTATTTTGCCTCGTGCTGCCGCTCGTGCAGGGTTAAAAGCGCGTGTCATCAAACGTTCGCTCAATAAAATCGCCGCTATGTCTCTGCCTGCGATTCTTATGCTACGTGATGGTGGTGCCGCCGTACTGCTTGGTTGGAACGCCGATGGTACTGCTCGCATTATGCCAAGCGAGAGCGAAGGCGGTGAAATCAATATTGATGCAGCTGAACTTGAGAAAAACTACGCAGGCCAGGTGATTTTTGCACATCCTCGCCATGAGTTTGACTTACAGTCTGAATCTTTCCTGCCGCGTACAAAATCCTGGTTCAAAGACACGCTGATGCTGTCTCGCTATCTCTACATGGATGCGATATTAGCAAGTTTGCTGATTAACCTGATTGCGCTAGGAACTCCGCTGTTCACCATGAACGTGTATGACAGGGTTGTACCCAATCATGCCACGGTGACGTTGTGGGTTTTGGCCGTCGGTATTTGCATGGCGTTTGTTTTCGATTTGATCTTAAAAATGCTGCGCGGTGTCTGCCTCGACATTGCCGGTAAAAAGAGTGACCTGATTATCTCAGCCACGCTCTTTGAGCGTATTACCGGCATGGAGATGAAAGCGCGCCCTGCTCGCGTAGGTAGCTTTGCACAAAACATTCATGAATTTCAGTCGCTGCGTGATTTCCTTTCCTCACTCACGTTGACCACGCTTATCGATTTGCCGTTTACGCTGGTGCTGCTGCTGGTGATTGGCATTATCGGCGGGACGCTGGCGTGGATTCCGTTACTCACCTTCCCTATCGCACTGGTGATTAGCTGGGCGTTGCAGAAACCGGTAAATGCTGCCGTTGCCAAAACAATGAGTTTGGCAAGTGAGCGTCAGGCATTGCTGATTGAAACACTCAGTGGCCTGGATGCTATCAAAGTCAACAACGCGCAAAGCGAACGCCAGTATCAATGGGAGCAAACTCTGGGCAGTTTAAGCCGCCTGGAATTACGCGTTAAAACATTATCCAGCTTCGCCAGCAACTTGACCGGATGGTTCCAGCAAATGTCTGGCGTCATCATGATTATCGTCGGCGTGTATATGATTATTGGCGGCAAGCTGAGCATGGGTGGCCTGATTGCCTGCTACATGCTTAATGGCCGTGCGCTGATGCCGATGGGCCAACTGACCGGGTTGATTGCCCGTTATCACCAGGCGCGTTTGACTATCAAAAACACCGAACAAATGATGTCGATGCCGCAGGAGAGACGCGATCATGAGCATCCTCTGAAGCGTGAAACCTTCCGTGGCAGCATTGAATTCAAAGATGTCGATTTCAGTTATCCCGAGCAGAAAAACCCTTCACTGCAAAAGATTAATCTGACCATTAAGCCCGGCGAACGCGTAGGTATTATCGGTCGTAGTGGCTCGGGCAAGAGCTCGATTAGCAAGTTGATAATCAATCTTTACCAGCCTACCGGCGGTAATATTTTGATCGACGATGTAGATGCTCGTCAGTTGGACGTCAACGATTTGCGCCACAGCATTGGTTATGTTCCTCAGGACATTCAGCTGTTTAATGGTTCACTGCGCGATAACCTGATTTGTGGTGCCCGTTATGTCGACGATGAAACGATGCTGCGCGCCGCGAAACTTGCTGGCGTTAACGAATTTGCTCGTGTTCACCCTGACGGTTACAACTTGCAAGTTGGTGAGCGTGGTATGCAGTTGTCCGGCGGGCAGCGCCAGGCTGTTGCACTGGCTCGTGCACTCCTGCTGGAGCCACCAGTCCTGTTGCTTGATGAACCAACCAGTGCGATGGACAACACCAGTGAAGACAAGATTAAACAAGCGCTGGTGCCATTTGTCGCTGATAAAACACTGTTACTCGTGACGCACAAAGCGTCGATGCTGACACTGGTTGATCGACTGATTATTGTTGATAAAGGACGCATTATTGCTGATGGCCCGAAAGCCATTGTTATGGATGCGCTGAAGAAGGGTCAAATCAATGCGTCTCGCTGAGTTATTTGCACGTTTACGCCCGCAAATTCGCCACTACTTTAAAGGTCGCGATGAGAACCAGGCCGATAACATTAACGAGGTGAGTCATGCTCTGATTGATGACTCCCCGCGCGTTATTCGTCTGACTCTTTGGACTATCCTGGTATTAGTCTTACTGGCGTTCGTTTGGGCAGGATTTGCCAAACTTGATGAAGTTACACGTGGCGAAGGTAAAGCCATCCCGTCATCACGCTTGCAAAAAATACAGAACCTGGAAGGCGGTATTGTCACCGAGCTGTATGTGCATGAAGGGCAAATCGTTGAAGCTGGCGCGCCGTTGATTCATTTGGATGACACTCGTTTTGCATCAAATGTTGGTGAGACTGAAGCAGACAAACTCGGCTTGCAGGCTAAAATCGACCGTCTGACAGCGGAAGCCGAAGACAAAGAGTTTGTTATTTCTGATGAGATTGCTAAGAAGGCTCCAGAAGTAGCACGCGGGGAAGTCGATTTATTTAATAGTCGCCGTCGCCAGTTCCAGAATGAAATCGAAGGTCTTCAGGAACAGTTAGTGCAGAAAAAACAGGAGTTGCGTGACTTCCAGTCCAAACAGGCACAGTACAAGAACAGCCTGGGTTTACTGCAGCAAGAGATCAAAATGTCTGAGCCACTGTTGGCATCAGGTGCAATTTCTAAAGTTGAAATCCTGCGCTTACGCCGCACTGAAGTGGAAACTAAAGGGCTGCTGGACTCCATCACTCTTTCTATTCCTAAATCTGCATCAGAAACGAAAGAGATTGAAAATAAGATTGGCGAAAGTCGTAACCGCTTCCAGAGCGATGCGCTTTCACAGCTTAACGAAGCACGCACGAATCTGAGCAAAGCAGAAGCCACTGGCAAGGCTCTTGAAGACCGCGTCAATCGAACCATGGTAGTTTCGCCTGTTCGCGGTGTCGTCCAGCAGATTATGGTTAACACCATTGGTGGAGTTATTCAGCCCGGCAGTGACTTAGTAGAAATCGTGCCACTTGATGACAAATTGCTTATCGAAGTGAAAATTCAGCCGCGTGACATTGCCTTCCTGCACCCAGGGCAACATGCGGTGGTGAAGTTTACCGCTTACGACTACACCACCTACGGTGGTCTGAATGGCGAGTTGGTACAGCTAAGCCCGGACACCATAACCGATAAAGAAGGCCACAGTTACTACATTGCACGCCTGCGCACAGATAAGAACTACCTGGGGACCAAAGAGCATCCCATGGTCATCATTCCGGGTATGGTCGCCTCAGTCGATATCATAACTGGTAAGAAATCTATTCTGAGTTATCTGCTGAAGCCGATTATTCGCGCCAAAGCAGAAGCGTTACGCGAAAGATAGAAACGATAAAAAAGCCGCAACAGATGATGTTGCGGCTTTTTTTATGGTGAGATTCAGTAGCTGTTTGGCGTTAAAAACATCACACTCAGGTTTGTCTTACTGGCCATTAAACGAAGACAACTTCCCACGATTCAATGTCAATTTACCCTCGTTAACCAACTCCTGAAGCACTTTATGGATAGCGCTACGTGAAATGTGGTTCCTACTGAGTATGAATGTGTAAACTGATGTTTTTTCACGAATTTCAGGCTCAAGGGACCAAATGTGCTTCACATGTTCCGTCACAATTTCGCGAATCGTTTTATGTGAACGTAGATTTTCACGCTGGAAATAACGCTGCAGATGATTAGTCAAAATATCAAATGCATGTATCCATAGGTTTTTCTTACTGAGCATCTCATTAGCATTAGTCGAATTCATCACCCACATCTCACAGTCCGTGTCACACCGCAGGTAATGAGACATCACATCATTACGCATCTGTGCCAGGCCAAGGATAGCGGGTGCGGTAAAGCTCACCGTAACAAGGTCATTTTCAACTCGGTAAACAGAGACGGAGCCTTTCTCAAGATAAAAGATGTTTCCATCTCTTTTCATTTCAATGCGCTGACGTTTTTTTCTCAGAGAGAAATAAGCGTTTTCAGATTTTTTAATCTCATCTCCAATGAGCATTACAGATTCATCAAAATTAAGAATGGACATCAGCTTCTCTTACTCTAGTTATGGGATTGAGATTATCTCCTGGCGAAAAGCAAAGGAGATCACCCTAATGTAAATTGATAACCCGCTACTCGGCACGTATATCAATATAGAACATTACGGTAAACCTGCGATTGATAAGCCAGATACTGAGGATTGTAGGATGGCGATTTGAAAAGAATAGCCTTATGAATTCCCTGCCAGACAATATTCTACGCTCATGAACAACCACATACTTTATGATAATTTAATTATCTAACAATGAAACAATCACTCGGGAAAATAATATCACCGCATGTCATTTTTTAAACAGTCACAACTGTCATTCCATATACAGCAGGGATTAAAAATAGCTTGAAAAATAATATATAATAAATACAATGGCCAAACAATTGATATCACAATTACGGTATCAATTTTATCTTTAAACCAGGCAGTATCATTCTGCTGATATTTTCTTACCTGCTTTAAAAGCCATACCACTCTGAATAACATAAACACCAGGGTTGAAACCCCATAAATACATACTATTAATTGAAATAGTTTATTCAATGGCCATAGCCCCATTGTTATGGTGAGACATCGTCAACGATGAGTAAAGGCGACTAAAATACTCAGTTATTAAATTTCATTTTCAAATTTACATTATTGAGAATCTAACCCTGAGATACCACGCCTGCCCCCTCGTGCTGCTCTGTCAGTGAGTATATTTATCTGAAGGCAGATACGTAATTTTTTTAATCTTTGCGTTGATAACTTTTTCTTTTCAGTTAAAAAAGAAACAATAAAAAACCATAAGGTATTGATTTTAAATAACCTTTTATGTATAAAAACAGTTAAAACCTTGTTAATTATAAGTATACTAAAAATCCGGGAAGTGTCTTCAGGGTAAAGTCGCTAAAAGGCTGGATTATTCCATGCCACATTGTGCTTATAATGGCAGGTGGAAAACCAGCCTGAGTCAACGAGAGTACTGGCAATATGTCCGAAGCAGATAATCTATGTTATCTCATTGAAAATAAAATAATATTCCTACCTGAGAAACAGTGTCTGGTGCATACAGACAGCCATGAACAGATAAAGCTCAAGCCGACAGCCTCCTTATGCCTGCTGTTGTTGCTCAGAAATCACGCTGAAATTGTGACTCAGAATGAGTTACTCGCTTTCGCATGGGGTGAAAGCCACAGGCAAGTTAGCTTTAACGCCTTTTATCAAAGTATTCTCTCTCTACGAAAGTCATTTTTACAAATGAATGTAGAGAAGCAAATAATCACCACGGTTCCGCGCAAAGGTCTACTTATTCAACAAGAAATAACCATTGAAAAAAAGTGGGATTATGCTGTATCTGAGGTTGATATCGAACTTACAGAGACGCCCTCTGTAACGGAAACCAATAGAGTCGAAAATAAAAAACTGCCGAAACTAAATCTGGTAGAAACGCTCATTATTATGTTTACCGTGCTAATAGCTGGTGTGCTTCTCTACCCAAAAGTAACCAGCGAAAATTATTTCTCGGGTTATGTTGCTTCAAAAAAATATGATGGCCAATGCCACTATTTTTTTAATGATGATGCCAGCAACTATCTCCGCCATGAGGGGTTTATCAAGGAACATCCTGAGATGTGTAGTGATAATAAATTTCTCTATATAACGGCATATCCTGAGACGAAAAATATCTCAATCATTCTGTGCACTACCGGTATGGATTTGTCACATGATAATTCCTGTCAGTCAGTCTATTACCCTCGGTATGATAGTAAATGAAGATACTCACCGCGATTGCCTCTCTTCGAACACAAACGCGCATCGTTTTTTTAGTATGTCTCGCGATACTTTCTGGCGTGGTGCTGTATCTTCACCACCCGTCTTACGAAAACCCGCATAGCCTCGCCTGCAGGGCGACTTTGCAGATAGTCAGAGACAACGCATCATTTCGTGGAATTGTCGATTTCAAATCCGCGGATGGCAAAGGCATTGCGCACATTAACGGCATCATTAACGTTACCCCGCAAGAAGAGTATACCGTCCAGCGAACCGTCCTGTTTACACTCGCAGACTATGGGCGTAGCCCTGTTTGGGTCTCTCGTCAGATTGTCATTTCAAACCGTGAAACAACCCCAGCAGGCATTGTTCAGCAATTTCTTCCTGACTTTTATTTGAAAAGCTCAGGAGTGACCGATATCGATATTTTTACGCTGAACAAGGACGCTGACCTCATCACTCGTGAAGGTGTACCTTACTTGTACTGCCAGAAGTACATGCTACCTGATGATGCGTGACGTTTAGCTGTAAACATCGCCACTGTGCATGGATGGATTTAACAAGGTCTGGCCATAACTACAAAATTTTCAGCACCTAAAAAGACAATCAAGTCTTTGGTTGTCTTTAATTTATGAAAAAGAATAAAAAAATCTTGAACATATTAAGTACATCGTTATTATCCCACTGCACATTAAGATTATAATAAACATGCACGCCTTTAAGAGTGAACTTTAAGTTAAATATGTTATTTAATTATGATATTTCATTAGTCCTACTCGCAGTAATTATTGCATGCCTGGCTTTTTATGTCTCTTTTTGGCTATGTAAGGCTGGCGCTCGAAAAAAACATAACTGCTGGCCTTTATTTAGCGGCCCAACTATGGGCTGTGGGATATGGGTTTTACACTACATGGTGATGCAGGCACATCATCATAGTCACATTATAAATTATAACATTAAGATAACGCTGGCCTCCTTACTTGTTGCTATTATTGGCTGCTCACTTGGTTTTGGCTGCTTTTTATTCAAACAATTACGCAAAAATCATTATCTGCTGCCTGCATTGATATTTTCTGCAACCGCGGCATCCATGCACTACCTGGGAATGGCAGCAATCATCAATGCGGGAGATTGGTCTGTCAGCAATGCTCATATCACTCTTTCGCTAATCGTTATTTTTATTACTTCATTAGGCATGTTGCATTTAACCCATCTGATGTTGGTTATGACGAGTAAAAACGACAGCTATGCCAACTTCTGTCGATTGGGTGCCACAATTACTCTTTGTACCGGTGTAGCAATCATGCACTTTTTAGGTACCAGCAAAATGAATATGGCTCCAGTAGCCGCATCATCTCTTGCTATAAACCATGATGACAACATCGAAAATACGATTGCGATGACGATGATAATACTCATCGCGCTGGTATTTATGTTAGCAATCTTCATCTGGTTTATTAATTTCAAAGAGCATTTAAGCAATGAGCTTCTAAAAAGAGAGTTAATCTCGAAGAATTTGCAATTACAACAAATGACGCAACATGACTCGTTAACTCAATTACCTAACCGCGTTTATTTACAAAGTCATTTAAATACACTGTTTGAGAAACAGATACAGCCACTGTTCATTATGTTTATTGACCTCGATGGTTTTAAACGTGTTAACGATGTCTGGGGGCATGCCATTGGTGATGAGCTGCTGGTAAAGATATCTAAAATGCTCAGGAACGTTGTTGGCAAGGGAGGCTTTGTTGCAAGAATTGGTGGTGATGAATTCATCATCGTCGTTTGCGAACAAACAGAAGATGCGGTGATCCAACTTGCTAAAACATTGCTTTCAAGAATCTCAGATAACTACGAACTCTCAGCAACAACAGTCGATTTTTTATCTGCCAGCATTGGCATTTCAATTTACCCTGACCATGGGCAAGATGTTGCCACACTATTGAAAAAAGCTGATGTGGCGATGTATTACATAAAAGACAAAGGGAAAAACAATGTCATCTTTTACGATGAGATAGCCATGACATTACCCACATGATGCCAGGTTAATACAAGAGTGTATTAATAGAGCACGATAGCCGAGTGTTAGTAACACTTATTTTTAAGCAATGGATGCTTGTAAATCATTCCAGACACTGGAATTAGTAAAAAAGCAGACATTGATGATGAAATTTACTGCGTTGTATAACAAGTACAAAGACAAATGGTGGGCTTTACCACTTGTTCTCCCCTTCATCCTGTACCCTATAACTCAGTATATGAGTTCCTACGGCTACGTTGATGGTTTCGAGATACCTTTCTTTTATCTCAACATGGCACTTATGACAGCCCTTACCATGATTTATGGTTTTAAGGCGCTTCCTGGTATCATACTGTGTGTATTTTTCCGTGTGGCTCCTGATCGTGGCCTGGAACCAGCATTGATGTCCGTATTGCATTATTTTACATCGACAGGAATAAGTTGTGCTGGTTATTACTATTTCACTGGGAAACGTGGTCGAGCTAGTTTCGGGCGCTATAACCTAACCTGGCAACGTATTTTCTGGTTAGTATTCATTAATGCCACATTGTTCCTTAATTATTTCCAGACCGTACTCTACTTAGGCATGTATGGTGTACATCAAAAAATGATGTACATAACCCCATTCACCACGCGAACATTGATAAATTATCAGGGAATGCTGGTTGGGAATATGATTGGCTTGCCAATGTGTTATTTGGTAATTCGTTCGTTCAGAACGCCATCATACATGAAGAAATATGTTGAAAAAATCCGTAATCAAGTTGCAGAAGACCTGCGAGCACTCGAGCTCATTTGTCTATTTAGTGCAATGACATTGCTTACGGCGCTCATGATCTCACCAATTAATCATAAGCCAACACTGATAAACTCCGTGTATACCCTGACGTTACTGTTACCAGTCATGATCTGGGGAACGCTACGTCTGGGCCATGCTGCCATTTCTCTCATTTGGTGGGTGTTATTGGTCGTTCTGTGCAATAACTATCAAAGTTATATTCCTCATACAGTCGATTACAAGTTACATCTGGCTGTTGCAACGTCCTGCTTCGCAGCGTTTTCAATAACCATTATCCTTATGGCTATAAATATTTCACGGCAAAGAGCCTTGAATATTAAGACTAAGCGTCTAATGAGCATCGACCCGGTAGTTCACCTACCAAATTTGCTGGCACTTGATGCAGATTTAAACAAAAGCACAGTTTCTGTTTTATGCCAGTTATATGTCCCTGACCTTGAATTACTAGGCCGCCACTATGGTTTGCTGATGCAAGTTCAATATAAGCAACAACTGGCTCATTTTTTGAAACCGGTACTGGAAAGCGATGAGCTTATTTATATAAGTTCAGGTCACGATTTAATTGTCAGGATGTCCCCTTTAAATGCGGAAAAAAGGATTTCTGAGCTGCACAACAAAGCAAAAGATTTCCGTTACACCCGTGATGGGGTAAAGCTTTACCCACAAATTGGTTGTAGCTACTGCATCATTAACTACCCTGTGGGTCATCTTTATCTATTAATTGGTGAACTCCGAGCACTGGCAGAGATCTCCCTGACTACAAACTTGCCCGTGGATATGAGAAAGCAAAGCAGCCGCCAGGTACAAAATCAGGTTAAAACTAAAGTCGACATGATGAATCAACTTCAACGTGCGCTTGAGTTAGATCGGTTTGTTTTGATGGCTCAACCAATAGAAAGCAAAAATGGTCATCGCTACCATGAAGTCCTGTTGAGGATGCTTGGTAACAATGATGAGCTTATTTTCCCGGATACTTTTTTACCGCTAGCAAATGAATTTGGCATGTCATCGAGCATTGATTTATGGGTGCTAAATAACACCATGAAATATATGGACGAAACCCGTCATTCACGGTCAAACCAATGCTTCGCCATTAATCTGACTCCAGTATCAATCTGCCGCACAGATATGGCACATCTCATTGAAAATATGCTGATTAAGTACGGTATTGCGCCTGAGCAGCTCGTTCTGGAAGTGACCGAAACCGATGAGCTTACCAACAACTTACAAGCCGATAAGACACTGGATGCACTACAGCGTTTAGGTTGTAAAATTGCTATCGATGATTTTGGAACGGGTTATGCGAGCTATGCGCGACTCAAAAATATGCAGGCGGACATACTCAAAATCGATGGCAGTTTTATCCACAATATTATTTCCAGCGAGATGGACTACAAAATCGTGGAATCTATTTGTGAGTTAGCAAGAATGAAAAACATGACGTTAGTGGCTGAGTTTGTCGAAACAGAAGCGATTCAGAATGCTCTATTCCGCATGGGAATTGACTATGTTCAGGGCTACTTCATCGGTAAGCCTGCGCCTATCGAAACCTTACCGGCAACTGTTTAAGCCATAAAATCAGGCAGCAGAAAGCATGTTATGAGGGGTTTTCTGCTGTCGTGATGGATAATAATCAAGCAAATTCAGGACGCAAAAGTGGCGTAAAGCACATATTCACTGGGTTCGTTAGATTACAGGTAATTTGGAAGAGATGAGCTGGAGCGGGTGAAGGGAGCCGAGGACAGCCAGCTAACTTCTTGTTTCTTAAAGACTGATGAATCCAGCAGTTACAGCGATAGTCACACATTTAGCGACAGACGGTCAAGACTTGAGGCAAGTAATATTCCCACAAGAGGAATAGAACACAAGGTCTACCCTCACCCTTTGGTCTGGCTATAAGTTGGGGCTATGGGGGACTTTTTGCTTCCTCTTTATATTGGATGGTCAGACGAATTTTTCTGGTATAAACCAAGGCAGACCACAAGTACCAACTTCAAGAGGAAGACCAGAAGATAGACTTTGTGTAAATCCATAGAGTCTACCTTCCCCATTGCACTTACGAACTAGATTACTAGTACAAAATAAAGTCCAGACCCGAAGGCCTAGACTCAAAGTCTTACTTAGTGAATGTAATGTTAGTGACTACTGGCAGTACAGCAGCATCCTTGCGGATACCATCTTTAATCTCAGTGGTCGCCTCATTCAGGATGTACAGCTTACCGATGACTTCCAGTACGAAAGCTTGGCGGTCGGTATCTCGTGTCAAGATTGTAGTGAACCACTCACCGTCTACTTTAGGTGGAGCAAAGCTCAGACCCGTGAATGCTTTAGGCATCAGGAAGACACCTTTGTCCTCACCGTTGTAGGAGCAGAAGTCAGTGCCTAGCATCTCTTCTATACCGTCCTCACCACCAAAACCTGAGCGACGAGCTACTGACGCCAGAGCCTTCACTAAGTCTTCATGAATAACCAAGCCATAGTCTTCTACGTTAGCACCCAGAGCGGAATCGGTAGCCTCAGTGATAGCATCAAGAATGTCCTGACCTTTATCAAACAACTTACCTGCCAGCTTACCGCCGTCAACCTTACGCACCAACTTAGAGTCTGCCAGTTGAGAAGCGACCTTAGCGTTGATGTCTTTTAGGATGTTATCGACGATGTTATTCATATCACCAACCAGAGTCGCATGGGTGAAACCGGACTCGACCTTGAAGTCATACAGCGGGATGCTATAGGACAGCAGGATAGCCTTGTTTGCTGGCTCTACAAAGATTTCACTACCAGCCATAGCTACAGCTTTCTTAGGCTTAGACCAGTCGCCATTGGTCGCCACCACAGCACCTCGGTCGTTGAACAGGTGACGGACGATAGGTGTAGGAGTGTCGGTACGGTTAGGCAGGAACTCAACAGGGAACACAGAGTTCACAGACTCAACGTCTGACTTGATGCCATTCAGACCAATACGCAGGCTGGACTCAAGGGTCTTAGCATAAACAGCAGGGGACTTAGCGGCCTCAATGCTATTGAACTCAGGGCTGTCAGACGCCCAAGCGAAGCTACTGGTCTCTTCACGGAAGGTCATAGACTCAGAGTGAACAATCTTGTCGTTAGGTGCTCGGAACTGTTCACCTACAGGCTTGTTTAAGTCAGGGGCAGCGTTAATTTGAATGTTATTGGACATGGTGTATATCTCCTATTCTCAATAGTTCGGATAGACCTCGACCACCATTGGTCAAGGCCTGAAGTTTGTTGTGTGTTCGAGGACTACTAGTCAGCCAGCAGGTTGATGTCTCCAATGCCTTCCAGCATCTGTGCCGCACGGGATTTACCCAGAGTCGACCCTGCACTTCGGACAAGCTCGGACTGTTCACGTAAACGTTTCTTACGTGCTTCGGCTTCCAGTTGCTCACGCTCTACTTGTTCCTTGCTCTTATTCAACTCAGCGAAGCGGATAGCTTGTTGTTCAGCCTGACGAATGGCCTCACGAGCTTCAGCTTGTCGACGGTAGGTCAAATCACGGTGAGCCTCAGCAGCCATAGGCAGGAAGTTGGAGACCTTAATACCAGCAGCGACCAGTGGCTCTACAGCATTGAACGTGTTGTTAGACTGGATGGTCTTTGAATCAAACGTTGAGAAATAGGCAGGTAGTAGGAACTTCAAGGCAAACCCTAAGTCATGCTCCTGTCCGTCAATCTTGATGGTGTTGGTCTTGGTGTCTACATCAGATACAGCGATACGCCACGTTAAAATGTTCTTGGTAGTCATTGTGTTTAAATCTCCTTCTGAGGTTGAGACTATCGGTCTCGCAGACACAAAGGTGCCTACGGTCTCCCCGCATCGGTCATCTCAGAGGTTTAAAATAGGTGTTTGAACCGAATGATTTGATCGCTAGTGACGATCAATACGGAATTTACGATTGGGATAAACGATCAATATGTATATGGATATTTGTTAAGCTACGACCATCTTTCACCAAGACACTCAGGAATGATTTATGCCCAAATTAGCTATTAGCTTATTGCTTTACTTGGCCTGCTTTTATGCAGTTGGATACGGCGCTGGATATATAACAGGTGGAATAACTTGGCACACACTGTATATGCTTGAACGTATAATCACCGTAGCCCTACTTGCATTCATTCCAGTGTTTATCTTTGCGGTTTTAATAAAGGCATCCAAAGAACAGAGAATAATAAAATCACTTTCTGTCGCAGCAATTAATATCATCCCTTCGGCTATCGCATTACTTGTGGGGTTTACTGACGCAGTGACCAGAGAATTTCTTACTTACTTTCTCGGTTAACTGACATAGTGCGAATGACCAACTGTTCTATTAGCTCATTGCGAGAATAAAATGGTCGGTTATTCGTAGCCGCTTTGTCTACTCCAAGCATCGACAACAAAATAGAAGTGGGAAGACCACGGTAACGCAGGGTCAAACGGCCTTCTGGAGTGCGCGGGTCAATCATAGCCATTGTTAAAGTCTCCACTCACAGCGACCGACCCGTAGCTCCTCAAACTCCTCTTTCGAGACGAGTTGTCCAGCCCTGTAGTGCGATACAGTGTGCTTCTTAATGAATGACTTAGAGTCCGGCGAGATATCATCCGAAGATGCTACAGCGGCCTGTACGGTGGCACTGGATGTCATAGACACGAAGGCATCCGCTACAGCTATTCCATACTCAAAGTCCAGCCACTCGCCAAACTTGACAGCGGACGTGGGGTCAGCAAGCCATGACGTACCGAGGCGCCCCATATCGACTTTCTTTATGCGACCACTTTTCGGTCCCATAAGATAGCGCCCGACGTTGGTACGAGCAAAGCGTCTGACTTCTGTACTATTGCCATCTGCAACTGTGCCAATCTGAATGCCGACCCGTCGTATCTCATCCAGTCGAAACAATCCGTCCTGACTGGTGAGGTCCTGACCGAAGATATGGATGGTGTATTCTTGTTGAGACATTTACGTGTACTCCTTTTGTTTGCACCCTGAAGTCGCACCCTACTGACCTACTCAAGCCCCCACGTAAAGGGAGACCAGCAAGCAACAGGACACAAACAGAATGACTTGAGGTAATTAATATGGTCTGCGATGACCCTGTGATTGGTCTTTGGGGGACTCACGGTAGCGAGCCAAGCTGAATAGACATCAGGATGGACAAGAAGCTGGTGTGGGGTCCTATAGTGTGGGTTTGATTAGCTGACGATGAATAGACTGCATTTGATAGGTGGTAGCTATGATGAATAACTCAAGGGTGAACATCCGGTCCAGACCTGAAGAGGCAGACTTCAAGCTATAACTTCAGGTATGACAGGAAGGCTTACTTTAAGTCTATAATTCATAATTGTCTTATCAAAACCATTATCATTTAAGACTTAACGACAACAGGCTGGTCTCGTCTCAAAGTACAAACTCTAAGCATATCAACTGGTCGACCACTTTGAGTTTCCGCCCGTCTAACTGTAAGTATCTACAGTCGTCTTCAAATCACCATCCCGCACCGTTATTGCTCACTAAAGAACCAAGGAAAGACCTCGGGTGTGATAACAGTTCTCCGCCCGTCACAGGAGAAGGATGACTACATTAAAAGGATATGGTTGAGACTGTTGGCTATTAAAAGCCTAGGGTCTTTGCAGATGGTTTCCAATCCGGTCTGCTGCCCGATAATCTCAATCAAAATAAATAAGAAGGGATGACTTGGTGTCTCTCCCTATAGTGTGGGTCTCATTAAATATCCCCCCAGCACTTACTCGGTAGCTGCTTTCTGCGCTTCCTTGGCCTTCTTATCGCGGTCTTCAATGCCCTTAAGTTGTCCTTCAGGCATACTGTTAAACATCGCCTCAACTTCTTTCGGTCTAGTAATCTGCTCGGTGACAATAATGTTCAGCAGCTTAAATAGACCATGTGCCAACTGCGGGTCATCATCAAGGCTAATCTCTCCCGGATGGACTGCCTGATTGCCGACAATACGACAGATATCTGCTGCCTGCTGGATGCGTACAGGTAGTCCTTTCTGGACGAGTGACCGAATGTCAGCATTAATGTTGTTCCCCGGTTCGCCTAAGTGGACCATTAGCTTTTGGAGGCAAAGACGAAGGAGTGCTGCTGCGCCTTTAGGAGACAGATTAATGATGCTTCTAGCTTCCATATAGTCGGACTTGCAGTCATCGGGCATGTCTGGGTTAGGCATCTCAACATTGGCAGATGCAGGAATAATCAAAGACTTGTTATGCCAATAGGCTAATTGGTTGCAGTGATAACATTCAGATGCTTTTATTTCTGTGGTTCTATGGTGTAGCCCAAAGCGATACCAGTTTTGACGGGCAAAAACATTACAATACGGGCAGCTAAAAGCCTCAGCATCAAATTTTGCTGGATAATACTCAGCCATTTACTCTAGTCTCCTTATAAATATCAGCCATCACATTAACCAATCTATCTACCTCGACCTCTTTAGCGTAACGGTCGTAAGTTATAGACCCTGAGCTATGACCCATAATCGCCTGAGCATACGCTAACTCGACCCCATGTTGTTTTAACTGGGTCGCAACTGTATGTCTAAACGAGTGAAACGCTAAGCCGCTACGGTCAGCGAGGACTTTAGGTAGCAACGTTCGGTTAAACCATTTGCTAACCTGCTCACCGTAGCCGTTCTTCATTAGCTTGAGGCCATCGAATACCATAGCATTATCACCCCCAGTCTTTCTACGGTCTTCCAAGAGTGACATAAAGTCAGCCAATACAAAACCATAAGCACCATCGACTAGCGGGACACAGCGGTCACTATGGGCGTTCTTGATGCTCTTACCCGGTAGGCTGCTATCGTCTTCATTGATATGGATGTAGACGCTCCCGGCCTCAGTGGTCCTAATGTCTTTGACCTGAAGCTGGGCCACCTCGTTAAGTCTCGCACCTGTAATAGCAGCCAGAGCAGTGACGTAATAATGGTACGGCTTACCTGAGGTTTTCTGTGAGTACGCTTTAGCGGCGACCAGTAGTTGCCCTACCTGCTCAGGACTGAACGCATCACGAGCGTCGGAGGCTTTACGCTGCGGGACTTTTAGCTCAAGACCTTCTGTCAGGTTCTTAGCTATCAGGTCGTTGCGTACCGCCCACTTAAACACAGCAGCCATCTTGATAAGATATTTATTGTTGATGGTTACTACATCCATACAGTCAGTCTTAGACTCTCGGTTCAACAGGTCAGACAGCGGTATGTCCTTAAAGCGTTGCTTGCGGTTCTTCGGTAGCTGCTGGAGGACTTCACGAACCCTCAGCATATCGGAACGGGTCGCCTTGCTGATATCCTGAATATTCAGATAGTCGAATATCTCGATTAACGTTGAGTGAGACGCTCGGTTCTCGCTTAGGGTCGCAGGCTTCCAGTTCTGAGCGCTCTCCTGCTCGTACTGCTCAATGAGAGACGCGAGGGTCAGAGCCTTATGGTCAGGGACTTCAGGTTCCGATGATACAGATAGGGAGACGGACGGTCTTAGGCTGCTAGGCTCAAGGTAAGACAACAGGCCAGAGCTATCACCCTTGAGTCTATCCTGACAGGCTTTAAGCACACCAATAACGTCATTGATATAGCGGTGCTGGTCTACAGTCAGACGCTCAGTCGCTACAGCTTCCCGAAGGTTGGACTTAATGTCATCGTACTGGTCAACGTAAAGCTGGTAGGACTCAGGGTCGTTCAGGTCATCACGGCTGACACTAAGTTCCCACTCGACAATGGTCTTGAGTTGCTCCCGTAGCTCCTCATAAGAAGCGTTAGGGTTATCTGCGTGGATTGCTTTAAGTGCTGACTTGATGTGCCGGGAGTGAGCCATAGCGGTGCGTCTGTCCTTAGTCCGTAGTGACAATGACGCTAGTTTATAACGGTTATGAGAAGGAAGCGAAGCGGTCAGGCAACCAGTGGTCTTCATCCTAAGACGAATATAAAAGACACCGTTACGCTGATAAAGGTAGGTTCTTGAATTGAGCATGTACTGAGACCTTAGGTCTGCTCACTACTTCAACAAAGTTAGTCACAGTGTTGGTTACAGTGAGTAAAACTATCGGAAGGCTTTAAGCCGTATCCCTTAGGATTCAGTAAGTTATTGAACTTTAAGAAGTGTGATGGAGCGGGTGAAGGGAATCGAACCCTCGTATGCAGCTTGGGAAGCTGCCGTTCTACCATTGAACTACACCCGCTTTGAAGTGCGTAGGCATTATAGACGTTCAGCTTTCACTGGCAAGCGCCTTTTAAGTTTATGTGGTGGATTATTAAGCGATTGTTTTTATTAGAGGCATACGAATATCTAGCCCTTGTTGGCAAATCATTTCCCTGATGCTTCCCTCCCATTTTCCCCTCGACAAAATAAGTTCTACAATGGTGAACTTTTCAAACCCTCCGGGCCAAAATATGATTGATGAGAACCGCCGCATACAGTCTGTTGAACGCGCAATGGCAATACTTGAAGATATTGCCGCTGCAGGTGGTGTGGCTCGTTTAGCCGATTTGTCAGCACGGCTTGATTTGAACAAAAGCACATTACATGGCCTGCTCAACACCCTCTCGGCTCTGGGCTACGTAACCCGCAAAGGGACGCATTACGCACTAGGTTTACGTTTGCGGGATATCTCGCAACCTCTGGCGGACGCGGATGAACAATTGCGGGAAGTATTTACCCCGGCTTTATTGAAAATGGCGAGAATAAGCGGGGAAACCAGCTATCTGGCAGTGCCTTGTGGCACACGTGAGTATCTTTATATTGATGCTATCGAAGGGTGTAATAATCTACGTGTAGCCAGTCCCCGAGGCCGCCGTGAAGGATTAACGACCTCCGCTATTGGCAAGATATTTTTAGCTAACGAACCTGAATTAGTGCGTAGTTTGCGACGAGCAAATCTCCTACCTGCAAAGCTTGAGCAGGAATTACATATCATCCGCAAGCAAGGTTATGCTCTCGACCTTGAGGAAGCTGAAGTGGGTCTAAATTGTCTGGCTATACCACTTCGTCGGCAAGGATGCGTTATTGCAGCATTAGGTGTCGCAGCTCCTGCAAAACGTTTAAGAGAACCGGCCTTAACCGCGCTGGCGATAGCATTCAACTAGGATTAATTCGGCATTATCAAACTTTAGCCTCCAACCATCTTACCCATCTTCACAAATTGTTAGCTCACAGCAATCATTGGTGACTCTTTATCACATCAAGGAGTTTTCCAATGTCTGCTTTAAGTGAATCCACCGTTGGGCAAGTGATTGAACGCGCCCGAAAACTCGCTCAAGAGATGAACTTTTCTATTAATATCAGCGTAGTAGATGACGCAGGTCTACTGCGCGGTTTTTTGCGCATGGACAACGCAGTCCCGGGGGCTATTGATGTCTCAATCAAGAAAGCACGCACCGCAGCACTTTTTCGTACGGACAGCCTGACTCTTGGTGCAGATGCTCAGCCAGGTGGCGCAATTTATACTCTAGAGTCCACTAACGGTGGGCTGATTAGTTTTGGCGGCGGCGTTGTGTTCTACGATGAACATAACTACGCAACTGGAGCAGTAGGTATTGCCGGTGCAACGGTAGAAGCCGACCAAATCATTGCGCTGGCCGCAGCCGGGAGAGCATAAATGAGCACGCCACATCGTATTCATGCGGGTGTCTGGGCCCTGGCAGTTACTGCATTTGCTATAGGTGTGGCGGAGTTTATCGTCGTCGGCGTGTTGCCCGCCATAGCTCAGGATTTAAATGTGTCTCTGGCTCAGGCCGGAAGCCTGGTCGGAACCTACGCGCTCGCGCTCGCCATTGGAACACCGATTGTCGTTCTTGGGTTTGCGCGATTGCCGCGTAAACCATTGCTGCTGGCATTAGTGACAACCTTTCTTTTTGGTAACCTGCTATCAGCATTTTCAACCGACTATCACATGCTATTGCTGGGTCGCATCATCACAGCAATTGCACACGGCAGTTTCTTCGCTATCGGTGCCACTGTCGCAGCCCGATTAGCAGCACCTGGTGCTGCAAGCCGGGCAATTTCCGTTATGTTTGCAGGCCTGACGCTTGCGATGGTTATCGGTGTGCCATTAGGAAGTGTGATTGGTAATGGGCTGGGCTGGCGTTTACCCTTTTTTGGGGTCGCAGTATTAGCCGCAATTGCTCTGCTGGCAACGGCACGCTGGGTTCCGGTACTACCCGCGCAGAAGGCAGGCCCGGCGTTTATACAATTGTCTGCGTTAAAACAGCCCATGATTCTGGCTATGATGAGTATTACCGTACTAGGTTTTGGCGCAAGTTTTGCTGCCTTCACCTTTATCACCCCTATTTTGACTGGCATCAGTGGGTTTTCGACCCATACTGCCAGCATGTTATTGGTGGTATTTGGCATAGCCACTTTAGTTGGAAACATGGCCGGAGGACGCTGGGCTGCAAGTCTCGGCTGGCCCACTGCGCTACGTCGTATGCTGCTGGGTCTGCTCGCGATATTTGTGCTCCTGGCGCTCACCCTCTCCAGCAAACTGGCTGTTGTACCGCTGCTATTTATTTGGGGTGCGCTGGCATTCGGGATGTCGCCAGGTTTTCAGGCAGGAATGCTGGAAACAGCATCGCGCTGGACTCCTCGCGCAGTGGATTTTGCTTCAGCGTTGAATATCTCGGCATTTAACCTGGGTATTACTTTGGGTGAGATCCTGGGGAGTGGATTAGTGGCACAAAACAAGATGGCGCTAACGCCGTGGGTAGGAGTGTTGTTGGTGCTGGTTGCTCAAATTCCCCTCTTCTGGCTTACGCGTAAACACAATCAACGCACCTGATAGATAAAAGGGAAACCTCGCGGTTTCCCTTTCATTTGTTAAGCGTGAGCTGCCGCTTTTTTCGGGAATACCATCAGTGCGACGATAGGTGAAACAACCATCAGCGCAAACACCCAGATAAAGCCCATTGTGAAGCTACCAGTTGCATCAATCGACCAGCCAATCAGTTGGCTGTTCGCGGTGGCGATAACAAAGGTACAAACCCAGAAAGTCGACATCGTGTAGGTCACCGTTTGGGTATTGGCACCTTTTAATGTCTCTTTTGGAATTGAGAAGATAAAAGCAAACCAGGTCGCAAACACAAAACCCGTCAGGAATGAGCAGACCAGAATCAGAATGTCATTGGTCGCAAACAGCATAATAAAGGTCGTAATTGCCATCGCGATGCTGGTGCTAAACAACCAGTTTTTGTAATGGTAGCCGCGAGCTTTGCAGAATGGTCCAGCGATTGCGCCGAGCATAATCCCCACCTGGTTTACCGTGCCGCTCAGGTGAGCATGCGATTCTGGCGGCAGGTGCGCGTATTTGGCGTAGTAAAGCGGCAGGAAGGTGAACATGAAAATCATCATGATCATCGCGCCGACGTACTGGGCAATCATCCCCCACACTACGCGGTTAAAAATCGCATCTTTCATGATGCGCAGTTTATCCGTGCTGCCGTCGTTGCTTGCAGTGGTAACGGCGACCTCTTCATCAGTAAAGACAATAAGCCACACAGCACCCAGAACCAGCGTTATCACACCATAAACTGCCAACAGGTTTCTCCAGCCACCAAAGTAAATCGACAGGCTACCCGCCAGCGTCAGCGCGATAATCGTGCCGATGATGTTGGAGGTGCAGTTCAGGCTGTTAAGCGCAGATGCGGTTTTGTTATCGAACAAACGTGCCACGGTCGGCACCAGAGAAACCAGGCAGATTGCCCCACCCAGGCCACCCATAAAGCGAATAACTAACAGCAGGTCGAAGTTATTGGTCCATGGAATGAATATCGATAACCCGGTTAACACGCAGCCCAGAAGATAGGACTTTTTCGCGCCGAGTTGCGCGGTCAAAATCGAGGTGCAGAAAGCACCTAAAATTTTCGCCCACAGAATGACGTTCGACATTAACGCCGCATGGGACACGTCGATATTAAAATCGGCCATGATTTGCGGCATAACGGCACCGGTAGTGGCCCAGGCTGCGCCAAAGACCATGTAGACGGCATACAAAACAAATTCAGTTATCCACTTATTCACGCAGGCACCTCTTGAGCACTCAGAGCAACGATTTCCAGCAGCATTTCACTTGCCAGGCGCAGAGAATCTGCGGGCAAGAACTCTTTGGTGGAATGGAAATTATGGGCACCAGTAAAGATATTAACCGTCGGTAAGCCGGCTGGCGTAATCACGCTACCGTCATAACCGCCGCGCATAATTAACGGTTTCGGCTCAATGCTCAGGTTACGCATTGCCTGCTGAACGCTGGCAATAATTTCCGGCTTTTTATCAAGCCCGGCTTTCACGTTGTCGTAGGTATCCGATAATTCCAGGGTGATATTTTCCTGGCCATAACGGCGTTGCAGTTGCTCAGTGATGGACTGCAATAACGCTTTTCGGCTCTGGTAACCTTCAATTTCAAAATCACGCAGGGCAATTTCGAGTGTGGCATTCACGGTATTACCGGTGATTTTATTCACCCAGAAATACCCTTCACGGCCTTCCGTTAATTCCGGGCGTTCACTTGCTGGCAATGCGTTGATCACTTCGTTAGCGATTAATACAGCATTGACCAACTTGCCTTTCGCGCTCATAGGGTGAGCCGTCACGCCTTTGAAGGTCATTTTGGCACTACCGGCGTACCAATTTTCAATAACGTATTCGCCGATACCACAGCAGTCCAGGCAAATACCGAAATCAGCATTTAGCTGCGCCACGTCTAACGCTTTAGCACCACGAATACCAATTTCTTCGTCTGGCAATAACACCAGTTTGATATCGCCATGTTTAAACTCAGGGTTCGCAACCATATAACGAATGGCTTCCACTGCCGCCGCAATGGCCGCTTTATCGTCAGCACCCAACAGGCTGGTACCATCTGTGGTAATGATGTCCTGGCCGACATAGTTCAACAGTTCAGGGAACGCCTCAACGGTTATCTTTTCCCCAGTCGCAGGCAGTACGATATTTTTACCATCGTAGTTTTTCACGCGCACGGCATGGGTGTCATTGGCGTTATCTGGCGCAGTATCAAGATGTGCGAAGAAGGCAATGGATGGCATTTCCGGGCTGTTTGCCGCAAGACTCAGAACGGTAATGGCATTAGCGTTAATGGAAGTCTCGACGGTATTCACGTTGGAAAATTCACTCACAACAAGCTGAGCTAATTTGTACTGATTTTCGCAACTGGGAAGTAGGTTATTATCGGGAACGGAAGTGGTGTTGATTTTTGTATACCGGATAAAGGTATCTATTATTTGGTCTGCATTAATACGTATTGTCATTGTTTGCTACTCACCATTAACATGAAATGGTTGATAAATATTACAACGTTAATTAACCGGGTTATATTTTTTTATAACTTAGTTATTATTCTGCAACATATTTACCATTCATATTATGAATTAAAGTGATCAGCATTATTAGCCAGGAAAGGATGACGGTGTCTGATAAAGATCAATAGGGATGGTATTTATTAGAAGCCAGAAAATATCTGGCTTCTGTTAATTAGCAAGATGGCTTACTACCTGGAGGTGGTAAGTAGCGCTGAGGGTCGATAGCATTTGCACGATAACGAATCTGGAAATGCAAATTCACCGAATCTGAACCGCTGCTGCCCATTGTGGCAATTTTCTGCCCGGCGCTAACTTTCTGACTGGTGTTTACCAATGTCGTTTCGTTGTGAGCATAAGCAGTGATGTACTCTTCGTTATGTTTAATCATCACTAAATTGCCGTAACCGCGAAGCTGGTTACCCACGTAAACCACTGTACCAGCGGCAGAAGCATAAATAGGTTGCCCACGCTTGCCGGCAATATCTATACCTTTATTCCCACCATCGCTGTCGGAGAACGGCGCAACAACTTTACCGGATGTTGGCCAGAGCCAGCATTTTGAACCAACCGGAGGAGCGGCGACTTTCGCAACGCTACTTGTGGACGATGAACGCGGTTTAGAGGTTTTCGCCACGGCTGTTTTCTTCGATGAAGATGAAGAGCCAGAGCTACTTTTAACACGGATTTTTTGCCCTATCTCCAGCGTATAAGGAGCAGGAATACCATTGAGGCGTGCCAATTGGCCGACGCTTGTGCCGGTCATACGCGAGATGCGCGAGAGTGTGTCACCACGTTTGACGGTATAAACCGAACCGCTGTAGCTACCTGAAGAGGTTTGAGTGGTGCCCGCTTTATTTGATGAGCAAGCGACGAGTAACAGGCTTAGCACCAGGATGACGGCATTCGGTGCCCACTTTCTGACTGTGCTTTCCTTGCGCAAACCAATCCTCGAATACATTAACTGAGAAGAAGATGTTCCTCCCTGCAGCGCAGGGAGGAACGAGTACAACTTACTTAACCGGGCGCAGAGCCGGGAACAAGATAACGTCACGGATAGTGTGGCTGTTAGTGAACAGCATAACCATACGGTCGATACCAATGCCCAGACCCGCCGTTGGTGGCAAGCCGTGCTCCAGAGCAGTCACGTAGTCTTCGTCGAAGAACATCGCTTCGTCGTCGCCTGCGTCTTTCGCATTAACCTGGTCAGCAAAGCGCTGTGCCTGATCTTCTGCATCATTGAGCTCGGAGAAGCCGTTACCGATTTCACGACCACCGATGAAGAACTCGAAGCGGTCGGTGATTTCTGGATTTTCGTCATTACGACGCGCCAGTGGAGAAACTTCTGCCGGGTATTCAGTAATGAAGGTCGGCTGAATCAGATGGCTTTCAGCCACTTCTTCGAAGATCTCGGTGACTACACGGCCCAGGCCCCAGCTTTTCTCGACTTTGATGCCGATAGCTGCTGCGATTTCCAGTGCTTTGCCCATATCGTCCAGATCTGCAATATCAGTTTCCGGGCGGTATTTTTTGATGGCTTCACGCATGGTCAATTTGGCGAATGGCTGGTCGAAATCAAAGATCTCTTCGCCATACTTCACTTGCGCAGTACCCAGCACGTCATGTGCCAGAGTACGGAACAGAGATTCGGTCAGCTCAATCAGATCTTTGTAATCCGCGTACGCCATGTAGAGTTCCATCATGGTGAACTCTGGGTTGTGACGCGGAGAAATACCTTCGTTACGGAAGTTACGGTTGATCTCGAATACGCGATCGAAGCCACCCACAACCAGACGCTTCAGATACAGTTCCGGCGCGATACGCAGGTACATATCGATATCCAGCGCGTTGTGATGCGTGATGAACGGACGTGCAGACGCACCACCCGGGATCACTTGCATCATTGGCGTTTCAACTTCCATAAACCCACGTTCCACCATGAACTGACGCACGCCAGCCATGATTTGCGAACGGATTTTAAAGGTGTTGCGGGATTCTTCGTTGGAGATCAGATCCAGGTAACGCTGGCGGTAGCGTGCTTCTTGATCCTGCAGACCGTGGAATTTGTCCGGCAGCGGGCGCAGAGCTTTAGTCAGCAAACGCAGTTCAGTACAGTGAATAGAAAGCTCACCGGTTTTAGTTTTGAACAGCTTGCCGCGTGCACCCAGGATGTCACCGAGGTCCCATTTCTTGAACTGCTCGTTGTAGATGCCTTCTGGCAAATCGTCACGCGCAACGTAAAGCTGAATGCGGCCGCCAACATCTTGCAGGGTAACGAAAGACGCTTTACCCATGATACGGCGTGTCATCATTCGGCCAGCAACAGCCACTTCGATGCCCAGCTCTTCCAGCTCTTCGTTCTCTTTCGCATCGAAGTCAGCATGCAATTGGTCTGAGGTATGATCGCGACGGAAGTCATTTGGGAAAGCAATGCCGTGCTCACGCAGGCCAGCCAGCTTCTCACGGCGGGATTTCAGTTCATTGTTAAGATCGACCGCTTCGGTGCCCTGTTCTTGTTGTTCAGACATGTTGATTCCTCATAACCCTGCTTTCAAACTTGCTTCGATAAATTTGTCCAGATCGCCATCCAGTACCGCCTGCGTGTTACGGGTTTCTACACCAGTACGCAAGTCTTTGATACGGGAGTCGTCCAGTACGTAAGAACGAATCTGGCTGCCCCAGCCGATATCCGATTTGTTGTCTTCCAGCGACTGCTTCTCAGCATTCTTCTTCTGCATTTCCAGCTCGTATAACTTCGCCTTCATCTGCTTCATCGCCTGATCTTTGTTCTTATGTTGCGAACGGTCGTTCTGGCACTGAGTCACGGTATTGGTCGGAAGGTGGGTAATACGCACCGCAGATTCTGTACGGTTAACGTGCTGACCACCCGCACCCGAGGCGCGGTAAACGTCGATACGCAGATCGGCCGGGTTGATTTCGATATCAATATCGTCATCAACTTCCGGGTAGACAAAGGCGGAGCTGAACGAGGTATGGCGACGGCCACCGGAGTCGAACGGGCTCTTACGTACCAGGCGATGCACGCCAGTTTCAGTACGCAACCAGCCAAAGGCATATTCGCCCTGAATACGAATAGTCACAGATTTAATACCCGCAACGTCGCCATCAGACTCTTCAATGATTTCGGTTTTGAAGCCGCGTGATTCAGCCCAACGCAGATACATTCGCATTAGCATGCTGGCCCAGTCTTGCGCTTCGGTGCCGCCAGAACCTGCCTGAATGTCGATATAGCAATCGGCGCTGTCGTACTCACCGGAGAACATGCGGCGGAACTCAAGCTGCGCCAGTTTGCCTTCCAGTTGATCTAACTCGACAACGGCTTCGTTGAAAGTGTCTTCGTCGTCGGCTTCAATAGCCAGCTCCAGCAAACCGGAAACATCTTCCAGCCCCTGAGTCATTTGATCGAATGTTTCGACAATCGCTTCCAGTGAAGAACGCTCTTTACCTAACGCTTGTGCGCGTTCAGGTTCGTTCCACACATCAGGTTGTTCCAGCTCTGCGTTTACTTCTTCCAGGCGCTCTTTCTTGGCATCATAGTCAAAGATACCCCCTAAGAACGTCGCTGCGCTCCGTAAGGTCCTGGATGCGGTTTTTTACCGGGTTAATTTCAAACATGGTCTGTATTATCTTATGTTGATGACAGAAGACGAAAAGCGGTCGTAAACCGGAAAGTTTACCGGAATTACGCCGCTTTTTATAGTTTTGTTGCCCGTTAATAGCCAAGTAATAGGGCTATAGAGGCCAGATATGATCGATTAACAACTGAACGCTGCGATTACCGCGAAACTCATTTACGTCCAGCTTGAAAGCCAATTCAACTTCACGCACGCCGTTATCCGGCCAGCATGCTGTATCCACGTTAAAGGCGATGCCGTCAATCAACGGGCCGCCGCCGATGGGTTCAACCATGACTTTAAGATGGCGTTCCCCGACCAGCCGTTGCTGTAATAAGCGGAATTTGCCGTCAAACAGTGGCTCAGGGAACATCTGCCCCCACGGCCCGGCGTCACGCAGCATCTCGGCGGTTTCCAGTGTCATCTCTTGCGCAGAAATAGCACCGTCTGACCAAATCACGCCCTGAAGCAATGCGGGATCAAGCCATTCGCCGATCAGATCGCCAAAACGCTGGCGGAACTCTTCGAATTTAGCTTCTTCCAACGACAAACCTGCAGCCATCGCGTGGCCGCCAAATTTCAGCATCATGCCGGGATACAACGTATCAAGCCGCTCAAGAGCATCGCGCATATGCAAGCCTTGCACCGAGCGGCCTGAGCCTTTCAGCGTGCCATCACCCGCGGGTGCAAAAGCGATAACCGGGCGGTTAAAACGCTCTTTAATACGTGAAGCCAGGATACCAACCACGCCCTGATGCCATTCCGGGTGGTACATCGCCAGGCCATACGGCAGCTCATCGTGGCTGTGTTCCAGTTGTTGGCACAACGTGAGAGCTTCAACCTGCATGCCCTGCTCAATCTCTTTTCGCGTCTGGTTTAGCGCGTCAAGTTCGTTAGCCAGCATGCGTGCTTCGCCAATATTTTCACTGAGCAGTAACGCTACACCCACGGACATATCATCCAAGCGACCGGCAGCATTCAGACGCGGGCCTAAAGCAAAACCTAAGTCGCTTGCCGCCAGTTTATGCGGCTCACGGTTGGCGATTTCAATCAGCGCTTTAATCCCCGGGCGACACTTGCCAGCACGAATACGGCTCAAGCCCTGCCAGGTCAAAATGCGGTTATTCATATCCAGTGGCACAACATCGGCCACGGTGCCTAACGCCACCAGATCCAGCAACTCTGCAATGTTCGGAATGGCCAGGCCTTGTTGTTCAAACCAGCCGCAATCACGCAGATGCGCCCGCATCGCCAGCATCAGATAAAAGGCAACGCCAACGCCTGCGAGGGATTTAGACGGAAACTCGCAATCGACCAGGTTGGGGTTGATGATGGCATCTGCCGCAGGCAATTCTGCCCCTGGCAGGTGGTGATCGGTAACCACCACCGGAATGCCCAGCGCATGGGCACGCTCAACACCACTATGGGATGAGATGCCGTTATCGACGGTCAAAATCAGCTGCGCGCCACGCGCATGAGCTTGATCCACCACTTCCGGGCTCAAACCATAACCGTCGTCGAAACGGTTAGGTACGAGATAGCTAACGTTTTGGCACCCAAGGCTGCGCAGTCCAAGCACGCTTAACGCAGTGCTGGTTGCGCCGTCAGCATCAAAATCGCCGACCACGATAATGCGCAAGCCTTCTCGGAAAGCGTTATGCAGTATCTCAACGGCTTTATCCATGCCATTAAGTTGTTGCCACGAGAGCATTCCCTTCACACTGCGTTCCAGGTCTTGCTCGCCGCGCACACCACGGCTGGCGTAAAGGCGTTTTAAAAGTGGGTGCAATTGCTGGGGTAACACCACGGATTCATCGACCGTACGGCGGCGAAGTTGTGTTTGCTGTTTCACCCGTTAACTACCCACCTACATTGGTCAGTTGCTGGTGTGCATCCAGCATTTGCTTCATCTCTTTCGGCCCCTGGTAGCCAGGAATAACCGTGCCGTTACTCAGCACAATCGCAGGCGTCCCCTGGATGCCGAACTGCACGCCCAGGTTGTAATGGTTCGCGATATTCATATCGCAAGTCCCGCCAGCTACCGCTTCGCCTTTCATTGCTGCATCAAAGGCTTTTTTAGGGTCTTTTGCACACCAGATGGCTTTCATATCGTTTTCAGTCTGGCTTTGCAGACCCTGGCGTGGGAAGGCCAGGTAACGCACGGTAATACCTAGCGCGTTGTAGTCTTTCATCTCTTCATGCAGCTTGTGGCAATAGCCGCAGGTAATGTCGGTAAACACCGTAATGACGTGTTTCTCTTGCGGCGCTTTGTAAACGATCATCTCTTTTTCAAGCGCTTTAAGTTTACCCACCAGCAGCTGATTGGTGACGTTAACAGGCTGCGCGCCGCTCACATCGTACAGCGGCCCCTGAATAACGTGTTTACCGTCTTCGGTCACATACAAAACGCCGCTATCGGTTAATACCGTTTTCATGCCCGCAACAGGTGCCGACTGAATGTCAGCATTTTGTACGCCTAACTTAGCAAGAGACTGCTTGATTGCTGCGTCGTCAGCATGAACAAAACCGGACACAGAGACCGCTAACAATGGGAGCAGCCACAAACGCTTTTTCATGATGATTCCTTATCTTCTACCACTCACGCTCGTGGGTGGTGCTGTTGATGTAGCTGGCGTAACCGCTCTGTCGCTACATGCGTATAAATTTGTGTGGTGGACAAATCGCTGTGTCCAAGCAACATCTGTACGACTCGCAAATCCGCACCATGGTTCAGTAAATGCGTGGCAAATGCGTGTCGCAGAACGTGCGGTGACAGCTTTTCGCTATCGATTCCAGCCTGCACCGCATAGTGTTTAATACGATGCCAGAATGTCTGGCGCGTCATTTGTTGGGCACGATTGCTCGGGAAAACGGTATCAATCGACACGCCATTGAGCAGCCATGGCCGCCCATGTTCCAGGTAGTTTTCCAACCAATAAACCGCTTCTTCACCCATTGGAACCAGACGTTCTTTATTACCTTTACCGATGACCCGTACGACTCCCTGGCGTAGGCTGACATCACTCATCGTCAGCCCAACGAGCTCCGATACACGCAGCCCAGTAGCATACAATAATTCGAGCATCGCTTTGTCACGCAACTCGATAGGCTGGTCGACACAAGGAGCTTGCAGGAGACGCTCTACCTGCGCTTCGCTTAAATCTTTCGGCAAACGCTGCGGTAGTTTTGGCGATGAAAGCATCACACTCGGGTCATCTTCGCGTAATTTTTCGCGGTAGAGATACTGAAACAACCGACGAATAGCGCTCAGCATACGCGCTGAACTTGTTGCTTTATATCCACCTTCAAGGCGCTCAGCAAACAGCGACTGCAAATCGCCAGTTTGTACATTCAGCAGGTTCAAAGAGTGACGTTCCAGCCACTCCGCCACCATCTTCAGATCCCGACGGTAGGAGTCTAATGTGTTTTGTGCGAGATTCCGCTCAAGCCAGAGCGCATCAAGAAATTGTTCGATTCGGGCCAGATCCTGTTCCACTGCAGCCTCACATTTGGCGAATTGTGTCCATTATGCATGATGCACAATGGGATCTGATACACTTGCAATCCTGCACGTTTTTAAAAGAGTTGTTAACGCGATGAACATTGGCCTTTTTTATGGCTCCAGCACTTGTTACACCGAAATGGCTGCCGAAAAAATTCGTGACATCATTGGCCCGGAACTGGTGACGCTGCACAATCTGAAAGATGATTCACCAGCCATGATGGAACAATACGATGTGTTAATTCTCGGTATTCCTACCTGGGATTTCGGCGAATTACAGGAAGACTGGGAATCCGTATGGGATCAACTAGATAACCTAAACCTTGAAGGAAAACCCGTTGCGCTTTATGGCATGGGCGACCAGCTCGGCTACGGTGAATGGTTCCTTGATGCTCTGGGCATGCTGCACGACAAACTTGCTCCACGCGGAGCTCAGTTTATTGGCTATTGGCCAACTGAAGGCTACGAGTTTACTAGCCCGAAACCGGTTATTGCCGATGGGCAACTGTTCGTTGGGCTGGCGCTAGATGAAACCAATCAGTACGATTTAAGCGATGAGCGAATCGAAACTTGGTGTGAGCAAATTCTTGCGGAAATGGCCGAACATTTTGCCTGAAAGCTGTTTAAGCTTCCCCACTCCCACTCGCCTGTTGTTGCAGCATCAGGCGACGTAAATCACGCCACTCACCTGTATCCATACTGTCAGCGGACAGCCATAAATGCTGGCAGCGTTTGCGCCCGACCCGGCGTAAGCGCAGCATCATGCCACTGCGTAAAACCCAAGGGGAACCAACGATTTCCCACTCCTGGTTTTGCCAACGCAGATGGTAGTCGGTCAGGAGTTTCATTTCGCCCTGGCAAGCATGGATGCGCCGCTGGCTGCGGACACTGTCAAATACAACTAGCGAAAGTAGCAGCATCCAGATTAGCGTATAGCTCATCGGCCACGGCATTAGCAGCACTAACAGGGCGACTAGACCGTGAGCCAAAAGAGACAGCCATTGTGCACGCCAGGAGACGCGAAGATCAGATTGCCACAGGACCACGTTCTTTATTCCGTGTCTGAATCAGTGTCACCATCCGTTGCAGCTCTGTATCTGCCGGTTTGCCATGATTCATTAACCAATTGAACAGGTCTGGATCATCGCTTTCCAGCAAACGGACAAACAACTGCTTATCCTCAGTGCTTAACGAGTCATATTCATATTCGAAGAATGGCATAATCGAAATATCCAGCTCGCGCATTCCCCGGCGGCACGCCCAATGAATTCGGGCTTTGTTATTGATATCCATGTGCTCTTTCCTGGTTCTCTGACAAAGTAGGTACAAATGTTAGTGTAACGTGTTTTTATGGCACGCATTAAATGAATGTTACCGTTTGCGCGCTTTATCGTGAGAAAAATCTGTAATGCGTTGCTGTTGCATTAACCTTACGAGAAAACTCGTAAGCACATAGCTCGCGTTATCAAACTACTTGCATTGCCAAATGGCTCTTTTACCATTGAGCCAATACATCAGCTCAAAAACCAGGGACATAATTATGGCTTTCACTCCATTTCCTCCACGTCAGCCTACAGCCGCAGCTCGCCTGCCGCTAACACTCATGACTCTTGATGATTGGGCTCTGGCAACCGTGACGGGCAAAGATGCAGAATCGTATCTGCAAGGCCAGGTCACTGCTGACGTCGCACAGCTTGCGGCAAACCAACACACACTTTGTGCACACTGCGATGCGAAAGGGAAAATGTGGAGCAACTTGCGCCTGTTCCATCGTGGCGAGGGATTTGCCTTAATTGAGCGCCGCAATCTGCGTGATGCGCAGCTTGTTGAGCTAAAAAAATATGCCGTTTTTTCTAAAGTCACCATCGCTCCAGATGATGAAAGCGTGCTGATGGGCGTTGCAGGTTTCCAGGCTCGTGCTGCGCTGGCTAATCTATTTGCAGTCTTGCCAGATGCAGAGAATCCGGTGGTTCAAGAAGGTGCGACCACGCTCCTATGGTTCAACTTGCCTGCCGAGCGTTTCATGCTGGTAACGGATGAATCTACCGCTCAATCACTGGCTGAAAAATTACAGGGCGAAGCACAGCGTAACGACAGCCAGCAATGGTTAGCTCTGGAGATTGAAGCCGGTATTCCCGTCATTGAACCGGTAAACAGCGCGCAATTTATTCCGCAGGCAACCAACCTTCAGGCGCTCGGTGGTATCAGCTTCAAAAAAGGGTGTTACACCGGCCAGGAAATGGTGGCGCGGGCAAAATTCCGTGGCGCTAACAAGCGTGCGTTGTGGTTCCTTGCAGGGAAAGCCAGCCGTTTACCCGAAGCGGGTGAAGACCTGGAATTGAAAATGGGTGATAACTGGCGTCGTACCGGTACGGTACTGGCAGCCAGCCAGCTTGATGATGGGCGAGTACTGGTGCAGGTTGTGATGAACAACGATCTGGAAGCCAATAGCGTGCTGCGCGTTCGCGACGATAACGGCAGCGAGCTTGTTATCGAGCGTCTGCCTTATTCATTAGAAGATGAGTAAATACCCGTCATACTTCAAGTTGCAGATGCGTTGACTACGCCTATGCGCCCCAGTGACATTGTTATCTATGCTCTGGGGAGTTATGGTCTGGTCGCCTTTCTGCAACTCGAATTATTTTGGGGCATTGCTTGATGAATATCGGTATTTAATGAATATAGAGATAGATCGCGAGGAAGTGGCAAACACTACCGCCGAGCACAAAACCGTGCCAGATTGCGTGGTTGTATGGAATCCGCTTGCAGACGTAGAAAATCACTCCCAGCGAGTAAATCACCCCGCCAACTGCCAATAGCGTTACGCTGCCCGGCGCGAGTTTAATTACCATCTGGTAAATCACCACCAGCGATAACCAGCCCATCAGCAGATAAGTCACCAGCGACAAAACTTTAAAACGATGTGCGATGGTCAGCTTAAAAATAATTCCGGCCAGAGCCAGCCCCCAAATCACAACCATCAGCCCGCGCGCCAGAGGCGAATCCAGGCCCACGAGTAAAAATGGCGTATACGTCCCGGCTATCAACAAATAAATTGCGCAGTGGTCAAATTTCTTCAGCCAGCGCTTGGCGGGTTGATGGGGAATCGCGTGATACAACGTTGATGCGAGAAACAGCAAAATCATGCTGCCGCCGTACAGGCTATAACTGGTTATTGCTGTCACACTTGCGTTGGTATCAACCGCTTGTATCAGTAACAAAACCAGCCCGACAATCCCAAAAACCAGCCCTATACCGTGGCTAATACTATTGGCGATTTCCTCCACCATTGAATATCCTTTCGCTATCAATGGTTTGTCAGCCATATGGCAACTCCCGGTGAGACAAAAGATGGATAATGCATTGCACACTCAACTTGAAGGATGACCGGAACAGCATAGCTGAGAATGATTCCAGCTAACACCTGTACGCTAAAATAAATCCGTCAGAGCGTATAACGGTATAGATACAATATATTCACACTAACAATTTACCAATGGAGCACCAGGATGACGCAGCTAGCCTTTGGCGCAATGAGTGAAGTGATTAACTTTCTGATGGAGATCGACAAGCTAAAACTTATTGAGCGGCGCACTAAGATTATCGGTCATGGCCGCCCCGAAAACTCGGCGGAACACAGCTGGCATTTTGCCGTAGCAGCCATGAGTCTTGCTCCCTTCGCACCAGAAAATGTTGATATTTCCCGCGTCGTCCAGATGGCATTACTCCATGATATCGTCGAGATAGATGTCGGTGATGTCCTGGTTTATGACCTTGCCGCTCGCGCAGCCATTGCCGAGAAAGAAGCCATCGCAGCTGAAAGGTTGTTTGGATTGTTACCTGAACCACAGAGCACTCTGTTTTTACAGCTCTGGCAGGAATATGAAGCTGGTGCCACTGCCGATTCTCGCTTCGCAGGTGCACTCGATAGAATCCTGCCTATCCTGCAAAATTTGCATAACGATGGGCAAAGCTGGCGCGAGAATGGAATTTCACTCGAACAAGTGTTGAAGCGCAATTCGCTGGTGGGCGAAAGCTGGCCGGAATTATGGCAACATGTCGTCGGTCATTTATATTCAGCGCAAGAAAAAGGCTGGTTAATTTAATTCGGGAAGACCCAGATGTTTACTCATGCAGCAATTGCCAATCTCAATGGCCTGGAAATGCTGGTCTATAACTTTGTCATCAAAAATCGTGACAAAGTGATGTACATGACTATCCGCGAGTTGGCTGATGCGGTGGGCGTTTCCACGACTACCGTGCTGCGTTTTTGCCGCAAGCTAAATTGCGAAGGCTATTCTGAATTTCGTGTGCGCTTTAAATTATATCTGGAACAGAATGATGAACAGCTGGTGAATTTTGGTCCAAGTGAAATCATCAGCTTTTTTAAAAGTACCAATAATGAAGAGTTCGATAATTTAATCGACCGTGCTGTTGATATTATTTGTTCTTCAGAACGTATTATATTTGTCGGTGCCGGAACATCTGGCGCCTTAGCAAAATATGGCGCACGCTTCTTTTCTAACGTTGGTAAATTCAGTAACCATATTGATGACCCTTATTTCCCAGTCACTAATGACATGGCGAAAAACGCCCTGGCAATTGTACTGTCAGTTTCCGGTGAAACAGAAGAGATCCTGCGCTTCGCCAGCCAGTTCAGCCTGCACAACTGTAAAGTGCTCTCCATTACCAGCCATGAGAACTCAGCGCTGGCAAAGCTTGCAGACTTTAATATCTCCTGGCACATTCCACTTACACGCGTCGGCGGGGTGTATGACATCACCACGCAAATCCCTGTCATTTATATTTTAGAGACCATTGGCCGTAAATTGGCTAAGAAAATGGCATAAAAAAACAGCCTGTTTTTTCCGTGTAACAAATCACATGAATCGTGATTTGTTATATCGTGACAATTAAATCTCATTTGCTAGACTCCAGACCAGAGCTTATTAATGCACTGCCATTTTGTGATGTATCCCACATTATTTCTGGCACTGACAGTGAGATTACAAAATATGAAAAAACTGACTTTACCAAAAGATTTTTTATGGGGTGGTGCAGTTGCTGCACACCAGGTTGAAGGTGGCTGGAACAAAGAAGGCAAAGGCCCAAGTATTTGTGATGTATTGACAGGTGGCGCTCATGGCGTGCCGCGTGAAATCACTCAGGAAGTTATCCCTGGCAAATATTACCCGAACCATGAAGCCATTGATTTCCATGGGCGTTACAAAGAAGACATCGCGCTGTTTGCAGAGATGGGCTTCAAATGCTTCCGCACTTCAATCGCCTGGACGCGTATTTTCCCGAAAGGTGACGAACTTCAGCCTAATGAAGAAGGGCTCAAATTCTATGACGACATGTTCGATGAGTTGCTGAAATACAACATTGAGCCGGTTATCACCCTATCCCACTTTGAAATGCCGCACCATCTGGTTACCGAATACGGTGGCTGGACCAACCGTAAAGTGGTCGATTTCTTTGTTCGTTTTGCCGAAGTGGTGTTTGAACGCTACAAGAGCAAAGTGAAATACTGGATGACCTTCAACGAAATCAATAACCAGCGCAACTGGCGTGCGCCGCTGTTCGGTTATTGCTGCTCCGGCGTGGTTTACACCGAGCACGACAACCCAGAAGAAGTGATGTATCAAGTTCTACATCACCAGTTCGTCGCAAGCGCTATGGCGGTGAAGATTGGTCACCACATCAATCCGGAGATGCAGATAGGCTGCATGCTGGCGATGGTGCCTCTGTACCCGTTCTCCTGCAAACCAGAAGATCAAATGTTCGCTCAAGAATCGATGCGTGAACGTTATGTCTTTACCGACGTGCAACTGCGCGGTTACTACCCATCTTATGTGTTAAACGAGTGGGAACGCCGCGAGTTCAACATCAAAATGGAAGCAGGCGACGAGCAGATCCTGCGTGAAGGCGTGTGTGATTACCTTGGTTTTAGCTATTACATGACGAATGCTGTGAAAGCAGACGGTGGCAGTGGCGATGCGTTGTCTGGTTTCCAGGGCAGCGTGCCAAACCCACACGTTAAAGCCTCTGACTGGGGCTGGCAGATTGACCCGGTTGGCCTGCGTTATGCGCTGTGTGAGTTGTATGAACGCTACCAGAAACCACTGTTCATCGTTGAGAATGGTTTTGGCGCTTACGACAAAGTGGAAGAAGATGGCTCAATCAACGACGATTACCGCATTGATTATCTGAAAGCTCATGTTTCCGAAATGATGAAAGCGGTCACGTATGACGGCGTAGATTTGATGGGATATACCCCTTGGGGCTGTATTGACTGTGTTTCCTTCACCACCGGACAGTACAGCAAACGCTACGGCTTTATCTATGTGAACAAGCACGATGATGGTACTGGCGATATGTCCCGCTCACGCAAGAAGAGCTTTAACTGGTACAAAGAAGTGATTGCCAGCAACGGCGAAAATATCTAATCCTCTCTAAAAGGGCACTTTGGTGCCCTTCATTCCCCTGTCTTGATTGGTACAGGCTATTTAAACGATAGCCCAGGCCTGCCTTTTCCCTTGATGCTGCGCAACAAGCGATCCGCTTAAATTCATCACCATCATAGCCACATGGAATCTGTGGATTTTAAGGAGTGCGGATTCTGCTTTACCTCTGAGAAAGGGAAAATCAATGAAAAAAATAACAAAACTATTGGGGATAGCTTTCGTGAGTGGCGCTGCGTGTTATCTCGGGCTGGTCGGCTATGTGCACTATCATGATAAACAGCGTATTGATGCTTCGTTCGCGCAAAAGGAGCCTTCGGTACTTAATACTAAAGTTCTGAATATTCTTCAGGAAAAAGGGTGTGATTACTGCCATACCCCTTCTGCAAAACTGCCCTTTTATGCTTCCTTCCCAATAGCCAAACAGCTAATGGAGTACGACATCCAGCTCGGCTATAAATCCTTTAATCTGACCCAAATCCGGGAAAGTCTGAATAACAATACCGCCGCGCCACAAAGCGATATCACCAAAATAGAGTGGGTTATGGAGCATCAAACCATGCCGCCCACGCGATACATTGCACTTCATTGGGCAGGAGAGATGGATGAAGCAGAGCGGAGTACGCTGCTTGAGTGGGTTAAACACCAGCGTCTGAATTACTACGCGACGCCTGATATGGCTGAAAATCGCCGTAATGAACCTGTTCAGCCTATCCCTGAATCCCTTCCTGTTGATGCGCAAAAAGTGGCTCTGGGGATGCGGCTTTATCACGATCCTCGCCTTTCTGGCGACAACACTATTTCATGCGCACATTGCCACCAGCTTGGTGCTGGCGGTGTAGACGGACGTAAAACCTCGCAGGGCGTAGAAGGTGCTATCGGCCCGATTAATGCACCAACCGTGTTTAACTCAGTGTTCAATATTGAGCAATTCTGGGACGGGCGCGCGCCAGATCTTCAAGCACAGGCTGGTGGCCCGCCGCTGAACCCAATTGAAATGGCCTCAAAATCCTGGGGTGAAATCACAGGCAAACTCAACCAGGATCCAATCCTGCTCCGCGATTTTACCGCCGTATATCCGCAGGGCTTAACCGGTGCCACAATAACCGATGCAATTGCAGAGTTTGAGAAAACCCTTATCACACCGAATGCCCCTTTCGATTTGTATTTAAGAGGTGATGATAAGGCACTGACCGCACAGCAAAAGCATGGCTATCAGCTTTTCAAAGACAACAAATGCGCTACCTGCCACAGCGGGAAAATTCTGGGTGGCCGCTCGTTTGAACCCCTTGGGCTGAAAAAAGATTTTAGCTTTGGTGAAGTCACCAGTGCCGATATCGGACGCATGAATGTCACCAACGAAGTACGTGACCGTCTGCGTCAGAAAGTACCGACGCTGCGTAATGTTGCACTCACCGCACCCTACTTCCACAGGGGGGATGTCAACACGCTTGATGAAGCAGTTAAAGAGATGTTGAAGTACCAGGTTGGAACCACATTGCCGCAGAAAGATGTTGATGACATTGTGGCATTCCTGAACACACTGAACGGTGTATATACCCCTTATCCGCTCAACTAAACCAGCCAGTTACCGCTTGCCTGCATGGGCAAGCGGTCTTTTTTTAGACAGGCAAGGCGAAGCGGAAGCAGGCACCCGTTTCTGGTCTTTCCACCAGCGCAATATCGCTACCGTGTAGCTGCAGCATCTGGCGAACAATCATCAGCCCTAATCCACCGACTCTGACGTGTGACTGATTAACAATCGACGGGCGCACAAACAATCCCTCTTTCAGTTCCTGTGGGATGCCAGGTCCGCTATCGCTAATCTGCACCATCACTTTTTCGCCCTCTTTCCACAAACGTACCGCGACAATTCCCTGCTCTGGAGTGTGGCGAATCGCATTGTCGAGCAAGTTAGTCAGCACCCGCTCAATCATCCCCAAATCCGCATCAATTAACGGCAAACCAGGTTGAATATCGGCCACCAGTTGCAGCTGACGAGTTTGCGTCATGAGTTCGAATTTCTGGAAGACATCCTGCAACAGTTCACTCAGGCAGAAATGCTCTTTCTGCGGCTTCACCACGCCATATTCCAGACGCGCCAGCTCAAACAATGATTGTGCAAGAGTCCGTACTTTCTGGCTCTGCGCTAAAGCGATTTCCAGATACCGTTTTTTCTCGGCTTCTGAAAGTGTTGCAGACATAACCGATAAACTTTCCAGATAACCGTGAAGTGAGGTTAACGGAGTGCGCAGGTCATGAGAAATATTGGCGATAAACTCACGACGCAACTGGTCTTGCTGCGAAAGGCGGTGCCATTGTTCCGAAATCCGCCGCGCCATCATGATAACCCCCTGGCGTAACAGGCTAATTTCATCATTGCTCTGTATTTTTTCGGAAGGCAGCGCGGCCATAGCCTGCATTTCTGCCATTCCGCCGGTTTCCAGCGCATTAACCTGGCGTGAAAGCGAGCGCAGTGGCCGGGTAATCCAGCGAAATGCCAGCCCCCCAACAATCAACCCCAATAACGCAACCAGGCTGATGGAAAGCAGAACCACTTTAAATAGCGTATTCGACTGCGCGTCACTGGCGAGCGCATTGTAATTTTCACCGAGCAAAATGACATACAGATAGCCTTTTACCTGCCCGTTTTGCCGCATCGGTGCCACGCTAAACACTTTCTTACCATCAATACTGCGCGGATCGTCACCGTAGATCGGATACTGCCGATCGTTAAGTGCTGACTGGATCGGATCCAGATCGACTTGATGGCGTTTAATATGATCCGGTGGCGCGGCATCACCAATGATATTGCCTTTCTCATCCAACAGATAAACTTCAACGCTTGGGTTTACCGTCATGAGATGATCAAACAGCGTGCGCACAGAATCATTATTCAGGCCATCTTGCCCAAGCAGCGGGTAGCTCTGGTTGATGTGTTCAGCCAGTGAGCCGGAAAGCTGTTGAATGACCGCCTGGCTATACTGCGTGCTGGTGCGAATTTGCAACCACCCCAGCAGGGAGCAAGAGGTGATGAGCAACAACGCAAAAACCAGAGTCAGGCGCTGTGAAAGAGTGAGTTTTCGCATGGTTTACTCGTGTCGCGGTGCGATGAATTTGTACCCTTTTCCCCACACAGTCAGAATGAATTCAGGCTCTGCGGGGTTATCTTCAATCTTGATGCGTAGCCGATTGATGTGCGTGTTTACCGTATGTTCATAACCTTCGTGTTGATAGCCCCAAACCTGGTTGAGCAAATTCAGCCGGGAGAAAACTTTGCCAGGGTGTTTGGCAAAAAACCACAGCAAGTCAAACTCGCGCGGCGTCAATTCAACAGGTTGTTCTCTGAGGCGCACATCTCGCGCCAGCGGGTCAATCGTAAGTCGGTCAAAAGTCAGTGTTCCTGCATCCTGCATCAGGTTCTGGCTCATCGCTTCCTGGCGGCGGAAAAGCGCTTTAACGCGTGCGACAAGTTCCAGCATCGAAAATGGCTTTGCCAGGTAATCATCGGCGCCAAGTTCCAACCCTAAAACCCGGTGTGTTTCACTGGATCGCGCGCTTATCATCACAATCGGCGTATAACGCGTCATGGTGCGAGCGTGGCGGCATATTTCCAGGCCATCAACACCAGGCAGCATGAGATCCAAAATCAGCGCATCCCAACCGCCCTGTTTCAGTAGTTCTAGCCCCAGAGTGCCGTCTGCTGCATGGACAATCTCATAGCCTTCTTCCCGCAAATGGAGTTGCAGAAGTTCAGCAATATTTTCGTCATCCTCGACGATTAATAACTTTTTGGGCTTCATCACTTCGCCTTTTATGCCTCTATTACAAGAAGTCTATACAACAAACGGGCGTGGAGTTATCACATTTAATTTAACTTTTCGTGAGACTTTGGCGAACAGATTTAGGCCACACTTATTTCAACGCAATAACCGGAAATAAAACGATGGATACTCCAACGTTTCAGGTTAAACCCATTATCGTACATCCGATGTGGTTGAGGATTTGCCACTGGCTGAATGCACTGGCGATGCTTGTCATGGTGGCAAGCGGATGGCGAATTTATAACGCCTCACCACTTTTTAATTTTACTTTTCCAGGCGAGTTAACCCTCGGTGGGTGGTTAGGCGGTGCGTTGCAGTGGCATTTTGCAGGAATGTGGCTGTTTGGCATAAATGGCGGGGCTTATCTGCTGATTAATATTTTTAGCGGACGCCTGAAACGCAAATTTTGGCCGCTGTCGCCACGCGAGTTGATAAAGGACTTTCTTGCTGCTCTACGTGGGAAGTTGGCCCATGCGGATCTCAACCACTACAACACCGTACAAAAACTGGCGTATCTGTTCGTGATGTTCGACGGGATCATTCTAGTTTGTTCAGGTCTGGTGGTGTGGAAATCAGTGCAGTTTCCACTATTACGCGAATTATTGGGTGGTTATGACAACGCGCGTTTTATTCATTTTTATGCCATGTCTGGAATGGTGGGGTTTGTCGTCATTCACCTGATTATGGTGGCGCTGGTGCCAAAAACTTTACTCGCCATGCTACGCGGACGATAAGGGAAAAAGATGAACAATAAAAATAAGCTTTTCTCTGACTCGGATAAAGCGGTCATTATTCACAATGCCACACAAGAAATTAATAAGCAGTTATCATCGGAAGGCCGCCGCCGTTTTTTAAAAAAAGGCTTAACGCTGGGTGGTTTGATGATGCTAACCGGTTGCGATATTAGTGATAATCAATCGGTAGAAAACACATTAAGCCGTATATCACGTTTTAATGATCGGGTGCAGGGCTGGTTATTTAATGCCAATGACTTGGCTCCGGTTTATCCAGAAAGCATGATGACACGGCCATTCCCCTTCAATGCTTTTTACAGTGAAGAGGAAGCACCTGTGGTTAATGGCGACGCATACCGCCTGGAAGTCACCGGTTTAGTGGCTGATAAACGCCCGTGGACACTCGCCCAACTGCACCAGATGGCTCAGGTCAGTCAGGTGACACGCCATATCTGCGTTGAAGGCTGGAGCGCCATTGGCAAGTGGGGAGGTGTGCCATTCTCGCTGTTTCTGAAAAGCATTGGTGCCGATTTAAATGCGCGTTATGTAAGCTTCAAATGCGCTGACGATTACTACACCAGTATTGATATGGCGACAGCGCTGCACCCACAAACCATTATTGCATTGACTTACGACGGTGAAATATTGCCGCGTAAATATGGTTTCCCCATGAAATTAAGAATGCCAACCAAGTTAGGTTATAAAAACCCAAAGCATATTTTAATTATGGAAGTCACCAATCGTTATCCCGGAGGTTATTGGGAGGATCAGGGATATAACTGGTTCGGCGGAAGTTAATACCCTTCATAATTCAAGCGGCAGATACGTTGACTGCCACACGAATTACTCTAATTTCACAAACCTAAGTAGTTAATTAAACGACGAGGATATAAAAAATGAAAAAGCTCTACACTGCCCTGATGTGCTCAGCATTATTCTTTGGCGTAACGGCTGCAAATGCTGCCGATAATATGGCTAAAGATAATATGGCCAAAGATAACATGGGGAAAATGTCCCATGACTGCTCTAAAGACAGTATGAAAAAAGACTGCATGTCGAAAGACCATATGTCAAAAGACCATATGTCAAAAGACGGTATGTCTAAGGATCATATGTCCAAAGACAAAATGTCTAAAGATAATATGGCTAAAGACGAGATGGGTAAAAAGTAATAACCCGAATAATGGCAGCTCACCGAAGCATTCAGGTGACTGCCATTGATCCTATTTGCCGCCCGCTAAATCCAGGAAACTTCCCGTTACGTAAGAGGCGTTATCGCTAAGCAACCAGGCGATGGCCTGTGCGACCTCTTCTGGCTGGCCACCACGTTTCATCGGCAAGAGATCTTTTACGCGATCGACTCTACCGGGTTCACCACCAGAAGCATGCATTTCGGTATAGATAAAACCTGGCCGTACGCCATTTACACGAATACCCTGCGCTGCAACCTCCACAGAAAGCCCGGTGGTTAATGTGTCTACCGCACCTTTCGACGCCGCATAATCAACGTACTCACCCGGAGCACCTAAACGTGCCGCGGCAGACGAAACATTAACAATCGCGCCCCCCTTTCCACCGTGGCGAAACGCCATGCGTTTTACGGCCTCCCGGCAACAGAGGAAATAGCCAGTGACGTTGGTCGCCAGCACCCGATTGATACGTTCAGCGGTCAGTTCTTCAATGGTAGATTGCTGGAACAAAATGCCGGCGTTGTTGACCAGCGCGGTCACTGGCCCAAAAGCATTGTCGATTTCGGCGAACATCGCCATCACTTGCAGTTCATCGGCAATATCCGCTTTGATGGCAAGTGCCTTGCCGCTGTGCGCACGAATAATACTTACCACTTCATCAGCTGCTTGTTTGCTTTGCTGATAATTAATCACAACTTTGTAGCCAGCCTGTGCCAACAGGATAGCGGTCGCCCTACCTATGCCACGACTTGCGCCCGTCACCAAAACCACGCCCATTTTGCCTCCTGATCTACAGATAAAACAAAGGGCACCGAAGCGCCCTTAAGAGTGTATCGCGTGATAAATGTTACTGATATTCACTCATTGGCACACAAGAACAGAACAGATTGCGGTCGCCATATACATCATCCAGACGTTTCACAGTTGGCCAATATTTATTGCTATGGCCTACCGGGAACACCGCCAGTTCGCGGGTATATGCATGCGTCCAGTCAGCAACAATTTCGTCCTGCGTGTGCGGCGCGTTAACCAGCGGGTTATCTTCCAGCGGCCATTCACCACGCGCAACACGGTCGATTTCAGTGCGGATTGTCAGCATCGCATCGATAAAACGATCCAGTTCCAGTTTGCTTTCAGATTCCGTTGGCTCAACCATCAGCGTACCCGCAACCGGGAACGACATAGTCGGTGCATGGAAGCCGAAATCAATCAGGCGCTTGGCAATATCCAGCTCACTAATGCCGGTCTCTTCTTTCAGTGGGCGAATGTCGAGAATACATTCATGCGCCACATGGCCGCTGCGCCCGGTGTACAGAATCGGGAATGCCGATTTCAGGCGAGTCGCAATATAGTTCGCATTCAGAATGGCGACCTGACTGGCCTTCTTCAGCCCCTGCGCACCCATCATGCGGATGTACATCCAGCTGATTGGCAAAATTGATGCGCTACCAAACGGCGCTGCGGAAACCGCACCCTGCTGGGTCAACATCTCTTCAATTTGCACCACGCTGTGGCCTGGTACGAACGGAGCCAGGTGCGCTTTCACGCCAATTGGACCCATACCTGGGCCGCCACCACCGTGTGGAATGCAGAAGGTTTTGTGCAGGTTAAGGTGCGAAACATCCGCGCCGATATATCCCGGAGAAGTAATCCCCACCTGTGCGTTCATGTTTGCGCCATCCAGGTAAACCTGGCCGCCAAACTGATGAACGATCTGGCACACTTCGCGGATAGTCTCTTCATACACGCCGTGGGTGGATGGGTAAGTGACCATGATACAAGACAGCGCATCGCCCGCTTGTTCTGCTTTCAGACGCAGATCGTGCAGATCGATGTTGCCTTGTTTATCACAGGCCACCACCACCACTTCCATGCCCGCCATTTGCGCTGACGCCGGGTTAGTCCCGTGCGCAGAGCTTGGGATCAGGCACAGATTACGGCTGCCTTCATTGCGGCTTTCGTGGTAGCGACGAATCGCCAGCAGGCCCGCATATTCGCCCTGCGCACCTGAGTTTGGCTGCATGCAAAGCGCGTCGTAACCGGTCAGTTTCACCAGCCAGTCAGACAGCTGGGAAATCATCTGGTGATAACCTTCTGCCTGGTTTGCCGGGCAGAACGGATGCAATTCTGAGAATTCAGGCCAGGTAATTGGGATCATCTCAGCGGCAGCATTCAGCTTCATGGTGCACGAACCTAGCGGGATCATCGCCTGGTTGAGCGCCAGATCTTTGCGCTCAAGCGAATGCATATAACGCATCATTTCGGTTTCGCTGTGATAGCGATTAAACACCGGATGCGTCAGGAATTCGTCAGTACGCAGCATACCCGTTGGGATCGACAGGCTATCGCCCGCTACGTTTTGGTCTAATTTGTCGATATCCAGGCCGTGGTTGTCACCCAGCAATACAGTGAACAACGCCTGCACATCTTCACGAGTGGTAGCTTCATCAAGCGTGATGCCAACTGCATTGAGAATGTCGCTACGCAGGTTGATTTCATTAGCTTCAGCACGCGCCAGAATCGCGCCTTTATCGGCCACTTCTACACACAGGGTATCGAACCAGTGTTTATGGCGCAGCACGAGGCCTTTTTGTTGCAAACCAGCCGCCAGAATATCGGCCAGGCGGTGGATGCGTCCAGCAATGCGTTTCAGGCCAGCCGGGCCGTGGAACACCGCATACAGGCTCGCGATGTTCGCCAGCAGAACCTGAGACGTGCAAATGTTGGAGTTGGCTTTCTCGCGGCGGATATGTTGCTCGCGAGTTTGCATCGCCATGCGCAGCGCAGTGCGGCCTGCCGCATCGCGGGAAACGCCGATAATGCGACCTGGCATAGAACGTTTGAATTCGTCTCGTGCTGCAAAGAATGCAGCATGTGGGCCGCCGTAGCCCATTGGTACACCGAAACGCTGTGCGGAACCAAACACGATGTCGGCACCTTGTTTGCCAGGCGCAGTCAGCAGAACCAGCGTCATAAAGTCAGCGGCAACACTCACGATGACTTTGCGTTGTTTCAGCTCAACAATCAAAGCGCTGTAATCATGCACTTCGCCAGTAGTACCCACTTGTTGCAGCAGCACACCGAACACGTCCTGGTGATCCAGCACTTTCGCAGCGTCGTCAACAATCACGTCAAAGCCAAAGGTTTCAGCACGGGTGCGCACCACATCCAGCGTTTGCGGGTGTACGTCAGCGGCAACAAAGAAGCGATTGGCGTTTTTCAGTTTGCTAACGCGCTTAGCCATAGCCATGGCTTCGGCTGCGGCGGTGGCTTCATCCAGCAAAGAAGCAGAGGCGATATCAAGACCCGTCAGGTCCAGCGTCACTTGCTGGAAGTTAAGCAGTGCTTCAAGACGGCCTTGTGATACTTCAGGCTGATACGGCGTGTACGCGGTATACCAGCCTGGATTTTCCAGCATGTTACGTAGAATCACCGGGGGAGTTTGCACCGCGGTGTAGCCCATGCCGATATACGTTTTAAAACGTTTGTTGCGGCTGGCAATGGTCTTTAATTCAGCCAGGGCCGCGAATTCGGTTGCAGCCTCACCCACCTGTGGTGGCTCGGCAAGCTGGATATCAGCCGGAACGATTGAAGCAATCAGCTCGTTTAACGAACGAGCGCCCACCGCCTCCAGCATTTCGTGTTGCTGCTGTGCGTCTGGTCCAATGTGACGGTCGATAAACGCTTCGTGATTTTCAAGCTGACGTAAAGACTGGGTCATGAGCGGTGATTCCTGAAACATGTGGGGCTTTAGCGGTGGATGGCACTACGTTTATCCACCCTACAAAACCGGGCTGGTACAGCTCACCCGAATAATTCCGATTCCCAAAATCATTTGTGTTGCTGCCAGGCGGCAAGTGAAAACATCCCCAGGAGCGTACATAAGTACGTGACTGGGGTGTTTGAGCTACGCCAACACCCCAGCAACACGAAGGATGAAGGGAATTTACTCGTCTTCTAGCAGCGCTTCGTACGCAGTCGCATCCAGCAAACCGTCCAGTTCGGACTCGTCGCTGGCTTTGATCTTAAAGATCCAACCTGCCGCGTATGGCTCGCTGTTGATAAGCTCGGGCGCATCGCTGAGTGCATCGTTTACAGCGATGATTTCACCGCTGATTGGCGCGTAAATATCAGAAGCCGCTTTGACAGATTCGGCAACGGCGCAATCATCACCGGTGCTCACTGTTGCGCCCACTTCTGGCAGGTCGACAAACACCATATCGCCCAGCAGCTCTTGCGCGTGTTCAGTGATACCAACGGTGTAAGTACCATCAGCTTCTTTACGCAGCCATTCGTGTTCTTTGCTGTATTTCAATTCGTTAGGAACATTGCTCATTGTTTTTCTCCTGATTTCAAATTCACTGCGCGACAGCTTTACCGCCGCGAACAAAAATAGGTTTCGTCACTTTAACGGGCATTTCACGGTTACGGATTTGCACAATGGCGGTTTCGCCGATACCTGCCGGAACACGCGCCAGCGCAATGCTGTAACCTAACGTCGGCGAGAAGGTCCCGCTGGTGATGACGCCTTCGCAGATGTTGCCTAATTCATCAGTAAAGCGAACAGGCAGCTCATTACGTAATACGCCTTTCTCGGTCATGATCAAACCCACGAGCTGATCGGTGCCTTTCTCACGCTGGCTCTCCAGGGCTTCACGACCAATAAAATCACGGTCTTCCGGTTGCCAGGCGATAGTCCAACCCATATTGGCAGCCAGTGGAGAAACACTCTCGTCCATTTCCTGGCTATACAGGTTCATACCGGATTCCAGACGCAGCGTGTCACGCGCGCCAAGCCCGCAAGGTTTCACGCCAATCTCGACCAGCTGCGCCCAAAATTCGGCAGCTTTTTCGTTTGGCATCGCAATTTCGTAGCCCGCTTCACCGGTATAACCGGTGGTCGCAATAAACAGATCACCCGCTTGAACACCGAAGAATGGCTTCATACCAGCAACCGCTTGGCGTTGCTCTTCGGTAAACAGCTGCGCGGCTTTTGCCTGAGCGTTTGGGCCTTGTACGGCAATCAGCGACAAGTCATCACGCACGGTAACGGAGACAGAGAACGGTTCGGCGTGTTGGTTAATCCAGGCCAAATCTTTTTCACGGGTGGCAGAGTTCACCACCAGGCGGAAGAAGTCTTCGGTCTGGAAATAGATAATCAGGTCATCGATAACACCGCCGGAGGCATTAAGCATGGCGGTGTAGAGGGCTTTACCCGGTTGGGTGAGTTTGGCTACGTCATTGGCGACGAGATAACGCAAGAATTCGCGGGTACGGCTGCCTTTCAGGTCAACGATGGTCATGTGGGAGACATCAAACATACCGGCATCGTTGCGCACTGCATGGTGCTCATCAATCTGCGAGCCATAATGCAATGGCATCATCCAGCCGTGGAAGTCCACCATGCGCGCACCGCAGAGATTGTGCTGTTCAAACAAAGGGGTCTTTTGAGTCATTTTTTCCTCTTTAACCATCTGGTTGAAAAGCGCATTTCGCTTTTCTTTTCTTCAGACGAAACCCAGCACCGCCTTCGATCCCGAGGGCGACGCAAACGTTACCTTTTGTCTGAAGTTACCACTGAATGGGGGAGTAAACCATAAGGCTAAAACCGTTATAGCATTAGCTTATGACCAAAATAGAAGGCGCAGCATGCAGAGTATTCGACTGGAAAAATGCGAGACGCTACGCATAAATAAGAAGTGTTTAAGTCAGAATTTAGCGTTAGCTAACATTTACGACCATTTCAGAAACAAATTCACTACAACGCCAAAAACGTGGGATGAGAAAAAGTAATCCGAAATAACAGGTGAGATTAGAATTTTTCAAATGAGAGAAGGTGATCGTTATCACACCGAATGCTCTAAATAATTCGAGCTGCAGCAAGGCGGCCAACTTGGCTATCCCCGGAAGCTTACTAAAGTAAGTGACTGGGGTAACTGAGTGCAGACAACGCCGTTGCAGCTTGAAGTATGACGAACATTTATCTTAACCAGTCTGGAAGATCGTGTAGACCCATCGCCTGACGAACTAATTGCGGTTTCACGCCTGGAAGGGTATCGGCCAGTTTCAGGCCAATATCGCGCAGCAGTTTCTTCGCCGGATTGCTTCCGGCAAACAAATCACGGAAGCCCTGCATGCTAGCAAGCATCATTGCCGCACTGTGCTTACGGCTGCGCTCGTAGCGGCGTAAATACATATGCTGCCCGATGTCTTTGCCCTGGCGATGCAGACGACGCACTTCATCAATCAGTTCAGCGGCGTCCATAAAGCCCAGGTTCACGCCCTGTCCGGCAAGCGGATGGATAGTGTGTGCCGCATCGCCAACCAATGCCAGACGGTGGGCGGCAAAATTGCGGGCATAGCGGCCAGTCAGCGGGAAAACCTGACGCTCACTTGCAACGCTGCACAAACCCAGGCGCATATTGAAGGCCACGCTGAGCGCCTGGTTAAATTCTTCGGCTGTCGCCTGCTGCAAACGCTCTGCTTCAAGCGGCGGTAATGACCAGACAATGGAGCACAAATGCGGGTCGCTTAATGGCAAGAAAGCCAGGATCCCGTCGCCATGAAACACCTGGCGAGCCACCGCTTGATGGGGTTCAGCGGTGCGAATAGTTGCCACCAGCGCATGGTGTTTATAATCCCAAAAAGTGAGCGGGATATCGGCCTGGTTGCGCAGCCAGGAGTTGGCACCATCAGCCCCGACGACCAGCCGTGCGGTCAGCATGGCACCATCTTTAAGGGTAATGAATGCTTCGTTTTCGCCCCAGGCAACTTGCTGCAATTCAACCGGGGACATCAAAGTGATATCACTGCACTGTTCGGCGCGTTGCCACAATGCATGGTGAATCACCGCATTTTCGATAATGTGGCCAAGATGGCTGAAACCAAAGGATTTATCATCAAACGCGATATGCCCGAAGCTGTCTTGATCCCACACTTCCATGCCGTGATAGCAACTGGCACGCTGGGAAATAATTTTCGGCCAGGCGCCAAGGTGAGTCAGCAGTTTTTCGCTGGCGGCATTGATGGCCGAAACGCGCAAAGCGGGTGCAGATTCAGGTACCAGCGGCTGTGGGAGATGGTTCTCCAGCACCGCAACACGCAAGCCACTGCCTTGCAGACCACAGGCAACCGCCAGTCCAACCATGCCACCACCAACAATCGCCACATCAACGCTTTGCAAATTGACTCTCCTTAAAAACCTGTTTTAACGTGCAACCAAACCGAGGGTACGCATAGCCAGCAAATCACGTGCCGGAGTAAAATGTTCCATCGCCATCAGCCCGAGATTGCGCCCCACGACAAGCGGAGCCCAATGGTTAGCAAACAGCTGCACCAGGCCATCGGTCACACCAATGGTGGCAATTTTGTCTTCATGGCGGCGCTGCTGATATTCAGCCAAAACGCCATAGCCGCCAATATCCTGAGATGCTTCATGTGCCACCGCCAGGTTTTCAGCCAGCGACATCACATCGCGCAAACCCAGGTTAAAGCCCTGCCCGGCAATCGGATGCAGCGTTTGCGCAGCATTGCCCACCAGCACAACACGGTGAGAAACCGACTGCGTGGCCGTGGTTAATACCAGAGGATATTGCGCACGCGCACCTGCATGGGTGATGCGCCCAAGCCGCCAGCCAAATGCGCGTTGCAGTTCATTGCAGAACCGCTCGTCATCCCACTGCGCAATGCCAGCCTGAGCCGCCAGAGGATGGCACCAGACCAGCGAACAGCGCCCATCAGACATCGGTAACATTGCCAGCGGCCCATGCTCGGTAAAACGCTCAAAAGCACGACCATTATGGGGCTGCGATGTGGTGATGTTGGCAATAACCGCCACTTGCTGATAAGCCTGCTGCTGCCAGGTCATGCCACACTGCGCACCAAGCTGGGAGCGAGAACCATCTGCAGCCACCAACAATTGGCCTTCAATGCATTCGCCATTATCGAGCTTAACGCTCACTTTATCGGTTTCACGAGTAAAGGACGCGACACGCTGCGGGCAATGCAACGTCACGCCAGGCGCTTTGCGTAACAACGCAAATAACCGCAGCCCAACATCATGCAGTTCGACCACTTGCCCCAGTGCAGGAATCTGATAATCCTGCGCTTCCAGCGTAACAAAACCGGCATGCCCGCGATCGCTGACATGAACAGTTGTAATCGCCGTCGCGCAGTCCTGAATGGCAGGCCACACCCCGATGCGTGTTAATTGCTGGCACGTCCCTTGCGCAATGGCGATGGCTCGCGCATCAAAACCAGGATGCGCCGCACAGTTAGGTGCTGCCGCTTCAATCAGATGAACCGGCAACTTTCCGTGGGTCAAATGCGATATAGCTAGCGCGAGCGTCGCACCCGCCATACCGCCACCGACAATAATCACGCTCATGAGTGCCGTGCCGCCGCCATTAACGCTTCAATGTCATCCGCCGATTTCACCACGCTTGCCGTCAGGTTTTCGTTACCGTCAGCGGTGATGAGAATATCGTCTTCGATACGAATACCGATACCACGGTACTCAGCGGGCACATCGGCATCTGGCGCAATATACAAACCAGGTTCAACGGTAATCACCATGCCAGGTTCAAGCAAGCGTGAGCGGTCTTTACCGTAATGACCGACGTCATGCACATCCAGTCCCAGCCAATGGCTCAGGCCATGCATAAAGAATGGACGATGGGCGTTATCAGTAATCAGCTGGTCAACATCGCCTTTGAGAATCCCAAGGTTGACCAGGCCGTTAACCATAATGCGTACCACCTGCGTGGTGACTTCTTGCATTGAGGTGCCCGGGCGGTAGAGCTGGAGAGCGGTTTCCAGTGACTCAAGAACGATGTCGTAAATCGCCCGTTGAGGTGCGCTAAATTTACCGTTCACCGGGAAGGTGCGGGTAATGTCACCGGCATAACCTTTGTATTCGCAACCGGCGTCGATCAGCACCAAATCGCCATCACGCATTTGGCTTTCATTTTCGGTGTAATGCAAAATGCAGCCGTTTTCGCCGCTGCCAACAATGGTGTTGTAAGACGGGAAGCGCGCACCGTGGCGGTTAAATTCGTGAAGAATTTCGCCTTCGAGCTGGTATTCAAACATCCCCGGACGGCATTTTTCCATCGCACGGGTGTGCCCGAGTGCCGTGATTTCCCCGGCGCGGCGCATGGCGACTATCTCTTCTTCCGACTTAAACAGGCGCTGCTCGTGAACCCACGGACGCCAGTCGGTCAATGTCGCGGGGGCGGCAAGATTCTGGCGCGAGCCACGGCGCAGTATATCAAGGGCGGCAAAAACGATGGTGTCAGCGTAAGCGTGTTCGCCCTGCGCGTGATAGACAACATCGAGACCATTGAGCAACTGCTGCAGTTGCTCATCAATTTCGGAAAATGCCAGCGCACGGTCAACGCCCAGTTTCTCGGGTGCCGCTTCCTGGCCAAGGCGACGCCCAAACCAAATTTCTGCGGTTTTATCGCGCAGGCGATTGAACAGCACGCTGTGATTATGGGTTTCGTCGCTTTTAATCAGCACCAATACCGCTTCCGGTTCATTGAAACCCGTGAAGTACCAGAAATCGCTATTCTGGCGATACGGGTACTCACTGTCGGCACTGCGTGTTACCTCGGGAGCGGCAAAGATGAGCGCGGCGCTTGCCGGTACCATTTTGGCTAACAACGCCTGACGGCGCCGGAGAAATTCGTGCTGATTCATCACACCTCCTGAAGCTAATAATGATTAATGCAGAGTGGGTTTTTGCACTTCTGGCGCGGTCGGAACCTGGCGCGTGAAGGTGTCGTGGCACAACAATGCCGCAACGCGCACATACTCGATAATCTCTTCGAGTGACATTTCCAACTCTTCTTGATCTTCATCCTCGTCGTAGCCCAATTGCGCAATGTTGCGCAGATCGTCGATAGCTTCCCCGGTTTCGCCGGTGACTTTATCGAGCTTAGGCTGCGTTACGCCAAGGCCCAGCAGGAAGTGGTTTACCCAACCCGCCAGTTCGTCGGCACGCTGGAATACGGTAACGTCGTCGCCATCGGGCAGGTAAAGCTGGAACAGGAAACCGTCATCTTCCAGCGAATCGCTCGTTGCACCGTGCATCTGGCGCAATGTGTCGGCAAGGTTTTGACCAAAGGCCAGCCCTTCGTTTGTCAGGTCGTGTAGCTGTGGCTGCCAGCTGGTATCTTTGTTGCCACCGCACAGCATACCGCTAATCAAGCCGTGCATTTCAGAGGCCGTCAGGCCCACACCTTGTTGGTTCAATAGTTGGCCGACTAAGTCGTAGTCAGGCATAGTGTTCTGTATAGACATGCGCATTCGCCATCGTTGGCAGGGATAGTTCATGTTATGCTACCACCAGGGACCCCAAGGCACCAGAAAAGGGCTTGTATCTTCATTTCGGGATAGCTATAGTGACGCCCCTTTCGTAGCCTGGCACAGGTTAGCGAGAGGCAGGCGAGTTAACAGCAGGAAGGTGGCATGTCTGCACAACCAGTCGATATCCAAATTTTCGGTCGTTCATTGCGCGTGAATTGTCCGCCTGAACAACAGGATGCACTGAATCTTGCAGCCGAAGAGCTTAATCAGCGGTTGCAAGATTTAAAAGTTCGCACTAGAGTCACAAATACTGAGCAGTTAGTTTTCATCGCAGCACTGAACATTTGCTACGAACTGGCTCAGGAAAAATCGAAAACCCGCGACTACGCTTCCAATATGGAAGAACGTATTCGGATGTTACAGCAGACCATCGAACAAGCGTTGCTTGAGCAAGGTCGCATAACAGAAAGACAGGGTCCAAATTTTGAATAACACTTCACAGTTACCTATGGTAGAGTGACTTTGAAGACCAAATTTCTCTGAGATGTTTGCATGCGGGCCAGTCCCCTGAGCCGATATTTCATACCACAAGAGTGTGGTGATCCAGATTCTGTGAGCATGCTCGGTCCGTCCGAGAAGCCTGATGATTCTGACGCTGCACTCACCTTGAACCAAGGGTTCAAGGGTTACAGCCTGCGGCGGCATCTCGGAGATTCCCTCTTTCTACCAAATTAGTCATCACCATGACGAAAATTCAGCTAATCCCATCGCTTCGCTCAGAAATCCGACAACACATTCGGCAACGACGCCGTGCACTCACGCCAACTGAACAACACCATTTTGCTGAACTTGCCGCTGTGCGCATGCTTGCTTATGAGCCCATTGCGAAAGCTGCGACGGTCGCGGTGTTTTTGTCGTTTGACGGTGAGCTGGATACCACGCCACTGATACGCGCCTTATGGCTCGCGGGAAAAACCGTTTACCTGCCCGTCCTGCATCCCTTTAGTAAAGGCAATTTGCTGTTCCTGCGTTATGCCGAGGATAGCCATCTGGTGATGAATCGTCTGAAAATCCTTGAGCCTAAACTTAATGTGCGTGACGTGCTGCCGCTAGATAAACTGGATGTGCTGATTACGCCGCTGGTCGCGTTCGACGAACAAGGGCAGAGGCTGGGAATGGGTGGCGGCTTTTACGACCGTACGTTGCAGAACTGGCAGCACCATGGCTTGTGGCCGGTTGGGCTGGCACACGATTGCCAGCACGTTCCGGCGTTACCTGCGCAAGAGTGGGATATCCCGCTGCCTGCGGTGGTCACGCCATCGTGTATCTGGCAGTGGTAAACTCAGGCTACACGCAGTTTCAGTAACTGCTTTGTGTGCCAGTATTGCAGTATCAAAACCGTAAACAACGCACCGAGAAGCGCACAAAACATATCTGATTGCGTGTCCCAGACATCGCCCTGCGTACCCAAAAACTCATCTGCACCCTGCCCTAATGACAACGCCGCCGCCCATTCAATGAGTTCATACAATGCACTGATGGCGAGCGCTACGCAGCAGACCAGAAACGCGACCATTTTACGCCCACGGACATAGCCACCACGAATCAGGATTTCCCGTGCAGCTAGAGCCGGAACCAGTCCCTGGAAGAAATGGCCGAGTTTGTCATACGGGTTGCGGCTCAGGCCGAACCATTCCTGCACATCAAAGCCAATGGGTACTTTCGCGTATGTATACAAACCGCCGACCATCAAAATAATGGCGTGGAAGAAAATCAGCGTATACAGAAGCGGAGTCAGCGGGTAGCGAGCGTGAGTCGCTAAAAGCAGAGGGACGAGAATAATGACCGGCGTGACTTCCATCAGCCAGGTAAGCCTGTCTGCGGTGCTAAGGCCCGTATAGATGAGAATCAACAGCAGTATAAAGGCACCGGATTTTAAGAATGTACTGGTCATGTTGTTTCGCCGCCTGGCTAAAAGCGTAACTATCAGTGGGACAGGCTAAAAAAACAACTTAGGAAAAGGACTTTAAGAAAAAACAGGAGCCCATGCAGGCTCCCGTAGATTTGAGATTAGTAAAGCAGACGGGCGCGAATAGTGCCTGGAATCGCCTTCATAGATTTCAGTGCAGCTTCAGCAACATCTTCTTCAGCGTCCACATCAATAACCACATAACCCATTTGCGGCGTTGTTTGCAGGTACTGAGCGGCGATGTTGATGCCCTGGTCGGCAAAAATCTGGTTAAGCGCGGTCAAAATCCCCGGGCGGTTTTCGTGAATGTGCAGTAAACGGCTGGTGCTTCCACCGTGCAATGGCAGGGAAACCTCAGGGAAGTTCACAGCAGACAATGTGGAACCGTTGTCAGAGTATTTCGCCAGCTTGCCAGCCACTTCCAGACCGATGTTTTCCTGCGCCTCCTGAGTAGAACCGCCGATGTGCGGAGTCAGGATCACGTTATCAAATTCACACAGTGGTGAGTTAAACGGATCGCTGTTCGTCGCAGGCTCAGTTGGGAACACATCGATTGCCGCGCCAGACAGATGCTTACGTGCTAAAGCATCACACAGGGCAGGAATATCCACCACAGTGCCACGTGCGTCATTGATAAGCAGCGCGCCTGGCTTCATTAATGCCAGTTCATTGGCACCAATCATATTTTTGGTGGAGGCGTTTTCAGGCACATGCAGGCTGACTACGTCGCTCATATTGAGCAAATCAGACAAGTGCTGCACCTGAGTGGCATTGCCTAACGGCAGTTTGTTTTCGATATCGTAGAAGAAGACGTTCATGCCAAGCGCTTCAGCCAAAATACCCAACTGAGTCCCGATATGGCCGTAACCAATGATGCCGAGTTTCTTGCCGCGCGCTTCATAAGAACCCACAGCCACTTTATTCCACACACCACGATGTGCTTTAGCATTAGCTTCTGGCACACCACGAATCAGCAGCAACAGTTGGCCAATAACCAGTTCAGCAACAGAACGCGTGTTGGAGAACGGAGCATTAAACACTGGCACGCCGCGTTTAGCCGCAGCATTCAGGTCAACCTGGTTAGTACCGATGCAGAAACAACCCACCGCCACCAGCTTTTCAGCAGCAGCCAGAACATCTTCAGTTAAGTTAGTGCGGGAACGCAGACCAATGAAATGCGCATCACGGATCGACTCTTTCAGGGCTTCGCTGTCCAGCGCGCCTTTATGGTATTCGATGTTGGTATAGCCTGCTGCGCGAAGGTTATCCACGGCTTTCTGGTGTACGCCTTCCACCAGCAGGAATTTAATCTTGTCTTTATCCAGTGATACTTTTGCCATTTCCCGACCCTATTTTTAGAACTGATGTTGTGCTGTGTGATAAGACACCCTTCTGCCAAAATATCAAAAATTACGGGCGGGGCAATATAAACGATTGCGCAGGCATCTCGTCAGAAAAGGAATAAGGCGTATAGGGCAGCAGAAAATGCTAATCAGGGAAGATAACCAGGAATGAAAAGTAGACAGTTGTTAATAATGTGACATATGTCACCAAATTTAGCGTTAGATTATTTTGTCATTTTTTATTCATTTTAAGGGGCGCTACTGCGCCCCGGTCATATCATTTCACAATGGTTTTCACGCCATCGGCAGTACCAATCAAAGCCACATCCGCACCACGGTTAGCAAAGAGGCCAACCGTCACGACACCAGGGATGCCGTTAATCGCATTTTCAAGTGCGATTGGCTCGGCAATGCTCAGGCCATAAACATCAAGAATGATGTTGCCGTTATCGGTCACCACACCCTGGCGGTATTCAGGGCGGCCGCCCAGTTTGACCAGTTGGCGAGCCACACAACTACGCGCCATTGGAATCACTTCAACTGGCAGCGGGAAATTACCGAGTATACCCACCTGCTTAGACGTATCAGCGATACAGATAAACTTTTCCGCCACAGACGCGATGATTTTTTCGCGGGTCAGAGCGGCGCCACCGCCTTTGATCATTTGCATCTGGCCGTTGATCTCATCTGCGCCATCAACGTAGATGCCCAGTGAGTCAACTTCGTTAAGATCAAAAACAGTTATACCAAGGCTTTTCAGTTTGGCGGTGGAAGCGTCGGAGCTTGAAACAGCACCATCAATCTGATGTTTGATAGTCCCGAGAGCATCAATAAAGTGTGCGGCCGTTGAGCCGGTACCCACACCAACGATCGTGCCTGGTTGCACGTATTGTAATGCTGCCCAGCCGACTGCTTTTTTCAGTTCATCCTGCGTCATGGTTTTTTGCCTGTGTGCTATGAAAACTGACGCGCATTATAGTGCAAGCGCCATGAGATTGTCCCCGTGAATGGCTGAACTCATCCGATCTTTGTGGTTTTGGTCTGGATCGAGTGCAAATTTATGTCATAGTGCTGGGATAACAAAAACAGGAGTCAGCTAACAACAATGAAACGCCCGGACTATAGAACACTACAGGCGCTGGATGCAGTTATTCGTGAACGTGGTTTTGAGCGTGCGGCACAAAAGCTCTGCATCACTCAATCAGCCGTTTCACAACGTATCAAGCAACTGGAAAATATGTTCGGCCAGCCATTGTTAGTGCGCACCGTGCCTCCTCGTCCAACCGAACAAGGACAAAAGCTATTGGCGTTATTGCGCCAGGTGGAATTGCTTGAAGAAGAGTGGTTGGGCGATGAACAAACTGGTTCCACACCACTACTGCTGTCTCTTGCGGTCAACGCCGACAGTCTGGCAACCTGGTTGCTGCCAGCGCTCGCGCCTGTGCTTGCCGACTCCCCTATCCGCCTGAATCTTCAGGTGGAAGATGAAACCCGAACACAAGAACGCCTGCGTCGTGGTGAAGTAGTCGGTGCGGTGTCCATTCAGCCACAGCCGCTGCCAAGCTGTCTGGTCGACAGACTGGGTGCGTTGGATTATTTGTTTGTCGGTTCAAAAGATTTTGCCGCGCGCTATTTCCCGAACGGCGTCACGCGTTCTGCCCTGCTAAAAGCCCCTGCTGTCGCGTTTGACCATCTCGACGATATGCACCAGGCGTTCTTGCAGCAAAACTTCGATTTGTCACCGGGCAGCGTACCGTGCCATATCGTTAACTCGTCAGAAGCCTTTGTGCAACTGGCTCGCCAGGGCACCACATGCTGCATGATTCCGCATCTGCAAATCGAAAGAGAGATTAATAGCGGTGAGCTGATTGACCTGACGCCAGGCCTGATGCAACGCCGTATGCTGTACTGGCACCGTTTTGCACCGGAAAGCCGCATGATGCGCAACGTTACCGACGCACTGCTGGAATACGGGCATAAAGTTCTACGACAGGACGCAGAATAGAAGAAGGCCGCTAATATTTAGCGGCCTTCTTGTTTTGTCGGATGACGATAACGCTTATCCGACCTACATTTTTGCAGTTTTATAGGGTGGATAAGCGCAAGCGCCATTCACCATTTATTGTGCAGACTGCTCGCTCTTAGCGCGTTCCAGCTCAAACACCACATCAACCTGGTCATCAAACTGAATAGTTTGCTGGTCGTAGGTATCCTGGGCTGAAACCGGCGCAGCCGCGTCAGCTTTCATCATCCGCACCATCGGCGCTGGCTGGTAGTTAGAGACATGGTAACGCACGCTATAAACTGGGCCCAACTTGCTGCTAAAGCCTTCGGCCAGCAGTTTAGCCTGGCGAACGGCATCGTCGATAGCGGCTTTACGCGCTTTGTCTTTGTATGATTCCGGGTTCGCAACACCCAGAGAAACAGAACGAATTTCGTTAAGACCTGCTTTTAATGCGCCATCAAGCAACTCGTTCATTTTGTCGAGTTTACGCAGCGTGACATCCACCTGACGCACGGCAATGTAGCCTTTAAGCTGCGTTTTACCATCCTTCAGATATTCATATTCTGGTTGAGTACGAAGATTGGCAGCATTGATGTCTTTCTTCTCGATGCCACTTTGCTGCAAGAATGTCAGGTATTGTGCAACACGATCGTCAGCTTGTTTTTTAGCTGATGCAGCATCTTTGGCTGATACATTGACTTCGATTGCGAGCTTAGCAATGTCAGGAACAGCATCCACGCTAGCGGTGCCGGATGTCACAACATGTGGGCCATTTGGCAACTCGTCGGCCAACGCCGGAACCGAACCTAATCCCACTAAAGCGGCTAATGCCAGGGTTTTAAACTTCACTGTAATTCCTCCATGCTACATTCCACTGTCATTACACCCGCAAAATACACGGACGTCTGGCAGCAAGCTTAGCCTGGAATGGTGACTTGTCTATCGGATTTACACCCAAAATAATTCGAGTTGCAGGCAGGCGGCGACGCAGTGAATCCCCAGGAGCTTACTCAAGTAAGTGACTGGGGTGAGCGAGGAAAGCCAACGCACATGCAACTTGAAGTATGACGGGTGATGGCTAATTAGCCATGAGTGAAGCAATATGGCGAACCCCATCTGACGCAAGTTGCAACGCGATAACCCACATCACCACGCCCACTACGCCATTGATAATCCGCTGAGCTTTCGCGGTGCGCAGACGTGGCGCAAGCCAGGCTGCGAGAAGAGCCAGACCATAAAACCATAGGATAGACGCACTCACGGTACCTAATGCAAACCAGCGCTTCGGTTCATCAGCCAGTTGCCCACCGAGACTCCCCAGTACAACAAAAGTATCCAGATAAACATGCGGATTAAGCCAGGTTACCGCCAGCACAGTGGCGATAATTTTCCAGCGCCCCTGCTTCATCACTTCTGCTGAAGCCAGTGCTACGCTACTACTCATCGCGGTACGCAATGCGCCCCAGCCGTACCACAACAAAAATGCTACACCGCCCCACGTCACGATCGCCAGCAGCCATGGTGACTTCATCAAAAGCGCACTACCTCCAAAAACCCCACCGCAAATCAGCAGCACATCGCTTAAGGCGCAAAGCGAGGCGATCATCAAATGATACTGGCGGCGAATACCCTGGTTCATCACAAACGCATTTTGTGGGCCGAGCGGCAAGATTAACGCAGCGCCTAATGTAAGACCTTGAAAAAAGTAAGATAACACGATGATTCACTCTTTAATGTTTAGCAATTAAAGATGAGTTTAATGGGGAATAATTATTAGAGGAAATGGATAATTTTAATGGTTTATAAGTATTGCTAATGAAGAATAGGCCAGCCGTAACTGGCCCCAGAAAATCACGCTTACGCAGCTTCTTTCACTCGTTTGAAATTCACATCCATTTGCGGATAAGGGAAGCTGATTCCCTGCGCATCAAACTCACGCTTAACGCGTTCCAGCACATCCCAATAGACGTTTTGGAGGTCGCCGCTGTTGCTCCAGGCACGCACCACAAAGTTAATGGCTGACGGCCCAAGCTCATTGAGGCGCACGGTGATGTCGCGGTCTTTCAGCACGCGCTCATCGCTGTTGATGATATCTGTCAGGATTTGCTTAACCTTGTCGATATCCGAATCGTACGCCACGCTGATGATAAATTCGTTGCGGCGCACCGGTTCGCGGGAGAAGTTAATAATATTGCCGGCGATGATTTTACCGTTAGGCACCACAACGATTTTCCCGTCCACAGTGCGCAAAGTGGTGGAGAAAATCTGCACGTTCAGCACGGAGCCCGCAATACCGCCAAGATCAACATATTCACCCGCGCGGAATGGGCGGAAAGTGACCAGCAACACGCCTGCCGCCAGGTTAGAAAGCGAACCTTGCAACGCCAGACCAATGGCTAAACCTGCGGCACCGAGGACTGCGATAACGGACGCAGTCTGAACGCCAACACGCCCCAGCGCGGCAATTAACGTAAATGCGATGATGCCGTAACGCACCAGAGCGGAAAGGAAATCAGCTACCGTCGCATCAATACCACGCGCCAACATCACACGGTTAATCGTATTGGAAACCACGCGAGCCACGATCATCCCGACGATGATTATCGCAATCGCCGCCACAATGTTGACCGCATAGCTCAGCAGTAACGCCTGGTTGCGCACCAGCCAGCCTCCAGCATTATTAATACTGTCTACTACGTTGAGATCTTCCATTCACGGTTCCTTGTCTTTACTGAAATTTGCGCCTGAAAAGCACAACAGAGACTTTAAAGGGTAAACAAAACAACCGAATATGCCAAGTTGCTCACAAATTTGGCCGAAAAAAACCCGCGCGCGCGGGTTTCAGGGAAGCGAATTAATGCTCAAAGGCATTAGATCGAGTGGGTAAAGGTGCGCGAAATGACATCTTGCTGCTGCTCACGCGTCAGAGCATTAAAACGCACCGCATAGCCGGAAACGCGAATGGTCAGCGTCGGGTAGTTTTCCGGGTGTTCAACGGCATCAAGTAGCATTTCCCTGTTCATGACGTTTACATTCAGATGCTGCCCGCCTTCAGTTCGCACATCGTGATGGAAATAACCATCCAGCAATCCCACCAGGTTTAACTGGCGCACGGCGTCATCACGCCCTAATGCCGCAGGAACAATCGAGAAGGTATAAGAGATACCATCTTTAGCGTAACTGAACGGCAGTTTAGCGACCGACGTTAATGAAGCCACTGCACCTTTCCGATCCCTCCCGTGCATTGGGTTCGCCCCTGGTGCAAATGGCATACCGGCACGGCGACCATCTGGCGTGTTACCGGTTTTTTGCCCATACACCACGTTTGAGGTGATCGTCAGGATCGACTGAGTCGGCACCGCATTGCGATAAGTTGGCAGCGCCTGGATCTTCTTCATAAAGCGCTCAACCAGATCGCAGGCAATGGCATCAACACGATCATCATTATTACCGTATTGCGGGTAGTCACCTTCAATGACGAAATCAACCGCCAGCCCGTTTTGGTCGCGCACCGGTTTCACCGTGGCGTACTTAATCGCAGAAAGCGAATCCACTGCCACCGACAATCCGGCAATACCACATGCCATGGTGCGATAGACATCCCGGTCATGCAGAGCCATTAACGAGGCTTCGTAGCTGTATTTGTCGTGCATGTAGTGAATAAGATTGAGCGCGGTGATGTATTGCGTTGCCAGCCAGTCCATAAAGTGGTCGAGGCTGCCCATTACCTTGTCGTAATCCAATACCTCATCGAGCAGCATTGGCATTTTCGGGCCGACCTGGATTTTGAGTTTTTCGTCCATGCCACCGTTGATGCAATACAGCAGCGTTTTAGCGAGGTTGGCTCGTGCACCAAAGAACTGCATCTGCTTGCCAATCACCATCGGACTGACGCAGCACGCAATCGCATAGTCATCGCTGTCGAAATCACAGCGCATCAGGTCATCATTTTCATATTGCAGAGATGACGTTTCGATGGAAACTTTCGCCGCATAAACTTTGAAAGGTTTCGGCAGCGCTTCCGACCACAGAATCGTCAGGTTCGGCTCTGGTGCAGGCCCCATGGTGTAAAGCGTGTTGAGATAACGATACGCATTTTTGGTGACCAGCGTGCGACCATCAAGCCCCATTCCACCGATGACTTCGGTCGCCCAAATAGGATCGCCGGAGAATAGCGTGTCAAATTCCGGTGTACGCAGGAAACGCACCATGCGGATTTTCATAATGAAGTGATCGACCAGCTCTTGTGCTTGCTGCTCTGTCAGCAGCCCAGCTTTTATATCGCGCTCGATATAAATGTCGATAAACGTGGTGGTGCGGCCCAGTGACATCGCCCCACCATTCTGAGATTTCACCGCAGCAAGGTAGGCAAAATAGAGCCATTGCAACGCTTCTTGCGCATTGCTTGCCGGGCGCGAAATATCAAAACCGTATTTTGCCGCCATCTCCTGAATTTGCAGCAGTGCACGGCGATGTTCAGACAACTCTTCACGCAAGCGAATTACCGCTTCAAGATTTTCACCACGCTCAAGCTGGTTTTGCAGATCGGCAAACTGCAATTCACGCTCGCGCACCAGGTATGCAATCCCGTAAAGCGCAACACGGCGGTAGTCGCCAATAATGCGGCCACGCCCGTAGCCATCTGGCAAGCCAGTCAACACACCTGATTTACGGCAGCGCAAAATATCCGGTGAGTAAACATCAAATACGCCCTGGTTATGCGTCTTACGTAGCGAGGTGAACTGATATTCAAAATCCGGGTCCATTTCACGACCATAAGCTTCAAAAGAGCTTTTGATCATATTAACGCCACCATAAGGGTGTAAGGCGCGCTTTAGCGGTTTATCGGTTTGCAAACCGACAATTTTTTCATGCTCTTTGACGATATAACCCGGTGCATGCGCGGTAATCGTAGTGGCAATATTAGTGTCGAAATCGACTGGCGCGTGGGTGGCATTCTCAATACGAATGCCGTCCATGACCTTTTCCCACAACGCAGTGGTCGCTGGAGTTGCGCCTGCTAAGAATGATTCATCACCTTCATACGGGGTATAGTTGTGCTGGATAAAATCCCGAACATTAATTGTCGCTTTCCATTCTACGCCCGAGAATTGCTGCCAGGCATGGGAATAATTATCGTTGGTAATATCAACATCTACTTTCATTACTTCATTCCTTTAAAGCATATTATTTATATATACCCTTTGGATTTCGAGCTGCGGGGGTATATCAGGCGTATTCGGCGAGATAGCATTCTCTACCTAAATGCAAAGCATCAAGTGCAATCATCTTTTCTTCATTGGTAGGAATAACCGCTAAAATAACGGGAGACTGTTCGAGGGAAATAATTCGCTCACCTGAGCGGTTAGGTTGGTTATTCTTATCAATATCCAGTTCAACACCAAATACCCGTAAACGCTCAGAAACCAGACGGCGAATAAGTATTGAATTTTCACCAATACCACCGGTAAAAATAATGCCGTCCAGGCGATTTAATGCAGCTGCGTGCGCGCCAATTGTTCGGGCAATACGATGGACAAATGTTTTTATCGCCCGTTGTGCCCGCTCTTCACCGTTGTGCCAGGCATTTTCCAGGGTGCGTAAATCTGACGATAAACCCGAAAGCCCCAGTAGCCCTGACTCTTTATTGACTACCTGCTCAAGGTCATCCATGGATTGTCCGGTCTGCCTTGCAAGCCAGGCCATCGCCCCGAAATCCACATCACCGCAGCGCGTGCCCATAATCAGGCCTTCGAGTGGCGTCATACCCATTGAAGTATCTACGCTTTCGCCATTTTGCACCGCGCACACCGAAGCACCATTACCTAAGTGAGCAATCACTAACCCCGAATTCTCTACGTTCAGGCCTAATAAATCACATGCCTGCTGCGCCACGTAACGATGCGAAGTGCCATGGAATCCATAGCGGCGCACACCATACTCTTCAAAGTAACGATATGGCAGACCGTACAAATAAGCTTCGGGCTTTAGGGTCTGATGGAAGCTGGTATCGAATACCGCGACTTGAGGAACGCCAGGGAAACGAAGCCGTGCAGATTCCACGCCGTGTAAATTGGCATAATTGTGCAGCGGAGCCAAAGGTGAAACCTGGCGAATTTTTTCTATGACATCATCAGTAATTAATACCGAGTCGCTAAATAAAGAACCACCATGAGCAATACGGTGGCCAACAAAGGCCACACTATCAATTAAATGACGTTTCTCAAGTTCAGCAGATATTGCCGCGAGTGCCTCTTCATAACTCTGGTGAGCCAGAATAACTGGCTCTCCATCATTGACCGTTAAAAATGCACTCTCGGTATTAATACCTTCGCAAATTCCAGATAAAAGCACATCGAAAGTTTCTGCATCTAATACTGAAAACTTTACCGAAGAAGAACCACAGTTAATCGTCAGCACTACCGGGTATTCATTCATTTTTAAATTCCACTCATCCTGAGTAAGTCATTAGATAAGCTTGAAGACAATATTAAGAATGGTCAGCAAACCAATTACTGTGACAAAAATGTTTTCGGTCCTGCCTTTATATTTCGCCAGCGCAGGGGTTTTGCGAATGGCATACATTGGCAGCAGGCAAAGCAGAGAGGCGATAATCGGCGCACCCATAGCTTCAATCAAATCGAGGATGTTCGGGTTGGCGTAAGCCACAACCCAAGTCGACCCCATGATAAAGACCATGCTGATAAGGTTGAGTTTGCCACCGGATACTTTGGTTTTATCACCCTTATACCCAAACTTGAGGACCAGACCGTTAAGTCCTTCAAGTGTGCCAAGATAGTGGCCGAAGAAGGATTTGAAGATAGCGACCAGGGCAATAATCGACGCGCCATACTCAAGCGTAGTGGCGAAGGTCGATTTTGTACCCGCCATTGATGAGAAGTGGTTAGCCAGATAAGAAAGCACCGGAATGTTTTGCGCTTTAGCCTCGGCCATATTTTGCGGTGAAAGCGTGAACAGGCAGCTGAAGGCGAAGAACATCACAACAGCCACCATCAACATGCTGGCACGGGAGATAATTTTCGAGCATTTGTCTTCGGTGTACTGCCTGCCGAAGTCCTTCTCATACTCTTCGCGTTTGGAAACCACAAACGAAGAGACAATCGGCGAGAAGTTAAAGGAGAAGACCATGATGGAAATACCGAGCCATACGGTCACAAGAATACCGTCACTGCCGGTAAACGAAATATCGCTGAGACTCACCTGGTCGATAACCGCAGAGTTCCAGTAAGGGATCAGCGAGACAGAAATCAAGATCAGGCAGGCAATGAACGGGAACACCAGATAGCTCATGACTTTGACCATCAGGTCTTTGCCAAAATAGATAACAAAAGCCATCAGCAGCAGCAGGAACAGCGCCACCACACCGCGGTTTAGGGGCATGAGTTGCAGCTGGTTTTCCCAGAAAGTCATAAAGGTGTTGGTAATCGTAACGCCGTAAATCCACAGCAACGGGCAAATGGCGAAGAAGTACAGGAAGGTAATGACCACACCACCTGTCTTACCAAAATGCTCTTCTACCGTTTCGGTAATATTTCCAGAAGTGTTGCTCCCCGAAAGACACAGGCGTGCTAGTGCGCGGTGGCAGTAAAATGCAATGGGATAAGCCAGGAACAACATAATCAATATTGGAATTAAGCCGCCGTAACCTGCACGAATAGGGAAAAATAAAACCCCGGCGCCGATAGCGGTGCCAAATAAGCCTAATGTCCAGGTGGTGTCAGATTTTCGCCATTGCGATACAGCTTTTTGGCCAATAAGGGTTGCATCAGTATTACTCATAATAGAGTTCCTTTAATAATTCAATATCCGTTATATTCCGGGTTACACATTTATTATCCTGAGTGCAACCCGAATTAGTTGGTTATATCAAATATCTGCTGATCCTGTGATTTGCGAAACACGCGAAAGATCGATGTTTCCGCCAGAGATAATGCTTACTGTTTTACGGCCTTTAATATAGTGATCTAATTTTCCACTTAATAAAGCCGCAGTGGCCAGTGCGCCAGCGCCTTCAGTCACAACTTTATTACGTTGGATTAGCGCCACCATACTGTTGCGAATTTCATCTTCACTGACTAATACAATATCGGTAACTAATTTCTTCACGATTTCATAGGTTATTCTGCCCGGACGGGAAACATCGCAACCATCGGCTAATGTACCTGAAGTACGGTGTGCCATCAGTTCACCTTTATAAAATGATGCAGCCATACCATGCACATTTTCAGCCTGGACACCGATAATATTAATTGTCGGGTTGATTGATTTAATCGCCAACGCAATGCCCGCGATTAAGCCACCACCGCCAATCGGCACAATAACGTTATCTACATCATATAAATCTTCAAGAATCTCGAGGCCGATGGTGCCTTGCCCGGCAATAACATGTTCATCATCATACGGCGGTATGAAGATACGCCCTTCCATCTCAACAATTTCGCTAACCTTAGCGATGGTGTCGTTGAAGTTATCGCCGTGCATCACTACCTGTGCTGAGTAATCGGTAGTTGCTGCCACTTTAGATTTCGGTGCACCGTTAGGCATCACCACCTTGCCATTGATTCCCAGAATAGCGCAAGAAAGCGAAACCCCTTGCGCGTGGTTGCCAGCAGAACAAGCCACTACCCCTTTTTTTCTTTCTTCTTCTGTTAAGGAGCTAAGCTTATTAAAAGCACCACGTATTTTAAATGAACCTGTACGCTGCATATTTTCAAATTTCAAAAATATCTCGCCCTTGCAGCATTCGCTGAGATAATTAGAACGGGGCATTCCTGTTTTATATATATATCCAGCGAGTCTTTTCTTCGCTTCAAGGACATCAATAATAGTAACAGGAAGTTCATAGTCGATATGCATGTTGACCTCAACATTAAAAAGCTAAAACAATACAGGAGGTGACTGCTTATTAAATCAATCACCTTGAATGAGTTATATATTTATCAATTACTGAATTAGGCTAAGCAACTTCAGTTAATTGGCTAAATTGAAACTGGCTACGCAATGAATGTTTTTTGGCAAGCTCAACTAATGTGGCTGCAGAATGATTAATTCGGTAATTTTTAGACCACACCGCAGCGTAGCGAGCTATAGGTAATTTATCTTCAACAGGAATTTTTATAAATTGGTTAGAACCAAATGGGGCAATCATATCTCGAGGGATTACCGTCAGGAAGTCGGCATTCAACACTAAATTATAAATAGTCACTACCGAATCAGTTTTAACGATATTTTCGCTTTTAATATTATTCTTTTGCAGCGTAGTAAGGAGTTCGCTGTAATATCCCATTTCCGTTTGCGGCAAGACCCATTGTTCATGGCTTAGAGCACTTAGCGTAGTCGTTCCTTTGACTACCCGTGTTCGGTTCGCGACCAGAATAAATTCTGACTCAAACAGAGGCTCAATATGGAGATCTTGCAGTAGCATTTCATCACTCAGAGTACCGATTGCAAAATCCAGACGACCATCACGGATTGCAGGTAAGAATGAGGAAAGCTGGGCTTCGAACATTGATACCTGAGATTGTGGAAAGAGCCCTTTAAACTCTTTCATCATGCCCGGCAAAAAAGTAAAACCGATCAGGGAAGGATAACCAAATGATACATCACAGACAGTATTGCCAATCATACGGCTCATTTCGCTGCACATATTTCTCAGTTCGCGCGTGATGGATTCTGAGTATGTCAGTAGCACTTTGCCTGCTTCGGTTAATTTTACGCCGGTGTTTTTTCTGATGATGAGCTCTAAGCCAAAATAAGCTTCCATCTCACTAATAACTTTACTGACTGCTGGTTGGGAAAGACCAAGCTGTTTTGCCGCAGAACCAAATGAACCACTCCTGACAACTTCCTGGAATACCATCAGGTGTTGTGTCTTTGGTAAAGAATTATTGTCCATGAAGTTCTGCGCTCAATTAACTTTCCATGCAGAAGATCATAACGAATTGCACACAGGATGTTATGTGGCTTGACTCACAAATACTTGAGAGTTAATTGCATGCAAAGCAATCAATTGAAACAAATACTTTAAAAACAAATACATATATAAAAACAATCAGCCTTTAATATGATGCGCATCAACCTTAAGTACCCTAATAAAATTAAGTTATGGAGATAATTTAATCATATAAGTTTAAATAAGCAGCTATTCATACTGCATTTTATAATAGCAAGAGAAGATTTATCTTAGGGCTGAAGGTGCAATGTAAACTAATTTTGTTATTTTTAAAAATTAATTAATACATCCACCGATGTATATTTGATCATTTAATGAAGTTAAATAAAGGAATTATTGGATAATAAACAGTGAGTTTAACAGGATATTTTATTTTTAAATTTTGAGATATAAACGATTGCGTTCTCATTACTGCACATAAAAAAAACCCGCACAAGGCGGGCTTTTCGATACAGCAATTAAGCTACGAAGATTACAGAACGTCTACTGCGTTCAGTTCTTTGAAAGCCTGCTCCAGACGGGTGATCATTGAAGTCTGTGCAGAACGCAGCCATACGCGTGGATCGTAGTATTTCTTGTTCGGCTGATCTTCGCCTTTAGGGTTGCCCAACTGGCCCTGCAGGTAAGCTTCGTTAGCTTTGTAGTAGCTCAGGATACCTTCCCAAGTTGCCCACTGAGTATCGGTATCGATGTTCATTTTGATAACACCGTAGCTCACGGAATCTTTGATTTCTTGAGCTGTAGAACCGGAACCACCGTGGAATACGAAGTTCAGAGAGTTGTGCGGCAGGTTGTGTTTCTTAGAAACATAGTCCTGAGAATCACGCAGGATAGTCGGGGTCAGAACCACGTTACCTGGCTTGTAAACACCGTGCACGTTACCGAAAGAAGCAGCGATGGTGAAACGTGGGCTGATTTTGCTCAATTCGGTATAAGCGTAATCAACGTCTTCTGGCTGAGTGTACAGAGCAGAAGCGTCCATATGGCTGTTATCTACGCCATCTTCTTCGCCGCCGGTGCAACCCAGTTCAATTTCCAGAGTCATACCCATTTTGGACATACGCTCCAGGTATTTAGAGCTGATCGCGATGTTTTCTTCCAGAGACTCTTCAGACAGGTCGATCATGTGAGAAGAGAACAGTGGTTTGCCAGTTGCTGCGAAGTGTTTTTCACCCGCGTCTAACAGGCCATCGATCCACGGCAGCAATTTCTTAGCGCAGTGGTCAGTGTGCAGGATTACTGGCACGCCGTAATGTTCAGCCATCTGGTGTACGTGATGTGCGCCAGAGATAGCACCCAAGATTGCAGCGCCCTGAGGAACGTCAGTTTTCACGCCTTTACCAGCGATGAATGCAGCGCCACCGTTAGAGAACTGAACGATAACTGGAGCTTTAACTTTCGCAGCAGTTTCCAATACGGCGTTGATAGAGTCGGTGCCTACGCAGTTAACTGCTGGCAGAGCAAAGTTGTTCTCTTTTGCTACCTGGAAAACTTTCTGTACGTCATCACCAGTGATCACACCTGGTTTTACGAAATCAAAAATCTTAGACATGTTTGGTTGTCCTGTATCGTCGGCCGTTAGAAAAAACGTTTGTGCCACCTAAGACTGAGCGGCGGCAAAAAACAAACGGGCAGGAAAACCTGCCCGTAATCATTACTTCTTAGCGCGCTCTTCGAGCATCGCTACTGCTGGCAGTACTTTGCCTTCCACGAATTCGAGGAATGCGCCGCCACCAGTGGAGATGTAGGAGATCTTGTCAGCAATACCGAACAGGTCGATTGCTGCCAGAGTGTCACCGCCGCCTGCGATAGAGAATGCTTCGCTGTCTGCAATTGCATTAGCAACGATTTCAGTACCTTTACGGAAGTTCGGGAATTCGAACACGCCAACCGGGCCGTTCCACAGAATGGTTTTTGCATTCTTCAGGATTTCAGCCAGTTGCTGCGCAGATGCATCACCGATATCCAGGATCTGCTCGTCAGATTTCACGTCGTTTACAGATTTCAGAGTTGCAGTAGCAGTCTCAGAGAACTCAGTTGCAACGCGAACGTCAGCAGGAACTGGGATATCACAGATAGTCAGCAGGCGTTTAGCTTCGTCAACCAGGTCTGCTTCGTACAGAGATTTACCTACGTTGTGGCCTTGAGCAGCAACGAAGGTGTTCGCGATGCCACCGCCAACAACCAGCTGGTCAGCGATTTTGGACAGGGAATCAAGAACAGTCAGTTTGGTAGAAACTTTAGAACCGCCAACGATAGCAACCATTGGACGAGCTGGTTCTTTAAGTGCTTTACCCAGTGCGCTCAGCTCTTCAGCCAACAGCGGACCTGCACAAGCGATGTCAGCAAATTTACCAACGCCGTGAGTAGAAGCCTGTGCACGGTGCGCAGTACCGAAAGCGTCCATTACGAATACGTCACACAGAGCAGCGTATTTCTTAGACAGAGTTTCGTCGTCTTTCTTTTCGCCTTTGTTGAAGCGAACGTTTTCCAGAACAACCAGTTCACCTTCAGCAATTTCAACGCCGTCGAGGTAATCTTTAGCCAAACGAACCGGGGAAGACAGTTTGTCTTTCAGGTAGTTAACAACCGGCAGCAGAGAGAATTCTTCGTTGTACTCGCCTTCAGTCGGACGACCCAGGTGAGAAGTTACCATCACTTTAGCGCCTTGCTTCAGGGCCAGTTCGATAGTTGGCAGTGATGCACGGATACGTGCGTCAGATGTCACTTTCCCTTCTTTAACTGGTACGTTCAAATCTGCACGGATCAGAACGCGCTTACCAGCCAGATCCAGATCGGTCATCTTAATTACAGACATGGTGAATCCTCTCGTTGATTCTTAAAGTTTTGCGAACGCATATGCGCTCTACCTGAAACCACTTGCGGCCATGACTAACGTCGTGTCGAGCATTCGGTTAGCAAAGCCCCATTCATTATCACACCAGACTAGAGTTTTAATCAGATGTTGCCCACTGACCCGGGTTTGTGTGCCGTCAACAATGGCACTGTGCGGATCGTGGTTAAAATCAGTCGAGACCAACGGTAATTCCGTATAGTCAACTATACCATGAAATGAATCTCGTGCTGCTTTTTGCAGCAACTTGTTGACTTCATTGGCTTTAACTGCATTTTTCACCGTCACGCTTAAATCTATTGCCGTGACGTTGATGGTCGGAACTCGCACCGCGATCGCTTCAAAACGATCGTTAAATTTCGGGAAAATACGTGCGATACCAGCAGCAAGACGCGTATCAACAGGAATAATAGACTGGCTGGCAGCACGGGTGCGGCGCAAGTCTGGATGATAGGCGTCAATAACCTGTTGATCATGCATGGCTGAATGAATGGTAGTCACTGTGCCCCACTCAATACCGTAAGCATCATCAAGCAGTTTGATAATTGGAATGATGCAGTTTGTGGTGCAAGAAGCATTGGAAACAATGCGATGCTCAGCAACCACACTTTCATGATTCACACCGTAAACAACGGTGGCGTCGAGGTCGTTACCGCCAGGATGAGAGAAGAGGACTTTTTTGGCACCGGCGGCCAGATGAGCTTCACCGTCTGCACGGGAGCCAAACACACCGGTACAATCGAGCACCACATCAACGCCCAGTTCACGCCACGGTAAATTAGCAATTTCCGGTTCGTGCAAAATACGGATGGCGTCGTCGCCTACCCATAACTGGTCGCGCTCCTGGCGGACGTCCCAGACGAATCGACCATGGCTGGTGTCGTACTTCAACAGATGCGCCATACCCGCAGCATCAGCCAGTTCATTGATTGCCACGACGGTAATTTCCGCACGGCGCCCGGATTCGTACAATGCACGTACCACGTTGCGCCCAATGCGACCGAAGCCATTAATTGCTATGCGAACGGTCATATCTCTCCTGCCAGAATCCCTGAGACTAAGTGGCTGACAGAGTAATCCAGCTATCGCCTGAGGGGAATCCTCGCACTCTTGAAACTGCAGTTGTTTGCTCAATTGTCGAACATTCATTCGACTGAAACGCTTCAGCCATGTTAAGCGATAAGCGGAATAAATGGAACGTTACCCCAGTACAGGCAACCGATCTTCTGACGCAGGTCACATTTTTGATGGAATAACTGCAACGACAAATGCGCCAAGGACGAATAATAACCAGGTCGAATCAAACATGATGAAAAGGCCGGGCCGTTTTAAAGACCCGTTCCCTTTCAGCTTCGATGATAGCCGCCCTGATCGTCCATACGTAACGGCATGTCTGCGGGCTGGCTGTTTTCCAGCACACGCAATACATTCGGCCCGTCAGTCGCCTGGAAAAAGGCTTCGGCTTGTTCCCGGGTCAAACCCCCACGGACTTTTCTGCCAATCAGGCGCTCTGAGAGCATGTCAGGCGCAGCTGAAATAAAGACTGAGTAATCGCAAAGTTCGCGTAGGGATTGCCATTCTGGCTGATTAAGCAGCAACCAGTTTCCTTCGACCACCACAATTGGCGCTGTTACCGTAATCGCGTTTTCCACCGGATCGTGCAAATTACGATCGTACTGCGGCCAGTGGTTTTCGGGCTTATGCAAATCGCGCAACGCATCAGTCAGCTTCGGCACATTAAAGGTCTGCGGCGCACCTTTATGCTGCCTGAGATTGAATGCCTGTAGATAATCGTTGTAGTGGTGGAATCCATCCATCGGCAACGCCTGAATGGCGGGTAATACAGAATCTTGCGCGCTCAAATATTCCCAAAATGCCACCAGCGTCGATTTTCCGGTTCCCGGCGGGGCGGCTAAAAACACCACCAGTCGGCGGCTTAACTGCTTTTGCTTCTCGGCTAATTGCTTAAGCAACGGCTTATGCAATGCGTCGACTTCTTCGTCGTTAAAATGGGCTTGAGTTTCTAATCCATTTATTATCAATGTGACATTCACCAGACTAGCTCCTTCAATAATGAAGTCACCGCCAGAGATAACGCCGTTTTCACCAGATTCCCATATCGCACTTCGGAATAAATAGAGAAGTCCGAATACTTCATGCTTTTAATTGCATTAAACAGCGTTGCATTTTGGGTAATTGAATTAAGGTTCGCAATGAAATCGTAAGTAACATCATCATGAAACTGTATGGTTTCTTTGCTGTGCTGCACGAAATCACAAAACTGGCTAAAACAGGTAATATCGGCATACAGCCATTTATCCATTTTCCCCAGGGCGTAAATCAAGCGCAGCGCAACGTCGATATCATCAAGCGGCCCGCTTCTGGCAAGTAAAGGCTTAACGGCGTACTCGACTATCTCTTCATCATTATCAACAAATAACGAAGGCAGAAATTGCCTGATTCCTGAAAGCAAAATATCGTGAGCGACACTCATAAACGAGGCCAGTGAATTTTGCGCTTCCAGCCGCTCAAGCACATCATCTTCGTTCAACGTGGTCATCAATAGCTCAGTACATTAAAGGTGATGTAGGGAGTCTATAATATTACAAGTGCGCTCTATACCATTAATCAAGAGCGTTTGTGTGCGCACTACCTCACCTTCTTCACGCACACCTTGCAGAATATCGCCTCCCGTCACACCGGTTGCGGAAAATAAAACTTCCTCACTTTGGACGATTTCATTCAGGCTATAAATGCGGTTCACTTCGACGCCCATTTCAGCGCAGCGGCGATGTTCAGAATCCGCAATCTGGCGATTCGCATGAGACTCCCCTTTCGCCTGGCAAAAATCTAATAGCTCAATCTGCATTTCGCCCCCCAGCGCTTTCACCGCGCAGGCTGAAATCACGCCTTCTGGCGCACCGCCAATGCTGTACATCACGTCGTACTGGTTTTCCATCAAACACGTCATCACGCTGGCGGCAACATCGCCATCTGGTAGAGCAATCACTTTCACCCCAAGACTTGTGGCTACCGCTATCGCATCCTGATGGCGCGGCTTATCGAGCGTAACCATTCGCAGCCGTTCGAGCGGTTTACCCAGGGCTTTGGCAATATTGCGCAGGTTATCTTCAAGCGTTGCCGCCAGGTTGATCACCCCTTTCGCCTTTTTGCCGACGACCAGCTTCTTCATATACATATCCGGCGCATGAAGCAGTGAACCTTCGGGCGCGCAGGCCATCACTGCGAGCGCGTTGTTTTGCCCCATTGCGACCATGCGTGTGCCTTCGATAGGGTCAACCGCAATATCGATTTTCGGGAACTGTCCGTTGCCTAGCATTTCGCCGATATAGAGCATGGGCGCATGGTCGATTTCCCCTTCACCAATGACGATTTTCCCCTGCATCTCGATTTGATTCAGGGCATCGCGCATGGCCTGTACCGCGACACCATCAATACGATTCTTGTCGCCGCAACCAATCAGGGGCCAGGCAGCCAGCGCGGCCTGTTCTGTGGTGCGGAAAAAAGGATAAGCCAACGTTTTCATGCTTAAGCCTCCATGCCGGTATCGACGCCAAAATGCGCTAATAAATGTTTTTCAGCGGCTTCGTTCCACACGCCATGAGTTTCGCTCACCAGCTCAGCCAGACGGCGGAATAACGGATCGGTTTCACCCAGGCGGGCGAAATCGGTGATCGCAGTCAGTGGCATAGTCACACCGTTGTAAATCAGCTTTTTACCGCCTGGGATATCTGGCAGGTTCAACACGGTTTCAGGCACCGCATCTAAACCGCCAACATGCGTGACCATAAATGAAGGCTGCAATCGCCCGCTGGCTGCAAGTTCGATGGCTTCCAGCATGTCGTCCGTGGAGCCGCCTGAAGTCCCAACGATATGCGTGCTGCCGTAATGAACATTGTAGAAGTTGAACGGCACTTTAAAGTTTTTGTCGGTTGGCCCGGCAAAGAAGTTCAGGCAGCCATCATCCGCCAGCAGATCGTCACCAAGCTCGATAACCGCAGGCACGGCGGCGTAGACAAAGACATCGTCGAAACCTGCGCCCCCTGTCATATCTCGCAGCGCAGCAGCCGGGTCATCCAGATTTTTACTGTTCACATAAACCAGCTCAATGCCATTTTTTGCCGCCAGCTCTACCGGCAAAAGTTTTTGCGCCTGCTCCAGTCGGGCTTCATCGATATCTACCACAACGACTTTAGCCGGTTTAATATTTCCGTTAATTGCATAATCAATGGCACCGATGCCCATCGGCCCGGCACACGCTAATAATGCCAGGTTACCGCCGGGTTTAATTCCCATGCGATGTTCATAAACATATTGAGTGGTGTGGTAGTTAGCTTTATAGGCACCAATAATGCAGCACATCGGTTCGGCTAAAGAGGCGGCGGCAAAATAGGAACCGCTATAAGGCAAAACACAGCCCATATCAATCGCCAGCTTAGGAATAATCATATAGGTGGCATTACCACCGAAATATTCATAGCTGTATCCTGCCGAATACCCGCTTGGCAAACCCATTGCCGGTTGCAGAACGTAACGCTGACCTGTCTTATATTTATCACGTAGATTATTCCCGACTTCAACAATCACGCCAGCGCATTCATGCCCGGTAATAACCGGATGATTAATTAAATCGTCCGGTACACGTTTGTGCTCGCTTGCCAGTAACGCGGCTTTCCATGTTGATAAACAAACGCTGTCAGAAATAACACTCACTAATAATTCATCATCGGTAATCGCGGGTAATTCGAACTCACGGATACGGACATCCCGCTTACCATAAATGGCTGCAACTTTAGTTTTCATAAGAATCCTTATTATTTAGCCTTAGCGGTTAATTCATTAAATAACGCGTCAAGTTTAGGGTCACCGATATAGTTATTAATCAGTATCAGCGGTCTGTTAGTGACTAGTTTTACGCGGCCTTCAAGACTTGCGTGAGTCACAATAATTTCTGCATTATCAGGAACGTTTTCAATCGCGTAATGTTTTACTTCTGTTTCCATGCCCTGCTTTTGCAGGCGCTTACGGAAGGTTGTCGCCCCCATCGCACTTGACCCCATTCCTGCGTCACAGACGAAAGCGACCAGTTTCACAGGTGCAGCACTCCACGCGCCTTCCTGTTTCATCGCTTTCATGGCGCTGGCTGTCTCATCAAAGTTGTCTTCTTTCTCGACTTCTTTGCTGCGGTCCATTTTCAGGATCAGCGAGGTGATAACAAATGACACGACCGTTGCAACGGTGACCCCAGCGATAGTGGCGAAGAAGGCTCCGCGCGGTGTCAACGCCAGATAAGCAAAGATAGAACCCGGACTCGGCCCTGCGACCAGGCCACCACCCAGAAGGTTAAAGGTGTAAATCCCGGACATACCGCCTGCAATCATGGCAATCAGCGTCAATGGTTTCATCAACACATACGGGAAATAGAGTTCGTGAATGCCGCCGAGGAAGTGAATAATCATGGCGCCCGGTGCGGATTTTTTTGCCATTCCTTTGCCAAACACAGCAAATCCAAGCAGCAAGCCGAGTCCAGGTCCAGGGTTCGACGCCACCATAAAGAAGATCGATTTCCCGGTGTCAGACGCTTGCTGCATGCCAAGCGGATAGTACACACCCTGGTCGATAGCGTTATTCAGAAACAGAATTTTTGCCGGTTCATTAATCAGTGATAAAAGCGGCAAATACCCCGTACTCACCAGCGCTTCAATACATTCCTTCACGAAATTGTTAGCCACCAGAACCGCCGGGCCGATTATTTCGAAGGCAAACAAGCACAACAACATCCCGGAAATACCCAACGAGAAGTTATTGATAACCATCTCAAAACCAGGTGGGATACGCTTTTCCAGTTTATTGTCGATGACTTTAATAATCCAACCGCCCAGTGGCCCCATGATCATCGCGCCAATAAACATCGGAATATCGGCGCCGACAATCACACCGATGGTGCCAATCCCGCCCATAACAGCGCCACGTTTGCCACCCACTAAATGGCCGCCGGTTGAACCAATCATCACCGGAAGCAAATAGGTAATCATCGGGCCAACTATTTTGGCGAAATGCTCATTAGGCATCCAACCGGTTGGAATAAATAACGCGGTAATAAAACCCCACGCAATAAAAGCGCCAATATTGGGGATAACCATAGCTGTAAGAAATCCGCCGAAAGCCTGGACTTTGGCACGAGCCGATTTATTTTTCATATTTATCCTGACGAGAGAATGATTACTCTTGAGTGATAATATCCATGAGTTGCCGTGCGGTATTCGCGTTTAGCAAAGCTTCAATTTTTTCTTCTTCGCAAAACATTTCGCTTAATGCCTGAATCGCACCTATATGCTCATCAGAATCAGCTGCCGACAATCCTATTAGTAATTTTACGGGTTCTTTACTTTCGCCAAAATCCACGCTGTTTTTTAATAACGTGAGAGATAAACCTGTTTTAATTGCGCCACACTCCGGTCGGGCATGAGGCATTGCAACAAACGGCGCCAGAATATAATACGGCCCAGTTTCTTGGGTGGTTGATTTTATGGCATCGATGTATGAAGAGGTGACATATCCTTTTTGCAATAGCACTTCCATTGAATAATCTATTGCCTGCTGCCAGTCTTCGGCAGAGTCTTTTATAGATATGGCAGCATCAGGGAAATAATCTATTAACCGCATACTGACTTCCTCGTTGTAGGGTGTTTTTATTTTCAATTAAAGTATGACGGCGGGAAAAATAAATCAAATGGGAGATGGAACGGCGAGGGTTTTTACGCGAAAATGATTTACTGAATTAATTCAAACAATTAGACGGAGCGATTTCAATTAATTCATTTTGTCAATACGTATAATTTGATGTGATTCACATATATACAACTCAGATGAATACAATATTTGTAATTGAGATCACATTAAAGGACTTGATTGGGTTTGTTTTTGAGATATTGCGCAGTGGCTTAAATCTGACAATATCAAAAGAGAACGGCCAGTCGGTGGTAGCGCCGACTGGCTGTTTTAGTTAACGTCCTTCAATTAAAACTCAATACGCGCCCCCAGATTATAGCGACGCCCTTCGACCAGGCCGTAATCACCCCATGGGCTGATACGCTGCGGATCAACATCAAACAGGTTGTAGACGCCAGCCATCAACTGGGTGTGTTTGTTCAACTGATAACGCGCTCCGAGATCAACCATCGTCCAGGCTTCGTAATCAATATGATCGCCCGTATCGCGATTGCTACTGCGGTAATTTGTTTTGCTCCACAGATCTAACGCTTGTGTCGCCGACCAGGTCAGTGACAAGTTCGACATATGGCGTGGGAAGTCATTGAGCGCATAACCCTTATTCACACCTGTTTTCTGCTCACTATGGTTATAAGTGTAGTTTGCGTTGGCCTTCACGGTTTCCGTCACTTGCCAGTCCGCATTCAGCTCCACACCGTAAACATCAGCTTTGCCGACGTTAAAGTATTTGCTGATGGAATCAGCTTTATAGCCGTTCATCTGGCACTGGTTAGTCGCCGTCGTTTCGCAAATAGTCTCTTCCGAGATTTTATCTTTAAATTGGGTGTAGAAAACCGTGCCGTCTAACGCCAGTTTTTCTCCAGCCCAGTACAAGCCCAGTTCGGAGTTGACGCTTTTCTCTGGTTTCAGGTCATCGTTACCCACGGTCAAATAAGGGTACGGTGGTAATGAGCCCCGTGGCGTCACGAAGTCGGCTGAGGTTTCACGCAACTCAGGTTTTTTATAACCTGAAGATACGCCACCTTTCAGAGCCCAGGCGTCCGTAATGGCCCAGTTGCCATAAAGTTTTGGCGTGATGTGTGTGCCAAAATAGTTGTCGCGGTCCATACGTGCAGAGGTGGTCAACGTAAAGTCCCCAATCTGCCAGCCGTCTTCAGCGAACAGCGCCCAACCATTGCGACTGATTTTGGTCACCGGTTCAACGCCAGGCGCTTCTTTACTGGAAACAGCGAACTGGTCGTTAAGTTCTTCACGCGTGAAGTTAGCCCCAACGGTGAGTTTATGATTCTCGAACGAGAAAGTGGTCTGGCTATTCGCAACGTAGTTTTCAGTCTCAATGTGCTGCGGTGCATCGCCGTCCAGGTTGTATTTAGAGCGACCCTTCTCATAGTTGAGATAGTTATTGGTCGCGATCGTATCTTCGGCATACCAACCGCTGTGGCTCAGCGTCACCGCATCCCTGTCAAACGTCCACATCCATGGCGCGTCGTCGCGGTTTTTCTTCTGTTTTCCCGTCACCACATTCAGATCAAAAAGGTTAGTTTCGTTTGCCGCAAGGCCAACGGTCATATCAATAGATTTACGATCGTTCTTGCTGAAGTAATTATTGCGCTCGTCGTCACGGCGATTTAGCCAGTCGGCCGCGACGCTAATACCCAGCACGTCGGGCACAATTGGCCCCATTGCGAACAAATTCATTTGGTTGGTATTACCGAATGCACTGTCTTCCTGAATGAAGGTGTTTGCCACCAATGCCCCGGTCCAGTCTTGTACGCCGTAAGGTTTTTTGGTGATAACGTTCACCACACCGCCAATGGCATCGGAACCATATAGCGATGACATTGGCCCGCGAATGACTTCAATTCGTTCGATAGCTTCCATCGGCGGCAGGAAGTTAACCTCGGCACCAATATCCTGCCCATAAGGCCGTGACTCACCGGTATTTTGTTTCACGCTATTAACCATAAATGCGGTATAGCCTGAGTCCATACCGCGCATCATAATACTGCCGGTTGCCATATCGCTTGAACCCGAACCCACATTAACGCCGGGTAAATCCTGAATGGCTTCGGCGACATTCCTGTTTGGTTTTTCATCGAGCTGTTTTCTGTCAATAACAGAAATTGTCGCCGGGGCATCTTTTTTCTGTTGAGAAAAACCCGATGCCGTCACGACCATTTGATCTTCAGATTCTTTAAGAGAAGCGTTATTTTCCTCGGCCAACACGGGAAGCATAGCGCCCCCTGCCAGCACCATTATTCCTGCCACTCTTCTTGCGAACACCAACTGCTTATTCGTTGCCATTTTTTATTACCCAAGATATTGAAAAAAAGCCTGCCGGCCCTGTGAATTTTCACCACAGGGCTTTATTGTTCTTTTAATGAAAAGTGAGTTAGATTTTTTCGAGATCGACTTTAATAATGTAGTCCGGTTTTTTACCTATCTCTTTTTCACCCTGCTTCACGCTGGCATAAAGAGTGTGGCCATCCGCTGAGAGAGCAAGGCTATTAGGCAAGGCCGATGTCACGATGCTGGCTTTCACTTTATAAGTATCAGCGTCGACAACGCTAATCAGCTGCGCGTTACGGTGAGTGATATACACCTCGTTGCGGCCATTGTTGTACATCACAGCCAGAGAGTTAATCACCTTAATACGATCAATGATTTTGCTGTCTTTTAGTGAAACCACCAAAACATCAGGTAAATCAGGATCGGTAATAAATGCACGCTCTTTTTTATTATCCAGCGCGATATTTAAGAAGAAGTGTTTTTTCTGCGGTTCAACTTTAACTCGCGAAATAATTTTATTATCGCTGGCATCAAGCGTAATCAATTCCCCACTGCCGTTGACAGCATAAACTCGCCCTTTATCTTCATCGACAGTCAACCCGGTTGGATATTCACCCATATTTTCAATGGTCGCAATATGCTGCTGTTTTTGCGTGTCGATAACCCAAATAATACCTTTCTGAGTAACGCCTGATACATATAAGCGCTGGCGTTTTTTATCGAGCGCCATTTCACGGGTGTGAACGATTTCTTTGGGATTGCTGATATCACTCAGTTGAACCGTTTTAATCTCTTTGTCGGTGCGCGTATCAATAAGCGTGACAGCCCCTTCAAGGGTGTTACCGATATACAGAATATGGTTTTCTTCATCCAGCAGTGTGGCAAATACGCGTCGCTCAGTGGTGATTTTCCCCGTTGTCTTCAACGTGTCTGGGTTCAGCTTGTAGACCAGACCATCCGTTTTATCTTTATCAAACGAAGGGGCAGAGGCAGCAAACAGAACGTTTTGAGAGGCGTCATATGCCAGCTCATAAACGCCATTACCCACCGGAACGGTAAGAAAGTCCTTTTCAGGGAGTGGTTTAGCGCTCGCGCTCAGTGAGCTCATCAATAGTGCGACGGTTAAAGCAATGAAGCCCGATTTCTGGTATCCGTACAAAGTATGTCGATTCATTTACTTAGATTCACATTTATTTACGAATGTGAATGATAATAATTTTCAATTGCATTATCAACAATAGATAAAAAAAAGGCCAGCAATCAATGTTTGCTGGCCTTAGGGGGGATTACGTTTTACAGAACTGCTTTAGCTTGTTTCACTACGTTTGCAACGGTGAAACCAAACTCTTCAAACAGAAGCTCAGCCGGAGCAGACTCACCGAAGGTGGTCATGCCCACAACTGCACCGTTCAGGCCAACGTATTTGTACCAGTAGTCAGCGATGCTGGCTTCGATAGCCACACGCGCAGCAACCGCTTTCGGCAGCACGGCTTCACGGTAAGCTGGATCTTGTTTGTCGAATGCATCAGTAGACGGCATGGAAACCACGCGCGCTTTGATGCCTTCAGCCGTCAGTTGATCCCACGCAGCCACTGCCAGTTCAACTTCTGAACCGGTTGCAATCAGAATCAGCTCAGGCGTGCCTGCACAATCTTTCAGAACGTATGCGCCACGGGCAACATCTGCCAGTTGCTGTTCGGTACGATCCTGCTGTGCCAGGTTCTGACGGGAGAAGATCAGCGCGGTCGGGCCGTCGTGACGTTCTACTGCGTATTTCCACGCCACCGCAGACTCAACCTGGTCACATGGACGCCATGTGCTCATGTTTGGTGTCACGCGCAGGGCAGCAAGCTGCTCTACAGGCTGGTGAGTTGGACCATCTTCGCCCAGACCGATTGAGTCGTGGGTGTAGACCATCACCTGGCGTTGCTTCATTAATGCTGCCATACGCACCGCGTTGCGGGCATATTCAACAAACATCAGGAAGGTAGAGGTGTACGGCAGGAAACCACCGTGCAGCGCGATACCGTTGGCAATCGCGGTCATACCGAATTCACGTACACCGTAATGGATGTAGTTACCGGCCAGATCTTCATTGATTGCTTTAGAACCAGACCAGATAGTCAGGTTAGAAGGCGCGAGGTCAGCGGAGCCGCCGAGGAATTCAGGCAGCAGGTGGCCGAATGCTTCGATGGTGTTCTGAGACGCTTTACGGCTGGCAATTTTTGCAGGGTTAGCTTGCAGGTTCTTGATGAACTCCTGCGCTTTAGCTGCGAAATCAGCAGGCATGTCGCCTTTCATACGACGGGTAAATTCAGCAGCTTCTTGCGGGAAGGCTTTAGCGTATGCAGCGAACTTCTCGTTCCATGCCGCTTCTTTAGCCTGACCTGCTTCTTTCGCGTCCCACTGAGCATAGATCTCAGACGGGATTTCGAATGGCGCGTGTTTCCAGCCCAGTGCTTCACGGGTCAGTGCGATTTCCGCGTCACCCAAAGGTGCGCCGTGGGAATCGTGCGTACCGGCTTTGTTTGGTGAACCGAAACCGATAATGGTTTTGCACATCAGCAGTGAAGGTTTGTCGGTAACGGCTTTAGCTTCTTCAACAGCGCGTTTGATTGCGTCTGCATCGTGACCGTCAACGCCGCGTACTACGTGCCAGCCATAGGCTTCAAAGCGTTTCGCAGTATCGTCAGTGAACCAACCTTCAACGTGGCCGTCGATGGAGATACCGTTGTCATCATAGAAGGCAACCAGTTTACCCAGACCCAGCGTACCCGCCAGAGAGCAAACTTCATGGGAGATACCTTCCATCATGCAGCCATCACCCATAAAGGTGTAGGTGAAGTGGTCAACGATGTCGTGACCTGGACGGTTGAACTGTGCTGCCATGGTGCGTTCAGCAATTGCCATACCCACTGCGTTCGCAACACCCTGACCCAGCGGGCCAGTTGTGGTTTCAACACCCGCGGTGTAGCCCACTTCCGGGTGACCCGGAGTTTTGGAATGCAGCTGACGGAAGTTTTTCAGTTCTTCAATCGGCAGGTCATAACCTGTGAGGTGCAGCAAGCTATAGATCAGCATTGAGCCATGGCCGTTAGACAGCACGAAGCGGTCACGGTCAGCCCATGCAGGGTTCTGCGGGTTATGGTTCAGGAAATCGCGCCACAGGACTTCGGCAATGTCGGCCATACCCATAGGGGCGCCCGGGTGACCGGATTTGGCTTTTTGTACTGCGTCCATGCTGAGTGCACGAATAGCATTGGCAAGCTCTTTACGAGAGGACATTTTGACTCCAGATCGGATGGTTGAAGGTCAGGCCTTGACTACTATGCGTTATGGGCTACGCCCAAAAAATTGCCATCAATGTACCGCAAGCCGTGTGCCATGTACATGGAGCATCCTTTTGTCCGGTTAAGAAATCTCTGGAAGCTGCTCGCATGTTGCGCAAGTTACTGCGCGAGTTTAAGTAACTTCTTTATACTGAAGCGACTAGCCAACGGTTTGTGGCTGAAACACCTCTGAGCAGTTATCACTAATTAAGGATATTGGCATGAAATTGCGCCCAATTTTATTAAGCCTGAGCGTTGCTGCCCTTCTGAGCGGCTGCCAGAACATGGACTCTAACGGTCTGCTCGCTTCCGGTGCGGAAGCATTTCAGGCGTACACATTAAGTGATGCGCAGGTGAAAGAGTTGAGTGACAAATCTTGTGCTGAGCTCGACAGCAAAGCGAGCATTGCACCAGCTAGTAGTGAATATGCTAAACGTCTAAGCAAAATTTCCTCAGCCCTGGGCGACAACATCAACGGCATGCCGGTGAACTACAAGGTGTATGTCACCAAAGATGTGAACGCGTTTGCGATGGCTAATGGCTGTATCCGCGTATACAGCGGCCTGATGGACATGATGAACGATAACGAAGTCGAAGCAGTTATCGGCCACGAAATGGGTCACGTTGCACTCGGTCATGTGAAGAAAGGCATGCAGGTTGCATTGGGCACTAACGCAGCCCGCGTAGCAGCAGCCTCAGCGGGCGGAGTGATTGGTAGTTTATCGCAGTCACAACTGGGCGATTTGGGTGAAAAACTAGTGAACGCACAGTTCTCCCAACGCCAGGAGTCTGAAGCTGATGACTACTCGTATGATTTGTTGAGAAAACGTGGAATCAACCCAATTGGCCTCGCGACCAGTTTTGAGAAGTTAGCGAAGGCAGAAGAAGGCCGCCAAAGCTCGATGCTTGATGACCACCCTGCTTCAGCCGAACGTGCTCAGCATATTCGCGACCGTATGGCTGCAGATGGTTTGAAGTAACTTCAGTCAACTAAGCACTTCAGGCGTTATTGTCGCAGACAGTTTGAACCCGGACAGCGCGCAGCCACCGGAGCGTACACACAGTACGTGAGGATGGCGAGCACTGCCCGGGTTTAAAATGGCAAGTAAAATAGCCTGATTACTCGCCCTTCTTAGCCGCCTGGATATACAGCATTTCTAGCGCGAGAGTTGCGCCAGCCAGTGCAGTAATTTCAGACTGGTCGTAAGCCGGAGACACTTCCACAACGTCCATACCAACGATGTTCAGGTCTTTCAAACCACGAACCAGTTTCAGTGCGCGGTCAGTCGTCAAACCACCGATAACCGGAGTACCGGTACCTGGTGCGAAAGCAGGGTCGATACAGTCGATATCAAAGGTCAGATAAACCGGCATATCGCCAACAATCTGCTTAACCTGAGCCAGCACGTCGTCAACAGTTCGGTCGTTAACCTGGCCTGCATCCAGCACGGTGAAACCGTTGTCTTTATCGAACTCAGTACGGATACCAATTTGCACTGAGTGGTTCGGGTCGATCAAACCTTCTTTAGGTGCGGTGTAGAACATCGTGCCGTGGTCGAACTCGCAACCATTCGCATAGGTATCGGTGTGCGCATCGAAATGAACCAGTGCCATTTTACCGAAGTGCTTCGCGTGGGCGCGCAACAGCGGAAGAGTCACAAAGTGGTCACCGCCGAACGAGAGCATACGCTTGCCAGCAGCCAGCAGTTTTTCTGCGTGAGCTTGCAGACGTTCGCTCATGTCACGCGCATCACCGAAGGCGTAAACCAGATCGCCGCAGTCAACAACGTTCAAACGCTCGCGCACATCGAAGTTCCACGGGAAGCGGTTGCCTTCCCATGCCAGGTTGGTAGACACCTGACGGATTGCCGCAGGGCCGTGACGACCACCTGCACGGCCAGACGTTGCCGCATCAAAAGGAACGCCAGTGATAACCCAATCAGCATCGCTGGCATATGGCATAAAGTTCAGCGGAAAACGTAAAAAACCGAAGGCATTGGATACCAGGGAATTGTCGTACTGATGGCCTAAGGTGCTCATGGTTTGACCTCACGATGATGGTAATGATTAGCAAAAAAAAGTCCCCTCCGCGTCGTTAAACCCGACGAGGAAGGGACTGTATTCATTCAGACTGCTTGTTGGCACGGATTATCGCCGAACGCAGCCTTATTTGTATACTAATTACTCTAGTAATTCGCGTTGCAGGTAGGCGGTAAGTGAGTGCAGCCAACACACCTGCGACTCGAAGTACGCCGAGTAATTTACTCGTCTTCTAAATAAGTATAGCCATACAACCCAGCCTCGAACTCTTCGAGGAACTGCTGCTGCAAACCAGCATCCAGATCGGTCTGTTTAACCTGATCACGGAAATGCTTCAGCAAGGTTTTTGGATCAAGCTGAACATATTCCAGCATGTCCGCAACGGTATCGCCTTCGTCAGAAAGCTCGACCTCTACGCTGCCGTCAGGGAAGACAAACACATCAACCGCTTCTGTATCACCAAACAGGTTGTGCATGTTGCCCAGAATTTCCTGGTATGCGCCAACCATGAAGAAGCCCAACAGTGGCGGGTTTTCTGCATCGTATTCTGGCATCGGCATGGTTGTCGCAATGCCGTCACCGTCGATGTAGTGATCGATAGCACCGTCGGAGTCACAAGTGATATCCAGCAGTACCGCGCGACGCTCAGGAACCTGGTTCAGCCCTTCAAGCGGCAGCACCGGGAACAGCTGATCGATGCCCCATGCATCCGGCATCGACTGGAACAGCGAGAAGTTGACGTAAATCTTATCCGCCATACGCTCTTGCAGCTCGTCGATGATCGGACGGTGTGCGCGGTTGCTTGGGTCGAGCAGGCGCTGAATTTCATGGCACATGCTCAGATAAAGCTGCTCCGCCCAGGCACGTTCTTGCAAAGAGAAACTCCCTGCGGAATAGCCGGTATGGATATCATGCAAATCATTCTGGCTATCGTGCAGCCATTCACGCAGCGAGCGACGGTTGTTCGGCTCGTGCATTTCGCCCCAGGTTTCCCACATGCTTTGCAGCGCACGGGACGCGTCTGCAGCCGGAGCCGTTGGCGTGGTGTATTCGTTACGCTCAACACCGATGATGTTAGACACCAGAACGGTGTGGTGCGCGGTTACCGCACGACCAGACTCAGTGATAACCGTTGGGTGTGGCAGGCCGTTTTCTTCACACGCGTCGCCAATCGCCCAAATGATGTTGTTCGCATATTCGTTCAGGCCGTAGTTGACCGAACAATCGGACTGAGAACGCGTCCCTTCATAGTCAACACCCAGACCGCCGCCCACATCGAAGCATTCGATGTTAACGCCCATCTTGTGCAGTTCAACGTAGAAGCGAGAGGACTCACGAACGCCAGTAGCGATATCGCGAATGTTCGCCATTTGCGAACCAAGGTGGAAGTGCAGCAATTGCAGGCTGTCGATACGACCGGCTTCACGCAACATCTCAACCAATTGCAGAACCTGCGTCGCCGCCAGACCGAATTTGGATTTCTCGCCGCCTGAAGACTGCCATTTGCCGGAGCCTTGTGACGCCAGACGCGCACGCACGCCAAGACGCGGCACCACATTCAGGCGCTCTGCTTCTTCCAATACGATGCGGATTTCCGACATCTTCTCGATGACCAGATAAACCTTGTGGCCCATCTTCTCGCCGATCAACGCCAGGCGGATGTATTCACGGTCTTTATAGCCGTTACACACAATAACCGAACGCGTCATACCGGCATGAGCCAGAACCGCCATCAGTTCCGCTTTAGAACCCGCTTCCAGGCCCAGAGGCTCACCGGAATGAATCAGTGATTCAATGACGCGACGGTGCTGGTTCACTTTGATTGGGTAAACGAGGAAATAGTCGCCTTTGTAGCCGTAGGATTCACGAGCACGCTTGAACGCTGCATTTATAGAACGCAGGCGGTGCTGCAAAATCTGCGGGAAGCAGAACAGTGCAGGTAAACGCTGCCCCTGTGCTTCACGGGCTTTTACGAGTTCAGCAAGATCAACACGCGCTTCCGGGACATCCGGGTCCGGGCAAACGGTAATGTGACCGAGTTCGTTGACGTCGTAATAGTTATTACCCCACCAGGCAATATTGTAAGTACGCAGCATCTTGCTGGCTTCCTGGGAACTCATGGCAATCTCCTGCATGGAGCGGTGTACATCCTGCTCGCCCACTGACGAACCCGAAACAGAAGAGATTTTGTCAGACATGGCGAACCTCAAATTTAAACGAATGTGCAAAACTGTTGACTACTATCGCAGGGGTATCCCGCAATAACAACCCATTAACGGCGCGTAAAAGCAGCATAAGACGCTGACAGACTAACTGTGCGACCGGTTTCTTTTTCATATCATAGTAAAACACGTAACCGAACTCCGTTGCGCGGAGCGGCGAAACCACGAGAATACTCTTATCGATGACAAGAGAGCCCAAGTTCTGAATTTCGAGGGTTTAAAAACCGGCCCGAGAATCCATCGATGCGCCAAGATGGGTATAACATCGGCAGGAATGCAGTTGTAGCAAAGAGTTGCTGGATGCGAGGAGCATATGCACGACCTGGACGGTCGCCAGAGTTTGCGAATTAAAACGGTTTTTCAATCGTATCACCTCCACGCATACGGTTTGGGTATGCGACAAGCCAAAGCTCAGAAATTTGCTCAACCCGGCTGGAAGTGGGCAACACAAAAACTGTGTGCTTGTTGAATGAGCCGCGCGCGCCGCTTTATACCGATAAAAGCCGAAAATTGCAAAGTAAAAATCCCTGGATTGCGGCACTGTCAGTAAAATTTGCCACCCGAGATTATTTGCGCAGACTTGCAGGCGTAAAAATCACTGGTAATCTGATTAATGGATAACCTAGAATAGACGTCCAGATGTTAATCCATCTATACCGATTAACTGTTAGACTGCCTGAAATGAAACCTGTGGTGAAAACTCACGTTACCAGTACATTGCACTGGTTCGAGCGCCGATAAACAGCAGTCTGCACTAACCTAATTCTCTTAGGGTGAATAAAACATGGCCAAACACCTCTTTACGTCCGAGTCTGTATCAGAAGGGCATCCCGATAAAATCGCTGACCAAATCTCCGATGCGGTGCTTGATGCGATCCTGGAACAGGATCCAAAAGCGCGCGTAGCTTGCGAAACTTACGTGAAAACCGGCATGGTTCTGGTTGGCGGTGAAATCACCACCAGCGCCTGGGTTGATATCGAAGAGATCACTCGTCAAACGATTCGTGAAATCGGCTACGTGCATTCTGATATGGGCTTTGATGCCAACTCTTGCGCAGTGCTGAGCGCTATCGGTAAGCAGTCCCCGGATATCAACCAGGGCGTTGACCGTACTGACCCGCTGGAGCAAGGTGCAGGCGACCAGGGCCTTATGTTTGGTTATGCGACCAACGAAACCGAAGTGCTGATGCCAGCGCCAATCACTTACGCACACCGTCTGGTTCAACGCCAGGCTGAAGTTCGTAAGAATGGCTCACTGCCATGGTTGCGTCCGGATGCAAAAAGCCAGATCACTTTCCAGTATGACGACGGTAAAATCGTTGGCATCGATGCGGTCGTTTTGTCTACTCAGCATTCAGAAGATGTTGCACTGAAAACGCTGCAAGAAGCGGTGATGGAAGAGATCATCAAGCCAGTTCTGCCAGCAGAATGGTTGAATGCTTCCACTAAATACCACATCAACCCAACAGGCCGTTTTGTTATCGGTGGTCCAATGGGTGACTGCGGTCTGACCGGTCGTAAAATTATCGTTGATACCTACGGCGGCATGGCTCGTCACGGTGGCGGCGCATTCTCTGGTAAAGATCCATCTAAAGTGGACCGATCTGCGGCGTATGCGGCACGTTATGTGGCGAAAAACATCGTTGCTGCGGGCCTTGCTGACCGTTGTGAAATCCAGGTCTCTTACGCAATCGGCGTTGCTGAGCCAACTTCCATCATGGTTGAAACCTTCGGTACTGAGAAAATCTCTACCGAGCAATTGACCCTGCTGGTACGTGAGTTCTTCGACCTGCGTCCGTACGGCCTGATTCAGATGCTGGATCTGCTGCACCCAATTTACAAAGAAACCGCAGCATACGGTCACTTTGGTCGTGAGCATTTCCCTTGGGAAAAAACCGACAAAGCAGAATTGCTGCGTGATGCTGCTGGCCTGAAATAACCTCTAGCCAGTTCACCATCAAACTTTAAAGGCCAGCGCTTCGCTGGCCTTTTTCTTTTTTACCCCCCTACAACACTTAAATCCTCTTCCCGCAAAATCTCTCGTAACAAACAACACCAGTGGAAACGGTTACATTGGCGTTAACAAGGCATTAATTAAGACAGTTCTGCATGACAACATTTTGTTGCTGCGCTAGTTACAAAACATTTCAGATTAGTCTTGCATGGAAAATTTTGGTTTTATTTTCTACACTCAATTCACTGTTTTAATTATATAAATTACATATACAGTTCTTGACACTAGTGTAACCGATTACACTAACGTGAGTTGAATCACACAATTTTACGTCGCGTTAACCTAACCTTAATAGCGAGATATCCCCCAAATTATTCAACTGGAGAGCACTATGCCTGAAATAAAAAAACAAGGGCGCTCGAACAAAAGCATGACCTTTTTTGTCTGTTTTCTTGCAGCCCTGGCCGGTTTGTTATTTGGCCTCGATATTGGCGTGATTGCCGGTGCGTTACCGTTTATCGCTAAAGATTTCCAGATAACTGCGCACCAGCAAGAGTGGGTTGTAAGTTCGATGATGTTTGGTGCAGCTGTCGGTGCCGTGGGCAGTGGCTGGCTATCCTTCCGCATCGGGCGTAAATACAGCCTGATGATTGGCGCAGTGCTTTTCGTTGCAGGTTCATTGTGCTCGGCTTTTGCACCGAACACTGAAATTCTGATTCTCTCCCGTGTATTGCTCGGCCTGGCAGTCGGTGTTGCGTCTTATACGGCACCACTTTACCTGTCTGAGATTGCACCAGAAAAAATCCGTGGCAGCATGATCTCCATGTACCAATTGATGATTACCATCGGTATTCTTGGCGCTTACCTTTCCGATACAGCTTTCAGCTATAACGGTTCATGGCGCTGGATGCTGGGTGTTATCACCATTCCTGCTTTGATCTTGCTGGTTGGCGTATTCTTCCTGCCAGACAGCCCACGTTGGTTCGCCGCAAAACGTCGCTTCCATGATGCTGAGCGTGTCCTGATGCGCTTACGTGACACCAGTGCTGAAGCAAAACGCGAACTGGAAGAAATCCGTGAAAGCCTGAAGGTGAAACAAAGCGGCTGGTCATTGTTTAAAGAAAACAGCCACTTCCTTCGTGCCGTGTTCCTGGGTGTTCTGCTTCAGGTGATGCAACAGTTCACTGGTATGAACGTCATCATGTATTACGCACCGAAAATCTTCGAAATTGCTGGCTTCACCAATACCACTCAGCAGATGTGGGGCACCGTCATCGTTGGTCTTATCAACGTACTGGCAACCTTCATTGCTATTGGTCTGGTAGACCGTTGGGGCCGTAAACCTACACTGGTACTAGGCTTCATGGTTATGGCCGTGGGCATGGGCATTCTCGGGACTATGCTGCACGTTGGTATTCATTCCCAGGGCGCGCAATACTTTGCTATCGCCATGCTGCTAATGTTTATCGTTGGTTTTGCAATGAGTGCCGGCCCGCTGATTTGGGTACTGTGTTCTGAAATCCAGCCGCTTAAAGGGCGCGATTTTGGTATCACTTGCTCAACCGCCACCAACTGGATTGCGAACATGATCGTGGGTGCAACGTTCCTGACCATGCTTAACACGCTGGGCAATGCGAATACTTTCTGGGTATACGGCGCGTTGAACCTGTTCTTTATTGTTCTCACCGTGTGGCTGGTTCCTGAAACTAAACACGTTTCCCTGGAGCATATCGAACGTAACCTGATGAAAGGCCGCCGTTTACGTGAGATTGGCGCTCACAACTAAGCAATAGCCACCCTTCTCCTTAACGGGAGAAGGGCTTGCACCATGCACCACCTCGCACTATTCTTTGCCGCTATGAAATCCCTAAGACTCCCCATCGCACTCCAGCAAGCCGTTATGCGTTGCCTACGGGAAAAGCTTCAACAGGCAAATCTGCACTTAGGCCGTAACTACTCGGAACCGAAGCTGGTATATCAGCAGCGAGGCACAGTTGCGGGCACAGCATGGATGGATAGCTACGAAATCCGTCTCAACCCGGTGTTGTTAATGGAAAACCAGCAGACCTTTATTGATGAGGTGGTACCTCACGAACTGGCTCATTTGTTGGTGTGGAAACACTTTGGCCGCGTAGCGCCACATGGCAAAGAGTGGAAATGGATGATGGAAACAGTGCTTGGCGTTCCTGCCCGCCGGACCCATAAGTTTGAAGTGCAATCCGTTCGCAAAAACACCTTCCCCTATCGCTGCCGTTGCCAACAGCATCAGTTGACGGTGCGCCGTCATAACAAAGTCCTGAGCGGCGAGTCAGAATACCGCTGTGTGCAATGTGGCGACCTGTTAAAACCTGACGTTACAACCCACTGTAATTAAAAATATTATCCATAAAGTTTCCTGATTTTGCTGATTGAATCCCAATAAATCGTGCGGTAGTGTGCGGACTCGATTTAGTAAGGATTCTGGAAATGTCTCGCAAAATTTCTTTGGCTGTTGCACTTGTTGCAGCCCTCTGCTCTTTCTCTACGTTCAGCTCCGGTATCAATAATTTCTCTCAGGCAAAAGCGGCTGGTGCCAAAGTGAATGCCGACGCGCCTGGCGACTTCTATTGTGGATGTAAAATTAACTGGGAAGGGAAAAAGGGTGTTCCCGATCTGGAGTCATGCGGCTACAAAGTGCGTAAAAATGAAAACCGTGCCTCACGTATCGAATGGGAACATGTTGTTCCAGCCTGGCAGTTCGGCCATCAGCGCCAATGTTGGCAAGATGGTGGCCGTAAAAACTGCGCTAAAGACCCGGAATATCGCAAGATGGAGAGCGATATGCATAACCTGCAACCGGCTGTTGGTGAAGTGAATGCTGACCGTAACAACTTTATGTATAGCCAGTGGAATGGCGGCGAAGGCCAGTATGGGCAATGCGCAATGAAAGTGGACTTCAAAGAAAAGATTGCCGAGCCACCAGCGCGTGCCCGTGGTGCCATCGCCCGCACATACTTCTATATGCGTGACCAATATCAGCTAAACCTTTCTCGCCAGCAAACCCAGCTGTTTGAGGCGTGGAATAAGCAATATCCAGTCACCACCTGGGAGTGCGAACGCGACGAACGCATCGCTAAAGTTCAGGGCAATCATAACCCTTATGTGCTGCGGGCTTGCCAGGCACAAAACAGCTAACCTACACTAGCGGGAATTGTTATCACTGTTCCCGCTTTTGGATATTAAAAACCATGCGTATACCCCGCATTCATCACCCTGAACTCCTTTCCGTCGGCCAGGACATCGCACTTTGCGAAGATGCAGCAAATCATGTTGGCCGCGTATTGCGCATGAGTGCAGGCCACGCGTTGCAATTGTTTGACGGCAGCAATCAGATTTTTGAGGCTGAAATTATTCAGGCCGATAAAAAAAGCGTGCGGGTCAAAGTCCTGAGCGCGAACGTTGATGACCGTGAGTCCCCACTTCATCTACATCTCGGCCAGGTCATGTCGCGCGGTGAGAAGATGGAATTCACGATTCAGAAAGCCGTCGAACTGGGTGTGAATGTGATTACGCCTTTGTTTTCTGAACGCTGTGGCGTAAAACTGGATGCCGAGCGCCTGAACAAGAAACTGGGACAGTGGCAGAAAATTGCTATTGCCGCCTGCGAGCAATGCGGTCGCAATATCGTGCCAGAAGTTCGCCCGGCTATGGATCTTGAACTGTGGTGTGCTGAAGATGATGCAAGCCTCAAGCTCAACCTGCATCCTCGTGCCAGCGCCAGTATTAATACATTGCCGCAACCTGTTGAACGTGTGCGCCTGCTAATTGGCCCGGAAGGCGGTTTAACGGTTGATGAAATTGCCATGACCGCACGTCATCAGTTTACTGATATTCTGTTGGGACCTCGCGTTCTACGCACTGAGACTACCGCGCTCACAGCCATTACTGCGCTGCAAGTGCGTTTTGGCGACCTGGGCTAAAACCGGAGAAAAACAATGATCAAGCTCGGCATCGTGATGGACCCCATCGCAAACATTAACATCAAGAAAGACTCAAGCTTTGCCATGCTGCTGGAAGCACAGCGCCGTGGTTATGAACTGCATTACATGGAAATGGCCGATCTGTATTTGATCAACGGCGAAGCACACGCACGCACTCGCCTGGTCACTGTCGAGCAGAACTACGATAAATGGTACGAATTTGGTAGTGAGCAAGACATCAAGCTTGCGGATCTCAACGTCGTATTGATGCGTAAAGATCCTCCGTTTGATACCGAATTTATCTACGCGACGTATATTCTTGAGCGCGCCGAAGAACAAGGCACGTTGATCGTTAACAAACCGCAAAGCCTGCGCGACTGTAACGAAAAGTTGTTCACCGCCTGGTTTGCTGATTTGACACCAGAAACACTGGTGACGCGCAACAAAGCGCAGCTTAAAGCGTTCTGGCAAAAGCACGGCGATATCATCCTCAAGCCGTTAGATGGCATGGGTGGCGCTTCAATTTTCCGCGTTAAAGAAGGTGACCCAAACATTGGCGTCATCGCTGAAACGCTGACTGAACTCGGCAACCGTTACTGCATGGCGCAGAATTACCTGCCTGCCATTGTCGATGGCGACAAGCGGGTTCTGGTGGTTGATGGCGAACCTGTTCCTTACTGCCTGGCGCGTATTCCCCAGGGCGGTGAAACCCGTGGCAACCTGGCAGCAGGTGGACGTGGCGAACCGCGCCCATTGACCGAAAGCGACTGGGAAATTGCCCGCCGTGTTGGCCCAACGCTTAAAGCGAAAGGGCTGATTTTTGTTGGCCTGGATATCATCGGTGACCGTCTGACCGAGATTAACGTCACTAGCCCAACGTGCATTCGTGAAATCGAAGCCGAATTCCCGGTTTCTATTACTGGCATGTTGTTTGACGCTATCGAAAAACGCCTGGCGAAATAGTCCGGCGCCCTTTTTCAGGGGTATGGCCCAAGGATGGGCCGAGTGTCCAGAGCAGTTCAATAATGATAAACTGACTATTCCCTGCGCATAAAATGTCGCTTATTCAACCGGAACCAAAACCTCTGACAATGAATTTACAGCATCACTTTCTAATTGCCATGTCGGCGCTCCAGGATCCTCTGTTTAAGCGAGCCGTCGTTTATATCTGCGAATACAACGACGAAGGCGCAATGGGGATAATTATTAATAAACCCCTTGAAAACCTTCAGGTTGATGGTGTTCTACAAAAATTAAAAATCGAACCAGAACCCCGTGACCCAGCCATTCGCCTTGATAAACCTGTTTTTATTGGCGGCCCGCTGGCGGAAGACCGCGGTTTTATTTTGCACTCCCCTCCAGATTGTTTCGCCTCCAGTATCCGTATTTCGGACGACACCGTGATCACCACATCTCGCGATGTGCTGGAAACCATTGGCACGGCAAAACAACCTACGGATGTGATTGTCGCGCTCGGTTACTCCTCGTGGGAAAAAGGCCAACTGGAACAAGAGATTCTCGACAACGCGTGGCTAACCGCTCCGGCAGATGCATCGATTCTTTTCCATACCCCGATTTCTGAACGCTGGCGAGAAGCCGCAAAATTAATCGGCATTGATATCCATAACATGCCAAGTGAAGCGGGACACGCCTGATGAGCAGTGGGACTTTATTAGCCTTTGATTTCGGTACCAAAAGTATTGGTGTCGCCATTGGCCAACGCATTACCAGAACAGCACGCCCTTTAACCGCCCTGAAAGCACAGGATGGCACACCCGACTGGAACGTTATCGAGAAAATCCTCAAAGAGTGGCAACCCGATGAAGTCGTCGTAGGCTTGCCACTGAATATGGATGGTACCGAGCAGCCACTCACCGCGCGCGCACGTAAGTTTGCCAACCGCCTGCATGGCCGCTTTGGCGTAAAAGTCTCTTTGCAGGATGAACGCCTGAGCACCGTGGAAGCACGCGCTGGGTTATTCGAGCACGGCGGTTTCCGCGCCCTCAATAAAGGCAGCATTGATTCCGCCTCAGCCGTTGTGATTCTTGAAAGTTGGTTTGACTATAATCCTTAGTCTTTTTTGTTGTCAGGCATGTCTGAAGACTCATCAATCAGCTCATGCCTTGCTGCGACGGCCAGAAAATGACTTCGATCCCGATAACCCGATGATGGCTGTTTTACACGGTTATCAATTCGTTCCAGAAGTGCATCTGGCAGTGAAATATTGATCCGCTGCTGCTTTCCCTCCAGAGCTGACAAATCCACATCAACCAGCAGCCACTGGCTACAATATGCATATTCTGGATTTGCCGCGTAGACGAATGGTCCGGCATCTTTAAGCTGGGTTATATCCATACCGCGCTCAACCATAAGATCAACAATCAGCAAAATGGCTTCTCGAACCATTTCTGCGATTTCATCCTGATAATCTGCCGCTGATACACAGCCAAAATCATCATTGCACAACGCCGGTACAACCAGACCGAACGCTTCGTTCTCGTTTGCAGGCATCTCCACGCCAACAGAAAAAAACATAGGTAATCTCCGTGAGTTGGGAATCATATTCCCGCGCGTTTACGAATGGATCTGACAGTACCGATGGGAAGATCTTTCTTTGGATGCGGAACCGGAAAAGTATTCCCGGTATTTGGCGACCACCAGATCCAGTGGCTGCCTCCCGAATTTCTGGCGGGTTCGCATCCTGCGGCCTTCAGTTCCTTAATCAGGTCAGAAGAATTCATGGTTTTCTCCTGATGGAAAAACAATACACACCAATACACACATAAGCAATTATTTTAACCATCATTTTTTTCCCCATCGGCAATACGACCTTCCGCACGTAACACCGCTTCACCTTGAGCAAAACTTTGCATGCCATATTGCTGCCCGGTTTGTATTTGCCCCGGTAATTGGTGGGTTTTCCCTTCACGGATAAGGCTCGCTACGGCGGGTGTATTGACCAGTAACTCGAACAGAGCCACTCTTTCGCCACAGCTATCGGGCAATAATTTCTGTGCCAACACCGCTTTTAAACTGCCCGCCAGTTGGCTGCGAACCATGTTTTTTTCTTCTGCAGGAAATACATCGACCAGCCGCTCTACTGCTTGTGCCGCCCCGCGAGTGTGGAGCGTTGCGAGGACCAAATGCCCGGTTTCTGCGGCGGTGAGTGCAAGGCGGATAGTTTCGCTGTCACGCAATTCACCCAACAAAATGACATCAGGATCTTCACGCAGTGCCGCACGTAAACCTGCGGCAAACGATCGGCAATGCTGTCCCGGTTCTCGTTGCTGAATCAAACAGCGCTTCGGGTGATGAACAAACTCGATAGGATCTTCCAGGGTGAGAATATGCCCGTCGAAATGATGGTTGAGATGATCCACCATCGCCGCAAGCGTAGTGGATTTACCGCTGCCCGTGGCCCCGGTGACCAGAATTAAGCCATCAGCAGATTTCAGTAATTCCGGAATAATGGCAGGAACGTTTAGCGATTCAAGTTTTGGGCTGTGAGAGGTGAGTATCCGCAAAGCGAGCGAGTCGCCTTGCATCTGGCGAAAAGCGTTGGCACGCAGTCGGGTGCCACTTGCCAGGGTAACGGCAAAATCCAGTTGCCCGTGTTGCTCTAATTCTTCTCGTTGCCCGTTTGTCAGCCAGATGCTCAGCAACGTTGCGGGGGTTGGCGCACTTTCGGGCAGAGGTTCAAGCCGCCCTTGCCTGCGCCAGCGAGCAGGAAGCTGCGTACACAGGTGTAGATCAGAGACATTATGCTTTACACTAAGGGCCACAATTTCTTCGATATCCATATCACTTTTCAACCTATGAACGAGATAGCGCACAATCTGGCACAGGTTCAGAATAAAATCTTAGCGGCAACTGAACGCTGCGGCCGTGCTCCAGAAGAAGTGACTTTGCTTGCAGTGAGCAAAACAAAGCCTGCGGGTGCCATCGCAGAAGCCGTTGCTGCCGGGCAACGCGCGTTTGGTGAAAACTACGTGCAGGAAGGCGTGGATAAAATTCGTTACTTTGCCGAAAACGGCGAAGAAACCCTTGAGTGGCACTTTATCGGCCCGTTGCAGTCGAACAAAAGCCGTCTGGTTGCAGAGCATTTTGACTGGTGCCACACCGTTGATCGGTTGCGCATTGCCAGCCGTCTGAGCGAACAACGCCCGGACGAAATGGCTCCGCTTAACGTGCTGATTCAAATTAATATCAGTGATGAACAAAGCAAATCTGGCATTGCGATAAGTGAGCTTGAAACACTCGCGGCTGATATTGCCGCTCTGCCGGGTCTGGTGTTACGAGGTTTGATGGCAATTCCTGCCCCTGAACCTGATTACGAGCGTCAGTTAGCGGTTTGCCAGAAAATGGCAGCAGCTTTCGAATCGCTCAAAAACCGTTACCCAACGGTTGATACGTTGTCCCTGGGCATGACCGATGACATGGACGCCGCGATTGCCGCAGGCAGCACCATGGTGCGCATTGGAACCGCTATTTTCGGCGCGCGGGATTATTCCGCACGTTAATCACTAAATTTTGAGGAACGCCATGCTGACGTTGACTTTCCTGGTCAAAACACTGATTGAACTGTATGTGATGGTGCTGCTGATTCGCATCTGGATGCAGTGGTCACGTTGTGACTTTTACAACCCTTTTGCGCAGTTTATCGTCAAGATTACCCAGCCGATTGTCGGGCCGCTGCGCCGGATCATTCCGTCGATTGGGCCAATTGATACCGCCTCTTTGCTGGTGGCGTTTATTCTCACCACATTGAAGTACCCGGTTTTGCTGCTCATTCAGGTTGGCGCTTTATCGCTTGACCCGATGAACCTGCTGGTGGGCTTGTTATCACTGCTCAAATCCGCCGGTACGCTGGTGTTCTGGGTGATCATTATCCGCTCGCTGATGAGCTGGATAAGCCAGGGCCGCAGCCCAATTGAATACGTGTTGATGCAGCTCACTGAGCCAATGATGGCGCCCATTCGCCGCGTGCTTCCGGCTATGGGTGGTATCGATTTTTCAGCGATGATCGTCATTTTGATTCTCTACGCGCTGAATTACCTTGGCATGGACTTGTTCCCGGGGCTTTGGTATTTGCTGTGAGTGCAGTGAGCCTTAACTCCGACGGGCTGGTTTTACGGCTGTATATTCAGCCTAAAGCCAGCCGGGATAGTATTATCGGGCTACATGGCGACGAGCTTAAAGTCGCCATCACCGCCCCACCGATAGACGGCAAAGCCAACGCTCATCTGGTAAAATACCTGGCTAAGCAGTTCAAAGTGGCCAAAAGCCAGGTGCTGCTTGAGAAAGGCGAACTGGGCCGCCATAAACAAATTAAGATTATCGACCCGCAACACATCCCGACGGAAGTCGCGGCTTTGCTCGAATAATTAGCCAATTTCACAGGATTTTCTCACTATGCAAAAAGTTGTCCTCGCAACCGGTAACGCCGGTAAAGTGCGTGAACTCGCCGATTTACTGGGCGATTTTGGTCTGGATGTTGTGGCGCAAACTGAGCTGGGCGTGGAGTCAGCCGAAGAAACCGGGCTGACGTTTATCGAGAATGCCATTCTGAAAGCGCGCCATGCCGCACAGGTTACCGGCCTGCCTGCCATCGCCGATGACTCCGGTCTGGCTGTTGATGTGCTGGGTGGTGCTCCGGGGATTTACTCCGCACGCTACGCAGGCGTGGATGCATCCGACCAGCAGAACCTGGAAAAGTTACTGGCTACACTGAAAGATGTGCCGGACGATCAGCGCAAAGCACGATTCCATTGCGTGCTGGTCTATATGCGCCATGCAGAAGATCCAACGCCACTAGTGTGTCACGGTAGCTGGGAAGGCCAGATTACCCGCGAAGCCGCAGGCCAGGGTGGCTTCGGCTACGACCCTATTTTCTTTGTCCCGAGTGAAGGCAAAACAGCCGCTGAGCTTACTCGTGATGAAAAACGTGCGATCTCCCACCGCGGGCGAGCACTGAAACTGTTACTGGAAGCAATGAAAAATGGCTAATTTGCCACCTCTGAGTCTCTATATTCATATCCCGTGGTGCGTGCAGAAGTGCCCCTACTGTGACTTCAACTCTCATGCACTCAAAGGCGACGTACCACACGATGAGTATGTCGCCCACCTGTTGCGCGATCTGGAAAATGACGCGCCAATGGCACAAGGACGTGAAATAAAGACCATCTTTATTGGTGGCGGTACGCCGAGTCTACTTTCAGGCGAGGCGATGCAAAACCTGCTCGACGGTGTGCGTGCACGCCTACCGGTGGCAGCGGATGCGGAAATTACCATGGAAGCGAACCCCGGGACGGTAGAAGCAGACCGTTTCGTGAGTTACCAGCGCGCTGGCGTGAACCGCATTTCTATCGGCGTGCAGAGTTTCAGCGAACCGAAACTCAAGCGCCTGGGGCGTATTCACGATTCTGGCGAAGCAAAGCGTGCAGCACATCTGGCAAACGGTCTTGGCTTGCGCAGCTTTAACCTGGATCTCATGCACGGCCTGCCGGATCAGACTTTGGAAGAAGCGCTCGATGATTTGCGCCAGGCGATTGAACTGAACCCACCGCATCTTTCGTGGTATCAGCTGACGATTGAGCCGAATACTTTGTTTAGCTCACGCCCGCCAAAACTGCCGGACGACGACGCACTGTGGGATATTTTCGAGCAGGGCGACAAACTGCTGACGGCTGCCGGTTACCAGCAATACGAAACCTCGGCCTATGCGAAACCAGGCTACCAGTGCCAGCACAACCTGAACTACTGGCGCTTTGGTGATTATCTGGGGATTGGCTGCGGTGCCCACGGCAAAGTGACATTTGAAGACGGACGCATTATGCGTACCGCCAAAACTCGCCATCCACGCGGTTACATGGAAGGCAAATACCTCGATAAGCAGCACGATGTTGAACAAGCCGACAAACCATTCGAGTTCTTTATGAACCGTTTCCGTCTGCTGGAAGCCGCACCTCGCAACGAATTTAGCCTGTATACCGGGCTTGATGAGTCGGTGATTCGTGCGCAGTTAGACGAGGCAATGGCTAAAGATTATTTGATTGAGACAGAAGAGTTTTGGCAGATTACCGAACACGGTAAGCTGTTTTTGAATTCGCTATTAGAAATTTTTCTGGCCGAATGATTATCTGTCGGATGACGTACAGCGTCATCCGACATTATTTCAGCTTAAATATTCTTTACCCGACTGGTCAGAATCAACGCCAACACCGACAACCCCGCAATTAGCCAGTACACTGAATGGTGCCCGAAGCTCTCCGCCAGCGCACCCTGTAACACGCCCGCCAGAATCACGCCCGTCGAAATACTGTTTGTAAATAAAGTGGTCGCCGAACCCGGCCTGCCCGGCATCAAATCCTGGAACCACAACATCCCGATACCGGCGACAATCCCGATAAACACCGCGTTAAAAAGCTGAAGTAACAGCAGCGCCGTGCGACTATGGAACAGAATCAATCCGACGTAGAACAACACGCCAGCCGCCACAGCAATCACCATCATACGGCGTTTACCAAAACGCTTAACGTAATAACCTGCAAGGATCATCGCCGGGATCTCAAGGCCCGCAGCGGTGCCCATCAGAAGCCCCGCCAGCGATTCAGGCAGCCCTAAATCAGTGCTGACCCATAACGGCATATCAATGATGTACATGGTGTTGCAGGTCCACATCAACATGGAGGCGATAAACAGCATACGAACGTTTTTGTCTTTCCAGCCGCTGACCTGCGTGAGGGCAACATCTGCGGGTTGTTCAATCCTGCTCACTGAGGGGAGTGCAAAGAAAATGAGCGCCAGCGAGATAACGAAAATCCCGGCCGCGATCAGGAACATGGTGGTGAAACCGTAGTTTAGCGCCAGCATAAATGACAGCGGCGGCCCGATAACCCAGGCAAGCGAGAGCTGCGCACGCATTATCGAGCTGAACATTACCACCTCTCGCGCCGAGCTATCGGCATACTCGCGGGCAAGAGCGAAGATTTGTGGCATCGCCGTGTTGGCAATAGACGCGAACATAACGCCAACGGTAATTAACGTCAGGTAATGGCGGTTAAAAGCAAACAATACGCAGTTTGCTACGGCCATTACGCAACAAACCATAATCAGTTTGCGACGGTCGCCCCGGTTATCGGAACGTTTTGCCAGCGCCAGGCTGACGAGTATCCCGGCTATCGCATTGACGGTATAAAACAGCCCGACCCAGAACGGGCGCACCTGCACTTCACGCGTTAAAAACAGGCTAAGAGTGGGAGCCTGAAGTGCCCCCGCAATCCCCATCATAAAAGCCACAACCATAAATGCGGCATACACCGGATTGAGGCGGCGTCCTCGTGTCAAAAACCACAGCATGCAGAAATTCCTTTTGTTCGAGCGCTCACTGGGTGTGCAAAACGTAAACTATACCCTAATGACGGGTATAAAAAAGCCAGCAGGAACAATCTGCTGGCCAGGTGAAATTCACCAATTCTCAGTCACACATGTATCAACGAGTCAGTACTTCACGGTCACGGAAGTTGTCACCTCCCACTGCATTAAGTCCTCAAGCATCCTTAGACGTTGCGATGCTGTCAGGCGAGCCAGCCATCCAGCGGAAACACTTTGGGTTGCGGTAAAATACTGTTGATAGAACTTAACAACTGGCGACCGTTTCATATGTACCTCCTCGCTTTCAACGTTGATGATTATTGGCGTAATATGAGGAAAGTTAAATTGATGAGTTTCTGACGGGAGTTCCTCTTTTATGTCCAGCAGTCGTCTGCAACAACAGTTCATACGTTTATGGCAAAACTTTGAAGGTAAACCGCAGGAAACCACGCTCAATGAGCTGGCAGATCTGCTGAATTGCTCCCGCCGCCATATGCGTACGTTACTAAGCGCGATGCAGGAAAAGGGCTGGCTCAGCTGGAAAGCAGAGGTCGGGCGCGGCAAGCGTTCACAGCTGGAATTCCTGTATACCGGCCTTGCGCTGCAACAACAGCGGGCAGAAGATCTTCTCGAGCAGGATCGTATTGATCAACTGGTGCAGATCGTCGGTGACAAAGCCGCAGTACGCCAGATGTTGATCTCCCATCTGGGCCGCAGCTTCCGCCAGGGGCGGCATATCCTGCGCGTGCTCTATTACCGCCCGCTATTAAATCTGTTACCAGGCTCGGCATTACGCCGCTCGGAAACCCATATTGCCAGGCAAATTTTCAGTGGGTTAATCCGTATAAATGAGGAAAATGGGGAACTGGAAGCAGATATTGCCCATCACTGGCAGCAAATTTCCCCATTACACTGGCGTTTTTATCTGCGCCCCGGCATTCATTTTCACCATGGCCGCGAACTGGACATGCTGGATGTCATGACATCTTTGCAACGAATTAATGCGTTGCCACTCTACGCACACATTACGCAAATCAGCTCGCCAACCACATGGACGCTGGATATCACGCTCTCGCAGCCCGACCAATGGCTACCTTGGTTATTGGGCAGTGTTAACGCAATGATCCTGCCGCGTGAATGGCAGACATTAAGCAATTTTGCCCGTCAGCCTGTTGGGTCAGGCCCCTATTCGGTGGTGCGCAACAATAACAACCAATTGAAAATTCAGGCTTACGATGATTACTTCGGCTATCGCGCATTGATTGACGAGGTAAATTTCTGGGTATTGCCAGAGATCGGTGAAGATGTCAGTTGCGCAGTGCAACTATCGGGCATGCCTGATAGTGAAAAAGCCGTCGAAAGCCGTCTGGAAGAAGGCTGCTATTACATTTTGTTTGATAGGCGATCCAAATCTGGCAGTAATGACGACGTTCGCCGCTGGCTAAGCCATGTGTTGGCCCCCATTCATCTGCTTTATAGCGCGGGTGCTCAAAACCAGCAGTACTGGTTTCCTGCGTATGGTTTACTGCCGCGCTGGCACCACGCGCGCCCACAACCGGTGCTTGAAAAACCTGATAGTCTGGAATCTGTAACGCTGACGTTTTACCGCGACCACGTTGAACACCGCATGATCAGTAAAGTGATGGAAGAGTTGCTGGCCCGCGTGGGGGTAAAACTGGTGGTGCAGGAAGTCAGTTATGAAGAGTGGCACCAGGGTGAGGCAGAAAGTGATATCTGGCTGAACAGTGCCAACTTCACGCTGCCGCTGGAGTTTTCACTCTATTCGCATCTTTATGAAGTGCCGCTGATTCAGAAATGCATTGCGAATGACTGGGAAACGGATACCCGAAAATGGCATAACGGTGAGCTTTCGCTCCCGGAATGGTGCCAGAGTCGCGTTGAAAATAATGATATTTTGCCGTTAATCCACCACTGGCTGCGCATTGAAGGGCAACGCAGTATGCGCGGTGTGCGAATGAACACATTGGGTTGGTTTGATTTTAAATCGGCATGGTTTGCACCACCGGAACCGCAATCTGTGAGTACGGGTAAAGAGCTTTCGTAAGTTTCACAAAATCATTACAATGCACGCGTTCTCAACGGGGTGCTAAGACGAAAGTCTGGCTGAGATAATACCCGTCGAACCTGATCCGGATAACGCCGGCGAAGGGATTTGAGGCTCAATTCTCAAAGTCCTTTGCCACCCCTAATTCCAAGAGGTGCAAAGTGTTCAAAAAATTCCTGCCGTTACTGGTGCTCATCGCAGCCCCTGTTTTCGCCAAACCCCTGCTGACTGTTTACACCTACGACTCCTTCGCTGCCGACTGGGGCCCAGGCCCTGCGGTAAAAAAAGCCTTTGAAGCGGACTGCAATTGCGAGCTGAAATTCGTCGCACTCGAAGATGGTGTTTCCTTGCTTAACCGCCTACGCATGGAGGGTAAAAACAGCAAAGCTGACGTGGTTTTAGGGCTGGATAACAACCTGCTGGAAGCGGCGGCACAAACGAAATTGTTTGCTCCGAGCAATGTTGAAACCAGCTCGCTAAAAATTCCTGGCGGGTGGAACAACAATACCTTTGTGCCATTCGATTACGGTTATTTCGCTTTTGTGTATGACAAAAACAAACTCAAAAACCCGCCGAAAAGCCTGAAAGAATTGGTTGAAAGCGACCAGAAATGGAAAGTGATTTACCAGGATCCACGTACCAGCACGCCAGGTCTCGGCCTGCTGTTATGGATGCAAAAAGTATATGGCGACAAAACGCCTGAAGCCTGGGCGAAACTGGCGAAGAAAACCGTCACCGTCACCAAAGGCTGGTCCGAAGCCTACGGCCTGTTCCTGAAAGGTGAAGGCGATCTGGTGATGAGCTACACCACTTCTCCGGCATATCACATTATTGAAGAGAAAAAAGATAACTACGCGGCAGCCAATTTCAGCGAAGGGCACTATTTGCAGGTCGAAGTAGCGGGCCGCCTGGCCTCCAGCAAACAGCCTGAGCTGGCGCAAAAGTTCATGAAATTCATCACAACGCCTGAATTCCAGAACACCATTCCAACCGGCAACTGGATGTATCCGGTAACAGATGTGAAATTGCCGGAAGGCTTTAACGGCCTGGTCAAACCACAGACCACGCTGGAGTTTAGCCCGCAAGACGTTTCATCCCATCGCGCCAGCTGGATCAGTGAATGGCAACGCTCCGTCAGCCGCTGATCCCCGGCTGGCTGATTCCAGGGCTATGCGCCGCCACGCTGGTGGTCGCCGTCGCCCTGGCGGCTTTTCTGGCGTTGTGGTTTAACGCGCCTCAAACCGATATCCGCGCGTTGGTGCAGGATAGTTATCTGTGGCACGTGCTGCGCTTCTCCTTCTGGCAGGCATTCCTCTCAGCCACCCTTTCGGTGCTCCCGGCCATTTTTCTGGCCCGGGCGCTTTACCGACGCCGTTTCCCAGGGAGATTAGCACTGTTACGTCTGTGCGCCATGACGCTGGTGTTGCCGGTGTTAGTTGCCGTGTTTGGGATTCTGACGGTTTACGGCCGCGAAGGCTGGCTGGCCTCATTGTGCGCCAGACTTGGCATCGAATGGGGGTTCTCACCGTATGGCCTGAAAGGCATTTTGCTGGCACACGTATTTTTCAACTTGCCGATGGCAACCCGCCTGCTGCTTCAGGCGCTGGAAAATATCCCCAGCGAACAGCGCCAGGTCGCCGCACAGCTTGGTATGCAGGGCTGGAATTTCTTTCGCTTTGTCGAATGGCCGTGGCTACGGCGCCAGATCCTTCCTGCCGCCGCACTGATTTTTATGCTCTGCTTCGCAAGTTTTGCCACCGTGCTTTCGCTCGGCGGCGGGCCGCAGGCAACCACCATTGAACTGGCTATCTTCCAGGCCCTCAGTTACGACTACGATCCCGCACGTGCGGCACTGCTCGCAATAGTACAAATGGTTTGCTGCCTTGGCCTCGTTTTGATGAGCCAGCGGCTGAGCAAAGCGATTCCGGTGGGAATCAGCCAAATGCAAGGCTGGCGCGACCCGCAAGATAACCTACGCCGAAAACTGTGCGACGGGTTGTTAATTTCACTCGCAATGTTGCTGCTATTGCCCCCGCTGCTGGCGGTCATCATTGATGGCATCAACAGCGGATTTAACAGCGTGCTTTCACAGCCAATTCTCTGGCAGGCATTATTCACCTCGTTAAGAATTGCAGTCGGCGCGGGGCTGATAAGCGTCGTCATTACGGTAATGCTGCTGTGGAGTTCGCGGGAATTGCGCCTGCGCAACCGCGCATTTGCCGGGCAAGCGCTGGAGTTGAGCGGCATGTTAATTCTCGCCATGCCGGGCATCGTGCTGGCGACCGGCTTTTTCCTGTTGCTTAATAACACGGTAGGTTTGCCGCAATCCGCCGATGGCATTGTGATTTTCACCAATGCATTAATGGCGGTTCCCTACGCCCTGAAAGTGCTGGAAAACCCAATGCTGGATGTGGCGGAACGCTACAACAAGCTGTGCCAGTCGCTGAATATCAGCGGCTTAAACCGCCTGCGTTATATCGAATTACGCGCGCTAAAACGGCCTCTGGCACAAGCGCTGGCATTTGCCTGTGTGCTGTCGATTGGTGATTTTGGCGTAGTGGCGCTGTTCGGCAATGAAGATTTCCGCACGCTGCCGTTTTATCTTTATCAACAAATTGGTTCATATCGTAGCCAGGATGGTGCGGTTACTGCGCTTATCCTGCTGATACTGTGCTTTGCTTTATTCACATTGATTGAAAAACTTCCGGGACGCGATTCCCAAAATGATTCAGGTTGCAGGAAGGCGGCAAGTGAATGAAGCCTGGGAACATAGAAAACTATGTGACCTGGATGAAAGAACGCAGCCAACACACCTGCAACTTGAAGGATGAAGGAATGCTAACGCTAACTGATGTAACCTGGCTCTATCACCATTTACCGATGCGCTTTTCGATGCAAATTAACGCCGGAGAACGCGTTGCGGTGCTGGGACCAAGCGGGGCGGGGAAAAGTACGCTGCTGAGTTTGATTGCCGGTTTTCTCACCCCTGCCAGCGGGCAGATTATGCTGCATGGCAACGACCATACGGCGACGGCACCCGCACAGCGCCCGGTATCGATGCTGTTCCAGGAGAACAATCTTTTCAACCACCTTACGGTGCGCCAGAACATTGGCCTGGGGCTAAACCCCGGCCTTAAGCTCAGCGCGGCACAACAGGAACGCCTGGCGACGATTGCCAGCCAGATGGCGATAAGTGATTTACTCGACAGGCTGCCAGCGCAGCTTTCCGGCGGCCAGCGCCAGCGTGTCGCTCTTGCCCGTTGCCTGGTGCGCGAACAACCGATTTTACTGCTTGATGAACCATTTTCAGCACTCGACCCGGCGCTACGCCAGGAGATGCTGCAACTGCTCGATAACCTGTGTCGCCAGCAACAGCTGACGCTATTGATGGTGTCACACAGTATTGAAGATGCAGCACGAATTGCCGAAAGAAGTCTGGTGGTGGTCGATGGCCGTATCGCCTGGGATGGCGATACGGCAACCTTATTGAGCGGAGAAGCCAGTGCATCAGCACTGTTGGGCATTAGTGGTGCCCGGTGAGCACTTTCCAAAGAATGCTGCGGTAAATCGGCATCATCGGGTGCATCTGGATTGCAACAAAGCTCCCCACGGCCAGCACCGTCATTGTTGGTGCTAACCAATGCAAACGAGAGCGCGGCAAGTACTGAGTTAAACGGTCAGTACTTGCTTTACCACTGCGCCACCAGCGCCAACACAACCATCCCGCTAGCCACAGCCCCAGTGCTACTAGCAGCAAGAGCCATTTAAAGCTGCTGCTTTGCATATCCGCAGGAATATCAATCGCGGCACCCGCCAGAATCCCCGGCAAGAAGTAGATGGGTGGCCAGAAAATGCAGCCAATAATATTCGGGACGATAAATTTAGAAACCGGAAGATCTAACATGCCCGCAACCATCGGCACCAGTGGGCGCGTTGGGCCAACGAAGCGGCCAACCAGGATGGTAAACATGCTGTGCTGATGCAGCGCATGCTCGGTTTTATCCAGCAGCGCTTTGTTCTTTTTCATAAACGACCAGCGATGCAGCGGCCCTTTAAAGCGGCCTCCCAGCCAGAACGAAATCCAGTCGCCCAGCAGGCAACCGATAATCCCCGCAGCCCAGGCGTGATAGAACCCAACCTGCCCGCCACCAATCAGCGCACCAAGCCCCGCCATCATTACCGTGCCAGGAAGGATAAGACCCACCAGCGCCAGAGATTCCAGAAAAGCCACCAGCATCACCGCAAAAAGCGAATACGCCACTGACTGAGTAATAAAGTGTTCCAGCAAAGCTTCCATAAAGCGTCCGTCGAGAAACGAGTGGGCGATTCTCCTGAGTGTGGAATGAAGCGTCAAGCCATCATTTGTATGAATCAATAATAGCGGCTATTCACATATATTATTCACAGCCGGCACGAAACTCGCTCGGGCTAGCTCCTGTGCACTTTTTGAAAACGCGTGAAAAATAGAGCTGGTCTTCAAAACCGACGTTGCGCCCGACGCTGGCAATCGGCATGCGGGTGGTGCTGAGCAACAGTTTTGCCTGGAGGATACGTTGGTCTTCACGCCAGCTTAAAACGCTGACACCAAGCTGCTGGCGGAACAAGTGCGACAGGCGAGAAGGCGATAAACAGACATGCTGCGCCACCCCTGCAATATCAAAATGGTTATCGGCCAGGTGGTCGCTGATATACTGGCAGGCATCGCGGACACGGTTATCCAGCGGTGGATTGAGGGAAGCATTCAGCACCTCCATGCGCCGCAACAACAACTGCTCTAACAGGTTAATCGCCAGCAATTCGGCGTAGCGCCCTTCTGCCTGCCCGGCTTCAATTATCTGGCCAAACAACTGTGAAAAATTCTGCTGATGGGCGTCATCAGGACGGAAGAAACCGGTATGCGCAAAGATAGGGTCCCAGTTTAACCACTCCTGCCAGTACGCACGCGGGCGGAAGTAAACCCACTGGTGATACCACTCTTTACTGTCCGGGGCGCGGCCATAGTGATGCACTTCACCCGGAGGGAAAAGCAGAATATCGCCAGGACGGCAGACATAGTTTTTCCCCTGATTATTGATAACCCCTTCACCCTTCACCGTTAAATTCAGGATGTAACCTTTCATTCCTAACGGACGGTCGATGAAAAAATCCAGCGGCCCTTCGGCTTCAATCGGCGTTAATCCCGCGACTAAATGGGCATTAAAAGAGTACCCCGGTAACAGAGGGTCATTTTGCATTTCAGCCATCAACAAGCTCGCTATTCAAGAGGGGGTACAGAAACAATTTGTCCATATCCGTGCTATGCCTTGCCAGGGCAACACTGTCTGAACCGTAAACCGTCCGATTCTCATCATAAAGCCGCAATTTACCTGAACCTATGCTTTTTATCTGACAACCAGGAGGTTTTAAGAAGATAACCAATGTGTTTATAAAAGTAGCAGAAATATCCACATCGATTATTTGCGGGGCGTCACACTTCTCGAAGGCACAGCACATTTCTCCATAACTACAGCGAATACGACCTGACTGTTTTTCTGCATAAAAACTAATGTCATTTCCATAGATAACAGGTCAGGGAGTTTAAAAATGTCGATTGCGCTGGGCCTCGATTTTGGTAGCGATTCTGTTCGCGCTTTAGCCGTTGATTGTGAAAATGGTGCAGAGCTTGCGACCAGTGTGGAATGGTATCCGCGCTGGCAGGAAGGCCAATATTGCGACGCCCCAAATAACCAGTTTCGCCATCACCCACGAGACTATATTGAGTCCATGGAACGGGCAGTAAAAACCGTTCTCGCCGAACTGACGGCTGAACAGCGCACCCGGGTTTGCGGTATTGGCGTTGACAGCACCGGTTCAACTCCCGCGCCAATTGATGCCCAAGGAAATGTACTGGCTCTGACGACAGAATTTGCCGACAACCCGAACGCCATGTTTGTGTTGTGGAAAGATCACACCGCCGTAGAAGAAGCCGAAGCCATTACCCGCTTGTGCCATCAGCCCGGCAAAGATGACTACTCCCGTTATATCGGCGGCATCTACTCGAGCGAATGGTTCTGGGCAAAAATCCTGCACGTGACCCGCGCTGACCCACAAGTGGCAAAAGCGGCTGTATCGTGGATTGAATTGTGCGACTGGGTTCCCGCGCTGCTTTCCGGCACCACCCAACCGCAGGATATTCGCCGTGGCCGCTGTAGCGCCGGGCATAAGTCTTTGTGGCATGAAAGCTGGGGCGGTCTTCCTCCGGCCAGTTTCTTTGACGAGTTAGATCCGGTTATTAACCAGAATCTGGCTTACCCGATGTTTACCGAAACCTGGACTGCTGATGTTCCGGTTGGGACACTTTCCCCCGAATGGTCTGAACGCCTCGGTCTGCCGCAAAACGTGGTGATTTCCGGTGGCGCGTTTGACTGCCATATGGGCGCTGTTGGCGCGGGTGCACAGCCGAACACGCTGGTGAAAGTTATCGGCACCTCAACTTGCGACATTTTGATTGCCGACAAACCCACCGTTGGCGACCGCGCCGTAAAAGGCATTTGTGGGCAAGTTGATGGTAGCGTGATCCCTGATTTTATCGGCCTCGAAGCCGGGCAATCGGCATTCGGCGATATCTACGCCTGGTTTGGCCGTGTCCTTGGCTGGCCGCTGGAACAACTGGCGCTTGCACATCCGGAACTGCGTGAGCAAATCAATGCCAGCAAGAAACAACTGCTACCGGCGCTGACGGAAGCCTGGGCTAAGAACCCCTCTCTTGAGCATCTGCCGGTCGTACTCGACTGGTTTAACGGCCGCCGCACCCCGAATGCCAACCAGCGCCTGAAAGGGGTGATCACCGATTTAAACCTGGCAACCGATGCACCCGCGCTGTTCGGTGGGCTGATTGCCGCAACCGCCTTTGGTGCCCGCGCCATTATGGAGTGCTTCACCGAACAAGGTATTCCCGTCACTCACGTGATGGCGCTTGGCGGAATTGCACGAAAATCCCCGGTCATCATGCAGGTTTGCTCTGACGTACTAAATCGTCCATTGCAGATTGTTGCCTCTGACCAGTGCTGCGCATTAGGCGCCGCCATTTTTGCCGCCGTTGCGGCGGGCATTCACGCGGATATTTCCCGCGCCCAGCTCGCTATGGCCAGCCAGATTGAAAGCACCCTGCAACCTGATTCCCAACGCGCCGAGCGCTTTGAACAGCTCTATCGCCGTTACCAGCAATGGGCGGTTAGCGCGGAACAACACTATCTCCCTTCTGCCCCAGCTGCGGTTACTCGTGTAGCTCAGGCCACTGTGACCCATTAAGGACATGACGATGAACATTTTTGAACAATATGAAGTGTGGTTTGTAATTGGCAGCCAGCATCTCTACGGTGCGGAAACGTTGCGTCAGGTAAATCAACACGCCGAACAGGTTGTGAATGCGCTCAACAAAGAAGCCAAACTGCCGTGCAAACTGGTGTTGAAACCTTTGGGTACGTCGCCGGATGAAATTACCGCTATCTGCCGCGATGCCAGCTACAGCGATAAATGTGCCGGAATGGTGGTGTGGCTGCACACCTTCTCGCCGGCAAAAATGTGGATCAACGGCCTGAGCATCCTGACCAAGCCGCTGCTGCAATTCCATACACAGTTCAATGCGCAAATCCCATGGGGAAGCATTGATATGGACTTTATGAACCTGAACCAGACCGCGCATGGCGGCCGTGAGTTCGGTTTTATCGGCGCACGTATGCGCCAACAGCACACCGTGGTGACGGGTCACTGGCAAGATCCACAAGCCCATCAACGCATTGGCTCCTGGATGCGTCAAGCGGTGTCCAAACAAGATACTCGTCAGCTAAAAGTGGTGCGTTTTGGTGACAACATGCGTGAAGTTGCCGTGACCGATGGCGACAAAGTTGCCGCGCAGATGAAATTCGGCTTCTCCGTTAATACCTATGCGGTCGGCGACCTGGTTGAAGTGGTTAACGCTGTCAGCGAAGGGGATGTCAACGCGCTGGTCGATGAATACGAAAGCAGTTACCGCCTGACCGCCGTTGCGCAAATCAATGGTGAAAAACGCCAGAACGTCATTGATGCCGCGCGCATTGAATTGGGGATGAAACAGTTCCTCGAACATGGCGGTTTCAACGCCTTTACCACCACCTTTGAAGACCTGCATGGCCTGAAACAACTTCCGGGCCTGGCTGTGCAACGCCTGATGCAGCAAGGCTACGGCTTTGCGGGCGAAGGCGACTGGAAAACCGCCGCTTTGCTTCGCATCATGAAGGTGATGTCAACCGGTCTGCAAGGCGGCACCTCTTTCATGGAGGACTACACCTATCACTTCGAAAACGGCAACGATATGGTGCTCGGTTCTCACATGCTGGAAGTCTGCCCTTCGATCGCCATTGCAGAAAAACCGATTCTCGATGTGCAGCATTTAGGGATCGGTGGCAAAGACGATCCTGCCCGCTTGATCTTCTCCACCCAAACTGGCCCGGCACTTAACGCAAGCCTTATCGATCTTGGCGATCGTTTCCGCCTGCTGGTGAACTGCGTTGATACCGTTGAAGCCCCGCACCAGTTGCCGAAGCTTCCAGTGGCTAATGCTCTGTGGAAAGCACGGCCCGATCTACCAACCGCTTCTGAAGCGTGGATCCTGGCTGGTGGCGCACACCACACGGTGTTCAGCCAGTCTCTGACGCTTGACGATATGCGCTTGTTCAGCGAACTGCATGGCATCGAACTGTCGGTTATCGACAACGACACCCGCCTGCCTGCATTTAAAGATTCGCTGCGCTGGAACGAGGTTTATTACAGCTTCAAACGCTAAGACGTTTTGCCCCTCACCCCGGCCCTCTCCCTGAGAGAGGGTTCGGGTGAGGGGAAATCCCGGAGAACGATATGTTAGAACAACTCAAACGTCAGGTACTCGAAGCGAATCTCGCGCTGCCAAAACACAATCTGGTGACGCTGACCTGGGGTAACGTCAGCGCCGTCGATCGTGAACGGGGGGTGCTGGTCATCAAACCATCCGGCGTCGATTACAGCATCATGACGGCTGAAGACATGGTAGTGGTGAGCCTCGAAACCGGCGAAGTGGTTGAAGGCAATAAAAAACCTTCGTCCGACACACCAACCCATCGCCTGCTGTATCTGCAATTTCCGCACATCGGCGGCATCGTCCACACCCACTCGCGCCACGCGACCATTTGGGCGCAAGCCGGGAAATCCATTCCCGCAACGGGCACCACTCACGCGGATTACTTTTACGGCACCATTCCTTGCACTCGAAAAATGACCGATGAAGAGATCAACGGTGATTACGAATGGCAAACCGGTGAAGTCATCGTAAAAACCTTTGCTGAACGAGGGATCGATGCCGCACAAATGCCTGGTGTGCTGGTGCATTCTCACGGCCCGTTTGCGTGGGGTAAAGATCCGGTTGATGCGGTGCATAACGCCATCGTGCTGGAAGAAGTGGCCTATATGGGAATATTCTGTCGACAACTTTCCCCTGAATTACCAGATATGCAACAAACGCTGCTGGATAAACATTATTTGCGTAAGCATGGCGCGAAGGCTTATTACGGGCAGTAGTTAAAAGTGGCGCTAATAAGTGCCACTTAGTTCTAAAAAAAACTCCTCATTAACACCCTGATATTAATCTCGTAAATTACTTAATCCTATATAATACATTTTTAGCATTTGTATTTATTAAAACATAGGCATATAACTCAGTTAAAAAGGAGAGTTTATATGGCTAACTTAGTTTACATGACAATAACAGGTGAAAAACAAGGCTCCATTTCCCAGGGATGCGGAACCTATGATTCCTTAGGTAATAAATGCCAAATCAATCACCTTGACCAAATCTTTGTTCTGGCACTCACTCATAGCACCCACCGACAACAGCACATCAATCATCAATCATCAGCCCATAAGCATAACTAAATTAATCGATAAATCATCCCCATTACTTGGAGTGGCAATCGCCAATAACGAAAAACTACAGTGTGTAATCGATGTCTACAGCACAGATAAAACAGGTTTTAACCGGAAATTCTATTCCATTGAGCTCAGGGACGCATTCTTGGTTGACGTTTCTCTTAATATTCCTCATTCGATAGATCATAACGATGCCCAACCAGAAGAAACTCTCCTCCTCAGTTTTAAAAGTATTACATGGAATCATCACGTAGCAGGGACTTCTGGCTATAGTTTTTGGGAAGATAATGTTTATTAGGAGTGGTCATGAGTAAAAGAGAAGAGATCAAGGATGGCTTTTCATCCTCAAATAGAAAATCAGGTTTAGTTTATACTAAGATTCTTGGATGGATTGATCTCGGGCATGCATGTGGGGATGATGCCAAGAGACTTAAGGCAATTTTATTTGAAGAAAAAGACAGAAAATATTTTCCTGAGTTTAATGATTGGTATTTCCCTGTCGATTATTTTCAGGAAATGGTCAAACATTTAAGATTTGGATTAGATCTTTGGGCAGGTGTACATGCTCCATTGATGGTACGGTCTTGTCTTAGCAATGAGATGAAAAAACGTATTGCTCTGACAATAATGAAACAAACTGCATGGCGCTTTGAAGCATTCCAGGCAACGACGATGATCGCTAAATTTACAGATAGCGGCTTCAGTGGGGAAGATCTAGTTTCAGATTTACTAGGTTTTTATCGTGTTTTTGGGACCGGTATTGATCCCTTGATTTTAGCAATGCCAACAACTAAAAATTACGCTTTATCAATTTGGGACCATTATGGCCCAATTGGTAACTTTAAAAATAAAGAATTTCGACCATTATTATTTCCACAACCAGTTCCACCGAAGAAACAGACACCGAGAAAAGGATACTTGCCATCATGGCTAAATTACATCCAACCATTAAATGATTTAAATGAAAATAGTCTATCAAATCGCCATTATGATGCACCTAAAAATAACTTCTTCCCTGACAATAATAGATTAAATGAAGAATTATATGTTTCACTTCGCAGAAAACCGAGTAAAGAAGATAATTTATTACGGCAAAAAAACTTTGAAATGCCTTCTCATTTTTATATTAACAATCATAAGCCTTCTTCTCCTGATTATTTTCATTCAACTAACAACTTTTGATGGTGCAACATATACCAAAAAGGATTTAATATATTACGTAGTAATAACCCCGTCATTTTTTCATACACTACCTCATCTCTCAGATGAAATTAGTTACGGCACTGCCGGAGATGATAATTATGGCTACAGTTTTGACAGTATCACCTGGAATAATATTGACAATGTCACCAAAGCATCTAAAAAATTAGAGCAATACTTTGTTAAAAATAATTACCAACTATATAGCGGTGGGAGAGTCTGGAACGCCTATTGGGCAAAGAGCCGTACAGATTCTGAACAATACAGCATCGTTTGGGGAGATCACTCTATCAGTATTGAGCTTATCAGTGTGAGCCGCTATTAGATTTCCAAATGCATTCCCACTGTACATAAAGTCAGTAATCCTCCATGACGTGGTATATAATCAGACCACTTTTTCCTTTATGAGAATGCAGCGTGTCACAAGCCCGCCAAGGTTTTTTGCTAACGCGTCACTGGCGAGATACCCCGCTCGGTACTGATGTTGAGTTTTGGCTGGCTACGGACGATGGCCCGGTTAAGGTGCGTCTGCCGCGCCAGGAGTCGGTCGCGTTTATCCCCCAGTCGCAACAATCCGAAGTTGCTCGCTTGCTCGCGAAAGAAAGCCAGTATCGGCTCACACCGCTGCCCCTCAAAGATTTCCACCGCCAACCTGTTTGCGGCCTTTATTGCCGACAGCATCGCCAGCTTATGCGAATCGAAAAAGTGCTGCGTGATGGCGGAATAACCGTTTACGAAGCCGATATTCGCCCGCCAGAACGTTTTTTGATGGAGCGTTTTATTACCGCTCCCGTCTGGTTTAGCGGCGAGCAGCAAAACAATCGGGTGGTTGAAACGAAGCTGAAACCCGCACCGGAGTACCGCCCGCCGCTGAAATGGGTGTCGCTGGATATCGAAACAAATCGCCATGGCGAGCTCTATTGCATCGGCCTGGAAGGTTGCGGGCAGCGTGTCGTCTACATGCTTGGACCGGAAAACGGTGACGCCAGCGGGCTGGATTTCACGCTGGAATACGTTGCCAGCCGGCCGCTGCTTATCGAAAAACTCAATAGCTGGTTTGCCGAGCACGATCCCGATGTGGTGATCGGCTGGAACGTGGTGCAGTTCGACTTGCGTGTGCTGCAAAAAATGGCCGATCGTTATCAGGTTCCGCTGCGCCTTGGGCGCGAGAACAATTTGCTCGAATGGCGTGAGCACGGTTTTAAACAAGGTGTGTTTTTCGCGCAGGCCGCAGGGCGCGTAATTATCGACGGTATCGAAGCCCTGCGTTCCGCATTCTGGAATTTCTCCTCGTTTTCCCTGGAGACAGTGTCCCGGGAACTGCTTGGTGAAGGCAAAGCGATTGATAACCCGTGGCAACGGATGGACGAAATTGACCGGCGTTTTGCGGAAGATAAACCGGCACTGGCGAAATACAACCTTAAAGACTGTGAGCTGGTGACACATATTTTTCATAAAACCGAGCTGATGCCATTTTTACTGGAACGGGCAACGGTCAACGGTTTGCCGTTGGACAGGCATGGTGGCTCGGTTGCCGCATTTGGCCACCTTTATATTCCGCGTATGCACCGCGCCGGTTATGTTGCCCCAAATCTTGGCAGCGTCCCCCCGCAGGCGAGCCCCGGCGGATATGTGATGGACTCACGCCCGGGCCTTTATGACTCGGTGTTAGTGCTCGATTACAAAAGCCTTTATCCGTCGATTATCCGCACGTTTCTCATCGACCCTGTAGGCCTGGTTGAAGGAATGGCGCACCCGGAACCTGAGCATTCCGTTGAGGGTTTTCTCGGCGCGCATTTTTCCCGAACCACACATTGTCTGCCGGAAATCGTCGGGCAAATCTGGTCAGGGCGCGATGAAGCCAAACGCCATGGCAACAAGCCTTTATCCCAGGCGCTAAAGATCATAATGAATGCGTTTTACGGCGTATTAGGTACCAGTGCCTGCCGCTTCTTCGATCCTCGCCTTGCCTCGTCGATCACCATGCGTGGGCACCAGATCATGCTGCAAACCCGAGAGCTGATTGAATCTCAGGGCTATGACGTGATTTACGGAGATACGGATTCCACGTTTGTCTGGCTAAAAAAAGCCCATTCAGAAGAAGATGCGGCGCGTATCGGCCAGCAATTAGTGAATCACGTTAATGCGTGGTGGAAAGCCCATCTGCAACAGACTCGGCAGTTGGACAGCCAGCTTGAGCTGGAATACGAGTCCCACTTTTGCCGCTTCCTGATGCCAACCATTCGCGGCACCGTTGAAGGTTCCAAAAAACGCTACGCCGGAATGATTCAGGAAAATGACAAGCAGCGAATGGTGTTTAAAGGGCTGGAAACCGTGCGTACTGACTGGACGCCGCTGGCGCAAGAGTTCCAGAAAACGCTTTATTTACGGGTTTTTCGCCACGAACCGTATCAGGATTATATTCGCGAAACTATCGCCAGTTTGATGGCTGGTGAACTGGATGATCAGCTGATTTACCGTAAACGCCTGCGTCGGCCATTAAGCGAATATCAAAAAAATGTGCCGCCGCATGTCCGTGCTGCACGCCTTGCGGATGAGCATAATCAACGGCTTGGGCGGGCTGCACAATATCAGAACCGCGGGACAATCAAGTATGTGATCACCACTAATGGTCCTGAGCCTGTGGATTATCAGGAATCACCGCTGGACTACGATCACTACCTGACCCGCCAGCTCCAACCCGTGGCTGAAGGAATTTTACCCTTCCTTGAAGATGACTTTGCTACACTGATGACAGGACAGTTAGGGCTATTTTGACATTCTCTCAATAATTCGCGTTGCAGCCAGGCGGCAAGGGAGTTCGACCCACGCCACTGCAACTTGAAGTATGACGAGTAGGTGACGAACGCGTTTCCTTCCAGTACCATAGCGCCCTCCTGAATCATCCTTAAATCTACTTTTGAACTACCGCCCCCTTTGCGCGCGGTCGTTTTACTATTGCCTGCAAATCTTAGTCACTGATAATAGAGCCGAAATCTTATGCCTTTTACACTTGGTCAACGTTGGATCAGCGATACCGAAAGCGAACTGGGACTGGGAACCGTGGTCGCTTTAGACACACGCATGGTAACCCTGCTCTACCCTGCCACCGGTGAAAATCGACTGTACGCCAGAAATGACTCACCTATCACGCGCGTGATGTTTAACCCGGGTGATACCGTCACCAGCCATGAAGGCTGGCAACTCAAAGTTGATGAAGTTATAGAAGAAAACGGCTTACTGGCCTACATCGGTACTCGTCTGGATACCGAAGAAGCCGGTACGATACTGCGCGAAGTTTTTCTCGACAGCAAACTGGTGTTCAGCAAGCCGCAAGACCGTCTCTTTGCCGGGCAAATTGACCGTATGGACCGCTTCGCCCTGCGTTACCGTTCCCGTGTTTACCAAAGCGAGCAGTATCGCCAACCGTGGAGCGGCCTGCGCGGCATGCGCACTAGCCTTATCCCGCACCAGTTGAACATCGCTCACGACGTGGGTCGTCGCCATGCACCACGCGTGTTGCTGGCGGACGAAGTCGGTTTAGGTAAAACCATCGAAGCCGGAATGATTCTGCACCAGCAACTGCTGGCTGGCAGCGCTGAACGCGTACTGATCGTGGTGCCGGAAACCCTGCAACACCAGTGGCTGGTCGAGATGCTTCGCCGCTTTAACCTGCGTTTTTCTCTCTTTGATGACGAGCGTTACGCCGAAGCCCAGCACGACAGTGATAACCCATTCGAAACAGAACAACTGGTTATCTGTTCGCTTGATTTCGTGCGCCGCAGCAAGCAACGCCTTGAGCATCTTTGTGAAGCCGAATGGGATTTGTTGGTGGTGGATGAAGCCCACCATTTGGTGTGGAGCGAAAATGCTCCGAGCCGTGAATACCTGGCCATCGAACAACTGGCAGAACATATTCCGGGTATCCTGCTGTTAACAGCAACGCCTGAGCAGTTGGGAATGGAAAGCCACTTCGCACGTTTGCGTTTGCTGGACCCGAGCCGTTTCCACGATTTCGAGCAATTTGTTGAAGAGCAGCAACACTACCGCCCTGTGGCCGATGCTGTTGCATTGCTGTTAGCAGGCAATCACCTGACCAACGATCAACTCAATATGCTGAGTGAATTGATTGGCGAGCAGGATATCGAGCCTCTGCTGCAAACCGCAAACAGCGACCGTGAAGGTAGCGCTGCGGCACGCCAGGAGCTGATCTCCATGCTGATGGACCGCCATGGTACCAGCCGTGTGCTGTTCCGTAACACCCGTAATGGCGTGAAAGGTTTCCCGAAACGCGAACTGCATACCATTCGTTTGCCACTGCCGCTGCAGTATCAAACCGCGATTAAAGTGTCCGGCATCATGGCCGCACGTAAATCCGTGGAAGAACGTGCACGCGACATGCTCTATCCGGAGCAGATTTATCAGGAATTTGAAGGTGATAGCGGCACGTGGTGGAACTTCGACCCGCGTGTTGAATGGCTGATGGGTTACCTGACAAGCCACCGCTCTCAGAAGGTGCTGGTGATTTGTGCCAAAGCGGCGACAGCATTGCAACTTGAGCAAGTTCTGCGTGAGCGTGAAGGCATTCGTGCCGCCGTGTTCCATGAAGGTATGTCCATCATCGAACGTGACCGTGCAGCCGCATGGTTTGCCGAAGAAGATACCGGTGCTCAGGTTCTGCTGTGTTCCGAGATTGGTTCCGAAGGCCGTAACTTCCAGTTCGCAAGCCAGCTGGTCATGTTCGATTTGCCGTTTAACCCGGACCTGCTGGAACAACGTATTGGCCGTCTGGACCGTATCGGCCAGGCGCACGATATCCAGGTCCACGTTCCGTACCTCGAGAAAACTGCGCAATCAGTACTGGTGAAATGGTTCCACGAAGGTCTGGATGCATTCGAGCACACTTGCCCAACCGGCCGCACAATTTACGACAGTGTCTATCCACAACTGATTGAGTATCTGGCAGCACCTGAGAATACCGACGGTTTTGATACGCTGATTAAGCAGTGCCGCGAGCAGCATGATGCGCTGAAGATTCAGCTCGAGCAGGGTCGTGACCGCCTGCTGGAAATTCACTCCAACGGAGGTGAGAAATCACAAGCGTTGGCGCAGTCCATTTCCGAGCAGGACAACGACACCAATCTGGTGAGTTTTGCCCTGAACTTGTTCGATATCGTCGGCATCAACCAGGACGACCGCGGCGACAACATGGTGGTACTGACCCCAGGCGATCACATGCTGGTGCCTGATTTCCCAGGGCTTCCAGAAGATGGTTGTACTATCACCTTCGAACGTGAAGTGGCCCTGTCGCGTGAAGATGCGCAGTTTGTTACCTGGGAACACCCGATCATCCGTAATGGCCTGGATCTGATTCTGTCTGGCGATACCGGCAGCTGTGCACTCTCTTTGTTGAAAAACAAAGCGCTACCTGTTGGGACATTATTGCTGGAGCTGATTTATGTTGTAGAGGCAAAAGCACCGAAGCAATTGCAGCTCAACCGCTTCCTGCCGCCAACGCCAGTGCGTATGTTAGTGGACAAAAATGGCACCAACCTTGCTGCTCAGGTTGAGTTTGAAAGCTTTAACCGCCAGCTCAGCACGGTGAATCGCCATACTGGCAGCAAATTGGTGAACGCAGTTCAGCAAGATGTTCACGCAATTTTGCAACTGGCAGAAGAGAAAGTGGAAGCTGCGGCACAAGTGCTGATTAAAGCGGCGCGCGAAGAAGCTGATGAGAAGTTAAGCTCTGAGCTTTCCCGTCTGGAAGCGCTGAAAGCGGTGAACCCAAACATTCGTGATGATGAACTCGAAGCAATCGAAAGCAACCGTCAACAAGTGTTGGAAAGCCTTGCGCAAGCCAACTGGCGTCTCGATGCTTTGCGTCTGATCGTGGTGACACATCAGTAGTTTGCACGCCGCTTTACTCAAATCATTCGAGTTGCAGCAAGGCGGCAAGAGAGAACATCCCCAGGAGCTTACAAAAGTAAGTGACTGGGGTGGGCGAAAGCAGCCAACGCCGCTGCAGCTTGAAGGATGTAGAGTAAATGATTATGGAACCCTATAACCCGCCAACCGATCCCTGGCTGGTCATCCTTTATCAAGATGACCACATCATGGTCGTCAACAAGCCTTCGGGCTTGTTGTCTGTACCGGGCCGTCTGGATGAGCACAAAGACAGCGTGATGACCCGCATTCAGCGTGACTTCCCGCAGGCAGAATCAGTGCATCGCCTGGATATGGCAACCAGCGGCGTAATCGCCGTTGCGCTGACTAAAGCGGCAGAGCGCGAGCTGAAGCGTCAGTTCCGTGAACGTGAGCCGAAAAAGCAGTATGTGGCGCGGGTTTGGGGCCATCCTCAGCCGGAAGAGGGTCTGGTGGATTTACCGCTGATTTGTGACTGGCCAAACCGGCCAAAGCAGAAAGTGTGTTATGAAACCGGCAAAGCGGCGCAGACGGAATATCAGGTTCTGGATTATGCAGCGGATAACACGGCTCGAGTGCTGTTAAAACCGATTACCGGGCGTTCACATCAGTTACGCGTGCATATGCTGGCAATGGGTCACCCCATTCTTGGCGATCGCTTTTACGCGACACCAGAAGCCCTGGCAATGGCTCCACGTTTACAGCTTCATGCTGAAATGCTGACCATTACCCACCCAGAGTATGGAACCCCCATGACGTTCCGCGCCCCGTCTGACTTCTAAAAAAAGCCTCTCAACTTGAGAGGCTTTTCTATTACTTAAATCCTTTCGCCGTCTTAATCAGATCGTACGCTTTCTGGATATCCTGCGCTTTCTGCTTGGCCATCTCCATCATCTCTGGCGGTAAACCTTTAGCAACAAGCTTATCAGGGTGATGCTCGCTCATTAATTTGCGATACGCACGCTTAATGGCAGTCGCATCATCCGTGCTTTTAACGCCGAGTACATTGCACGCATCTTCGAGTGTCGGACCACGCTGTTGCTGGAAACCACCGCCTTGCGACTGATTGTATCCGCCACCAAATTGCTGCCCGCCTTCCATCATGCGTAAGAACTGATCGAACTGGATGCGTGAAATGCCAAGCTCTTCCGCAATAACGTACAACACTTCCCGTTCGTTAGGGTGCAAAGAGCCATCAGCAAACGCCGCCTGAATTTGAATTTCAAGAAACATCCGAATTAGGTCAAAACGGCCAAAGCACACGCTGCGTAACTGACGCATTTTTTCACGCAGCGGATAACCGTTCTCTTTACCTACACGAAATGCGTGTTGTGCCGCACTGCGCGCATCACCATGTAATTGCATGCGATCCATTAATAGCGAGGCTATCTGGATGTCTGCTTCTGTGACGCGCCCTTTTGACTTAGTCAGGTGGCCCATCACTTCAAATGTGGTGCTAAAAAATAGTGACTGACGCTGTTGTTGGTTAGAAAACCAGGACTGACGACGGCTACGCACCTTATCGATGGCATGGCCAATCAGCAATCCTAAAACCACACCCCAGAAGCCACCACCCATAATTAGTGCTATTGCGACACCGAGTACTTTTCCCCAATACTGCATATACTCCCCAAATCGTCATGCCGTCGGCTAGAATTTGCTTTATCATACCCGTCATTGATAGCGGTGCCTAACGGCACTCTGCTGAACGGGAAGGATTAACACTAGCGCTGTGGTGATGAGTAAGTTAGTCTCTGACCGTTTGCCGACGCTAAGCCATTGATGATGGAACAACGAATAACACGTATGAAAAAACGTATTCCCACCTTGCTGGCCACCTTGATTGGCGCAGCGCTGTATAGTCAACAAGGTATGGCTGCCGATCTTGCGTCGCAGTGTATGCTTGGTATCCCAAGTTACAATCGCCCTTTAATTCAGGGAGATACCAATAACCTACCCGTTACTATAAATGCCGATCACGCAAAAGGAAATTATCCTGATGATGCGGTGTTTACTGGCAATGTTGATATTCAGCAAGGCAATAGCCGCCTACAGTCTGATGAAGTGTTGCTACACCAAAAACAGGTTGAAGGTCAGCCGGACCCTGTCCGCACGGTCGATGCTGTCGGCAACGTACACTACGATGATAATCAGGTTATTCTTAAAGGGCCAAAAGCCTGGTCAAACCTGAACACCAAAGATACCAACGTCTGGGAAGGTGACTACCAAATGGTAGACCGCCAGGGGCGGGGTACTGCCGATCTAATGAAACAGCGCGGCAATAATCGCTACACCATTCTGGAAAATGGCACATTTACTTCCTGTTTGCCGGGTTCTAATACCTGGAGCGTTGTGGGAAGTGAAGTCATTCAGGACCGTGAAGAAGAAGTCGCGGAAATCTGGAATGCCCGTTTTAAACTGGGCCCGGTTCCGGTCTTCTATAGCCCTTATCTGCAGTTGCCAATCGGTGATAAACGTCGTTCCGGTTTCCTGATCCCAAATGCGAAGTACAGTACCAATAATGGCCTTGAGTTTTCTCTGCCGTATTACTGGAACATCGCACCAAACTTTGATGCCACAATCACTCCGCACTATATGGAGCAACGTGGTACTCAATGGCAGAACGAATTCCGTTACTTGACCAAAGCTGGCGCGGGTATTATGGAGTTCGACTACCTGTTGTCTGATGAGGAATACAAAGACGATACCGCGAAGAACCCTGAAGGGGATGAACGCCGTTGGTTGTTCTACTGGAATCACAGCGGTGTGATGGATCAGGTGTGGCGTTTTAATATCGACTACACCAAAGTCAGTGATCCAAACTACTTCAACGACTTTACTTCGCAATATGGTTCTAGTACTGACGGTTATGCCACACAGAAATTCAGTGTTGGTTATGCCGTTGAAAACTTCGACGCCACACTTGCAACAAAACAGTTCCAGATTTTCGATTCTCAACGTAATAGCGGTGCAAATTCATACAGTGCTCAGCCACAGTTGGATATGAACTACTATAAAAACGACGTTGGACCGTTTGATACGCGTATCTATGGTCAGGCTGTTAAGTTTACTAACTTTAATAACAACATGCCGGAAGCTACACGCCTGCATATTGAGCCAACAATTAACCTACCGTTATCCAATGGTTGGGCAAGCCTGAATACCGAAGCAAAGCTGATGGCAACACACTATCAGCAGGACAATCTCGAAAAATACGAAAAAAATGTCAATAGCAACAGCAAGTTAGAGTCTACGGTTAACCGTACCCTGCCTCAATTCAAAATGGACGGTAAACTGATTTTCGACCGCGATATGGACTCTGCAGCAGGCTGGGCGCAAACCCTTGAGCCACGCGTACAGTATCTGTATGTGCCGTACCGCGACCAAAGTAACATCAACAACTACGATTCTGCGTTGTTGCAATCTGACTACAATGGCTTGTTCCGTGATCGTACTTACGGCGGCCTTGACCGTATAGCTTCAGCCAACCAGGTCACCACGGGGGTTACAACTCGTGTTTATGATGACGCAGCTGTTGAACGTTTTAATGTTTCTGTTGGTCAAATCTACTACTTCACCAAGTCTCGTACTGGTGATGAAACGATTAACAGTGAAAAAGGTGACGAAACAGGTTCTGTGGTATGGGCTGGCGATACCTATTGGCGCATGACTGACCGCTGGGGTTTACGCGGTGGCTTACAGTACGATACACGGCTTGATAATATTGCGACCGGTAACGGCGTTATCGAATATCGTAAAGATAACGATCGCCTGGTACAATTTAACTACCGTTACGCAAGCCCTGAATACATCGGCGCCACTGTTTCTAACATCAACATTAATGCTGACCAGTACAAAGATGGAATCTCACAAGTTGGGATGACGGCAAGCTGGCCTATCGTTGATCGCTGGTCTGTTGTTGGCGCGTATTACTACGATACCAATGCACAACAAGCGGCTGACTCCATGTTAGCCGTGCAGTACAACTCTTGCTGTTATGCGATTCGTTTAGGTTATGAGCGAAAAATTAACGGTTGGGAAGATAACCAAAGCAAATACGACAACGTAATTGGCTTTAACATCGAGTTACGTGGCCTGAGTTCTAACTACGGCCTGGGCACACAGCAGATGTTGCGTTCAAACATTCTGCCGTATCAGAGCTCGATGTAATTCACTTTGACTTGAATTAGCAGTCCGCTTTGCGGCTAAGAAATGGAAAAAGTATGAAGAATTGGAGAACGCTGCTTCTCGGTGTCGTCCTTGTGGCGAACACCTCTTTCGCGGCCCCACAAGTGGTCGATAAAGTTGCAGCCGTAGTGAATAACGGTGTGGTACTGGAAAGTGACGTTGACGGCATGATGCAGTCAGTGAAGAGCGGCGCCCAACAAGCAGGGCAACAACTTCCTGACGACAACACTCTGCGTCATCAAATTCTGGAACGTCTGATCATGGACCAGATCATGCTGCAGATGGGTCAGAAAATGGGCGTTAAAGTGACGGATGAGCAGCTTGATAAAGCTATTGCTGATATCGCTGCCCAGAACAAAATGAACATGGATCAGATGCGTAGTCGTCTGGCCTATGACGGAGTTAATTACAATTCTTACCGTGCACAGATCCGCAAAGAGATGACCATTTCGGAAGTGCGTAATAGTGAAGTTCGTCGTCGTGTATCTATTCTGCCGCAGGAGGTTGATTCCCTTGCGCAACAGGTTGGTAGCCAAAACGACAGCAGCACCGAACTTAACCTGAGCCACATCCTGATTCCATTGCCGGAAAACCCTACTTCTACTCAGGTAGACGATGCGGAAAAGCAAGCGCGTGACATCGTTTCACAAGCGCAAAATGGTGGCGATTTCGGAAAATTGGCAATCACCTACTCTGCTGACCAGCAAGCACTGAAAGGCGGTCAAATGGGTTGGGGTCGTATCCAGGAACTGCCAACTATTTTCGCTCAGGCATTAGGCACGGCGAAAAAAGGTGACGTAATCGGTCCGATTCGTTCAGGTGTTGGTTTCCATATCCTGAAAGTGAACGATCTGCGTGGCCAGAGCCAGAGCATTTCTGTGACTGAAGTTCATGCACGTCATATCTTACTGAAATCATCGCCAATCATGAGTGACGACCAAGCGCGAGCTAAGTTAAACCAGATTGCAGCTGATATTAAGAGTGGAAAAACGACCTTCGCTGCGGCAGCAAAATCCTTCTCTGAAGATCCAGGTTCAGCAAATCAGGGCGGTGACTTGGGTTGGGCTGCTACCGATATCTATGATCCTGCCTTCCGTGATGCACTGTCGAAAATGCATAAAGGTGAGTTGAGTGCACCGGTTCACTCCTCCTTCGGCTGGCACTTGATCGAACTTATGGATACTCGTAGCGTTGATAAGACTGATGCTGCGCAGAAAGACCGCGCGTATCGCATGCTATTCAACCGTAAGTTCTCTGAAGAAGCACAGACCTGGATGCAAGAACAACGCGCATCTGCTTATGTGAAAGTCATAGGTAGCAATGGCTAATATCCAACGTGTAGTCATCACTCCCGGCGAACCTGCCGGGATTGGTCCTGATCTGGTCATCGCGCTGGCACAGCGCGACTGGCCTGTCGAAGTGGTTGTCGCAGCGTCTCCCGAATTACTCCTGGAACGTGCAGCTCTTCTCGGTCTTCCTCTTCAGCTCATTCCTTACTCGCCTGACGCTCCTGCAAGCCCGCAAACTGCCGGAACACTCACCATACTGCCCATACCACTACGAGCACCAGTCAAACCGGGGTTGCTTGATGTGAAGAACGGTGAGTATGTGGTGGATATGCTGGCTCGGGCATGTGATGGTTGTATCAAGGGTGAATTTGCAGCGCTGATCACCGGGCCGGTACATAAAGGCATCATTAACGATGCTGGTATTCCCTTTATCGGGCATACCGAGTTTTTCGAAGAGCGATCGCACAGCGAAAAAGTCGTGATGATGCTGGCGACCGAAGAACTTCGCGTTGCGCTGGTGACGACACATCTGCCCCTTAAAGCCATTAGTGATGCGATAACGCCAGAATTATTACGCCAGATAATCACCATCCTGTATCATGACCTGCAAACCAAGTTTGGTATCGCGCAGCCGCATGTACTGGTTTGTGGCCTCAACCCCCATGCCGGGGAAGGTGGCCACATGGGTACTGAAGAAATTGATACCATCATTCCAGTACTAAATGAAATGCGCGGTCTTGGAATGAAGCTTTCTGGCCCGCTACCGGCAGATACGCTGTTTCAGCCTAAGTATCTCGATAACGCCGATGCAGTGCTGGCGATGTACCACGACCAGGGCTTACCTGTACTCAAATATCAGGGCTTTGGTCGAGCGGTAAATATCACGCTAGGCTTACCTTTTATCCGCACTTCGGTTGACCATGGCACCGCGCTAGATCTAGCCGGCCAGGGGAAAGCCGAGGTCGGCAGTTTTATTACGGCGCTTAATCTCGCCATCAAGATGATTGCTAATACTCAATGAATACTCGTGTCCACCAAGGCCATTTAGCCCGTAAACGTTTTGGACAAAACTTCCTTAATGACCAGTTCGTTATCGACAGTATTGTCTCTGCTATTAATCCACTGAAAGGCCAGGCGATGGTTGAAATCGGCCCCGGCCTTGGCGCATTAACCGAGCCTGTGGGTGAACGCCTTGATGAAATGACCGTCATCGAACTAGACCGTGATCTTGCAGCCCGTCTGCAAACGCACCCATTCCTGGCACCGAAGCTGACTATTTATCAGCAAGATGCCATGACAATGGATTTTGGAGAGCTGTCGCAAAAAATCGGTCAGCCGTTGCGCGTTTTTGGCAACCTGCCGTATAACATCTCCACGCCATTGATGTTCCATCTCTTTAGCTATACTGATGCCATTGCTGACATGCACTTTATGCTGCAAAAAGAGGTGGTAAATCGTTTAGTTGCTGGCCCTAACTGTAAAGCGTATGGTCGTTTATCAGTCATGGCGCAGTATTATTGCAATGTGATCCCAGTACTTGAAGTGCCACCAACGGCCTTCACACCGGCACCGAAAGTGGATTCTGCCGTCGTGCGCCTGGTGCCACATGCAGTAATACCGAACCCTGTTAAAGAGCTGCGTGTGTTAAGCCGCATCACCACTGAAGCCTTTAACAAGCGTCGCAAAACGATTCGTAACAGCCTTGGGCATCTGTTTAGTCCAGAGGTGATGGCGGAACTGGGAATCGACGCAACCCTACGCGCTGAGAACATCTCAGTCGCACAGTATTGCCAACTGGCAAACTATTTGGCTGACAATCCGCAGCAGCCAAAGGAGAGTTAACGATGTTAAATTCGCCCCGCGTATGCATTCAGGTACAAAGCGTTTATATCGAAGCGCAGTCCTCCCCGGAGAACGAACGTTTCGTCTTTGCTTACACTGTAACCATCCGTAACTTGGGGCGAACACCGGTGCAATTGCTTGGTCGTTATTGGCTTATCACCAATGGAAACGGCCATGAAACTGAAGTTCAGGGCGAGGGCGTGATTGGCGTCCAGCCGCATATTGAACCGGGCAACGAATATAGCTACACAAGCGGTGCGGTACTTGAAACACCGCTTGGCACCATGCAAGGCCATTACGAAATGGTCGACTCTCAGGGCGATGCTTTCCGTGTCGCTATTCCCGTATTCCGTCTGGCTATCCCAGCCTTTATTCACTGATACGATGTCTACATACCTGATTGGCGATGTTCATGGTTGTTACGATGAACTGGTAGCCCTGCTACAACAGGTTGAATTTACGCCTGGCAAAGATATTTTATGGCTTACGGGCGATCTCGTCGCGCGTGGACCCGGCTCGCTTGAAGTTCTGCGCTACGTACGTGGCCTTGGCGATAGCGTGCGTATTGTTCTCGGTAACCACGATCTGCATCTGCTGGCGGTTTATGCAGGCATTAGCCGTAATAAACCTAAAGATCGCGTTTCCCAATTGCTGGAAGCGCCAGATGCCGACGAACTGCTGAACTGGTTACGTCGCCAACCTTTGCTTCAGGTTGATGAAGATAAAAAACTGGTGATGGCGCATGCCGGGATTACGCCGCAGTGGGATTTGAATACTGCAATGGCCTGTGCGCGTGATGTTGAAGCCGTGCTTTCAAGCGACAGCTATCCATTATTCCTCGATGCAATGTATGGCGATATGCCTAACAATTGGTCGCCTGAACTTTCAGGGCTCGCTCGTCTGCGCTTTATTACCAATTCGCTGACCCGCATGCGTTATTGCTTCCCGAACGGGCAACTGGATATGTACTGCAAAGACACACCAGAAAGCGCTCCTGCGCCGCTTAAACCGTGGTTTGCTATTTCAGGGCCGGTTACCAATGAATACTCTGTTATCTTCGGGCACTGGGCATCACTGGAAGGTAAAGGCACACCAGAAGGGATTTACGGGCTGGATACAGGATGCTGCTGGGGTGGTGAGCTAACATGCCTACGCTGGGAAGATAAAAAATATTTCACCCAGCCATCGAATCGCCAGCAAGATGTTGGCGGTGGAGAAACGGCTATCGCTTCATAATAAAAACCCCGGTTATATCCGTCATAATTCAAGTTGCATGAGCGTTGGCTGCTCTCGTTCACCCCAGTCACTTACGTTAGTAAGTGACTGGGGATTCACTCCTTTGCCGCCTTCCTGCAACTCGAATTATTTTGGATATACTAGCTAACCGTTTTTTTCATTCTCAACGCCTTAACGACGTTCCAGTACTTCGAAGCAGTAGCCGTGCGAGTTGAGCTCGTCGGCGTCATGAAATTCGCTGAAGGTAGACTGCCATTCATCCGGGTCGTAATCTGGGAAGTGCGTGTCCCCTTCCACTTCCGCATCAATATGCGTCAGATACAGGCGCTGTGCTTTCGGCAGGAACTGTTCGTAAACACGCCCACCGCCAATCACCATAATCTCTTCCGCATCGCCACAGGCTTTAATGGCATCTTCTACGGATGAAACCCACTCAACGCGATCGTCGGTGCCGGGCTTGCTGCTAATGACGATATTCTTGCGACCAGGAAGAGGACGACCAATCGATTCCCAGGTCAAACGCCCCATGATGACAGGTTTATTGAGCGTAGTACGTTTAAACCATGCCAGATCGGCAGGGATATCCCAGGGCATGGCGTTTTCCATGCCAATTACACGATCTACCGCTAATGCAGCAATCAGACTGATCATTCTATTAACCCAAGGGTGGTGAAAAAATTGCCGCCACTATACGGAAAGCGCATTCTTTCGTCGACTATCCGCAAGCCTGTCCGTAAGAATTTTTTTATTCTGCGACTGTAAACCTGTAACGCATTGCTTCCTGATACAGCAGGAACAATGAGTTAGCTTAAAATTGCCAGAAGGAACGTAAAAAATTCTTAACTGTGGAAGACCATCCACTATAAGTTTACGTGATAGCTGCGTTATAGTTGTCGCAGTTCACACTTTTCCTCTATTTTGCCGGATAAAACCATGCTGGAAACCACGCTTTTTGTCGCCACAATTGCCACTTTGGGGATGCTCTCTCCTGGGCCTGATTTCTTTCTGGTCATTAAGAATGCCGCCCGCTATTCACGCACTGCGGCAATGATGACCTCGCTGGGCGTCATCAGCGGCGTGGCAACTCACATGACTTATTGTGTTGCGGGTTTAGCGGTGGTTATTACCACCACGCCATGGTTATTTGACCTGTTGAAATATGCCGGGGCCGCTTATCTGATCTGGATTGGTTTCCAGGCATTACTCGCACGCGGCAGCAGTAAAATGGATGTCAGCAATGTTGAGCGCCAACAAACGACCCTTAAGAAAGCCTTTTTACAGGGCTATTTGTGCAACCTGCTGAACCCCAAAGCGACCCTATTCTTCCTTTCTGTTTTCACCCAGGTATTGAACGTGAATTCGGGGACCATGGAAAAACTTTGGTACGCCGGAGTTATTCTGATGCTGTCCGTGGTCTGGTGGCCTCTGTTGGTCGTGTTAATCCAAAGCGAGCCTGTTCGTCGCGGCCTGGCTAAGGCACAGAAAATTGTCGATAAACTGCTGGGTGGAATGTTGATTGCGCTAGGGATTAAAGTAGCTTTGAGCTGACTTTTGCTCAAACCAATAGATTTAAAAAAGCTCCCAAATTTGGGAGCTTTTTAGTTATTCCGGTTTCACTGGCGGCTCATCGGCCTGTATCCCCGAATGAAGCCCTTCTTCCGTCCCCTGCCAGCCGTGGCGCTGAATCACATTCAGATGTGTACGATCTTCGTTAATCACCTCAGTCAGCATGGCACTGGTGCGTTTGAGCACATCGGCTCGCGCCGACCAGTCTGGAGCCGGAACCATCTCTTCAACCATCTGCGTATTAAAACGTCGGAAGTGATCGGCTCGCTCACGCGCTTCGTAGCTGCCAACGCCCAGGCCTTCCAGTGCCCGGCGCCCCACTTTTAATGCGCCTTCGAATGTTTCACGCTCTGGTTGTTCAACACCCAACTGCCGCAGGCGAATGAAGTGGTCAAGATCGCGTGCTCGCGCAATCACTTTCAGATGCGGGAAATGTTCCTGCACCAGCTCTGCAAGTTGCATATTGGCATCAGGATCATCGATAGCATTGATCAGCACTTCAGCTTTTGCAGCCCCGGCGGACTCCAGTAAATCCACGCGTGTTGCATCACCATAAAAGACTTTGGTGCCAAACTTACGCAGCGTTTCAATATGGTCTGGGTCGTGATCAAGAACGACCATTTTTACCCCGCTGGTGAGTAACAAACGGCCGGAAATCTGCCCGAAACGACCGAAGCCTGCGATAATCACTCGCGGCTGTTCTTCATCGATTTCGTCCGCTTCTCGCGCCTGCTCTTTACCCGACTTCTCCAGGCGGTTGAGCAATACCAGCAGTAGCGGCGTTGCCGCCATTGATAGCGCAACAGCAAGGGTCAGAGATTTCGCCCAACTGTCATCTAACACCTCAGCCATTCTTGCTGTACCAAAAATCACGAAAGCAAATTCACTACCTTGTCCCAGCAAAACAGCAAACCAGCGCCGTTGTTTACGCGGCACATTGAGCGGTTTTGCCACAATCCAGAGCGTAATGATTTTGATCGCCAGGAATCCGAACAGCAGCGCGATAATCCGCAGCGGATTCTCAAGCAACGTACCGAAATCTATCGACATGCCCACACCGATAAAGAACAACCCGAGCAGCAAACCTTTGAACGGTTCGATATCACTTTCCAGAGCATGGCGATACTCGGAACTTGCCAGTAACACACCGGCAAGAAACGCTCCCATCGCCATCGAAAGCCCAGCTTCTTCAAGCAATAAGCCAAAACCAAACACCATAAACAGCGCCATGGCGCTGAAGACTTCACGCAGGCCGGAACGCGCAACGAACCGCAGCAACGGGCGCGTCACATAGCGGCCCAGCAATATAACGATGGCCAATGCACCAACCACTTTCAGAGCTGAAATGGAAAATGCAGCCAGGGTCGTAGTCGCACCGCTACTGGCTAATAACGGAATCATCGCCACCAGCGGGATTGCTGCGATATCCTGGAATAACAGCACGGCGAACGCGCTGCGCCCCATTTGCGAAACTGTCAGGTTACGCTCGTTCATGGCTTGCATAGCGATGGCGGTAGAAGAAAGCGCCAGCGTCAGGCCGATTAAAACCGCCACCTGCCAACGCAGCCCTAAGAACATGCAGAACAAGCCGAGCAGCAAACCACACGCCACCATTTGCAGGGCACCTCCGCCAAACACCGAGGCGCGTAGCGTCCACAAGCGACGAGGGTCAAGCTCCAGACCAATCACAAATAACATCAACACCACGCCGATCTCCGCAAAATGCAGAATAGTTTCGGCATCGGTAACCAGACGTAATCCCCACGGGCCGATAATGCACCCGGCAATCAGGTAGCCAAGCACCGAACCTAATCCTAGGCGCACCGCAATCGGCACAATGATCGCGGCGGAGCCGAGATAAATCAGCGCCTGAATCATGCTGTGACTATCCATGGTTCGCCTCCCGCCAGTCGAGTAACCGTTGTTTATATTGCTCGGCCTGAACTTCGAGCGTGTTCTCATCACAAACGAAAGTGAAATGAACGGTGAAATGCGGCAGCCAGTTCATGCCACAGTAAAGCGCGGTCCCCTGCAAGGGTTGCCCAAGCACATCAAAGCCTGGATGGTCACCCAGATTAAAGTGGTTATCGCCACCGCCAGTAGTTACCGCCCACATGACGTTTTTTCCGTGTAGTGCCTTACCGCCATGCCCGTAGGCCCAGCCGTGAGCAAGGACTTTGTCGATCCACAGTTTCATTAATGGCGGAGTGCTGTACCACTGCATCGGGTGCTGCCAGATAACCAAATCTGCGCGGCTTAATGCTTCCTGCTCGGCGGCAATATCAATGTTGAAATCGGGGTATAACTCATAGAGGGAGCGCACTTCTACATCGGGCAAAAGCGAGGCTTGCTCAAGCATTTTTCGGTTTGCGTGAGAGTGTTGCGGGTAAGGGTGTGAATAAATAATTAAAATCATCAATTAGCCTGTTGTTTTACCGCATTCTTTTCTCAAAGAGTGTAGTCAGTAATTCAACAGGCTAATAGTCATAATTCCAGTCGGGCTAAGTGGGAAGTCTAGAATTAATTATCCAGTTCGCCCATCGATTTAACCTGATCGCGGTTGATCTGCTCAGTCTTGCCGGACTCCGCATTTTTGTAAGAAACCAGGCCAGTCTCGTCATCAACCTGTGGCTTACCATCTGTGACAATGGTTTTGCCATCTGTGGTTTTTACCGCCTGGTTAGATGAACAGCCTGCTACGGTCAGCAACGTTGCGGTAGCGAATAAGGACGCCAGTAGAATTTTGTTTTTCATGTTGTTCTCCCTGTTTGTAGTCATTTCTCATCTTCAGACTAAAAACATTAGCAGGATTTTCCGGCTTCGCTGGAAAATACAGAACACTCTGAAGGCATCCCGGTGCGGACAATAAGCGAAAAAAAACCCGCCGAGGCGGGTTTAGAAAGCTTTACGAAGCGATTACTTAGTGATTTGCGCGTGCATTTCCTGCACTGAAATCACTTTTTCTGTCGCGTCAGAGTTCAGCGCCATCGCGGTAGCAAAACCACCGTTCAGCGTGGTGTCGTAGTGCACTTTGTATTGCAGTGCGCTGCGGCGAATGAGCTTGGAATCCTCAATTGCCTGACGGCCAGCCGTGGTGTTGATGATGTAGGTGTATTCGCCATTCTTGATACGGTCCTGAATGTGCGGACGACCTTCATGCACCTTGTTCACCAGACGCGGGTTAATACCTGCTTCACCCAACACAACCGCAGTACCGTGGGTTGCGTCCAGTTCGAAGCCCTGCTTCAGCAATTTAGCCGCCAGGTCTACCACACGTTTTTTGTCACCTTCGCGAACAGACAGCAGTGCGCGGCCTGGTTTACGCATGGTGGACTGGCTGCCCAGCATTGCTTTGGAGAAAGCTTCTGCGAAGGTGCGGCCAACGCCCATGACTTCACCGGTTGAGCGCATTTCTGGCCCTAACAGTGGGTCAACGCCCGGGAATTTGTTGAACGGCAACACCACTTCTTTTACGGAGTAGTACGGTGGGATGATTTCTTTGGTCATGCCCTGCTGTACAAGGGTTTGCCCAACCATCACGCGCGCCGCTACTTTAGCCAGCGCCATGCCGGTTGCTTTAGAGACAAACGGTACAGTACGCGCTGCACGTGGGTTAACTTCAATCAGGTAGACTTCGTTATCTTTCACCGCAAACTGCACGTTCATCAAACCGCGAACTTGCAGTTCGAAAGCCAGTTTCTGCACCTGCTGGCGCATCACGTCCTGGATTTCCTGGCTCAGCGTGTAAGCTGGCAATGAACATGCGGAGTCACCGGAGTGAACGCCTGCCTGTTCGATGTGTTCCATAATGCCGCCAATCAGCACGGTTTCACCGTCGCAAATTGCGTCAACATCCACTTCTACCGCATCGTCGAGGAAGCGGTCGAGCAGCACTGGCGCGTCGTTTGAAACGCTAACCGCTGTCTGGAAGTAACGGCGCAAATCGACTTCGTCATAGACGATTTCCATCGCGCGGCCACCCAGAACGTAGGATGGACGCACAACCAGCGGGTAACCAATGTGTGCCGCTTTCTCTACCGCCATTTCGATGGCGGTGACGGTGGCGTTGGCAGGCTGTTTCAGCTTCAGGCGGTCAACAGCGTGCTGGAAACGCTCACGGTCTTCTGCACGGTCGATGGCATCCGGGCTGGTGCCGATAATCGGTACGCCAGCTGCTTCCAGTTCACGAGCCAGTTTCAGCGGAGTCTGGCCGCCGTACTGCACGATAACGCCTTTTGGTTTCTCAACGCGGACAATTTCCAGCACGTCTTCGAGGGTTACAGGCTCGAAGTACAGGCGGTCAGAAGTGTCGTAGTCGGTAGAAACGGTTTCCGGGTTACAGTTAACCATGATGGTTTCGTAACCATCTTCACGTAGCGCAAGGGATGCGTGAACGCAGCAGTAGTCGAACTCGATACCCTGGCCGATACGGTTCGGGCCGCCACCCAACACCATGATTTTGTCACGGTCGTTGTTCGGGTTAGCTTCGCACTCGTCTTCATACGTGGAGTACATATACGCGGTATCGGTTGAGAACTCCGCCGCACAGGTATCAACACGCTTATAAACCGGGTGTAATTTGTATTGCTCACGCAGTTTGCGGATTTCAGATTCGCGAACGCCAGCCAGTTTAGCCAGACGCGCATCAGCAAAACCTTTACGCTTGAGGAAGCGCAGGAAGTCGTGAGTCAGGCCAGTAATGCCAATCTCTTCGACTTTCTCTTCCAGACGCACCAGCTCTTCAATCTGTACCAGGAACCAGCGGTCAATGTTGGTCAGGTTGAACACGCCATCAACAGACATGCCCGCGCGGAATGCATCAGCAACGTACCAGATACGCTCAGCACCAGCGTCTTTCAGCTCGCGGCGAATTTTGGTCAGCGCTTCAGGGTCATCAAGATTCACTTTCGGGTCAAAACCGGTTGCGCCCACTTCCAGGCCGCGCAACGCTTTTTGCAGTGATTCCTGTTGTGTGCGACCAATCGCCATCACTTCACCCACAGATTTCATCTGCGTGGTCAGACGGTCGTTAGCGCCGACGAACTTCTCGAAGTTAAAACGAGGAATTTTAGTCACAACGTAGTCGATAGACGGTTCAAACGACGCAGGCGTTTTGCCGCCGGTGATGTCGTTCATCAGCTCATCGAGGGTGTAACCAACTGCCAGTTTCGCAGCAACTTTCGCAATCGGGAAGCCGGTTGCTTTAGAAGCCAGCGCCGAAGAACGCGACACGCGCGGGTTCATCTCGATAACAATCAGACGGCCAGTTTTCGGGTTGACCGAGAACTGCACGTTAGAACCGCCCGTTTCTACGCCGATTTCACGCAGCACCGCCATCGAGGCGTTACGCATGATTTGGTATTCTTTGTCGGTCAGCGTTTGCGCTGGCGCAACAGTGATGGAGTCACCGGTGTGGATACCCATCGGGTCAAGGTTTTCGATAGAGCAAACGATGATGCAGTTGTCGTTTTTATCACGCACAACTTCCATTTCGTACTCTTTCCAGCCGATCAAGGATTCATCAATCAGCAGCTCTTTGGTTGGCGAAAGATCCAGACCACGCTCGCAGATTTCTTCGAATTCTTCACGGTTGTAAGCGATACCGCCGCCGCTGCCACCCATGGTGAATGAAGGGCGGATAATGCACGGATAACCCACGTCAGCCGCAACAGCCAGCGCTTCTTCCATATTGTGTGCAATGCCAGAACGCGCAGTATCAAGGCCGATTTTTTTCATCGCTACGTCGAAACGGCGGCGGTCTTCAGCTTTATCAATCGCATCAGCGGTCGCACCAATCATGGTGACGCCGAATTCAGCCAGCACGCCCTCACGTTCCAGTTCCAGCGCACAGTTCAGCGCAGTCTGGCCGCCCATGGTTGGCAGAACCGCATCCGGGCGCTCTTTCTCAATGATTTTGCGCACCACTTCCCAGTGAATCGGCTCGATGTAAGTCGCATCGGCCATTTCCGGATCGGTCATAATTGTTGCAGGGTTGGAGTTCACCAGAATGACACGGTAACCCTCTTCACGCAGCGCTTTACACGCCTGAGCACCGGAGTAGTCGAACTCGCACGCCTGGCCGATAACAATTGGACCTGCGCCGAGGATCAGGATGCTTTTTATATCTGTACGTTTTGGCATTTTATTTAGCTCCTGATACTTACTTGCTATTAAGAGTGGCGGTAGAACGGTATTGCTTAATCAATTCGATAAAGTGGTCAAACAGTGGTGCCGCATCGTGTGGACCCGGGCTTGCTTCAGGGTGGCCCTGGAAACTAAATGCCGCTTTATCGGTACGATGGATGCCTTGCAGCGTGCCATCGAACAGTGACTTATGGGTCACGCGCAGGTTCGCCGGAAGTGTTGATTCCTCTACCGCAAAACCGTGGTTCTGAGCAGTAATCATCACGCAATCGCGATCCAAATCTTTAACCGGGTGGTTACCACCGTGGTGACCAAACTTCATCTTCACGGTTTTCGCGCCGCTTGCCAGAGCCAGCAACTGGTGGCCTAAGCAGATACCGAATACCGGCACGTCGGTTTCCAGGAAGGATTTGATTGCGCTGATAGCGTAATCACATGGTGCCGGGTCACCTGGGCCGTTAGATAAGAAGATGCCGTCTGGATTCATCTTCAACACATCTTCAGCTGATGTTTGCGCCGGAACCACCGTCAGGCGGCAGCCGCGGTCAACCAACATGCGCAAAATGTTGCGCTTCACGCCGTAATCGTAGGCGACGACATGGAACGGTAAATCTTCTTCTTTAGCCGCTTCAGGCAACTCGCCTTCAAGTGTCCAGCTCCCCTGCTGCCAAGCGTAAGCTTCCTGAGTGGTCACTTCTTTCGCCAGATCCATACCATTAAGGCCAGGGAAGGCTTTTGCTTTCTCAAGAGCCAGAGTGGCATCCAGGTTATCACCGGCGATGATGCAGCCGTTCTGTGCACCTTTCTCACGCAGGATTCGGGTCAGCTTACGGGTATCGATATCGGCGATGGCCACAATGTTATGGCGCTTAAGATAGGAAGAAAGGTCTTCGGTATTGCGGTAGTTGCTGGCAATCAGTGGTAGGTCACGGATAACGAGGCCTTGCGCATGTACCTGGGAGGATTCTTCGTCAGCAGCATTAGTGCCGACATTTCCGATATGAGGATAAGTAAGAGTGACAATCTGGCGGGAGTAGGAAGGATCAGTGAGGATTTCTTGATAACCGGTCAAAGAGGTGTTGAAAACGACTTCCCCAATGGCCGAACCCGATGCCCCAATGGCCCGACCGTGGAATTGGGTTCCGTCTTCCAGAACCAATATTGCTGACTTAATCAAAACGCCCTCCAGGGAATAAACAGTCAATTTATTTGCATATTAATTCAAAACGAATTCAGGAATCAATGCAAAACAGCCTGTCATTTGGATTTTTGACAAACGGCGGCATTCTAGTGAGCGGCCGGGGAAAAGTCTACCATAAGCGCAACTTTTTATGTGTTTTTTAGCGATCTGATGTGAAAAAGAGGAATTGACCGGTGAAATCAACAGCTAACTTACGGTGCGTAATCGGTTGCGGGCCTGGATGAATGGGAATCTGATTGCAAGAAGGTAAAAGGTGGACCAAATGGTCAAAAATGATAAAGAAACAATGATTAACGGGTCATAAAGGTACAATTACAAGCATTACAAACAAATAATTAAAACAAACAACAAAAATTACATTAAATAAAAAGGGCAATAAAATATTGCCCTATCAATCAAGTAATTACGATTGAAATAACCACATCACGATGGGTAATAACGACTACAAACTATTAAGATCAAGGACATCACGCATGTCATAAAGACCACTTTTCATAGCACTCAGCCATAATGCAGACTTAACTGCACCATTTGCAAAAGTCATACGACTGGATGCTTTATGGCTGATTTCAATACGCTCGCCGATGTCCGCAAACATCGCCGTATGTTCACCAATAATGTCGCCTGCACGCACTGTGGCAAAACCAATAGTGCCTGGAACGCGCTCGCCGGTGTACCCTTCACGGGAATAGACCGCACACTCTTTTAAGTCTTTATCCATCGCATGAGCAATAGCCTCGCCCATCGCCAGAGCGGTACCCGATGGAGCATCAACTTTGTGACGATGATGCGCTTCGATGATTTCGATATCGGTATAGTCGCCCATCACTTTTGCAGCTTTTTCCAACAGCTTGAGCATCACGTTCACACCAACGCTAAAGTTGGCGGCAAAGACAATTGGGATCTGTGTTGAAGCGTCAGTAATCGCCTGTTTGCCCGCATCATCAAAACCCGTCGTCCCAATAACCATGCCCTTACCGTGTTGGCGGCAGAAAGCCAGATGGTTCAGCGTGCCTTCAGGACGAGTGAAATCGATAAAGACATCGAAGTCGTTGACCACGGCATCCAGACTGTCGCTCACGATAACGCCTGTTTTCGCTACACCGGCTAATTCACCTGCATCACTACCAACCAGGGATGACCCTGTACGCTCAAGTGCTGCACCGAGTTTGATGCCATCCAGCTGTAATGCAGCCTGAATCAGTTGTCGCCCCATGCGACCACCCGCACCCGCGATTGCTACACGGACTTGTGATCCATCCATATTCACTCTCTTTTCTATATTAATCTGCATATATAACGTTCTCAGGTTAACCAGCCCGCTCACAAGCCGCCACTCGAAAACACCGATAATAAGAAATTTATGACAAAACGCTGAAGTTATCAGTAAAACCCATCATTCACCTGATAATCAAAAGGTTTTAAATCACCCATTATGCAAACCCACATGACTCCCGCACCACTAGCGTTGGAGGCAGGATGATACGTTTTGGGGGCTCATCGTTACCCTGAATACGGCTAAATAACAGCTCTCCAGCTTTGCGACCAATCTCTTTAGCGGCGACCGAAACTGTCGTCAGCGCCGGCTGAACCAAAGATGCCTCGGTAATATCGTCAAAACCTACAAGCGCGAAGTCGATGCCTGGCTGGCGTCCCATTTTACGCAGTGTCTGCATGACGCCGAGTGCCACAATATCCTGATAACAGACAGCGGCCGTGATTTCCGGATACTGCCGGAATAGCTCTTCAGCCACGCGGGCACCATCACTTTGACTCGCGAGCGATGAAACCACCCATTCACTTTTCGGCTGGATACGGTGCTCTAGCAGTTTGCTGCTGTAGCCGCCGATACGCTGTGCACGGCTAATAGAATTTTCACTACCGCCGATAAATGCAATGTTGCGATGCCCAAGACGTAACAGATGCTGTGTCGCCAACTGAGTGCCCAAAAAGTTATCGGTGCCGACAAAATCGAAGTCCACATCGTCCATGGGGCGCACCACCATAATCGCCGGAATATTACGGCGCTTCAGGGTTTCGAAAAATATCGATGGCGTTTCCCGTGCCGCGCACAACACCATGCCGCAGGCGTTATTGCGCATCAGAGAATCGACAAATTTTTGCTGGCGCTCGCCGGACTCTTCACTGTTTGCCAAAAATAGCAGCAGATCGTGACGTTCCATTTCCTGGCTTAGCCCGGCAGTCATTTCACCGTAAAAAGGGTTGGTAATATCGTGCAGCAGCAGTCCGACCTGATTACTGGTGCGATTGCGTAAATTGGCTGCCGTTTGGTTATACACGTACCCCAGGTCATCCAGAGCTTTCAGCACACGGGTTCGAGTGGCGTCAGAAATTCTGCCTCGGTTACGCAACACCATTGAAACGGTAGCAGTTGAAACTTCCGCCTGCTTTGCGACTTTGGCAAGGGTTACGGTGCTCATTAGCACTCCTTGGTATTTAGCAATTATTCTCAGATTAATCGAATAACCAAAAAAATGCATTTCTCCATGTGAAAGCCATCACAGATAACTCAACTTCAGGCGACATCTTGCTAAAAGTGGCGGGTTAATCGCGTTTACCACCCTGTTCAAAGTCGGTTAATCGATTAATCTTAATTTATCAAGAACAGGGAGAAGAATATGCATCCGGCATCATACGATAAGTATCCCGAAGTCAGCGTTTCGGGATTTGACCATCACGCATGGCAGGGTTGGCCCGCAATCCAACAAGCTGTCAGTAAGCAACTTGCTCGCTCGGGAAAAACCGTGTTGGTTATTGACTGCTACCCAGGCGTTCAACTCGAAGAGATTCACGCGCAACTCATTGCACAACTCAACCCAACACTCACCATTAATGCCGAATCTGCGCGCTTAAGTGAACAACATCTGCATGATTTGCTGGCACGCAACCTGACGGATGACCGGGTGTTTGGCGTACTCTCATGCCATGAATTAAATGAGTTTCTTTGCCCGGAAAAACTCGCCGCCGCACAGCTAGAGGTCGCTGAAATAACCGAAGGATTGGTAGTGGTTTACGGCCCGGGAGCAGCACTTATTCATTCAGGGGATGTTCTGGTGTATGCGGATCTGGCGCGCTGGGAAATCCAGCAGCGTTTTCGCCGTGGTGAACTAGGCAACTGGGGCGCGAATAATACAGATGAAGATATTCTGCGCCGCTACAAACGCGCGTTTTTCATTGAGTGGCGTGTGTTTGATCGTCATAAAACGCCGCTTCTGAAACGTGCAGATTTCCTACTCGATACCAATGCCGAACAACCAGCAATGGTCAGCGGTGAAGCGCTACGCTACGCGCTGCAACAAACCACGCAACAACCGTTCCGCGTAGTGCCATTCTTCGACCCAGGAGTCTGGGGCGGTCAATGGATGAAAGACAAATTCGATCTCGATCCCTCAAAACCAAATTACGCATGGTGTTTTGACTGTGTGCCCGAGGAGAACAGCCTGTTACTGCGTTTTGGTGATGTGCGGATCGAGATCCCCTCTCAGGATCTGGTATTGCTCTACCCTCGCCCGTTGCTTGGCGAGCGTGTGCATGCCCGTTTTGGTGCGGAATTCCCGATCCGCTTCGACTTCCTCGATACCATCGGCGGGCAGAATTTAAGCTTCCAGGTTCACCCGATTACCGAATACATCCAGCAGCATTTCGGCATGCATTACACCCAGGATGAGAGCTATTACATGCTGGAAGCAGAGCCTGGTGCGGAAGTGTATCTGGGGACCAAAACCGGTATTAATCCACAGGAAATGCTCGACGATCTTGCGAGTGCGCAGCGGGGTGAAAAAGCTTTTGATGATGAGAAATTCGTTAACCGTTTCCCGGCACGTAAACACGATCACTTCCTGATCCCGGCAGGTACCGTTCACTGCTCTGGATCCGGTGCAATGGTGCTGGAGATCAGCGCAACGCCGTATATTTTCACTTTCAAATTGTGGGATTGGGGCCGCCTCGGTTTGGATGGTCTACCACGTCCGGTACATCTGGAACATGGCGCGCAAGTGATTGACTGGCAACGTGATACGCAATGGGTCACCGAGCATCTGGTGAATCATTTCGAGCCTATCGCGGAAGGTGATGGCTGGCGCGAAGAACGTACGGGTCTACATGAACGTGAGTTTATCGAAACCCGCCGCCACTGGTTTACACAGCCAGTCACGCACCACACTCATGGTGGCGTGAACGTACTGAATCTGGTGGAAGGCAGTGAAGCGCTGGTTGAAAGCCCGAGCGGCGCATTCGAACCCTTTGTGGTGCATTACGCCGAAACCTTCATTGTTCCAGCGGCAGTCGGCGAATATCGCATTTCCCCATATGGCAGCGGTGTAGGTCAACAGCTCGCCACCATGAAAGCCTGGGTAAGAGGATAACAAGATGATTAACGTAATTCTGGCAACACATGGCTCGCTTGCCGAAGCACTACTGGCCGGTAGCAAAATGGTTTATGGCGAATTGCCGCATGTATTCCCGGTGATGCTCACTGAGAACAAGGGCATCAATAGTTTTGGCGATGAGTTTGCCGCGGTGCTGAAACAGGCCGCCAAAGATGCTGATGGTGTGCTGGTGTTGTGCGATTTGCAAAGCGGCACGCCGTGGAATATCGCCTGCCATCATGCGTTCGATCCGCAAACGCAGCCGCCAATGGCGGTGTTGGGAGGTGTTAATTTCCCGATGCTATTGCTAAGCGATGAAATAAAAGATCTGACCGATGTCGCCCAAGCAGCAGCGGTTTTACTGGAAGAGTCGCGCGACTCGCTGGTTCAGGCCCAACTGGCTGAAACCACACAATCTGATGATTTCTAAGGGGCAGCGATGAGTATTTCTTTTGTACGCATTGACGATCGGGTGATCCACGGCCAGTTGATCACCCGCTGGGCAAAGGAGTTGCCGTGCGATGGGATCATCGCCATTGATGACGCTGTTGCCGCCGATCCGTTGTTGTCTTCGGTGATGAAAGGTGCGGTGCAGGACACCAAAGTCTGGTTGTTTGATACCGCCACCGCGATTGAAAAACTGCCGAAGATCATCGCCAGTGAGAAGCACTATTTCGTGATTGGTAAATCTCCGGTGACGCTTAAACGCATTGAAGAAGCCGGTATCAGCCTGCAAAACAGCAATAAGAAAATCAACGTTGGTCCGATGAGCGCACGAGCCACTACCACCACCATTGGCCCGAATCAGTCTGTGAATCCCGAAGAGATAGCGGCGTTCGACTATCTCTCGCAGCACGGGCACCAGATTGAATTTCGACTGGTACCCGATGCCAGCAGTTACAGCTGGCAAGATGCTCGACAAAAACTCAAATAAAGGAGTGCATTATGGCTTTCGAAGCAGCTCTAATCGGCATTCTCTGTTACCTCGGTGCGCTTAGTAGCCCATGGCTACTGGGGTTGACTGGCGGCTGGTATCTGATTACCCGCCCACTGGTTTCAGGGATGCTGGTAGGTTTTATTCTCGGCGATGTGCAAACCGGGATTATCATCGGCGTGGCGGTTCAGGCCGTGTATATCGCCATGGTAACCCCCGGTGGTTCTATGCCTGCGGATCTCAACTTTGTGGCCTTCCCGGCCATTGCACTGGGTATTCTTTCCAATAAAGGCCCTGAAGTGGCTGTAGCGTTAGCTGCCACTATAGGTATTGCGGGCACCGTGTTATTCAACGCCATGATGGTGCTCAATTCTTGGTGGAACCACCGTGCGGATATCGCGCTGGAAAAGGGCGACGAGCGCGGCGTGTATCTCAACAGCGCTATCTGGCCGCAAGCCACCAACTTCCTGATGCGTTTTATTCCAACGTTTATCGCGGTCTATTTCGGCGCGCAGTATATCAACGCCTTTATGGACAGCCTGCCGCACATCGTTCTTTCCACTATGAACGTGCTCGGCGGGATTCTGCCAGCTGTCGGTATCGCCATTCTGCTTAAACAAATCATCAAGAATTACAGCATGTTGATTTACTTCCTTGTGGGGTTTATCTGCATTGTTTTCCTGAAGCTAAATATGGTGGCGCTGGTGATTGTCGGCGCGTTGCTGGCACTGATTCACTACAACTACAAACCTGAGCCACAGGCTGAACGTACAGCCTCCACGCCCGCTGATGATGAGGATGAATTCTGATGGAAGAACGTAAACTCACTCGCCAGGATCTGCGCCGTTGCTGGCGTAGTTGGATGATGTACAACCTCTCCTCAATGAGCTTTGAGCGCCTGGAGTCATTCGGCTTTTGCTTGAGTATGTTGCCGGTGGCGAAAAAGCTCTATCCCGATGATGAACAACGCAAAGAGATGCTCAAACGCCACGCGTCGTTCTATAACACCGAGCCGCAGTTGGGTGCGATAGTCAACGGCATGGTGCTGGGTCTTGAGGAGAAGCGCGCCAACGGTGAGCCAATCGACGGCGAAACTATCAACACCCTGAAAGTGGGACTGATGGGGCCAGTGGCTGGGATTGGCGATTCAATGATTCCAGGGATGTTAATCCCGATTCTGCTCAGTATCGGGATGGCGCTGGCGGCGGGAGGGAATATTCTAGGGCCACTGTTTTACTGCGTGGCGTGGCTGGCGATTATTATTCCTGGCTCGTGGTTCCTGTTCCTGAAAGGCTACCGCATGGGATCGACGTCCGTTGAGATGCTGGTGAGCAGCAAATCGACTCGCCTGCGTGAAGCGCTATCGTTGCTCGGCGTATTCGTGATGGGTGGCGTGGCGGCAAGTTACGTGAAGCTCGGCACCGGACTTGAATTTGTCACCAAAGACGGCGTGAATATTCATGTGCAACAAATGTTGGACGGGATTTTCCCGAATTTATTGCCATTGTTGGTGGTGATTGGTACCTGGTATTTGATGGCAAAACGCGGCGTGTCACCGGTGAAAGCGATGTTGCTGTTATTAGTGTTAGCGGCAGTAGGCGTAGCAGTGGGGTTGTTCTCTTAAAAAAACGGTGGATGACGCTTACGCCTATCCACCGTACAACACCAAGCCCGAAGGTCGGATTAGCGTGAGCGACATCCGACTCTTTTAAGGATGGAAACCCACCCACTTCTGGCTCATCATTCCTGGCTTTGAGATAAATTGAAAACGCGCGGGATCATCAATAAATTGTTGATATAGCGGCTCATCGGTAATCCCAAATTCGGTATAGCTGCGTGGTGAAGTCACCTGCAAACGCCCCGGCATATAGCGACGGTTATGCTGCCAGGCAATATGCTCATCCTGCAATAGTGGATACCACGCCAGCCCTTTGTATGCCCGCACGGCTTCGTATTCAAATCCATATTCCCGGTCGCACCAGGCACCAAATGTCAGCGGTTCATCAGGTGAAGCTGAGATCGTGGCATGCGCCCAACCCGGCGGCACCAGCACTTTTTCGCCAGGCCCGGCCACGATTGCAAAGCAGCGCCCCGGATCGTCGGAAACATATTCCTGCATGTAAATAATCGCTTTACCCTGCCAGATTTCATATAACTCTGGCGGCGACCAGCCACTGTGCGCACTAATCCGATGAATATGCCCCTGGCTGCGGACAGGTTCATCGCCCAACCGCCCGGAAGCGTAAGTCACCACGCCAAACAGTAACATCCGTTTTTTAAGTTCTTCTCTGTCCTGCAATCGAGCAACATCCATGACGATCGCATAAACATCTTCCGGCCCCTGGCACAAAGGATCACGCAATGAAGCACGGATCTGATCGAGTTTACGGATCTCCGGCACTGGCCCAATTACCTCTTCGCCGTAGCTAAAACCCATTGGCTGGTGATGGACCTGCATATCCAGTCCGAAATTGAGGAGCGGCTCAGCCATTTTGCACCTCCTTCGCCTGAATTTTGCCATCCTGCTCTATAACGCGTAGCGCAAAGCCCTTTGCCAACGAGGCATAGTCATGCCCGGCAATGGTTGGCCAGACTGCCAGTGCTGAGAGAATTTCCGTTCCGGTGTTGATTAGACGATGTGCTGTAAAACCTGGAATGATGTGGACAGAGCCAGCGAAGACTTGCTCCAGCCTCGTCTCACCCTGCTCAGTTTGCAGTAGCAACAGGCCACTTCCACGCAGGCCAAAGTAAACCTCACCTTGCTCGCGCCGTTGATGAAAATGCCCTCTGGTCATGTAAAATTCGTCGCCAACACGCCCCGGATTCAGATGCGTGGTTCCCACATAAAGCTCGCCGTCACCTTGCGCTGAACTCAGCATTTCAACCTGGTAAATTGGCGTTTCTGAAGAGATCGCCCGCCAGGCAGTTTGATCGTGAAATATGCCAGCCAGATCCCCGCTATGCGTGACCTTAGTAATGATATTTTCAGCCGTGAAATGGCCGTTAGCGAACGCCACACCTGGTGGCATAAAGAAAGGAATAGTCATGTTGTTTCTCCGGCCCAAGGAGAACTGCAAAATTAGCATAGCAGGTTAATCGATTAACCGTTTAATCAGACCGGAGAAAGTCGATCTATGTCGCGCAAATTCTCAGGGTGCCAACGCCAGGACTTGCGCCACCCATGCCTGAAAACCATCGACATCCAAATCCAGCGCAACCTGAGCATTGGGTTGCCGTTCAAAGCGCCCTTCGATATCCACAACAGTCGTGCCAGAAGTGAATTCTCCGTGGATTTCAACAGCCACAAAACAAGGCTTCACAACGAACAACTCAGGCTTCACCAACCAGGCAATGGCGCATAAATCATGCATCCGCAAACCTGTCACCATGCTGCCGCTGCGGTAATGACTAAATAGCGCGTGTAGCATTTTTCCGGTTTGGTTAAGAGATGGGAGCTGCTCTAAATATGCAGGGCTTAACATCGCTTTATTGGTGACATCCAGGCCGCACATCACAATTTCCAGCCCACTTTCGAACACTCGTGCTGCAGCTTCTGGATCAATGGCGATATTAAACTCGGCGTTTGGTGTGAAGTTGCCGCGCCCCGCCGATCCGCCCATGATCACCAGCCGTTTGATCTTCGCTTTGCATTGCGGGTATTGCGTGAGCAACAGCGCAATATTGGTCAACGGCCCGATGGCCACCAGCGTGATAGCTTCAGGGCTTGCGTTCAGGCATTCATAAATAGCCTGAAAAGCGGGTTTATCCAGCGGCTGGCGTTGGTGGTCGACAAATGCATAACCTTCCATGCCGGACTCGCCGTGCACGTAGGCCGCATCGCGCAATTTACGCACCAGCGGCGTGGCTGCCCCTTGAGCAACAGGAATATCTTTGTGCCAGAAGTGCATCAGTTGCAGCGCGTTGCGGGTCGTTTTCTCGACGCTGACATTGCCTGCGACCGTGGTCAGCAACTTCAAATCAAGCTGCGGGGCAAAAAGTGCAGCGGCAATAGCTACGGCGTCGTCGATGCCAGGGTCGGTATCGAGAATGATTGGAGTTCTACTCATACATTGCTCTCTTATCTTTTAAGTACATACGGTGCGATTACGGCGCGATTAGCTTACTATGTAGCTCATTTCCATGTTTAGTCACGACCGAGAAAGTGTAATGAAAGTCCCACAGACAAATATTTCTGAATCTGTCACCCAGCATCTTGCACGCCGTATCATGCATGGCGATCTCGCGCCGGGGCTTTCTTTACCAGGTGAAAACGAACTGGCCGTGGAGTATGAAGTCTCCCGCACTTCAGTACGCAACGCCCTCCAGGTACTTGCCGCAAAAGGGCTTATCTCCATTCAGGCCAAAAAACGCAGCACGGTAAATAATCGTGAACAGTGGAGTCTGTTGGATATTGATGTTCTGGGGTGGCTTGCCGAAGGTGAAGTTGACCTGAAACTGGTTGAACAACTGATTGTGACACGCCTGATTTTCGAGCCAAATGTGGCAACACTCGCAGCATTAAACGCCAACGGACATGATTTGGCAGCGATGGAAGACGCACTCCAGTTGATGCGTAAAGGTCAGGTTGAAGCGCAAAGAGCCTTATTTGAAGAAGGTGATCTGGCATTTCACCATGCGCTGCTGCGTGCTACTCATAATCCTTTCTTACTGGCTCTCGGTAATGCGCTTTCCGCAGCCATGGAACTGTCTTTCAAACAGACGATTGAGAAAGATGTTCGCCAGACCAAAGCCGCCGTTGATGATCACTTTCAACTGTTTGATGCTATTCGCCTTAAACAAGTCGAGACTGCCCGCCAGCAAATGCGCACCATCTTGTTGAATGCGGCCAAAAAACGCATCTGGCAAGATCGTCCGGAAATGTTCGACCACATTATTTGATCCTCTCCTGATGTAATTTCGATCTCTCTCACAGATTGTGGGTGTTTTTTGCTCTAGCATTCTTGTATTACAAGATTACATGGTTTGTATTACTTGAAATGAAAAACAACTGGATCGCCATCGACTGGGGCACGACTAATTTCCGGGCATTTTTGATGCAGGAAAGTGTACAAGTTGCCCAAATCAATCAAGCCTGCGGGTTGTTGTCCATTGAACAAGGGCAATTTGCCAGCACGCTGCAAAACTTACTGCAACCGTGGCTTGAGCAGCATGGAGCATTGCCCGTCGTGATGGCGGGGATGGTCGGCTCACAGCAAGGCTGGCGGGAAGTACCCTACGCTCCGCTGCCTTGCGACATCGACAATTTAATCACTCGGACACTGGCTTTCACGACACCATGGGGCAGTCCAGCGTGGATTGTGCCTGGCGTACAGGGGATGAGCCAATACCACCAGCCCGACGTCATGCGTGGCGAAGAAGTCCAATTACTGGGGCTCGCCGCATTACATCCTGCAAATGAACATCTGGTCTTGCTGCCAGGCACTCACAGCAAACACGCGACGATCGTGAACGGGGAAATCACCGCCTTCTCAACATTTATGAGCGGTGAACTCTTCTCGCTTTTAAGCCAGCACTCAATCCTTGGGCGCGCACTACCAGAACAGAAAGAAAGTGAAGAGGCTTTCTTGCTTGGCGTGGCAACAGCCCTGCGTGATGCGCCATTCAGTCACCTGATCTTTTCAGCGCGAACACTCCGTCTGGCCTTAGAAATCCAGGAATCCCACGTTCACAGCTATCTCTCAGGCCTGGTGATTGGCTATGAACTTAAAGCACTTCCCGCAGGCCAACACGCCTGGGTTGTGGGCAACCCGGCGCTGATAGCTCGATATCAACTTGCAGCAAACCAGATGGATCTCAATCTGCTATCGGCTGATGGCGACGCCTGCTTCGTGACGGGCCTCAGTCACCTCTTTACTCGACTACAAGGAATGCAAAAATGAGCCCGGAACAATTTATTGCCCGCTGGCAACAAGAGCCTCTACCGTTGATTGCCATTTTGCGCGGTATAACGCCCGAGCACGCTGTTGAAGCCGCAGAAATTCTGTTGGAGTGCGGTTTCCATTACCTGGAAGTCCCCCTTAATAGCCCATCTGCACTGAAATCTATTCACCTGATGAGAGACACCGTAGGCAACCGTGGCTATGTGGGTGCGGGCACGGTGTTAAATGTGGAACAAGTTGATAGCGTTGCTGAATGCGGCGGGCAATTGATCATCTCCCCAAACTGTAATCCCGATGTGATTCGCCATTCGGTGAAACGCGGCTTGATAAGTCTCCCTGGCGTCATGACACCCAGCGAGGCTTTTAGCGCCATAGATGCCGGGGCGAGCGCGCTGAAATTATTCCCGGCCGAGCATATCACCCCAGTAATAACCAAAGCGTTCCGCGCAGTCGTCCCACGTGAAGTGGCCTGTTTACCCGTCGGTGGTATCCAACCGGATGCCGCGCAAATGCGTAGCTATATTCAGGCAGGAGCCGATGGTTTTGGCCTGGGTGGCGGGTTGTATCAGGCAGGTATGAGCATGGCTGTATTACGTGAACGGGCGCAGGCATATCAGCAAGCCTGGCTTGAGCAATAGAACATTAGATTCCCTACACAATAAAAAACCTCTTACCCTGAATTTTCTGGAGACAGAACAATGAGCAAAACTCTGGACAACAAACCCACAGCTTCGACAGCGGAGTCAAAGGTTTATAGCAAGATAACGCGACGCCTAATCCCGTTTTTGATCTTATGTTATTTCTTCGCCTATCTGGACCGCGTTAACGTCGGGTTCGCTAAACTACACATGCAAGATGCACTGAACTTCAGTGACACCGTGTATGGGTTGGGTGCGGGCATCTTCTTTATCGGTTATTTCCTGTTTGAGATGCCGAGCAACTTGCTGATGCAGCGTTTCGGGCCGCGTTTCTGGATTGCCCGCATTATGGCAACCTGGGCGGTGCTTTCGGCTGGCATGATGTTTGTCACCACCCCGACACAGTTTTACATAGTGCGTTTTTTACTCGGTGTGGCAGAGGCCGGCTTCTTCCCTGGAATCGTGTTCTATCTCACGCTGTGGTTCCCGTCGTGGCGCTCTGCTCGCACGCTCGGTCTGTTTATTCTGGTTACGCCGCTTTCGACCATTATCGGCAGCCCGCTTTCGGGCTTGATCCTAAAGATGTTTGAAGGAGTTGGCCACCTGCACAACTGGCAGTGGCTATTCCTGGTTGAAGCAATTCCCTCTTTCCTGCTCGCTTTTGTGGTGCTGCGTTATCTCGATAACGATGTGAAGTCAGCGAAGTGGCTGAGCGATGCCGAAAAACAGGTCGTCATTAACGATCTGGCAAAAGATGCCGCCAATCGTGCACGTGCCAACCAAGGCAAAGTGGATAGCAGCGTGAAAGGAATGTTGAAAAACGGCTACGTCTGGCTGCTGGCGGTGGTGTTCTTTAGCTTCAACATCGGTTACTACGGCATCAACTTCTGGCTACCGTCGATCATCAAATCCTCAGGCGTCAGCGACGATTTCCATATCGGCCTGCTCGCGGCACTGCCATATGTCTTCGGTGCCTGTTTTATGGTGTGGAACAGTCGCCATTCTGACCTGAAACAAGAACGTCGTTGGCACATCGCTATTCCCGCCATGATTGGCTGCGTGGGCCTGGCATTGAGTGCGTATTGCAGCGGATCCACCTTCTGGATGATGGCGTGGATTTGCGTGGCGATGTCCGGCACCCTGGCATTGATTCCAACCTACATCAGCCTGCCTGGCGCCCTGCTTTCCGGCACGGCCGCAGCCGCAGGTATCGCCTTCGTCAACTCCATCGGCAACCTGGCAGGTTTCTTTGGCCCGACAGTATTGGGCTGGCTGAAAGACACCACCGGGCGCACCGACACGGGCTTATATATCCTCGCGGCCTTCTTGCTGCTGTGTGCGCCACTCATTCTCGCCCTGCCAGCACGGCTGGCGAATCCGAAGAAAGTTATCGCTGTACCCGAACAGAGCGGTGAGCAGCTTGATGCTGCCCAACATATTAACGCGACTATTAATCGCAACGTTTAGAAGAGATAGAAACTATGAGTGGATGTGGCGGTGGCGGATGTGCCAGTTGTGGCACGCATTTCAACCCGATCCTCGAAGGTGACGATGGCGCACTGAAACGTGCGCTGTACAAATCCATGGGTCATACCGATGAACAACTGCGTAAGCCTGTAATCGCAGTAGTGAACAGCTACACCAATGCGACGGCGGGACATGCAAACCTGAATGAACTGACCGCCAAAGTGCTCGAAGGCATTGATGAAGCCGGTGGTGTCGGAATGGTGTTTGGCACTATCGCCCCTTGCGACGGGATAGCTGAAGGGCATCTGGGGATGCGTTACATCCTCGCTGCCCGTGAAGTGATCACCGCGTCGATTGAAGTGATGATGCGCGCCCACCGTTTTGACGGCATGGTGCTACTCGGCTCGTGCGACAAAATCGTTCCGGCGATGCTAATGGCCGCTGCACGCCTGGATATCCCAGCGATTATGGTTAACGGCGGCCCAATGTACCCGGCTGAATATAAAGGTAAACACTGGGACGGCAATATCGTCACCGAAGCCATTGGCTGGAAAATGCGCGGTGAAATCAGCGAAGAAGAGTTCGCCCACATTGAAAATATAGCCGAACCCGGCCCTGGCTCCTGCACCATGTATGGCACCGCGAACACCATGTGCTGTATCGGAGAAGTGCTGGGAATGAGTTTACCGGGTAGCAGTACGCTGCCTGCTATCTCAAAAGAGCGCCGCGAATGTGCTGTGGAAACCGGTCGTCAGGCCGTCAAACTGGTATTGGATGGCGTTAATGCACGCCAGATCATTACCGCTGAATCCATCCGCAATGCGATGATTTATTTGCTGGCTACGGGTGGTTCGACCAACGCAATTCTGCATTTACAGGCAATCTATTATGAAGCAGAGCTGGGCCATTTGCCGCTGTCTGCTTTTGATGAGTTAAGCCATCAGGTGCCATTGGTTGCCTCGCTTTATCCGGCCTCTGAACACGACATGATCGACTTCTGGGAAGCCGGTGGTGTGCAAGCGGTCGAATATGAAATCAGCAAATTGATGGATCTGAATGCGCTGACCGTGGCTGGAAAAACCAAAGCTGAGTTGCTGACCGAAGCAACCCGGAGTTGCCGCCCGGAAGTCATCCATACCTTAGCCATTCCCGTGCGTAATGAGGCCGGTGTTGCTGTGCTGCACGGCAATCTGTCGCCACTAGGATGCGTGGTGAAACCTGCTGCCGTACCGGAAAACCTGATGGTGTTCCGTGGCCCTGCGGTGGTGTTTAACAGTGAGCAGGAATCTGTGGAAGCCATCATGTCCGGCCAAATCCAGCCGGGTAGCGTGCTGGTGCTGCGTTATGAAGGGCCAAAAGGCGGGCCGGGAATGCCAGAGATGTACAAGCCCATGAAATCGCTTGAAGGTATGGGGCTTTCTGATACTTGTGCGTTGATTACTGACGGGCGTTTCTCAGGCTCCAACCGTGGTCTGTTCGTCGGCCATATTTCACCGGAAGCGGTGGATGGCGGCGAATTGGGTCTGGTAGAAGATGGCGATGAAATCTCTATAAATATCCCAACCCGCACGCTGACATTGCACGTTTCAGAAACCGAACTGGCAACCCGTCGCGAGCACTGGAAACCGGTAGATAAAGAAGTGCCACGCGGCTTCCTGCGTTTGTATCGCCGTTGGGCACTGCCAGCCGCACAGGGTGCCGTGCTGGCTGACCGGGAGGAAGACTGATGACTCAGCGCTATAGCGCGACGAATATCGTCGGGGTAAATCCGATTGTTGCGATGCCTTTTACCTCTAGCGGCGAAATTGATGAAGTGAGTTTTGTGCGCCTGTTGGAGCATCTCGCGACGACTGGCGTGCAAGGCACCACGCTTTTTGGTATCGCCAGCGAGTTTCCCAAACTGGAAGACAGCGAGCGTAACCGGCTTGCACAAATGTTTGTCAGCACACTGGCAGGTAGCCCGCTTTATCGGGCGATGTCGGTGACCGATCACAGCACGGAAGTGGCCGTGAAACGCGCCCGATACTGCGCCTCTCTGGGTGTGGATGCGCTGATGCTGCTGCCACCGTTTTTCCTCAGCCCTAATCCACAAGCGATTCAGGCACATATTTTTGCCGTGCTGGAAGCGGTGGATATTCCGGTGATGGTGCAGTACGCGCCGGGTGAAACCGGGTTGCCGATTACGCCTGAACAACTAGCAGCAGTCGCAGACCGCTACCCGCATGCGGTATTCAAAATCGAGTGTAATCCACCAGTGGATTATACAAGGGAGTTTCTCGTTAAAGCCCCACAGGCCAGCGTACTCAATGGATATGCCGGTTTGTACATGTTGCAAATGCTGACAGCAGGCGGAAAAGGCGTGATGCCGGGTTGTTCTTTTGCTGAAGTGTATGTGCGGATTTATCAGCACTGGCAGCGGGGCGAAACAGCACAGGCAGAGGCACTGCATCAGGCGCTGTTACCCTATATCCAACGCTGGATGACGCATTGCGAATACATCATTCAGGTTGAGAAAACGATTTTGATGAAGCGTGGGATTATCGCAACGGACTATTGCCGCAAGCCTGGCTGGCAACTGTCCAGTGAAGACTATCAGATAATTGATCGCTTCCTGACTGACTTCCAACTGTGAGGAGTGACGCTTGATCAAAAAAGGGGAGCATGAGCTCCCCTTTTGAATTTGGTGTTTGCGATGGATAACGATTACTCGACTTCTTTCACATCCATACGCAGTTCACGCGGCACTTCAAAAATGATGTTTTCTTCGCGCCCGACAAGCTCACGGGTTTCGCTGCCGCCTAACTCACGCAGGCGAGCCAGAACGTTTTGCACCAGAATATCTGGCGCAGAAGCCCCTGCCGTAACGCCAACACAAACCGCATCTTTAACCCAGGATTCCTGGATATCGGTCGCATCGTCAATCAGATATGCGGCCTTGCCCATACGTTGTGCAAGCTCTGCCAGACGGTTGGAGTTGGACGAGTTTTTCGAGCCAACCACCAACACCACATCCGCTTCATCAGCCAGCGCACGCACAGCTTCCTGACGGTTGGTAGTGGCGTAGCAAATATCGTCTTTACGCGGGCCAATGATTTTCGGGAAGCGTTTACGCAGCGCGTCAATCACATCAGAAGTGTCATCCACAGATAGCGTGGTCTGGGTCATAAACGAAAGTTTGGCTTCGTTTTTCACATCCAGCTTGCTGACATCTTCAGGTGATTCAACCAGATACATACCACCTTTTGGGTTGCTGTACTGGCCCATGGTGCCTTCCACTTCCGGGTGACCAGCATGGCCAATCAGAATGGATTCTTCACCACGGCGGCTGGCGCGAGCCACTTCCATATGCACTTTGGTCACCAGCGGGCAGGTCGCATCGAATACCGTTAAATCACGGCCTTTGGCTTCGTTACGCACCGCCTGGGAAACACCATGTGCGGAGAAAATCAGGATTGCGCCATCAGGCACTTCACTGATTTGCTCGATGAAAATCGCCCCACGTTCGCGCAGGCTGTCAACCACGTAGCGGTTATGCACCACTTCGTGACGGACATAAATTGGCGCGCCGTAAATGGCCAGCGCGTTTTCAACAATGCTGATAGCGCGGTCTACCCCGGCACAAAAGCCGCGAGGGTTAGCCAACAGGATCTGCATTCAACGCCTCCAGTACCGGGTCAATTTCCAGTACTTCGATATCAAAATGAATGGTTTGCCCGGCGAGTGGGTGGTTAAAGTCAACGGTGATGGAATCACCATTAACCTCACGCACAACACCTGGCATCTCGCTGCCATCCATTGCAGTAAACAGCATAATCGCCCCTGGCACCGGCTCACCCGCATCAATAAATTCACGACGTGAGAAATACTGAATCATGTCCGGGCTTGGAATACCAAACGCCGACTCAGGTGCCAGTGAGAAGGCTTTTTTGTCCCCTGCTTTCAGGCCGACAAGCTGGTCTTCCATGCCCGGTGACAGTGTTTCGTCACCCAGCGTGAAGAGTGCCGGTTTGCCGTTATTACGGGTCGACTCGGCTGTGGAACCATCTTCGAGTTTCAGCGTGAAATGCACAAAAACTCTGCTATTGGCCTGGATAGACTCAGCCATGGGTTACCCTTTTTGCTTTGCGGGCTTGTCGGAGGAGACAAAGAACCCCTCCAGGACAATCAGCGCCGCACCGATACAGATTGCCGTATCAGCTAAGTTAAACGTGGCGAAGTGCCAGTCGCCGACATAGAAATCAATCATGTCGACCACAAAACCGTGCCATAACCGGTCAAACAAGTTACCGAGTGCACCGCCAATGATTAAAGCATAGGCGATATTATGCAGCTTCTGGCTTGCTTTGGCGCGATACATCAACACCGCCAGAATCACACAGATACCGATGGCGATACCCGCGAAGAACCAGCGCTGCCAGCCGCCTTTATCCGCAAGGAAACTAAACGCGGCACCGTAATTGCGGGCATAGTGCAGATTCAGCGACGGGAACAGCGATACGGTGTCCCCCAGCATGAAATGCTGGAGGATCAGGTATTTGCTGCCCAGATCGATAATCAGTACCACGACCACCAGCCACAGCCAGCTCAGTCCGGTCGAACAAATCGATTTACTCATCAGGCAAATTTACGCTTTTCGCCGTCACCGGCTACGTTGGTGACACAGCGGCCGCAGATTTCTGCGTGTTCCGCAACCAGACCGACGTCGGTAGTGTAATGCCAGCAACGCGGGCATTTTTCACCGTCGGCTTTACGCAGGGCAACTTTCAATCCTTTCAGGATTTCGCTTTGCTGTGCGTCATCAGTTGCCTGCGAATAATCGGCAACTTCAGCACCTGAGGTCAACAGGACAAATCGCAATTCCTCGCCCAGGCTGTTGAGCTTCGCCGCCAGTTCGCTGTCGGCATACAGGGTAACTGCTGCTTCCAGAGAGCCGCCCACACGCTTATCAGCACGCGCTTGTTCGATAACTTTGTTCACTTCGCCACGCACAGTTAAAAGCGTGTCCCAGTATTCATTGTTCATCGTTTCGCTGTCAGCCAGGCCGAACAGACCTTCGTACCACTCGCCGGTGAAGACGTATTTCTCACGATTGCCTGGCAGGAACGCCCAGATTTCGTCAGAGGTGAAGGACATGATTGGTGCCATCCAGCGAACCAGCGCTTCTGCAATGTGGAACAGTGCAGTCTGGCAGCTACGACGCGCTATGCTGTCAGGCTTCGCGGTGTACTGGCGGTCTTTGATAATGTCGAGATAGAACGAGCCCATTTCGATGGAGCAGAAACGCATCAGGCGTTGCACCACTTCGTGGAAATCGTAGTTTTCGTAAGCCGCGAGGATATCGGTTTGTGCATCCTGCGCACAGCTGACAGCCCAGCGATCCAGAACAACCATCTCTTCCGGTTTCACCATATCGGTTTCTGGATTGAAGCCGTTAAGGTTCGCCAACAGGAAACGAGCGGTGTTACGGATACGACGATAAGAATCAGCAGCGCGTTTCAGGATCTCATCGGACACCGCAATTTCACCGGTGTAATCCGTTGATGCCACCCACAGACGCAGAATATCCGCGCCCAGTTTGTTCATCACGTCCTGCGGAGAAACGGTGTTACCGATGGATTTGGACATTTTGCGGCCCTGACCATCAACGGTGAAGCCGTGAGTCAGTACCTGGCGGTAAGGCGCTTTGCCTTTCATCGCCGTCGAAATCATCAGTGAAGACATGAACCAGCCGCGGTGCTGATCCGAACCTTCCAGATACATATCTGCTGCATGGCCGTTGAATTCAGGGCGTACATCAACAACAGATGAATGCGTTGAACCGGAGTCGAACCACACGTCCAGGGTGTCTGGCACTTTGGTGTAGTTGTCAGCGTCGTCACCCAGAATGTCGCGCGGGTCGAGATCCCACCACGCCTGGATGCCATCTTGCTCAACACGCTTAGCAACTTCTTCCATCAATTCCAGAGTACGCGGATGCAGCTCTTCAGTGTCTTTGTGTACAAACATCGACATTGGCACGCCCCAGGTACGCTGGCGGGAAATACACCAGTCAGGGCGGTTAGCAACCATAGATTCAATACGCGCCTGGCCCCAGTCCGGGATCCACTGCACGCCTTTGATCTCTTTGAGTGACTGCGCGCGCAGGCCTTTTTGATCCATGCTGATGAACCATTGAGGTGTTGCACGGAAGATGATTGGTGTTTTGTGACGCCAGCAGTGCGGATAGCTGTGCAGCAGTTTCTCAACGTGCAGCAGAACGCCTTTATCACGCAGGATGTTAACGATCAGGTCGTTCGCTTTGAACACCTGTACGCCATCCAGACCTTCATAAGTACCTGGCAGGTAGCAACCGTCCGGGCCAACCGGGTTAGCGATTTCCAGATTGTATTTCTGGCTGATCACGTAGTCGTCAGGGCCGTGGCCGCCAGCGGTATGCACTGCACCAGTACCTGCTTCCAGCGTAACGTGCTCGCCAAGAATCGCCGGCACATCGAAATCTAAGAACGGGTGCTTGTAGCGAGTCAGTTCCAGATCGGCGCCTTTAGCGGTGCCCAGAACAGTCCATTCGGTGATAGCCGCGCTCTTCATTACGCTTTCGAGCAAATCTTTAGCAACGATTAACGCCTGGCCATCAACCTGCACCAGTGCATATTCGAATTCTGCATTCAGAGAAACCGCACGGTTAGCTGGCAGAGTCCACGGAGTGGTGGTCCAGATAACCATAGAAACCGGGCCATCAACTTGAGTTGCGCCAAATTTCGCTTTTACCGCGTCAGCATCAACAGCCTGGAAGCTAACGAAGATAGATGGAGAGGTTTTGTCGTAGTACTCAACTTCCGCTTCAGCCAGAGCTGAACGGCAGTCAACGCACCAGTGCACAGGTTTAGCCCCTTTATGCAGATGGCCGTTACCGACGATTTTACCCAGCGCACGGATAATGTTCGCTTCGGTTTTGAAATCCATAGTCAGGTACGGACGTGACCAGTCGCCCAACACACCCAGACGGATGAAGTCGGCACGCTGCCCGTCTACCTGCTCTGCCGCGTATTTACGGCATGCAGCGCGGAATTCAGCCGCAGAAACTTTCTCACCTGGCTTGCCGATCAGCTGTTCTACTTTCAGTTCGATTGGCAGACCGTGGCAGTCCCAACCTGGAACATACGGAGAGTCAAAACCGGAAAGACCTTTGGACTTCACGATAATGTCTTTCAGAATCTTGTTAACTGAGTGACCAATGTGAATGCTGCCGTTCGCGTATGGAGGGCCATCATGCAGAATGAAGGATTTTTTGCCTTTCTTTGCATTACGGATGATGCCGTACAGGTCATCATCATTCCAGCGAGCCAGCATGCCCGGTTCGCGTTTGGCGAGGTCGCCACGCATCGGGAACCCTGTTTCCGGTAAATTCAGGGTAGATTTAAAGTCACTCATTAGATTCTCGGTTCCGTAGTTAGCTTGCTCAGGTATTGGGCCCAAAAAATTCGCGGGCGGTTACCACATCTTTGGCGATTTGCGCTTTCAGTTCATCAAGCGAAGCAAACCGTTGTTCATTTCGTATTTTTTTACGTAGCACCACATCAATATGGTGCCCATATAAGTCCATTGCAACGTCCAGCAAATGGACTTCCAGCTGTTGGCGCAGGCCCGCCACCGTTGGCCGTGTACCAATATTGGCAACACCCGGCAGCAGTTTATCGCCAAGGCCTGCGACTTCTACTGCAAACACCCCTTTCACCGGGGAAACCTGACGACGCAGCGGTAAATTCGCCGTGGGGAAACCAATGGTTCTTCCCAGTTCATCACCATGGACGACACGCCCGGAGATAATAAACGGATGACCCAATAGACTTTCGGCAAGCGTTAAGTCGTCATCAGCCAGTGCCTGGCGAACAGCCGTGCTACTGATTCGCACGCCACCTTCGCAGAAAGTTTGCGTACTGGTAACGTCAAAACCATATTCGAGGCCAGCCTTCTGTAATAACAAGAAATCCCCCTGGCGACCAGCACCAAAGCGGAAATCATCACCGACCGCGAGGAATTTTACCCCGAGGCGGTCTACCAACAGATCGCTGACAAAACTTTGTGCTGTGAGTGCCGCAAAGCGGCGATCAAACCGCACGCATAGTACATAGTCCACACCACACTCAGCCAGATAACGCAGCTTCTCGCGCAGGCGTGTGAGACGCGCTGGGGCTTTATCACCCGCGAACAGCTCAAGCGGTTGCGGTTCAAAGATCATGACCATCACCGGAAGATTTCGCGCACGCCCTTGTGCACACAACCCTTTTAAAAGGGACTTGTGGCCTCGATGCACGCCATCAAAATTACCAATGGTGAGGACACACCCGTGGTGGTTCTGGCGTAAATTATGTATGCCGCGTATCAGCTTCATGGCTGGCTCAAAACAGTGGAAATCGGCGGATTATATCAATTACCACGGTGAAGGTTAACCGGCGATTGTACCCTTTGGCATAAAGCATCAAGGATTTCATCGAACTGGCGCCTGGTTTCTACATGGATGCACATCACTGGACGATTTTTGTTGCTTAAAGCTGTATTCATGACCGTTATGCTGGTAGAATCCGCGCCATCACAACGTAAGAGGCTCCGGAAATTTAACGGCGCTTATTTGCACAAATCCATTGACAAAAGAAGGCTAAGAGGGCATATTCCTCGGCCTTTGAATTGTCTACATAGATCATATTTGGGAGTTGGACCTTGGCTAATATCAAATCAGCTAAGAAACGTGCTGTACAGTCTGAAAAGGCTCGTAAGCACAACGCAAGCCGTCGCTCTATGATGCGTACTTTCATCAAGAAAGTATACGCAGCGATTGAAACTGGCGACAAAGCTGCTGCACAGAAAGCATTTAACGAAATGCAACCAATCGTGGATCGTCAGGCTAGCAAAGGTCTGATCCACAAAAACAAAGCTGCGCGTCATAAGGCTAACCTTGTAGCGCACATCAACAAACTGGCTTAATCGCCAACTTGTTGTTAGCTTGAAAAAAAACCGGCTTATGCCGGTTTTTTTATATCTGAAATTTGAGTCCTGATTTAAATCTCTTTAAACAAAGCCGAGTAATCCCGATTGCACACACGCTGCACCGCCGGGTGTTGAATCATTCGTTCAGCAAATATGGCGTGATACTCTTCCATAACATTCTCGATTCGCCCAATCTCAACAATATTCTCGTCGTTATAGATATCCTGCCCGTATAGGGTCGGCGCGACAAAAATCGCATTGTGTGCCGCACCAAAGGCTTTCATCAGCGCCGCATCATCAAACTCACCGAGAATTTCAACCTTCAATCCTTGAGTGTTAATCCAGTTCAAAATCTTACGCCCTAACATCGACCGGCGGCCTGGAATCAATAAGCGTCGGGTTTCTAGACAGGCAGGGAAAGGCAAATCTGGCACCGGATTTTGGCTCCAGAAACTAATGCCACATTCGCCAATTTTCACCGAGAACAACCCTTCCTGCTGAGTTGAATCAATCGGGCAGTCAGAGATGATCATATCCAGTTTGTGTTGGCTCAATTGCTCAAGCAGCATTTCGTGAGTCGATTCAAAGCAGCGTAGGTGGATTTGCTCGTCTTCAACGACAGCCGCATCAAGCACGCCGCTCACCAGGCGTTTTGATAGCGCATCCGCAATACCGACATCAAACAACAGGCTGGACTCTTTGCGGTAGTTCACGATATCCAGCATTTCCTGGCTTAAGGTAAACATACGGTCTGCATAGCGGAAAACAAGCTGGCCTAATTCAGAAGGCACCAGACCACGCCCCTGGCGGCGGAACAGTTTACCTTGCAGGCGCTCTTCCAACGCTTTGATCTGGCCGGTTATGGTTTGTGGCGTTAAATACAGCGCTTCAGCAGCACCTACCACTGACCCTTCCTTGCAGACATGCCAGAAGTAATAGAGATGGTTGTAATTTATGTGTGACATATGTTTTTCACTCCCTGATAAACAATCCATTAGCTAACGGCTCCCGAGGAGCCGTTAGTATATAAATTAATGATGCTGTAATTGCGAGCTGAAGCGGCTTCTCAACATGCAGTAACCGACGACGGCTGAGAACAGTGATCCTAATAGAATACCCAGTTTGGCCCAGGTAATCAGCGCCGGGTCTGCACCGTCAAATGCCAGCGATGCAATGAAGATAGACATTGTGAAGCCAATCCCGCACAGCACACCGACCGCCATGATCTCCTTGCAGGTCGTCCCTTCAGGCAACGTTGCCAGTTTCAGCTTCAGTGCTGCCCAGCAGAACAGGCTAATACCCAGTGGCTTGCCGATAAACAGACCCGCCATAATCCCCATCGGTAACAATGAGGTTAACCCGGCAAAAGTCACACCGCTTAATGAAACGCCCGCATTGGCAAAAGCAAACAACGGCAGAATCAAAAATGCAACCCAAGGATGCAGCACATGCTCCAGTTCTTTAGCTGGAGAGCGCCCATCTTTTTCTTTCAGTGGGATAAGGAAACCAATAATTACCCCAGCAAGCGTTGCATGAACGCCCGATTTCAATACTGCGGTCCACAACACCACGCCAACCAAAATATACAAACCAGTACGGCGCACATTGCAGATATTCAGTAATGCCAGTACAGCAATAGCACCAGCAGCAACAGCCAGCGAAAGGATGGAGAGATCGCTGGTGTAGAACAGAGCGATAATTACGATCGCGCCCAAATCATCAATAATGGCCAAAGCCATCAGGAACACTTTAAGTGCGACCGGTACACGATTGCCCAGCAATGCCAGAATACCCAGTGCGAAAGCGATATCGGTTGCCGCCGGAATCGCCCAACCTTCACGGGTAATCGGGTCCTGGAAGTTGAACAGCAAATAGATTGCTGCAGGGACGACCATACCGCCCAATGCCGCAATAACCGGGAACGATGCCTGGCGCATGCTGGCAAGTGAGCCACTTACCATTTCGCGTTTTACTTCAAGGCCAATCATCAGGAAGAAGATTGCCATCAATGCATCGTTGACCCACAACAGTAGATTTTTACTGATATCCAGCGAACCAATACGCACCTCTACCGGCGTATTTAAAAACGACTGGTACAGGTCACTGGTGGAGCTCAAGTTGGCAAGAACCATTGCCAACACAGCGGCAAGGATTAAAAAGATGCCGCTGGAGGCATCATTATTGAAAAAGTATTTTAGTTTTTTTGTCATCTTTTCATCCCGGTTTTCAAACTGCCTTAAATCATTTAGGGCATTAATATGTATTAAGCATAGCGCGCCTAACACATCGATAAAAGTAGATTATATTGCATTCAATGATCGGAAATAACGAATCAAATCACATAAAAAACTAATGAATACCTGGCGCATAAAAAAAGCCTGAATCAAAAATATTCGATTCAGGCTTTTTTACTACCAATAAGGAAGTTAGGTTTAGCGGGTTAGATCGTCAAAGAATTTCTTCACGCCGTCAAAGAAGCTCTTTGAACGCGGACTGTTCTTTTCGCCACTCGGCCCACCAAAACTTTCCGCCAGATCGCGCAGCAATTGTTTCTGCTTTTCATTCAGGCTAACTGGGGTTTCTACAACAACGCGGCATAACAGGTCACCCTGGGCCCCGCCACGTACAGATTTCACCCCTTTACCACGCATTCTGAACAATTTACCAGTTTGCGTTTCACCAGGCACTTTCAGGTTTACACGCCCATCCAGTGTTGGGACTTCAATCTCACCACCCAAAGCGGCCATTGCAAAGTTAATAGGCACTTCGCAATACAGGTTGTTACCTTCACGCTCAAAGATTGGGTGCTGTTTAACCTGAACCTGGACGTATAAATCACCTGATGGTGCACCGTGCTCACCCGCTTCGCCTTCACCTGCCAGACGAATACGGTCGCCTGTATCAACGCCAGCCGGGATTTTCACCGACAGCGTTTTGGTTTTTTCAACACGACCATGTCCATGACAGGTGTTGCACGGATCTTTAATAATTGAACCGCGACCCTGACAGTGTGGACAGCTTTGCTGCACGGTGAAGAAGCCCTGACGCATTTGCACCTGGCCTTGTCCATGACAAGTCGGGCAAGTCTGTGGCTTGGAGCCCGCTTTCGCGCCGCTACCGTGACAAACGCCACACTCTTCAAGCGTTGGGATGCGGATCTCTTTGGTGACGCCACGAACCGCTTCTTCCAGCGTTAAGTCCATGTTGTAGCGTAAATCGGCACCGCGGGATGCACGCTGACGACGGCCACCACCGAAGATGTCACCGAATACGTCGCCAAAGATATCACCAAAGTCAGCACCGCCACCGCCAAATCCGCCGTGACCACCACCGCCCATACCGCCTTGCTCAAACGCGGCGTGACCATACTGGTCATAGGCTGCACGTTTTTGCTCGTCGGTCAGGATTTCGTAGGCTTCTTTAATTTCTTTAAACTTGCCTTCGGACTCTTTGTCACCCTGATTACGATCTGGGTGGAACTTCATTGCCAGGCGTTTATAGGCTTTCTTGATTTCACGCTCTTCCGCGTTTTTCGGAACGCCTAAAACCTCGTAATAGTCTCTCTTCGCCATCTTTTTTGTCTGCCCCTAACATGCGGGCACGGGCGCAGAGGAAAACCTCAACGCCCGTGCTTCTATTCACATCACACTTTAACTTACAAAAGGGCGATTATTTTTTGTCTTTAACTTCTTCGAACTCAGCATCAACAACATCGTCGTCTTTGCTTGCAGAGTTACCAGCGTCAGTAGCGTTACCTGCTTGCTGTTCTGCATGCTGTGCCTGAGCCAGCTCCATCAGTTTCTGAGAAACTTCTGCCAGCGCCTGCATTTTCGCTTCGATGTCAGCTTTGTCTTCGCCTTTCAGAGAAGTTTCCAGTGCGCTCAGTGCAGACTCGATTGCAGTTTTGTCGTCAGTTGGCAGTTTATCGCCTGCTTCTTCAACCTGCTTACGAGTGCTGTGCATCAGGTGGTCACCCTGGTTGCGAGTCTGAACCAGTTCTTCGAACTTACGGTCAGCCTCGGCGTTAGCTTCCGCATCGCGCACCATTTTCTGGATTTCTTCTTCATTCAGACCAGAAGAAGCCTTGATGGTGATTTTCTGCTCTTTACCGCTGTTTTTGTCTTTTGCAGACACATGCAAAATACCGTCAGCATCGATGTCGAAGGTAACTTCGACTTGCGGCATGCCACGTGGTGCTGGGCTGATACCATCCAGGTTGAACTGACCCAGAGATTTGTTATCAGCTGCACGTTTACGTTCACCCTGAATCACATGGATAGTCACCGCAGACTGGTTATCTTCAGCTGTGGAGAACACCTGGCTGTGCTTAGTCGGGATAGTGGTGTTTTTGTTGATCAGTGAAGTCATCACACCGCCCATGGTTTCGATACCCAGAGACAGCGGGGTAACGTCCAGCAGCAGTACGTCAGTCACATCACCAGCAAGCACACCACCCTGAACAGCTGCACCGATTGCAACAGCTTCGTCCGGGTTAACGTCTTTACGTGGTTCTTTACCAAAGAACTCAGTAACTTTCTTCTGCACCATTGGCATACGAGTCTGACCACCAACCAGGATTACATCCTGGATATCGGATACAGACAGGCCAGCATCTTGCAGCGCAACTTTCAGCGGCTCGATAGAACGGTTTACCAAGTCTTCGACCAGGGATTCCAGTTTCGCACGAGTCACTTTGATGTTCATGTGTTTTGGACCAGTCGCGTCTGCTGTGATGTACGGCAGGTTCACGTCGGTCTGCTGAGCAGAAGACAGCTCAATTTTCGCTTTTTCAGCAGCTTCTTTCAGACGCTGCATAGCCAGTGGATCGTTACGCAGATCGATGCCTTGATCTTTCTTGAACTCCTCCACTAAGTAGTTGATCAGACGGCTATCGAAGTCTTCACCACCCAGGTGGGTATCACCATTGGTTGCCAGAACTTCGAAGGTTTTCTCGCCATCAACTTCGTCGATTTCGATAATAGAGATATCGAAAGTACCACCACCCAAGTCGTATACCGCGATAGTACGGTTGCCAACTTCTTTATCCAGACCGTAGGCCAGAGCCGCTGCGGTTGGTTCGTTGATGATACGTTTTACTTCCAGACCTGCGATACGGCCAGCATCTTTAGTTGCCTGACGCTGAGCATCGTTGAAGTATGCAGGAACGGTGATAACAGCTTCAGTTACTGGTTCGCCCAGGTAATCTTCAGCGGTTTTCTTCATTTTCTTCAGCACTTCAGCAGAGATCTGCGGAGGTGCCATTTTTTGGCCTTTAACGTCAATCCATGCATCACCGTTATCAGCGCCAATAATTTTGTACGGCATGATAGCTTCATCACGCTGCACTTCTTCATCCTGGAAGCGACGGCCAATCAGGCGTTTGATCGCGAACAGTGTGTTCTGCGGGTTAGTCACTGCCTGACGTTTAGCCGGCTGACCAACCAGAATCTCACCATCTTGCGTATAAGCAATGATAGAAGGAGTGGTGCGGTCGCCCTCGGCGTTTTCCAGAACGCGAGCAGTAGTACCATCCATAATCGCTACACAAGAGTTGGTAGTACCCAAGTCGATGCCAATAATTTTACCCATCTAAACGTCTCCACTTAAAATTTGTTCGTCATATGGTCGTGAACCTGTTATGCGGGCAAACAAGAGTCTTTCAACTGCCCAAACATGATTTTTTACAGGTCCATCAACTGCGGTTGCATACAAGATGGGGTCACTCGGCTCGCCATCAAGGGGCAAGGCAAAAAAAATTTTCATCTTCACACCTGTTTAGATCATGGACTCAGGCTCTCGACCTGATTATGATGCCGCGCCCCGCTGCCCTTTAGCAGTTGTGTGGCGACTACATATAATCATTTTCAGACGAATTTTAGAGGAACTATGGGCAACACTAAGTTGGCTAATCCAGCTCCCCTGGGCTTGATGGGCTTCGGCATGACCACCATTCTGCTCAATCTGCATAACACCGGCATCTTCCCTTTTGATGTCAACATCCTTGCAATGGGCATTTTCTACGGTGGTATCGCACAAATTTTTGCCGGCCTGTTAGAATTTAAGAAAGGTAATACTTTCGGCCTGACAGCTTTCGTTTCTTATGGCTCTTTCTGGCTGACTCTGGTCGCCATTCTGATCATGCCTAAGATGGGTCTTGCAGATGCTGCGAACGCACACTTCCTCGGTGCGTACCTCGGTTTGTGGGGCGTATTCACACTGTTCATGTTCTTCGGCACCCTGGCTTCTGCGCCACGCATGCTGCAGTTCGTGTTTGGTAGCTTGACAGTACTGTTTGCCCTGCTGGCTATTGGCCACCTGGTAGATAACGAAAGCATCGTTCGCATTGCGGGTTGGATTGGCCTGGTTTGTGGTGCAAGCGCCATTTATCTGGCAATGGGCGAAGTGCTCAATGAGCAGTTTGGCCGAACCGTGCTGCCAATTGGTGAAAAACACTAATTCCTGCACTTACGTGTAAGAAAACAAAAACGCGGAGGCTAGCCTCCGCGTTTTTTTATGAATGTTGCAGCGGCCTTTCAACCACCTTATCTTCATGCGTTAAATCTTTGCGCAACCAAATCCCCAATCCCAGCCCAACCATTGCCAGTGCCAGTACATACCAGGCAGGTCCCATTGGTGATATGGCAGACAACATCGTGACAAAGATTGGCGTCAGGCCACCAAAAATGGCATACGACATATTGTAAGAGAACGAGATACCGCTAAAACGCACTTCCGCCGGAAACGCTCGCACCATCACAAACGGCACTGCCCCCACAACCCCAACGCTCAAACCAGCAAGCCCATAGAATAAGAAAAGATATTCAGGATAAATTGCCGTCAGGTGATAGAACATCCAACTGCACACAGCCAATAGTAAGCTGCCGAAAGTAAAGGTTTTGCTGGCACCGATACGGTCAATAATCAGCCCAGCCAGAATACAACCAATGCACAACATTACGATGGCGATACTGTTCGCCTGAAGCGTCAACGCGGGTGCAATACCCAACTGTTTTTGCAGCCAGGTTGGCGCCATCAAAATGACCACCACAATCCCCGCTGACAACAACCAGGTCAGCAGCATCGAAATCACGACCGCTTTTTTATGGTTTGCGATGACCGATTTCAACGGCAACTCTTCCGCCAGCGCTTTGCGTTGCTGCATCTCAAGGAAGATGGGAGTTTCTTGCAACCAGCGGCGCAAATACATTGCCACCAGGCCGAAAATCCCGCCGAGGAAGAACGGTATACGCCAGCCGCCATCGTGAATTGCCTGCTGGGTCATCGAGGTATTAATGATGGTAGCAACCACGGACCCCAACAAAATACCGGCAGTTAAACCAGCAGTTAAGGTGCCACATGCAATACCAATACGTTTATAGGGAACGTGTTCTGCGACAAATACCCATGCTCCGGGCACTTCACCACCGATTGCCGCCCCCTGAAGAACGCGCATCAGCAGCAATAATACAGGTGCCGCGATACCCAACGTTTCATAGGTTGGCAACATCCCGATCGCAAGCGTTGGCAGCGCCATCAGTAAAATGCTCAAGGTGAACATTTTTTTACGACCAACCAGGTCGCCGAAGTGCGCCATGATGATTCCACCCAGCGGACGAGCCAGATAGCCTGCAGCAAAGATACCAAAAGTTTGTAGCTGACGAAGCCACTCGGGAATATCGGCCGGGAAAAAAAGCGCTCCAACGACGGTGGCAAAAAAGACGAAAATGATGAAGTCGTAGAACTCTAGCGCACCACCCAAAGCGGCAAGGGTCAGGGTTTTGTAATCCTGACGATTCAAGGGCCTGGTGCGATGTGTTGAATTGAGTTGTTGTGCCATAAGAGCCTGCTTCCAGAGTGAGTGTGGTTATTAGCTTCCATTTTGCTGTAAAGCAAATTCACTATAACGAACCACACTCCACATACCAGAGTGACTACATCTTATACCGCAAACAACTTGGTTTTAGGAGTTTGTATCGCGAATGGCACTTTTAGGGCGAAAAGCTGCTACCACAGAGCTATCCGTCTCAATGTAAGGACCATCTAATAACTGTATACAATACGGTACACTTGCGAAAATACCCGACACTACCACCTTGTTGTCAGCATCTTTTACGCCTTCCAGGGTTTCCTGAATTGACTTCGGCTGCCCAGGTAAATTCAGAATGAGTGCCTGCTTGCGAATCACTCCAACCTGGCGTGAAAGAATTGCCGTCGGCACAAAGTGCAGGCTTATCTGGCGCATCTGCTCGCCAAAGCCAGGCATTACACGATCCGCAACCGCAAGCGTTGCATCAGGAGTGACATCGCGGCGTGCAGGGCCTGTGCCGCCAGTGGTTAACACCAAATGACATGCCATTTCATCCACCAGCTCACACAGCGCCTGCTCAATAAGCGGTTGTTCATCAGGGATTAAGCGCGTTTCAATTTGGAAAGGAGTCGTTATGGTGCGCTCCAGCCAGTCAACAAGCGCCGGAATGCCTTTATCTTGATATACACCGCTCGAAGCGCGGTCGGAGATGGAAACTAAGCCAATGCGTAAGGTATTCATATCATTCCCGGAGATTCAAAACTTAACGGAATGATACACGGTGGAGGGAGCAGCAGACAGAGGTGAAACACTAAAAAGCGTGGCAGGGCGGAGCCTGCCACACGTAATGATTACAGCAGGTCGCCGATCATTTTTTCCAGTTTTTCCTGGTCGATAGCAAACTTACGGATGCCGTCAGCCAGTTTATCAACTGCCATTGGATCCTGGTTGTGGCTCCACAGGAACTGGGATTCAGTCATACGCTCTGGACGTGCTTTCACTTCACCAGTGTAAGACAGTTTACGCTCAACCGTACCTTCGCTTTCAGCCAGCTCTTTCAGCAGAGCAGGTGCGATGGTCAGACGGTCACAACCAGCCAGTTCGATGATTTCACCCAGGTTACGGAAGCTTGCGCCCATAACCACGGTTTCATAGCCGTGTTCTTTGTAGTACTGGTAGATTTCAGAAACAGAAACCACACCTGGATCTTCATGCGGTGCGTACTCTTTCTTATCGGTGTTCGTTTTGTACCAGTCGAGGATACGACCCACGAATGGAGAAATCAGGAACACACCTGCTTCAGCACAAGCACGCGCCTGAGCGAAGGAGAACAGCAGAGTCAGGTTACAGTTGATGCCTTCTTTTTCCAGCTGCTCAGCAGCACGGATGCCCTGCCAGGTAGAAGCCAGTTTGATCAGGATACGGTCGTTGCTGATACCCGCATCGTTGTACATTTTAATCAGACGTTTTGCTTTAGTGATGCTGGCATCGGTGTCATAAGACAGACGCGCATCAACTTCAGTAGAAATACGACCTGGGATCAGTTTCAGGATTTCCAGACCAATATTCACCGCCAGCTTGTCAGTCGCATCCACAACCTGTTGTGCATGATCGCTGCTCTGCTCGCGCGCCCACGCAATCGCATCGTCAATCAGTTTGCGATATTCAGGGATTTGCGCAGCGTTCAGGATCAGAGATGGGTTAGTGGTGGCATCTTGCGGTTGATACAGCTTCATTGCCGCAATATCCCCGGTGTCCGCAACTACTGTGGTTAGCTGACGCAGGGAGGTCAATTTATCCGTCATGATAGTGTTTCTCATTAGATGTAACTTGTTAGGGGGATGTAACCGGTCTGGCTTGATGATATCACGACGCAATTCAGGTGCAACCGCAGCAACACATCGGCAGGAACTGAACGCGAAAGTGATAAATACCGTGTATTATTTGCCTGCAATCTAAAGGATCATGCGCGACCACCGCGCATTAGCTGTGCTCGCAACGCATGCAAACGAGGGATGTTAATGGCAGATTTTTTTCTGTTTATCAATGAGATACTATGGGGTTCTATCCTCATTTATTTGTTAGTCGGCGCAGGCCTTTGGTTCACCTGGCGCTGTGGTTTTGTACAATTCCGCTATTTGACCCAGCTTCGAAGCATAATTCTGGCGAATAAAAATAAAGATTCTTCCGGAATATCCTCATTTCAGGCGCTTTGCACAAGCCTCGCTGCACGTGTAGGTAGCGGTAATCTTTCTGGCGTGGCGCTTGCTCTTACACTCGGTGGCCCTGGTGCTATTTTCTGGATGTGGGTCGTAGCCATGCTCGGAATGGCGACCTCTTTTGCCGAATGCACCCTTGCCCAACTTTATAAAACACGCGATATCGAAGGCAATTATCGCGGTGGCCCGGCGTGGTATATGGAACGTGGGCTGGGAATGCGCTGGATGGGGGTGATGTTCTCCATCTTTCTGATGATAGCCTTTGGTTTGATCTTCAATGCGGTGCAAGCGAACTCCATCGCCAATGCCGTGAATAACGCTTTCGGCATTCCCAAAACCTGGATTGGCATCGGGCTTGTTGTCTTAACAGCTGGTGTTATTTGGGGTGGAATGCGTGGCACCGCGCGCGTCGCCCAATGGTTGGTTCCGTTTATGGCGCTTATCTGGGTGTTGATGAGCCTGATCGTCATGGCAATGAATATTGAGCGTTTACCTGAAGTGGTTTCGCTGGTGTTCAAAAGCGCATTCGGCTGGCAAGAAGCGGCATCAGGCGCTCTTGGATTCACTATTAGTCAGGCAATCACCACAGGTTTTCAGCGCGGTATGTTTTCTAACGAAGCGGGCATGGGTTCTTCACCTAACGCTGCAGCCGCTGCCGCGACATGGCCGCCACATCCCGCATCACAAGGGTTGGTGCAGATGTTTGGTGTGTTGATTGATACAATAATCATCTGTTCAGCCACCGCCGGGATTATCCTGTTTTCGGGCATTCTGGATACGGCAAGTCCTGACATGAACGGCATAATGCTGGTACAACAAGCACTGAGTAGTGTAGTGGGGTCGTGGGGAACTGGATTCATCGCAATCATTGTTATGCTGTTTGCATTCACATCGATTGTCGCCAACTATGCCTATGCAGAAAACAACCTTCTTTTTTTACAACAAAAAAGCCCTTTTGCTACTGTGTTATTCCGTTGCCTGGCACTGGTAATGGTGATGTTTGGCACTCTTTCTCCATTGCCATTAGTCTGGCAAATGGCAGACGTAGCAATGGCGTTTATGGCTGTCACTAACCTCACGGCAATTCTGCTGCTTTCGCCTATCGCCCGCGATCTCAGTATCGATTACCTGCGGCAGTTAAAATTAGGTAAAACACCCGTTTTCGACCCAAATCGCTTTCCGGAAATTAAAAGCCAGCTGGCACCGGGTATCTGGGACAATCCGGAACCACCTGAAACCAGGCGCTAATCGCAACCATCGGCTAATACTTTCAGTAAATTTGCTAAAGTAGTGGGCATTAATCGGCAAGGAACAGATATGCTAATTCTAATTTCACCTGCAAAAACACTGGATTATCAAAGCGACCTCCCTACCGATCGCTATACACAGCCCGAGTTGCTGGACTATTCTCAGCAACTGATTGCCGTGGCGCGTAAACTTAGCGCCCCGCAAATCTCCTCCCTGATGCATATCAGCGACAAACTGGCATCCCTGAACGAAACCCGTTTTAACGAATGGCACCCGGAATTCACCCCTCAAAATGCGCGTCAGGCGATTCTGGCGTTTAAAGGTGATGTTTATACAGGTTTGCAGGCTGAAGAGTTTAGCGATGCAGATTTCGAGTTCGCACAGCAGCATTTACGGATGCTTTCCGGATTGTACGGCGTATTACGCCCACTTGATCTAATGCAGCCGTATCGTTTGGAGATGGGTATTAAGCTTGAGAACCCGCAGGGTAAAGATCTGTATCATTTCTGGGGTGACACCATCACCGAGAAACTGAATCAGGCGCTGGAAGCTCAGGGTGACAATGTTGTGATTAACCTGGCTTCAGATGAATACTACAAATCGGTAAAACCGAAAAAGCTCAATGCAGAAATCTACAAGCCGGTGTTCCTTGATGAGAAGAATGGCAAATTTAAAGTCATTAGTTTCTATGCCAAGAAAGCCCGTGGCCTGATGAGCCGCTACATCATTCAAAATCGCCTGACTAAACCTGAGCAACTCACGGGCTTTAACACAGACGGCTATTTCTTCGATGAAACAATGTCAAGTAAGAATGAATTAGTGTTTAAACGCCACGAGCAGTAAAACAAAACGCCAGCGCAATGCTGGCGTTTTGCTTAGTGATGTTTGTATTGGCCATAGTGGTTGCCGTTATCGTGATGGTCCTTATCATGGTGGTCATGATCATGGCGCTCGTCATGATGGTCATGCGGATGCCATCTGTTATCACGCCATTCATAGTGGTCGTTCCACCAGCCCCGGTCCCGCCAGTGGCCGCCGTCCCAGTAATTACCGCCCCGATCCTGGTCGCCAATTTGCAGCTTCACCGCTGGAATTAGCGTAATTTCTGAAGCCTGTGCAGCCAGCGGAGCCACGACCAGAATCGACAAGGCCAGAATAATTGATTTCAACATAAGTTACTCCTTACTGCATTCGTGCCCGTTATGGGTTACTGAAGCCAGCATATGCCGAATAATACCGCCTTGTTATTCTCTGCAATCCTAATCTCTCATCGTGCGCATTTAATGGGAATTCCTACATTTTCCCTCCTTGTTTCCTGCACAATTCCTCCATGATTCTGGTCACTAAATTCATATGCCTGCGTGGATTTTCTTTTGTGGACTAATACAACAACGAGACGAACTCGACGTTACCCCTTTGCTTCTGGAGTATATTTGTCGAACTGAAGATCCAGCTTTAACACGCCAAAAATAAAGAGGCTGTAGATGACAATACCTGCGTTTAAACGCCAAAAACTGACGCTTCACCCTGGTCTGTTCGTAGCACTGAGCGCCATATTTTCATTAGGCTCGACGGCATATGCCAACGACACTCCCGCTTCAGGCTACCAGGTTGAAAAAGTGGTTATCCTCAGCCGCCACGGTGTGCGAGCCCCCACCAAAATGACACAGACCATGCGCGACGTAACACCCAATACCTGGCCCGAATGGCCAGTAAAACTGGGTTATATCACGCCACGCGGTGAGCATCTGATTAGCCTGATGGGCGGGTTTTATCGCGAGAAGTTTCAACAACAGGGCATTTTATCGCAGGAAAATTGCCCTACACCGAATTCAGTTTACGTCTGGGCAGATGTCGATCAACGCACGCTTAAAACGGGCGAAGCTTTCCTGGCAGGACTTGCCCCGCAATGTGGTTTAACTATTCACCACCAACAGAATCTTGAAAAAGCCGATCCGCTGTTCCATCCGGTGAAAGCGGGCACCTGTTCAATGGATAAAACTCAAATCCAACAGGCCGTTGAAAAAGAAGCTCAAACGCCCATTGAGAATCTGAACCAGCGCTATATTCCCTCTCTGGCCTTGATGAACAGGGCTCTCAACTTTTCGACGTCTGCCTGGTGTCAGAAACACAGCGCGGATAAAAGCTGTGATTTAGCGCAATCCATGCCGAGCAAGCTGTCGATAAAAGATAATGGCAACAAAGTCGCTCTCGACGGGGCCATTGGCCTTTCGTCTACGCTTGCTGAAATTTTCCTACTGGAATATGCCCAAGGGATGCCGCAAGCAGCGTGGGGGAATATTCATTCAGAGCAAGAGTGGGCGTCGCTATTGAAACTGCATAACACCCAGTTTGATTTGATGGCGCGCACACCTTACATCGCCGCACATAACGGAACGCCTTTATTACAGACCATCAGCAACGCGCTGGAGCCGAAAGCCGACGTAAGCAAACTACCGGATATCTCACCTAACAATAAGATCCTGTTTATTGCCGGGCACGATACTAATATTGCCAATATCGCAGGCATGCTCAACATGCGCTGGACGCTACCTGGGCAACCCGATAATACCCCTCCGGGCGGCGCTTTAGTCTTTGAGCGTTTGGCCGATAAGTCAGGGAAACAATACGTTAGCGTGAGCATGGTGTATCAGACACTCGTGCAGTTACGCGCTCAAACACCGCTTAGCCTTAAGGAACCCGCAGGAAGTGTGCAGCTAAAAATTCCTGGCTGTAGTGACCAAACGGCTGAAGGATATTGCCCGCTGCCAACATTCAAACGCGTGGTTAGCCAAAGCGAAGAACCGGGCTGCCAATTGCAGTAGCAGAGAGAAAAACTGGCTACTGCACATAAGCTTTTACTCCGATATACGAAAAGAAAAAGCCGCTTGCGGTTAAGCAAGCGGCTTTACTGAGTATCGTTGCCTTATAAACGGAAAGACAATTACGCTTTGTTCATCATCAATTCGCGCAGCGCGGCAAAATCGGCTGGTAGATTATGGGAGAGCAGCGGTAAGTCAGCACGCTCAGCAAGTTCTGCAGGCAGCGGCAGAGTTTCGCCCAGAATCTCTTCCACGCTCTCTTTAAACTTCGCTGGATGCGCCGTTCCCAGGAACAGGCCGTATTCGCCCGGCTGGAGCTGGTCACGCAGCGCACGGTAAGCAATGGCAGCGTGTGGTTCAGAAACATAACCCACCGCTTTCAGCTCTTGCATGGTGGCTTTGGTGGTTTCGTCAGTCACTGTCGCATAACCCAGATCGGTCAAACGCCAGGTTTTACGGCGGAACAACTCTTCCACGCGCGGCCAGTTGTTTGGCTGGCTGACATCCATGGCGTTAGAAAGCGTCGCCACAGTCTTTTTCGGGGTCCATTCGCCGTTAGCTAAGAAGCGTGGAACGGTATCGTTCGCATTGGTCGCCGCAATAAAACGCTTGATTGGTAGGCCGAGTGATTTTGCCAGCAGGCCCGCAGTCAAATCACCAAAGTTACCGCTTGGTACGGAAACCACTAACTGGTTACGCGCTTCCTGAGGCAGTTGAGCAACCGCTTCAAAGTAATAGCAAATCTGCGCCAGCAAACGGCTGATGTTGATGGAGTTGGCAGAGTTTAACCCCAGCGCCACTTTCAGCTCTTCATCATCAAACGCTTGTTTCACCAGCGCCTGGCAGGCATCAAAATCACCGTCGATTGCGACAGTTTCAATGTTACCGCCAAGCGTGCAGAACAGTTTTTCCTGCAGCGGGCTGATTTTGCCACGCGGGTACAAAATCACCACACGCACGTTTTGCAGTCCATAAAATGCATGGGCAACCGCAGCACCAGTATCACCAGACGTTGCAGTCAGAATCGTAACCGGCTTGTCACCGCTGATATGCGTCAGCATCTGCGCCATAAAGCGCCCGCCGAAATCCTTAAATGCCAGAGTTGGGCCATGGAACAGCTCAAGACAGCCGATGTCCGGTTCAACGCTTTTAACTGGTGCAGGGAAGGCGAAGGCCGCACGCACGCGCTCTTCGAGGATTTCCTGCGGAATTTCATCACCGAGGAAGGCAGACAGAACTTTGCTGCTGCGGGAGACGAAATCCATCTTCAGCATTTCGTCGATTTCTGTCAGTTCAAATTCCGGCAAATCATGTGGAAAAAACAGCCCTTGCTGCTTACCCAACCCTTGCACAATCGCCTGGGCAAAATTGACCTGCTCGTTATGATCTTTAAGGTTATACAGTTTCATGCGTTATCCCAGAACTCGTGCGCCCGCCGTATCCAGACGGCAAATATGTACAAAACCTTCCTGGTTCTGCAAATAGTGTTGGCTGAGCCAGTCAGCCACGCGTTGTGCGGTATCAGTGTTATCGCACAACGCAAAGAGAGTTGGACCTGAACCCGAAATACCACTCGCCAGCGCACCAATATCTGCAGCAGCCTGGCGTGCCTCGTTAAAGCGCGGCAGCAATTTAGCGCGATAAGGCTCAGCAATCACATCACGCATCAGTTTTGCCGCAAGTTGTGGCTGGCGGGTGTGGCATGCGTGAATGAAGCCCGCCAGATGACGACCGTGGCTAATACAATCCTGGCGGCGATAAAGCGCCGGTAGAATGGCTCGTGCTTCTGCGGTAGAGACTTTAATCCCCGGATACGCCAGCACCCAAAGCCATTCATCAAAACCCGGTACAGACTGGCTGATGATGCCATTTTCTTCAATCATCAGCTGCATGCCACCGAGGAAACACGGCGCTACGTTATCATAATGAACGCTGCCTGAAATGCGCCCTTCCAGCTCGCCCATCAAGCTCAGTAAACGCGTGTCGCTCAATGGTTTGCCGCAGTATTCATTCATCGCCATCAGGCCTGCGACCACTGAACAAGCGCTGGAACCGAGGCCGGAACCAATCGGCATGCTCTTTTCCAGAGTCATCTTCACGGGAATATTCTTGCCGATTTCCTGGCAGAAGCGCTCCCAGCACTGATAAACGATGTTTTCGCGCGGCTCGTCTGGCAATTTGCTGGCGAAGCGCCCGATGTTGTTCAAACTAAAAGTGTCTGCCGCTTCGACAGTCACGTAATCCCCAAGTAGCGAGCCATCTATCGGCGATACGGCCGCGCCCAGAACATCAAACCCGACGCTCATATTGGCACTGGAAGCCGGGGCGTATACTTTAACCATCTTAAACTCCTAACTTCCATGACAAAGTGCGCAATAAGTCGGCGAAAACACCGGCAGCAGTAACATCATTCCCTGCTCCGTAGCCACGCAGGACTAACGGCAAAGGCTGGTAATAATGGCTGTAGAAGGCCAACGCATTTTCGCCATTTTTAACTTTATACAATGGGTCGTTGCCATCCACCGCATCAATTTTAACTTTACAGCTACCGTCTTCTTCAATAACGCCAACATAACGCAGCACTTTTCCTTCATCACGGGCTTTTGCAACTCGCGCAGAGAACTCATCATCCAACTGCGGTAAACGTGACATAAATGACTCGACATCACCTGTAGAATCAAATGACTCCGGTAATACTGGCTCAATGATGATATCCGAAAGCTCAAAATTACTGCCGGTTTCACGCGCCAGAATTAATAGCTTACGCGCCACATCCATACCAGAGAGATCATCACGCGGATCGGGTTCGGTATACCCCATTTCACGGGCAACTTTGGTGGCTTCTGAAAGGCTCATGCCCTCGTCCAGCTTGCCAAAAATAAACGACAGGGAACCCGAAAGAACGCCGGAGAAACGCTGTAACTCGTCACCCGCATTCAGCAGGTTTTGCAGGTTTTCGATAACCGGCAAACCCGCACCTACGTTGGTGTCATAAAGGAACTTACGGCGCGATTTTGCCGCCGCGTTACGCATCTGGTGGTAGTAATTCATGGTGGAAGTGTTCGCCTTTTTATTCGGCGTCACCACGTGGAAACCCTCACCAAGGAAATCAGCATACTGGTCAGCAACTGCCTGGCTGGAGGTACAGTCAACAATGACCGGGTTCAACAGGTGATACTCTTTTACCAGACGAATCAGGCGGCCAAGGTTGAGCGGCTCTTTCGCCTGGGCCAACTCTTCCTGCCAGTTATCCAGATTCAGGCCGTGAATATTGGTGAGCAGCGCTTTCGAATTCGCAATACCACATACACGCAGGTCAATATGCTTCTGCTTCAGCCACGCCTGTTGACGTTTCACCTGCTCAACCAGTGCAGCACCCACGCCACCGACGCCAATCAGGAACACTTCGATAACCTGATCGGTATTGAATAGCATCTGGTGAGTCACACGCACACCTGTGGTGGCATCATCATTGCTGACCACAACCGAGATAGAACGCTCTGAAGAGCCCTGTGCGATGGCGACGATATTGATGTTGGCGCGGGCAAGGGCTGCGAAGAACTTAGCGGAAATACCGCGCAAAGTACGCATCCCATCCCCGACGACAGAGATAATGGCCAGATGCTCCATGATCGCCAGTGGTTCAAGCAGACCTTCTTTGAGTTCGAGATAGAACTCATCATCCATCGCACGTCGCGCACGTACGCAATCCGCCTGCGGCACACAGAAGCTGATGCTGTATTCAGAGGATGACTGAGTAATCAACACCACCGAAATTCCAGCTCGAGACATAGCAGCAAAGACGCGTGCCGCCATACCAACCATGCCTTTCATCCCTGGGCCTGAAACGTTAAACATCGCCATATTATTCAGGTTAGTGATGCCTTTAACCGGCAGGTCATCTTCATCACTCTCTGCACCAATTAAAGTGCCTGGCGCTTGCGGGTTACCAGTATTTTTAATCAGACAAGGGATTTGGAATTGAGCAATTGGGGAAATAGTACGTGGATGAAGAACTTTGGCGCCGAAGTAAGAAAGCTCCATGGCCTCCTGATACGACATCGATTTTAAAAGCCTTGCATCCGGTACCTGACGTGGGTCGCAAGTATAAACGCCATCAACATCAGTCCAGATCTCACAACAATCTGCACGTAAACACGCAGCCAACACGGCCGCTGAATAGTCAGAGCCATTACGACCCAGAACGACTAACTCACCTTTATCGTTCCCGGCAGTAAAGCCCGCCATCAGGATCATATGGTCTGCCGGAATACGGCTGGCAGCAATGCGACGAGTGGACTCAGTAATATCTACAGTAGACTCAAGGTAATGCCCAACAGCGAGAAGTTTTTCTACCGGATTGATAACCGTCACATTGTGACCGCGAGCTTTAAGCAATTCAGCCATAATAGCGATAGAGAGCTTTTCGCCACGGCAGATGATAGCGGCGTTGATGCTTTCCGGACATTGCCCCAAAAGGCTGATCCCGTGCAGAACATGCTTCAGCTGCGCAAACTCCTTCTCAACAAATCCCTTGAGCTGCACGACAGGGAAACCCGGCTGTGCATCTGCGAGACCATTCAGAAGTTCGCTGAAAATGCGTTCTGCATCGCTGATATTCGGTAAGGCATCCTGGCCGCCAATTGTTTTTTCAATCATGGCAACGAGGTGATTGGTAATTTTCGCCGGGGCAGACAGCACGGTCGCAACCTGCCCCTGTTTGGCATTACTTTCCAGGATATCGGCAACACGCAGAAAACGCTCCGCATTTGCCACTGAAGTACCACCGAATTTCAACACTCGCATTTATTATTACCCTTGAGTTTTTAGTCCAAAAAAAAGCCCGCACTGTTTAGGTGCGGGCTTTTTTCGTTTTTCCTGGTATGCGTCAGCCCGCACCGTTACCTGTGGTAATGGTGGTTGTAATAATTGTTGTCATTGGGCTGATGCGAATCATGGATGTTGTGTGCTCGTAATATGATTTACCTATATTGACTAAAGTATCCGACGGCCTAAGTCAATTTATTTTTAATTTTACCACTGTTAGTGGCACAGCTTTTGAACGCTGAAAAAGCAGCAAAAATCGCGCTTATTACGCTGAAAAAATGGGGGAATCACACCCCATCCTCACTGCTATTAAAGCTGTTTCCAGCATTATTCTCTGGCAGTTTTTTTTCGATATCATGCAGCAAACGGTGCAACATTGCCGTATCTCGCTGCGCTAACAAGCCAAGACGCTGCTGTAACCAATCAACCATTTTTTGGTCGCTGCTCGCCTCAACACGCTCAAGCAAAGCAGTGAGACGAGAACGCAATGCGCTTAGCTGTTTAGCATCCACCACATCATGTTCTGGCGCAGGGAGCTGCATAAGCGCTGACAATTGATAACAGTAGACCATTACAGCCTGACCAAGATTAAGCGATGGATAATCCGCAACCATTGGTACGCCGGTCAGAACATCCGCCAGTTCGAGTTCTTCATTGGTCAGCCCCGAATCTTCACGGCCAAACACCAGTGCCGCAGTCCCTACCCAGGTACGCTTTTCTTCAAGTAATGGAACCAATTGTTGCGGTGTGGCGTAGTAATGAAATTTAGCGCGGCTGCGGGCAGTGGTTGCAATCGTAAAATCGACATCATGCAAGGCTTCCGCCAGCGTATTAAAATGCTGTGCATTATTGAGCACATCACCAGAACCATGCGCGACCCAGCGTGCTTCAGGTTGTCGATCGGCTTCGCTATCAACTACACGCAATTCAGCAAATCCCATGGTCTTCATCGCTCGGGCTGCTGCACCAACATTTTCAGCTCTGGCGGGTGCGACCAGAATAATTATAAAACGCATTAAAACTCTCTTTAAAAAAAGTGCCCGTTATTGGACATTCACAAGTTTCAAATGATAATACGCATCAAAAATTTACATTAAAGCAACATTCATATATAAAATGTATGTAATGCGAATCATAAGCACCTTGAATACATATCGGTGGTTTGACCAGCAAGAAAACATGCAATAAACAGCATTATCTAATTGTTTTTAATGGTAAAAAAACAACATTAACACCATCATCAATCTGATTTATGTTCTTTACTAATCAATTCATGTAACTATATATATTATTAAAATATTGTGATGGAATGTGGCAAAACGCGACGATGATTTCATCAAACTGTTAACGTGCTACAATTGAATTTGATATATGTCAACGAAGCGTAGTTTTATCAGATGTCTAAAGCGGTCCTGCCTGTTATGTTGCTGTTAAAATGGTATAGGATAACAACCGTTTTTGACACCGTCGGGTCCAGAGGGAAAAGTGCCCACGACCAAGCTAATGATGTTGTTGACGTTGATGGAAAGTGCATCAAGAACGCAATTACGTACTTTAGTCATGTTACGCCCAGCATGTTAATTTTTGGCATGTATTAGGCAGGTCAGGGACTTTTGTACTTCCTGTTTTGATTTAGTTGGCAATTTTAGGTAGCAAACATGCAGACCCCGCATATTCTTATCGTCGAAGACGAATTAGTAACACGCAACACGTTAAAGAGCATTTTTGAAGCAGAAGGTTATGATGTTTTTGAAGCGACTGATGGCGCTGAAATGCATCAAATCCTTTCCGATAATGACATCAACCTGGTCATAATGGATATCAATTTGCCAGGCAAAAATGGCCTGCTGCTCGCACGTGAATTGCGTGAGCAAGCCAATGTGGCATTGATGTTCCTGACTGGCCGCGACAACGAAGTGGATAAAATCCTTGGTCTTGAAATCGGTGCAGATGATTACATCACTAAGCCATTCAACCCACGCGAATTAACCATCCGTGCGCGCAACCTGTTGTCTCGTACTATGAACCTGGGTGCAATCAGCGAAGAACGTCGTTCCGTTGAAAGCTACAAGTTCAATGGTTGGGAATTGGATATCAACAGCCGTTCATTGGTCAGTCCAAATGGCGAGCAGTATAAGTTGCCGCGTAGCGAATTCCGCGCCATGCTGCACTTCTGTGAAAACCCAGGGAAAATTCAGTCCCGCGCTGAATTGCTGAAGAAAATGACAGGTCGTGAGCTGAAGCCACACGATCGTACCGTTGACGTCACAATTCGTCGTATTCGTAAGCATTTCGAATCGACCCCAGATACACCTGAAATCATCGCTACGATTCACGGCGAAGGTTATCGCTTCTGCGGCGATTTACAGGAATAAACCTGTAATCAAACATGAATGTGAAAGGGCGGATTTTTAATCCGCCCTTTTCTTTTGTCTCGATTATCTATCTATTTCCACAAGCGGAACCGCTCCGGATCTTCCTGGATCTCGCCATTTTCTGGCACCTGCACTTTCCTTCTCATTCCGTACCAGTCGATATTTCGTGTCAGTAACATAATGGCTGAGAGCGCTGCAAAAAGGACGCCTGTACCGAGCAGTAGAGCACTGTCTTCAGACTGCAGCAGCTGCCAGAGCACCGCATCCAGCATCAATAATCCCAGAGTAAACATCGCACTCGCTTTGCCGCTATTGAGTACAGCCTTAAGGTAAAAACCGTTAATTCCGGCACAAACCAGGCTCGCCAGCAGCCATGCTCCGTTAAATCCAATGTGCTCCGATACAGCCAGTAGAACGAGATAGAACATCACAAGCGATAGCCCAACCAGCAAATACTGCATCGGGTGAACACGCAGTCCGGTCAGTGTCTCCAGCAAAAAGAAGCTCATAAATGTTAGACCAATCAGAAGGATGGCATATTTTACGGCGCGGTCAGTCAGTTGATACTGGTCGACCGGGTTCGCTACCGTGACGCTAAAGGCCGGGAGACGATCGACGTCAATCAGCTGACCATCATAGAAACTGGTGTTCAAATTGTTAGCAAACCAGGTGCTTTGCCAGCTGGCGCTAAATCCACTATCAGTGACAGTCCGCTGCTGCGGCAAAAAATCGCCCATAAATCCAGGATGCGGCCAGTTGCTGGTTAAGTTGAACTGGCTATTACGCCCAACAGGCACCACAGCAAGCTGTTTAGTTCCCATCAAATCCAGGTTAAAACGCAGCGTGAGTTTCTCATCCTGAAGACGTTTTATAGGGAGAATGGCATGTAGCCCCTGCCCTACTCCAGGCAGATTGCTACCGGGTTCAATCGGATAAGACTCACCGTTTATATCCAGTTCACCCACTTTGCCAATACCGCGTGAGTCGCCAACTGCCAGCACCACGTATGGCGTACCAATAAGAGTATCGGGACCTACCTCGTTTGAGAGCAATTGGCGATTAAACGTAGCATTTAGCGTGATAGCCGTGCGCCAGATTTGCCCCTCATAAATACCGATATGACGTGGTTCAACGGTTTGCTTCCCCACAATACTCAAGTTCTCCGGCAGGTAGTAACGAATGAACCGGCGCTCTTTCTTAATCTCTTTATTGTCTTCCATAACTGTCGTTAGCTCCGTTATGGGGATGGCGATCAGTGGACCAGTAATTGTTTGCGGGCCACTGGCACTTTGGCGCAGTGACTGTTCAACATCATCCCGATAACTGCTGCGTTCATTAACTAACGAACTCAACATATTTAATGGAATCAACAACACCACCATACATCCTAGCAAGGTCATGACTTTCCAGAACAACGCAGATTTAAACATAATCCCCTCCATTTTTGATGGGCAGAGGATAGGGAGCGTTTGTGGGGGCTAAATGAAGTTATGTGAAGGGACGGTGAAGTGCGGGAGTTATTTTTCAGGCAATACTAATCGAGCATGCACACCACCTTCAGGACGATTCTCAAGAGTTATGGTTCCACGATGCAAACGTACGACTTCACGGACAAATGCCAGCCCTAAGCCACTGCTTTTTTGCCCGTTGCTACGGGGCAATGAGTAAAAACGTTCGAATACGCGTTCTTTTGCATAATCAGGTATCCCGCTTCCTGTATCAGAAACCAGAATAGTGGTCTGTCCAATATTCTGTTCAACACTTAAAACCACCTCCCCAGCGGGTGGAGTAAAATCGAGCGCATTATCCAGCAAATTCCCAACAGCTTGCTCAAGCAAAGCTGGATCACCATCCACGGTAAGTTCTTCGGGAACATTTTTATCGATTCTTAGCAAGATTTGTTTACTGCGGGCGAGCACTTCGCGGCTTTCGCATAGCGAGGAAAATAGCACTGCCAGACTTATCGGTTGAGCCGTGATTTCAACCCGGCTTTCCAGTTTCGCCTGGCGTAATAGATTATCGACCAGCTGCTGCATGCGCAGATTTTGCTGAAGAATGTTCGCAGAGAACTTCTCCACAACTTCTGGCGGCGGGCCTTCACGTAAAATTTCTGCCGCACCACGAATCGCCGCCATCGGGCTTTTCAACTCATGAGTCAGGGCATGAACGTACTGCTCTATATACGTTTTCCCTTCGAGTTTCAGCCGCATACTTTCTAGCGCCAACGCCAATTTACGCAATTCGCTACTGCCCGGTTTAGGTAGCGGTAAAGGGTGCTCGGTCGTGGCCGAGTCTGCATAGCGAACCAGTTTCCCAATGGCCCGGTTAATCCACAACACAAACCCGAAACCAATCAGCAAAGCGATGCCCAGTAATGCAATGCCCGCCCACAGAATGCGCCGCTCACTGCGGCGTATAACCGGGTCCATTGCGCTGTTTGGCTTACCAACACTCAACACACCAATGATGTTTTTCCCGTCGCGCACGGGTGCGGCCACATACATCACTGTGCTTTCAGGGTTGTTAGCGTTTACCGGCGTGCTGCGTGCACCGTATTTACCCTGTAGCGTCAGCCAGACATCGTTCCAGCGCGAGTAATCCTCACCAGTTGCTTTGCCGCTGGAATCAAATAAAACGATGCCTTTCGTATCAGTTAGATAAACACGGTATTCATTTTTGGATTTGGTAATGCCACTGATATTGGCCTTGAAGGAGTGTTGATTAAGCCGGGAAAACGCCTGCGCGAGCTGGCCGTTTTGTGCATTTCCCACCAGCATATCGGCTTTAGCAAACTCGGCCAGTAGCGTAGCGGTATCAATTAGGGTGCCTTCCGTTGCGCGCCGAACGCCTGGCTTCACTTCCTGTAAAAAGATAGACAACACAAACCAGGCCGCAATCGCCACAATCAAAAAATAGCCCAGCAGCAGGCGCATCCCGATGCGCATTAATTAACACCAAGACTGTAGCCTAAGCCACGATGCGTGTTGATCGGTGAAAGATCGGGGTTGATCACCCGCAGTTTGGCACGCAGCGTTTTAATGTGTGTATCGACCGTGCGATCAAAACTTTCTTCGGCAGAACTCCACACCAGATCCATCAATTGCTGGCGGGAAAATACTCGACCGGGCCACTGTAAAAAAGTCTTTAATAACAAGTATTCATAGCGAGTCAGCTGCAACGGCTGCTGGCACCAGGAGATCTGCGCGGCCATTTCATTGAACTCGAACAGGCCAATCCGCAGGGCGCTCCCGGCTAAAGCCTGCCGTTGTTTTTGCAGGCGACGCAGCACCGTTCGCACCCTCGCGCAAACTTCACGTGGGGAAAACGGTTTGGCGATGTAATCATCAGCGCCAATCTCAAGGCCAATCAACCTATCGACTTCTTCACTGCGCGCGGTAAGAAACAGCAGCGGTAGATCCGGGTAATCAGCCAGCAGGCGGCGACATAATTCAAAGCCGTTAATATCAGGCAGGCCAACATCCAGAATAGCCAGATCCGGGCGTTCTTGATGTGCAGCGTCCAGCACAGGCAAGCCGCGATCGAAGGCACGCACGGAAAACCCCTCTTGCTGTAACGTGTAGATCAACGTATCAGCAATACTGGTTTCATCTTCAACTAACCAGATAGTGGCCTGGCTCATCGCGTGCTCCCTGTTACTTCCACGGCATAATTGGCACCGCACTCAGCGCATTTTTTGGTGAACCTTCAACCACTTTGTCGGAATACGCCAGATAGGCCAGAGTGTTACGTTTAGCATCATAAAAACGCACGACTTGCAGTTTCTTGAACACCAATGATGTCCGTTTCTGGAACACAACATCACCCTGCGTTTTACCCGCTTTAATTTTTTCGCTCAGCTCTACTGGCCCAACTTGCTGGCAAGAAATCGCCGCATCTGAAGTATCTTCTGCGAGTCCTAGCCCACCTTTAATACCACCCGTTTTTGCACGGCTTATATAGCAAGTGACGTTTTTAACATCCGGATCGTCAAATGCCTCAACAACTATCTTATGGTCAGGGCCAAACACCTTGAAAACGGTATCAACTGAGCCAATTTCTTCCGCCTGGACACCCAGTGAAATAAATAGCAACGAACTAAGCGCGACTAAAACTTTATATTTCATATTGTTACCATTAGTTAAGATTGCCTTAAGCGACTATTCACAGCTTGGGCTAAAAAACCGTTAAATATCACGTTATTAATAAAATTGTTCGAATGAGTAACTGATTTTGGCACGTCTTGTTAAAAAAAACTCTGAATGTCATGCAAACAAAAAGTGCTATCATCGCCCACATTGACGGCACTCACCGTGCCAGGATGAGGATATTATATGGATCAGACAGGGATCATTCGCGATCTATTAACTTGGCTAGAAGGCCATCTGGATCAGTCACTGTCTCTTGATAATGTGGCGGCAAAAGCAGGTTATTCCAAGTGGCATCTACAACGGATGTTCAAAGATGTTACGGGTCATGCCATCGGTGCATACATCCGCGCACGTCGTTTATCAAAGTCAGCTGTGGCGTTGCGTCTAACCGCTCGACCTATCCTTGATATTGCTTTGCAGTATCGCTTTGATTCTCAGCAGACATTCACTCGCGCCTTCAAAAAGCAATTTGCCCAAACACCGGCACTCTATCGTCGCTCACCTGACTGGAGCGCTTTCGGTATGCGTCCGCCGCTGCGTTTAGATGAGTTTACTCTTCCTCAAGCGCAATTTATCACTCTGCCAAAAACACATTTGGTGGGGGTCACGCAAAGTTACAGCTGCACGCTTGAGCAAATCTCTGATTTCCGTAATGAAATGCGTATCCAGTTCTGGACACAGTTCCTCGGGAATTCTCCGACACTGCCGCGCGTATTGTATGGTCTGCATGAGCCGCGCCCAAGCATCGAGAAAGACGACGAACAAGAAGTCTTCTATACCACGGCGTTAACACCTGAAATGGCAAATGGGTTCTTACCCGACTCTCATCCGGTCAGCCTGGAAGGTGGGGATTACGTGCAGTTCGACTATGAAGGACCGGGCACGGGTTTACAGGAGTTTATCCTGACCATTTACGGAACCTGCATGCCGTCTCTGAATCTGACTCGTCGCAAAGGCCAGGATATTGAACGCTTCTTCCCGCAAGAAGAAGCGCGTGTTCATGACCGTCCGATGCAGATCAGATGTGAGTATCTGATCCCAGTACGTCGTTAACTAACGCTGAAGTTCATCCAACGCAGGGGCATCCAGATGAGAAATGTCCCCTGCCGTTTCAACCACCCAGCCGGAAGCCAACCACGGGCTTTGCTGGTGATCAACACGGGAAATCGAACAGTTTCTTAAACGTAAGCGACGTTCAGCCCAGGCCGGTAACCCCAGAATCGTACTCACCAGGCAGCCTAACGCCATACCGTGGCTAACCAGCAATGGGCGACTGCCAGCGGGTAAATCCAGGCAAGCATTCAAAGCCGCGTGCATACGCTCACTCATCTCGAGCATGCTTTCCCCTTCGGGAATACGCCCATCAGCAGTGCCATTAACTAACTGACGACGCCAACTCTCTTCTTCTTCGCTTAGCGTGTCCAGATTACGGCGTTCTAGCACGCCCATATCCAGCTCACGTAAACGCGCATCCAGCGTGACATCCACATCACATACCTGCGCAATTATCTCAGCGGTGCGGCGCGTGCGCCCCAAATCACTGGCAATCACATGAGTAATGCCTAGCGTTTTAACCCGCTCGGCCACCTGCTCGGCCTGGCGTTCTCCTTTTTCAGTCAGCGCACTGTCTGACTGGCCCTGAATGCGGCGTTGCGCATTCCACTGCGTTTCGCCGTGGCGAACAAGGTATACCTGTAACATGCGTTTTTTCCGTTATACTGCGGCAACAATTTCTTGAGAGTTTCACTGATTATGTACCATGTCGTCTGCGCAACAACTAATCCAGCCAAAATTCAGGCAATTCACCAGGCATTCGACGATATCTATGGGGAGGGATGCTGCCATATTGAACCCGTCGCCGTCGATAGTGGTGTGCCTGAACAGCCATTTGGAAACCATGAAACGCGAACTGGCGCACGATGCCGAATTATGAACGCCCGTCAGGTGCGTCCGGAAGCTGATTTTTGGGTGGCAGTTGAGGCAGGAATTGATGATGACAGTACATTCAGTTGGGTAGTGATTGAAAACCAAAATAAGCGTGGCGAAGCCCGTTCAGCAACGCTCCCACTTCCCACCATCATTCTTGAAAAAGTACGTGCAGGCGAAGCATTAGGGCCTGTGATGTCTGCCTATACCGGTATCGATAAAATTGGCCGTAAAGAGGGTGCGATTGGCGTGTTTACCGCCGGGAAATTGACTCGCAGTAGCGTTTACCACCAGGCGGTTATTCTGGCGTTGAGCCCATTTCATAACGACGTTTATCGTTAACCTTTAGCGCTCAATAATTCCTGCTCCAGCCATGCACGCAGCTCTGGTGGAGCAGATTTCAAGCTATTTGAACCACGGGTAATAGTCGCAATCCCCGCACCTAGTTCATTTTTAAGCTCACGCTGACTCATCTCGCCGCGCAGTAACTCTTCGACAATTCTGACACGAGTCCCAAGGGCTGTGCGTTCGTCTGGTGTCAGTAGCAACATCAACAACGGCATATGCAACTGCTTATCGAACGATTGCTGTAGTAACTCCACAAAGCGGAGCCACTCTTGATTGCTTTGTTCGGCATGTTCTGCCGAGTATTGAGAGTGCTGAGTCATGTTATGCCACCCTACTTCATACTAATTAACTAGTACGATAGCATAACATGGACACCCCAAAATCAATAACGGCGTTGCCACTCAGTGTCCGTCAGCAACGGTGCGGATTTACCCATGAAGTATTGATAATACGCATCATAAGCCAGCACGTTTTTCACATATCCGCGCGTTTCAGAGAAGGGAATACTCTCAACAAACGCAACTGCATCGATGCGACCGGCACTGTTACCAAGCCAGGTTCTGACTCGACCCGGCCCCGCATTATAAGCAGCTGAGGAGAAGATCCTGTTGTTCTCAAATTGCTGATAGACGGACTGCAAATACGTGGTACCAATATTGATATTGGTTTCAGGGTCGAGTAACTGAGAGGGGCTGCTGTAACCTGGAATGTTGAAGACTTTCACAGTATGCGCAGCCGTAGCGGGCATAACTTGCATCAAGCCGCTGGCTCCAACAGGTGATTTCACTTTCGGGTTCCAGGCACTTTCCTGACGCGCAATCGCCATTGCATAGCTTTGCGAGATATCTTTATCGCTAACATAACGAGAGAAAACATCCTTATACGCCAGAGGGAAACGTTCCTCCAGATGATCCCAGAGCTTCCCGGCGATCGTTGCCTGTACGCTAAGATCCCACCAGTTTTGATCAAACGCGTAACGCGCCAATCCTTCCTGATCTGGTTTGCTGCGGCTGGTGATTAAATTAGCCCATTCGCTGCGCGCAGTGTTATCCATCTGCCAGTACATTAACTCGCGGACTCGTGCCATTTCTGGCCCCTGGACCAGCGCAGGATTCACCGCTACCGCTTTGTCTACACGCAACGGGTAGTCTTCCCCTAAACGCTGGGCTGCCACCATTGGGTAAAATCCGCGTTGCTGCATTAAAGAATGCAGAATCTCTTTGGCTTCCGCATCCCGGCCTCGTTCCAACAATAGATCTGCTTGCCAATAGCGCCATTCATCTTTCTCTTTGGCTTCCATCGGTAAACGCGCAAGCCAGGTATTTAGGCCAGTACGATCACCCGTTCCCAGAGCCATACGTACACGTCTTTCAACTAGCGTCGTGGATTCTGAACGCATAATGGCATCATCGCGCCATGCAGCCTGTTCGGCCGTAACATCATTGCCCATCAAGCGCCAGGCGACGGTATCTCTGAGCTCCTGAGCCTGAGAGTCATTAAGTTGCTGCGCTTGCACCAGTGACGGGATCATCATGCGCGCATTTTCTACGTCATCCCGGGCCACTCGAGTAAAAGCAATTGCCGCAGCCTGACGCGTAAAGTCTGTTGCACCCACGGTTTGCGCAAAAGTCAGCACCGAATTGGGATTGTTTTGCAGAGTTATTAGCGCGCTGGATATGGTCTGATAATCCGCAGGCATTTGGCTTGCGAGGTTGTTGACCAGCGAGGTATTGCCCTCTTTCATCGCCAGGCGAATACGCTCCAGATAGGCCAACGGATCTTGTGTCCCTGAAGAGCGCCACGCCGAGAATAAACGGTCACAGCTTGACGGCAGATTCTTCCCGGTCAGCCATAAATCTTTTGCTCCCGCCCATGCGGCATCCGTCAGGCCGGTGTTCCATTTCGCGTAGTAATAATTACATTTAGATTCAGTCGTGCCCGGCTGCTCAGGGCTAAATGCCAGCAAGCCACGCCAATCTTCACGACGGGCGAGTTCATTCACAAAGCGTGACTTCAGGGAGCGGGCTGGCGGCAGTGTTGGGTTTGCCTCAATAAAGCGACTAACGACAAGCGTTGGCTCATTCATTAAGTCATCTGTAATCTGGCGATATTCGAGATAAGGATAGAGAGGATAATCCTGCAACGTGGGCATCATTCGCTGCACCACATCCATTTGCTTGCTATCCCACGCTTGTTTGATTTGTGCGTATCGGCTGCGTTGCTCATCGAGCGAATCCGCACGAACTGCATGAGTTAATGCCGCAAGGCTTACAATTGCCACCAGCAATTGTCCCGCGACTTGTTTGGCTTTCCCCACAAGTTCTCCTCACATATTTACAGGCAGCATCATGCCGCCATTAGTTACTTCATGCTAACTCTGCTATTGCTGTTTCGCCACGCCAGAGCACGTTATTTTGGGTATAACACTGTCCAGAGTGTTTCGGGTAACACATCCTACTTCCCCTGCTGGGATTACCTGCTGAAAACGGCTACACTTCGCCTTTGATACGAACCATCTTAAATCACGAAAAAGAGGCGAAGTCGCACTGTGGCTCAATTCGTTTATACCATGCATCGAGTCGGCAAAGTTGTTCCGCCGAAACGTCATATCCTGAAAAATATCTCTCTTAGTTTCTTCCCTGGCGCCAAGATTGGCGTACTGGGTCTGAACGGTTCCGGTAAATCCACGCTGCTGCGCATTATGGCCGGCATTGATACCGACATCGAAGGCGAAGCTCGTCCACAACCAGGACTGAAAATCGGCTATCTGCCGCAAGAACCGCAACTCAACCTTGAACATACCGTCCGTGAGTCGGTTGAAGAAGCCGTGGCTGAAGTGGTTAATGCCCTGAAAGGCCTCGACGAAGTGTATGCTAAATACGCCGAGCCGGACGCCGATTTCGACAAGCTGGCTGCCCAACAGGGTAAGTTTGAAGAAATCATTCAGGCACACGACGGTCACAACCTGAACGTGCAACTAGAACGTGCTGCAGATGCGCTGCGTCTGCCTGACTGGGATGCGAAAATTGCTAACCTGTCCGGTGGTGAACGCCGCCGTGTAGCACTGTGCCGCCTACTGCTCGAAAAACCAGACATGCTGCTGCTCGACGAACCAACGAACCACCTGGATGCTGAGTCCGTGGCGTGGCTCGAGCGCTTCCTGCACGACTTCGAAGGCACTGTTGTGGCGATTACCCACGACCGTTACTTCCTCGATAACGTTGCAGGCTGGATTCTGGAACTTGACCGCGGTGAAGGTATTCCGTGGGAAGGTAACTACTCCTCCTGGCTTGAGCAGAAAGACGAACGTCTGGCTCAGGAAGCCTCTTCGGAAGCGGCTCGCCGTAAATCCATCGAGAAAGAGCTGGAGTGGGTACGTCAGGGTGCGAAAGGCCGCCAGTCTAAAGGCAAGGCGCGTCTGGCTCGCTTTGAAGAGCTTAATAACACTGAATACCAGAAACGTAACGAAACCAACGAACTGTTTATTCCACCAGGCGCACGTCTGGGCGATAAAGTCGTTGAGGTTACCAATCTGCGTAAATCCTACGGCGACCGCCTGCTGATTGAAGACCTGACATTCTCTGTACCGAAAGGTGCAATTGTCGGGATCATCGGTCCGAACGGCGCGGGTAAATCTACCCTGTTCCGTATGATGTCTGGCCAGGAACAGCCAGATAGCGGCACCATTGAACTGGGCGAAACCGTCAAACTGGCGTCTGTGGATCAGTTCCGTGATGCAATGGACAACAGCAAAACCGTGTGGGAAGAAGTTTCCGGCGGCCAGGACATCATGCGTGTCGGTAACACCGAAATGCCAAGCCGTGCGTACGTTGGTCGCTTTAACTTCAAAGGCGTCGACCAGGGTAAACGTGTCGGTGAGTTGTCCGGTGGTGAGCGTGGTCGTCTGCACCTTGCAAAATTACTGCAAGTTGGCGGCAACGTACTGCTGCTCGATGAACCAACAAACGACCTGGATATCGAAACCCTGCGCGCGTTAGAAAACGCCCTGCTGGAATTCCCAGGCTGTGCAATGGTTATCTCGCACGACCGTTGGTTCCTGGACCGTATCGCCACGCACATTCTGGATTACCAGGATGAAGGCAAAGTGGAATTCTTCGAAGGCAACTTTACTGAGTACGAAGAGTACAAGAAACGCACCCTGGGTGCGGATGCGCTGGAACCTAAGCGTATTAAGTACAAGCGCGTAACGAAGTAATAAAAATGGGGCGCTTAATGCGCCCCCTTTTTTGACAAGCCCGATTATCCCCGCTCGCCAATCATGTTCTTCACCAAATCAACACAGCGCAAGAAGCGAGAATCGTAGTCAGGTTCTTCTACATGAACGTAGCTGATGTTGTTCTCATCAAGCATCGACACCAAAAGATTCTGGAACGATTTCCTGTCGGTATCACTGCCCAGGCTACGCAAGCCATCGGCTACCCACGGAGTGTTGTTTTCCAGCAAAATCACCAGATCAAAGCGGTACTCATCAATCAGCGCCTGCACAAATGGGTGCTCACGCCCTTCATATTTTTTGCAGAATGCCTGAGTGGTAACAAAGTCAGTATCGATAAAAGCGACTTTATTGGCATATTTAACTGCAAAATCAACGTACTGAGCATGGCCAATCGCAATTTTATCATAGTCAGAATATTGCAATGCCATCTCATCGCCACCCAGATGGGAAAAGACATAGTCACGCCCGTATTCCCAGGCGCTGGTCGTGTTGAAAATGTTGGCGAGCTTATTCACCATCCACGACTTACCGCTCGACTCACCGCCCAGAATCGCGACGGTTCGGACAAAGAACGGTTTCACTTCAGTTGGAATGTATTCCCAGTAGCGGAACGGGTTTTCGCGGATCTGCCCACCGCTGATATTCATAAATGTGCGTTTCGGATCAATAAGCACGGTTTCAATACTGAGCTGTTCGATAAAACGTGGTGCATCATTCTCTTCAGAGGTGTAGATACAGTCAGGGTTTATGCCTTTGCTTTCCATAAAAGCTTTGATGCCGCGGCTCCAGACATCCCAACCGTGTGGATACGGCTCCATCCCTTCTTCGTTAAATGAATGAATGCGAATGTTTTTCTGGTATTTAAAGGTCTGAAGCAACCAGCGCAGACGGTCACCGGTTGTCGGCTGTTGCGACATGGCACTGTCTTCAAACAGAAGACGATCGCGGGTTTCGTCATAACCCATGATGATATGTAACTCATCAACCTGGCTTGCGGCGCGTTGAATCAAGTAGATATGGCCGGTATGCAGCGGATAAAACTTTCCGAAGACAACGCCCACTTTTTTCTCACGCCGGGGAAATTCCAGGCCGAGAAAACGATGTAATGCTTCCAGTTTCTGCGCACTTGGACTTTTGATTTTGGCGTTCAGTAACTGGCTAAGATAACCCTTGGTCATGCCGCAGGATTCTGCAACTTGCTGTAGCGTAACGTTCTGCTGACGAATAGCAGTCTTCAGGTACTCAAAAGACGACATGTTGCCTGCTCCTGCAAAATGGGAAATATACCCTAAATCATTCGAGTTGCAGCCAACACTGCTGCAACCTGAATTATGACGGGTATCAATTATAAGTCGTCAAATACCGACAGCGCATCAGCAAGTTTTTTCACCCCGAAGACCTGCATCCCTTCTGGTAATTTTTTCGGCACATTCGCCTGCGGCACAATCGCCCGTTTAAAACCGTGTTTTGCGGCTTCAGAAATACGTTCCTGACCGCTTGGCACCGGGCGAATTTCACCTGCCAACCCAACCTCACCAAACACCACTAAATCTTGTGGCAGAGCCCGGTTGCGCAGACTTGAAACCATCGCCAGTAAAAGCGCGAGGTCGGCACTGGTTTCGGTAACTTTCACACCGCCAACCACGTTAACAAACACATCCTGGTCAGCCATTTGCAGCCCGCCATGGCGGTGCAAAACGGCCAATAAAATCGCCAGACGGTTTTGTTCCAGGCCAACAGCAACCCTGCGTGGGTTGGACATCATAGATTGATCCACCAGCGCCTGAATTTCTACCAGCAGCGGACGCGTCCCTTCCCACACAACCATCACAGAGCTACCGGGCGTCACTTCATCACCACGACTCAGGAAGATAGCGGAAGGGTTGCTCACTTCACGCAGACCCTGTTCTGTCATGGCAAATACGCCCAGCTCATTCACCGCACCAAAGCGGTTTTTATGGCTGCGCAGGGTGCGGAAACGGGAATCGGCATCGCCATCAAGCATCACCGAGCAGTCGATACAGTGTTCGAGGACTTTTGGCCCGGCAAGTGAACCATCTTTGGTGACGTGGCCGACCATGATAATCGCCACGCCGCGCGTTTTGGCAAAGCGCGTCAGGTAAGCGGCAGACTCACGCACCTGCGCTACGCTGCCCGGCGACGATTGTACGTCGGCCATATGCATCACCTGAATGGAGTCGATTACCATCAGCTTCGGCGCTTCTTCTTCGGCAATCATGCAGATTTGCTCAATGCCGGTTTCCGAAAGCATATTCAGGTTGTTAGTCGGCAAACCTAAGCGGTGCGCACGCATCGCCACTTGTTGCAGCGACTCTTCACCCGTGACGTACAGCGTTTTCATCTGTTCGCTGAGTTTGCACAGTGTTTGCAGCAGCAGCGTGGATTTACCCGCGCCAGGGTTACCGCCAATCAGAATGGCGCTACCCGGCACCACACCGCCGCCCAGTACGCGGTCGAACTCTTTAAAACCGGTAGAAAAACGTGGCAGTTCTTCGAGGCTGATATCAGAAAGTTTTTGTACTTTGCTGACGCCCGCACTGCCGGCATAACCAGATAAACGCTCGTTACGCGCAACTGTCGGAGAGGCGGCAATGCGCACCTCAGTGATAGTGTTCCACGCCTGGCAGGCGCTGCATTGCCCTTGCCAGCGAGGATAATCTGCACCACATTCGTTGCAGACAAATGCACGTTTCGGCGCTTTGGCCATTAGCGTTCTTCCTGAATAAGACTGCCTGAAAGAATACAGAATACACCCATCAAATCAGCATGACGGATGGTGATTTCTGTTTTCTCATTAACCTTCGGTTTCGCGTGATAAGCAATACCCAGCCCGGCAGACAGAATCATCGGTAAATCATTCGCGCCATCACCAATCGCAACAGTTTGTTCGACAGGGATTTCATATTTATCCGCGAGGCGCTTGAGCGTATCTGCTTTGAACTGAGCATCAACAATTTGACCAATAACTTCACCCGTCAGCTTGCCGTCGCAAATTTCCAGCTCATTTGCCACTACTGCATGCAAATGCAGTTTGTCGCGCAGATATTCCGCAAAGAAGGTGAAGCCGCCGGAAGCAATAGCCACCTTCCAGCCTAGCGATTCAAGCTTAAGCACCAGAGAAGTCAGCCCTGGCATCAGTGGCAGTTCATCACGTACCTGGCGCAAAATAGAAGCATTTGCTCCTTTGAGGGTCGCAACACGTTGCTTCAGGCTGGCCGCAAAGTCCAGTTCGCCACGCATCGCGCGCTCCGTCACTTCCGCTACCATTTCACCGGTGCCCGCCAGTTTGGCGATTTCATCAATGCACTCGATTTGAATGGCGGTGGAATCCATGTCCATCACCAGCAGACCCGGCGTGCGAAGATGTGGGATTTTACCCAGCGGTGCGACATCCAGCCCAGCCTCGTGCGCAAGCTTAGTTGCTCGCGGTGTTAATGAACCTGCCAGGCGAATAACCTGATAGTCTTCAACACACCATGCGGTGACGATTACCATCGCCGCACCCAATTTACGTTGGTAGTGATTCAGGCACTCTTTATTCAGATTCCGACCATACAGAAGCCAGCCACTGCGGCCAGCACGGTAATCGAGTGGCATGACTTCATCACCACTTAACGATAGCGGCAACCCAGGCCAGAGAGAGACATCGGTCGGCAGGTCGCACCAGGTCAGACTATTTGGCATCATAACTCCAGAATAAAGATAAAGGCCGGGACAAAACAACGCATGAGGCTACCTTGTCAGAGCCGCTTCTGGCAACATTAAACTGCGCAGTAAAATCGGCAATTTTCCTAAGGTGCATTATGGCTCGGGCAAAAATGAAATTCAGGCTACATCGTGCAGTGATTGTGCTTATCTGCCTCGCACTTTTAGTCGCGCTGATGCAGGGAGCGTCGTGGTTTAGCCAGGGCCACCAACAAGCCCGCAATGTGCAGCTTGAAGAGCTGGCCAAAACTTTGGCGCGCCAGGTGAGTTACAACCTGACACCGCTGATGAAATCCGAAAACCCAGATGAGAAAAAGATTTCAGCCGTCCTCAAGTTATTGACCCAAGATAGCCGTATTCTCGATGCGGGCGTTTATGACGATAGCGGCGGCCAAATCGCGCGAGCAGGTGAAGGAATTGGCGTGCGTGACAGGCTGGCGCTGGATGGCAAAAAAGCAGGCAGTTATTTTAATCAGCAAATTGTTCAGCCGATTGAAGATAAAGACGGGCCGGTTGGCTATCTGCGAATCACGCTTGATACCCACACTCTCGCTACCGAAGCTAAACAGGTGGATAACACCACGAATATTTTGCGCCTGATGATGTTGCTGGCACTGGCAATTGGCATTGTGCTGACGCGTACCCTTTTGCAGGGAAAACGCACCCGCTGGCAGCAATCTCCTTTCCTTCTCACTGCAAATACCGAAGTGAAAGAAGATGAGGAAGAACAGGCTGACAATAAGCCGTAAATAAGAAAGGATTTCTACGATGACTACCTTACGACTACTGATTTCTGACTCTTACGATCCCTGGTTCAACCTGGCCGTAGAAGAGTGTATTTTCCGCCAGATGCCCGCGGCCCAGCGCGTACTCTTTTTATGGCGTAACGCAGATACCGTAGTTATTGGGCGGGCGCAAAACCCGTGGAAAGAGTGCAACACCCGTCGCATGGAAGAAGATAACGTGCGCCTGGCAAGGCGCAGCAGTGGCGGCGGCGCGGTTTTCCACGATCTGGGGAATACCTGTTTCACGTTTATGGCCGGGAAGTCGGAATACGATAAAAGCGTATCTACCGCCATTGTGGTGAATGCACTCAATTCACTGGGAATTAGCGCGACTGCTTCCGGGCGCAACGATCTGGAAGTTGCCACTGCTGAAGGGCCACGCAAAGTTTCAGGGTCCGCGTATAAAGAAACCATGGATCGCGGCTTCCACCATGGCACGCTGTTGCTCAACGCAGATTTAAGCCGCCTGGCTAACTACCTGAATCCAGATGAGAAAAAACTCCAGGCCAAAGGTATTACCTCAGTACGCGGCCGCGTTACCAATCTTGGCGAGATCCATCCGGGCCTGACTCATGCGCAAATTTGCGATGCCGTGCGCGAATCATTCTTTGCTTATTACGGCGAGCGCGTTGAAGCAGAACATATCTCGCCTGATGCCCTGCCCGACCTCCCTGGGTTTACGGAAATCTTTGCCCGGCAAAGCAGCTGGGAATGGAATTTCGGCCAGGCACCTGCATTCAGCCATTTGTTGGATCAGCGTTTTACCTGGGGCGGTGTTGAGCTGCATTTCGACGTTGAGAAAGGGCATATCACGCGCACGCAAATCTTCACTGATAGCCTGAATCCGGCCCCGCTGGAAGCTCTGGCGGCGCGCTTGCAGGGTTGTTTGTATCGTAGCGATATGTTGCAACAGCAGTGTGAAACGTTGGTTGCCGATTTTCCGGAACAAGAAACGGAATTACGCGAGTTGAGCACGTGGATTGCTCAGACGGTGCGCTAAGCGAGCCGTTTAATGCTTGCCTCAACGGTATCAAGTTGTAATGCCATCCCCCTGCATAGCTCGCGAAACGCCGGGCTAATTTCTTGGTTCTGGCTTGCCTCAAGCCAGAATTGCCGTGCAAATATCAGCATTTCCAGCCAGATCTCTCTCGGCAAGATGGGGTCAATCTGCAGTTTTACCGCTTCTCTGCGCATACTTCCGGCACTGTTTGGGGCAAAGGCCATCGGCAGCATGTCGTAAACCGGCGCAAGGGTCAGCGGCATATCGGAGAGAAAGAATGATAGATTCCCTGCATGCATATCACTGTTAGCGATCAATCGACCAAACGCCCAAATTCGCTGCGTTAAACGTAGCGTCGCAGGTTCAACTCTCTTCTGAGCCAACAATTCGGCAATAACCGTCGGCCATGGCTGAGAACCACTGGCAAATTCACTTTGCACCGCTTCCAGAGAGACAATGCCCTTACGGCCCTGCGCTCCAAAACAATCAAAGCGAACCACCTCAAGGAAAGTTTGCTGCTCACTATGGGTATATGTTTTTGCTATTGATGCCGGAATTTGGGCCTGATTAAGGATCTTGACAGCCAGTTCCTCTGCATGAAGTAAGTCAGCCCAGCGCTGGCTGTTTTCATTGTGAACAGCTGGGGTAAATTTAACGATGACATGAACTGGACCCGTTGCGGTTTGCGTATAGCAGGTAAACTTTGGCTGCTCACCACCTGCCGATGACCCAACAATGTCGCCTGCCAGAGCACTGTTCGCCATTTCACGATAAACAGATAGTTTTTCGGCAATCTGAATGGGCTGAGGCAATGGCGTTTCGAACCAGTTGCGGTAACTGCCCTCGCCCACCAGCCTACCGCCGAGGTTTTCCGATACCTGCTGTGACAATGCCAACAGAACATCTTCTTCCTGCCATAAGCGAATATCTTCCGGTAAGCCTGTTTGCCGCGCTAAGCGTCGCCCCCACGCCCGCCCCAAAAATCCCTGAGGACGTAGATCGGTTAAATACCAGGGGATGCCGTTAAACCATTGTGCAGTGCCATTATTCAATATCACCAAACAGCTTCCCTGCGGCCAGATGGGGTACAAGTCACCAAAACGCCAGGCCTGCCCCACATCATCTATTTGCCACAATGGAAACTGCCGAATCTGACGCACAGGTCTGATCAGGGCATATTGAGTCGCTCTGGCCGCCCCCGCTTTGATTACATCACTTTCAGTATTTACCAGACGTGAAAACGTCGCCTGGCTGACACCCAAACGCTGCCGCAATGAGTTTGCAGTTTGTGGCCCGTGTAGTAATAAATCAGTCAGAGCACTCATGAGAATAGATTCGTGAATAGATACTTGAATTGATTTATAGCGCTATATATTTGAAAGGTAAAGAACCCGAAGAGAATGAAGGGGTTTGAGTGAATAGATACTATGAACAATAAAGGGTGCCGAAGCACCCTTTTGAATCTTACTCTTTGTCGCCCAGTAACACAGACTCAAGAGCAATCTTGATCATGTCGTTAAAGGTAGTTTGGCGCTCTTCCGCAGTCGTCTGCTCGTGAGTACGGATATGGTCAGATACAGTACAGATAGTCAGTGCCTTAGCACCGAACTCTGCTGCCACGCCGTAGATACCTGCAGCTTCCATTTCCACACCCAGGATGCCGTATTTTTCCATTACGTCAAACATGGTTGGGTCTGGCGTGTAGAACAGGTCCGCGGAGAAGATGTTGCCTACGCGAGCGTCTACGCCCAGCGCTTTAGCCGCATCAACGGCATTGCGAACCATATCGAAGTCAGCGATAGCTGCGAAATCGTGGTCTTTAAAACGCAGACGGTTAACTTTAGAGTCGGTACAAGCGCCCATGCCGATAACCACATCACGCAGTTTCACATCAGCACGAACCGCGCCGCAAGAACCCACACGAATGATTTTCTTCACGCCGAAATCGGTGATCAGTTCTTTGGTGTAGATGGAGCAAGACGGAATACCCATACCGTGACCCATTACAGAGATTTTGCGGCCTTTATAAGTACCGGTGAAGCCCAACATGCCACGCACGTTGTTCACTTCACGAACATCTTCGAGGAAAGTTTCTGCGATGTGTTTTGCACGCAACGGGTCGCCAGGCATCAAAACGACGTCTGCGAAATCACCCATTTCAGCATTAATATGTGGCGTTGCCATATTTATATCCTTGTTTTAAGAGGTAAACGTCTGGGCGGATAAAACATCTCACCCAAATCTGTAATCCATATACCCTAAATAATTCGAGTCGCAGGTGAGCTTTTTCAGCCAACACCCCTGCGGCTCAAAGAATGACGGGTATTACAGCATGTTCTTACCGTAATCCATCGGAGACGTACCGAAATAGCTAGCAACCGTCTGACCGATATCGGCGAAGGTTTCACGGTGACCTAAAGAACCGGCTTTCACTTTCGGGCCGTAAACCAGCACCGGAATGTGTTCGCGAGTATGGTCAGTGCCTTGCCAGGTTGGGTCACAACCGTGGTCAGCGGTGAGGATTAAAATATCGTCCTCTTTCAGCAGTTCCATCAGTTCTGGCAGACGGCGGTCAAACAGTTCCAGAGCTGCAGCGTAACCCGCTACATCACGGCGGTGGCCGTAAGATGAGTCGAAATCAACGAAGTTGGTGAACACGATAGTGTCGTCGCCCGCTTCTTTCATCTCTTTGATGGTGGCGTCAAACAGTGCATCCAGACCGGTTGCTTTCACTTTTTTGGTGATACCGACTTCAGCATAGATATCCGCAATTTTACCCACGGAAACAACCTGACCATTTTTCTCATCAACCAGTTTTTTCAACACGGTTGGTGCTGGCGGTTCAACAGCCAGGTCATGGCGGTTACCAGTACGCTGGAAGTTACCGGCTTTATCGCCGATAAACGGACGCGCGATAACACGGCCAATGTTGTAGCCACCTTCGGTCAACTCTTCACGTGCGATTTCGCACAGCTCATAAAGTTTATCGAGGCCGTAAGTTTCTTCATGGCAAGCAATCTGGAACACGGAGTCAGCAGAGGTATAGAAAATCGGCTTGCCGGTTTTCATATGCTCTTCGCCCAACTCATCGAGAATCACAGTACCGGATGAGTGGCAATTACCGAGGTAACCTGGCAGGTTTGCACGCTCAACCAGTTTATCCAGCAATTCTTGCGGGAAGCTGTTTTGCGTATCAGAGAAGTAACCCCAGTCAAATAACACAGGAACACCGGCGATTTCCCAGTGGCCAGACGGCGTGTCTTTACCTGATGACAGTTCATGCGCCCAGCCATATGCACCGATAACTTCTGCATTACCGTCCATACCTGCTGGGATTTTGCCGGTAGAGCCTTCGGCGGCTTTCACCAGACCCAGGCGGGTCAGGTTTGGCAAATTCAGTGGCCCTTTACGGCCTTTGTCTGCTTCGCCTTTGGCACAAGCTTCTGCGATGTGCCCGAAAGTATCAGAGCCAACATCGCCAAATTTTGCTGCATCTTCTGTTGCGCCGATACCGAAAGAGTCCAGCACCATAATAAATGCACGTTTCATAATTTCTCCTGCGTCGTTGCGCCTGAAACGCCCGGAGGCGTTTCAAAAAGTGATCAGATCAGTATGCCAGCAATTAGCTAATACGGCGATACACATCTGGCGTTTGTGCCGGTGCGGTCTCGTTAACTTTAATTGCCGCTTTAACAGCACGTGCCGCTTCCTGCCATTGAGCTTCACTTGCTGCATGAATCACTGCCAGTGGACGTGAGGTATCTACACTCTCGCCCAGACGAGCCATGTCGGTAAAGCCAACACTGTAGTCCAGAGAATCAGAAGCCTGACGACGACCACCGCCCATGGAAACGACCGCCATACCTAATGCACGAGTGTCCATCTGATTTACGAAACCAGCACGGTCTGCGAATACAGGTTTGCTCAGAACCGCGGTTGGCAGGTATTTCGCGTAATTTTCGACAAAGTCTGCCGGCCCTTTTTGAGCTGCAACCATACGACCAAATACTTCTGCCGCTTTACCGTTATCCAGCACAGCTTGCAGTTTGGCACGCGCTTCGGCGTCGTCTTTCGCAAGGTTGCCGGAAAGTAACATTTCCACGCACAGCGCCATGGTCACTTCATGCAGACGTGGATTCACGTATTCGCCAGTCAGGAACTGCACGGCCTCACGCACTTCAACAGCATTACCCGCGCTGGATGCTAGTACCTGGTTCATGTCGGTCAGCAATGCCGTGGTTTTAACGCCCGCGCCATTTGCCACGCCAACAATCGCTTCAGCAAGCAATTCGGAAAGCTCGTAAGTTGGCATAAATGCGCCACTGCCCACTTTCACATCCATCACTAGCGCATCCAGGCCTTCTGCCAGTTTCTTCGCAAGAATCGACGCGGTGATCAGCGGAATGGAATCTACGGTCGCGGTAATGTCACGCGTGGCGTAAAAACGTTTATCAGCCGGAGCAAGCGAGTTTGTCTGGCCGATAATCGCCACGCCGACATTTTTGATGATGTCGCGGAAACGGTTATCGTCCGGGAAAATATCAAAGCCTGGGATCGCTTCAAGTTTATCGAGCGTACCACCAGTGTGGCCTAAACCTCGGCCAGAGATCATTGGGATATAACCACCGCATGCCGCCACCATTGGGCCGAGCATCAAGGACGTCACATCACCCACGCCGCCCGTTGAGTGTTTATCAACGATTGGGCCGTTCAGGTTAAGGCTCTTCCAGTCCAACACGGTTCCTGAATCTCGCATCGCCATGGTCAGTGATACGCGTTCAGGCATAGTCATGTCGTGGAAGAAAATGGTCATTGCCAGTGCGGCAATCTGCCCTTCGGAGATGGTGTTATCTCGAATACCATTAATGAAGAAACGAATCTCCTCATCACTTAGAGCATGGCCATCACGTTTTTTACGAATAATTTCTTGAGCGAGGAACAAGGTAACCCCCTGAGTGCATCAGGTGAAATGCGGCGGGGAGCCCGCCGCAAAGGAAGAGATTAGTAAGCGCTTGCGCTTTTACCGTCGCCATGACCCAGCGCTTTTAACAAGCTCGCGAGCAGGCTGGAAGCACCAAAGCGGTAGTGACGCGAATCAGCCCAGTCAGCACCAAACAGGTCATCAGCGATAGACAGGAACAGCGCTGCATCTTCAGCAGTACGCACGCCACCAGCTGGTTTGAAACCAACAGTTTTTTCAACGCCCATATCACGAATAACTTCCATCATGATGCGTGCGCTTTCAGGTGTTGCGTTGACTGGCACTTTACCAGTAGAGGTTTTGATGAAATCAGCGCCTGCTTTGATAGAGATTTCAGAAGCTTTACGAATCAGCGCTTCTTCTTTCAGCTCACCAGTTTCGATGATGACTTTCAGCAAAACGTTAGCCGCAGCACAGGCTTCTTTACAGGCTTTCACCAGTTCGAAACCAACTTGTTCGTTACCGGCGATCAGCGCACGGTATGGGAAAACCACATCAACTTCGTCTGCGCCATAAGCGATAGCAGCACGAGTTTCAGCCAGCGCGATTTCGATATCATCGTTGCCGTGTGGGAAGTTGGTCACCGTCGCGATGCGAATATCAGGTGTGCCCTGAGCATTCAGAGTTTTACGCGCGATTGGAATGAAGCGCGGGTAGATACAAATAGCTGCGGTGTTGCCCACTGACGTTTTTGCCTGATGACAAAGTGCGATCACTTTTTCATTAGTGTCATCGTCATTCAGAGTGGTCAGATCCATCAGTTTCAGGGCGCGCAGGCTGCTTGCAGTTAAATCGGTCATAACATTCTCCAACAAAAGATATAGAATCAGTTGCGATGTTATAATTATAACATTCACAACCCTGATGGTTTTGCGGATAGCTTCACAAAAGCCACGATGAAATTACATAATTTGTACAGTATATGTGATTTAACAACGAGTGATAACGGAAAAGTCATCGCCAGATATAAAAAATGGCCGGCGCAAGCGCCAGCCATTGATTTCATAGAGATGTTATAATTTTAACATCTCTTTTTTATAATGACAGGAAGACCCCGGCAATTGTGGCACTCATCAGGTTTGACAATGTACCTGCTGCTACAGCCTTAAGACCTAACTGTGCAATATCATGACGACGGTTTGGAGCCATGCTTCCAAGTCCACCAATCAGGATAGCGATAGAAGAAAGGTTAGCAAAACCACACAGAGCGAAGGAGATAATTGCTTTGGTGTGATCTGACAGAACTTGCAGACCTGCTGCCGCTACAGTCGCGTCATCTTTCAGGTATTCCCCGAAGTTCAGGTACGCCACAAATTCGTTGATGATTAACTTCTGGCCGATGAAGGAACCAGCAACGTTAGCTTCACTCCACGGTACACCGATAACCCATGCCAGCGGTGAGAACACCCAGCCGAGAATCAGTTCCATAGACAGTTGCGGATAGTTGAACCAACCACCAATGCCAGAAAGCATACCGTTAAGCAGTGCAATTAAAGCAACAAACGCCAGCAGCATTGCGCCCACGTTCAGAGCCAGTTGCATACCAGAAGCTGCACCTGATGCCGCAGCATCCAGCACGTTTGCCGGGCGGTCTGGATCATTTTTCAAAGAGTCCAGTTCAGGTGAGTCGTTTGGCGTTTCGGTTTCAGGCAGGATAATTTTGGCGAACAGTAACCCGCCAGGGGCTGCCATAAATGAAGCGGCAATCAGGTACTCTAGTGGCACGCCCATTTGCGCGTAACCTGCCAGTACTGAACCTGCAACAGAAGCCAAACCACCACACATTACAGCGAACAGTTCTGAGCGCGTCATAGTGGCGATATAAGGACGAACAACCAGCGGAGCTTCAGTCTGACCAACAAAGATATTTGCTGTTGCAGACAGAGATTCTGTACGGGAAGTCTTCAGAATCTTACGCAGACCACCGCCGAGAATACGAATAACAAACTGCATAATGCCAAGGTAGTACAGCACAGCAATCAGTGAGGAGAAGAAGACAATAATTGGCAGAACACGCAGTGCGAAAATAAATCCGCCGCCGCCAAAGACTTCGAACATTTTGTCTGAAACTAAGCCACCGAACAGGAAGGAAATACCGGCGTTACCGTAACCAATTACGTTAGCGACCCCTTCGGACATAGCGAGCAGAACCTGGCGACCGACCGGAACATACAGGATTAGCGCCCCGATACCGACCTGAATAATCCATGCACCTAAAACAGTACGCAGATTAATTGCTTTGCGATTACTGGAAAGTAGAACGGCGATCAGCAGCAGAACGATCATGCCGATCAATCCCATGAGTAGTTGCATACAGAATCCCTGTGTATTGAATGAAAAAGGAAAGCGAGCTAAAAAACCTTAGTGAGGCGGGATTATAACGGCAGGGAGGCCAGTAAATGGAATGGCAATCACGTATTTATAGACATTCACGGAAACGTTTGTCTTATTAAGTGATCTAAGTCACATTTTGTTACTTACTATTTCATTGCAAATAATTCATTGCAGTTATTAATGATCGCATTCGCGATAACTTCGGGAGATTCTGAACGCAGTATAGAAAGTGTCTGAAAAACATTAACAATGCGTTCCGGGCGATTCGGCTGCCCCTGCCAGCCGTTAAGCGGCATATCAGGTGCATCTGTTTCCAGAACCAGCGCGCTAAGGGGTAAGCGCGCCATAACATCTCGCGTTTTGCTAGCACGTGGGTAAGTAATCGTGCCACCCACACCAATTTTGTAACCCATCGCCACAAAACGCTCGGCCTGTTGCAGGCTCCCCGAAAAACCATGTACCACACCAGTGCGCGGTAAATTATGACGCTTCAAATGCGCGGCAAGTTTGTCGTGCGTGCGACGTGAATGGAGAATGACAGGTAAGTCATAACGTTTTGCCAGTTTTAGCTGCGCATCCAGCATCGCTTCTTGTTTATCAAAAAGCGGATTTTCCATATAAAGATCGAGTCCTATCTCACCGATAGCCACTAATTTTTCCGGCCGCTGTTTTAGGTAATGCTCAAGCAGCGCTAAAGACGCATCCTGATGCTTGTGAATCACTATTGGATGCAAACCGACTGCGGCATATAGCGCCGGGTAATTGTCTGCCAGCGCCAGCACCGTGTTAAACCGGTCAGCTTCGATTGCCGGAACAATGATTTTTGTTACGCCCGCTTGCGCCGCGAGGGCAATGCTGTTGGCTTCATCATCGCTAAACGGCGGAAAGTCGAAGTGACAATGGGTATCGTAAAACGTCATCGTCACGCCGTATCTTCGTTATTGAAAGTGGAGTCGTTAGCTTCTGGTGTTTCAATCACCGCTTTAGACAATGGCTCAGTGATCACGGCTTGCGGAACGACCACCGGCCCCGGAACGACAATACGCGGAAGGTGGCGTTTTATTGGCGGCTTATCCGAGAGTAATTTCCCGATGGTTGCGAGGAAGTAACGTCCGCATAAACGTCCAGTTTTATAGTCGGTATTTAGTGCGGGTAATCGGCTGCCCAATGCAGAGCTCATCAATGGTTTCGGTGGGTAAATCTCGAAGATACGCAGTTTACCTGGCGGCTTTTCAATGAAGTTCTGAATCTCGCGATAGCTGGCTTCATGGTGATGTACCAGGTTTAATAAGGGCTGCAGGCTGCTGTCGCCAAGCCAACGCTCCATACGTTTAAACCATTCAGGTGTGTAATACATTTGCGAAGGGACGGTGCGAATTACGACCAAAGTATCGGCCCCCAGGCGCACAGCTTCTCTCACCGGTACCGCATCGCTTATTCCCCCATCCTGATAACCGATGCCGTCAATCTCCACCCCGCTACGGTAAAAGCCTGGAATCGCGCTTGAGGCTTTCAGAAGATTCAGCCATGTGCCGCTGTCCGGGGAAAAATATCCCGGCGTGTAGTCATCGCTGCGACAAGCGCACATATAGAACGCTTTACCAGACTCAAACATTTTTTCTGCAGTGCCCATCGAGAGCGGAATTTTTGCTGAGGTGGATTCCACAAGCCAATCGAGATCGATGAGATGCCCGCCACGCACAAAGCGCAGAGGATCAAAAAATTCGCGAGTTGTCGTAAAACGAGTGATCACTCTTCTGGCATAACCCGGCTGGTGACAAACATAAGCTGAAAGGTTTTGCGCACCGGCAGAAGTGCCTAAGAAGAGGTCAAAAGGGTTGAAATTAGCGCGCATAAATTCGTCCAGCACGCCGGCTGTGAATATCCCACGCTGCCCGCCACCTTCACAAACAATGGCGAGTTTTCCGGGACGAAACTTTGGAAGCGCAAGCGGCGAAATATTGCCGAGCGTTACGGGTATTCTTTGTCCCACACTGCTTTCCTTAATCTAAAGGATATTTATTATTAGATATTGGTTATTTGTTAGTCGCTTAAAAACGCGAGAGCCAGTCTAAATAGACTGGCTCTCTGGTCTGTCTCTAAATGTTATAGCACGTAAATATTGCTATGGGCGTTTTCGACCCATAAACAGGCTAACCAAGAACAGAATAATACCTACCACGAAGACAATTTTTGCTGCACCTGCCGCAGTACCCGCGAGAGTACCAAAACCCAGTGCTGCTGCAATCAACGCAATGACCAGAAAAATAATGCCCCAACGAAACATAAGCTTCTCCTTAACCATAATGAACCCGAATCGCTTCTGGATGAGTGCCAGATACACACTCATTGGCGATATTGAGTAACGATGTTGCTGACCTACTCCCCCGGCATTACACCGAAGGAGAAAGTTTCTATATGCCCTGTTACTTCACTTTCAGGTCGTTTTTGACGCTTTTCACGCCATCAACTGCTTTAGCGATACTTTCGGCTCGAGCAGACTGTGCATTCGATTCCACGGTACCGGATAGCTGTACAACACCTTCAGTGGTTTCCACTTTCACGTGACGTGAAGGGACGATGTCATCAGCTAAAAGCTTAGCTTTAATTTCGCTAGTGGTCGCAGTATCGCCTGCATAACCGCTGACAGATTTATCAGACCCGTTACGCACATGAAGTTTGTCGCTCACGGAAGAAACCCCTTCCACGCCTTTTGCGACAGTTACGGCCTGTTCGGCCTGCGCCTGGCTTTCAACAAAGCCACTGAGCGTTACCACTTTCTTGTCGGTTTTCACGGAGATATCGGTACTCTTGATATTGTCATGATCGACCAGGGCGGCTTTCACTTTCGCCGTGATACTGCTGTCATCCATGAAATTACCGACGTCTTTTACGGAGCTATCAATTTTTTCGCCTGCTGTGTCCGCTGTCGATTCGGTTTTGTTAAGCATCTTGTCTTCTGCTAAAGCGCTACCGCTTGCCAGCACAGAGCCAAGAACAACAGCTAACAGAGTTTTAGAAATCTTAGTCGTAGTCATAGTCATCGATTAATTCCTATAGTTTTGCTCACTATTTGAGCACAAGCCTTCAGGTACCGGCTTTCCTTAAACATCAGGCCAAGTGGTACGGCCTAAAAATTTCGCGATCAGTTTTTAATAGCGCCAGGAAAAATGAGTACGAATGAACCCGCCAGAAATCTTCATTTACGTGGCATTTTCAACCAACCAATTTGTCACTGGTTTGTTAAATATAGACAACAATCACGGAATTGCATGGCGAAAGTGGGTGAACATGAGGGAAATGCGGGAAATTAAGAACAATCCGTAAGGGATTAATAAGACGGGAAAAGTAGCAGGACGCGACGGCTGCCGCGCCCTGAGAGACGATTAATGCTCGCGGGTTTTACGGAACGTGACTTCTGGGTAACGGTCTTGTGTCAGGTTCAGGTTGACCATTGTTGGAGCGATATAAGCCAGGTTATCACCACCATCAAGCGCCAACTGCATTTCGTTTTTCCGTTTGAATTCTTCAAACTTCTTAACGTCTGTGCTTTCTACCCAACGCGCCGTTGAGACGTTGACCGACTCGTAAATCGCTTCAACGTTGTATTCACTTTTCAGACGCGCCACAACCACGTCGAACTGCAGCACACCGACCGCGCCAACAATCAGATCATTGTTCGCGATTGGACGGAATACCTGTACCGCGCCCTCTTCAGAAAGCTGTACCAAACCTTTCAGCAACTGTTTCTGTTTCAACGGATCACGCAGACGAATACGACGGAACAGTTCCGGTGCGAAGTTCGGAATACCGGTGAACTTCATCATTTCGCCTTGAGTGAAGGTATCACCAATCTGAATGGTGCCGTGGTTGTGCAGGCCGATAATATCGCCTGGATACGCTTCTTCAACGTGCGAACGGTCGCCCGCCATAAAGGTTAACGCATCAGAAATCACCACATCTTTACCGGTACGAACCTGGCGCAGTTTCATGCCTTTTTCATACTTACCGGAAACCACACGCATAAAGGCAACGCGGTCACGGTGTTTCGGGTCCATATTGGCCTGAATCTTAAATACGAAGCCGGTGAATTTATCTTCTGCTGCTTTTACTTCACGAGTATCAGTTTTGCGCGGCATTGGAGCAGGTGCCCAATCAACCAAGCCATCGAGCATGTGGTCAACACCAAAGTTGCCCAATGCAGTACCGAAGAAGACAGGGGTCAGCTCACCTTCAAGGAACAGCTCACGATCAAATTCGTGGGAAGCGCCTTGAACCAGTTCCAGCTCATCACGCAATTGTGCAGCCAGGTCTTCACCAACAGCAGCATCCAGCTCTGGGTTATCTAGCCCTTTAACAATGCGCACTTCCTGAATGGTGTGACCTTTACCAGTCTGGTAGAGGTAAGTTTCGTCTTTATAAAGGTGATAAACACCTTTGAACAACTTGCCACAACCGATTGGCCAGGTGATTGGTGAACAGGCGATTTTCAGCTCACGTTCAACTTCATCCATCACTTCCATTGGGTCGCGGATATCGCGGTCCAGTTTGTTCATGAAGGTGAGAATTGGCGTATCACGCAGACGGGTAACTTCCATCAACTTACGGGTACGATCTTCTACACCTTTCGCGGCATCGATAACCATCAAACAGCAGTCAACTGCGGTCAGAGTACGATAAGTATCTTCGGAGAAGTCTTCATGCCCTGGGGTGTCGAGCAAGTTAACCAGGCAGTCGTGATACGGGAATTGCATGACAGAGGTGGTAATCGAGATACCACGCTGCTTTTCCATTTCCATCCAGTCAGATTTAGCATGCTGGCTGGAACCACGGCCTTTTACAGTACCGGCAGTCTGAATTGCCTGTCCGAACAGCAACACTTTTTCAGTGATAGTCGTTTTACCGGCATCGGGGTGAGAAATGATCGCAAAAGTGCGGCGTTTCCCCACTTCTTGCAAAAAAGGAGACAAAGTCATAATGAAATCTTCTGTGAATTGCGCACAGACATCACTGCGCGGCAAATGAACGTTACCTGACGGCTATTCTACCCATCAGGTCAGGTTTAACAATCGGCTGTAAGCAGTCATTAATTACACAACAATTGCTCCAGTTCACTTAATGTGGTCACTTCCCAGGTCGGCATGATGCCTTCAGGTAAGCTTCGTCCATGGGCATTGAGCCAGCAGGTGGCAATTCCTGCGTTCATGCCGCCTAAAATATCTGATTCCGCAGTGTCGCCAACCATCAATACTCGGTCGCGCGGCGGCTGGCCCATTTGCTCAAAGGTGTAATCAAAAATCTTACGATCGGGTTTCGCGACACCGACCTGTTCAGAAATCACCAGCAAATCGAAATAATCACGCAGACCGGTGCGCTCCAGGCGAATTTGCTGCAATGCGGTAAAACCGTTGGTGATAATACCGATTTTTACTTTATCTTTTAACGCATTAAGCAGCGAAACAGCCCCTGGCAACGGCACACAAATTTCGGCCATGGCGTTGAGGAATGCAGCGTTTAAGTCACCCGCAGGAACTGATAACCTTTCGGACCAGCCCTCAAAACGCTGATGCTGTAACTGAAGAGCGCTAATGGCACCGTTCTGGTAATCGACCCATAAAGGCTTGTTAATTGCCTGGTAATCCTGGAAGTCTTCAGCGGTAAAGGTCACGCTATAATCGAGAAACATCCGCTGCAAACCGCCGAACGCGTCAAAGGTAAATAACGTTTCGTCAGCATCAAATAAAATCCAGTCCCAGTTCATCAACACACCTTTTTCAAATTAGCCTAACGGTAATGCCATGATGATGGCATCTTCGCGACCCTCTTTAGCCGGGTAATAGTTACGACGAATCGTCGCCTCGTTAAAACCCAGGCTTTCATAAAGTGCTATCGCAGCTGTGTTCGACGCGCGCACTTCAAGCCACAGGGTAAACACATCGCGCTTTTCCAGTTCGCTGATCAAATGCTCCAGCAACTGGCGACCTAATCCCTGACGTTGAAAATCGGGATCGACCGCAATATTAAACAGTGTCGCCTCATCCAACACGACTTGCGTCACCGCAAACGCCGCCATTTTGCCGTCTACGTCGAGACGCAAATTGAGATAGCGCTCACCTTCATTACTGGCGAAGGTTTTTTCACTCCATGGGAAAGCATGGCTGCGCTGTTCGATGGCGTAAGCCGCGCTCAAGTCACTTGTGGTGAGGGAAGAAATCGTTTTCATGTTCACAAATTTGCTGCCACAACGCCTGTCGAGCGGCGCCATTTTGATAAAGCTCGTTTAATTCGGGGGTCGCTAATTGCGCGCCTGGTATGGGAAGAGGTTCACTCACGCCCAATCGCCAGCTATTACAGCGGCTATCACCTGGCAGCATCGCGGCCCGTTCTGGTGTCAGTTGCATGACCTGCTGTGCATCCAAATTCAGGCTACGCAAAACATCGTTAACTAACGGATCGTTTAAAGCAGGAAGCGCTTCGGCGACCATCAGTAGCCTGACGTTTTCATGCAGTGAGACTGCAATTTCGCCCTGCAACGCAGCCGGGCGCCGCAACTCCCACTGGGTAATGCCCAGTTGTTGTAACAACCAGTCTCGTCGCAAAGGTATATGAGGCATAGCGAAACCAGGTAGAGAGTGCCAATTGGGGCGCAAATATAGCAAATTCATCGAATATGCGCCATTAAAGCTCTATTACACGAATTAATCGGAGTGGCAGCAAGGCAACAAACGAAGTCATCCCGATGAGCTTACTTGAGTAAGTGATTCAGGTGAATGAGTGCAGTGAACGCCGCTGCAACTTCGAGTAAGAAGTGTATAATCCCGGTTCTGATTTCCCAGGAGTAATTTGATGACTGCGTTAACCCCGGCAAGTGAAGTGCTACTGCGCCATAGCGATGATTTTACCGAAAGCCGCGTGCTGTTTGCCGGTGACTTACAAGACGATCTGCCAGCCCGTTTCGAAACGGCAGCAAGTCGCGTTCATACCCAACAATTTCACCACTGGCAGGTATTGAGCGCTCAGATGGGCGAAGATGCACAATACGGCCTGGTGGCTGACGCCAGCAGCATTGGCGACTGCAATACCCTGGTTTACTACTGGCCGAAAAATAAGCCAGAAGCTCAGTTCCAGCTGATGAATATTTTGTCGTTGATGCCCATTGGCAGCGATATTTTTGTTGTCGGTGAAAACCGTAGCGGAGTGCGGAGTGCTGAGCAGATGCTCGCTGAATTTTGCCCACTCAACAAAATCGATAGCGCACGCCGTTGTGGCTTCTATCACGGTCGTCTGGAAACACAGCCGCAGTTTGATGAAAATTCCTGGTGGGATGAGTACCAACACGAAAGCCTGACCGTCAAAACCCTGCCTGGCGTATTTAGCCGTGATGGCCTGGATACCGGCAGTAAATTGCTGCTTTCCACGCTGACTGCGCACACCAAAGGCAAAGTGCTGGACGTGGGTTGTGGCGCTGGCGTGTTAGCTGTTTCACTTGCTAAGCATTCTCCAAAAGTTCGTCTGACATTAAGTGATGTTTCCGCACCGGCAGTTGCTGCCAGCCGCGCAACACTTGCTGCCAACGGAATTGAAGGCGAAGTTATCGCCAGCAACGTCTATTCCGAAGTGAATGGTCGTTTTGACATGATTATCTCCAACCCACCGTTCCACGATGGCCTGCAAACCAGCCTTGATGCTGCGCACCAGTTGATTCGTGGCGCAATTCGTCACCTGAGTGTTGGCGGTGAATTACGTATTGTCGCGAACGCCTTCCTCGCCTATCCGGACGTGCTGGATGAAACGTTTGGTAATCATGAAGTGATCGCGCAGACGGGCCGTTTCAAAGTTTACCGCTCAGTGGTTGTGCGTGGGGCAAAGAAGAAGCGCTAACACACGCAGTGCCGCTTTTTCCAGCGATTAGAAAAGCGGCACCAAATTAACTGTTGACGACGCGCAGAAAACATCTAGAATGCGCCTCCGTGGTTACAATACTTCGGTGTTGTGGGTATGCGAAGGTGGCGGAATTGGTAGACGCGCTAGCTTCAGGTGTTAGTGTTCTTACGGACGTGAGGGTTCAAGTCCCTCTCTTCGCACCATTAACCACACAAGATATCGTTCGCACTGCGCGAAGGTGGCGGAATTGGTAGACGCGCTAGCTTCAGGTGTTAGTGTTCTTACGGACGTGAGGGTTCAAGTCCCTCTCTTCGCACCAATGCGAAGGCGATATCTTAGATAAGACTTGATTTGCGAAGGTGGCGGAATTGGTAGACGCGCTAGCTTCAGGTGTTAGTGCTCTAACGGGCGTGAGGGTTCAAGTCCCTCTCTTCGCACCAATTCTTATCAACTTCTCAGCAGTACTCTTTTATCCCTCGATTTTATCTCACTATTTCATCGTTCCCATATTCATCATCACTAAAGCAAGCCCACTGGCAAATGCAACGCATGACGGTAGCAGCACAAAATGACGTAACCGTTTATGGTACAGCATGGCTGTGGTCACCAATAATCCCAACACAATCAAGACGCGCCACTGACTAAAAGAAAGATCTAGATACAGTAAAGCAACGACGATGCCTGCCGGTACCAACACACCCCATGCACTTTCTAACTGACGTTGTAACATCATCGCTATCTCATCAATTGGTAATGATAACCAATATCATATGATATTATTTCTCGTTTGTCAGCGATAGCGTATCGTCAGTTTTACATGAGAAATGTTAAGCTTTCCGCATCATCAGATGACATATATTCAGTAAGGTGATAGATTGGCCCATAATGTTAAATCTCTGATTAACACCTATTGCCTACATGAAGTAATCACTTTCCGGATATATTTTCCTACTTCATTCACAGCATGATGTCGACATGAGTCGAAAGAACTATTTTTGATATGACAGCAACAAATTGGTCCACTTTACTCAAAGGGAAACATCAACTCTCTTTGCGTTTATTTTTATTATTGAATGCGTTTTCTGCGGGATTTAGCATGATATCCCCAGCAACTAATACGCAACATATTACAGTACCCATTGTTCTGGTGCTGGTGGTAAGCCTGTCCTGTCTGCTCTGGCAGCTGGTAAATAAAAAGAAACTAATTAACATTAACTTCATTTCGTTAATAATTGGCTTACTCTGGGCGGGGCATATCTATATAAAAGTCTCTGTAATGCCGAATAAAGACGTTTCTTTTTTAATTATTGCCTTGTTGGCAATATTATTTATTGGCGCAATATCTTTTATTAATAATATACAAGCATTTATTGCCGCATGTCTGCCTGCCACCTTAATCATATTCTGGCTTGATCAGGGTGCCAACTGGCCGCGCCTGTTGTATTCAATTGTTCTGCCAGGCGTGGGGATAACCATTCAACATATCATTCATCAGCGTCATGATAACTTTACGCGTCGTTTGATGAATAAGCTGCTTGAAGAAAAAGAAACCCTTAACGATCTGAGTATGTTAGATCCACTTACCGGTTTGAATAATCGCCGTGGGTTCCAGAACCGTTTTGATACTCTGCTCTCAGTCGGCAGCGGCCAGCATTACATACTGCTGCTGGATATCGACCATTTTAAATCCTACAACGATAACTATGGCCATAACATGGGCGATAAGGCTCTGACGCATGTCTCTGCGGCCATTCGTGACGCTGTTCGTTCACGTGATGTCGTCACGCGTTATGGCGGTGAAGAGTTTATGGTTTTACTGGTTGATGTCGATCCTGAACAAGCCTTGCAAACAGCAGAGCGCATTCGCCAACGCGTTTATGATTTAAATATTCAGCACATGTTTAATAAAAGCGTGGCGACCCATCTTACTATAAGCATCGGCCTTGCAGCACTTGAGCAGCATGACATTGAAGAAGCATTGCGCAAAGCTGACGGCGCACTTTATCGTGCCAAGCGACAGGGCCGTAACAGCATCTTTGTCAGCGAAACTCTCCTTCACTCACAAACAGAACCCGCCCATTTTTAACGGCTAAATGCCTTGAACACAAAACAACCTTGCTAAAGGCGCTATCTATAGATAGGATTGGCAATCATTATCATTTGTATTAGTGGTCTTGTTTGTAGATGGCGTTTCAATCTTCTCAGCTTAACGACGATTTTGCGTGGCTACCGCCATTTACGCATTCGCAGCCGACGCTCGCGGATGAGTTACGCGCGCATTTTGCTATGCATCGACCATACTTCAACGACATCATCAAACTCAATGAACCTGCGCCTCACACCAGCCTGGCTCTGCACCAGTGGGCACAACCTGCGGCCTTAACTTCACTTCTCGCCTGCTACAGTGACCACATTTACCGGAACCAGCCACAGCTTGTGCGTGAAGGGAAGCCGCTAAAATCGCTATGGGCACAATGGTATCTTGGCTTGTTGGTTCCACCGCTAGTCATGGCATTGATTACCCAACCTCGAGCACTGGATATCGACCCGCAACATATCCATGTTGAGTTTCATGAAACAGGCAGAGCTGCTACTTTCTGGCTAGACGTTCAGGAAGATAAGATGGCGACGACAATGTCGTTAACCCAACGCCTTGAAAAACTGCTTATTAAAGGGTTAATGCCCGTCGTTGATGCACTGGAAAAAAGTGGTGAAATCAGTGGAAAGCTTATCTGGAGTAATACGGGATATCTGCTGAACTGGTTTTTTGGCGAGCTCAGAGAGTTGCTGGATGAATCGACAATTGCCGAGTTACGTCATGCCTGTTTCTTTGAGAAAAAACTGCAGGATGGTCAGGATAATCCCCTCTACCGTACCGTCATTCTCCGTGAAGGTTTGCTGGTACGTCGCACCTGCTGCCAACGCTATAAACTGCCAGATGTACAACGTTGCGGTGACTGTACGTTAAAGTAAAACGGTGGGTTTCCCCACCGTTTCATTTCACTTATCGCTCTTCTATTAAGCAGCCTGTTGGCTCTCTTCTCCAGATGATCTCTGTGCTTCTTCCGCTTCTTGTTCCAGCAACTGCTTCTCGTATACTTTGAAGAACGGGAAGTAGATGATGGCGGAAACCACAGCCAGCAGAATAACCAGAATCGCCGCGCGGAAATCCCAGCCCAGAGCCCAAGCCGCACCAATTGGTGCAGGAGCAGTCCACGGCACAACTGAAATCACGCGGCCAATCAAATCCATCTTCATTGCGCCCCACGCCAGCACGGCGTTAACCATTGGAGCCAGCAGGAACGGAATAAAGAACACTGGGTTCATAACAATTGGCGTACCGAAAATGACCGGTTCGTTAATGTTAAAGAAACTTGGCACCACGCTTAGTCGCCCAATTGAGCGCAGGTGAGCTGATTTGCTACGCAGATAGCAAATCACCAGCCCCATGGTTGCACCCGAACCACCAATCACGATAAAGAACGTCCAGAACGCTTCCATAAAGATGTGTGGCAGTGGTGCACCTTGTGCCAACGCGCTCTGGTTCATACCGAGGTTGGTCAGCCAGAACATTTGCAGCATGCCAGAAATAATGGCCGCGCCGTGAATTCCTGCAAACCAAAGCAGATGTCCAATCAGCACCGCCAGCAAAATAGCAGGCAGTGAGTCCGCCGCAGAAACCAGCGGTTTAAACAGTGACATAATGGCTTGTGGAATCAACATTCCAAACTCAGACTGAATGAACAGGCTCAGCGGGTAAAGCGTTAGCACCACAACCAGAACGGGGATCAGAAGATCAAAGGAGTTTTTGATCATCGGTGGAACCTGGTCCGGGAGTTTGATTCCGATATTATGCGCTTTCAGGAAACGCATCATTTCGACACAGTAAATCGCCACCAGAATTGCAGTGAAAATCCCTGTCCCTCCCATGCTATCTACCGGCATCGTGCCTTTAGTTTTTGGTGCTGCCACCAGCAAGAAAGCCATGAGTGAAAGCATTGCACACATGAATGGGTCCAGACCGTGCGACTTCACATAGTGCTTACCGAGGTTATAGGCAATAGCCGCACAAATGTAGATAGACATAATGCCCATCGTCATATCAAACGGCGTCAGAATTTGCCCTTCAAACTGTTTCGCCATATCCAGCCACGCACGTGCAAACCCCCAGGTGGTGGTTGGCGAGAACGGTGGATAGGCAAAGACCAATAAGAACGAACCGACAATCATAAATGGCATCGCGGAAATAAACCCATCACGAATCGCCATAACATGGCGCTGTGAAGAGATTCGTCCCGCAACGGGACTAACGTAGTTTTCTACAAAACGGAAAATCAAATTAAAAGCTGCGTGATTCGTAGACATATCGGAACTCCAGTCAGGCTATCAACGCGAATGTAGCCGCGGGAAAAGTATCGCCGCGCAACAGTCGGTAATTCATAGAATTCGTCCCCGAAACCGGGACCTTTTTAGATACAGCTTTCAATTCGACATCAGTGGCACAGCATAAAAAAATCGGTTTCATAGGCTGCTCTTATTATTGGGTACAGGTGTGTGACCGTTTCAGTATTCATCGCTAATTGACGTACTGCAACCGGTTACTGAAACCGGTTGCAGTGAATGTGAAGAAGATCCAGAAATCACTGAAACTTTAACTTCTTTAGGTATTTCGCATCACAATGTCGCCCTTTCATTCGACACAATAAGGGTCGGTTTCACTGGTTTACATATAGCACATACTTATGCCAAATTATTTGCTGAACAAAATGGGAGAAAAGCATGAGCCTGCAATCCGTCCGGCAATTCTTTGCCGAAAACGCCCCCGATATCGACATCATTGAATTGAATCAAAGCACAGCAACTGTTGCTTTAGCTGCGGTAGCCCATAACGTTGAGCCTGGGCAGATTGCTAAGACATTGTCGTTGAAAGTGAAGGATAGAGTGGTGCTGGTTGTCGCGAAAGGTGACACACGCCTGGATAATAAAAAACTTAAAACTGTTTTTGGGGCCAAAGCCCGCATGCTTAGCAGTGATGAGGTTGTTACCTGGACAGGCCACCCCGTGGGCGGAGTGTGTCCTTTTGGACTAGAAAATCCGTTAACAGTTTACTGCGATATTTCACTTAAACAGTACGAGGAGGTTTTACCTGCTGCCGGAGCCATTCATAGTGCAGTGCGTATTTCCCCTGCTCGCTTAGCAGAACTCACCGCTGCAAATTGGGTTGATGTGTGCCAATAATCAGGAGACTGAGGACGGATTTAAGCTCCTCAGTCGTACCTTATTATTTTCATACTCACTGATTATAAGGTGGAATATTTAACTCCCGCTTTCCATGATCACTGAATATCCAGGCATACATTTCGGCATCTGTTTTAATTTCCAATCGGCGCATAGCGCTTTTTTTTTGCGCACTAACGGTTTTATAGTTTTTTTCAAGGAGAGTCGCAATTTGAACCAACTTCCAACCTTTACTAATTAGCCGTAAAACTCGGCATTCTGAAAAAGTTAAACTCATTTTTACCATATCATTAACAGATGCCTGCTCTGCTTGCCCCAGCAAAAGATACTTGCTGATTCTTTCAATATCATCCGTGTTATTAAATATATGCTCAATAATACTACTCGTCGGTTCATGTAAAGACAGCAACGAAGTATTGGCTGTTAGCAATCGCTCAACCGCAATATTCCGTAGATACAGAGGTAAAATAAATATCCATCTTACATGCTGAGATTTACTTTTTAGATAGTTCAGATAGTCACATTGTTCCAGGATCTCCTGTTGAGAACTATCCAGTTCAAGCATAACAACATCAACTTTATCCAGGATCTCTGAAGTCAGATCAAAATAATTAGCCAACAAAATCTGTGAAGATTCTGCCACTGTTTCTCTCATAACAATCTGTAAACCTTCTCTCATCAAAGGGCGTTTACTAATAACTACCGCACGGCAAAATGGGTTACGCAGCAAGATGCGTACTTTGTTTTCTGGCATATCAATCTCCTTATAAAATAATTACTTCCCTGTAATTTCACAGCCAAAAACATGGAGATCTTTATCACAATGCAATCCCAATTTTTCCATTGCATGTCTTTTATGCGCGCTTACTGTTCTGACATCACGCCCTAAATGGTGAGCTACTTGAGTGACGTTATGGCCTAAAAATAGCTGCTCAATTACCTGAGTTTCGCATACCGTCAGCTCACCAGACATCTGCTCTTGTAGTATTTTTTTTATCATTGGGCTATATAGAGCGATGCTACTAGAGAGCGATTCTATTAACAGTTCCATGAATATGGAGGGCAGCTCATACTGAGATATTATTACTCGTATACCAAGAGATGAAAGATACTTTAGAATGCTAACCTTATGATTGTGAGTGTAAATAACAATAGTTATATTTGGCTTTTCCTTTCGGCACCACTTAATAAACCTTATCTCCTCAGCTAGGTGCTTTGAGGTGTTACTGATATTTAAAATAACCATGGAGTAAGGTTTTTTTAAAACTTTATCATAAGCGTCATCAATATGTTTGATGATATTAATCACACCTTTAATTCCTGGCTCTGTTTTGAGTTGATGCATGATACCTACTACCGTTAACGCACAGGGCACAACAATCATTATTTGGCTTAAATCATTACTTGTGGTGATGGTATTTTTCATATCATTCCCTTGATCAATATATCAACAATAACAAAAATAAGGATAATAGATATACATGAAAAATAAAAATCAAAAAAACAATACCAATGGAAATTAGCATTTTAAATTCATTATATTCAATAGAAAACAAGCTAATAGAGTGATGGAAAAGAAAAAAATAATTTAATATAAAAAATTACTTTAAAAAAGGAAATTAGCTTAAAGATCCCGAATTGGATGATTACGAAAATCCTTTGGCGTAGTTGCCATATGGCGGCGGAAAAAACGTGAAAAGTAAGTTGAGTCACTAAAACCAAGATAATCAGAAATTTGACTAACTGTCATGCTGGTGTAGAGCAAACTGCGTCGAGCTTCAAGCAACAGCCTTTGATGCAATACGTTTAGTGCGCTGTAGCCATAAAACTCATGGCACAGATTATTTAAATGCACACTGGATAGCCCTACGGCACTTGCATAATGCGTTACCGAAAGTTGCTCACGATAATGTCGTTCAACGAGTTGGTTAAACTGATGAATCACTGAGCGTTTTCGCTCAACACGCGAACTGCCACTCGGGGCCGGAGTACATTGCCGATTAAGCCAAACCAGCAAGGCGCTGATCAGTGAATGTAACATCATATCGCGCGCTTCACCCTGCCCCTCATACTCACTTTGCAGAGTGCTAAACAGAGTATTAATTTGCCTGCGAGAGCCTTTCACCGGTAGGCAGGTTGCTTGTGAGAGCACCTGCAAAGGGCGACCAAACTGTTGTTCAAACTGCGTTATTAATGGCGCTGAAAAAGACAGTGAATAGCCCTGTGCTCCGGGCGAAAATTTAAAACCATGCACGCATAAGGCTGGAACAACTTGAATGCAGGCATGCGTCACGTGGTGAGTACAGCCTTCAATGTCTATCTCCACCTGCCCTTTATGCAAATAAAGCAGTTGAACTAAATCCGCATGTTGATGCGTACGAATATGCCATTCATAAAGGCTACTACGGCTGTGGATAGACTCGCAATGCAGCAAATCAGATGCAGGCCAGTTCCGGCTTTCACCATAAAGTTTGAATACCGGAATACTGGTGTTCTGGGCCATGACATCCTCTTTCGTGATGATCAAATTCAATGCCGAAAGTATAGGTTATTCAATGGATTCAAATGGCAACCCGACATAATTTTCGGCAATGGTCGTCAAACCCGCACGCGATGACAGATAGTAGTCACGATCGGCCTGTTGCATCTTACGGTCAAACTCATCCATGCCTTCGAAATCATGAAGCAGATTCGTCATAAACCAGCTAAAACGCTCCCCTTTCCACACCCGGCGCAACGCCATTGGTGAATAAGTCTCCAGCAAATCAGTTCGCCCTTCGTGATACACCTTGCTCAAAATCCGATACAGATAGTTTACGTCAGATGCGGCAAGATTTAATCCTTTCGCCCCCGTCGGCGGTACGATATGAGCGGCGTCGCCCACCAGGAAAAGATGGCCATATTGCATCGGCTCAACCACAAAACTACGTAATGGGGCGATACTTTTCTCAAGTGAGTGACCAGTCACTAACTTCTCAGCCAGCTCTTTAGGCAACCGCTGCTTTAGTTCGCCCCAGAAGCGTTCATCTGACCAGGATTCAACATTGTCACTAAGCGAGACCTGTAAATAGTAGCGGCTTCTAGTTAGTGAGCGCTGACTACACAAAACGAATCCCCGCTCATGATGGGCATAAATAAGCTCATGATTCACTGGAGGCGTATCCGATAACAACCCTAGCCAGCCGAATGGATAAACACGCTCATACTCACGAGTGACTTCTTCAGGAATAGCTTTACGGGAAACACCGTGAAAGCCATCGCAACCCGCTATGTAGTCACAATCGATACGGCAGGTTTCGCCCTGCTTCTCAAAAGTGACATATGGACAATCACTTTTGACATCAAATAATTGCACGTTGCTAACGCCGTATATGGAAACAGCATCAGTTGCTCGACGCGCTTCCATCAAATCATGAGTTACTTCCGTCTGGCCATACACCATCACCGTCTTTCCGCCCGTCAGTTCTTTTAGCGCAACAGGGATACGCTTACCATCGACCAGAAACTCAACACCTTCATGGACTAACCCTTCCGCATCCATTCTTTTACTGACCCCAGCCTCACGTAATAAATCTACGGTGCCATTTTCCAGGATACCTGCACGGATACGGCCTAAAACATGTTCGGGTGATTGTCGTTCAAGCACCACATTGCTGATGCCTGCGTTATGCAGTAACTGCCCCAACAGCAGACCCGATGGACCAGCACCAATAATCACTACCTGAGTTTTCATAGGATACGTTCTCTGACGTGCGTTATTAAAATGTTATTTTTATGTTTAACAATTGCTCGTTAATGCATTTTTAACGTCATCAGAGGGAAAAAGAAGGCCAATATCGGTCTAAAACGTGCACTTTTCGAAAGTCATGCAAAGAGTGTGGACGAGTTCATAGTTCGCCGAAAAAGTGTGCGAAATAGGTTATTTGGTTAAATGTTGACCTGGAGCGCCTGAGTCCAGGTAGCGGCATATGCTAATAATGAGGGATGTTAAAATTTGAGCGGCTATCGTCGCTTCTACCTTTCATAGGACAGGTATGTCGGAAGATGTAAACACGCAACGGGACGTGACTCGCCTTTGCATCCAGTGTGGGCTTTTTTTGCTGCAACATGGTGCCGAAAGCGCACTGGTGGAAGAACTTTCCTGTCGCCTTGGCATTGCCTTAGGCATGGATAGCGTTGAAAGCTCAATTTCAGCAAATGCTATTGTGCTAAGCACCATAAAAGACAATCAGTGCCTTACCACCACCCGTAAAAACACTGACCGCGGCATCAACATGCATGTAGTGACAGAAGTGCAACACATAGTGATTATGGCCGAGCATAAGCTTCTGGATCATAAGGATGTTTTGAAACGTTTTGCGCATATAAAACCGCTGCGCTATCCACGTTGGCTAGTGGTGCTAATGGTTGGCCTATCTTGTGGCTGCTTCTGTAAGCTAAATAAAGGCGGTTGGGATGGTGCCTTCGTCGCCTTTCTTGCCAGTTCTGTAGCGATGTATGTTCGCCTGGTGTTTACCGCACGCCACCTACACCCTCAAATTAATTTCTGCATTACGGCATTTGTTGCTACCACAATTTCTGGGTTACTCATTGCCAAAGGCCCATTTGCCACGACATCAAATATTGCCATGGCGGCAAGTGTGCTGTTACTGGTGCCGGGTTTTCCGCTGATTAATGCCGTAGCCGATATGTTTAAAGGTCACGTCAATACCGGGCTTGCAAGATGGGCAATGGCGAGCCTACTTACACTTGCTACCTGTATTGGTGTAGTGATGGCCATGTCACTATGGGGGTTGCGCGGATGGGAATAATCGATTTTTTACTGGCGTTGCTACAAGACATGGTGCTTGCGGCAATTCCCGCGCTAGGCTTTGCGCTGGTGTTTAACGTCCCGCAGCGTGCTTTGCCTTACTGCGCTCTGCTCGGCGCGATTGGCCACGGTTCCCGAATGGCAATGATGGCAGCAGGTATGAACATCGAATGGAGTACGTTTATCGCCTCCCTTCTGGTAGGCACTATTGGAATACAGTGGTCGCGTTGGTACCTGGCCCATCCTAAAGTGTTCACCGTAGCCGCGGTAATTCCCATGTTCCCAGGAATTTCTGCCTATACCGCGATGATTTCAGCGGTGAAACTTAGCCACTTTGGTTACACCGAAGACCTCATGATTCAGCTGCTCACCAACTTCCTGAAAGCCTCGTTTATCCTCGGCGCATTGTCGATTGGCTTATCTATTCCTGGCCTGTGGCTTTACCGTAAACGCCCGCGAGTGTGATGTGTTTCAGGGCTTCGCTAACTCATCAGTGCTTTGCCCACGCAAACTTGTTTTAATGTCATCAGACCAGGTCTGTTACCCACGGTCTGATGACATTAAGGAGCCTTGCGTGGAAACCCACGAAATTTATCTTCCTGAGCGTTTTGATGACGCCAGTCTGAAAGAAAAGATTTTCTTCAGCGCCATTAGTTTGTTCGCTGAATTTGGCCTTAACGGCGCACGCATGGAACAGATTGCCGAGAAAGCTAACACCACAAAGCGGATGGTGGTATATCACTTCAAAAGCAAAGAGCTGCTGTATGTTCAGGTGCTTGAGTATGTGTATACCCAAATTCGTAGCTGTGAGCGCAAGCTCAATCTCTCCGACCAACCGCCGGTAGAAGCAATGGTGGAGTTGGTGGAATGGACATTTGATTTCCATGCCGAACACCCGGATTTTATTCGCATCATCTGTATGGAAAACATGCAGCGCGGGCGCTTCGTAAAAGAGTCAGCTTACCTGCGCGAAATTAACCGCAGCGCGTTGGAAGTATTGCAAGACGTACTTACACGCGGGCAGGAAAAACAGCTGTTCAATAAGCAGGTTTGCGCCAAAGACGTTCACCGCCTGATCAGTAGCTTTAGTTTTTACCATGTTGCTAACAGCTATACCTTTTCAAACTTCTTCGAAGATGGAGCGGAACCGGTTGATAGCACGGCCCATTACCGCGAAATGGCGGTAAAAGTGGTACTGCGCTATATCGGGCCGTAAATAACTCGGTAATCCAGCTGCTTTAAGAACTCTGAGCCTCAACAGGCCCAGAGAAAGCGGTATACTCGGCGGAAATTCTCCTGCGATGCAGGTTATCGAAAAAGAGTATAAAAGATGAAAGCAAGCAATCGTGTTATATGCGCTCTGGCGCTGGCAACGTCCGTATTTACCGGCCAGGCGATGGCATCAAGCTGGCAAGATCAACTCTCCAGCGCGGCAACAGAGTTAAGCAAAACCACCACCTCCAGCGGCAGCACCGCAACAACCGGCAATTCAATGGCGTCACTGACCAGCCTGCTTGGCGGCGGCACTAAAGCCCTGAGTTCAGACAGCATGACGAATGCGGCAGGTATTTTGCAGTACTGCATGAAGAATAAGCTGGTGTCCGCGACCAACCCGGACAACATCAAAAATCAGCTGATGGATAAATTAGGTTTAGATAGCGGCACAAAGCAAACTCCGCCTGAAGATTACACTCAGGGTTTGATGGGCTTACTGAACACCGGCAAAGGCCAGCAATTGGATCTGAAAACCATCGGTAATTCACCGCTGGCAGAAAAAGTCAAAACTCAGGCTTGTGATTTTGTCCTGAAGCAAGGCGTAAATTATCTCTCTTAATCAGATTGCCTGCCCCTGATCTTGGGGGCAGATTTAGGATTTCACTTTGATTTCCAGCACCGCGTAGACACCATCACTGGGTAACGTAACGGTGACATTTTTCAAATCGACACCCGCTGCAATAATAATATCTCTTAGCTCAGGTAATGTGCGCGGATAGAGTGTTGGCCAGCCTATACAGCGCAATAAAAAGGCAAGCTGCGGGCTAGAAGTCAGCATATTGGAAATAACCAACACACCGCCTGGCTTAACTAAGCGCAACGCATGGCGAATAAAACTCACCGCTTCAGATGTCGAAAAATATTCGAAAATCCCCAGACCATCAACGAGCTCAGCTGACTGTTCGCCCAGTTCCTGAACCAGCTTGTCACTGAAAATCATCCGGTCGAATAAATTCCTCATTAACAGCTGAAAATGATGCCCTTCCACCAGGCCATATTGTGTCGCAAGCCCACGGGCAAATTTCAGCGACTGCCTGTCGTGATCAACCAGCAATATAGTGAATTTCTGCGCGCGTAATTTCGCACCACGCAATGCCCTAAGCACAGGTACCGCAGCGCCACAGGCAAGACTTATCCAGTTGCCTGTAACATGATTATTGATATACACATCAGCAATCGCCGACATCACTTTCGCTCGTGACCGAACACCTTGTGCATCATTGGCATGTATAAACCATGCCCGGCTGTTGCTATCTATTTCCCTTCCGCTTATCAGGCGCTCGGCAAGCGGATGCTGCACAGACCATAATGAAAGAGCTGTAGGGACCAACTGGCAACGCCACTCTTCAAGTGCGGGACGGTTTATAAAGGCTTGTTCTGACAGCTTGTTTCGATAGCGTATCCGTCGCATTCCCTGACCATCCACAAAAATTTCCGGGGCTTCGAGTGTCGGATCACCTTCTAACTGCTGGTTGATATCATCAATCTGCTCTAAAACCTGATCTTTCATCGGCCAGCTATCGCTTATATCACTGTAAGAGATATGTTTAATGGCCAGATCCGCAGGTACAGAGCCTGGGATCACTGAGAGAAAAGGCTGCCAGGACATGTTAAACCTCTACACACGTTTTCTTTCAGTCTAGAAAATGTAGGGTTATTCACAGTCAGCAGAAAGTTGTAATTTACGGGCACCCTCACCCTGCTTTACTCAGGATGAGGGCTGGGAATTTAACGTAAAAATGACTCGGTCAGTTTGACCCAATATGTCGCGCCACCCGAAATACAGGCATCGTTAAATTGATACAGAGGATGGTGAACCGAATAGTCATTTTTGCCCGTTGCCGTGCCAAGCCACAGATAACAGCCAGGAACTTCCTCCAACATAAACGAGAAGTCTTCGCTGCCCATCGCACTTTTTACCTGCGAAGGATCGGCAACTTTATCGGATCCAAAAACATCACGTGCTATTTGCAGTGCAAACTCGGTCTGTTGAGGATCATTCACCGTCACCGGGTAGCCAAAATCCACCGCGATCGAGGCTTTAACACCAAAACTTTCAGCCTGGGCATTCACCAGCGTCTGGATCCGCTGTTTTACCGCATCGCGTACTTCTGATTTAAAGGTACGCATATTCAGTTTAAGCACCGCACTGTGCGGGATAATGTTATGCGTGGTGCCACTTTGTAGGCTCCCTACGGTCACCACCGCAGAATCCTGCGGATCAACATTGCGCGAGACAATCGTTTGTAGCGCCATCACGATCGAGGCCCCGGCAACGGTAGGATCAATACAATGCTCCGGCATCGATCCGTGCCCGCCTTTGCCTTCAAGCGTAATCGTCATGCTGTCTGACGAGGCCATTAGTGCGCCAGGTTTGGTGGCGATTTCCCCGGCAGGAAGCAGCGGGAAATTGTGCAAGCCAAACACCGCATCGCATGGGAACAGCTTGAATAAACCGTCATCAATCATGCGCTTTGCACCACCGATAGACTCTTCTGACGGCTGGAAAATCAGGTGCAGCGTGCCGTTGAACGGGCGGTGCTCTGCCATATAACGTGCTGCTGATAACAAAATCGCGCAGTGTCCGTCATGCCCACAGGCATGCATTTTCCCCTCATTCACGCTCGCCCACGGCAGCCCGGTTTGTTCCTGCATCGGCAGTGCGTCCATATCGGCACGGATGCCCAAACGCTTACCGCCCTTCCCGACTTTTAACGTCCCAACCACGCCTGTTCCGCCCAGGCCACGATGCACCTCGTAACCCCAACCCGTCAGCAATTGGGCGATGCGATCGCTGGTGCGGAACTCCTCAAAACCTAATTCCGGGTGTTGATGGAAATCACGGCGGATAGCAATCATCTCTTCTTCGTGGTCGAGAATTTCTTTAATCAGCATAGGGTTATTCCTTTTTATTCATCACAGAAAGTTTTGCGTTCATGCCAGGCCAGCAATGCGCCGAATGTCACCACCGCACAGAACATCAAATACCAGGCTGGGGCCATGGGTTGCCCGGTGACTTTTAACAGCCAGGTCACGATCAATTGTGCGAAACCACCAAACAGCGTGACACCAATGGCATAAACCATAGCCATACCAGAAGCACGAACCGCTTTTGGGAAGGCTTCGAGGATCAACAAGAAAAAGGCGGCGGAACTGATATTGGCGAGGATCTGATCCACGGCGATCAGCGCCAGGGTAATGCCGAGCGGCGCACCGTGCAGAATGGTGGCGAAGATCGGCCAGATCAGGGCAAATGATCCTAATGCACAGGCGATCAAGATCGGTTTGCGTTTAGGTAATTTATCCGCCAGTTTGCCGCCAAAGAAAGGCACCACCAGCGTTAATGCCGCCGCCGTCAAACTCACCCACCACGACGTACTGGCAGGCATATGCAGCGTGTTAACCATATAAGCAGGCATGTAGTAGATGATGATGTAAAAGGTCGTGGTGCCTTTCATCACCAGCAAAATGCCCAGTAACAAAGCGCGGCGATGTTCGCGCCACAGCGTAAAAGTCGGGTTTTCTGCACTAACGGTTGGCGTCACAGTATGCGTTTCGGCAAGCTGGCGGCGGATATACAAACCAATCGGCATAATCGCCAGGCCAACAATAAACGGTATACGCCAGCCCCAGTCATAGAGCTGTTGCTCGCTCAGGACATGGCTTAATCCCGCGCCCATCGCCGCACCAAACAGTGCCGCCCCACCCTGGCTGGTCATCTGCCAGCTGACGCGTGCACCACGGCGAGATTTATCCCCCGCTTCCATCAACCATGAGGTCGCCGCCCCAACTTCCCCACCCGCTGAGAACCCCTGAAGCATACGCCCAGCCACCAGCACAACCGGCGCCATGATCCCCACCTGCTGATAAGTCGGCGCAAAGGCCACCATCATGACACCTAAGGACATCAGACCGAGGATCAGCGTCATTGCCGATTTACGCCCGTGTTTATCGGCATAACTCCCAAGGACCATACTGCCGAGCGGGCGCATCACAAAGCCAACCCCAAAGGTCCCGACAGCCAGTAACAATGAGGTGTAATCGTTGGAGCTTGGGAAAAACAGATGACCAATGATCACCGAGAAAAAGCTGTAAACCGCAAAGTCGTAAATCTCGAGGCCATTGCCGAGAGTAACTGCCACCAACGACTTAGCGTTAGCGCGCTCCGGGACCAACGGCGCATCATACGGAAGCGAGGCTGACATCTCGGCATCCACCTGGGCATAGCTGACACGCTGTTTCATGCTCACGTCCTTTTTTTGTTACTCAGATGTAAACAAACTGGGGTTGTGTTTTAACTATCTGCATAAAAAAAGAACATTACAATCATAAAAATTAGTTATGCCTTTGGTTATCTTATTTGTATTGTAAGAGAGCAAAATTTGCACCATGGTGATGATTCAGGCGGTACGGAAAATTGAAAATCAAACTAAATCAGTTAGATATTTTGTTGGAAGTTGCCGCGCAAGGCAGCATCGGCAAAGCGGCAAAGGCGTTACACCTCACACAACCCGCCATTTCTAAAACAATTCAGGAAATGGAAGCTGAAATCGGCATGCCGATTCTGCAACGCTCATCACGCGGCGTAACGTTAAATGAGTATGGGCAGGTTTTGCTGCGCCACGCTCGAGACATCGATCGCTCCCTGCATCAGGCACGGGATGAAATCGACAACCTGCTTGGCAAAGCCATGCGCCAGTTACGGGTTGGTTTTACTTCGGCGGCCTCTTACGGGCCATTTACCAACACGCTGATTCAATTTCAGGCACGCTATCCCGGCGTAAAACTAATTGTGATGGAAGGCAGGCCGCAGCAAATTCACGATGCGCTTGAGAACCAACGGCTGGATATTGCCGTCATCACCACCGCCAGCAATGTGGCGCCAAACGGCATGTATTACGAAACGCTGTATGCCCTTGGCAACACGGTGATTGCCGGTAACCAGCACCCCGTCACACACACAACCTCACTGAAGCATTTGATGGATTACCCCTGGCTGGACTGGGATGAACCCGGTGAGCACTCCATTCTTGGGCAAGTTTTTCGTCGTTATAACCTGCCGCTACCGCAAAATATTATCCACTGCTCATCACCCTGGATCATGGCGCGCATGATGGAACAAACGGATGCGGTAAGCATGTGGACATCCGTGCGCCTGCGCTTTCCAGGCTACAGCCCGAACCTTCGGCCGCTGGTGCTGCGCGAAGTGCTTCCGGCCAGCAGCATCTGCATTTTGTGCCCAAATATTGCCAGGCTTTCAACCGCCGGAAATACCTTTATGGAAATGCTGAGGATTAATACGCGTGACTGGTTGCAGGATAGTGATGCACTGGAGATGGTGGCGCGGGTTTAGACGTTTTATTGCGGCCAGGCTACAAGGCCAGGCCGCATGACTCACAAGTTAGCTCAAATCAGCACCGTTACTGGCTATCACTTTCTTGTACCAGTAAAACGATTTTTTACGCGTGCGGGCGAGTGTACCGTTGCCCTGGTCGTCGCGATCAACGTAGATAAAGCCGTAGCGCTTACTCATCTCCCCGGTCGATGCTGATACCAAATCAATACAGCCCCACGATGTGTAACCGATAACCGGGATACCGTCGTCGATGGCGTCTGCCATCGCTTTGATGTGTTCACGCAAATAGCTGATGCGATAGTCGTCGTTGATTTCGCCTTGCTCGTTAATTTCATCTTTTGCACCGAGTCCGTTTTCCACCAGGAATAACGGTTTCTGGTAGCGGTCGTACATCATGTTCATGGTGATGCGCAGACCGAGCGGGTCAATACCCCAACCCCATTCGCTCGCTTGAATATGCGGGTTTTTCAGGGATTTCACGATGTTTGCCGCATTGCTGTTTTGGTCGTTCATATCAGCCGAAGCGCAGCGCGAAGCGTAGTAACTGAATGAGACAAAATCGACAGTGTTTTTAAGGATTTCGTCATCACCAGGCTGCACTTCAAGCTCAAAACCTTTCTCGCGGAACAAGCGTTTGGTATAGGCCGGATAAGCACCACGCGCCTGCACATCAATAAAGAACAGGTTCTCACGGTCTTTTTCCAGTGCAGCCCAAACATCTTCAGGTTTGCAAGAATACGGGTAGAAATTCCCACCCGCTAACATACAGCCCACCTGATTGTTCGGATTCACTTCGTGGGCAATTTTAGTCGCCAGGGCGCTTGCCAGCAGTTCGTGGTGCGTCGCCTGGTACTTCACTTGTTCTTTATTATCGCCTGCTTCGAATACCAGACCTGCGCCAGAGAATGGGCTGTGTAGCAAGATATTGATTTCGTTGAAAGTGAGCCAGTATTTCACCAGGCCATCGAACGCTTCAAAACAGGTACGCGCATAGCGGGTAAAAAACTCCACCATTTTGCGGTTACGCCAGGAACCGTACTCTTTAACCAGATGCATTGGCACATCGAAATGGCACAGTGTGACCAGCGGTTCTATACCGTACTTTTTACACTCGGCAAACATGTCACGGTAAAAAGCGATGCCTTCCGCGTTTGGCGTTAATTCATCGCCATTAGGGTAAATACGGCTCCAGGCAATGGAAGTACGAAATACGGTGAAACCCATTTCGGCCATCAGTGCGATGTCTTCTTTGTAACGATGATAGAAATCGATACCGACATGGCTCGGATAGTATTCGTCATCACGCAAACTAAAACGCTTTTCGATACCCAGTTTTACCGACATACGGTCTTTACCATGCGGGATGGTATCAACCGTGGTTAGCCCTTTACCGCCTTCAAGATATGCGCCTTCAGCCTGGTTCGCAGCTATCGCTCCGCCCCATAAAAAATCCTTCGGAAATAGAGATTCGCTCATGAGATTCCTCTTCTAAATTAATTTACGCTTGCAGATGCAACAACGGCGTTTGGCTGTACTTGTTCTTTCTCTTTAGTTTGTTCTTGTTCAACCGGGATATCTTCGAAGCCCAGTAACAGTGTCAGGAAGAAAGAGAGCACCACCGCGAGGATCATCACGCCAAACACCCATACGATGCTCATTGGATTCGCGGGGTCAAAGAACTGCACGCTGGTAAATAAACCTGGAGAGGCCATCGAATGGCTCGCCAGCCCGCCGATTCCGGCGACCGCTCCGCAGACAAAACCACTGATTAATGCCGCAATCAATGGGCGCTTAAGACGCACCGCCACACCGTAAAGCGCAGGTTCAGAAATACCCGCTACTATCGCTGAGGCTGCCGCAGCAAGAGCCGTCTGGCGCAGTTCAGGGTTTTTCGTTTTCCATGCCACTGCTAAAGATGAACCGCCGAGTGACAAGTTGGCACCGATTTCAGATGGCATAACCATCCCTTCTTTGCCCGTCTCCGCGATGGTTTGAATAATAGACGGCGTGAATACGCGGTGCATGCCTGTCATCACCAGCAGTGGCCACAGCGCGCCCATAATCGCCACCGACAACCAGCCAAGGTAGTGGTGGATGGTGTAAACCAGTGAAGAAATACCGGTACCAATCCAGATACCCAGCGGGCCAATCAGCATGATGGCAATCGGGGCTGAGATAAGCACAATCAGCATCGGTTTCAGGAAGTTTTTCGTGACCGCAGGCGTGATACGGTCAACCCATCTTTCGATGTAAGACAGCAGCCAGGTCATGCACAGCGCTGGGATAACGGTGTAGGTGTATTTCACCGCAGTGACCGACATCCCCATAAATTCAACGTGTTGCCCCTGGGCCGCTTTCGCCATCAGGTCGACAAAGTTTGGATGAACCAGAACCCCGGCAATCGCGATGGCCAGCGACATATTGGTTTTGAATTTTACCGCCGCAGAAGCCGCGACCATGACAGGCAGGAAGAAGAACGCGCCATCACCAATCACATTCAGAATGACAAGCGTTGAGGAGCCTTTCTCGAAGACGCCGGTCATGTCCAGAATCATCGCCAACAGTTTTACCATTGAGCCGCCAATAATGGCGGGGATCAGCGGTGACATGGTGCCAATCAGGGCATCCAGAATCCCTGCGCCAATGCGTTTCAGGGTGATTTTGCTTTTGCCTTGTGCGGGTTCAGTGGGCTGCATGCCTTCTGGCAAAAGTTTCAGTACTTCAGCATAGGCCTGAGACACGGTGTTGCCGATAATCACCTGGCACTGATTTTCGCTGCGAACGACACCCATCACGCCATTGATAGCTTTCAGTTTTGCAGTATCTACGATGCTGTCGTCATTGAGTACGAACCGCAAACGCGTCATGCAATGAGTCACCGCGCCAACGTTACCTGCGCCACCAATTGCGTCGACTATCGACTGTGATACTGCCGCATAATTCTTAGCCATGAGCTACCACTCTTTCGTATTTAAATTCATGTAGTTATGAATGATTTATGCCGGTAACACCGCGTCGACGTGTAGGGGTTCGAGAAATAGGTAACCGGTTCCACATTAGATTGGACATGAAAAATAAACAGATCAAACACTAATTTTACATATTGTTAATTTTGTGATTACGATCGCCATAATCAGCCTTTTAAGGCCACTATCACCGCTTTCATACCCTAAATAATTCGAGTTGCTTCGAGGCGGCAAAGGAACGAGTCCCTGGGAGCTTACTTAAGTAAGTGACCCGGGCGAGATCACGCAGCCAACAAAGAAGCTGCTTGAAGTATGACGGGTATGGGGCAGTATTTTGTCATCGCGGAATGTGTAAAATGGGCACATTCAACAAAGCCAGGAAGCTCCCATGTCGACAATGCAAGAAGTGGCAAAAAAAGCCGGCGTCTCAAAAGCCACTGTTTCACGCGTTTTATCCGGCAAGGGATACGTCAGCGAAGCCACCAAAGAGCAGGTCTTTAAAGCGATTGAGGAAGCGGGATATCGGCCAAATTTACTGGCGCGTAACCTGGCAACGAATAAATCGGAATGCATTGGTTTAGTGGTCACCAACACGCTTTATCACGGCAGTTATTTCAGTGAAATACTTTCGCAGGCTGCCAAGAAATTAGAAGATAATGGTCGCCAGCTCATTCTGGTCGATGGTAAACACAGCGCACAAGAAGAACGTGAAGCGATTCAATTTCTGCTCGATTTACGCTGTGATGCGGTAATTATTTACCCGCGCTTTTTAACCATTGATGAAATGGATTTGATTATTGAGCAGCATAAAAAACCGATTATGGTGGTTAACCGAAAATTAAGAAAAAACCAAAGCCACTGCGTTTTTTGTGATCATAAAGGCTCCAGTTTCCAGGCAACAAAATATCTGATTGAACGTGGGCATCGCGATATTGCCTTTATTACCGGCTCAATGGACTCCCCTACCGCTATTGAGCGTTTGTCAGGCTATAAAGAAGCGTTAAATCAATATGATATTGGTGTAAATGAAGATCTGATTGCACAAGGGAAATGGACGCCAGCCAGCGGTGTTGCGGCAGTTGAAACGTTGCTTGCGCGCACAAACAAGATCAGCGCAATCCTCGCCAGTAATGATGAAATGGCGGTTGGCGCAATGAAACAATTAAACGATATGGGCATTTCTGTTCCTGGTGAAATATCAATTATCGGTTTCGATAATATACCTACCGCACCTTATCTCTCACCAGCTTTAACCAGCATTAAAGATCCCGTGAGCGATATGATAAGCGAGGTTATCAACCGCTTAATATCCATGCTCGATGGCGGATATTTGTCGAAAGAGAATGTATTTACGTCAGATTTACTGGCAAGAAATTCAGTGATTGACGGGCCATATAAAGGTTAATAAAACGGCGCATTCGCGCCGTTTCAATAAAACTCAGCTCGCGACTTTTACAATTAATTTGCCGAAGTTCTTACCACTCAGCAAACCACGGAACGCTTCAACGCTGTTTTCCAGACCATCGACGATATCTTCACGGAACTGGATTTTCCCTTCCGTCAGCCACTGGCTCATCTGATTAAAGAATTGCGGGTAACTGTCGCTGTAATCCTGAGAAATAATAAAGCCTTGTACGCGCAGCCGTTTTTTCAGGATGGTGCCCATCAGCAATGGCAAGCGGTCTTGTTCAAACGCGCTGTTCATGCCGTTGTACTGGCTGATAACGCCACACACCGGGATTCGCGCTTTGGTATTGAGTAGCGGCAGCACTGCGTCAAATACCGCCCCGCCGACATTTTCAAAATAGACATCAATGCCTTTGCTACAGGCTTTTTTCAGCTGCTCGGCAAAGTCCGGGGCTTTATGGTCAATACAAGCATCGAATTTCAGCGTTTCAGTGACGTAACGGCATTTATCAGTGCCGCCCGCAATCCCGACGACTTTTGCTCCGAGCAATTTTGCCACTTGCCCAACCACTGAGCCCACGGCACCGCTGGCCGCCGCGACAACCACAGTCTCACCCGCTTTTGGCTGGCCAATGTCGGTCAGGCCCATGTAACCGGTAAAACCAGGCATACCGAGCAGACCGAGCGCGTAAGAAGGGTGCTGCATATTGGCATCGAGTTTCTGCAAACCTTCGCCATTGGACAACGCGTAATCCTGCCAGCCGGTGTATGCCAGAACCAGGTCGCCGTCTTTATAATCCGCATGTTGAGATTTTTCGACACGGCAGACGGTGCCTGCACCAATGACATCGCCAATAGCCAGCGGTGCGGAATAAGACTCGGCATCATCCATACGCCCGCGCATATACGGGTCGAGTGATAAATAGAGCGTGCGCAGCAGTAACTGACCTGCGGCAGGTTGTGGAACAGGCGCGTCTTCCAGTTTGATATCTTGACTGGTCGGCATACCCTGCGGGCGCTTCGCTAACACAAAGCGACGGTTAATCTGGGACGACTGAGTCATAACGCTCTCCATTGATTGGGTCGTGAGTAAAAATTCAGTTAGTCCCAGACTAGCTAATAATCCACCGAGATGGGATGAAAAATGTGCCATTTAAAATTAATGCAAAACCGTCACGGCATCTTCCAGGCGCGTTGCCCGGTGTTTCACCATCGCCGACACTTCCGCGCTCTCTTCAACTAACGCCGCATTTTTTTGCGTGATAGCGTCCAGTTCTGCCACCGCATGCGTTAAATCAGACAACCCCTCCGCCTGCTCGGAAGTCGCATTGCTGATTTGCCCGAGTAACTGAGTCACGTTCCGCACCTGTTCAACAATGTCTTTCATGGTGCGCCCAGCTTCGTGAACCTGAACAGTACCCGATTGCACTTTGCTGGCGCTGGCATCGATAAGTTTGCGGATATCATTTGCCGCAGTCGCACTGCGCTGCGCCAGGTTTCGCACTTCACCGGCCACCACGGCAAAACCTTTCCCTTGCTCACCGGCACGCGCCGCTTCCACGGCTGCATTAAGCGCCAGAATATTGGTCTGGAAGGCAATGTCATTGATAAGGCTGGTAATCGAGCCGATACGCTGCGTACTGTCGGCGATTTCATCCATGGTAGTCACAACAGTTTCCATCGCCTTGCCGCCATGGGCTGCGGCCTCGCTCGCGGAACTGGAAAGCTTATCGGCCGCTGCGGCAGTTTCTGAGTTGTTCTGCACCGACACCGCCATCTGGCCCATGGTGGTGACGGTTTGCTGCACGTTGACCACCGACTGGCGCGTGCGCTCATTGAGCTCCACATTGCCCTGGGCCAGCGTTTCGCTGCCACTGCGCACGTTCTCAACCTGATGGCTGACATCATGAATCAGCCAGCGGCACATCAAACCTAACTGGCCAATGGCACGCAGCGTCATACCAATTTCATCCGTTCGCGCAAGATGCTGCACACGCTGTTGATTTCCCGTGGCGACTTCCAGCGCCTGGCGGGCGACATTTTCCAGCGGGCGGGCAATTTGCCACTCCAGCAACGCGCAGGCCAGCAGGCTCGCTAACCCGCTGATGACCACAGACAACGCCCCCAGCCCCAATGAAATAGAGGCTGCCATCATCAGCAAAAACACACCGCTCATGATAAGCCGAATGCGGCCTCGCAGCGGGAGAGCGGGCAATTTACCCAGCCAACCTTTACGTAGCACTAATCCTTTAAATAAACGACGTTTGCAGCGCCCTTCCCTGAGCGCCTTATACAGCGGCTCGACCGCTGCGATCTCTTCAGGCTTCGCTTTCGTACGAATCGACATATAGCCCGTCGTCTTGCCATTGCGAACCACCGGCACAACATTCGCCCTTACCCAGTAGTGATCGCCGTTTTTGCGCTGGTTTTTGACGATACCGGTCCAGGGTTCTCCTTTTTGCAGGGTGAACCACATATCGGCAAAGGCGGCTTTGGGCATATCGGGGTGGCGCACCAGGTTGTGGGGCTGGCCTGTAAGTTCATGAAGCGAGTAACCACTGACCTTCACAAATGCGTCGTTCGCATGGGTGATTGTGCTTTTTAAATCGGTTGTCGACATCAATGTCGTGTCGTCATCAAGCAGGTATTCATGCTGTGTAGCAGCCGTGCGCGCAGTCATAGCAACTCCCTTGGCAGGTTATCCAATTGTTAATATTTTTAGTTGTATTGTTATTTCGGCGCTGCAAAAATTTCCTTTAGCGGTTAAACTTGACGACGATCACACTTTTTTAACTAAGCCATATTTTTTATAATGATTTTGGATGGGGAGCACATTTCCCATTAATTTCATGAAGTTATTAATGAAAATGTCATAGTGACGCTAAGTGCTGGAGTTTTGACCTTCAATTTGCAATCGGCACACTACACTTAGTACGGGGCCGTTTCGCCCCCGCAAGGAAAAAGAGGATAATAATGTTAAAAAGGAAAAAGAAAGTCAGACCTATTAAGGTCAGTGACGTCACCATCATCGACGATAGTCGCCTTAAAAAGGCGATTACTGCCGCATCGCTTGGCAATGCGATGGAATGGTTTGATTTCGGCGTATACGGCTTTGTTGCCTACGCCCTCGGTAAGGTTTTCTTCCCGGATGCCAGCCCTAGTGTGCAGATGATTGCCGCCTTGGGTACCTTCTCTGTTCCCTTCCTGATTCGCCCGTTGGGTGGCCTGTTCTTCGGCATGCTCGGTGACAAATATGGTCGCCAGAAGATCCTGTCCATAACCATCATCATTATGTCATTGAGTACCTTCTGTATTGGCCTGATTCCGTCGTACGCGACTATCGGTATCTGGGCGCCAATCCTGTTGTTACTTGCGAAAATGGCGCAAGGGTTCTCAGTGGGTGGTGAATACACCGGTGCTTCAATATTCGTCGCCGAATACTCGCCAGACCGTAAACGCGGCTTTATGGGCAGTTGGCTGGACTTCGGTTCCATTGCCGGTTTTGTCTGTGGTGCGGGTGTCGTGGTGCTGATTACGGCGATTGTCGGTGAAGCTAACTTCCTCGAATGGGGCTGGCGTCTGCCGTTCTTCCTGGCATTGCCATTAGGGATTATCGGCCTCTATCTGCGTCATGCGCTTGAAGAGACACCGGCGTTCCAGCAGCACATTGATAAACTTGAACAAGGAGATAAAGAAGGCCTGGCTGAAGGCCCGAAAGTCTCCTTCAAAGAGATTGCGACCAAGCACTGGCGCAGCCTGCTGACCTGTGTCGGTATCGTTATCTCCACCAACGTCACCTACTATATGTTGCTGACGTATATGCCAAGTTACCTGTCGCACAATCTGCATTATTCCGAAGAACATGGTGTGCTGATTATTATCGCCATCATGATTGGGATGCTGTTTGTGCAGCCGATGATTGGCCTGCTGAGTGACCGTTTTGGCCGCCGTCCGTTTATCGTCTTCGGTAGCGTGGCATTGCTTGTTCTGGCGATCCCGGCCTTTATTCTGATTAACAGTAATGTGCTGGGGCTGATATTCGCCGGGCTGCTGATTCTGGCTGTCGTGCTGAACTGCTTCACCGGGGTAATGGCTTCGACTCTGCCCGCCATGTTCCCTACGCATATTCGTTACAGTGCGTTAGCCAGTGCCTTTAATATTTCGGTGCTGGTTGCGGGTGTGACTCCAACGGTTGCGGCGTGGTTAGTGGAATCGACCGAAAACCTGATGATGCCAGCGTATTATCTGATGGTGGTCGCGGCTATCGGTTTGATTACCGGCCTGACGATGAAAGAGACGGCGAATAAGCCGCTGAAAGGTGCCACACCAGCGGCTTCTGATATTGCCGAAGCGCGTGAAATTGTTCAGGAACACCACGATAACATCGAGCAAAAAATCGAAGATATCGACCGTGAGATTGAAGAATTACAGGCGAAACGTACCAATCTGGTGGATCAGCACCCGCGCATTAACGAGTAATTTTTAGCAGCATCAAAAGCGCCGGGCCAATGCCCGGCGTTTTCATTTCTGGCTTTAACCCTCATTCCTGGAAGGAATTGGTTATGTCTAAAATTTATAAGCAAAGTATTTTTTGGACTTTGCGAATATTCATAACTCACCTAACGTAACCTGCTTAAAGAATAACAATTCATATAGATTGATCCAGGATGCCACATGCAAAGAAAAATAATTCCATTACTGCTGCTGGCTGCAATCTCCGCGAGCAGCTTTGCCGCAACACCGCCAAATACTTTAATTGTTGCCCAGGGACTGGACGATATCGTCAGCCTTGATCCTGCCGAAGCGAATGAGCTATCGAGCATTCAAACGGTGCCGAGCCTTTACCAGCGCCTGGTGCAGGCCGACCGTGAAGACCCGGCCAAATTAGTCGCGGTGCTGGCTGAAAGCTGGCAGGGCGATGCGGCTAACAAAAAACTGACCATTAAGCTGCGCCCGGATGCCAAATTCTCATCGGGTAACCCGCTGCGCCCGGAAGACGTTATCTTCTCTTATACCCGTGCGGTTACGCTCAATAAATCCCCGGCATTTATTCTTAACGTCCTTGGCTGGCAACCAGACAACATCGCCAGCCAGTTGAAAAAGGTCGATGACCACACGCTGGAACTACACTGGACGGCTGACGTTAGCCCGGCGGTGGCGCTGAATATTCTCTCCACGCCGATTGCCTCTATCGTGGATGAAAAAGCCGTTAGCCCTAACGCGAAAGCGGGCGATTTCGGTAACGAATGGTTGAAAATGCACTCGGCTGGCAGCGGCCCATTCAAGATGCGAGTTTACCAGCCGCATCAGGCGATTGTGTTAGACGCCAACCCAACCTCACCGGGTGACGCACCAAAAGTTAAAAACATCATCATTAAAAACGTTCCAGACCCGGCAGCTCGCCGCCTGCTGATTCAGCAAGGTGACGCCGATATTGCCCGTGACCTGGGTGCGGATCAGACCAGCGCGCTGGAAGGTAAACCGGGCGTGAAAGTGCTGAGCATCCCTTCTGCCGAGCAGAACTATATGGTGTTCAACGCGGGTAACGATGCAAACCCACTGTTGAAAAACCCTGCCCTCTGGGAAGCCTCTCGTTATCTGGTGGATTACCAGGGCATCACCAAAGATCTGTTAAAAGGCCAGTACTTTATCCACCAGAGCTTCCTGCCAGTAGGTTTTGCAGGCGCACTGGACAACAACCCATTCAAATTTGACCCGGCAAAAGCGAAAGAGATCCTCGCTAAAGCAGGCATCAAAGACGCCCACTTCACGCTGGATGTAGAAAATAAACCACCGTTTATCACCATCGCGCAGTCTATGCAGGCAAGCTTTGCTCAGGGCGGCGTGAAGATTGATCTTCTGCCAGCCGCAGGCAGCCAGGTTTATGCCCGCGTTCGTGCCAAACAACACCAGGCCGCGATCCGCTTGTGGATCCCGGATTACTTTGACGCCCACTCAAACGCCAGTGCCTTTGCTTATAACGATGGCAAAGCAAGTACCGTAGCAGGCTTAAACGGCTGGCAAATCCCGGAGTTAAGCAAGCAAACTCTGGCCGCAGTTGCGGAAGCTGACCCGGCTAAACGCCTGGATCTGTATAAAAAAATACAGGAAGAAGTTCAGCACAATTCGCCGTACGTATTTGTTGATCAGGGTAAAACTCAGATCGTTGTGCGTGAGAATGTGAAGGGCTACCAGCAAGGTTTGAATGCGGATATGGTGTATTACGATCGAGTAAGCAAATAACTGCTTTGTCTTCTTCCTCTTAGGGGGAAGGAGACAATCCGCGAAATATGTTTAAGAAGAGTTCCACATGTCGGACATCTCCACCCTTTCAGCCTCAAGTCGCTTAAGCCGCTCGTTGTTAACGCTGCTCCAGGGGCTGTTTACCCTGGCACTAACGATTATCGGCTTACTGCTTATCACTTTTGCCCTGTCGGCGCTTTCGCCTGTCGACCGCGTACTGCAAATCGTTGGCGATCATGCAAGCCAGGCCACATATGATCAGGTGCGCCACCAGCTTGGTCTGGACCAGCCCCTTCCCGTTCAGTTCTGGCATTACCTGACCAGTCTTGCTCATGGCGATTTGGGCACCGCCAGCGCCACTGGGCAGCCGGTGTTACACGATTTACTCGCCGCCTTCCCGGCAACACTTGAGCTTGCCACCCTCGCGCTGATTATTGGCAGCGTTATGGGCGTTATTTTTGGTGTGCTTTGTGCTCGATTTGCCGGCTCACCATGGGATTTAGCGGTACGCACGTTCACACTGCTTGGCAATTCAGTCCCTATCTTCTGGTTGGGTCTGCTGATGCTGGCGTTTTTCTATGCGCGGCTTCAATGGAGTGCTGGGCCGGGGCGTCTGGACGATATTTATCAGTACAGTGTGGAAGCAAAAACAGGCTTTGTGTTGATTGATACCTGGCTATCTGGCGATCGTGATGCCTTCCTGAATGCCATCAATCACCTTACATTACCCGTGTTACTACTCGCCTATTATTCGCTGGCAAGTATTACCCGTCTCACACGTACCGCTTGTCTGAGCGAAATGAACAAAGAGTACATCACGCTTGCGCGCGCCAAAGGCGCCGGGGAGATGGCGATTCTGGTGCGCCATGTGCTGCCCAATATTCGCGGCACATTGTTTACGGTTATTGCGCTGGCGTACACCGGCATGCTTGAAGGTGCGGTACTGACTGAAACGGTCTTCTCCTGGCCGGGTATTGGGCGCTATCTCACCACCGCTCTATTTGCTGGCGACACCACAGCGATTATGGGCGGAACGCTGTTGATTGGCGTATCGTTTGTCATTATCAACAATCTGACTGACGTGCTGGTGCGTGTCACCGATCCGAGGGTGCGCTAATGCCGTCTTATCTCTTCTTACGCCGCACATTGCGCTCACCGGCGGCACTGTGCGGGTTAATCATCATTACCCTGCTAGTGCTGATTGCCATCTTCGCTCCGCTACTCGCACCGTTCGATCCGAACTGGCAGGATGCCGCTGCACGTCTGCAAGCTCCCAATGCTCAGCACTGGTTGGGTACCGATAGCTATGGCCGCGACCTACTCTCACGTCTGATTTATGGCTCACGCCCTGCTCTTGGGCTGGTGTTGCTGGTCACAGTGATAACGCTCCCCGTTGGGATGCTGATCGGTATTCTTTCGGGCTATTACGGCGGTTGGCTGGAGCGTGTGTTAATGCGTTTTACCGATGTCGTTATGTCGATGCCACGCCTGATTCTGGCCTTTGCTTTTGTGGCAATGCTTGGCCCAGGCCTTGTGAATGGCGCTCTGGCGCTGGCACTCACCACTTGGCCTGCCTATGCGCGTCAGGCGCGCAGCGAAATTCAGCGCCTGCGCCATAGCGACTATCTCGCCGCTGCAGAAATGATGGGAATTCGTGGAACGCGCCTTTTAGCAGGTCACATTCTGCCGCTGTGTTTACCTTCGGCGATTGTGCGCCTGGCGCTCGACTTAGCTGGGATTATTCTAGCCGCAGCCGGGTTAGGTTTCTTAGGCCTGGGAGCCAGACCGCCAATGGCAGAATGGGGTTCGATGATCGCTGACGGTATGCAGGTTATTTTCGATCAGTGGTGGATTGCAGCCATCCCAGGTACCGCCATCTTGATTAGCAGCCTGGCGTTTAACTTACTGGGTGATGGATTACGCGACGTGCTGGAGCCTGGAAATGACTGAGAATCGTATTGAAGTCAGTGGATTAAACATTGATTACCCGGGCGCTCGGGTCGTAAATAACCTCTCATTCACGCTAGGTAACGAACGGCTGGCGCTGGTAGGCGAATCCGGCTCCGGTAAATCGATGACCGCCAGAGCGTTAATGGGTCTGGTGCGTAGGCCAGGCAAGGTAAGCGCAACTCAGCTCAAAGTGTTGGATAACGATCTGCTCAGTATGCGTAACCGTGACTGGCAACGCCTGCGTGGCAATGATATCGCGATGGTTTTACAAGACCCACGCTACGCACTCAACCCGGTGAAAAGCGTTGCACAGCAAATTGATGAAGCACTGCGCTTGCATCAAAAGCTATCTGGTTCACAGCGCCGTGAGCGGATCCGAGAAGTGATCAACGCCGTTGGATTACAGGAAAATGTGCTGTCACGCTACCCGGCGGAACTCTCGGGCGGCATGGGGCAACGCGTGATGATAGCAATCGCTCTGGTCAACAATCCAAAAGTGTTGATCGCAGACGAACCTACTTCTGCTCTGGATGCTCGTCTGCGCAACCAGATTCTGGAACTGCTGGTTGAACAGTGCGAGCAGCGCCAGATGGCAATGTTACTGATTAGCCACGATCTGCCGCTTGTTGCCCAGCATTGCCAACGAGTACTGGTGATGTATCAGGGACAAAAAGTGGATGAGATGGCTGCCAGTCAGCTTGCCGCAGCAACACATCCTTATACCCGTACACTCTGGACATGCCGCCCTAACGCCGCAACTTACGGCATGATGCTACCGACTTTAGACCGCAGCCAGAATCTGCAGGGAGAACATCATGGCGATCGTTGAAGTCAGTAATCTATGCGTGCAATTTAGCGCGAAAGGCCAGACTAAAACCGCCGTTCGCGATGCCAGTTTCGCCATTAATTCAGGGGAAACATTCAGTTTAATTGGCGCTTCAGGGTGTGGGAAATCCACCATTCTGCGCGTCCTTGCGGGTTTACAACGCGAGTGGCAAGGTGGAGTAAAACTGCTGGATGGGGTAATCAAACCCGGTGTGCGTTTTCAGGGTGATTTGCGCCGTAACGTGCAAATGGTATTCCAGGACCCGTATGCCTCCTTGCATCCTAATCACAGCATTTACCGCACGCTGGCTGAGCCGCTAACGATTCATGGGGAAGTGCAAATAGCTGATCGTGTGGAAGAGGCACTACTTCAGGTAGGGCTACCAACCGATGCAATGAAGCGCTATCCGCACCAGCTTTCCGGCGGGCAGCGCCAACGCGTAGCCATTGCCCGAGCACTGCTGTTGCGGCCTAAGATTCTGCTGCTTGATGAACCCACTTCAGCACTCGATATGTCGGTGCAGGCAGAAATTCTCAATCTGTTAAACCGCCTCAAACAACAGTTTGGCATGACCTATCTACTCGTTAGCCATGATGCCGATGTGATTGCACATATGTCGGACCGTGCGGCTTATATGGCAGGCGGGGTCATTAAACATGAGTTTGACCGCGCCGCTCTGGTGCGAGGCGAGCACCGTATGGAGGCCGCATAATATCTAGTCGAGCGCAATCATCTCTTCTGCTGCAGTAGACATAATGCAGCGATTGCGCCCGCTATTTTTACCGCAGTACATCGCCTTATCAGCACGACTAATCGCCTCATGTAATGAATCTGTATGCGAGACGTTTGTCAGCCCACCAGTGGCCGTTACACTAATCTGCTCGTCACCCACGGTGATTTGATGTTGCTGTAAATGTTCGCGAATACGCATTGCAGCTTTCTGCGCGTCCTCGTCATTTCTTGCATCCAACAAGATAATGAATTCTTCGCCACCAAAACGATAAATACGCTCAGTTCGGCGTGTGGCATCTTTTAACGTCAAGGCCACGCTGCGTAATACATCATCCCCTGCATTATGCCCCCAGGTATCGTTAATTGTTTTAAAATGGTCAATATCCATAATTAACAAATAAAGATTACGGCAGGTACGTTGGCACTGTTCACGGAATAATGGAAATTCTTGATATAACAAGTGGCGTAGTGGCAAGCCAGTTAATGCATCATGCAAATTACGGTAGGAAAATAGATGTTCTTTGTAACGATCAAGGCTATGAATAAATTCGTGCTGTGCCTGTTGGTATTTTTCTAGCAATGAGTCTGTGACATTTTTTTGAATAATAGACTGCATTAACTCGCGGGCAACATCATGCATAAGGATATGATTTGTATTGATGGCCATGACCATCTCTTTATCCAGGGCACTGCCATTCAGACGTAGCGACAGCCAGCGGCTAAACCGGCAACGCTGGTGTGACATTGGGTCGAGGATATCGTTGTCGACCTCGCCATCCAATAGACTCAAGCGCAGGAATTTTCCAGCCCAGTCATAATGTTCCTTCATCGCAATATTTAATTCAGACAAGGAGTAATCAAGGTCATTGATAATCATTTTCAAACCACACTCACGTCATATTGATTAAATAACCACCACAAAAGATACCGTTCAATGGTGAGAAATTTCCCGCGCGAATTATAACTGCAATAATCATTAAACTTACAAGCATTCCTTCTGTAATTTACTGAGTTATTATTAGTTTCAAAAAAAATGAAATTACACTGACTTCTTTTCAATGGGAGAAATTAAAAAGTTAACTTTGCAGTGCAATGCACTCTAAAGCAGCATGACGCACGGTTACGGTGCACAAAAACCAGATAACGAAGAACAAAGCCGCTTTATGTCAGCATTTTTATCCACGGAATGTGATTCTTTGTGACTATTTATTGCGCAACTTGAATTTCGTCAGATCGTTTATCCTGATTTCGCTTATGGGAAGCGAAGTGGCGTATTCCCTGCAATACTTATTTTGTGTATCGCGTGATACGTCATTCCCAGGAGCACATTTTGAACAGGTTACCTACTAGCGCTTCGGCTCTTGCCTGCACAGCGCACGCTCTCAACATCATCGAAAAGAAGTCATTAACTCATGAGGAAATGAAGGCGTTAAATCGCGAGGTTATCGAAAACTTCCAACAGCATGTGAATCCGGGTTTTCTTGAGTATCGCAAATCAGTGACCGCCGGCGGGGATTACGGAGCCGTAGAGTGGCAAGCGAGTAGTTTAAATACGCTTGTCGACACCCAGGGTAAGGAATATTTAGATTGTCTGGGTGGGTTCGGCATTTTTAACGTGGGGCACCGTAATCCAACAGTGGTATCCGCCGTACAGCATCAGCTCGAAAAACAACCCCTGCACAGTCAGGAGCTGCTCGACCCCTTACGGGCGATGCTCGCCAAAACGCTTGCGACCCTCACTCCGGGTAAACTGAAATACAGCTTCTTTAGCAACAGCGGTACAGAATCGGTTGAAGCCGCGATTAAACTCGCCAAGGCCTATCAATCTCCACGCGGGAAATTTACCTTTATCGCCGCCAGCGGCGCGTTTCATGGCAAATCTCTCGGGGCGTTGTCAGCAACAGCAAAATCGGCTTTCCGTAAACCGTTTATGCCGTTACTTCCAGGCTTCAGGCATGTTCCGTTCGGCAATATAGACGCGATGCGTACCATGCTCAGTGAGTGCCGTAAAACCGGTGATGATGTTGCAGCTGTAATCCTTGAACCTATTCAGGGAGAAGGCGGTGTGATTATCCCACCAGCAGGATATTTACCGGCGGTTCGTAAATTATGTGACGAATTTGGCGCACTACTCATTTTTGATGAAGTGCAAACCGGTATGGGACGTACGGGCAAAATGTTCGCCTGCGAACATGAGAACGTACAGCCTGATATTTTATGCCTCGCCAAGGCACTAGGCGGTGGCGTAATGCCGATTGGTGCCACCGTTGCGACAGAAGAAGTATTCTCTGTGCTGTTTGATAATCCTTTCCTACACACCACAACATTTGGCGGCAATCCGCTAGCCTGCGCGGCGGCACTTGCAACCATTCATGTTCTGCTTGAGCAGAATCTACCGGCACAAGCACAACAGAAAGGACAACTGTTGGTGGATGGCTTCCAGGCCCTGAAACGTGAGTTTCCGGAACTGGTGGTTGATGCCCGTGGGCAAGGTTTGTTGATTGCCATCGAGTTTAGCGACAACGAAATTGGCTATAACTTTGCCAGTGAAATGTTCCGCCAGCAGATACTGGTCGCCGGAACGCTCAACAATTCGAAAACCATTCGTATTGAACCTCCACTGACTGTCACGATTGAGCAGTGTGAACATGTGTTGGGCTGTGCGAGGAAGGCATTGAAATTGCTTTATGCCAACAGCAACAAAACTGAGTTAGCCCTGTGATCGAATGATCCCCCGGAGCTATAATGCCGGGGGATATTATAAGCAAACTTATGTTTTTACCCCTCTGAACGCTCTATACTCGCTGATCTTTTCAATATTTAAAATCTGGTCTCCGCCCTATGATCTACGACTGCTTCCTCTACTATGACGAAGATATGTTGCTCGATATTCGACTCAATACACTCAATGACTATGTTGATAAGTTTGTCATTGTTGAATCGACACACTCCTTTACTGGGCAGCCAGTCGAGCTGAATTTTGATATCAACAAATTCGCGCAATTTAAGGACAAGATTATCTATGTTGTCTTTGATGAAAAGCCGGATGCAGACAGTTGGACGAATGAGGCCAGAACGCGGAACGCCATAATGAACGGGCTGACGGCAGCGAAGGAGCAAGACATCATCATCGTGTCTGATGTCGATGAAATTATTCGCCCAGCCGCGCTTGCAGAGTATAAGCCAAACTACCTTTGCTCCACGCTCTACCAGAATTTCTATAATTATCAGTTTAATTTGCAGGTATTTAATAGCGATGGCACACCCCGCCAGTGCACGTTACCGAGAATGACCAGTTATAAAAATCTGCGTACATTCTTTAATGGCGAGCCAGAAACGTTGCGTAATGTAAAACGCTCAAAAATCCGCAAAAACTGGTTGAAGTGGCGCTGGTTTAAATTAAGAAACAATATTGTGCATAACGCCGGCTGGCATTTCTCTTGGATCATGACGGCTGAACGTATCTCAGAAAAAATGTCGACTATTTCGCACACGGAATACGACACCCCTGAGCTTAACAATCAAGAACATATAAAGAATGCAATTGAGAACGGGTTGGATATTTGGGCTCGAGAAAGAAACCTGCAAGTGGTTGATTTACCAAGTGGGGATTTCCCTGAGTATTTGAAACAAAATGCTCATAAGTTTGCAGAGTTTATTCGCTAAGGTTTAAAACCATCCTCACCCTAACCCACTTCCTGAAGGAGAGGGTTAGGGTGCTAATACTAAGCTGGCAATAACCCCACAAAACTCCTCTTCTTACGCGGTTCTGACATCATCTCATCGAGCCTCTCAACGCAGGTCAGATAATGCGGCGTTTGCTTATGCGCCAGCACGGCTTCATCGTCCTGGTAAGCCTCATAAATAAAGAACCTCGTCGCCACATCAGGGTCCTGCAACACATCAAAACGCAGATTCCCCGGCTCCTTGATTGACCCTTCGTGGTTGGCGCGGAACACGTCCATAAACTCATCGACCCGTTCCGGTTTGATATTAATCTCTACCAGCGTCACATTCATGCTTTGCCTCCCTGATGCTTCTCATCGAGCCAGAACTGATACGCCTCACGGGCGGTGGCATTTTCATGAACCACCTTTTTCACCGCTTTTAGCATGGCAAGTGGCGCGTCTGACTGGAAAATATTACGTCCCATATCCACGCCGGATGCACCCTGATCGATAGCCCGGAAACACATCTCCAGCGCCTCTTGTTCTGGAAGCTTCTTGCCTCCGGCGATAACGATCGGCACCGGACAACTGGCAGCAACCTTCTCGAAACCCTCTTCGACAAAATAGGTTTTCACAAACTGCGCACCAATTTCTGCAGCGATTCGACTGGCGAGCGAGAAATAGCGAGCATCACGCGCCATCTCCTTACCCACACCGGTTACAGCGAGCGTTGGTATGCCATAGCGTGTACCTTCATCCACCAGCTTGATGATGTTGTTGATCGACTGATGTTCGTATTCACTGCCGATATAAATCTGCGCCGCCACCGCGCAGGCATTGAGGCGCAACGCATCCTCCATAGTCACAGCCACACTTTCACGCGACAGTTCACTGAGAATCGAATTCCCGCCAGAAGCGCGTAATACCACCGGTTTGTTGGTAGCAGGCGGCACAACGCTGCGCAGTATTCCGCGTGTACACATCAGCACATCGGTTTCCGGGAATAGAGGTGCGATAGATAAATCAATGCGTTCAAGACCGGTAGTGGGCCCCTGGAAATAACCGTGGTCAAATGCCAACATCACGGTACGCCCAGAGTCAGGATTGAAAATACGCGCCAGCCGCGACTGCATCCCCCAATCCAGTGCCCCACTCCCCTTCAGGTAAAACGCTTTGTTCTCCTGAGGGCGGCCAATACCGTAATCTTTGCCCTCGCGGATATCGTCAAGATCTGCCATTTTCCCACCCTCAGAAATCGTATTTGCCGATATTGTCTTTGGTAAACACCACGCGTTCTGGCAGCAGCACAATGCCGTTACCTTTCGCTTCATACTGGTAGCCCTGTACGCTATTAGGCTCGACTTTCAGGCTGCCAATTTTCGCCACATCAACAGTGTCACCAACATTAAGATCGCCCTTTTTCAGCATGGTATTTGCGACGTTAACCGCAATTTCACCCTGCTGAACCACGTCCCATAGGCCAAAGGCTTTCACCGTTCCACGTTCAACATATGGGCGCATGACGTTTGGTGTGCTGAAACCGACAATCGCAACATTGGTGCGTTTCAGGTTTTCAGAGGCCTGTGCGGCAGCAGGTAATGCGTTAGCATCGGGTGCAATGATCGCATCCAGATCCGGGTACGCTTTTAAGATCCCTTCAGCGGTTTGCAGAGATTTAGTCGCGTCGTTATAGCCAAACTGGGTGGTAACGATTTCCCACTGCGGATGATCTTTGGCAATCTTCGCTTTCGCCTCTTTTACCCACTGATTTTGATCCGTCACCGTTGGGCTCGAGTAGAAGAATGCAACTTTGGCAGCAGATTTAGTAACTTGTTTGGCCGCCATATCCACCAGCATGCCACCGAGCTGTTGCGGCGTTCCCTGGTTGATGTAAATACTGCGACATTCGGGTTTAGTATCAGAATCCCATGTCAGCACTTTTACCCCGCGCTGCATGGCACGTTTAAGCGCCGGGCATAGCCCATCTGGCGAAACTGCCGAGACAATAATCGCGTTGTAACCCTGATTGACGAAGTTGTTGATAAGCTGCACCTGGCCGGAGACGCTTGGTTCAGTTGGCCCGTCGTAAGTCACCGGAACACCGAGATCTTTGCCCGCCTGCATCGCGCCATTACCGCCGCTGGTAAAGAAGCCCACGCCAACCAGTTTTGGAATAAAGGCAATCCTGTCGGCGGCTTGCACATTAACCACACCAAAGGCTAATGCCCATGCACTGAGTTGCAGGACGCGTTTTGTTGTCTGCTTCATAATCACACTCCCGTTAGTTTTCTATTACCGCGCAAACGACGCCACGCCGCTTGTAGATATTCGCGGTGCAAACTCACCGAACGACCAATGACCACCACAATCAACAGCGCACCGGACAACGCACTCGATACCTGATTAGGCACGCCAGCCATCTGTAAACCTTGTTGCAAATACCCCACCAACAGAGCCGCCAGTGCTGTTCCCAAAATCGAACCGGAGCCGCCATAAATATTCGCGCCACCCAACACAGCCGCCGTTAAAGCAGGCATCAACAAATCGCGCCCTAAATCAGAACGCGCCGAGCCGAAATACGAAACCAGCACAATCGCCGCAATAGCCGACGCCAATCCCACCATGCCGTAGACCCCATACAGTGAGCCATTCACCGGCAGTGCCGCATAACGCGCCGCACGAGGGTTTTGGCCAATCAGAAAAATATGGCGGCCAAAGCGCGCGCGGTGAGTCAGTAGCCAGAAAATCAGCGTGATAACGGCAAACATCACCAGCGGAATAGGCAGGCCGAAAAGAGTGAGGTTGGCGAAGTTGGTAAACGCATCCGGGAAGCCACCAATACCTTCATAACCCGTCGCGCCTGCCATACCGGAAAGCAACAACGCCGCGCCGCCGAACAGATAAAGCGTGCCGAGTGTGATAACCAGCGGGCTGATGCCGGTGTAGTGAATCAATGCCGCATTAAACAATCCGCACAGCAGGCCGACTGCCAGGGTCAAAATTATGGCTAAAGATATTGGCAAACCTGCCTGCAACATCACCCCCAGCGCAATAGCGCACAGGCCAATGGTTGAACCCAACGATATATCAATGCCACCGCTGATGATCACAAGCGTCAGCGGCAACGCCACTATCCCGATGCAGATAAAATCGCTGGTGCTAAACAGCAGCATATTGATGTCTAACATGCGGGGATTAATTGCGCCAAACAGCAAGATTTCAGCCACCAGAATAAGAAGCAGCGCCACTTCCCAGTTGAGTTTTAGCTTCATCTACGCCACATCCTTTTTCTTACGAGGAAAAGGCCGCACATTTTTCGCACCCGGTAATGGCGGTACAAAACGGCTGTATTTCTGTGCCCGCTGATGGCGCGCCAGTGCCTGGCGTAACCGCCCATCCAGCACTAGCACCCCGAGTAAAACCAGACCTGCAATAAAGTCATTCCACCAGGCTGGGAGTTTGAAGAGCACCAGAACGGTGTCGATTTGCGTCAGGAAAAATGCACCGAGAAATGCGCCAATGACGGTTCCTGTACCGCCAAGCAGAGAAATACCGCCCAACACACAAGCTGCGATAGCTTTCATCTCCAGCCCGCTGCCGGTTTGATTAGGTACAAAGCCAATTTGCGAAGCGAAGATAATCCCAGCGATGGCAGCCAGCATGCCATTGAAAGTGAATGCCATAAGACGAGTGCGGTTTACTGAAACACCAAGCTGACGAGCAGCGGCCAGGTTGTCGCCCACAGCGTAAAAATCACGCCCGAAAGCGGTTCGTGCAAATACCCAGGCAGCGATAGCCACTAAAGCAAGAACCGTGAAACCAAGCGGGGAAATCCCCAAAGCGACGGGTTCGGAGAGCGATTTCAGATTAGGGGGCAGCCCTTCAATCCATTTGCCTCCTGTCCATAACAACATACCGCCGCGATAAAGCCCGAGCGTACCAAGCGTTGCGACAATCGCGGGAATGCGCAACCAGACGACTAAAATCCCATTAAAGAAACCCGCCACCGCGCCAATCAACAAGGCAAAAAGCATCGACACCGGCAAGCTGAAGCCGCTGTTAAGCGCCACACCGACAGCAATTGCACACAGTCCAACGGTCGATCCCACCGAAACGTCGATATTGCGCGTCAGCATCACCATCGAAGCTCCTACCGCCAGTAGGATCAGGATCTGAGCGCTGGTGAATATCATGCTTAGCGTTTGCAAGCTGAAGTAGTTGTGATTAAGTGCGACCAACACGCCAAATAGGGCAACTATCGCCAGCAGCGCGCTGAGTTCACGGTTGCGCAGCAATGTTTTCATGCTTTACCTCCGCCAAACGCCATACTCATCATGCGATCCACAGTGATTGCTGGCTTACGTAACTCACCATTCATGGCGCCCTGGTGCATCACCAGCACGCGATCCGCAAGCCCACTGAACTCATCAAGATCGGATGAGATCATCAGCACTGCAACATTTTGCGCCGCCACACTTTTGATCAGTTGATAGATATCCGCTCGCGCCGCCACATCCACACCGCGCGTTGGCTCATCAATGATGAGCAACAATGGATTGGCTTCAAGACATCGCGCCAGCAGGACTTTTTGCTGATTACCGCCGGACAGTGTGCGCACCGTCTGCCCGGCATCGTTGAGTTTGATCCCAAGCGCCCGGTGGTAACGTTCCACTATCGCGGACTCCCGCCTGCTTTGTTGCCACAGGCCCGGCTCGTTAAGCACCACTGTGTTCCAGCGGATCGGCGCATCAAGAAATAGCCCGGAAACCTGTCGATCCTCTGGCAAGTAAATCAGTCCACGATCGAGCCGTGATTTGGTGCGATCGCCGCTAATTTCACGATTTTCTAAATAAATGTGCCCACCGCGCATCGGCCGTAGACCATAAAGCGTTTCTGCCAGTTCAGTACGCCCGGATCCCACCAGCCCGGCCAGGCCTACGATCTCACCTGCGTACAGTTCAAAACTGAGATCGATAAATCCTTCACCGGTCAGCTCCTCTACGCGCAGTACCGGAAAATCCTGCGGTTCGGTGCGACGATTTCCCGGCAATGCCAGCCACAACTTTTGCGTATCACTTAACGCGTGTTGGCGAGCGTTCGGTGTCATGGCGTTGATCAACTGCTCATCAAGTAGCTGTGCAGTTTCACCTTGTAAGACTACGGCACCGTCACGCATCACTGAGATATGGCTGGCAAGCTGGCGGATTTCGGGCAATTTGTGGGAGATAAATACAATGCCCACTCCGAGACTTTGTAAGGCGCGGATCTGGCGAAATAGCCGTTCGGTTTCGCCAGGTGTAAGGGACGCGGTAGGCTCATCCAGGATCAGGATCTTCGCCTCACGCATTAAACCGCGCAGGATCTCGACCATCTGTTGATCAGCAACTTCCAGCGTACTGGCTGTAGCGCTAAGAGGGATCTGACATTCAAGCTGCTGCATTTTCTGTTGCAGGCGCTTTTCCATATCGTTTTGCCGCGGCAGCCGAAAAAGGATGTTCTCGCGCACCGTCAGATTTGGAAACAGCATCGGTTCCTGCGGCACAAGGTAAATGCCTAACTCGTGCGCCTGCCCTGGTTTGAGCCGCCCAAATGCTTTGCCTTGTACCTTCAGTTCACCGCTATCGGGGGTTTCCACCCCGGCAAAAATCTTCATCAGTGTGGATTTCCCTGCCCCATTACCGCCCAGCAATGCGTGCACCTGCCCTGCATACAGAGCAAAATCAATAGCTTTGAGCACGCTCACACCAGAAAACTGTTTGCTTATCTGGCGTGCTTCAAGCATTGCGGTGGGGTTGGGCATCGTCACTCCACAATTGAACAAAAGAGAAATTGAATTAATAATGTTCAAAAGCGTAGACGCCGGGTAATTTTTACAACAGGGCAGAGATCACAAAATTTTTAAATAGATCAGCTAAACCATTTGCATCTGAAAATGATCTTTTTGCCGTGCGCTTCACATTTTCTTGCCCCGCACCTTCGAACATATGATCTAAATTTTAATAAGAGTTCACTTATGAGCGATAAACGAGCAGCAGAAGAAGGGAAACTAGCAGCACTCCCCATGGCCGAAGAAGAGCTATTGGCACGCGTGGCCTGGTCTTACTACCACGACGGCCTGACGCAGAATGATATTGGTGAGCGACTTGGGCTGCCACGGTTAAAGATTTCACGCTTACTGGAGAAAGGGCGTCAATCTGGGGTGATTCGCGTACAGATTAACTCGCGTTTTGAAGGATGCCTGGCACTGGAAACCCAGTTGCAGCAGCGATTCGGCCTCAAAATTGCGCGTGTACTTCCCGCGCATAACACCCCGCCGATGAACACGCGATTAGGCATTGGCGCAGCGCAATCACTGATGGGGATTCTGGAACCAGGGCAGTTGTTGGCGGTGGGATTTGGTGAGGCAACGATGAATTGCCTCCAACATTTGAGTGGTTTTATCAGCTCGCAACAGATTCGTCTGGTGACGCTTTCCGGCGGTGTTGGGCCGTACATGACTGGCATCGGACAATTGGATGCAGCATGTAGCGTTAGCATGATCCCGGCACCACTGCGGGTTTCATCGCCACAAGTGGCAGAGATTTTACGCATGGAGTCGAGCGTGCGGGATGTCATTCTCGCCGCCACGGCCGCGGATGTCGCAGTGGTGGGTATCGGCGCTATCAACCAGAAGCGTGATGCGACCATTTTACGTTCCGGTTATATCAGCGAGGGAGAACAACTGATGTACGCCCGCAAAGGTGCTGTGGGCGATATTCTTGGCTATTTCCTGCAAGCGGATGGCGAACTGGTGGAAGCTCTGGAAATTCACCGCGAACTGCTTGGCGTAACGCTCGACGACCTGGCGCATCTCCCAACCATTGTGGGTGTCGCGGGAGGCGTGGACAAAGCGGACGCTATTTATGCCGCACTTCGAGGCCTGCGAATAAACGGCCTGGTGACGGAAGAAGAGACTGCGCGGGCGGTGTTAGCTTTGGCTGATTAACCTCGCGCCTTAGGTTGCGGGGATAATCAATGAGTTACTTGTTGGCATTAGACGCCGGGACGGGCAGTATTCGCGCCGTCATCTTTGATACTTCAGGCCACCAGATTGCCGTCGGCCAGGCTGAATGGAAACATTTAAGCATCACCGATGTCCCCGGATCGATGGAGTTTGATCTCGCAACCAACTGGCAGCTTGCCTGCCAGTGCATCCGTGAAGCTCTCCAAAAAGCACATCTTCCACCGGGTGCTATCAGCGCCGTTTCCTGCTGTTCAATGCGCGAAGGGATCGTGCTCTACGATCGTAACGGCGATCCTATCTGGGCATGTGCCAACGTTGATGCCCGCGCCAGCCGTGAAGTCAGCGAACTTAAAGAGATCCATGATTTCCAGTTTGAATCCGAGGTTTATCATGTTTCTGGCCAAACGCTGGCGCTAAGCGCTATGCCGCGCCTGTTGTGGCTTGCGCATCATCGTCCGGATATTTATCGCCAGGCTGCGACCGTGACCATGATCAGCGACTGGCTGGCGGCGAAACTCAGCGGCGAGCTGGCAGTCGATCCTTCTAATGCAGGTACAACAGGAATGCTTGATCTGGCGACCCGTGACTGGCAACCGTCACTGATGGATATGGCTGGATTGCGGGCAGATATTCTCTCGCCAGTTAAAGAAACCGGTACGGTACTTGGTGGTGTAACACAAGAAGCGTCGCAGCACAGTGGTTTACTGGCTGGCACACCGGTGGTTATGGGTGGTGGCGATGTGCAGCTAGGTTGTGTCGGGCTTGGCGTTGTCCGCGCCGGGCAGGCGGCAGTATTGGGTGGGACATTCTGGCAGCAGGTAGTGAACCTGCCTGCTATCAAAACCGATCCGGAGATGAATATCCGCATTAACCCGCATGTCATCGGCAACATGGTGCAGGCGGAATCTATCAGCTTCTTCACCGGCCTGACGATGCGTTGGTTCCGGGATGCTTTCTGCGCCGAAGAAAAACTGCTGGCAGAAAGGCTTGGCGTGGACACTTACGCCCTGCTCGAAGATATGGCTGCGCGAGTTCCTGCGGGCTCTCACGGCGTGATGCCGATTTTCTCCGACGCCATGCATTTCAAACAGTGGTATCACGCAGCACCGTCGTTTATTAACCTCTCAATCGACCCCGAAAAATGCAATAAAGCGACACTATTCCGTGCGTTAGAAGAGAATGCTGCGATTGTTTCAGCGTGCAATCTTGAGCAGATTTCCGGTTTTTCCGGCATCCAGTTTGAATCATTGGTATTTGCAGGCGGTGGTTCTAAAGGCGCGTTGTGGAGCCAGATCCTGAGTGATGTAACAGGGCTACCAGTGCGTGTGCCAGTCGTTAAAGAGGCGACAGCACTCGGTTGTGCTATTGCCGCAGGCGTAGGTGCTGGGTTGTTTAACGACCTTGCCGAAGCGGGTGAGCGCCTTGTGCAATGGCAACGCGAATTCACGCCAAATCGAGCGCACCGTGAGCTGTATGACGAGATGAAACGCAAATGGACGAAGGTGTATGCTGACCAGCTCACACTGGTGGATAGCGGTTTAACCACTTCTATGTGGAAGGCCCCAGGCCTGGTGATGCGCCCTCAGCCAGGCCTTCTCCCTGAGGGCTGAACGGTCCGGGGTTAGGGTGAGGGCGCTTCTAACTCACATTAGAAATAATATTTAAATCTCACACGTCCACCGTAGCGCGTGTTGTCGTCGCCATCACTGCCGTCATGATCAGCGCTAACCCACGACACATAAGTCCCGAGATAAATATTAAAGTTCTTCATACCCATCACGTTCGGGAATTGATAGGAAGAGTGGATGGTGTGGATATCGTAAGTGCCGGCATTGGTTATCCAGCAATCGTCGTCACAGGTACCCATCGCTGAGTTAACATCAAACTTATCAATGTCGTTATGCGCGTAGATATAACCTAGCTCGAAGCGCTGCCACAATGCGTTGACACCTGCGGTGAAATCGGTTTCATCGGCGGCGTCGAGGTAGGCCGTATTGAAGTTAGCAACGATGCCGTTATCCGGATCGTTTTTCAGTCCATTCCACGTCATGGTCAAGCCGTAACCAGTACGGCTGGATTGATCTACTATTTTACCGTTGGCATCTTTGTAACCGTAAGCGTTATCCACCACTTGGGCTTCCATCGCGGCAGCAACCGAGAATGCATCTTGCGACCAAGAGATCACCGGACGCAGATAAGCCACATTCTTATCTTTAGTCAATTCGTTACCATGATATTCCTTGTCCTGGTAGAGCGAGGTGCCGTCTTCCAGCAAGGTATTCAACTCAAAATACCAATTATCTATTGTTTTGCTCATCAGGAAGCTACCGCCAGAATCGCTACGCCCACGCCCTTCTTTCATCATGTAGATATAGCCGTAGCCATCACCGTAAAGATCATTTGCAGTATTGCCCGAGTACTCGACAAAGGTATCCTGGTTAAGCGGGAACATATCGTAGGCTTCGAAACGCCCGATCTTAATTTTCCAGTCATTTTCCTGGCCAAAGAAGAACGCTGCATCATCAAGATTCATATGCCCGGTTAAGTCTGCCAATGGTTGTGCAGTGAAACCCGCAAATTTGCCGTCATCCATTCGGCGATAACCATCAAACCCAAGCAGTAAACGACCATTAATATCCCAGAGTTCGTTATTACCATCTGCCCAGTTAATATTGGCACTACGACGCATAGATGTCAGACCATTACTGCGGCTGGCGGCATCCATATTAAATTCCACGTCGCCATAAATTTTTAGATCTCCGTACCCCGTTAATTGTAATTTTGGTGATTGATTATCGGTTTTACTATTAACAGATTGCTCACTGACAACAGTAACAGGAGCAGTGACGGGTGCTGGGGTAGATTTTATTTTTTGAATTTCTGATTCTGCCGTGGACGCACGTTTTTCAGCGGCTATAAGCCTTTGTTCTAACTGGTCAAGACGTTGTTCTAACGCACGTTCATTGTTTGAAGCCATAGCTCCACTGGATATTACCGCACTCGTAAATAATGCTAAAAACTTTATTTTAATACGCATTATACATCCTTATAAATGAATAATTTATATAATCCCCGTGAATAGATAAGAGCATACTAATATATAGAGAATAAAATAAATCGCAGCTCTGGCTTTAATTACAACAGAAAGCAAAATAGCAACTTTTATTTTTCACTTCAAAATATTAAGTGCCAGAATCGTAGCTTTATCACATTCGAATAAATAAAAATTAAAACAGAGCGATGATATATTCATCATGAGAATATGAAAATAGATATATATATTACCCTCAGTTTTTTTAACTATATTTATGCATACGTAAACGTAAATCCATAACTGAGAGCAATCGGAAGGCCGCGTTGCTGGAGAGGAAAAACTTCATCGTTCTTTGAATCGCGTCACAATCATCAGACAACTTTTCCACATTTACGCTACATCCCGCTAAATTACTAACTCATCCGACCACATAATAATAATGACCTTTCAGGAAGAGAATATGAGCTATCCGTCGCTGCTTGCCCCGCTAGATCTGGGTTTCACCCAGCTTAAAAACCGTGTGCTGATGGGTTCGATGCATACCGGACTTGAAGAACATCCGAATGGCGCCGAGCGCTTAGCCGCTTTTTATGCCGAGCGTGCGCGTCACGGTGTGGCATTGATTGTGACTGGCGGCGTTGCCCCTTCCCCTTCGGGTGTCGGTGTGGAAAGCGGCGCGGTACTCAATGATGAAAGCCAGCTTGCCCACCACCGCATCGTGACCGACGCCGTGCACCGTGAAGGTGGGAAGATTGCCCTGCAAATCCTGCACACCGGGCGCTACAGCTACCAGCCAAACCCGGTCGCCCCTTCCGCTATTCAGGCTCCGATTAACCGCTTTAAGCCTCATGCATTAACCCATGATGAAATCCTTACGTTGATTGAAGAGTTTGCTCAGTGCGCACATCTCGCGCAACAAGCCGGATATGACGGCGTGGAAATCATGGGGTCTGAAGGCTACCTAATTAACCAGTTTCTCGCCGCAAGAACCAACCAGCGCGATGATGAGTGGGGCGGCGATTACACCCGACGCATGCGTTTTGCCATCGAAGTGGTACGCGCGGTGCGTGAGAAAGTGGGAGCGAATTTTATTATCATTTATCGCCTGTCGATGCTGGATTTGGTCGATGGCGGCGGCACGTTTGAAGAAGCCGTTGAACTTGCAAAAGCGATTGAAAAAGCCGGTGCCACGTTGATTAACACTGGCATTGGCTGGCATGAAGCGCGTATTCCAACCATCGCAACACCTGTGCCGCGCGGTGCATTCAGCTGGGTAACACGCAAATTAAAAGGACAGGTTTCGATCCCTTTAGTCACCACCAACCGTATTAACGATCCGCAAACTGCCGAAAAGATCCTTGCCGAAGGTGATGCCGATATGGTGTCAATGGCGCGGCCATTCCTCGCCGATGCCGAGTTTGTGTCTAAAGCCGAGCAAGGGCGTGAAGATGAGATCAATACCTGCATCGGCTGTAATCAGGCGTGTCTGGACCAGATTTTCCTCGGTAAAGTCACTTCTTGCCTGGTAAACCCGCGTGCCTGTCATGAAACCAAAATGCCCATCGTCCCGGCCACAGTGCATAAAAACCTGGCGGTAGTGGGGGCAGGCCCCGCAGGATTAGCTTTTGCGATCAACGCCGCAGCGCGTGGCCACAAAGTGACATTATTCGATGCCGCTTCGGAAATCGGTGGGCAGTTTAATATTGCCAAGCAGATCCCCGGCAAAGAGGAATTTTACGAAACGCTGCGCTACTACCGCCGTATGCTAGGGATTACGGGCGTTGAAGTACGCCTGAATCAGTACGTCACCGCCCCGCTGCTTAAAGAATTCGACGAGATTATTCTCGCCTGCGGCATCGAGCCACGCCTGCCGCTTATTGACGGGATCATGCATCCTAAAGTGCTCAATTATATCGATGTACTGCGTGAGAAAGCGCCAGTGGGTGACCGCGTGGCAATCATCGGTGCTGGCGGAATTGGTTTTGATACCGCGATGTATTTAAGCCAGGAAGGGGAGTCCACCAGCCAGAATATCGCCGAGTTTTGCGTGGAATGGGGCATCGACACTAGCCTGCAACATGCGGGGGGCTTGCGTCCGGAAGGTGTGCATCTACATAAAAGCCCACGCCAGATTGTGATGCTACAGCGCAAAACCAGTAAGCCAGGCGAAGGATTGGGCAAAACAACGGGCTGGATCCATCGCACAACACTGTTAGCTCGCGGTGTGAAAATGGTGGCGGGTGTGACTTATGAACGCATTGACGATGAAGGGCTACATATTACAGTCGGTGGAGAGCCACAAACGCTGGCGGTCGATAACGTGATTATTTGTGCCGGGCAAGACTCACGCCGTGAACTGGCGCAACCGTTGCGTGAACTGGGCAAAACAATGCATTTGATTGGTGGTGCGGATGTGGCGATGGAGCTGGATGCCCGGCGCGCAATCGCGCAGGGCACCCGTTTAGCACTGGAAATTTAGCGAAGACGGCCTAGTTTCACGGCTTTTAATACGACGAATTTCTTGTTCGTAGCAACGGTGTCACAGTTACCGAAGATCTTCTTCAGTTTGTGGTAATAATCCAGATGGCGGTTAGCAACGATGTACAGCTCGCCGCCATTTTGCAGGCAACGACGGGCGTGGTGGAACATTTCCCACGCAACCTGATCGGTCAGCGCATGCTGCTGATGGAACGGTGGGTTGCACAGAATAGTGTTAAAGCGGTATGGCTCAACACCGGACAATGCGTTGTTGATCATAAACTCACAACGATCCAGGTTTTCTGGCATGTTGGTTTCAACATTCAGGCGGCTTGAAGCAACGGCCATCGGTGATTCATCAACAAATACCACGTTCGCTTCCGGGTTTTGCTCAAGCAAGTGCAAACCGACCACGCCGTTACCACAACCTAAATCAACAATTTCACCTTCAAGGCCTGTCGGTAGATTTTCGATAAAGAAGCGCGCGCCAATATCCAGACCGGTACGGGAAAAGACGTTAGCGTGGTTATGAATCGTCCACGGCGTGCCTTCCAGTTTCCAGTTCAGCGTTTCGGGTACTTCTTTAATTGCCGGAGCATTGAACGTCGTGTTGATCAGACGCGCTTTTTTCCACGCAAGTGTTGTGGTGGTTGGCCCAAGGATCTTTTCAAACAACTCGATGGTTGAGTTGTGAATATCACGCGTTTTTGCACCCGCGATAATACGTGTTTCAGGGGTCACAACATGGCGCAAAGCACGAAGCTGTTGCTCAAGCAGTGCCAGCGTTTTAGGGATCTTAATCAGAACCACGGCTGGCGCTTCCGGGTATTTAACGGTGCTATCAAGGAACGTTACGTTGGATTCAACGATGCCGTTCTCACGCAAGTTCTCACGGATAGCCAGTTCGCTAAGATACGAGTCACTGATGCTGTATGGCTTGTGTTCAGCCAGCACGCAAGACAGCGCCCCGAAAGTGTCGTTAAAAATCAGGACCGGGCCACTGATTTCGATTTCGTCCAGTTGCTGCAAAAGATAATCATCGGCAGCTTCCCACGCCTGTAGTGGGTTAACGTCATCCGTTTCTGGAAAACGTTTTAGTGTCAGTGAACGGAAACCGTCGTCTAATTGGCTCATCGGCCCTCCTGGATGGTAAAATTTCGGCGTAATCCCCGAATGGGGGCGTGAGTATACCCTTTTTTTTCCTCAAACTGCGCAACTGCCTTTTGAAAGACGTCGAGCGAGCGAGATCTAATGAGCAATTTAACCTACCTTCAAGGCTATCCCGAGCATTTGCTCGCACAGGTCAGAACATTAATTTCGGAACAACGTCTGGGCGAGGTGCTGCAAAAACGGTATCCGGATACGCATAACATCACCACCGATAAAGCGTTGTATGCGTGGACGCAAGATCTGAAAAACCAGTATCTGCGCAATGCGCCACCGGTGAATAAAGTGGCTTATGACAGCAAGATTCACGTGCTAAATAATGCACTGGGCTTACACACGGCAGTGTCACGCGTTCAGGGAAACAAGCTAAAAGCCAAAGCGGAGATTCGTGTCGCGACGGTATTTAAGAATGGGCCAGAAGCCTTTTTGCGCATGATTGTGGTTCACGAGCTGGCTCACCTGAAAGAGAAAGACCACAACAAAGCATTCTATTCACTGTGCTGCCATATGGAGCCGCAATATCACCAACTGGAGTTTGATACGCGGCTTTGGTTAACGCAGATGGCATTGAACGGGCAGGCTTGAGCAACATCTTCCTGCCAAATCATGCAATTGTAGGTCGGATTAGCGCCAGCGACATCCGACACAATCACGATGCCATTACTTCAACCCGGCAAAGACCGCAGCAATCGCCACAGCCCCAGGATCTTTCACCCCTTTCAGGTTATCGCTGTTCACATATGACGAGCGCCCGGCATTCGCCTTTTGCATCTGCGCCGTTGCCTCTGCACCATCTTGTGCAGCCTTCACTGCAGCGTTCAAATCGCTATCTTTCAAGGCTTCAAGCGCTGGTTGTAATGCGTCTATCAACGTCCGATCGCCAAGATCGGCACCGCCGTAGCGTTTCATCTGCTCGAGGCCAAACAATAATGCATCTGCAATCTTTTGCTTTTTAGCGACTTTTTGCCCGGCAGCCGTGAAGAAAATGGACATCAATACACCGCTTGAGCCGCCCATCACCGTGGCAAGCCGTTCACCAATCAACTCCAGCAAAACGGCCGGATCATTGAGTGGCAGTTTCCCATCATCATTAAGCTGAGCGATATCCCGCGCACCCTGTGCAAATGTCGAGCCGGTGTCGCCATCCCCAACTTTAGCATCCAGGGCATTCAACACTTTTTCCTGCTCGATAAGCGTCTTTGTGATACTGGCGACCAGTGCTTTCACCGTGGCATTTTCCGATGATTTTACCTGCATCCCCTTACGGATAATGCTGTGTTTTTGCATCGGCATCGCGTGAAGCTTCACCATGGTTTGCCAGCCCGCCGTTTCTACATCTGCCTGTAACGCTTTAATAAATTCGTCATTAAGCACAATGGTTGAGAGCGAAAAACCTTTCATATCAAGCGCGGTAACCAACGGCGCCGGGCCAATCAAATAGTCGATTTGTTCTTTTAATTCTGAATGCGCAAGCTCTTTGGTCAGAATAGCCATCTCCAGCGATGACACTCCGCCCAGGTTGTTGACTAGCACCGCAAGCCTTGTGTCTGTACCGGTCTTTTTACGCAAATGTTTTACCAGCGTCGCCACCGTTTGCTGACTGTTCTGGCTGGCAACAGTGCTTGCACCAGGTTCACCGTGGATACCCAGCCCTAACTCAACATGGCCGCCTTTGATGCGCCCTTCTTCCTCGTTTTGATCGGGCAGATTGCAGGTTTGCATGGCGACACCGATGCTGGCAATGCTGTCGCAGGCACTTTGCGCGATGTCTCGAACATCACTCAGTGATTTCCCCTGCTCTGCGGCAAAGCCCGCAATTTTGTGTACCAATACCGTCCCGGCAATTCCACGCGGCTGCTTGTTATCGGGCAGAGAAATATCATCACCAACAATAACCATCTCCACTCTCAGGCCGTGCTTTTTAGCTTTCTCGGCTGCCAGCCCGAAATTCAGGCGGTCACCGGTATAGTTTTTGACGATAAGCAGGCAACCACGGTCGCCGGTAACGGCCACAATGGCGTTTAATACCGCATCCACGCTCGGTGATGCGAACAGGTCGCCACATACCGCAGCGGTGAGCATCCCCTTACCAACAAAGCCTGCGTGCGCAGGTTCATGGCCCGAACCACCGCCAGAAATAATCGCTACTTTGCTTTTGTTCCAGTCTTTACGAACCACCACGCGAATAGCGGGATCGGTATCTAACCGGGCCAGGTTATGAAAACGAGAGCTGATGATGACGCCTTCGATGGCATCGTTGACCATTTGCTGGCGGTCATTAAAGAAGAATCTGGACATAGTTTCCCAACAATAAGTAATACATATGCAAAGCATAGCCTTTGCTGCGAGAGATGCCGCAAACCAGGATTTTTGCGTGATGACGTTCCCTATCCACTTGCTATGCTTATGGAAATGTTGCCACAGGAAAATCACCATGACTGCGCCGCTCCTGATTGCCAGAACCACCGAACAAGAACTGCATCTGTTGCCAAGTATGGCAAACCGTCACGGGTTAATAACCGGGGCTACGGGCACTGGTAAAACCGTGACGCTGCAAAAACTGGCCGAGTCATTTTCAGAAATCGGTGTGCCAGTATTTATGGCTGATGTAAAAGGCGACCTCACGGGTATTGCGCAAGAGGGTGCTGAATCCGAAAAGCTGCTCGCAAGGCTTGCCAAAATTGGCGTGACTGACTGGTCACCTCATAGCAATCCAGTTGTCTTGTGGGATATTTTTGGCGAAAAAGGCCACCCGGTGCGAGCAACGGTGTCCGATCTTGGCCCATTGCTACTTTCACGTCTGCTCAACCTCAATGAAGTCCAGTCCGGCGTACTGCAAATCATCTTCCGCATTGCTGACGATCAGGGTTTATTACTGCTCGATTTTAAAGACCTACGGGCAGCAACACAGTACATCGGCGATAACGCAAAATCGTTCCAGAACCAATATGGCAATATCAGCAGTGCATCTGTGGGTGCCATTCAGCGTGGGCTGTTGCAGCTTGAGCAACAGGGAGCTGAATATTTCTTTGGCGAACCGATGCTGGATATCAAAGACTGGATGCGCACTGATGCTAATGGTAAAGGAATTATCAATATTCTATCAGCCGAAAAGCTCTATCAGATGCCCAAACTTTACGCCGCCAGCCTGTTGTGGATGCTTTCAGAAATCTATGAGCAATTACCTGAAGCGGGCGACCTGGAAAAACCCAAACTGGTGTTCTTCTTCGACGAAGCGCATCTGTTGTTTAACGATGCCCCACAGGTATTGTTGGACAAAATCGAGCAGGTAATTCGCCTGATTCGTTCCAAAGGCGTTGGGGTCTATTTTGTTTCCCAAAACCCATCTGATATTCCAGACACCGTGCTCGGCCAGCTCGGTAACCGCATTCAACATGCACTGCGTGCTTTTACGCCTAAAGACCAAAAAGCCGTAAAAACCGCCGCACAAACCATGCGCGCAAATCCAAAATTCGATACCGAAAAAGCGATTCAGGAGTTAGGAACCGGCGAGGCACTTATCTCATTGCTGGATGAAAAAGGCAGCCCGACAGTGGTTGAGCGAGCCATGGTTATCGCCCCGTGTTCACGTATGGGACCAGTCACTGACGATGAACGCAACGGGTTACTTAACCACTCACCGCTGTACGGCAAATACGATGAAACTGTCGACAGAGAATCGGCGTATGAGCGTTTGCAAAAGGGTGTTCAGACGGCTGGTGAGCAACAAAATGCACCACCCGCTAAAGGTGAAACTGTAGCGGTTGATAGCGGTATTCTCGGCGGGCTGAAAGATATTCTGTTTGGCACCACAGGGCCGCGTGGCGGCAAGAAAGATGGCGTAGTGCAAACCATGGCGAAGAGTGCGGCACGCCAGGTAACTAACCAAATTATTCGCGGAGTTTTAGGCAGTATTATGGGTGGGCGTAAACGGTAATTTCTACACGTTAACTATCTATACCCAAAATAATTCGAGTTGCAGCCAACACCCCTGCAACTCGAAGTATAACGGGTATTATTAGCCCGAGCGCTTCATCATCATCCACAGACTGATAAGGAAGAACGTCGCACTTGGTAACAACGCACCCAAAATTGGTGGGATGCTATACACGAGGCTTAGCGGGCCAAAGATTTGGTCAAGCACGTAGAAGACGAAACCAAAGCTGATACCAGTGACAACCCGCACACCCATTGGCACGCTACGCAGCGGGCCAAAGATGAATGACAGGGCCATCAGCATCATTACCGCAACGGAGAGCGGCGCAAAGATTTTGCTCCACATGTTGAGCTGGTAACGCCCGGCATCCTGGCCACTGGATTTCAGATACTTCACATAATTGTGCAGGCCGCTGATAGAAAGCGCGTCCGGGTCCAGCGCCACCACACCCAGTTTGTCTGGGGTCAGGTTGGTTTTCCACTCACCGCTAACGGTTTGGGCACCGGTAATTTGCTTCTCATTTGTCAGATTTGACTCATCAACCTGTGACAAACGCCATACCTTATGTTCCACATCGTACTGGGCCGATGCCGCATAACGAACAGATTGCAGGCGACGCTCTTTGTTAAAACTATAAATACTCACGCCCGCCAAATCGTTATCGCCTTTCACTCGCTCGATATAGACAAAACTGTGGCCATCTTTAGCCCACAAGCCTTGCTGAGTTGTCAGCAAAGAACCGCCATACATCTGTTGCGCACGGTAGTTACGGGCCATTTGCTCGCCTTGCGGAGCAACCCATTCACCAATCGCCATGGTCAGTAACACCAGAGGAATAGCCGTTTTCATCACTGACAGCGCGATTTGCATACGCGTAAAACCAGAAGCTTGCATCACCACCAGTTCACTACGTTGCGCCAGCATCCCCAACCCAAGTAGAGCACCAAGCAGTGCTGCCATCGGGAAGAAGATCTGGATATCTTTTGGAATGCTAAGGACGGTATATACACCTGCGCCCATTGCTGAATAGCTACCCTGCCCGGCCTTTTTCAACTGGTCGACAAACTTAATAATGCCCGACAGCGACACCAGCATGAAGAGTGTCATCATGATGGTGGTAAAGATGGTTTTACCGATATAACGGTCGAGAACACCAAACATTTATGCCGCTCCTCGTGTTTTGCTAAAGCTTGCACGTAGCCGGCGCATCGGCACCGTATCCCACACATTGAGGACAATCGCGATGGCAAAATAGACCAGATTAACCAACCATATCCAGATCATCGGATCGATTTTCCCCTTCGCCGCATTCGATTTCAACGAGGTCTGAAGCAGGAAGAAAATCAGATACAACAACATAGCCGGAAGCATTGAAAGCACGCGCCCCTGCCGTGGGTTAACCACGCTTAATGGCACCACCATCAACGCCATAATGACAACGGCCATGATGAGTGTCAGACGCCAATGCAGTTCAGCGCGAGCATTTGGCGAATCGTTAGTCCACAGGGCTTTCATGTACATCTGACTAGAATCTTCAGGGTCAAGCGCCACCGTCTGGTGCCCTACAACCGCCTGATAATCCTGGAAGTCAGTAATACGGAAATCGCGCAGCAATGCCGTACCTTCGAAACGCGTACCGGTATTGAGCGTCACAACCTGCGAACCGTCTGGGCGTTGGGACAAATGGCCGGAATCCGCAACCACTACCGATGGACGTGCATTACCTTTCGGGCGCAACTGAGCCAGGAAAACGTCTTTAAAACTTGAGCCGTCAACGCTTTCAATGAACAAAACTGAGTTGCCGTCGGTCGCTTGCTGGAATTGCCCTTGAGCAAGTGCAGCCATACCAGGGTTAGCTTTGGCCTCAGCCAATACTTCGTCCTGATGACGAGAAGACCACGGCCCAAGCCACATTACGTTGACTGTTGCAATTGCACCGGTAAAGAGTGCGAGGATCATTGCAGCTTTGATCAGCACCGCTTTACTCAAACCGCAGGCATGCATTACCGTGATTTCACTTTCGGTATACAGTCGGCCTAGCGTCATGAGCAGCGCAAGGAAAAGGCTAAGTGGAAGGATGAGCTGCGCCATTTCAGGCACACCAAGTCCTAACAAAGAAAGTACGAGGTTTGTCGGAATATCGCCGTCAACCGCCGCCCCGAGAATCCTGACCAGCTTCTGACAAAAGAAGATCAGTAGCAGGATGAAGAGGATCGCAAGTTGGCTTTTGAGCGTCTCCCGAACCAGATATCTTATGATAATCACATTAAATACGCCTGTGAAAACGAGTCTTTTTGCAGGAAAATCGCTTGTTTCATCGCTTATACGTCATTTATTCTCTTGAGTCGTCGAAAACATCGCTAAGATTAAAAAGCCCGGCATAATACTGGCGCAGGGTGATTTAAATGACGTTGCCGAAACCGTAAAAAACATACTCGTAAGATTAACACGAAGTCATCGCAACCGCGGAGATGAGTTACGAAAGCTTGCAATTCTAGCTGTAGCCACCGCCGTTGTCTTTAAGATTCAGGAGCGTAGTGCATGGAGTTCAGTGTAAAAAGCGGTAGTCCCGAGAAACAGCGTAGTGCCTGCATCGTTGTGGGAGTCTTTGAACCGCGTCGCCTGTCCCCGGTCGCCGAACAACTCGATAAAATCAGCGATGGCTACATCAGCGCACTTTTGCGCCGTGGTGAGCTCGAGGGGAAACCCGGTCAAACTTTGTTGCTCCACCACGTTCCAAACGTCCTCTCAGAGCGCATTCTGTTGATTGGGTGTGGCAAAGAGCGTGAACTGGATGAACGTCAGTATAAGCAAGTTATCCAGAAAACGATTAATACTCTGAACGATACCGGTTCAATGGAAGCTGTCTGCTTCCTGACCGAACTGCACGTCAAAGGCCGCAACACATACTGGAAAGTACGCCAGGCAGTAGAAACGGCAAAAGAGTCTTTGTATAGCTTCGACCAGTTAAAAACCAACAAAAGCGAGCCACGCCGCCCGCTGCGTAAAATGGTGTTTAACGTGCCAACCCGCCGTGAACTGACCAGCGGTGAGCGCGCCATTCAGCACGGTCTGGCTATTGCAGCCGGTATTAAAGCGGCAAAAGATCTTGGCAACATGCCACCAAACATCTGTAACGCGGCTTACCTGGCTTCCCAGGCGCGTCAGCTGGCTGACTCATATAGCAAAAATGTCGTCACTCGCGTGATTGGCGAACAGCAGATGAAAGAACTGGGCATGCACTCCTACCTCGCGGTGGGTGATGGTTCCCAGAACGAATCGCTGATGTCGGTTATTGAATACAAAGGCAGCACCGATCCTGATGTGCGCCCAATCGTGCTGGTCGGTAAAGGCCTGACGTTTGACTCCGGCGGTATTTCTATCAAACCTGCCGAAGGCATGGATGAGATGAAGTACGATATGTGCGGTGCTGCATCCGTATACGGCGTAATGCGTATGGTCGCAGAACTGAACCTGCCGATTAACGTGATTGGCGTGCTGGCGGGCTGTGAAAACATGCCTGGTGGCCGTGCTTATCGCCCGGGCGATGTGCTGACCACCATGTCAGGCCAAACGGTTGAAGTGTTGAACACCGATGCCGAAGGCCGTCTGGTGTTGTGTGATGTGCTGACCTATGTTGAACGCTTCGAGCCTGATGTGGTAATTGATGTGGCGACGCTGACCGGCGCATGTGTGATTGCCCTGGGCCATCACATCACCGGTTTGATGTCTAACCACAACCCACTGGCACACGAGCTTATCGGCGCATCTGAACAAGCGGGTGACCGCGCGTGGCGTCTGCCGATTGCTGATGAGTATCAGGATCAACTCGACTCCAACTTTGCTGATATGGCAAACATTGGTGGCCGCCCAGGTGGCGCAATTACCGCAGCCTGCTTCCTGTCGCGCTTTACCCGTAAGTACAACTGGGCGCACCTGGATATCGCAGGTACTGCATGGCGTTCAGGTAAAGCCAAAGGCGCAACCGGACGCCCTGTTGCGCTGTTATCACAATTCCTGTTGAACCGTTCTGGGTTTAACGGCGAAGAGTAATTTAACGCCCTCACTCTAACCCTCACCCAAGAGAGGGTTAGAGTGAAACACCATTCACAAGAAAAAGCTGGCTTAATGAAAAACGCGACGTTCTACCTGCTCGACAACGACACGCCATCCGGTGAGTTGAGTGCCGTTGAAGCGTTGGTGTGTGAACTGGCGGCAGAAAGCTTTCGTGCAGGAAAACGCCTGCTGATTGCTTGTGTTGATGAACAACAAGCTATCCGTCTGGATGAAGCACTTTGGCAGCGCGACGCGCACGCGTTTGTACCGCATAATCTTGCCGGTGAGGGGCCACGTTATGGCGCTCCGGTAGAATTGGCCTGGCCACAACGGCGTGGTAGTTCACCCCGCGATGTGCTGATTAGCCTGTTGCCACAGTTCGCAGATTTTGCCACCGCTTTCCATGAAGTGATAGACTTCGTACCTTACGAAGACACTCAAAAACAACTGGCCCGTGATCGCTATAAGGCGTATCGCGTTGCTGGTTTCCACTTGACTACGGCGACTCATACCCCGCCGGGAACGACATAGCAGACAATGGAAAAGACATATAACCCGCAAGATATCGAACAGCCGCTTTACGAGCACTGGGAACAGCAGGGCTACTTTAAGCCAAATGGCGACACCAGCCAGGAAAGCTTCTGCATCATGATCCCGCCGCCGAACGTTACCGGCAGCTTGCATATGGGTCACGCCTTCCAGCAAACGATCATGGACACCATGATTCGTTACCAGCGCATGCAGGGTAAAAATACTCTGTGGCAGGCGGGGACTGACCACGCCGGTATCGCGACCCAGATGGTCGTTGAGCGCAAAATTGCCGCCGAAGAAGGGAAAACACGTCACGACTACGGCCGCGACGCCTTTATCGAGAAAATCTGGCAGTGGAAGGCAGAGTCTGGTGGCACCATCACCCGTCAGATGCGTCGTCTCGGCAACTCCGTAGACTGGGAGCGCGAGCGCTTCACCATGGATGAAGGCCTGTCCAACGCGGTGAAAGAAGTGTTCGTGCGTCTGTATAAAGAAGATCTGATTTATCGTGGCAAACGCCTGGTTAACTGGGACCCGAAACTGCGCACTGCGATTTCCGATCTGGAAGTTGAAAACCGCGAGTCCAAAGGTTCTATGTGGCATCTGCGTTATCCGCTGGCTGACGGCGCGAAAACCGCTGATGGCAAAGATTACCTGGTTGTTGCTACCACGCGTCCAGAAACCGTGCTCGGCGATACTGGCGTAGCAGTGAACCCGGAAGATCCGCGTTATAAAGATTTGATCGGAAAATTCCTCGTACTGCCACTGGTTAACCGCCGCATTCCAATCGTTGGCGATGAACACGCTGATATGGAAAAAGGCACCGGCTGCGTGAAAATCACGCCTGCTCACGACTTCAACGACTACGAAGTTGGCCGCCGTCACGCGCTGCCAATGATCAACATTCTTACCTTTGACGGTGATATCCGTGAGAGCGCAGAAGTGTTTGATACCAACGGCGAAGAAGCCGATGTGTATAGCAATGAAATCCCCGCTCAGTTCCAGAAACTTGAGCGTTTCGCGGCGCGTAAAGCGGTAGTTGCTGCGTTCGATGAAATGGGCCTGCTCGAAGAGATCAAACCACACGATCTGACCGTTCCATACGGCGACCGTGGCGGCGTCGTTATTGAGCCAATGCTGACTGACCAATGGTACGTGCGTACCGCTCCGCTGGCGAAAGTCGCGGTAGAAGCGGTTGAGCAAGGCGACATTCAGTTCGTGCCGAAGCAGTACGAAAACATGTACTTCTCCTGGATGCGTGATATTCAGGACTGGTGTATTTCTCGTCAGCTGTGGTGGGGTCACCGTATCCCAGCCTGGTACGATGCCGAAGGCAATGTGTATGTTGGCCGTAACGAAGCGGAAGTTCGCGCTGAAAACAACCTTGGCGACGACGTTGCACTGAATCAAGACGAAGACGTTCTCGACACCTGGTTCTCTTCTGGCCTGTGGACATTCTCCACCCTCGGCTGGCCTGAGAACACCGAAGCGCTGCGCACCTTCCACCCAACCAGCGTGATGGTTAGCGGCTTCGACATCATCTTCTTCTGGATTGCACGCATGATCATGCTGACCATGCACTTCATCAAAGATGAAGACGGCAAGCCACAGGTTCCGTTTAAAACTGTCTATATGACCGGTCTTATCCGTGATGACGAAGGGCAGAAAATGTCCAAGTCCAAGGGTAACGTTATCGATCCACTGGATATGGTTGACGGTATTTCCCTGGAAGACCTGCTCGAGAAGCGCACCGGTAACATGATGCAGCCACAACTGGCTGAGAAAATCCGTAAACGCACCGAGAAGCAATTCCCGAACGGCATTGAACCACACGGCACCGATGCACTGCGCTTTACGCTGGCAGCTCTGGCGTCTACTGGTCGCGATATCAACTGGGACATGAAACGCCTGGAAGGTTATCGTAACTTCTGTAACAAGCTGTGGAACGCCAGCCGTTTCGTGATGATGAACACCGAAGACCAGGATTGCGGCTTTAACGGCGGCGAAATGGTTCTGTCTCTGGCGGATCGCTGGATTCTGGCGGAATTCAACCGCACTGTGAAAGCATACCGTGAGGCGCTGGATAGCTATCGCTTTGATATCGCTGCCAACATTCTGTATGAATTCACCTGGAACCAGTTCTGTGACTGGTATCTGGAGCTGACCAAACCGGTGATGAACAGTGGCACTGAAGCGGAACTGCGCGGTACGCGTAATACGCTGATTAACGTGCTGGAAGGTTTGCTGCGTCTTGCGCATCCAATCATTCCATTCATCACTGAAACCATCTGGCAGCGCGTGAAGACCTTCAAAGGCATCACCGCAGATACCATCATGCTGCAACCGTTCCCGGCGTATAACAGCGCACAGGACGACGAAGCTGCGTTTGCAGATACCGAGTGGCTGAAGCTGGCAATCACCGCAGTACGTAACGTTCGCGCTGAGATGAACATCTCTCCGGGCAAACCACTGCCAATCCTGCTGCGTAACGTGAGCGCGGAAGCGGAACGTCGTGTCAATGCGAACCGTACCTTCCTGCAAAACCTGGCGCGTCTGGAAAGCATCACCCTGCTGCCTGCTGATGATAAAGGCCCGGTTTCCGTGACCAAAATCATCGAAGGTGCAGAGCTGCTGATTCCAATGGCAGGCCTGGTCGACAAAGCGGCTGAACTTGCGCGTCTGGACAAAGAGATGGCGAAGCTGGATGTTGAAATTACATCCATCGAAAACAAGCTGTCTAACGAAGGTTTTGTGGCGCGCGCGCCAGAAGCCGTAGTTGCGAAAGAACGCGAACGTCTGGCGGCATGTGGCGAAGCTAAAGTGAAATTGGCTGAGCAGAAAGAAACTATAGCTGCGCTGTAATTGAGTGCATTGATATGAGAAGGCCGGGAGATTTCCCGGCCTTTTTTATGACTACAAACTGATATCTGGTACGATCCCACACGAAATTCGGCTCACAATATCTGCGGCGATTTTGTCGTCATGGTCTTGCAGATCTAATGCGTCTAAATCACCATCTACCCAAGTATTACTCGCAAGGTAGCGACAATAGCGAACTCGCGCCCACGGATAGCCGAACCCTAAAGTACAGACTGTCAGTAAACTATTTATTACTAGTTGGATAATAAAACCTATCACCGTAAGCGTGGAACGGAAAGCAATCTTTTCACTAAAAACTACAGAGTTAAAATAATAACCTCTCAGTGTGACATAGATATAACTCCAACACAGTACTGCACCGAAAAAGTAAAGATAATAAGAAATCTTAATCATCGAGCTAATTGATTCAAGTTCAGATAGTGTATATGGAGACTCTACATACCCCGACATAGTTATTGATAATGCTTTTATCAGCCACGATAAGTTTAATCCAACTATTGCTACCATGAATGGAAGCAGTACTAAAATACCGCCAAATATAATCCTGGTACATTTTCTGATACTAATTTCCGCACTAAATTTTTGCTTACCAAAGCTCAGTCTGTTAAAAAGCAAACGTAGCCACAATGCACTTGTAATGCCTTGTACAAGTCCACCCCAAAAAAAACCAAACATCACGCATATCGCAATGATAATCATCATATTCTTAAGATTAATAGATATTACAATGAACACGACACTCATAGTGATTAGGCAAATAAAATAAAGCACTGCAAATAATAACGCTGGACAGCCTAACACCACCCACCATGCTTTCAAACCACTACATTTAAAATTAAAACGTACATTATTAAGCATAGTTGATTGCATTTGATAACGAATACTTCTCATCATAAGCCATGGTAAAAATAAAATAACCACAGCGACTAAGCACCAAGTGGGAGCAGATGCATGATGATAAATTGACATATAAAGCGAAAGTAAAAAAACACCTGCAAACACCCAGCTTATGAATATTGAGCTCCCTGTAACATTATAGGAAAACCGAGATCCTGATAATTCAGTATGACTATATAAATACTTTTTAGAACGTACAAAAGCCCAGGGAGCAAAAACGCCAAGTGTTACTATTATTAACAAAAAATTAACGATACAAAGACGAAAATACTCTTTCCCCAAACCATGAAACATTAGATTTCTTGAATAATTTACTTCCGTACACCCCTGTTGCTCAGACATAGTTATCCTTAAGGAATTATTCCTTATTATTTTTAATTATTAATACAGCCGAATTTGTCGATTAGCGTTTAAGCGCACATTAACATCTTTAAATATGTCGAAGCGGGAATCAATGAACATTTTAGAAACTTGCTTGTTAAGTTTCACAGTGGTATTAAAATGAGCTGTCTTTAGCCCATCATTAATGAGTCCACGCTATGAATCTTGCTGCTCCGGTTGAAATCGCACTGCGCCGGATAACCCCCCAGGACAATGCGGCCATCGCGCGCGTTATCCGCGAAGTCTCTGCTGAATACGGCTTAACCGCCGATAAAGGCTATACCGTGGCAGATCCGAATCTCGATGAGCTTTATCAGGTCTACAGCCAACCGGGTCATGCCTATTGGGTTGTGGAAGTGGATGGTGAAGTCGTCGGTGGTGGTGGTGTCGCGCCGTTAACGTGCAGCGAACCGGACATTTGTGAATTGCAGAAGATGTATTTCCTGCCAGTAGTGCGTGGCAAAGGGTTGGCAAAACGCCTGGCGTTGCAGGCAATGGATTTTGCCCGCGAAAAAGACTTTAAGCGCTGCTATCTGGAAACCACGGCGTTTCTGACTGAAGCCATCGCGCTGTATGAGCGTCTGGGCTTTGAACATATTTCTGAGCCGCTTGGCTGCACCGGCCATGTGGATTGCGAAGTGCGGATGATTAAGTCTCTGTAACCGTTTTAAACGGGTTTACTGAATCTATTCAATCCAGTAAACCCTGCAACTTTTTATTGGGTCGCTAACCGTTGAATTCGCTTATCACGGCGGATTTTGCGTTCTTCCATCACCGCAACCATCGCCATCAGCACGATGCAACAAATTGCCGCGGCATCAAGCGCTGCGAAAGTCCCTGCCCAGCCAGTCAGACCAAAGATTGGCGTACCGTCGGCAATCATCCCAAGCCCTAATTTAGCGAAGCTGTCGCCAATCAGATAGGCGAAAGTACCTTTGATGCCGTCAGCCGCACCGATAGCTTTTTTCGGAACGAAGCCCACCGCCGCCACACCAATCAACAATTGTGGACCAAACACCAGGAAGCCCAGCGCGAACAGTGATGCCAGGTAGACATACTGGTTGCTGGCGTGCTGATAAATGCCGAGAGTCGCGATGATTAATGCCAGCGCAACGCAGGCCACCAGCGCACGGCGACCGTTCGCCAGATCCGACAACCAGCCCCACAGCAGCGTGCCGACCAATGCCCCCACTTCAAACAGAGTAAAGCCCTGAATCGCCACTTCTTTGGAGAGCTTCAGCTCCTGAAACGCGTAAACCGTGGACCACTGGTCAATACCGATGCGCACGACGTAGAGGAAGATATTGGAGAAGCACAGCAGCCAAATAACTTTGTTCTTCAGCACGTACTCCACGAAGATTTGCCATTTGGTCATCGACTCGTCTTCGGTCTCTTTATCTTCTTCACTGATTTCTTCGCTAAACAATTCTTCAGCTTTGCCCAGACCGTAAGATTCAGGAGAGTCGCTGCCATAACGCAGGCCAATGAAGCCAACAATCAGCGCAATGATGGATGGGAAGATAAACATGCCAATAACGTGGCCGTCGAACAGAACGTTCGCGCCAATCAGCGCCACGCCTGCGGCCCCCGCACCGCCCAGGTTATGGGAGATATTCCACAGCCCCAGATAGGTTCCGCGCTTGCGGCGCGGCGTCCATTTGGTGATGGTGGAGTAGCTGCATGAGCCACCCGCGCTCTGGAAGAAACCGCTCAGGGCGTAGAAGGCAATCATCATAAACAGGCTGACCGAACCGGTGCCCATACTGGCGCTAAAGCCCAGCATACAGATAGCCGAGAGGATCAGCATAAACGGCAGGAATTGTTTGGTATTTTTTCCGTCTGCGTAGTAGGAAACCAGGGTTTTACCCACGCCGTAGGTGATGGAGAAGCCCAGGCCTATCATCCCCAGCTGCGTCATGCTCAACCCGTAGGTAGAGATCATGTCGTTCTGCGCGATGTTGAAGTTCTTACGGATCAGATACATGGTCAGGTAGCCGATAAAGACCACCAGGTAAGACTGCATGAAGGGTTTGAACCACATCTTGCGCCGCACATCGAGCGGCAGATCCAGGGTCGGCTTGCGCACCTGATTTAATATGGCCAGCATGGGTTACTCCTGATTTAAAAACCTGCGTGATAGCAGGCATTGTAAAAATCAGTAGCGGCTTTGGCCTGAGATGGCTTCCAGGAACAACCTGGAAAATTTCTTAGTTTTGCGCCATTCGAGGTAAAAAGGTGAGATGTATCACGCTTCGCTACGGACGCGTGGCGACTGGGCATTCAGGAACGGCAGCAACAGCAGCGCAGAAATACCTGCCGCAATGGCAATCACCGCGAAGTAACCGTTCCAGTGCCAGATATCGATCACGCGAGCCAGCGGCCAGCCAGACAAAGATGCGCCGAGGTAAGCAAACAGGCCAACAAAACCGGTCGCAGCCCCCGCAGCTTCTTTATGCGAGCACTCTGCCGCCGCCATGCCGATAAGCATCTGCGGGCCAAACACAAAGAAACCTGTGGTGAAGAAGCAGGCCGCCTGCATCACATAGCTGGCAAATGGCATCAGCCATAGCGAGCCTACCGAGAGCAAAATCCCAGCGGCAAATATCAGGTTCATCGGCCCACGGTTGCCATTGAAGAGTTTGTCCGATCCCCAGCCTGCCACCAGTGCGCCGATAAACCCGCCGAGCTCAAACATCGTTACCGCCGAGTTCGCAGTGACCAGATCCACGCCCAGAGTCTCCGACATATAGAGATTACCCCAGTCGTTGATCGCCGCCCGCACCACGTAAACCAGGACATAACACAGTGACAGCAGCCAGATATAGGGATTCCCCAGCACGTACTTGTAGAGGATTTCCCGGCGCGTCAGACCTGCGCCTTCCTGCTGCTGGGCGATTTCCAGTTCATCGTGCCGCCAGTCTCCTATCGGCGGCAAGCCCACGGTTTGTGGGCGATCGCGCAGACGCCAGCAGAGAAATAACCCGGCCAGAATAGCCAGTGAACCGGCGATCATCATCCCGGCACGCCAGCCGTAATGCAGTGCCGCCGCGCCGACCACCATCGGGATTAGCGCCCCACCGACGTTATGCGCGGTGTTCCATACCGCCCACCAGCCACCGCGCTCGGTACGGGAGTACCATGCCGTGAGCAAACGGGCGCATACCGGCGAACCCCAACCCTGGAAAAAGGCATTCAGCACCCACAGCAACGCGAATGCCCAAAGGGAGGTGGAGAAACCAAAAAGAATGTTAACCACACCGGTGGCGATAAGCCCCAACCCCATAAAATAACGGGCGTTTGAGCGGTCACTGACGATGCCGGAGAAAAATTTCGACAGCCCATAAGTTATGTAAAACAGCGTAGCCAACAGGCCGATGTCGGTACGTGTCATCACGCCGCTGGCGAGGATTTCCGGCGCGGCGGCATTAAAGCTTTTACGGGTAAAGTAAAACAGCGCATAACCCAACCAGATGGTGATTAGAATATGCCGACGCCAGTAGCTATAGCGTGCGTCAATTTCAGCTTTATCGCTGACTGGCGTCGCAGCCGGTGGGGCTTTCAGGAAAGTGAACATCGTCAGTCCTTACGCATATCGCAATGGCAAACTGACGCTGACGCGCGTGCCGTGAGTACAGGAAATAGTGAGGTTTCCGCCGAGTGCCGTAACCCGTTCGCGCATACCTGCCAGGCCAAAACCTTGCTGCCCGGAGTCAGTAGGCAGGCCGCTGCCGTCATCTTCAATCACCAACATCAGGCGTATGTCCTGCTGCCAGCCCTGGATCGTTACTGCGCTGGCGCTGGCGTGTTTCACAATGTTATTCAGCCCTTCCTGGCAAACGCGGAACAGCGTAACGCGCTGGCTTTCACTCAGTAGCGGCTCGTCGATTTTCCAGTCGAGGTGGCTCACGATGCCACGGCTTTCCAGTTCCATTTCACGCATCAACGAACGAATCGCCTGCTCCAGAGATAAATCATCCAGCTGGCGTGGGCGCAGCCTTCCCAGCAGGCGGCGTACCGAATCGTAAATCCCAAGGGAGAGCTGTTCGATATGCGCCCCACCCAGTTTTACCCCTTCGTTACCCGGTGCCAGGCGCTGCACAATCCCCGCCTGGGTACGAATCGCGGTAATGGTCTGGCCGATATCGTCATGGAGTTCGCGCGCCACTTCGCGCCGCACGCTCTCCTCGGTTTCCATCAGCCGTTCAGCAAGACGGCGATTGCGCGCAAGCTCAGTTTGCAGAGACTGGTTAAGCTCACGCAGGCGTTGGATCCCCGCGCCCAGCAACAGCCCGGTCAGGCTTTGTGCCAACAACGAAAGCAGCAGATCCACCGGGTGATCGTGCCAGGTTTGGCTGGCGATCAGCGCAATGGCATTCATCAACGTCGCGATCAGTGCGCCCTGCCAGCCGTAATGCCAGGCCAGGGCGATAATCGGCAACGCCAGGCAAAATGGGGTAAAACGGGAAAGTTCGTCAGGTAGCCCAAGTTGTAGCCACAGGCTGACCACAAACAGCAGCAGATACCAGATAAGGTGACGGGCACGCCAGTTCACTGGCTGTGAAACCAGTCCTGGCCCCAGCGGCTGCCAGACGGTACTGGTGAGGTAATGCCAGATAACGAGGCAAGTTGGAGCCAGGGTTAACCCGCCGGTCAACGTCAGCAACAGCGCGTTCAGGGTCTCCTGCCCTTGCCCAAGCCACGGCAACGACTGTAACAGTGCGGCGGCAATCAGCGCCCCGCCCTGACGCAGCAACGTGCGCCAGTCACGCTGATGGCGATAGCGGGAAATCAGCGCCACAGGCAGAAGGGTTAGCACACCGCCGACCATTAACAACGGAAGATGCGCCAGTGCGACTTCCTGCGCCAGCCAGACGAGCATCAACCACTCCGCGCCGAGCAATACGGGCCAGTAGCCACGCGGGCATTGCAGCATCAGCCCTAAACGCAGGCCAAAAGGAAACAGCAGCACGGCAAGCTCAGGCCGTTCCACCAGGTGCAAGCTAATGCTCCACAGGCAAAACCAACTGGCCGTAAAGATAAAAAAGCTGGCGACGACGGAGATAAACCGGGAGAAAAAAGGTTGCATCACCATCCGTCAAACAGGCGGTGAGCCAGACCGACATCGTTACTGACGTCGAGTTTTTCCATCAGATTGGCGCGATGCACGTGAACCGTCTTTGGCGATAACCCAAGCTCGGTGGCAATCTCTTTCACCGCCATGCCCTGGGCCAGTTTTTCCGCCACCTGGCGCTCGCGTTTGGTTAGCGGATCCTGCCGTCCGGCCGCCAGTTTAACGGCGATGTCTGGCGTCAAGTAGCAGCCACCCGTCGCTACCGTATGCACGGCGGCAATCAGCTCATCCGGGCTACAGCGTTTTGACAGAAAGCCTCGCGCGCCAGCGTTTAAAGCCTGCTCCACCAGTGCCGGGCTATCGTGCACCGACAACATAATCGTCGCCATCCCTTTGGGTAGCTGGCTGAGCAGTTCCAGCCCGGAAATATCCGGCATCGAGATGTCGCAAATACACACCTGCACGCCGCGCCCCGGCAGCCCAGCCAGCGCTTCGCGCCCGGAGCCGAACTCAACCACAATCTGAAAATCCGGCTCCAGCCCCAACAGCTGTGCAAAGCCGGAGCGGACGATAAGGTGGTCGTCAATAAGGGCGATGGTTATCATGATACTTTCCAGGAAGGTAAAAACGCGCTTACCTTAGCGATAAGCGCGAAGCTGTTCAAGCCTTAAGCAATTCGAGGGAGGCCACAGGCAGATGAACATACAGCGGCACTTCAGGATCCTGCAGTTTAAGAGGAAGGTAAGCCGCTGTGGAAACGAAACTCTTCATCCGGGCTGCTAATTAATGCCGCTTCGACCTCGCCAAAGAAACGCACACGATCGCTGATGTCCCCACCCGCAATCTGTTCTGCCAGTGCTAAATAATCCTGATAATGCCGGGCTTCCGAACGCAGCAGCGACAAATAGAATTTCTGTAGTTCATCATCCAGATGCGGTGCCAGAGCGGCGAAACGCTCACAGGATCGCGCCTCGATATACGCCCCGCAAATCAGTTTATCCACCAGCATTACCGGCTCATGCGTTCGCGTTTGGCCCAGCAGCGCTTTGGCGTAACGGCTGGCGGTCATTTTCACGTAGGCAATGTTGCGGGCATGCATGATCTCGCGCACCTGCCAAAAGTGGTGCAGCTCTTCTTTAATCAACAACACCATGCTGTCGATAAGTTGCTGGCCCCAGGCACTCTGCGTTTGCGGCATGACGTTTTTGCTCAAGGTTTTATGCAGCGCGACAAAATCAGGTTCGGCTCCCTCACGGAAAGCGAAATCTTCGTAGGGTTTTAGCCAATCAAGTAAAAACTGCGCACTGCTTTTATCTGCGACATATTTACGAATCAGGAACATGGCCGTTTGTGCCGCTTTGAGTTCGCACACCAGATGGTCAGTCAGCAGCAATGGCAAATGCTCAGGCTGGCGGGCCTTTTCAATCCATGCATCAGGTGTTGGGCAGTGCAGAAAATGCAGTACCGGGGAGAGGAGTTGCGGGTAGTTCATAATGAGTTGTTATCTTTCGTTGATGTGCAGCGGCAATCGCCGCTGCACAGAAGAGATTAGTGGCGGACGCCGTCGTCGTCTTCGTCGGCTAAATCTTCGTCGTCATCACCTTCTTCACCGTCTTCGCCATTCGGATCTTCGTAGTAAGTGCCCCAACCGTCATATTCCACACCAAATTTTTCAGCGAGGTTCAGCAGTTGCTCTACTTGCTCATCCAACAGCTCAGCTTTTAACGCACTTTCGCTCAGCACGTCACAGCAGATAACGGTATCACCCTCTTCCACTTCCAGCTCTTCCGGGTCAGTAACTTCGTAACCCATTTTGAAAGCTTCAACAGCTGCTTTTTCAAGAGTTTCGAAATCGTCTGCGGAAAGGTGATGCTCAATAGTGTACAGCGCGTCAGGATCGCTGCCGTCTTCCAGTAATTCTTCAATAATCAAACGCGTTTCTTCGCGTTGCTCTTCGAGCAGTTCTGGATTTGCCATGGCCCTTTCCTCAATTTGTAGGCAGATACTTCTATTTTCACACACGGCTGAGTTTGCCTCCACCTTTCCCGATAAAGATTTATTCGTCGGGGGTTGCAAATGCATAATCATACATATAAATTGAATTTTAATTCAATAAGTGGCAGGTGCCATGCGAGGAAAATATGAGTCATTTCTATCAAAAGCATTTTCTTAAATTACTGGATTTCACCCCTGCACAGCTTCACGAGTTACTTGCTCTCTCTGCCAAACTAAAAAACGATAATAAAAAAGGCATTGAAGTTCAGCATCTTACTGGAAAAAATATTGCGCTCATCTTCGAAAAAGACTCGACTCGTACGAGGTGCTCTTTCGAAGTTGCCGCATTTGACCAGGGCGCTCGCGTCACTTATCTCGGCCCAAGCGGCAGCCAGATTGGGCATAAAGAATCAATTAAAGATACGGCCCGTGTATTGGGCCGTATGTATGACGGTATTCAGTATCGCGGGTTTGGTCAGGAAATCGTTGAAACACTGGCGCAGCATGCTGGCGTGCCGGTGTGGAACGGGTTGACCAATGAGTACCATCCCACGCAATTGCTGGCCGACCTGCTGACAATGCAGGAGCACATGCCAGGCAAAACTTTCAAAGAAATGACACTGGTCTATGCGGGTGATGCGCGTAATAACATGGGCAATTCCATGCTCGAAGCCGCGGCACTTACCGGGCTGAATCTGTGCCTTGTGGCTCCACAAGCCTGCTGGCCTGATGAAAAGCTGGTGGCAGAGTGCCAGGCAATGGCCGCTCACAATGGCGGGAAAATCACGCTCACTGAAGATATTGCCCCAGGCGTTAAAGGCGCTGACTTCATTTATACCGATGTGTGGGTATCAATGGGTGAAGCCAAAGAGAAATGGGCTGAGCGTATTAACCTGCTGCGCCCTTATCAAGTTAATAGCACGATGCTGGCGTTAACCGGTAATCCGCAGGTTAAATTCCTGCACTGCCTACCTGCATTCCATGATGACCAGACGACGCTGGGCAAGCAGATGGCAGAACAATATGGCCTGCATGGCGGTATGGAAGTGACGGACGAGGTGTTTGAATCGGCAAATAGCGTTGTTTTTGATCAGGCTGAAAACCGTATGCACACCATCAAAGCGGTGATGGTCGCCACCCTTGCGGATATTTAATGAGTTTTAAAGCCGGGTAAGCACACTGCGCTACCCGGCATTATTTTTAGGCCATCAACATCTTCACAACGACCTTACGCACGGTCGCAGGCTTGCCAACAGCGCACAGCGGCTTGTGAACTTCGCCTGGATAGAACACCACGAAATCCCCTTCATTTAACACAATGGTTTTTTCCTGCTCGCCTTCTGGCAGGAACGCGATGTCCTTGTCAGCCAGCCAGTCAGTTTCTGGCGTGCCCGCAGGCAGGCAGCTAAATGTCATACCTTCCTGGCCGCGCATCACAATCTGGATATCCAGATAGCGCTGGTGAAACTCTGCTGGGCGCTCTTCAATCGGTTGCGTAGAGTCTTCAGAAACCAACATAAATAGACGGTTACCGTCGATGTCATGCTTGCCCAACGGGGTTTCAGGAGTGATGTGCTGTTTAACATGCTCAATCGCCTGACGCAGTTCTTCCGGAAGCCAGGATTGCAAAGAATGAATGTTGCCAATAATCATGATTAATACCTTTTTGAAACGATGTTTTATTACGGTATTTATACGAGCATTCACCATTTGCCGCCATGAATTTTTTAAGAAAACCTGTGCTGGCGCATGTTTAGCGCAAAACATGTTACAGCTTTGTATCAGCCATGAGGTTTTTATGCATGAAAAAAGCATAACCTCAAAATAGACCCCGGCAGACTCATTCGTAACCTGCTGTTTAAAAAACAAAATTATTTAAAACTAACCACCAGTCACATTTTAAGCTTGGTAAGTAAGTGCAAGTTTAGTCATAAGTATTTTGTTTATTTTCCCATGATGTGGATGAAAAATACGGCTTTATGCATAGTTATATTTAAATTTCAAAATATCCATAAATTTCAATTAATTAAAAAACATCATTTTAGTCACTCAATAACATTGGGTTAACACTAATAAAATAGAATATGCATAATTTCGCGTATTTATTCAGACTTACTAATGACTTTATTTATAATTCCATGACAGCTATCAATTAATTAACAGAGAATTAAAAAGCCCCTTGAGTGCGTGATTAAGCTCACATTAAATATCCCTCATGAAATTAACATACGCCTCGAAGACATTTCGAAAGCCTATTTAACTTGCGGTAATAGTTAACTATTACCACTGATATTTTCATCTCAGGATTCATGCAAAGGAATAGTCATGGATAAGCACTATGTTGGTTCCGAAATTGGACAACTTCGCAGTGTAATGCTGCACCGCCCTAATCTGAGCCTGAAAAGACTCACCCCCTCTAATTGCCAGGAATTATTATTTGACGACGTTTTATCTGTAGAACGTGCTGGTGAAGAACACGATATATTTGCCAATACATTACGTAGTGAGGGGGTTGAAGTTTTATTACTGACTGACCTTCTGACTCAAACCCTGGACGTTAGCGATGCCAAGGCCTGGCTGCTGGCAACACAGATTTCTGACTACCGCCTTGGCCCGGCATTTGCCTCCGATATTCGCAGCTGGCTTGCCGATATGCCACACCGTGAATTGGCTCGCAGGCTGAGTGGTGGCCTGACTTATGGTGAAATTCCAACTTATATTCAAAATATGGTTGTCGATACCCATGAAGTCACCGACTTTATTATGAAGCCGCTGCCGAACCATTTATTCACCCGCGATACTTCCTGCTGGATTTATAATGGCGTATCTATTAACCCAATGGCGAAAGCCGCACGCCAACGTGAAACAAATAACCTGCGGGCCATCTACCGCTGGCATCCAACATTTACCGATGGCAATTTTATTAAGTATTACGGTGACGACAATATTAATTATGACCACGCAACATTAGAAGGTGGTGACGTATTAGTTATTGGTCGTGGCGCGGTATTAATTGGTTTATCTGAGCGCACCACTCCGCAAGGTGTGGAGTTCCTCGCTGAATCATTATTCAAACATCAACAAGCCACTCGCGTTATTGCCGTTGAACTGCCTAAACACCGCTCCTGTATGCACCTAGATACAGTGATGACACACATCGATATCGACACCTTCTCCGTCTACCCGGAAGTGGTCCGCAAAGACGCTCAGTGCTGGACATTAACCCCGGATGGCCGTGGCGGCATCAAACGCCACCAGGAGCCAAACCTGCTGCACGCCATTGAACAGGCGCTGGGCATCGATCAAGTCCGTTTAATCACTACCGGCGGTGATGCGTTCGAAGCAGAACGTGAGCAATGGAATGACGCCAACAACGTGTTAACCGTGCGCCCGGGTGTGGTCATTGGCTATGAACGCAATATCTGGACCAACGAGAAATACGACAAAGCGGGCATCAAAGTCCTGCCGATTCCTGGTGACGAGCTGGGTCGTGGTCGCGGTGGCGCACGCTGCATGAGCTGCCCATTAGAACGTGACGGTATTTAATCCAGGGAGAAATGAAATGGAACACAAACCGACACTGGTTGTAGCACTGGGCGGCAATGCACTATTGAAGCGTGGCGAGCCTCTGGAAGCGGAAATACAACGTAAGAACATTGAGTTAGCGGCTAAAACTATAGCACAACTCACCTCCTCCTGGCGTGTCGTGCTGGTTCATGGCAATGGCCCGCAGGTCGGGTTGCTGGCACTACAAAACAGTGCCTATGAAAAAGTGACGCCATATCCGCTCGATATTCTTGGGGCCGAAAGCCAGGGAATGATTGGCTACATGCTACAGCAGTCGCTGAAAAACCAGCTGCCAAACCGGGAAGTCAGCGTACTGCTGACACAGGTTGAAGTGGATGCCAATGATCCCGCATTCCAGAACCCAACGAAGTACATCGGCCCGGTCTATGACAAGGCGCAAGCCGACATGCTGATTGCTGAAAAAGGCTGGACAGTTAAAGCCGACGGCCAGTATTTCCGCCGTGTGGTGCCATCCCCACAACCAAAACAGATTGTAGAAAGCGATGCGATCAACGCCCTTATCCAGCGCGATCACCTGGTGATTTGTAACGGTGGCGGCGGTGTTCCGGTAGTGGAAAAAGCCGATGGCTACCACGGTATCGAAGCGGTGATTGATAAAGATCTTTCCGCCGCATTGCTGGCACGCCAGATCGAGGCCGATGCGCTTTTGATCCTCACCGATGCGGACGCGGTCTATTTCGATTGGGGAACCCCTGCGCAACGCCCGATTTCGCATATTACGCCACAAGAGTTAGACGCCATGAAATTCGATGCCGGTTCTATGGGACCAAAGGTCGCCGCCTGCAGCAAATTCGTCGCGCAGTGCCACGGTATTGCCGGAATTGGTGCGCTCGAAGATGGCCCGGCAATTCTGGCAGGCGAGAAAGGCACACTGATTCGCGAATAGATGCAGCAATTTTGTCGGATGGCGCAGCACTTGCCCTCAAAGCGTAGGGCGGATAAGCGGCAGCGTCATCCACCAACAATATTAAGGATGTAAAAATGACTATTAACCTGAAAAACCGCAACTTCCTGAAACTGCTGGACTTCAAACCTGTAGAAATCCAGTACCTGATCGATTTGTCTCGCGAACTGAAAGCCGCCAAAAAAGCAGGTACTGAGAAGAAAACCCTGGTGGGCAAAAACATCGCGCTGATCTTTGAAAAAACCTCCACCCGCACACGCTGCGCATTTGAAGTTGGTGCCTTTGATCAAGGTGCTCTGGTGACTTATCTCGGCCCAAGCGGCTCACAGATTGGTCATAAAGAATCAATGAAAGATACCGCCCGCGTATTAGGTCGGATGTATGACGGCATCGAATATCGTGGCTACGGCCAGGATATCGTTGAAGAGCTGGGCGAGTACGCCGGTGTTCCGGTGTGGAACGGCCTGACCAATGAATATCACCCGACTCAAATTCTCGCGGATTTGATGACCATGCTTGAACACGCACCGGACAAAAAACTTCAGGACATCGCTTTCGCTTATCTGGGCGATGCACGCAACAACATGGGTAATTCCCTGATGGTGGGTGCTGCGAAGATGGGTATGGATATTCGCCTGGTGGCACCAAAAGCGTTCTGGCCAGAACCTGCCCTGGTTGAACAATGCCGCGCTATCGCCAAAGAAACAGGTGGCCGCATCATGTTGACCGACAGCGTCGAAGAAGGGGTTGCCGGCGTTGATTTCCTCTACACCGATGTGTGGGTTTCTATGGGCGAGCCTAAAGAAGCCTGGGCTGAACGCGTCAGCATCATGACGCCTTATCAGGTTAACCAAAACGTCATTAATGCCACTGGCAACCCGAATGTGAAATTCATGCACTGCCTGCCTGCTTTCCACAACGAAAACACCAAAGTCGGTAAAGAAATCGAGCAAGAGTACGGCCTGAAAGGGCTGGAAGTGACTGAAGAAGTCTTTGAATCAGCACATTCCATTGTCTTCGATGAAGCCGAAAACCGCATGCATACGATTAAAGCCGTCATGGTTGCCACGCTCGGAGAGTAATTCGCACTGGCGGCGGGAATAGTCTCGCCGCCACCCGCGCATTCATGCTGTATCCCACAGCAAGAGGAAATGAAAATGGCCGATGCTACCCACGGTGATGTCGCCGCGACATCCACAACAAAAGAAACAAAATTAGGGCTTAGCGCGCTGGTTGCGCTGGTAATTGGTTCAATGATTGGCGGTGGGGTATTCAGCCTGCCGCAAAACTTTGGCTCCGTCGCCTCACCGGGCGCGTTACTCATTGGTTGGGTAATTACCGGAGTCGGGATGTTATGTCTCGCATTTATCTATCAAAACCTCAGCTCCCGTTGTCCGGAACTTGAAGGGGGCGTCTATAGCTACGCTCGCGCTGGATTCGGCGATTTCATCGGCTTCCAGTCCGCCTGGGGATACTGGTTCTCCGCCTGGCTGGGCAACGTTTCCTACGCGGTATTACTGTTTAGCGCGATGAGCTTTTTCATCCCGGTATTCGGCGATGGTAATAACCTGCCGTCGATCATCGGCGCATCTGTAGTGCTGTGGCTGGTACACGCGCTGGTTCTGCGTGGTGTGCGTGAAGCGGCTTACATCAACACCATACTCACTGTCGTCAAAGTGGTTATCCTGCTGGTGTTTATCGTCGCCGTGTTGATAGCCTTTAAGATTGGCGTGTTCACAGCCGACTTCTGGGGCCGCATGATGGTCGTCAACGGCACCGCGCCTGAGCTGTTCGATCAGGTGAAAAATACTATGCTGGTGACCACATGGGTGTTTATCGGTATTGAAGGGGCGACCGTCGTTTCTGCACGTGCCGCAAATCGTAGCGATATCGGTAAGGCTACAGTGATTGGTTTACTGGGCGCACTGACTATTTATGTGCTGGTCAGCGTGTTGTCGATGGGGATTTTGGACCAGGCGTCACTTGCCGGGCTGAGAAACCCTTCTATGGCCGGTGTGCTGGAGAGTGTGGTTGGGCCATGGGGTGCTAAATTTGTTGCCGGTGGCGTTATTCTTTCTGTTGCAGGTGCCCTGCTCGCCTGGACGCTATTCGCCGCAGAACTGCCCCGCGTTGCCGCCAAAGACGGTATCTTCCCGAAAATCTTTGCCAAAGAGAACGCCAGACATTCCCCTTCGTTCTCATTGTGGATAACCAACGGCCTGATCCAGTTATTCCTCATCCTCACACTGTTCTACCAGGCGGGTTATCAGGCGCTGTTCTCTATCGCAACCGCTGCCATTCTGCCTCCTTATCTGTTTAGCGCCGCCTATGGGCTGAAACTGGCCTGGACGGGCGAACGCTATGCGAAAGGGGAATCACGCACCAGCGGATTGATTCTCGGCATCATCGCCACCGTCTACGGATTCTGGCTTTGCTATGCCGCTGGCGACTCAATGCTACTGAGTTCGTTGTTGTTCACCCCAGGGCTTTTGGTCTTCCTGTGGCAGAAGAAACAACAGGGGCAACAAATGCTGAAGGGTTATGAATGGGCGATTGCGGCGGCGATCTTGCTGTTGGCGGCCTGGACATTAAAACTGGTTGTTTCCGGATCAATACAGATCACTTGATATGTTTAACGCCCCTTAGGGGCGTTAAATTCTTTAAACCTAATAATTTGCAACATTTATTATTGATAAACCTTGAAAAACCCGATCAAACGAACAGTTTAAATTTATAAGCGGCGTAAATTAGTCGCCTGATAAATCAAGGAATGGTGAATGCAATGAGCGTATCCCACGCCCCCTCTGAGAAGGATCATAATCAACTAACACTCTGCCAAAGACTCATTGTCCATAAAAGCTATCAATCGCAAGAAGAACTGCGTCGCGATATGCAGCTCCACGGATTTGAAAACATTAGTCAGTCTACGGTGTCCCGGCTGCTGAAATTGCTTGGCGTTATAAAAGTACGCAACGCCAAAGGTCAGAAAATTTATGCATTAAATCCGCAATCTCAACCCGCACCGGATGCAGCACGTTCAATCGCAGAGATGGTGATTAGCGTCGAGCATAATGCTGAGTTTGTCATGATTCATGCCGTTCATGGATACGGGCGGGCCATAGCAAGAATTCTCGATTATCGAGCAGTGCCAGAGATTTTAGGCGTAGTAGCGGGCAGCAGCATTGTATGGATTGCACCACGCGAGGTACAAAAAACCGCACAGGTCCATCGGCGAGTTATGCAAACCCTTGGATTACATTAGAGTCGGATAAATATTCACAGCAACCGATTGCTAATGGCTAAAATATGTGAATTTATCCCTTGAAGTGTCCTCCCACATGCGTATAATGCGCCACAATTTGCCGGAGGAAGCATGGTCCAGTGTGTTCAAAAAATTGCCACACCACGTCGTCTAAAAGACGGCGCTAACCTGTTTTTCTTTCCGTTGCATCAATCAATTCCAAAGGCCCCTCATTGAGGGGCTTTTTTTTTGCCCGACGCCCGAGAACAGGAGATAAACATGGCTAACCCCCTATATCAAAAACATATCATTTCCATAAACGATCTCAGTCGTGAAGAACTTGAACTGGTGTTATCTACCGCGGCAAAACTGAAAGCCAATCCGCAACCTGAACTGTTGAAACATATCGTTGTTGCCAGCTGTTTCTTTGAGGCTTCAACGCGCACTCGTCTCTCTTTTGAGACCGCGATTCACCGCCTGGGTGCATCGGTTGTCGGCTTCTCCGACAGCAGCAATACCTCACTGGGTAAGAAAGGCGAAACGCTGGCCGATACTATTTCAGTTATCAGCACCTATGTTGATGCAATCGTCATGCGCCATCCGCAAGAAGGCGCTGCACGCCTGGCAACTGAGTTCTCAGGCAATGTGCCGGTGCTGAATGCCGGTGACGGTGCCAACCAGCACCCAACACAAACACTGCTGGATTTGTTCACCATCCAGGAAACGCAGGGCCGCCTGGAAAACCTGAATATCGCCATGGTGGGTGACCTGAAATATGGCCGTACCGTGCACTCATTGGCGCAGGCGCTGGCGAAATTTGAAGGCAACCGCTTCTACTTTATCGCGCCAAATGCGCTGGCGATGCCGAAATACATTCTCGATATGCTGGATGAAAAAGGCATCGTCTGGAGCTGCCATGAAGCTATCGACGACGTGGTAGGCGAGCTGGATATTCTGTACATGACTCGTGTGCAGAAAGAGCGGCTGGACCCGTCTGAATACGCCAACGTGAAGGCGCAGTTTGTCCTACGTGCAGCAGACCTTGCCGATGCCCGCGAAAACATGAAAGTACTGCACCCGCTGCCACGCGTTGATGAAATCACTACGGATGTCGATAAAACCCCGCACGCCTGGTATTTCCAGCAGGCAGGCAACGGTATTTATGCTCGTCAGGCTTTGCTGGCGTTAGTTTTGAATCGTGAACTGGTTTGAGTGAGAGGAAGATACAGATGACACACGACAACAAATTACAAGTTGAAGCGATCAAACGCGGTACGGTTATCGATCATATTCCTGCACAGGTTGGCTTTAAGTTACTGACTCTTTTTCAGTTAACGGAAACCGACCAGCGCATCACTATCGGCCTGAACTTGCCTTCAAAAGAACAGGGCCGTAAAGACCTGATTAAAATCGAAAACACCTTCCTGACGGATGAGCAAGTTAACCAACTGGCACTGTATGCACCGCATGCAACGGTCAACCGCATTGATGAATATGAAGTGGTCGGTAAGAGCAAACCGAGCCTGCCTTCACGCATCGATAAAGTGTTGGTTTGCCCGAATACCAACTGCATCAGCCGCAGCGAACCCGTTCATTCTTCGTTTGCAGTGAAAAAACGCGACGAAAACATCAGTCTCAAATGCAAATATTGTGAAAAAGAGTTTGCGCATCACGTTGTGCTGGCAGATTAATCATTGCCGCTGAAGTTCTCGCCTCTATAATGGGCGGGAGCTTTTTGTTTGCCTACGAACCATTAAGGAATGATATATGTCTCGTATTATCAGCACCGAAAACGCCCCAGCAGCAATCGGCCCATATGTTCAGGGTGTCGATCTTGGCAGCATGATTATCACTTCTGGCCAGATCCCAGTGAACCCAAAAACAGGTACCGTACCGGAAGATGTGGCAGCACAAGCGCGCCAGTCTCTGGAAAACGTGCAGGCGATTGTTGAAGCCGCTGGCCTGAAAGTTGGCGATATCGTTAAAACGACTGTTTTCGTCAAAGATCTGAATGACTTTGCGACCGTAAATGCAACTTACGAAGCATTCTTTAATGAGCACAAAGCAACTTTCCCTGCGCGTTCTTGCGTTGAAGTAGCTCGTCTGCCTAAAGATGTGAAGATTGAGATCGAAGCGATTGCCATTCGCCGCTAACGTTTCAATTTTAAGGCCGCAAACGCGGCCTTAAATTTTGTCGGATGTCGCTACGCCAATCCGACCTATTTCACACTCGCCCGCAACAATTTCTGTAACGGATAGACTGCCGCAACAACGACCTCATCTTGCGTTTGTGCCGCATCATCGAGCTGTTTCTGAATCCCCTGAACTTCATCAGTGCTCAACGTTCCCTGTTTTGCTACCAGATCCGTTAAACGCAGCCCTATTCCCGCCAGTTTATCGACATTTTCAGCCACTGGTTTCAGCGCTTTAAGCTGGTAATTGCCATCGATAAGTTCCAGCACATCTGGCGTGTTACTTTGCCAGCGAGTAAAAGTACGGCGCAAAGACTCCGCACTGTTGCTGTCTTCCGGGTCAGCCACCAGTTTATCAGCCCACATATCGAGTGAGCGCACCTGGTTGCTTTCCGCGCCTAGTGCATCAGCAAAACGGTTTAGCGGCTCGAAGTGATGGTAATTCCCGGCCTGGAATTTCAGGTGCTGGCGAGTGTAGTACTGCGCTGGTTCAACCGCCTGAGCGAGAATCTGCAACGGCATAATCTCCGTCGTGCCCGCAAGGCGCGTCATTTGTTGCGCGGCGGCGGCATGCTGCTGCAAGCCCACTGAAACCGTCGACCATGCATCTATCGCCTGCAGACGCTGATACATATTATCGATATCTTTCACATCTTCGGCGGACCACAAACGTTCAGCGACCGCAAAGGCACGCGGCCAAAGCTTGATATCCAGCAGCGGCGATGCGACGTTTTCGGCCCACAGCGCCGCCTCGCCACCGATAATATTGTTCATCTGCTCAGGTGTTGGCACGACCGGCTGAATGCCATCAGGCACGTCATCTAATTTCTGGCCGGTTGCCGGGTAACGCACATTACCCACCAGCATATAGCCGCTCAATTTGTCTTTATCGAGCGTTAATACCGGGCGTGTTTCTCCCATCCAGGTATCGACGGTGAACGTCACCTGGGTTGGGCTCAGCCATTCAATCTCACGTACCGCGCGGCGGGATTTACCTTTGAAGTCGATAAAGCCACGCCATGCCGTCTGACTGCTCACCAGAGTGAAACTGCCTTCCACCGCACTGCCTTTTAGGCGCGGCATATTGAAGAACCAACTTTGCGCGCTGTCTGACTCGGTAAGCTTATCGATCCCATTCAACCCTTGCGGCAGGATCTCATTACGATAGTGGTAAGCCGTTGATTGCGGTTGATCGAGATAGAAGCCGGTCGACAAAATACCTTTGTAACCGTTCGCCGCGACCATCCCCAGTGCGTCCTGCCCTTGCCAGGATTGGATCAGAATACTTTTCGGTAGATCCGGATGGTAGATCTCATCCCAACCCATCATCTGGCGGTGATGTTTTTCGAGGATCTTCTCCAGCCGTTGGTTGAAGTAGGTCTGCAAAGCGTGCGTGTCGGCAAGATTATGCTGCTTCATAAACGCCTGGATTTGCGATGAATTTTTCCAGTGCTCGTCATCAACTTCATCGCCACCAATGTGCAAATAGCTGTCCGGGAAAATGGCCGTCAGCTCGCCAATTAAGGTATCGACAAATTGATAAGCGGCGTCGTTTGTTGGGTTCAGCAGCGGTTTTAACACGCCCCAGTGGCGCTCCATTTGATACGGTCCCGGCTCGCTCATCAGTTCCGGGTAGGCCACTGCAATCGCCGACGCATGGCCCGGCAAGTCCATTTCCGGCACCACTCGAATACCGAGCGATGCGGCGTAGCGCACCACTTCTTTCATTTGCGCCTGAGTGTAGAAATCTCCGTCACTCGCCAGTTGCTGCAATTTCGGATAGGAGGTGGAGGCAAAACGCCAGCCCTGATCGTCAGTCAAATGCCAGTGCAGAACGTTCATTTTGGCCGCGGCCATGCCGTCTAACTGGCGCAGAATATCTTTGATGGGCATGAAGTGGCGAGCTGAGTCGACTAACAACCCACGCCACGGGAAGCGCGGCTGATCTTTGATAGCCACAAACGGAATGGCGGTGTTTTCCGGGCCGTTCTGAATGAGCTGTAGCAGGGTTTCCATGCCGCGCATCGCGCCAAAGCGCGTGTTTGCCGTGAGCTTTACGCCGCCAGCAGTGACGCTTAACTGGTAGCTTTCATCGCTGTTGAGTTCAGGTAATGAGGCAACGGCTTGTTTGATTTGGATATCAATGGTGGGTTTTGCAGGGTTGGCCTGTGCAGGTTGTAATTGCCAGCCCGTTTGCTGAGAGATTCTCTGCCGCCAACGGTCAATTGCGCCGGGGAGTTTGTCGCCGCTGATTTTAATGGAAATGGCGTTGTCGAGAACCAGCGTCCCTTCTGCGGCCGGGCGGTCAACCTGCTGCGGCCAGGGCATTAATGGTAAATCACCTGCCGGAGCAGCCCTGGCCTGACAAGTTGCAGCAATGCAACCTGCCAGCAGGCTCAAACGTATTGATTTAAACATGAATATTCCTTTAACAATGACGGGCCAGAAAAAAGCAAAAACAATCTGGTAACACGTGTAGAAATATTCATCAAGGTTATGGCGAGAATCAGCGAGATGCGGATCACATCCCGCTGATTTTTACTGCATTCGAGTTGCAGCCAACGCCGCTTCAGCTTGAAGGATGATGGGTATATTACTGCCAGCCGTAACGACGGCTGTAGAACCCTTTAACACACTGAGTCAGCGTCATATATCCGGCAAGGATTGCAATCAGCCATGGGAAGTAGCTCAGCGGCAGCGCCTGGAGTTGCAGATAACTTGCTAGCGGCGAGAACGGCAGGCCAATCCCAACCACCATCACGACAAGCGTCATCACCATCAATGGCCACGCAGCACGACTCTGAATGAACGGAATGCGGCGGGTACGAATCATATGCACAATCAATGTTTGTGACAGTAACCCAACCACGAACCAGCCAGACTGGAACAGGGTTTGTGCTTCTGGCACGTTTGCCTTGAACACCCACCACATGACGCAGAATGTCAGAATGTCGAAGATGGAGCTTATCGGCCCGAAGAACACCATAAAGCGGCCTAAATCCGCCGGGTTCCAGCGCTGTGGTTTTTTGATTTGCTCGTCATCAACGTTATCGAACGGAATCGCCACCTGGGAGACATCGTATAGCAGGTTCTGAATCAGTAAGTGCAACGGAAGCATTGGCAAGAATGGCAAGAAGGCACTGGCCACCAGCACACTGAACACGTTACCGAAGTTAGAACTGGCGGTCATTTTGATGTATTTCAGCATGTTGGCAAAGGTTCTGCGCCCTTCAATCACGCCTTGTTCCAGCACCATCAGACTTTTTTCCAGCAGGATGATATCTGCAGCTTCACGCGCAATGTCTACCGCGCCATCCACTGAAATCCCGATGTCGGCGGCGCGCAGTGCTGGCGCGTCATTAATGCCATCGCCCATAAAGCCGACTACATGCCCTTCGCCACGCAGCAGGCGCACGATACGTTCTTTGTGCATTGGCGTCAGGCGGGCAAACAGCGTGGTACGCAGAGCCAACGCCGCAAGCTGCTCGTCAGGCATATTTTCGATTTCGCTGCCTGTCACCAACTCGCCCACATCCAGACCCACTTCGCGGCACACTTTCGCGGCCACCAGCTCGCTATCTCCAGTCAGGATCTTAACGGCAATGCCGCTGGCTTTAAGTGCTTTCAGCGCAGGTGCGGTGGTTTCTTTCGGTGGATCAAGGAACGCGATGTAGCCTTCGAGGATCAGATCCGACTCATCAACACGGCCGTAATCTTCACTCCGCGCAGGCAGGAATTTGGTGGCAACAGCGACCACACGTAAACCCTGGCGATTCAGATCGTCAGTCACACGGCGAATACGAGCCAACAGAGTTTCACTGAGCGGCACGATCTCATCGCCATAACGAACCTGGGTGCAGACGCTGAGGATCTCCTGCAGTGCGCCTTTGCAGATCAACTGATGCACTTGCGGCTGTTCGGACACCACGACTGACATACGGCGGCGTTCAAAGTCGAACGGGATCTCATCCACTTTCTGCCAGCGTGTGGCAGCGTTACGTGCATGATCCTCATCAACACCTTCCAGCACCGCGACATCAAGCAGGTTTTTCAGCCCGGTCTGGTAATGGCTGTTAAGCCAGGCGGTATGCAGCACCTGGTCGCTCGTGGCACCCAAAATATCGGTGTGCGACTCCAGAATAATGCGATCTTGCGTGAGCGTGCCGGTTTTGTCGGTGCACAGAATATCCATCGCACCAAAGTTCTGAATAGCATCCAGGTGTTTGACGATCACTTTCTGTTTAGAGAGTTTCACCGCGCCGCGGGCCAGCGTCGAGGTAACGATCATCGGTAGCATTTCCGGCGTTAAGCCGACCGCAACCGAGAGCGAAAACAGCGCCGCTTCCCACCAGTCACCTTTGGTGAAGCCGTTGATCAGCAGCACAATTGGTGTCATCACCAGCATAAAGCGGATCAGTACCCAGCTCACACGGCTGATGCCTTTCTGGAACGCATTCGGCTCGCTTTCTTGCTGCGTGACACGCCCGGCCAGTTGACCAAACCAGGTATTGCCACCTGTTGAGATGATCATCGCAAGCGCTGTGCCGCTCACCACGTTTGTGCCCATAAAGCACAGCGTGTCGCATTCCAGCGGGTTGTTGTGCGACATATCACGGCTGATCGCGACCTTTTCAACCGGTAAGGATTCGCCAGTCAGCGAGGCCTGGCCGACGAAGAGATCACGCGCTTGTATCACGCGCAGATCCGCCGGGATCATATCGCCTGCCGCCAGTTTAACAATGTCGCCCGGCACCAGGCTTTCGAGCGGGATTTCGATAAACGCATTTTCACCGCTTTCATTCACTACACGCAGTACGGTCGCGGTGTTGCTGACCATCGCTTTGAGCGTGTCCGCCGCTTTAGTGGAACGCGCTTCCTGAACGAAGTTGAGCAATGTGGCAATCACCACCATCAGCGCAATGACGCCTGCGGCAAACATATCCTCAGTGGAGTAGGAAACAATGCCGAGAATTGTGAGCAGGATATTGAAAGGGTTGCGGTAGCAGGTCCAAAGATGAACCCACCACGGCGACGGCTTTTGCGCCGGGATTTGGTTGAGGCCATGAAGCTCAATGGCTTGTTCAACTTCCTGCGCATTCAGCCCTTCCGGGTGGCTTTTGAAATCGCGATAAAGTTGCTCTTCAGGAGCTGCTGCATATTTCAAGCAGGCTTCGGTCAGAGAGGCGGGAACCTCTTGAGCATGAGCAACGGTATTGTCATCCGGCATCAGGTCGCGTTGGATCAAGCGACGTGGCAGGTGGCGGCTCAGTTGTGCAAACAACTGCCGGGTCAGATTTTTTAACAGCATAGTAGTCCCTCGGCCCCACGCAATGCGGAGCCTGGTGACATGCAGGCGCGGCTAATCCTTGCCTTGCAGGCCAAATAATTTCTTCAGCAGGGACATCGTTGATTGATACAAGATAGATCTCTGCCTTACGCAATCCGGTAAGGCAGTCGCTTCAAAGGCAGTTGCTTCAAAGAAGGGAGTCTTACCGGATTATTCCTGTCATTACAGGGTCTGGACTGGGATCAGGTTCCATGTCGCCTCCGGTTAAAAGAAAAAGTCATTACACTAATCGCGGGCATTCTACACCCGCAAACCTAAACCTGACGTAAACCAGATTTTTTCCATTGTGGTATTGTTGGCTTGCCTTGATTCTAATGAGCAATTGACTGCCGGGAACCTAAACGATGCAAAGCCGCCTCACTATCAAAGACATCGCCCGTTTAAGCGGTGTCGGTAAATCCACGGTCTCCCGTGTTCTGAATAATGAAAGCGGCGTCAGTGCCCGTACACGAGAACGAGTGGAAGCGGTCATGCAGCAAGAGGGTTTCTCCCCTTCCCGCTCGGCGCGTGCCATGCGTGGCCAGAGCGATAAAGTGGTTGCCATTATTGTGACGCGTCTGGATTCACTCTCCGAAAACCTCGCGGTACAAACCATGCTGCCGTCGCTGTACGAGCAAGGATATGACCCGATCATGATGGAAAGCCAGTTCGACCCGGAGCTGGTGGAAGAACATCTTGGCATGCTCAAGCGGCGCAATATCGACGGTGTGATTCTGTTTGGTTTTACCGGCATCAACGAAAAAATGCTCACTCCGTGGCAATCGACGCTGGTTCTGATGGCGCGTGATGCCAAGGGCTTTGCTTCCGTTTGTTATGACGACGAAGGCGCTATCACCAGCCTGATGGCGAAACTTTATGCCGAGGGCCATCGTCATATTAGTTTTCTTGGCGTGCCGCATAGTGATGTGACAACAGGTTTACGCCGCCATGAAGCTTATCTCGCCTTCTGCAAACAACGCCAACTGACGCCAAACGTGGCATTGCCGGGGTTGGCGATGAAACAAGGTTACGAACACGTCGCTGAAGTTTTGTTGCCAGAAACCACCGCCCTGCTATGCGCGACCGACACCCTCGCTCTGGGCGCCAGCAAATATCTACAGGAACACCAACGCACCACGCTGCAACTAGCGAGCGTCGGTAATACGCCACTGATGAAGTTCCTGCATCCGGAAATCATCACCGTCGACCCTGGCTATGCCGAAGCAGGTCGCCAGGCGGTATTGCAATTGATTGGGCAAGTTACGCAAGATCTTGAGTTACGCCAGATAGTCATCCCCTGCACTCTTCAATAAACGCTCCAAACTCAGGTTTATTGTGATCGTCGCCTTGTTTCGGGAACGTTCCCATTTCCGGTAAAAAGATTAAAAGATAACCTTGCTGGCAGATAACTTCTCCCTACCTACTTCGGAACCTCATCATGGCCAAAGTGAAACAACAGGATATAGAAAAGCTGATAGACCTAGTCGGCGGACGGGGCAATATCGCAACCGTGAGTCATTGCATTACCCGGCTGCGTTTTGTATTGAACAACCCACAAGTAGCTTCACCAAAAGAGATTGAAGAGCTGCCGATGGTAAAAGGCTGCTTTACCAATGCCGGGCAATTCCAGGTCGTGATTGGCCCCGAAGTGGGTGATTACTATCAGGCGCTGATTGCCGCCACAGGGCACAGCTCCGCAGATAAAGAGCAAGCGAAGCTCGCCGCACGCCAGAACATGAAATGGCACGAGCAGTTAATTTCCCACTTCGCCGAGATCTTCTTCCCGCTGTTACCAGCTTTGATCAGCGGTGGTTTGATCCTCGGCTTCCGTAATGTGATTGGCGATTTGCCAATGAGCAACGGGCTTACGCTCGCGCAAATGCACCCTTCACTGCAATCGATCTACGACTTCTTATGGCTGATTGGCGAAGCTATTTTCTTCTATCTGCCGGTCGGTATTTGCTGGTCAGCTGTGCGGAAAATGGGTGGAACGCCTATCCTTGGGATTGTACTTGGCGTCACGCTCGTCTCCCCACAACTTATGAATGCCTATGAATTAGGTAGCAAAATTCCTGAAGTGTGGAATTTTGGCTGGTTCACCATCGAAAAAGTGGGCTACCAGGCACAGGTGATTCCAGCACTGCTGGCAGGTCTTGCTCTTGGCTTTATTGAGACGCGTCTGAAACGCATCGTGCCAGATTACCTCTATCTTGTAATAGTGCCTGTTTGTTCACTGATTCTGGCGGTATTTCTGGCGCATGCGTTTATCGGCCCGTTTGGTCGTTGGATTGGCGACGGTGTGGCCTTTGCGGTTCGCCACCTGATGACCGGCAGTTTTGCGCCGATAGGTGCAGCACTGTTTGGCTTCCTGTACGCACCGCTGGTGATTACCGGCGTGCATCAGACAACACTCGCCATCGACATGCAGATGATTCAGAGCATGGGTGGCACACCGGTTTGGCCACTGATTGCACTGTCTAACATTGCTCAGGCGTCAGCGGTTGTCGGCATCATTATTTGCAGCCGTAAACATAACGAACGTGAGATTTCAGTTCCGGCAGCGATTTCCGCCTACCTCGGTGTTACCGAACCGGCGATGTACGGCATCAACCTGAAATACCGCTTCCCGATGCTGTGCGCAATGGTTGGTTCAGGGCTTGCAGGCTTGTTGTGTGGCCTGAGCGGCGTGATGGCAAACGGGATTGGCGTTGGCGGCTTGCCTGGCATTCTGTCCATTCAGCCACGTTACTGGGAAGTTTATTCCCTGGCGATTCTGATTGCGGTGATTGTGCCAATCGTACTGACCAGCGTGATGTATAAACGCAAATACCGTCAGGGCACGTTGTTGGTGGTGTAGATTTTTGGTGGTTCAATTTTTAACTTATGCCCTAAATAATTCGAGTTGCAGCAAGGCGGCAAGAGAGCTCATTCTCAGGAGCTTACTAAAGTAAGTGACTGGGGTGAGCGAGCGCATCCAACACAGTTGCGGCTCGAAGTATGACGGGCGTTTAGGAAAGTGCTATGAATACAACTCCTCCCTGGTGGCAACATGGTGTCATCTACCAGATCTACCCGAAGAGTTTTCAGGATACGACCGGCACCGGCACCGGCGATCTTGCAGGCGTCATTAAACGCCTGGACTACTTAAAACTGCTGGGTGTTGATGCAATTTGGCTGACCCCGTTTTATATCTCCCCGCAGATTGATAATGGCTATGACGTTGCCAACTACTGCGCGATTGACCCGACTTACGGCACCCTCGATGATTTCGACAAGCTGGTCGCTGAAGCGCACGACCGCGGGATTCGTATCATTCTGGATATGGTGTTTAACCACACCTCAACGCAGCACGCATGGTTCCACGAAGCGCTGAATAAAGAGAGTCCGTACCGCGAGTTTTATATCTGGCGTGACGGCACACCGGATATGGTGCCAAACAACTGGCGCTCTAAATTCGGTGGTAACGCCTGGCGCTGGCATGCGGAAAGCGGCCAGTATTATCTACATCTGTTTGCTCCTGAGCAGGCGGATCTGAACTGGGAAAATCCGCAGGTTCGCGCGGAACTGAAGAAAGTCTGCGAGTTCTGGTCCGATCGTGGCGTAGATGGTTTGCGCCTGGATGTGATCAACCTGATATCGAAAGATCAAGATTTCCCAGCCGATATTGATGGCGGCGATGGGCGTCGTTTCTATACCGACGGGCCGCGCATTCATGAGTATCTGCAAGAATTCAGCCGTGATGTGTTTACACCACGCGGGTTGATGACTGTTGGTGAAATGTCGTCAACCACGCTTGATAACTGCCAGCAATACGCCGCGCTAAACAGCAATGAACTGTCGATGACGTTCAACTTCCATCACCTGAAAGTTGACTACCCTGGCGGGCAAAAATGGGCGCTGGCGGCTCCTGATTACATCGCGCTGAAAGCGATTTTCAGCCACTGGCAGCAAGGCATGCACAATGTGGCGTGGAATGCGTTGTTCTGGTGTAACCACGACCAGCCGCGAATTGTATCGCGCTTTGGCGATGAAGGTGAACTGCGCGTTCCCGCGGCGAAAATGCTGGGCATGGTGCTGCACGGTATGCAAGGTACGCCATATATTTACCAGGGCGAAGAGCTGGGGATGACCAATCCGCACTTTAAACGCATCGTTGATTATCGCGATGTGGAAAGCCACAACATGTACGCCGAACTGCGTGCGCAAGGCCGGGATAGCGACAATCTGCTGGCCATTCTTGCCAGTAAATCGCGCGATAACAGCCGCACACCGATGCAGTGGGACGATGGTGAAAACGCAGGTTTTACCCAGGGAACTCCGTGGATTAACCTGTGCGATAACTATCAAACCATCAACGCTAAAACAGCGGTTGATGACCCGGACTCGGTATTTTATGCCTACCAGCAACTGATTAAGCTGCGCAAAGCAAACCCTGTGTTTACCTGGGGTAGTTATCAGGACTTGCTGCCGGAGCACCCATATTTATGGTGTTACCGCCGTGAGTGGCAAGGGCAAACATTAGTCGTGGCTGCCAACCTCAGCCGTGAAAACCAGTGGTGGATGCCGGAAGCCTTCGAAGGTGACTGGGATGTACTGATGAGTAACTATTCTGACGCTGTAGGTAAACCTGGCGAGATAAGCTTACGGCCTTTCGAAGCTGTTTATTGGTTGCAAGGTTAATCCTTACCCGATTTCTCCCTCATATTTGAGGGAGATCTCCTCCTTCAAATTTTAAGAGTTTTGCCCGCTGCCCATCCTTCCTGCTGTGCCCGATTTACTTTGTTCTGCATCAATAAAATCGCAAACATCTTTGATGCAAATCACTACATATAGACCTTAAAATGCACCCCGACCCAACATGTTGTAGTCCCCGTCTATTATAACAACATGTCCTACAGACAATTCTGGGGATTATCTGTGGATAAACATAGGCCCTAAAACAAAAAACCTATGGTAACGCGGGTAAATACAGCTCGCGGGCAATTCTAATCCTTTGTGGATAACCTTTTTTAAAAATGGAGAGATCATGACACCGCATGTGATGAAAAGAGATGGGTGCAAAGTGCCTTTCACTTCAGAGCGCATCAAAGAAGCTATTCTTCGTGCAGCTAAAGCAGCGGGAGTCGATGACGCAGACTATTGCGCCACCGTAGCAGATATTGTCCGCACGCAGATGGAAGGCCGCAGCCAGGTAGATATTGGCGAAATCCAGACCGCAGTTGAAAACCAACTGATGGCTGGTGACTACAAGCAACTTGCACGCGCTTACATTGAATATCGCCACGACCGCGATATCGAACGTGAGAAGCGTGGCCGCCTGAACCAGGAAATTCGTGGTCTGGTAGAACAAACCAACTCCGCTTTGCTCAATGAAAACGCCAATAAAGACAGCAAAGTTATCCCGACTCAGCGCGACCTGTTAGCCGGTATCGTGGCTAAACACTATGCCTCACAGCACCTGTTACCGCGTGATGTGGTTCTGGCGCATGAACGTGGGGACATTCATTACCACGATCTGGACTACTCCCCGTTCTTCCCAATGTTTAACTGCATGCTTATCGATCTTAAAGGCATGCTGACGCACGGCTTTAAAATGGGTAATGCGGAAATTGAGCCGCCAAAATCCATCTCAACAGCAACAGCTGTTACCGCACAAATCATTGCCCAGGTTGCCAGCCACATTTATGGCGGCACCACAATTAATCGCATTGATGAAGTGCTGGCGCCATTTGTTACAGAAAGCTTTGAGAAGCACCGTAAAACTGCCGAAGAATGGCAGATCCCAGACGCTAAAGGTTATGCGCTTTCACGTACTGAGAAAGAGTGTTACGACGCTTTCCAGTCGCTGGAATATGAAGTGAATACGCTCCACACCGCTAATGGTCAGACACCATTCGTGACCTTCGGTTTCGGCCTGGGAACTAGCTGGGAATCACGCCTGATTCAGACCTCTATTCTGCGTAATCGCATCGCGGGTCTGGGTAAAAACCGTAAAACTGCGGTGTTCCCAAAACTGGTCTTCGCTATTAAAGATGGCCTGAACCACAAGGCTGGCGATGCAAATTACGACATCAAACAGCTCGCTCTGGAATGCGCCAGCAAACGCATGTATCCGGACATTCTGAACTACGACCAGGTCGTTAAAGTCACCGGCTCGTTCAAAACGCCTATGGGTTGCCGCAGTTTTCTTGGTGTGTACGAAGAAAACGGTGAGCAGATTCACGATGGCCGTAACAACATCGGCGTTATCAGCCTGAACCTGCCACGCATTGCGCTGGAAGCGAAAGGCGATGAAGCTGCCTTCTGGACGCTGCTCGATAGCCGTCTGGAGCTGGCGTTCAAAGCACTGATGACGCGTATTGCGCGCCTGGAAGGTGTGAAAGCGCGTGTTGCACCAATCCTGTATATGGAAGGGGCTTGCGGTGTGCGCCTGAAAGCAGACGACGACGTTTCTGAAATCTTCAAAAATGGCCGTGCGTCGATTTCTCTGGGTTACATCGGCATCCACGAAACGGTGAATGCACTGTTTGGTAATCAGCACGTTTACGACAGCGAAGAGTTGCGTGCGAAAGCCGTCGCAATTGTTGAGCGTCTGCGCCAGGCAACCGACAGCTGGAAAGAAGAGACTGGCTACGGTTTCAGCCTCTACAGCACACCAAGTGAAAACCTGTGTGACCGCTTCTGCCGTCTTGATACCGCTGAGTTTGGCGTGGTTCCAGGCGTGACCGACAAAGGTTACTACACCAACAGCTTCCACTTAGATGTTGAGAAGAAAGTTAATCCATACGACAAAATCGACTTTGAAGCAGCGTATCCACCGATCGCGAATGGTGGTTTCATCTGTTACGGCGAATACCCGAACATCCAGCACAACCTGCAAGCGCTGGAAGACGTCTGGGATTACAGCTACAAACACGTTCCGTATTACGGCACCAATACACCAATTGATGAGTGCTACGAGTGTGGCTTTACTGGTGAGTTTGAATGCACCAGCAAAGGCTTTACCTGCCCGAAATGTGGCAACCACGACGCGGCTCGCGTATCCGTAACACGCCGTGTTTGCGGTTATCTTGGCAGCCCGGATGCACGTCCGTTTAACGCCGGTAAGCAGGAAGAAGTGAAGCGCCGCGTGAAGCATTTGGGTAACGGGCAGTTAGATTCTTCGCAAAGCAATTAACGTCAGAGCAAAGCGAAAATGAATGTGCATCAATACTATCCGGTAGACATTGTTAACGGGCCGGGAACACGCTGCACGCTGTTCGTTTCCGGCTGCGTACATGAATGTCCCGGGTGCTATAACAAAAGCACCTGGCGGTTAAATTCAGGTATGCCGTTCACCCAGGAAATGGAAGATAGGATCATTAACGATCTGAACGATACGCGTATCCGCCGCCAGGGGCTGTCGCTTTCGGGCGGCGATCCGCTTCATCCGCAAAACATCGCGGATGTGCTAAAGCTGGTGCAGCGAGTGCGGGCGGAATGCCCTGGCAAAGATATCTGGATGTGGACGGGTTACAAGCTTGATGAATTAACCGAAGCTCAACGCGAAGTGGTTGATTTAATTAACGTGTTAATCGATGGCAAGTTCGTTCAGGATTTGAAAGACCCAGCGCTGGTCTGGCGCGGCAGTAGCAACCAGGTCGTACATCATTTGCGATAGAGCCCCTTATGGGGCTTTTGCTATTTCACGCAACTGACTTGAGTCCAGAGTATTCACACCCTCGCCTGTAGGCTTAAGCGCCTCATGCAGCATTGCTTTCGCTACATCCCTTGCTTCAATGGACTTCCACTTCCCAGGCATGATTTTGAACAATGGTGCAAACAGCGACTCATTTAAACGCTGTGATTCCCGATGGCCGAGCAGCATGGATGGACGAGCAATCGTCAGACGCGGCCACTGTTGCGCTATCAATGCCTCCTCCATCTCACCTTTTACCCGATTATAAAAGAATGGCGATTTGCTGTTCGCGCCAATGGCGCTAACCACCAGCATCTGTTTAGCTCCCAAACGCAGCCCAGTGATGGCGGTGTCCACCACTAGCGTGTAATCCGCCAGCACAAAAGCTTCTTTGCTGCCCGCTTCTTTCATAGTGGTACCGAGGCAGCAAAAGACTGTATCAATCGGCTCGGTCAATTGTGTGAGTGCATCACTCAACTGAGGATCGTAGGGGTTGGTGACTTTATTCATTGCAGGCAAAGGGCGCCGTGTTGCAGCAACGATATGACCGATCTGCGGCTCATTGATTAGCATGCGCAGTAAGTGCCCACCAACAAGGCCTGTGGCCCCCGTAATCAAAACCCGGTTCATAAGTTCTCCTGTCGCCTATTAACCAAGTTTAGTGTCATCTCGCAGCCAGTGGAGCTTTTTACCAAAACCGAGCGTGTTGTCGGTCATTTTTATTTCATCAAGACGAATTTCCCACACCGGTGCCTTCATCACTCGCGCTACAGGGAAGCGCTTGCAGTAACGAGCACGAATGCTATCGGATTCTTGCTCTGCCACCAGCGTGATTTCGCCGCGGAACTGTACGCCACGAATTAACGCCACGGTTTTGGGCTGCCCATTAACCGTTCCGGCTACATTGGCCTGGTTTCCAATCAACTCTCCGTGACGAGTGTGAGTTTCGCTTAACAGGTAAAAAGTGACGCGCTGTTCATCAAATAAGTAGAACGCATTTGCGCACCATAAATCACCATTACTGCCTGCGCAGTAAGTCAGTACATGCTGTTTGTTCAGCCAACGACTAATGGCATTGAGAGTTTCCATGTGCAACCTGAAGAGTGATATTCTGCGGAAAACATCAATTATGCGCCCGACCTATGTCCCCCTGGTATCTCTATTTAATCCGCACCCTCGATAACCGTTTATATACGGGCATTACCACCGATGTGGAGCGCCGTTTCTCTCAGCATCAAACCGGGAAAGGTGCGAAAGCATTGCGTGGGAAAGGTGAGTTAACATTGGCCTTTAGCCATCTGGTAGGCGATCGCTCAAGCGCATTGCGCCTGGAGTATCGCATCAAGCAGCTAACTAAAGCGCAGAAAGAGATGTTGGTAAAAGGAGCATTGTCGTTTGAAGACCTTTTGGCAGGCCTTCAAACGAAATCAGAGATCAAAACTCTCGGTTAAAATGTTCGTGATATTCCACTAAACCACTCACGCCATTGAGCGCGTCATCGGCCAGTGGATGAATCAGAAAATAGGCTTCGGTATCAGGCCAGGCACAGCGCAAATCGAATTGTGCAGCGGGAACAAAACCAAAGCGGCTATATAGCGCGGGTTCGCCCAACGTCACAACGGCGGCATAACCAAATTCATTGAGTGAATCGAGTCCTTCGTAAACCAGTTTTTTCGCCAGCCCCTGGCCGCGATAAGCTTCGTCTACAGCCAGTGGCGCAAGACCAACCCACTGTAGTTCTTCACCTTCGACCGCAACCGGACTGAATGCGGCATAACCCACGACCTGACCTTCGTCATCCGTGGCAACAACACCCAGTGTTAAAAGGCCGTCTTCTCGTAAATCCTTCACCAAATCTGCTTCACCATTGCTATTAAAGGAGCGGCGAAGTAAAGCGTCGATGCCTGGAGCATCAATAGGTATTTCTACACGAATTAGCATGGCTCACCTACCGAGTTACTTTCTGGAGCAGGTTTATGCTTCATCCCCGCTTCGACAAAATCAGCCAGTTGCAGTAGCAGCATGCGTAGTGGTTTTGGCATCGCATCCAGCTCAATGGCATCCATTAAATTTTTGACGTACAGACCCAGTTCAGTGTCACCTTCAATCATCAGGCGGCGTTGGAAAAACAGGGTATCGGGATCTTGTTTACGTGCAGCGATCATCAACAAATCGTTGGCTGTCGCACTGAAACTCACATCAGCCGGAGCATCTTCACGCACAACCAGTTTGTTATCTTGTACCGAAGTAAACCATTTTAGACCGAGATCACGCACTTCAATACTTAACCAGCGTCCCTCAAGAAATTCGAGTTCACCTTCTTCCATTGCCTGACGGAACTGCCAGCCAAGAACCTGTTCAAGCACCTGGCGCTTTAGAGCAAAGGGCGTCAGTTTAACCGGTGTTCTTAACAGTGACGGGCCGAGATGGACCAGGCGTGAACGCAATTTATCCAACACAAGCTTTACTCCTTGAGAAATTTAACCACCATTTTGCCACACCAGCCATTCTCCGTAGCGGTGTAAATCAACAAGTTTGCGGGTTATCAATACCATCATATTGATTTCATCAATACGCCATTAGCTGCCTTAAATCAAAATTTGTCGTGGACGGGTTAACTAAAATCCCAGTTCGTTAACAATTTTGCTGTCCGACACTGGGCCGCATGGGTTTCCTCTCAGGTTACCCAATGATTCAGGATAAATTATGGAGTTGCTTTGCCCAGCTGGAAACTTACCGGCGTTGAAAGCGGCCATCGATAATGGTGCCGATGCGGTTTACATTGGTCTTAAAGATGATACCAACGCCCGCCATTTTGCTGGACTGAATTTCACGGAGAAGAAACTGCAAGAAGCGGTAAGTTACGTGCATCAACATCGCCGTAAATTGCATATCGCTATCAATACGTTTGCGCATCCGGACGGCTACGTGCGCTGGCAACATGCAGTAGATATGGCAGCGCAACTCGGAGCCGACGCTTTAATTCTGGCCGACCTCGCCATGCTTGAATACGCGGCTGAGCGTTATCCGCATATTGAGCGCCACGTATCGGTACAAGCCTCCGCCACCAATGAAGAAGCAGTCCGCTTTTATCATCGCAACTTCGACGTTGCGCGTGTTGTTTTACCACGCGTGTTATCCATTCATCAGGTAAAACAGTTGGCTCGCGTAACCCCTGTACCGCTTGAGGTTTTTGCTTTTGGTAGCCTGTGCATTATGGCCGAAGGGCGTTGCTATCTTTCCTCCTACCTGACCGGTGAGTCGCCTAACACGGTGGGGGCCTGTTCCCCTGCGCGCTTTGTGCGTTGGCAGCAAACTCCGCAAGGCCTTGAGTCACGCCTCAATGATGTACTTATCGACAGGTATCAGGATGGTGAAAACGCAGGTTATCCGACGCTTTGCAAAGGTCGCTATCTGGTTGACGATCAGAAATATCACGCTCTTGAAGAGCCAACCAGCCTGAACACACTTGAACTGCTGCCTGAATTATTAGCCGCGAATATTGCGTCGGTGAAAATCGAAGGCCGCCAGCGTAGCCCGGCCTATGTCAGCCAGGTAGCGAAAGTCTGGCGTCAAGCAATCGATCTGTGTATGGCTGATCCGGAAAACTACCGTGCGAAACCTGCGTGGATGGAAGATCTGGGAGCGATGGCCGAAGGCACGCAAACCACTCTCGGTGCCTATCACCGTAAATGGCAGTAGGGATGACCATGAAATATTCATTAGGGCCAGTGCTGTACTACTGGCCAAAAGAGACGTTGGAAAAATTTTACCAAGCTGCAGCAAACAGCAGTGCCGAGACGATTTATCTTGGTGAGTCAGTGTGCAGCAAGCGCCGTGCAACCAAAACGGGCGAATGGCTGGATATGGCGAAAAGCCTGGCAAGCCAGGGTAAGCAAGTTGTCCTCTCCACGCTGGCGCTGGTTCAGGCACCGTCTGAATTAAACGAACTCAAACGCTACGTCGAGAATGGTGATTTCCTGATTGAAGCCAATGATCTCGGTGCCGTGAATATGGCGGCAGAACGCAAACTGCCGTTTGTCGCAGGCCACGCGCTCAACTGCTATAACGCGGTGACGCTGCGCATACTGCTCAAACAAGGTATGGTTCGCTGGTGTATGCCGGTTGAGCTTTCACGTGACTGGCTGGCAAACATGCTCACTCAGTGTGACGAGTTGGGTATTCGCAATAAGTTTGAAGTCGAAGTGCTCAGCTATGGCCATTTGCCTTTGGCGTATTCCGCACGCTGTTTCACCGCACGTTCCGAAGACAAACCAAAAGATGAATGCGAAACCTGCTGCATTAAATATCCTGTCGGCCGCAACATGTTGTCTCAGGAAAATCAGCAAGTGTTTGTGCTTAATGGAATTCAGACCATGAGCGGATATGTGTACAACCTCGGAAACGAACTGGCCTCGATGAAAGGCTTAGTCGATATGGTGCGTTTATCACCGATGGGTATGGAAACACTTCGCGTTCTGGAAGCCTTCCGCAAAAATGAGAATGGCAATGCGCCGTTATCTTTGGCACAGCAAAACGATTGTAATGGCTACTGGCGACGCGTTGCTGGCTTAGAACTGGTGACTCAGAGCTAAAAAAGGCTCACTTTGTTACTTAATTGTTGATGGTTTTCGGCAATACTGAAAGACAATCATCAATAAACAGAGTGAGCCGTTATGTCTCAAACTCCTTTTTCACTACTCGATCTAGCCCCTATTCCACAAGGCTCCCAGCCTCGTGATGCGTTCCATCGATCCTTAGATTTAGCTCGCCTGGCCGAGAAGCGCGGCTATCACCGCTACTGGCTGGCAGAGCACCACAATATGACCGGCATCGCGAGTGCTGCGACGTCCGTGTTGATTGGCTATCTGGCGGCGAATACCGAAACGTTGCGCCTCGGTTCCGGTGGCGTGATGTTGCCGAACCACTCACCTCTCGTGATTGCCGAGCAGTTTGGCACCCTGGAGACTCTTTATCCTGGGCGTATTGACTTAGGATTAGGTCGCGCGCCGGGAAGCGACCAGCGCACTATGATGGCGTTGCGCCGCCATATGAGTGGTGATATCGACAATTTCCCACGCGATGTCAGTGAACTGGTGTCATGGTTTGATGCCACAGACCCAAACCCGGCAGTGCGCCCGGTTCCTGGCTACAACACTAAAATTCCTGTCTGGCTGCTGGGTTCAAGCTTGTATAGCGCCCAACTGGCGGCCCAACTTGGGCTGCCGTTCGCCTTTGCTTCACACTTTGCACCCGATATGTTGTTCCAGGCGCTGCAACTTTATCGTGCCCAGTTCAAACCGTCTGCCCGCCTGGAAAAACCGTATGCAATGGTATGCATCAATATTATTGCAGCTGACAGCAACCGCGATGCCGAATTCCTGTTTACCTCGATGCAGCAAGCTTTCGCTAAATTGCGTCGTGGCGAAACGGGCCAGTTGCCACCGCCGATTGAAAACATGGATAGCTTCTGGAGCCCGGCAGAGAAATATGGCGTGCAGCAGGCATTGAGCATGTCTCTGGTGGGTGATATTGCGAAAGTACGCCACGGTCTGATCTCATTGCTGCGTGAAACGCAGGCTGATGAAATTATGGTTAATGGCCAGATTTTTGATACCCAAGCTCGCCTGCATTCCTTTGACCTGGCGATGGATGTTTACGAGAGCCTGTAAAGTTTTCGCCCCTCGGTGGAGGGGCGAAAACTTAGTGATAAACCGGCAGTAAATCGAAGCTTGAAAGGATATGGATAGCGGCGTTTGTCACACCGAAGATAAGAATCAGCACAATCATTTTATTCCCGCCCCACACCCGGTAAGTCGGGCTGCCAAATTTCTTGCGAGAAGCTTTTGCGAGAAGAGCTGGAACAATTGCCGCCCAGATAGTCGCCGCCAACCCCGCAAATCCAATCGCGTAAATAAACCCGTCAGGCCAGATAACACCGCCCAACATCGGTGGAATAAATGTCACCAGGGCGGTGTTCAAACGGCCAACGGGTGAATCATCAAATTTAAACAGGTCGGCCAGATAATCGAATAAGCCTAATGTCACCCCCAGGAATGAACTGGCAACAGCGAAGTTGGAGAAAACGATCAACAGTAAATCCAGGGTACGACTGTTCAGTACACCACTCAATGCACCGACCAACACATCAATATTCCCGCCTTTATAAGCAATCGCAATAAAATCACTGCGCGGAATATTTCCCATACTGCCCACCAACCAAATGATGTACAACACCAACGCCATCAGCGTGCCCCAAATCAGGCAGCGCTTAATGGTTTGTGGATCTTTGCCGTAGTACTTCATCAGGCTGGGTACGTTACCGTGATAGCCAAATGAGGCGAGACAAAATGGCAGAGTCATAAAGAGATACGGCAAATAGCTCGGGTTAATCGCTTTGCTATCAAGCAATGTTGCCGGTTCGACGTGCCACATCAAGCCGCCAAACGTCATAAAGAAAGTCAGTATTTTTGCGCCGAGAACGATAGTGGTCATGCGGCTAACGGCACGCGTGCTTATCCAGACAATAAACGCCACTACCAGGGCAAAGATTAACCCGGCAAATCTGGCGGGGAAATCGACAGACATTTTGCCGAGCGTATGATGGATTACGGAACCGCTCGCCGAAATATAGGCATAGGTCAGGATATACAGCACAAACGCGATGGACAGACCGTTAATCAGATTCCAACCTTTACCCAGCAAATCTTTAGTGACGGTATCAAAGCTTGAGCCTACGCGGTAGTTGAGGTTGGCTTCCAGAATCATCAATCCGGAATGCAGCATACAAAACCAGGTCACTAATAACGCTGCAATAGACCAGAAGAACCACGCCCCAGACATCACCACCGGCAGAGAGAACATTCCTGCACCAATAATAGTGCCGCCAATAATCATTACCCCACCAAAAATAGACGGCGAGGCGTGGGTGGTTGCTAAAGTTGCCATACGAATTCCTGAGACAATGAACGACTGTCGAAGTGACAGGCTTGCTGCGCTACATTGTACCAGTACATGAGTACAATTTGGATAAAAAAAATCCCGGTTGCGTTAACCAGGATTTTTATCACTGCCTGCTGGTAAACAGCAGGCATAAACTTCTGTGATTATGCTTCTGTGGTACGACGACGAGCAGGAGCTGCACCGTCTTCACGACGTGGGCCACGACCGCCTTCACGACGTTCGCCACTGAAACTACGTGGTGCACCAGCACCTGCTGGGCCATCACGACGTGGACCGCGACCGCCTTCACGACGCTCACCACCACCGAAACCACGACCAGCACCTGCTGCTGCACCGCCGCCACGACGTTCGCCGCCACGGTCAGTACGAGGCTGAGCATCACCCATCAGCTGCATATTCATTGGTTTGTTCAGAATACGAGTACGGGTAAAGTGCTGCAGGATTTCGCCCGGCATGCCTTTTGGCAGTTCGATAGTAGAGTGAGTACCGAACAGTTTGATGTTACCGATGTAACGGCTGCTGATATCACCTTCGTTAGCGATAGCGCCAACGATATGACGAACTTCAACACCATCATCACGGCCAACTTCAATGCGGTACAGTTCCATATCGCCAACATCACGACGTTCGCGACGTGGTGCATCACCATCACGCTGTGGACGATCTGAACGCTCTGGACGGTCACCGCGCGGTGCACGATCTGGACGATCGCCACGTGGTGCACGGTCTGAACGTTCGAAACGCTCATCGCGCTCACGGAATTCACGACGTGGACGCATTGGTGCATCTGGTGGCAGGATCAGAGGACGTTCGCCCTGTGCCATTTTCAGCAGTGCTGCAGCCAGTGTTTCCATATCCAGCGCTTCTTCTGATTCAGCAGAAGGTTGGATTTTTGCAAGCAGACCACGGTACAGATCCAGATCGCTGCTTTCCAGTTGCTGCTGAACTTTAGCTGCAAACTTAGCAAGACGACGCTCACTCAGCAGATCACGGTTTGGCAGTTCAACTTCAGGAATAGTCAGCTTCATGATGCGTTCGATGTTACGCAGCAGACGACGCTCACGGTTCTCAACGAACAGCAGAGCACGACCAGCACGACCTGCACGACCTGTACGGCCGATACGGTGAACGTAAGACTCAGAGTCCATCGGGATGTCGTAGTTAACAACCAGGCTGATACGCTCAACGTCCAGGCCACGAGCTGCAACGTCGGTTGCAATCAGGATGTCCAGACGACCGTCTTTCAGACGCTCCAGAGTTTGCTCACGCAGCGCCTGGTTCATGTCACCGTTCAGTGCAGCACTATTGTAGCCGCTCTGTTCCAGCGCTTCTGCCACTTCCAGAGTTGCGTTTTTGGTACGTACGAAAATGATCGCCGCATCAAAATCTTCAGACTCGAGGAAACGAACCAGTGCTTCATTCTTACGCATGCCGTGTACAGTCCAGTAGCTCTGGCTGATGTCCGGGCGAGTAGTAACGCTAGATTGAATGCGTACTTCCTGCGGATCTTTCATGAAACGACGGGTAATACGACGAATCGCTTCTGGCATAGTTGCAGAGAACAGAGCGGTCTGATGACCTTCTGGGATCTGAGCCATGATGGTTTCAACGTCTTCGATGAAGCCCATACGCAACATTTCGTCAGCTTCGTCCAGTACCAGACCTTTCAGGCTGGACAGATTCAGCGTACCGCGTTTTAAGTGGTCAAGCAGGCGACCTGGGGTACCAACAACAATTTGTGGTCCCTGACGCAGGGCGCGCAGCTGCACGTCATAACGCTGGCCACCGTAAAGGGCAACAACGTTTACGCCATGCATATGTTTAGAGAAATCCGTCATGGCTTCAGCAACCTGAACCGCCAGTTCGCGGGTCGGTGCCAGCACCAGGATTTGTGGTGCTTTCAGCTCTGGATCAAGGTTGTGCAGCAACGGTAAAGAGAACGCTGCAGTTTTGCCGCTACCAGTCTGGGCCATACCCAGTACATCGCGGCCAGCCAGCAGCTGTGGGATACACTCTGCTTGGATTGGAGATGGTTTTTCGTAACCCAGATCGTTCAGGGCTTTAAGGATGGAGTCGTTAAGACCCAGATCAGAAAAAGTAGTTTCGATAGTAGTAGTCTCGATGATGTCAGTCATGTAGTACACGTGCCTCGTAGATGGCGGCCAGTCTACATAACTCATCGTGAAATTGACCTGCAATTTTCATTGAAAAGTGTGAACCGGCTCAAATTTGGTTGATTAACGAACAAAAACGCCCTCACCCGTTAAGGTGATGACTTTAATAAAAAAGTTTATGGGCTGATCGATGTTCGTCAGCTATTGCTGGTCCGATTCTGCCAGGTCATCTTGCTCCTGGCCCAAGAGCGCTAATTCCAACAATGCATAACGATGCTCAACGTAGTTGTGTACGTTGTTAGCGACCGCTAACTTGAACAGTGCCGTAGCGCTGTCCTTTTCCCCCAGACTTAGGTAGTACTTACCTAAATAGAAGTTGGTTTCACTGAGATGCTCAGCGAGCGAGGTGTTATCCGTTGCGTCCGCCTCGAGGCGTTCCATTAACGTTTTTTCGTTAATGTTCCCCAGGTAGAACTCGACAATGTTCCATCCCCATTGCTCTTTGTCCGATTTATCGAGGCGCTGTTGTAACGCCACTTTAGCCTGCTTTGCATCTAAATTGCTTTCAGCAATGTAGAGCCACAGACTACGGAAAGGATCATTGGGATCGTCTTGATAAAACGCTAGCAGATCATCTTGCGCTAAACGATAACGACCACCGTAGTAGAGGGCGATACCGCGATTTAAATGCGCATAGTTGTAAGTTGGATCAAGCTCAAGTACAGAATCAAACGCTTCATAGGCAGCATCAAAATTGCCTGCCTGCGTTAAATATATACCTAAGTAATTGAATACTTCAGGCATATCGGGGCGGATTGCCAACGCTTGTGAAAAATCATTTCGCGCTAGAGCCCGCAAGCCAAGGCTATCATACAACACTCCGCGCTCATATAAAAGCTGCGCGCGCTCATCATCGGTTAAAGCCCGGCTGGCAAGTATCTGTTCCATGCGTGCAAGAATGACTTCTTGCTGCAAAGTCGGCTGCAATGGCACCGCCAGGACTTCACGTTCACGCCAGGAGGAGTTGCTGCATCCTGCCAGCGCGAGAGCTGTCGCAACGAAACACCAGCGCAAAAAAGGCTTCATTTCCCACTCCCGAAGACAACATATGGATGACGTCCTGTCCGCCGGCTCTAAGACGAGACTCCCTGCCCCGTAATAAATAGCTCTCCATGTCGCCATGGAGAGCTTAATCGGTATAGCTTACTCAGCTTCTGGTGCAGCTGGTGCTGCGCTTTCCGCTGGGGACTGCTCAGTTGCTTCTTTGATGCTCAGACGAACACGGCCCTGGCGGTCAACTTCCAGTACTTTAACTGGAACTTCTTGACCCATCTGCAGGTAGTCAGTCACTTTCTCTACGCGCTTGTCAGCGATTTGAGAAATGTGCACCAGTCCTTCTTTGCCGCCGCCGATAGCAACGAATGCACCGAAATCTACGATACGAGTAACTTTACCCTGGTAGATACGGCCGACTTCGATTTCAGCAGTGATCTCTTCGATACGACGAATAGCAAACTTCGCTTTCTCGCCATCGGTCGCCGCGATTTTCACGGTGCCGTCATCTTCGATTTCGATAGTTGTACCGGTTTCTTCGGTCAGCGCACGAATCACAGAACCACCCTTACCGATCACGTCTTTGATCTTGTCTGGGTTGATTTTGATTGTGTGAATACGTGGAGCGAACTGAGAGATATCGCCACGCGGAGCGTTGATAGCCTGTTCCATCACGCCAAGGATATGCAGACGCGCACCTTTAGCCTGGTTCAGAGCCACCTGCATGATTTCGCGGGTGATGCCTTCGATTTTGATATCCATCTGCAGTGCAGAGATACCTTCACGGCTACCAGCAACTTTAAAGTCCATGTCGCCCAGGTGATCTTCGTCACCCAGAATGTCAGACAGAACAACAAAGTTCTCGCCTTCTTTAACCAGACCCATCGCAATACCGGCTACAGCGGCTTTGATTGGCACGCCTGCATCCATCAGTGCCAGAGAAGCACCACATACGGAAGCCATGGAAGAAGAACCGTTAGATTCAGTAATTTCTGACACTACACGCACGGTGTACGGGAAGCGGTCAGCTTCTGGCATAACAGCCAGTACGCCACGCTTAGCCAGACGACCATGACCAATCTCACGACGCTTCGGTGAACCGACCATGCCGGTTTCGCCTACGGAGTACGGAGGGAAGTTGTAGTGGAACAGGAAGTTGTCGGTACGTTCGCCCATCAACTCATCCAGGTTCTGTGCATCACGTGCGGTACCCAGAGTTGCTGTAACCAGCGCCTGAGTTTCACCACGGGTGAACAGTGCAGAACCGTGAGTGCGTGGCAGAACGCCAGTACGCACATCCAGACCACGGATCATGTCTTTTTCGCGGCCATCGATACGCAGCTCGCCAGCCAGAATACGGCTACGAACAACATTTTTCTCGATAGCGTGCAGAATGTCGCTTACTTCGCCAGCATCAATTGAATCGTCTTCAGCTGACAATGCAGTGATAACGTCAGATTTGATGATGTCGACTTGTGCGTAACGCTCTTGCTTATCAGTAATACGGTAAGCATCGCTCAGACGGGATTCAGCAAGTGCAGCAACGCGTGCATTCAGCGCTTCGTTAGCCGCTTCTGGCTGCCAGTCCCAACGTGGTTTACCAGCTTCAGCAACCAGAGAGTTGATGTTCTGGATAACAATTTGCTGTTGTTCGTGGCCAAATACAACCGCGCCAAGCATCTGGTCTTCGCTCAGCAGTTCAGCTTCGGATTCAACCATCAGCACAGCACCTTCGGTACCGGCAACAACCAGGTCCAGTTTGCTGGTTTTCAGTTCATCAGCAGTTGGGTTCAGAACATACTGGTCATTGATATAACCAACACGTGCAGAGCCAATTGGGCCGTTGAACGGAATACCAGACAGGCTCAGAGCGGCAGAAGCACCAATCATTGCAACGATATCTGGGTGAACTTGTGGGTTCACGGAAACAACAGTCGCGATAACCTGAACTTCGTTCACGAAACCTTCCGGGAACAGCGGACGCACTGGACGGTCAATCAGACGCGCGATCAGTGTTTCACCTTCGCTTGGACGGCCTTCACGACGGAAGAAGCTACCCGGGATACGACCAGCAGCGTAAGTACGCTCCTGATAGTTAACAGTCAGAGGGAAGAAATCCTGGCCTGCTTTCGCTTTTTTCTGACCGACTACGGTCACGAATACAGCGGTGTCGTCCATGCTGACCATTACTGCTGCGGTAGCCTGGCGAGCCATCATACCGGTCTCTATTGTGACCGTATGCTGACCGTATTGAAATTTACGGACAATCGGAGTTAGCAAAATAATATCCTTAATAATCTTTGGTAGCAGGTGATTGCACTTGCTCCGTTTAACCCGATCTCTATCGCATCCTCGCGACTAATGACAACCCTAACCCGCCCATGCGGATAAAGCCTCTCATTAGCCGCGCGAACCTCTGCAACAAAGATCACACACTGCAACAATACATTAGTTTCCATAGAATTGCTGCCATCTGGTTGAAAAAAGGGGCCTTAAAAGGCCCCTTTTTCTGAAACTCGCAAGACTTAGCGACGCAGACCCAGACGCTCGATCAGGCTGGTGTAACGTGCTACATCTTTACGCTTCAGGTAGTCGAGCAGTTTACGACGCTGAGAAACCATACGCAGCAGACCACGACGGCTGTGGTGATCTTTTTTGTGCTCAGAGAAGTGACCCTGCAGGTGGTTGATCTGAGCAGTCAGCAGTGCAACCTGAACTTCGGTAGAACCGCTGTCGTTAGAACCACGACCAAACTCGGAAACGATTTTTGCTTTAGCTTCAACGCTTAGAGACATTTTAAACTCCAAAATTATAGATAAAAAGATAGAGTGCCGATCTCTAATTCAGCAACTCCAGTGCACTTTCACAACAATGTTAAACAAAGGTATGAAAGTTAAGCCGCGCCATTTTACCTGTAGCCACCTCTTATCGCAAGGCAACTCCAGGTGTCAGAGCGGATACTCAACAACCAGACGACGAGGCGCTACGCGTCCATCATCATCAATTTCGGCCATGCCGATAAATTTGCCTTCATCACCTTCGGTGACGCGGACTAGCCCTTCTGCCGGGCTACCCGCCACTTGCACTGGCTGCCCATTCTTGAAGTAACCCGCAACAGCAGGTAATAAATTCACGATTGGGAAGTCTGAAGCCGGACTATCCATTGGCATCAATAATGGATCTAACAGCACCGATGGCTCAATTTCTTGCGCTTGTGCTTGCTCAACCAATGCATGCAATTGCTCAAGCGTTACCATGCGTTCGACAGGATACTTGCTCACTGCAAGGCGACGCAGGAAAGTCACATGGGCACCACAACCGAGTTTTTCACCTAAATCATCAGTGATGGTCCGGATGTACGTTCCCTTAGAACAGTGAATTTCCAACTCAAGTTCATTGCCTTCATGGCGAATAAACAGAAGTTCGTAAACCGTGATAGACCGTGCTTCACGCGGCACTTCGATACCCTGGCGCGCATACTCATAAAGTGGCTTGCCTTGATATTTCAGTGCGGAGTACATCGATGGAACTTGCTGTGTTTCACCACGAAAGCTATCTAACGCTTGCGCCAGCTCTTGTTCGGTAAAGGTTACCGGACGCTCCTGAACGACTGTGCCATCAGCATCAGAAGTATCAGTGCGTTGCCCAAGGCGGGCAATAACACGGTAACGCTTGTCGGAATCAAGTAGATAACGCGAGAATTTTGTCGCTTCTCCGAGGCAAATCGGCAGCATTCCGGTTGCAAGCGGGTCAAGCGCTCCGGTATGACCGGCACGGTTAGCGTTATAAATACGCTTCACTTTCTGCAACGCGTCGTTCGAAGATAAACCCTGAGGTTTATCTAACAACAGTACTCCGTGGATATCACGACCACGACGACGAGGACGACTCATTAATCCTCCTTGCTGTCATCCGTATCGTTTACACGGCGCTCATCATCGTTTCTGATGACGTTAGAAACCAGATTCGACATGCGCATACCTTCAACCAACGAGTTATCGTAGAAGAAAGTCAGTTCAGGCACGATACGCAGGCGCATTGCTTTGCCCAGCAAAGAACGAATGTAGCCAGAAGCATCCTGTAAAACCTTGATGCCTTCTTTCACTGCTTGTTCGTCTTTATCGTTCAGGAAGGTTACAAACACTTTTGCATAAGCCAGATCGCGTGACACTTCGACACCAGAAACGGTGGTCATCATGCCCAGACGCGGGTCTTTAATTTCGCGCTGCAGGATGATTGCGATTTCTTTCTGCAATTCCTGGGAAACACGCTGTGGGCGACCAAATTCTTTCGCCATAATAAATTCTCCATAAAATCAGGGGGCGCTCGGCCCCCTAAAGATATTAGCTATGTACCCGGCTGATATCAGGCGATGGTACGTTGGATTTCGATGATTTCGAATACTTCGATCACATCACCAACACGCACATCATTGTAGTTCTTCACGCCGATACCACATTCCATACCGTTACGAACTTCGTTAGCGTCATCTTTGAAGCGGCGCAGGGATTCCAGCTCGCCTTCATAGATAACAACGTTGTCGCGCAGAACACGGATTGGGTTGTGACGTTTGACCACACCCTCGGTAACCATACAACCTGCGATTGCGCCAAATTTCGGTGATTTGAACACATCGCGAACTTCGGCCAGGCCGAGGATCTGTTGTTTCAGTTCCGGAGACAGCATGCCGCTCATTGCTGCTTTAACTTCGTCAATCAGATGGTAGATGACGGAGTAGTAACGCAGATCCAGGCTTTCTGACTCAATAACGCGGCGTGCAGATGCATCAGCACGAACGTTGAAGCCAACCAGAATAGCGTTAGAAGCTGCAGCAAGCGTAGCGTCAGTCTCAGTGATACCACCAACACCGGAACCGATGATTTTAACTTTAACTTCATCAGTAGACAGTTTCAGCAGGGAATCGCAGATCGCTTCAACAGAACCCTGAACGTCCGCTTTCAGCACAACGTTAACTTCAGACACTTCGCCTTCGGTCATGTTGGCGAACATGTTTTCAAGTTTAGATTTCTGCTGGCGAGCCAGTTTAACTTCGCGGAATTTACCCTGACGATACAGAGCAACTTCACGAGCTTTTTTCTCGTCACGAACAACTGTTACTTCATCACCCGCTGCCGGAACACCAGACAGACCAAGGATTTCAACAGGAATAGACGGACCCGCTTCAGTAACTTCACGACCCATTTCGTCACGCATTGCACGAACACGGCCATATTCGAAGCCACAAAGAACGATGTCGCCTTTATTCAGGGAACCTTCACGAACCAGAACAGTTGCTACCGGGCCACGACCTTTATCCAGGAAGGATTCGATAACCACACCGCTCGCCATACCATCACGCATTGCTTTCAGTTCGAGAACTTCAGCTTGCAGCAGGATTGCGTTCAGAAGTTCGTCAATACCAGTACCTGCTTTAGCAGATACGTGGATGAACTGGCTTTCACCGCCCCACTCTTCTGGCATGATGCCGTACTGAGACAGTTCCTGCTTAACACGGTCTGGATCAGCTTCTGGCTTATCGATTTTGTTCACTGCAACCACTACCGGCACCTGCGCCGCTTTCGCGTGCTGGATAGCTTCGATAGTTTGTGGCATCACACCATCGTCTGCAGCAACAACCAGAACAACGATATCCGTTGCCTGAGCACCACGAGCACGCATAGACGTAAACGCTGCGTGGCCCGGGGTATCCAGGAAGGTAACCATACCGTTTTCAGTTTCTACGTGGTATGCACCGATGTGCTGGGTAATACCACCCGCTTCGCCAGACGCTACTTTAGTAGAACGAATGTAGTCGAGCAGGGAAGTTTTACCGTGGTCAACGTGACCCATGATGGTAACAACTGGAGCACGTGACTCAGCAACTGCGTCAGTGTCACGGTCGCTCATCAGCGCTTCTTCCAGCTCGTTTTCACGGCGCAGGATAACTTTGTGGCCCATCTCTTCGGCAACCAGCTGTGCGGTTTCCTGGTCGATGACCTGGTTAATGGTTGCCATTGCGCCCAGTTTCATCATCGCTTTGATGACCTGAGAGCCTTTAACAGCCATTTTATTAGCCAGTTCTGCAACAGTCACTGTTTCGCCGATTACGACGTCACGGTTAACTGCCTGCGCAGGCTTGTTGAAGCCTTGCTGCAGAGAACTTGGTTTACGCTTACCTTTACCACCACGAACTGCAGCACGCGCTTCTTCACGGTCAGCTTTAGACTCGCCGTGTTTGCCGCCTTTTTTCTGGCGTGGTGCTTTAGTTGTCGCAGTACGAGCACGAGTACGGCCAGCTTCAACTTCGCGGTCGTTTTCGTCTTCAGCCTGGCGAGCGTGTTGAGAAGTGGTTACATGGTAATCAGATTTATCGTCTTCCACTTTCTCTTCTTCCGTCCAAACACCTGCGTTAGCTTCAGCCATTTTACGGGCCTCTTCAGCTACACGACGGGCGTCTTCTTCTAATTTGCGACGGGCTTCTTCTTCAGCTTTGCGCTTAAGCTCTGCAGCTTCAGCTTCGCGACGGGCTTTATCTGCCTGGGCGCTTTTCGTCATATCGTCTTGTTGATTGCTCACTTTGTCTTTTTCCGCAGCTTCACGTTTCGCTTTATCAGCGGCTTCACGCTTAGCTTTATCTTCAGCTTCACGTTTAGCTTTTTCTTGCGCCTGACGATTGGCAGCTTCCTGCGCCTCACGTTGGGCTTGCTCTTCCGCTTCACGCTGCGCCTGTTCTTCCGCGGCAAGACGTTCTGTCTCTTGCGGATCACGTTTCACAAAGGTGCGCTTCTTGCGGACTTCGATTTGTACCGATTTACTTTTCCCACCGGTACCTGGAATGTTTAAAGTACTGCGCGTTTTGCGCTGTAATGTCAACTTATCTGGCGCAGAACCGTGTTCACGATTCAGGTGCGCCAGTAATGTCTGTTTTTCCTGGGCCGAGACAGAATCATCAGCAGCCTTAGGGATCCCTGCATCAGCAAATTGCTGTACCAGGCGGTCCACGGAGGTCTGAATCTCTGCGGCCAGCGCTTTTACGGTTACATCTGTCATGCTGTTCCTTCCTGCTACAGTTTATTACGCTTCGCCGCCAAACCAGCAGATATTGCGAGCAGCCATAATCAATTCCCCGGCTTTCTCGTTGGTTAAACCTTCAATATCTGACAGATCGTCGACACCTTGCTCAGCCAAATCTTCCAGCGAGCTCACACCGCGTGAAGCGAGTTTAAAGGCCAAGTTGCGATCCATACCTTCGAGGTTCAGCAGATCCTCTTGAGGTTTGTTATCGCCCAGGCTTTCTTCCTGCGCCAATGCCAGTGTGGTGAGGGCGTTTTTGGCGCGATCACGTAATGCTTCCACTGTATCTTCATCAAGGCCGTCAATTTCCAGCAACTCTTTCATCGGCACGTATGCCAACTCTTCGAGGGTGGAGAAGCCTTCTTCTACCAATACAGTGGCAAAATCCTCGTCGATCTCGAGGTATTTGGTAAAGGTATCAATGGCAGCATGTGCTTCAGCCTGATGCTTGGCTTGCAGGTCATCAACAGTCATGACGTTGAGTTCCCAGCCACTCAGCTGTGCGGCCAGACGAACGTTTTGTCCGTTACGACCGATTGCTTGTGCCAGATTGCCTGCCTCTACCGCGATATCCATTGTATGTTTGTCTTCGTCAACAACAATGGAAGCCACGTCAGCCGGAGCCATAGCATTGATAACGAATTGTGCCGGGTTATCGTCCCACAGCACGATATCAATACGCTCACCGCCCAGTTCAGTAGAAACTGCCTGAACACGCGCACCGCGCATGCCAACACAAGCACCTACTGGGTCGATACGCTTGTCGTTGGTTTTCACGGCGATTTTCGCACGAGAACCAGGATCACGAGCAGCGGCTTTGATTTCAATAACTTCTTCGCCAATTTCCGGCACTTCAATGCGGAACAATTCGATCAGCATTTCAGGCTTAGAACGGCTAACAAACAGTTGAGCACCACGAGCTTCCGGACGCACAGCATAAAGCACACCGCGGATACGGTCACCAGGGCGGAAGTTTTCACGCGGTAACATATCTTCGCGAAGAATTACAGCTTCAGCGTTGCTGCCGAGATCAAGAGAGATGTTCTCGCGGTTAACTTTCTTCACCACACCGGTGATGATTTCACCTTCGTGCTCGCGGAACTGATCAACCACCATTGCACGTTCAGCTTCACGTACTTTTTGTACGATAACCTGCTTTGCAGTTTGAGTAGTGATACGGTCAAAGGTTACAGATTCAATCTGGTCTTCAACATATCCGCCAACATTCAGCTCTGGATCTTCGAATTGAGCTGCATCAAGAGTGATTTCACGCGTAGGTTGGGTAACTTCTTCTACAATGACCCAACGGCGGAAAGTATCAAAGTCACCACTTTTACGATCGATGCTAACGCGCACATCAATCTCTTGTTCGTATTTTTTCTTGGTCGCTGTTGCCAGTGCACTTTCCAGCGCTTCGAAAATCTTCTCACGCGGCAGTGATTTTTCGTTGGAAACTGCTTCTACAACAGCCAAAATTTCTTTGTTCATCCTGGGTTTTCACCTCAATCCAAACTATTAAAAGTGGGGTACCAGGTTCGCTTTCTGGATGTTGCTCAGCGCGAACACTTCATCTTTGCCTTCCACCGTAACCGTGATCATCTCACCTTCTACGGCTTTAATAATACCCTGCCATTTACGACGGTTTTGCACGGCCATTCGCAACACAATGCTTACTTCTTCACCGGTAAAACGAACGTAATGCTCGGCGGTAAACATTGGGCGATCAAGGCCTGGTGAGGAAACTTCCAGGTTGTAAGCAACAGTGATAGGGTCTTCGACATCCAGTACTGCGCTTACCTGGTGACTGACATCAGCACAATCATCAACATTGATGCCATCTTCACTATCAATATAGATGCGCAGCGTGGATTGGCGACCTCGAACAAATTCGATTCCTACCAACTCATAGCCCAGCGCCTCGACCGGTGCTGAAATCATCTCTGTTAATTTTTGCTCTAATGTGGACAAGCCCACCCCCAAGAAATAAAAAAAGGGCATATAGCCCAGTTATTCTAAAGTCAGATAACAAAAAACCCCGATAAATCGAGGCTTTATATAACTGAACCCTGTACACCGCGAATGCGGCTCGGACAATATCCAGGAGAATTTTTTTCTAAATTCTTCGCGAGGCACCATCTGGTGTTCACAGTATATTTGAAAAAGAACTCTCAGGGAAAGTGGTTGCGGGGGCCAGATTTGAACTGACGACCTTCGGGTTATGAGCCCGACGAGCTACCAGGCTGCTCCACCCCGCGTCCGAAAACGTGGCAAATATTACGCCGATATTGCATAAAATGCAAGAAATGCAGATATTTTGGTACCGAGGACGGGACTTGAACCCGTAAGCCCAATCGGGCACTACCACCTCAAGGTAGCGTGTCTACCAATTCCACCACCTCGGCACTTTGAACACGGCAATCACTTCTTACCGTATTGAAGCTTACTACTTACTGCGGGATATCGCTGCTCGGCTTGGTAGGTGCCGCTGGCTGTGACTCAGTTTTTGTTGGCTGAGTTAAATTATCCCACACACTTCCTTTATCGGTTTTGTTGGTATTGAGGTTACCCAGTACCAGGCTGATGATAAAGAACAGCGTTGCTAACACAGCGGTCATGCGGGTCATGAAATTACCTGAACCACTTGAACCGAACAGCGTAGCGGAAGCGCCTGCTCCGAAGGAGGCTCCCATATCAGCGCCTTTACCTTGTTGCAGCATGATAAGACCCACAAGGCCCAAGGCTACAATAAGGAAAACAACTAAAAGAGCTTCGTACATATTATCAACCTGTTCCTTGCGGTATTACCGCATACCAAAGCTTCAAACCAGTCAAGCGGATACGTTTAAGTTTACCCACTGAAGCGGGTGAGAATACTAACCAAAGCCGGGGTCACGCGCAAGGGCAATTTATTCACATTTCACTGACTGGAGAAAAAAACAGCAATACATTTGGATTTGTTTATAAAACAGGCGGCAAATGCCGCCTTTTTACACAACCAAAGCGGTAATAAATTAAACCGCTTTTACGGCATCAGCGATGCGGTTGGCATACTCGATAACCAGCGCTTCATCTTCACCTTCTACCATCACGCGGATTAAAGGCTCAGTGCCCGATTTACGCAACAGCACACGGCCACGATTACCCAATGCATCTTCAACTTCAGCGGTCACTTTTTTAACTGAATCGTGCTCAAGTGGATCGCCGCTGCCCGCAGTAAAGCGCACGTTAACCAAAACTTGTGGGAATAATTTCATTCCGCTGCACAAGTCATGAAGGCTCATATGGTTACGCACCATAGCGGTAAGTACTTGCAAACCTGCAACGATACCGTCACCAGTGGTGGTCTTATCTAGCAGGATCACATGGCCGGAGTTTTCAGCACCAATTCTCCAGCCTTTCTCCTGAAGTTTTTCCAGTACATAGCGGTCGCCCACTTTTGCACGCGCAAACGGAATACCGAGCTGTTTCAATGCCAGTTCCAGCCCCATGTTGCTCATCAGCGTACCAACAGCACCACCGCGCAACTGGCCCTGACGGAGTCCTTCACGAGCAATAATGTAGAGGATCTGGTCACCATCAACTTTATGGCCCAGATTGTCCACCATGATGACACGGTCACCATCACCATCAAGTGCAATACCGATGTCAGCTTTTTCAGCCAGCACTCGTTCCTGCAGCATACGCACGTCAGTGGCACCACATTTTTCGTTGATGTTGACGCCGTTCGGTTCACAACCCACGGTAATGACCGTAGCACCCAGCTCACGAAGCACATTTGGCGCAATGTGATAAGTTGCTCCATTGGCGCAATCGACAACAATTTTGAGGCTGCTGAGGCTTAACTCATTAGGGAATGTGCCTTTGCAGAATTCGATATAGCGACCTGCCGCATCCACAATACGGCTGGCTTTGCCCAGTTCCGCAGAATCAACACAGGTGATCTCTTTTTCCATTTCAGCTTCAATGGCTTCTTCAACTTCGTCTGGCAGTTTTGTGCCGTCGATCGAGAAGAATTTGATTCCGTTATCATAGAACGGGTTATGCGATGCAGAGATAACGATCCCTGCTTCGGCACGGAATGCACGGGTCAGATAAGCAACGGCAGGCGTTGGCATCGGACCCGTGAATGAAGCAGACAAACCCGCAGCAGCGAGGCCTGCTTCGAGAGCGGACTCCAGCATGTAACCAGAGATACGAGTATCTTTGCCGATAATAATCTTACGCGAGCCGTGGCGTGCTAATACTTTACCCGCAGCCCAGCCGAGCTTCAGCACAAAGTCAGGGGTAATTGGGGAATCGCCTACACGACCGCGGATGCCATCTGTGCCAAAATATTTACGGTTACTCATAGCGTTTTTTTTTCCTTCGCTGAAAGTGTGGCTTCCACCACGCGCATCGCTTCGACTGACTCTTTTACATCGTGAACTCGAATGATGTTAGCCCCTTGCATCGCAGAAATGACTGCACACGCAATACTGCCACTCAGGCGTTGATCCGGCCCGACATTCAGCAGTTGGCCAACCATTGATTTACGCGACATCCCCACCAATAGCGGTAAGCCAAAGTGATGGAATTCGGAAAGTCGGGCCAAAAGTTGGTAATTGTGGGTCAGATTTTTACCGAAACCGAAGCCCGGGTCGAGCAACAATTTTTCTTTTGCGATGCCTGCCGCTTCACAGCGGGCTATTTGGTCGATAAAAAAGCGATTCACATCTGCAAAAACATCATCGTAACGCGGAGCCTGCTGCATATTCTTAGGTTCGCCCTGCATGTGCATCAGGCAAACGGGCAAACCAGTTTCAGCGGCTGCTTCAAGCGCGCCAGGTTCCTGCAACGAGCGAATATCGTTAATTATATGTGCCCCAACCCGAGCCGCTTCGCGAATCACCTCAGGTTTGGAGGTATCGACTGAAATCCAGATCTCAAAGCGCTGTGCAATTGCTTCCACGACCGGAATCACACGCGACAGCTCCTCATCTACACTCACGTCAGCCGCCCCTGAGCGAGTCGACTCACCACCAATATCAATAATCGTCGCACCCGCATTGATCATCGCGTTAGCGTGTTTTAAGGCTTCCACTAACGAATTGTGCTTTCCACCATCGGAAAAAGAGTCTGGCGTGACGTTCAAAATACCCATGATATGAGGATGAGAAAGATCGAGCGTAGTGCCCTGTGCGGTGAGTTTCATCAAAATTCCCTGCATAGACTTTGGTTAAGACAAAAACAAAAACCCCGGGACAAGCCCAGGGTTTTATAGATTACTGCAGTAACATTCGGCAGAGACGACTTATTTATCGCCCAACTGCTCTGACATAGTATTACCAGGATTTGGCGTACGCGGTTCGTCGACCGGACGCGGTGCTCGTGGTGTACCATTGTTATCAGAATTGTTGTTGCCGCTATTTGATTCTTCCCAGCCCGCTGGCGGACGCACATCACGACGATTCATCAGATCATCAATCTGTGGAGCATCGATGGTTTCATACTTCATCAGTGCGTCTTTCATGGTGTGAAGAATATCCATATTTTCATTCAGGAGCTGACGAGCACGAGCGTAATTACGCTCAATCAACAGCTTCACTTCCTGATCGATGATACGTGCAGTTTCATCGGACATATGTTTCGCTTTCGCAACGGAGCGGCCCAGGAACACTTCACCGTCCTCTTCCGCATATAGCAACGGACCGAGTTTCTCAGAGAAGCCCCATTGGGTAACCATGTTACGAGCGATAGATGTTGCTACTTTGATGTCGTTAGACGCACCGGTAGAAACATGTTCAGCACCGTAAATAATTTCTTCAGCAAGACGACCACCGTACAGCGTAGAAATCTGGCTTTCAAGTTTCTGACGGCTCGCACTAATTGCATCACCTTCTGGCAGGAAGAACGTCACACCCAGCGCACGACCGCGCGGAATGATAGTTACTTTATGCACAGGATCATGCTCTGGAACCAAGCGACCAATAATTGCGTGACCCGCTTCGTGGTATGCGGTGGATTCTTTTTGCGCTTCTGTCATCACCATGGAGCGACGTTCAGCACCCATCATGATTTTGTCTTTCGCTTTTTCGAATTCAACCATGGAAACCACGCGCTTGTTGCCACGGGCAGCAAACAGAGCAGCTTCGTTCACCAGGTTTGCAAGATCGGCACCGGAGAAGCCTGGAGTACCACGTGCAATGATTGCTGGATCGACATCTGGAGCCAGTGGCACACGGCGGCTATGCACCTTCAGGATTTGCTCACGACCACGCACGTCTGGCAGGCCAACAACAACCTGACGGTCAAAACGGCCTGGACGCAGCAACGCTGGGTCAAGTACGTCTGGACGGTTAGTCGCAGCGATAACGATGATACCTTCGTTACCTTCGAAGCCATCCATTTCAACCAGCATCTGGTTCAGTGTCTGTTCACGCTCATCGTGACCACCACCAAGACCCGCGCCACGCTGACGGCCTACGGCGTCGATTTCATCAATAAAGATGATGCATGGTGCCGCTTTCTTAGCTTGTTCAAACATGTCACGAACACGAGATGCACCCACGCCCACAAACATTTCAACAAAGTCAGAACCGGAAATAGTAAAGAACGGTACTTTCGCTTCACCCGCAATGGCTTTCGCCAGCAAGGTTTTACCTGTACCCGGAGGGCCAACCATCAGCACACCTTTCGGGATTTTACCGCCCAGTTTCTGGAAACGGCTTGGCTCACGAAGATACTCAACCAGCTCAGCAACCTCTTCTTTTGCTTCGTCACAGCCAGCAACGTCAGCAAAAGTGGTCTTAATTTGGTCTTCGGTGAGCATACGCGCCTTGCTTTTACCAAACGACATGGCACCTTTGCCACCGCCGCCCTGCATTTGACGCATAAAGAAGATCCAGACCCCAATTAGCAATAGCATTGGGAACCAGGAGATGAAAATAGAAGCCAGCAAGCTTGGCTCTTCAGGCGGTTCGCCTACTACTTTCACATTTTTGGTCAGCAGATTATCAAGCAGCTTAGGATCGTTAACGGGGATGTAAGTCGTGTATCGGTTACTATCTTTCTTGGTAACTTTGATTTCACGTCCATTGATACTCGCTTCGCGAACCTGGTCTTGATTTACTTCAGACAGGAAAGTGGAGTAATCCACCCTACGGCCGTTTGACTCGCTGGGCCCAAAGCTCTGGAACACAGACATCAGCACAACCGCGATGACCAGCCAGAGTATTAGGTTTTTCGCCATGTCACTCAAGGGATTAACCTCATATTACAACTGTGTTAACAAACAGCGTCAGGGGACTATACTTTTCGCCCAGTCGCTACAATGTACACTTCACGTGAGCGGGCACGAGAAGAGTCCGGTTTACGAACTTTAACTGTCGTAAACAGGGAGCGAATTTCCCGCAGGTACTCATCGAAACCTTCGCCCTGAAACACTTTCACTAAAAAACTACCACCCGGTGCAAGAACATCACGACACATTTCCAGTGCCAGCTCTACTAAATACATAGACCGAGGAATATCAACTGCCGGTGTCCCGCTCATATTTGGAGCCATATCTGACATGACAACCTGAACTTTACTGTCACCAACACGATCCAACAGAGCTTTCACGACTAATTCATCACGAAAGTCACCCTGAAGGAAATCAACACCAACGATAGGATCCATTGGTAAAAGATCGCAAGCAATGATTCGCCCCTGATTCCCGATTTGAGTCACCACATACTGTGACCAGCCTCCGGGAGCAGCGCCAAGATCAACAATAGTCATTCCTGGCTTAAAAAGTTTGTCACTTTGCTGTATTTCATCAAGTTTAAACCAGGCACGGGAACGTAACCCTTTTTTCTGCGCCTGAATTACATATTTATCGCTAAAGTGTTCCTGCAGCCAGCGACTAGAGCTGGCAGAACGCTTTTTACCTGTCATCTCAAATTCCAACTTTGTTCATCGTGAATAGCAGGCTGTAAGAGTTATCAGCACAGCCGATTGGCGATACGGGAGATATGGCGGTAGAATGAACCGTTTTCAATCCCAACGTAAGCAAAAAATACGATGAATCTGAGTACTAAACAAAAACAGCACCTGAAAGGTCTTGCTCATCCGCTCAAGCCAGTAGTTATGCTTGGCAATAACGGTTTGACCGAAGGGGTACTGGCCGAGATTGAACAAGCGCTTGAACATCATGAGTTAATCAAGGTGAAAATCGCAACGGAAGATCGCGAAACTAAAACCCTGATCGTGGATGCCATCGTGCGTGAAACCGGCGCCTGTAATGTACAGGTTATCGGTAAAACGCTGGTGCTCTATCGCGCGTCTAAAGAGCGCAAAATCTCTCTGCCAAAATAAGCAGAGAGTGTGCAAAATGCCACGCTCTGTTAGTTGATAAAAGGCCGCGGTGCGGCCTTTTTCCTTTCTTTACAATACTCCACGCTATAAAAAAGCGTAGCAGATATTATAAATATTCCACTTTTAGTATTTCGAACTCTACATCACCACCCGGCGTGCGGATAACAACAACATCCTCCTGCTCTTTGCCCACAAGGCCACGAGCAATCGGTGAGTTCACTGAAATAAGATTCTGTTTAAAATCAGCTTCATCATCACCAACAATGCGATAAGTCTGCTCTTCGTCGTTATCCAGATTCAAAACTGTAACGCTCGCGCCAAAAATGACACGGCCATTGTTTGGCATTTTGGTGATATCGATAATCTGAGCGTTGGACAGCTTCGCTTCGATATCCTGGATACGGCCTTCACAAAAACCCTGTTGCTCACGCGCGGCATGGTACTCAGCGTTTTCTTTCAGATCGCCATGTTCGCGAGCATCAGCAATCGCGGCAATAATTTGTGGACGGCGCACAGACTTCAGGAAATCCAGCTCTTCACGTAATCTTTCTGCGCCACGTAGGGTCATCGGAATAGGTTGCATTGTTATACCTCTTCAAAACTTTCCTGTTCAGAATTACCAAACGGTATTCCTGAATCCAGAGCCTGGTTTGCTTTAAATAAGCCAAACCCCTGGCACTAAGCAAAATAAAACTGACCCGGAGCAAAGCACCAGGCCAGTAACGGTTTCCAAATTGACCTGTATTTTACCCTGGAGTTCACTAAGGGTCATCGTTTACTTTGCACTGCGTTGCACCGTAGTATGACGATACGTTTCCAGGTTGTTACCGCGAGATTATGCGATTTTTTAGATTTGTCATTGGATTGACCAGTGCTGTGGTGTTTACCGTCCAGGCCGCCAACGTTGAAGACTATACTTCCCAGCTACCCGCTGGCGCGAACCTGGCTTTGATGGTGCAAAAAGTTGGTGCGCCGGCCCCATTGATTGACTATCACAGTCAACAGATGGCGCTGCCCGCAAGCACCCAAAAAGTCATCACGGCTCTGGCAGCATTATTACAATTGGGCCCAGATTTCAGGTTTAACACCACGCTTGAAAGTAATGCGCAAGTCAATAACGGTGTATTGCAAGGTGACCTTATTGCCCGATTTGGTGGCGATCCTACGCTAAAACGTCAGGATATTCGCAATATGGTCGCAGTCCTGAAAAAATCAGGCGTACAGCAAATTCAGGGTAATGTACTGATCGACACATCCATATTCGCCAGTCATGACAAAGCGCCTGGCTGGCCGTGGAATGACATGACTCAGTGTTTTAGCGCCCCGCCCGCTGCTGCAATCGTCGACCGAAACTGTTTTTCTGTTTCGCTCTATAGTGCCCCAAAAGCTGATGATTTAGCCTTCATCCGCATCGCTTCCTACTATCCTGTGGTTATGTTCAGCCAGGTGAGAACTCTCGCCAAAGGCTCACCAGATGCACAATATTGTGAACTGGATGTAGTGCCAGGCGACTTGAATCGTTTTACGCTTACCGGCTGCATGACACAACGTGCAGACCCCCTCCCACTCGCTTTCGCGATACAAGATGGAGCCAGTTACGCGGGAGCGATTTTGAAGGCCGAGCTGAAAGAGGCTGGGATCGGTTATAGCGGAACCTTATTGCGTCAGACGCAATCCAATACCCCTGGAACGATAATTGCCAGCAAGCAATCTGCACCACTGCACGATTTGCTAAAGGTAATGCTGAAGAAATCAGACAACATGATCGCCGATACTGTTTTTCGCACCATCGGCCATAACCGTTTTGGCGTACCAGGGACATGGCGTTCAGGTGCTGATGCAGTACGACAAATTCTGCGCCAAAAAGCGGGTGTCGATTTAGGTAATAGTATCGTCGTAGATGGTTCTGGGTTGTCTCGACATAATCTGATTTCACCCGCCACCATGATGCAGGTGCTGCAATACATCGCCCAGAATGACACTGAGCTTAACTTTATCTCAATGTTACCGTTGGCCGGTTATGACGGCTCACTGCAGTATCGTGCAGGCCTACATCAGGCAGGTGTTGACGGCAAAGTTTCGGCTAAGACAGGCTCACTGCAAGGTGTATATAACCTTGCCGGATTTATCACCACTGCCAGCGGCCAGCGCATGGCCTTTGTGCAATATTTGTCAGGCTATGCTGTTGAGCCTGCCGATCAACGTAACCGTCGTATCCCATTAGTGCGCTTTGAAAGTCGCCTCTATAAGGATATCTACCAGAATAATTGAGTTATGAAACTGCTGATTGTTGAAGACGATTTACTGTTACGGGAAGGCCTGGTGCTGGCATTAAACAACGAGGGTTATGCTCTCGATTGTGCAACGACTGCCGCCGAAGCGGATGCACTGATAGAAAGTGGTGAATATGGCATGATCATCCTCGATCTTGGCCTACCAGACAAAGATGGTGCCACTCTTTTGAGGCAATGGCGACGCCGTAGTATCAGTACACCAGTGTTGATATTAACAGCACGTGACGCTCTTGAAGATCGAGTTAACGGTCTGGACTCTGGTGCCGATGATTATCTGGTCAAACCCTTTGCTCTAGCTGAATTACAAGCTCGTACGCGGGCATTGATTCGCCGCTATCAGGGACATAGCGATAACCTTCTTCAGCATGATGATCTGACACTCAACCTGCAAACTCAGCAAGTGCTGCTACAAGACCTGGCTGTTGAAATCACACCCAAAGAGTTCGCGTTACTCACACGCTTAATGATGCGAATCGGGCAGACGGTGCACCGTGAAACATTACAGCAAGATATCTACAGTTGGCAGGATGACCCTGGCTCAAATACGCTAGAAGTGCATATCCACAATCTTCGACGCAAGCTAGGCAAAGACAGAATAAAAACTGTGCGTGGTGTTGGCTATCGACTGGAGAGCCGAACATGAATAGCATGCGCCAGCGATTGATGATTCTTCTCGCTCTTATTCTTTTGTTTTTCCAGCTAATTAGTGTCATTTGGTTATGGCATGAAAGTCGTGAGCAAATCAGTTTCCTGGTCAGTGAAACGCTGTCTGCCAAGGCACGAAATCAGCATGTAGAGAAAGAGATCCGCGAAGCTATTGCTTCATTGCTTGTTCCTTCCCTGGTAATGATTGGTTTCACATTGTTCTTTTCTTTCTGGGCGATCACCTGGATTACCCGTCCATTGAATCGCCTGCGCACCAGTCTTGCTAATCGTTCCGCTGATAATCTTACCCCTCTGCCAATGTATTCAGACATGGAAGAGATGGTTGCCGTCACCAATTCACTGAATCAATTGCTGGCAAGGCTTGCTCATACCATTCAGCAAGAACGCTTATTTACTGCAGATGCCGCACACGAGCTTCGTACGCCGCTTGCTGGCATCCGACTGCACCTTGAGTTGATGGCAAACTCAGGCGTTCAGAAAGCCCCTATGCTGTTGGAGCGAATAGATCAGCTGATGCATACCATAGAGCAGTTGCTAATGCTCTCGCGTGCGGGGCAGGCTCTGGCGAGTGGGCATTACGATACGCTGAACTGGCAACGCGACATTATTTCGCCGCTCAAGATGGAAATGGAAGAAATGGTCGCCTTACGCGAGCAAACCATCGTCTGGGCAAAAGAAAGTGAAAATATGGTGCAAGGGGATGCGGTATTGCTGCGCCTGATGCTACGTAACCTGCTGGAAAATGCATCCCGTTACAGCCCGACGAAAAGTATTATAACGGTTTCGTTAGATGCTCAGGGGGCTGGCGCGACACTGATGATTGCTGATCAGGGACCTGGCATTAATGAACAGCACCGCAAGACGATTACCGACCCGTTCCGTCGTATGGATGAACGTTATGGTGGCAGTGGTCTTGGGCTGAATATTGTCCAGCGTATTGTACAGTTACACCATGGAAGGTTAGATTTGGAAAACGGCCCAGAAGGAGTTGGTCTGCTAGCAAGTTGCTGGATACCTTCGCAAAGCCAATAAAAAAGGCCGGAAAAATTCCGGCCCTTCATTAGATAACGTCTTATTTTTGGTAGATGATTTCGACACCTTCGTCGTCATCTTCATCCCAGTCGTCATCCCAGTCATCATCTTCTTCTGCTTCTACTGCATCGAGTTGCTGTTGATGATAATCATCCCACATAAACTCGACTTTCTCAGGAGCAACAGGCTGAAGCTCAGTGATTTTCGGGTTAGCAATGATGAAGTCCATTACATCCCAGCACAGTGCATTAACGCCTTCGCGGTTAACTGCAGAGATCAGGTAGTACTTCTCTTCCCAGCCCATTGCGGTCGCAATTTCTTTTGCACGCGCTTCGGCGTCTTCTTTGCTCATCAAATCGCATTTGTTGAAGACCAACCAGCGTGGCTTCTCAGCAAGTTTCTCGCTGTATTTTTCCAACTCACCAATGATGACTCGGCCATTTTCAACCGGATCTGATTCGTCAATTGGTGCGATATCGATGAGGTGCAATAACACGCGGCAACGCTCAAGGTGTTTCAGGAAGCGGATGCCGAGGCCTGCGCCATCAGCTGCACCTTCGATAAGCCCTGGAATATCGGCAACCACAAAGCTCTTCTCGTTATCCATACGGACAACACCAAGGCTTGGGATAAGCGTAGTAAACGGATAATCCGCCACTTTTGGTTTTGCCGCAGAGACAGAACGAATAAAGGTAGATTTACCCGCATTTGGCAAACCAAGCATACCCACGTCTGCCAACAGCAGCAGCTCAAGTTGGATATCACGCTTCTCACCTGGGGTACCCATGGTTTTCTGGCGTGGTGTACGGTTTACAGACGACTTGAAGCGGGTGTTACCCAAACCGTGCCAGCCACCTTTAGCAACCATCAGCTTTTGACCATGCTGGGTCATGTCACCCATAGTCTCGCCAGTGCCCTGATCGATAACACGCGTCCCTACAGGCACTTTAACGGTAATGTCTTTACCACGTTTACCGGTACAGTCACGGCTCTGGCCATTTTGACCACGTTCAGCGCGGAAAGATTTCTCAAAGCGATAGTCGATAAGGGTGTTGAGGTTTTCGTCAGCCTCAAGCCACACATCACCACCATCACCGCCATCACCACCGTCCGGGCCGCCTCTGGGAATATATTTTTCACGACGGAAGCTAACGCAGCCGTTACCGCCATCACCTGCTACGACCAGGATCGTTGCTTCATCAACAAACTTCATTTCACTTCTCCGTAAATCATTCGCCCGAACGTTGTACTGGAAGAACAGCTTCGGTTTTGCGCCAGCGTCCCCAAAGACGGTGACCAATGGCTGAATACATCGCACCTGCAACCACGATAAACGCGCCGCAATAACCCACAAGGTTAAGTAACGGCATGGCGAAGAAATCGGGCCAGGCTAACGCTAATAAATCTGAAAATAGCAAAGTAAACAGCGGAGTTAGCGTAATAATGGCGCTAACCTGTGCCGCCTGCCACCGTGCCATGGCTTCTGCCAGTGCCCCATACCCAACCAGTGTATTCAGGCCACAGAAAACTAAACACGCCAGTTGCCAATTACTGAGTTGGAAGATTTTATCCAACTGAGCCAATGGAAAAAGCGCAAGAGTACATAAAGTGTACAGTAAAAAGAGGATCTGTTGCGAGGCCAGGCGGCGTAATAATACCTTCTGCGCCACACCATAGGTGACCCACACTGTCGCCGCCAGAACACCGAAAATCACCCCAAGGGTGTAATCTGTCAGGCGGGTAAAAATTTCTATCAGGCTGGTATTAAAAAACATCACCAACCCGCAAAGAAGCATTGTGGCCCCGATGACCTGCGTACCGCGCATTTTTTCTTTCAGCACAACAACGCTTGCCACCATCATTCCCACCGGGGAAAGCTGGCCAATAACTTGAGATGCCGTCGGGCTTAAATATTGTAGTGATGAACTAAACAGCAAAAAGTTACCGAACAAGCCACCCGTTGCAATCGCGAGTAGGCCCAACCAACGTGGCTTTCTGAACAACGCCAACGGAGGCAATTTTCCGCGTATCGCGAGAATACTACCCAAACCCAGACTTGCCATCAGGAAGCGATAAAAAACAACCGTTGGCGGTTCCATTACCGTCAGCACCTGTTTCATCGCTATTGGCAATGCACCCCAGCAAATTGCTGTTGTAAGCGCCAGGAGAATGCCAATCCCTGCCTGCTGTTTCATGATCTAATCCTGCAACCCGAAATCTGAAGAAAATACTTCATTGATTTACCGGTCGCAGAATGTAAAAAGCCCCGCAACGTGTTGCGGGGCTTCTATCCGTTACCGGGACGCGAAAAACTTATTCAGCAACGATGCTGATGAACTTACGGTTTTTCGGACCTTTAACTTCGAACTTAACTTTACCGTCAGTCAAAGCGAACAGAGTATGATCTTTGCCGCAACCTACGTTGGTGCCAGCGTGGAATTTGGTACCACGTTGACGAACGATAATGCTGCCTGCCAGAACTGCTTCTCCGCCGAAACGTTTTACGCCCAGACGTTTAGCTTCGGAATCGCGACCGTTACGAGTAGAGCCGCCAGCCTTTTTATGTGCCATTTAATATGCTCCCCTGTATTAAGCGCTGATGCCGGTGATTTTCACATCAGTGAACCACTGACGATGACCCTGCTGCTTACGGTAGTGTTTACGACGACGAAACTTAACAATCTTAATTTTCTCGCCACGACCATGAGCAACAATTTCAGCTTTAACTACGCCGCCATCGACGAAAGGAACGCCGATTTTGATTTCTTCACCATTAGCGATCATCAGAACTTCTGCGAACTCAACTGCTTCGCCAGTTGCGATGTCCAGCTTTTCCAGGCGAATGGTTTGACCTTCGCTTACTCGGTGTTGTTTACCACCACTTTGGAAAACCGCGTACATATAAAACTCCGCTTTCCGCACGCACCCTACGTATGTTTCAGGTGGCGCTATAAATATTCACAATAGGGCGCGAATATTACGCAAAACGAGAGCCTTTGACAAGCCCTGTCATTAAACAGAGTAGAAAAAAAACGCAACATCACACCAGCCGTTTATCTGCCTCGTTTTTTCAGTACAATCTGTACTACATTATTACTCCTCTACCCTCACGTGATTCCATAAAGACATGTGGTAAACAGGACTTTAAGCCAGACTTTTGCGATGAATTTAGAAAAAATTAACGAGTTAACCGCGCAAGATATGGCGGGAGTCAATGCGGTCATCCTTGAACAGTTGAATTCAGATGTCCAATTGATCAATCAGTTAGGGTATTACATCGTCAGTGGCGGTGGTAAACGTATCCGCCCAATGATTGCTGTTCTTGCTGCTCGCACGCTTGGTTATCAGGGAAGCGCGCATATCAATATTGCGGCTCTCATTGAATTTATCCACACCGCGACACTACTTCATGATGATGTCGTTGATGAGTCAGATATGCGTCGCGGGAAGGCAACGGCTAACGCCGCATTTGGCAATGCCGCTAGTGTATTAGTTGGTGATTTTATTTATACCCGCGCCTTCCAGATGATGACTCAACTAGGCTCGCTCAAGGTTCTGGAAGTGATGTCCGAAGCGGTGAATGTCATAGCCGAGGGTGAAGTTCTGCAATTGATGAATTGTAATGACCCTGATATTACTGAAGAAAGCTATATGCGGGTGATTTACAGCAAAACAGCGCGTTTGTTCGAAGCTGCAGCTCAGTGCTCAGGTATTTTAGCTGATGCAACTGCGGAACAAGAACTCGCACTTCAGGATTATGGCCGCTATCTCGGCACTGCTTTCCAGCTTATCGACGATCTTCTGGACTATAGTGCCGATGGGCAAACACTTGGTAAAAATGTGGGTGATGACCTGAACGAAGGCAAGCCGACTCTCCCTTTACTGCACGCAATGCGTAACGGTAACGCTGAGCAAGCAAAGATGATTCGTGAGGCTATTGAGCAAGGCAACGGGCGTCATTTACTGCAGCCAGTGTTAGATGCTATGGCGGCCTGTGGCTCGCTGGAATGGACTCAACTACGAGCAGAACAAGAAGCTGACAAAGCTATTTCAGCTCTGAATGTTCTGCCTGAAAGCGAGTACAAAGAAGCTTTAATTGCTCTGGCTCGCATGGCTGTTCAACGCGATCGTTAATCTCTAGTTAGTGCGCCGTTTAAAGGCGCACTAAGTTTCCAATAAATTCATTCAAGCCCTCAAAACCACTCCCCGCAGGATCCTGTATTCATTGGTTTCATTCACTTTGTGTGTGTTAACACAAATTTGAATTTTTACGCCATTTATTGGAGTCTTTTGGGTGAATGCTGTGCTATAACCGCAATTGAGTAAACCGGTAAATAGAAGTGGTTACAGGGAGAAACATGGAAAGTAACAATACTGACTGGCACCCGGCAGATATCATTGCAGGGCTACGCAAACGCGGAACATCACTTGCGGCTGAATCACGGAAAGCAGGTCTAAGCTCTTCTACTTTGGCTAATACGTTGACACGACCCTGGCCAAAAGGTGAATTAATCATCGCGCAGGCACTGGAAACTTCACCTTGGGTGATTTGGCCTTCACGCTACTACGATCCGGAAACTCATCAGTTCATTGACCGAATGAGTTTGATGCGGAAAAGATAAAAAAACCGGGCAAGCCCGGTTTTTCTTTTTAACAACGAATTTTATTCGCCGCTATTACCTTTCACACGTTCAATCTTCGCACCTAACGCCTGAAGTTTATCTTCAATGCGCTCGTAGCCACGATCGATGTGGTAAATCCGATCAACCACGGTGGTCCCTTCTGCGATACAACCCGCCAGAACGAGGCTTGCTGACGCGCGCAGGTCGGTTGCCATTACTTGTGCACCAGATAGCTTCTCAACGCCGTGGCAAATCACTGTATTGCTCTCAATCTCTGCATGTGCGCCCATACGGATAAGTTCCGGGACGTGCATGAAGCGATTTTCAAAAATGGTTTCAGTGATAACACCAGTACCTTCCGCCACGAGGTTCAACAAAGTGAACTGAGCCTGCATGTCTGTAGGGAAGCCTGGGTGCGGCGCAGTACGGATTGTCACGCCTTTTGGACGCTTACCGTGCATATCGAGGCTAACCCAATCTTCGCCAACTTCAATATCAGCACCCGCTTCGCGCAGCTTCGCCAGCACCGCATCAAGCGTGTCTGGTTGAGCATTACGGCAAACAATTTTCCCACCAGAAATCGCAGCTGCTACCAGGAAAGTACCGGTTTCGATACGATCTGGCACCACACGATAAACACCGCCACCCAAGCGTTCAACGCCCTGGATAGTAATGCGATCGGTGCCTGCACCTGTAATTTTCGCACCCAGCGTGTTGAGGAAGTTCGCTGTATCAACGATCTCCGGCTCACGGGCAGCGTTTTCAATGATAGTTGTACCTTCAGCAAGAGTTGCAGCACTCATAATGGTAACAGTGGCACCTACGCTCACTTTATCCATCACAATATGCGCACCCTTCAGACGGCCCTGAACAGAAGCTTTAACGTAGCCTTCTTCCAGTTTAATTTCCGCACCCAGTTGCTCAAGGCCGGTAATATGCAAATCAACCGGACGTGCACCAATTGCACAGCCGCCAGGTAAAGAAACCTGGCCCTGGCCAAAGCGTGCGACCAGCGGCCCAAGCGCCCAGATAGAAGCACGCATGGTCTTAACCAGATCATAAGGCGCACAGAAGATATTTACTTCACTGGCATCGATCCACACCGAACCGTTACGTTCAACTTTGGTACCCAACTGGCTTAACAGCTTCATTGTGGTATCAATGTCTTTCAGTTTTGGAACGTTTTGAATCTCAACTGGCTCTTCGGCCAACAGTGCTGCGAAGAGGATCGGCAGCGCGGCGTTCTTCGCCCCGGAGATCGTCACTTCACCACTCAGTCGGGTTGGCCCCTGAACTCGAAATTTATCCATTGCAACTGCTCTCTATTAAATTCAAATCGTTACAACCCGCCGTGGCGAATTGCTCAAAAACCATTAAGTTTACGATCGCGATCCCACTCTTGCGGAGTATAGGTCTTGATGGAAACCGCATGGATACGGTTATCAGCAATCAGCTCCATCAATGGCGCATAAACTGTTTGTTGCTTCTTCACGCGACTTAACTCGGCGAATAACTCACCCACCGCAATCACCTGAAAATGGCTACCATCGCCTGAGACGTGGACTTCCTGGAGGGGCAGTGCATTCATCAGCACTGTCTGAATTTCATGATTTTCCATGGGATATAATTCGTCGGTTAAGGAAACAAGCCACACATCTTAGAGGAAAGTGGCGCAGGCTTAAATAAGCAAAAAGCCCCTGATCCAATTAGATCAGGGGCAATGATAGTAACGCTATGAAAACACTAGCCTGCAAAAGCAGGAAGGATGTCTTCTGGCAGGTTATAAAGTTTAGTCAGCGTCTGTAAGTTCTCGCTGGCGCCCTGGAGTTCTATCTCAACATTTTGGCACCGGGCAAAATCCACAAGATGAATCAAAAGCGCTAAACCTGAAGTATCTACACGCGATAAACCAGAAAGATTTAACACTTTGATACCAGCCATGATTTGCTCACGCTGACGCCATACTGGCCCTACCGTATCGCTATCTAACTCACCCGCCAGGTGTAACGTTACGGCTTCACGCTGCCAGTTAAGTTCATCAGCCATTACTTTTTATTTTCCAGGGTAATTGGCAGTTTAGAGATTGATTGCAGCTGAGACGTCAAACCATCAATCCCTTTGGTACGCAGGATATCGCTCCACTCGTTTTGCTTAGTGGTAATCATGCTGACACCTTCAGCAATCATGTCGTAAGCCTGCCAGTTACCAGTTTGTGTGTTTTTGCGCCACTGGAAATCAAGACGCACAGGTGGACGGCCGTTTGGATCAACAATCGTTACACGAATCGCCACAATGGTCGCATCACCCAGAGGCTGCTCAGGTGCGATTTGGTAGGATTGCCCGTTATACATCGCAAGCGCCTGGCCGTAGGCCTGTTTCAGATACGCCTCGAACGCTTTGAAGTAGGCATCACGCTGTGCAGGGGTGGCATCTTTATAGTAGCGGCCCAGTACCAGTGCACCCGCGTATTTCACCTGCACATATGGTAGAAGTTCTTGCCCAACAACTTCACGCAAATAGTCCGGATTCTGACGAATTTTAGGCTGCTCGTTTTTCAGTCGGTCAAATGTTTTTTGCGCCGCTTCGCCCATCAGTTTGTATGGGTTGCTTTGATCCGTAGCATTCGCCAGTGGCGCAATAACCAACATGGCAATCATAATAAGTCTTTTAAACATAAAACTTTTCCTCTTAGATTAGTGCGTCGTGCCAGGCTGTGGCGCTGCACTATTATTCTCTGAATCCTGCGATGAGGAATCCTCTGATTTCTGATTATCGTCATTACCGCTCTTATACAAGAATTGGCCAATCAGATCTTCCAACACCAGGGCTGATTTAGTGTCCTGAATCGTGCCGCCCTCTTTAAGGATAGATGAACCTAGTTCAGGGTCATCAAAACCAAGGTTCAGTGCGAGGTATTGCTCACCGAGTAAACCTGAAGTGCGGATAGCTAACGAACTGGTATCAGGAATATGGTTATAGCGTTCTTCGATATCCAGAGTGACTCGCGGTAAGTACGTTTTTGGATCAAGTGTAATGTCATCAACCCGTCCAATCACTACGCCGCCAAGGCGTAATGGAGAACCGGTTTTCAGGCTACCGATGTTGTCAAAGGTGGCGTAAACCCGATACGTTGGCTCACTGCGCAGCGAAGTGACATTAGCCACTTTCAGACACAAGAAGACGATGGCTGCCAATGCAATAATTAAAAATGCCCCAACCCCAGTTTCAAATTTCTTAGTTTGCATGAACTTAATTCCCAAACATCAGTGCAGTGAGCACAAAATCCAGCCCTAAAACGGCCAATGAAGCGTGCACAACGGTTCGTGTTGTTGCCCGGCTAATCCCTGCGGACGTAGGAATAGCATCGTAGCCATTGAATAACGCAATCCAGGTAACGGTTATCGCAAACACTACGCTCTTGATAACACAGTAAATCAGATCGGTACGCCAGTTGACGGCATCTTGCATGGCAGACCAGAAGAACCCAGAGTCGATTCCCTTCCAGTTCACACCAACCAGCGCCCCTCCCCATACCCCTACTGCGACAAAGATAAGCGTCAGTAACGGCAAGGAAATTACACCAGCCCAGAAACGAGGAGAAACGACACGGCGCAAAGGATCAACCGCCATCATCTCCATACTGGAAAGTTGTTCTGTTGCCTTCATCAGGCCAATTTCGGCGGTCAAAGCCGAACCTGCGCGACCAGCAAACAACAGCGCTGCCACCACAGGCCCAAGCTCACGCAATAGCGACAAGGCAACCAGCATCCCCAGGCTTGATTCCGCACTATAAGTCGTCAGAACTAAGTAGCCCTGCAAGCCAAGAACCATGCCGATAAACAGACCAGAAACGATAATAATCAGCAGCGACAATACGCCGACGTTATACAGCTGGCGAATCAGCAATGGCGCATGTTTGCGGAATTCCGGTTTCCCCACCAGCGCATTAAAAAGCATTATCCCGGCCCGGCCGAATGACGCGCAGGTTTTCAGTCCCCGCTGCCCGAACGATGCCAGTGCATTAAAGAGCATGAGTAACTTAACTCCCTGTTTTTGATAATAAGTCATTCCGATAATCCGTTGCCGGATAGCGGAACGGTACTGGTCCATCGGCAATACCATCAAGGAACTGACGAACCCGAGGGTCACAATTTTCGCGCAAGGCGGTTGGAGTCCCTTCAGCGACAATATGCTGATCTGCTGCAATATAGGCGTAATCTGCGATGCTCAGCACTTCAGGTACATCGTGCGAAACCACAATACAGGTAACACCCAATGCGCTGTTTAATTCTGAAATCAGTTTAACCAGCACACCCATTGTAATAGGGTCCTGACCAACGAATGGCTCATCAAACATTATAAGGTCAGGTTCGAGTGCGATGGCACGCGCAAGTGCAGCTCGTCGAGCCATACCGCCAGAGAGTTCGTTTGGCATCAGTTTAGCGGCTCCACGTAATCCCACCGCCTCAAGCTTCATCATAACGGTGCTATGCAGCAACTCCTCCGGCAAGCGGCGATGTTCGCGAAGCGGATATGCCACATTTTCGAAGACATTGAGATCGGTAAATAACGCGCCGGATTGAAACAGCATGCTCATACGTTTACGCACGTTATATAGTCGTGAGCGCGACATAGCCGGCACGTTTTCACCGTCGAATAGGATTTCGCCATTGTCAGGCTGAATTTGACCACCAATCAGCCGCAACAATGTCGTTTTACCAATTCCTGAAGGCCCCATGATGGCCGTAATTTTGCCACGAGGCACGTTCAGAGAAATATTGTCAAAGATGCGCCGACTGCCGCGAGTAAAACTAACATCGCGAATTTCGACCAGATTCGTCTGCGTCTGGCTCATCATCTTTCCTTTTATCAAGTTCACGGACGAAGCATTGGATAGCAACTCAATTCCAACCCAACATTTTCACAGAATGTTATCAGCCCTGATTAGCGAAAACTGGCATTTGTTTTACTTTTCTGCCACATAAAGTCAGAATTAAGAATTCACCATGGCCTACAGATCTGTATGCTCTGCCGGTACTTTCACAGCACGAGACCGGCGATTATACCTGAATAAAGGATTTTGCATGCTGTTAGCTACAGCTCTGTTAATTATCGGTTTGCTTTTGGTCGTCTATGGCGCGGATCGTCTGGTGTTCGCCGCCTCGATACTTTGCCGTAGTTTCGGCGTTCCGCCACTCCTTATCGGTTTAACCGTTGTAAGCATCGGGACATCATTACCTGAACTGCTCGTCGCAAGCTCTGCCGCTCTAAATGGCCAATTGAATTTAGCGGTGGGAACAGCATTAGGTTCGAATATCACCAATATCTTACTGATTCTCGGCTTAGCGGCACTTTTGCATCCATTTACCGTGAATTCCGATATTCTACGGCGTGAATTGCCCCTAATGTTAGTCGTCAGCGGCGTGATCGGATGGCTTCTTTTTGATAACCAGCTTAGCCGTATTGATGGCGTAGTACTGATTGCTGTCGCAGTAGCTTATCTGCTGTTTACGATTAAAATAGCTCGCCTTGCCGGAAATGAAGGGGCTGACAACCTGACCCGCGAACAGCTGGCAGAACTTCCTCGTGAAGGGAGCCGTCCCGTCGCATTTTTATGGCTCGCCGTGGCTTTAATTATTATGCCGATGGCCACTCGCATGGTTATCGATAACGCCAGCGTACTCGCGCATTACTTTGGCGTAAGCGAGTTAGTGATTGGCCTGACGATTATTGCTGTAGGCACGAGCCTGCCTGAACTTGCAACGACCATCGCAGGTGCACGTAAAGGTGAAGACGATATTGCGATTGGCAATATCATCGGCTCGAACATATTCAATATTGTTTTGGTATTGGGTATTCCTGCCTTGATTGCACCGGGTGAAATTGACCCGCATGCCTTTGCTCGTGACTATTGGGTCATGTTGGTAGTCAGTGCCATTTTTGCAGTACTTTGCTGGCGTAAATCACGCTCTATCGGCAAGGCAGCAGGTGCTCTGTTAACATGTAGTTTCTTCGTATGGATTGTGATGCTGTGGTTTATTGCATCACCTGTCGTAGGGTAAAGCGGAACGGAAATTATGTCACAGATAGAATTACAACCGGGTTTTGACTTTCAGCAAGCAGGTAAAGAAGTACTGAAGATCGAACGTGAAGGCCTGGATCAACTTGAGCAATACATCAATACAGACTTCTCTGCGGCCTGTGAAAAAATGTTTTATTGCCAGGGCAAAGTAGTTGTCATGGGTATGGGCAAATCGGGTCACATCGGTAAAAAGATGGCGGCAACTTTTGCAAGTACCGGTACACCTTCGTTTTTCGTTCACCCAGGTGAAGCAAGCCATGGTGACCTCGGCATGGTTAGCACGCAAGATATTGTTATCGCTATTTCAAACTCTGGCGAGTCAAACGAAATTCTGGCGCTGATTCCGGTTCTCAAACGATTGCAGGTGCCACTGATTTGCATCTCCAGTCGCCCGGAAAGTTCAATGGGCAAAGCGGCCGATGTCCATCTTTGTGTCAAGGTTCCCCAAGAAGCTTGCCCCCTAGGACTGGCTCCAACATCCAGCACCACGGCAACACTTGTGATGGGTGATGCGCTTGCTGTTGCTCTACTGAAAGCTCGTGGCTTTACTGCAGAAGATTTTGCACTTTCTCACCCAGGCGGTGCATTGGGACGTAAACTGTTATTACGTGTCAGCGATATTATGCACACTGGCAATGAGATCCCCCATGTCAGTAAAGATGCTTCATTGCGCGATGCATTACTGGAAATAACGCGCAAAAATATGGGTATGACCGTAATCTGTGACTCCCTGATGAAAATTGAAGGGATCTTCACTGATGGTGATTTACGTCGAGTCTTTGATATGGGCGTTGATCTCCACTCCCTGAATATCGCAGATGTCATGACTGTCGGCGGAATTCGTGTTCGCCCAACGCTATTGGCGGTTGATGCACTGAACTTGATGCAGTCCCGCCATATAACCTCAGTACTGGTTGCAGATGGCGAGCAACTACTGGGTGTGGTACATATGCATGACATGCTACGCGCAGGCGTGGTTTAACAAAGGATTAGCCTTAATGAGTAACCATGAAGCGTCTCTTGCCACTTGTTATGGGCCGGTAAGCACGCGCGTGATGGAGCGGGCAGCAAACGTGCGCCTGCTTATTTTAGACGTTGACGGTGTAATGTCTGATGGCCTGATTTATATGGGTAATAGCGGCGAAGAGCTGAAAGCATTCAACGTGCGTGATGGCTATGGAATTCGCTGTGCACTAACCTCTGATATCGAAGTGGCGATTATTACTGGCCGGAAAGCAAAACTTCTTGAGGACAGGTGCGAAACGCTTGGCATTACCCATCTTTATCAAGGTCAATCTGACAAGCTGCTGGCTTTTCAGGATCTATTAGATAAGCTCGCCATTCCAGCTGAGCAAGTGGCTTATGTCGGGGATGATTTAATCGACTGGCCTGTAATGGCTAAAGTAGGTTTGAGTGTCGCAGTAGCGGACGCTCATCCTTTACTTATTCCTCGTGCAGACTACGTTACACGTATTGCTGGCGGACGAGGAGCAGTACGCGAAGTCTGCGATCTCCTTTTACTGGCCCAAGGAAAGCTTGATGAGGCCAAAGGGCTATCTATATGAGTAAGACCAGACGTTGGGTTATCATCCTGCTTTCATTGCTGGCACTGGTATTGATTGGTGTAAATCTGGTCGATAAAGACACTGTTGCACCACAAACAGTGAACAGTAACGAGCCAACCTATAAAAGTGAACATTCTACGACCCTCGCCTACAGTCCTGAAGGGGCTTTAAATTACCGGCTGGTCGCAGAACACGTTGAATACTTTTCCGACACTGCTGTTTCATGGTTCACCAATCCGGTGATGACACAGTATGACGAAAACAAAGTAGCAACCTGGTCATTACGGGCAGATCGCGCCAAACTGACTAACGATCGGATGCTGTATTTGTACGGAAATGTGGTGCTGACAGCCCTGACACCAGATTCACAGCTACGCAAAATTACCACGGACAATGCGCAGGTTAATTTAGTCACTCAGGATGTTGCGTCTGATGACCAGGTAACCTTGTACGGAACCAGCTTTAACTCTACCGGCCTCAAAATGCGTGGAAACTTACGCAGCAAAAATGCCGAGCTGATTGAAAAGGTTAGAACATCCTATGAAATCCAGAATAAACAAACTCAGCCGTAATTTAGTACTGACTAGTACGCTTTTAGCCGCCAGTTTTTCGGCATTTGCGCTGACCGGTGATACCGATCAGCCGATTCACATTGAATCTGACCAACAGTCGCTGGATATGCAAGGCAACGTCGTCACCTTCACCGGCAATGTGATCGTGACGCAAGGCAGTATCAAAATTAACGCTGATAAAGTGGTTGTGACCCGTCCGGGCGGTGAGCAAGGTAAAGAAATCATTGATGGCTACGGTAATCCAGCCACGTTCTATCAGATGCAAGATAGTGGTAAACCCGTTAGTGGCCACTCAGCGACCATGCACTATGAGTTGCAGAACGATTTTGTCGTACTGACTGGCAATGCCTATCTTGAGCAGGTCGACAGCAATATTAAAGGCGACAAAATTACCTATTTGGTTAAAGAGCAGAAAATGCAGGCCTTTAGCGAAAAAGGGAAACGTGTCACCACAGTTCTGGTCCCTTCTCAATTGCAGAAAAAAGACGGCCAGGCTCCGGCGCCAGCCCCGAAAAAGAGTAACTAATTCGTTATGGCTACTTTAATTGCAAAACATCTCGCCAAAGCCTACAAAGGCCGCCGCGTTGTTGAAGACGTCAGCCTGACCGTTAAATCAGGTGAAATTGTCGGTTTACTTGGCCCTAACGGTGCAGGCAAAACCACGACTTTTTACATGGTTGTTGGCATTGTGCCGCGTGATGCAGGGAACATCATTATTGATGATGAAGACATTAGTCTTCTGCCGCTTCATGCTCGTGCCCGTCGCGGGATTGGGTATTTACCGCAAGAAGCGTCAATTTTCCGTCGCTTAAGCGTGTTCGATAACTTGATGGCTGTCCTGCAAATTCGTGATGACCTCAGCGCTGAGCAGCGTGAAGACCGTGCGAATGAGTTGATGGAAGAGTTTCACATTGAGCATCTGCGCAATAACCTCGGGCAGTCTCTGTCTGGTGGTGAGCGCCGTCGTGTTGAAATTGCCCGCGCTCTGGCTGCAAACCCGAAATTTATTCTTTTGGACGAACCTTTTGCAGGTGTTGACCCAATCTCCGTCATCGACATCAAGCGGATTATCGAGCACTTGCGCGATAGCGGGCTTGGTGTGCTGATTACTGACCATAACGTACGCGAAACGTTGGCCGTGTGTGAACGAGCCTACATCGTAAGCCAGGGCCAGTTAATTGCCCATGGCACGCCTGCGGAAATCCTGGAAGATGAGCATGTTAAGCGCGTCTATCTGGGCGAAGAGTTCAGACTCTGATAGGGTAGGAAGTATAATTATTAATACTCTGGGTAATTCGAGTTGCCCACGTTCCTGCAACTCGAAGTATGCCGGGTATATACCTGAGGAAGCTCGCTCTGAATATGAAGCAAGGTTTGCAATTACGGCTTAGCCAACAACTTGCTATGACTCCACAGTTACAGCAGGCAATCCGCCTGTTGCAGTTGTCAACGTTAGAGCTTCAGCAAGAACTCCAACAAGCCCTGGAAAGTAACCCACTGCTTGAGCAAACCGATCTGCATGAAGAAATTGAAACTCAGGAAGTTCGTGAAAACGAAGCGTTAGATACCCGTGAAGCTCTCGAACAAAAAGAGATGCCTGACGAATTGCCGTTAGATACCAGCTGGGACGAGATCTACACCGCGGGCGCGCCATCAGGAACAGGCTCTGATTACAGTGATGACGAATTGCCGGTTTATCAAGGGGAAACTACCCAGTCACTTCAGGATTACCTGATGTGGCAGGTCGATCTCACTCCGTTCTCTGATACCGATACTGCCATTGCGACATCTATTGTCGATGCTGTCGATGAGATGGGCTATCTCACGGTTTCGCTGGAAGAAATTCTGGAAAGCATGGGCGATGAAGAAATCACGATCGACGAAGTAGAAGCGGTACTTAAACGCGTCCAGCGTTTTGATCCTGTTGGCGTTGCCGCACGCGATCTCCGCGATTGCTTGCTCATCCAACTTTCTCAGTACGCCAGAGAAACACCGTGGCTGACCGAGGCACGACTGATTGTCAGCGATCATCTGGATCTACTGGCCAACCATGATTTCCGTAGCCTGATGCGCGTCACTCGCCTGAAAGAAGAAGTTCTGAAAGAGGCAATGTGCCTGATTCAGTCTCTGGATCCACGCCCAGGCCAATCGATTCAAACCAGTGAACCCGAATATGTCATTCCCGATATTCTGGTCAAAAAGATTCAGGGGCGCTGGACGGTAGAATTAAACGCCGACAGCATTCCACGCCTTAAAATTAATCAGCAGTACGCTGCAATGGGTACCAATGCCCGCAATGACAGCGACTCACAATTTATTCGCAGTAACCTGCAAGAAGCGAAGTGGTTGATTAAAAGTCTTGAAAGCCGCAACGATACGCTGCTGCGCGTCAGTCGCTGTATCGTTGAGCAGCAACAAGGTTTTTTTGAGCACGGCGAAGAGCACATGAAACCGATGGTTCTTGCTGATATTGCCCAAGTAGTCGAAATGCATGAATCGACTATTTCCCGTGTGACCACGCAAAAATATTTGCACAGTCCACGCGGCATTTTTGAATTGAAGTATTTCTTCTCAAGCCATGTGAATACCGAAGGCGGAGGCGAGGCCTCATCTACGGCGATTCGGGCACTAGTGAAGAAATTAATTGCTGCGGAAAACCCTGCGAAACCTCTGAGTGATAGCAAGTTAACGACTATGCTATCCGATCAGGGGATCATGGTGGCACGCCGCACTGTTGCGAAGTACCGAGAGTCTTTATCCATACCACCGTCAAATCAGCGTAAACAGCTGGTATGACTTAACCGATAAGGAAGACACTATGCAGCTCAACATTACAGGACAAAACGTCGAAATCACTGACGCACTGCGCGATTTTGTGAGTACGAAGTTTGCCAAACTGGAGCAGTACTTCGATAGAATTAACCAGGTCTACATTGTGTTAAAGGTTGAAAAGGTCACGCATATTGCCGATGCAACGCTTCATGTGAATGGTGGTGAAATCCATGCAAGCTCTGATGGCCAGGATATGTATGCGGCAATTGATGGCTTAATTGATAAACTGGCGCGCCAGTTAACCAAACATAAAGATAAACTAAAACAACACTGATAATCCGGGCAACTGTTCCAGCATAGACGGCTCGTTACTTAACGGGCCGTTAGCATAACAGGGTGCTTAGGTGAACTTATGATGAACAACGATTCTGCTCTACAACTTAGTAATGTCCTGAACAAGGAATGTACTCGTACCAACGTACATTGCCAGAGTAAAAAACGTGCACTGGAAATCATCAGTGAGCTGGCAGCAAAGCAACTCGGCCTGCCACCACAAGTGGTTTTTGAAGCCGTGCTGACGCGCGAACGTATGGGGAGTACCGGTATCGGTAACGGTATCGCTATACCTCATGGGAAGCTGGAAGAAGATACCACCCGCGCGGTTGGGGTGTTTATTAAACTGGAGACCCCTATCGCATTTGATGCGATTGATAACCAGCCGGTAGACCTCATGTTTGCGCTGCTTGTACCGGCGGATCAAACAAAAACGCATTTGCACACATTATCTCTGGTGGCAAAGCGTCTGGCAGACAAAACAATTTGTCGACGCCTGCGTTCTGCGCAAAGCGATGAAGAGCTTTATCAGATCATTACCGAAACAGAACATGGTAGTGAAAGTGAATAATCTGGCTGTGATTGTGTTGACATCACAGCAAGAGAAGTTGGGGGAGTGAAAAAATGGTGCTGATGATCGTCAGCGGCCGCTCTGGTTCAGGGAAGTCTGTAGCCTTGCGTGCACTAGAAGATATGGGATTCTACTGCGTAGATAATCTACCAGTGGTGCTGTTACCTGATCTTGCCAAAACTCTCGCAGAGCGAAAAATTTCTGCGGCAGTGAGCATCGACGTGCGTAACATGCCGGAAAACCCGGAAATTTTTGAACAGGCGATGAGTAATCTGCCTGACTCATTTTCGCCACAATTATTATTCCTCGACGCCGATCGCAATACGCTGATCCGTCGTTATAGCGACACGCGTCGATTGCATCCACTTTCCAACAAAAATCTTTCGTTAGAAAGTGCAATTGATGAAGAAAGTGACCTGCTGGAACCACTGAAATCCAGAGCTGATCTGATTATCGATACCTCTGAAATGTCAGTGCACGAACTTGCGGAAATGTTGCGTACGCGCCTGCTCGGCAAACGTGAACGCGAATTGACTATGGTGTTCGAGTCCTTCGGCTTTAAACACGGTATTCCAATCGATGCTGACTACGTATTCGACGTACGATTCCTGCCAAACCCGCATTGGGATCCGAAGCTTCGTCCGATGACTGGTCTCGACAGACCTGTCGCTGCGTTCCTTGACCGTCACACCGAAGTGCACAATTTTATCTACCAGACACGCAGTTATCTTGAGCAGTGGTTACCGATGCTGGAAACCAATAACCGCAGCTATTTGACTGTGGCAATTGGTTGTACAGGCGGTAAACACCGTTCAGTTTATATTGCTGAACAACTGGCAGACTATTTCCGTTCGCGCGGGAAAAATGTGCAATCCCGTCACCGTACGCTGGAAAAACGCAAAACATGACAGTAAAACAGACCGTTGAGATCACCAACAAACTGGGCATGCACGCGCGCCCAGCAATGAAACTGTTCGAACTGGTGCAAAGCTTTGATGCCGAAGTAATGCTGCGTAACGAGGCTGGCACGGAGGCGGAAGCCAACAGCGTGATTGCATTGCTGATGCTGGATTCCGCTAAAGGTGGACACATCGAAATTGAAGTTACCGGGCCTGAAGAAGAGCAAGCCTTGAATGCGGTTATCGCCCTGTTTAATTCAGGTTTTGACGAAGACTAATTTACTTCAGCTCATTCTGCGCCATGAATGACTCGCCACCCAACTGGCGCATCTGGCGCAATATCCATTGCTGCCGCTGGTGTACATAGCCAGAAGGTGCATTCGCTTTAAAGCGAATCGGATTGGGCAATACAGCAGCCAGCAATGCCGCTTCTGATGCCGTCAGACGGCTTGCTGGTTTGTGGAAATAGCGCTGTGAAGCGGCTTCCACACCAAAAATCCCCTCGCCAAATTCCGCGATATTTAGATAAACCGTGAGAATGCGGCGTTTAGTCCAGACGGCCTCCATACCCAGCGTTAGCCCAGCCTCAAGACCTTTACGGACATAGCTTCGTCCATCCCACAAAAACAAGTTCTTGGCAGTTTGCTGAGAAAGTGTCGATGCGCCGCGAACGCGATTTTCATTACGTTCATTATGGGCAATGGCCTTTTCGATAGCATTAACGTCAAATCCCCAGTGGTTGGGAAATTTCTGGTCTTCTGCCGCAATAACCGCAAGCCCCATCAACGGTGAGATCTCATCCATACTTACCCAATCCGAGTGAGCTACGTAACCGAAATCACCGCTAAACCAGGCGCTGAGCTGCCTCTCTACCATTACGGCTGAAAACGGCACAGGCAAAAAGCTAAACAGAATAACCCCCGCCAGCCAGACTCCGGCGAAAGCCAGTACACCGCGAAATAGCCAGCGCCTCAGGGTACTCAAGAGCGCAATTCGCCCTTTCTTCATGCAGTCATATCCATAACGCGAGCGACCAGTTTCTCGATGCCCAATGCGGCTTCATCAATACGTGTTGCCAACATATAAGCTGGCGTGGTCACTACTTTTTGCTCTTCATCAACCACGATATCATCGACCGGGCAAGGGACATGTTCTGCCCCCATCTCTTCAACTATTTCTGCGGTGTCGATATCCGTGCCAATGGTCAAACGCACTGGTACATCAAGAATCTTTGGCAACATCACAGGAGCAATACAGATAAAACCAAGAGGCTTACCCTGCGCGTGACAATCCCTGGCAAGGCGGCGTAAATCGCCATCAATCTGACACTCACTACCTTTACTGGCAAAATCGCACAGATTTTTTGCCGCACCAAAGCCACCTGGAACAATCAACGCATCCAGTTCGTTAGCATCGGCCAGCTCCAGTGGAGTAATAGCCCCCCGGGTAATTCGAGCAGCTTCAACCAGTACATTACGATGCTCAATAGACTTATTATTAGTCAGGTGATTAATAACTTCTGCTTGAGGTTTATCAGGTGCAAAACAAACAGCTTCAGCGCCAGAGCGAGCGATTGCCAATAGAGTAATAACAGCTTCTTGAATCTCGCTACCGTCGTAAACCCCACTGCCACTAAGCACCACACCAATCTTCTTCATTCGGCCATTCCTATTGATCATGCGATAGTTATCATCAGTTATTATGATTTGATCGCTATGCTTCACACATTTTACTGATTCACGTAACAAATCATTTAAGATTTGCTATCTTAATGCCTGAGCAGCATACGAGATTATCGGCTGCGCCGACTGGATAAAAACTTATAACTTACGGCGCAACCGGGCTTTTCCCTGGTGTTGGCGCAGAATTCGCGCACCCCGGTTTATCCGGGGTCATTTTTTGGGGGCGTTAGCAACCCAGGCTTTCAGAACATCAACATCGTGTTGCCATTCATGCTTCAATTCTTCAATCCACTCACCCACATTTTCTGACCAGGCTGGTAAGTCCGGCGACTGAATTTGCTGAGCAACTTGCTGTAAATGGCGCAATCCAATAGATCCCGCAGCACCTTTAATTTTATGGCCTTCTTCCACCACACCTTTCTGGTCGCGAGCGGTCATATTGGAATCCAACACACTCAGGTAACCCGGCATCATTTTTTCAAACATCGCCAGTCCATCAGTAATCAGTTTTGGTCCTACTAAGTCCATGTACTGCTCAAGCATCGGAATATCGAGCAAGGCTTGTTGCTTTTCACTATTAACTTGAGACATTGGAGACTCCTTTTCAGACTCTGATTTTTGGTTGTCCCAGAATTTTTGGATCATCGCCATCAACGCCGGAACTGCGAGTGGTTTGCTCAGCACATCATCCATGCCAGCATCCAGATACTCTTTTTTATCTTTCAATACGTTAGCAGTCAAGGCCACCAGCGGCGGTAAATCTTCACGGGCGTAACGTGTTGTCAGCTGACGGGAAATATCCAGCCCCGTCATATCAGGCAACTGAATATCCAATAGCACCAGGTCATATTCTCCCGGGGTGAATTTTTCTAACGCCTCTTTGCCTGTCATTGCGACATCTACGCTATTACCCAACTTTTCAAGCACCGAGCGTGCAACAATCACGTTGAGCTCAATGTCTTCCACCAGCAACACGTGCAACGCTGGCAGCGGCATTTCGTCGTCTTCAAGGGTATCTTCAACTTCATCCGCCACGCGCGGTGCCTGAATTGTCAGGGTAAACAGAGAGCCTTCACCCGGCTTACTGCTAACGGTAATATCGCCACCCATGCTCTTAGCCAGACGGCGCGATACCGCCAGACCAATCCCCGTACCGGTTGCTGGTTTACCACCGTGGCTATCTTTCACCTGATAATACATGGCGAAGATCTTGTCCTGCTCATCCTGCGGAATACCAATACCGGAATCCTGCACTTCAAAGCGCAGCGTATTCTCTTCTTCATACTGCACACGCACAGCGACTAACCCGCCTTTCGGGGTGAACTTCACGGCGTTGCTGATGAGGTTCCAGAGAATCTGGCGCAAACGCGTACCGTCCGTCACCACTTTATGCGGCAACGGTAGGGTTGGGTTCATTTCAAGCGTCAGCCCTTTTTGCTGCGCCTGCAAGCCGGAGAGGTTTTCGAGATCAGCAAGGAAACTGATGAAATCAATTGGTTGGTTATCAAGCTGAACCTTACGGCGTTCAAGCTTATCCATATCAATGATATCGTTGAAAATATTACCCAGCGTGATCGCCGAAACGTGAATGGTCTTGAGATAATTTGTTTGTTCAGCATTCAGTTCGGTATCAAGTAAGATACGGCTTAAACCGACGATACCGTTCAGCGGTGTACGTAGTTCATGGCTAATCGTAGAAATGAAGGTAGTTTTGTCGCGGCTGGCGCCCTCAAGCGCATCCTGATAACGCTTACGCTCAGTAATATCGCGACCAAAGCCCATCAAGCCATGGCGTTTGCCGACACGGTCGTAATAAGGCACTTTACGAATTTCAAAACAGGCTTTACGCCCATCGGGGTAATCCAGCCATTGTTCGTAGGTAAGGGAAACATTATGACGAAATACTTTTTCGTCCGTTTCGATAACCTTCTGCGCCGCTTCTGGCGAATAGACATCTTCCGGTTTCAAGCTAATCAGCTGTTTTTCGCTTTTGCCCGTCAACAGTTCCATCGCACGGTTACAACCCGAAAACTCTTTGTCCTCATTGCGATAGAAAACCAGGTCCGGGGAAGCATCAAGGAAAGAGCGTAAGAATGACGACTGCTGCTCAAGCTGGAGTTGCGTCTCTTCACGCTCCTGCATCTCAACTTTCAATTGCTCAAGCATGGTACGGCGTTCATCTTCGGCTTTAACGCGGTCGGCAATTTCCTGGTTCAACTGTGCAATGTTGTCTTTGAGCTGCACATTGAGTTTTAGATCGCGTTCGCGCATCTCTTCAAGTTTCTGCACCAGCTTTGAAAGCCGCTGGCGCGACTCTTCGAGCTGTTCAACCACCACGGATAGGAAATAGACGGCCCAGGGCGTAATTAACAGGCCAAAGAAGATAGAACGGACAACATCAATACTTTCAACCTGGCCACGTAACAGCATGGTCACGGCCATTTGCACCACAATAGCCAACACCACAAGGGCAGAGGCCAGCAACAACGAGAAGCGCACTAATCCGAGCTTCACCATCAAATCAACGTAATATTGTGCCAGTAACCGGATTTGCTTCATGGAACGTTTCCCTCGTCATCAATCAGCTAAATATACCGCACGCTTAGGGATTACAACAGAATTGCCGGGCTCCATGGTGTACCTATCGCCGAACCTTGTGTGCCATGCTCAGTCAGATACTTATCGATAGCGCCCATTCCGGCCCAACGATTCTCACACCACAGTGGTGCCAACAGGGTTGGCTGCCGTGCGTTAGCCGAAATGCGATGGAACACGACATCAAGCGGGGTATGGCGAATCATCTCCCCGGCGACTGTCGCATACTCTTCTAATTCAATCGCCTGCAACCGCCCTGCCTGCCAGCTTTTGGCCATCGTGCTGCCGTTGACGATATGTAATGGGTGGAGTTTGATACCGTCCACGCCTGTCTCAACGACTTTTTCCAGCGTCTCCATACAGTGATCGTGTTTTTCACCCGGCAAGCCGACAATCAAATGGCTGCACACTTTTAAACCCCGGGTACGGGCCCGGTGCGTGGTTTCCTGGTAGCAGGCAAAATTATGCCCACGATTAATACGATGTAGAGTTTTATCATGCGTCGTCTGCAAGCCCAGCTCTAACCAGACCTCATAGCCTTTCTCATGGTATTCGCTTAACAAATCCAGCACGCTGTCCGGTACACAATCCGGACGTGTGCCAACGCATAGCCCAACAATAGATGCCTTACTGACGGCTTGTTGATACATCGAACGCAGTACCTGTACTTCCGCCCACGTACTGGTGTACGCCTGAAAATAAGCAAGGTAGTGCTGCGCGCGATTCACCAACTGCGACTGGCGCTCCAGTTGATCAGCTATAGAGTGGTTTTGTTGGGTTTCATCGGCAAAAGAGGCCACATTGCAAAAAGTACAGCCGCCACGTCCAATAGTGCCGTCTCGGTTTGGGCAACTGAAACCGCCGTGCAGCGTGAGTTTATGGACCTTATGGCCGTAACGACGCTGAAGATCCCCACCAAACATATTGACTAATTTTTGTAACTGCATAATCTGATGGGCCGCCCTGTAAAAGGGACGTAGCCTGCCATTATCTGACCAATTTAGCGATGACCTGGATCAATCGCTTAGGCGCAGCTTTATCTGTTGCATAACAATGCAAAATTAGTGCAATTTTACGCACGCATAAGATGATTACTTTTCCTTATATTGACCCTCTATTTTTAAAGAATATGTGCCCATGTGAAAAACAGTGGCATACAACACGCCAGACCTCATTGATAGCACAAGATCCTGCCAACTTAAGCATTGCCAGCACGGTCTGGAATTTTGCAGCCCGCCAGATAGTGAGAGAGATCACAATACCCAGGCGATCCTCCTGCCGCTTAAATACGATAAAAATGATAATAAAATGTTTACATTCATGATGTTAAATACCATTTAGCACATAATCGTATAAATAAGAATGCCATTTGACCTGTGTGCGCTTTCCCGATAACTTGGAAATCCGCTGGAAGCTTTCTGGGTGGGTTCTGTGCCCACCATATTTATGCAGTAATTAAGATTCCCTCTAAAGCAAGTCCTCAATACTTGTGCAACCGGATGCGTTAGACATAAAGAGGGCGACACGCGAGGTGAGCGTAGATGCGCAAACCCCGTCGCCATGCCCTTGCTGCGTCTGGACGCAATCGGTATCGGGAATCACGTAGAGCCTGGGGAGGTTCACTGATATGTTGTACGATAAATCCCTTGAGAAGGATAACTGTGGTTTCGGCCTGATCGCCCACATAGAAGGCGAACCTAGCCACAAGGTAGTGCGTACTGCTATTCACGCACTGGCCCGAATGCAACACCGTGGAGCAATCCTCGCCGATGGTAAAACCGGTGATGGTTGTGGCCTGCTGTTGCAAAAACCTGACCGTTTCTTCCGAATCGTTGCGGAAGAACGTGGTTGGCGTTTGGCAAAAAATTATGCGGTAGGCATGATTTTCTTAAACAAAGACGACGCGCTGGCAAGTGCAAGCCGCCGCATCGTTGAAGAAGAGTTGCAAAACGAGACCTTGTCGATTGTCGGCTGGCGCGAAGTGCCAACCAATGAAGACGTACTCGGTGAAATCGCCCTCTCCTCAAAACCTCGCATCGAACAAATTTTTGTTAATGCTCCGGCTGGCTGGCGCCCGCGTGATATGGAACGTCGCCTGTTTATCGCCCGCCGCCGCATTGAGAAACGCATCCAGGATAAAGACTTCTACGTTTGTAGTCTCTCCAACCTGGTTAACATCTATAAAGGTCTGTGTATGCCGGCAGATTTGCCGCGCTTTTACCTGGACCTGGCGGACTTACGCCTGGAATCAGCTATTTGCCTGTTCCACCAACGTTTCTCCACCAACACCGTACCACGCTGGCCGCTGGCTCAGCCGTTCCGCTACCTGGCGCACAACGGTGAAATCAACACCATCACCGGTAACCGCCAGTGGGCACGCGCCCGTACCTACAAGTTCCAGACTCCATTGATTCCGGATTTGCATGACGCAGCGCCATTCGTGAACGAAACCGGTTCCGATTCAAGCTCCATGGATAACATGCTCGAGCTGCTGTTAGCAGGCGGTATGGATATTGTTCGCGCCATGCGTTTACTGGTTCCACCAGCCTGGCAGAACAACCCGAACATGGACCCAGAGTTACGCGCTTTCTTCGACTTTAACTCCATGCATATGGAGCCATGGGATGGCCCGGCCGGTATCGTTATGTCCGATGGGCGCTACGCCGCCTGTAACCTGGACCGTAACGGCCTGCGCCCGGCGCGCTACGTCATCACTAAAGATAAGCTGATCACTTGTGCTTCTGAAGTTGGGATCTGGGATTACCAGCCTGACGAAGTCATCGAGAAAGGCCGTGTCGGTCCTGGCGAGTTGATGGTTATCGATACGCGTATTGGCCGAATTCTGCATTCAGCTGAAACCGATGCCGATTTGAAGAGCCGCCACCCGTATAAAGAGTGGATGGAAAACAACGTCCGTCGCCTGGTGCCGTTTGAAGATTTACCAGACGAAGAAGTTGGCTCCCGTGAAATGGATGACGATACCCTCGCAAGCTTCCAGAAACAGTTTAACTACAGCGTAGAAGAGCTGGATTCTGTGATTCGTGTGCTGGGTGAGAATGGCCAGGAAGCTGTGGGTTCAATGGGTGACGACACCCCGTTTGCTGTACTTTCTAGCCAGCCACGTATTATTTACGACTACTTCCGTCAGCAGTTTGCGCAGGTAACTAACCCGCCAATCGACCCGCTGCGTGAAGCGCACGTTATGTCACTGGCAACCAGCATTGGCCGCGAAATGAACGTCTTCTGTGAAGCAGAAGGCCAGGCTCACCGCCTGAGCTTCAAATCGCCAATTCTGTTGTGGTCTGATTTCCAGCAGCTGACAACGCTTGAAGAAGAGCATTATCGGGCTGACACGCTGGACATCACTTACGATGCTTCCACCCAGTCGCTCCACGAAACCGTCAATACACTGTGCGATGAAGCTGAACGCATGGTTCGCAATGGCACCGTTTTGCTGGTGCTGTCTGACCGTAACATTGCTAAAGATCGCCTGCCCGTTCCGGCACCGATGGCGGTTGGCGCGATACAGACTCGCTTGGTCGAGAAAAATCTGCGTTGCGATGCGAACATTATCGTTGAAACGGCAAGTGCGCGTGACCCGCACCACTTCGCTGTTCTGCTCGGTTTTGGTGCCACGGCAATCTATCCATACCTCGCCTACGAAACACTGGCGAAGTTAGTCGACAGCACTGCTATCGAAAAGCCGTACCGTGCAGTCATGCAGAACTACCGCAACGGCATCAACAAGGGTCTGTACAAGATCATGTCCAAAATGGGCATCTCGACTATCGCCTCTTATCGTTGCTCTAAGCTGTTTGAAGCGGTTGGCCTGCATAAAGAAGTTTCTGAACTGTGCTTCCAGGGCGTTGTTAGCCGTATTGGTGGTGCAGGCTTTAACGACTTCCAACAAGATTTGTTGAACCTGTCTAAGCGCGCATGGCTCGCTCGCAAGCCGCTGGACCAGGGCGGGCAACTGAAATACGTTCACGGTGGTGAATATCACGCTTACAACCCGGACGTGGTTCAGACGCTGCAAAAAGCAGTAAACAGTGGCGAATACAAAGATTATCAAGAGTACGCGAAACTTGTGAACGAGCGCCCGGTGGCAACACTGCGCGATATGCTTGCTCTGAACCCGCAAGATGAAACAGTCAAGATTGAAGATGTTGAGCCTGCCACTGAGCTTTATAAACGTTTCGATACTGCGGCGATGTCTATCGGTGCATTGAGCCCGGAAGCACACGAATCGCTGGCAGAAGCGATGAACAGCATCGGCGGCAACTCCAACTCTGGTGAAGGTGGTGAAGACCCTGCGCGTTACGGCACCAATAAAGTGTCCCGTATCAAACAGGTGGCTTCTGGACGCTTCGGTGTGACCCCGGCTTACCTGGTGAACGCCGATGTTATCCAGATTAAAGTCGCTCAGGGTGCTAAGCCTGGCGAAGGTGGTCAGTTGCCGGGTGATAAAGTTACGCCGTATATCGCAAAACTGCGTTATTCAGTACCTGGCGTTACGCTGATTTCACCTCCGCCGCACCACGATATCTACTCTATCGAAGATTTGGCGCAGCTGATTTTCGACCTGAAACAGGTCAACCCGAAGGCGATGATCTCTGTCAAACTGGTTTCCGAACCAGGCGTTGGCACCATCGCAACAGGTGTGGCGAAAGCCTATGCCGACCTGATTACTATCGCCGGTTACGACGGTGGTACCGGTGCAAGCCCGCTGTCGTCAGTGAAATATGCAGGTTGCCCGTGGGAACTGGGTCTGGTGGAAACACAACAGGCACTGGTTGCGAACGGCCTGCGTCATAAGATTCGCCTGCAAGTTGATGGCGGCCTGAAAACGGGCTTAGACATTATCAAAGCCGCGATTCTTGGCGCAGAAAGCTTTGGTTTCGGTACCGGTCCAATGGTCGCATTGGGTTGTAAATACCTGCGTATTTGCCACCTGAACAACTGCGCAACCGGTGTTGCAACTCAGGATGAAAAACTGCGTAAAAACCACTATCACGGCCTGCCATTCAAAGTGACAAACTACTTTGAATTCATTGCCCGTGAAACACGTGAGTTGATGGCGCAGTTAGGCGTGAAGCGCCTGGTTGACTTGATTGGCCGTACTGACCTGCTCAAAGAGCTGGACGGTTTCACTGCCAAACAACAAAACCTGGATCTGTCGAATCTGCTGAAAACAGCGGAGCCTATGCCGGGCAAAGCAGTCTACTGGACTGAAACGAACCCGCCATTCGATAAAGGCGACCTGAACGCTCAACTGCTCGCTCAGGCGAAGCAGTATGTTGATGACAAGCAGAGCAAAACGTTCTGGTTTGATATCCGCAACACTGACCGTTCAGTGGGTGCCACATTGTCTGGTTATATTGCACAGCATAATGGCGACCAGGGGCTTGCAGCCGATCCGATTAAAGCGCATTTCAGCGGTACTGCCGGGCAAAGTTTTGGTGTATGGAACGCCGGTGGCGTTGAGTTACACCTGATTGGCGATGCCAACGACTACGTCGGTAAAGGTATGGCTGGCGGTTTGATCTCGCTGCGTCCTCCGGTAGGTTCATTCTTCCGCAGCCACGAAGCAACCATCATAGGCAACACCTGCTTGTACGGTGCAACAGGCGGCAAACTTTATGCTGCAGGCCGTGCGGGTGAGCGTTTCGCTGTGCGTAACTCCGGTGCGATTACCGTGGTAGAAGGCATTGGCGATAACGGTTGTGAATACATGACTGGCGGCATTGTCTGTGTCATCGGCAAGACGGGCGTGAACTTTGGTGCAGGTATGACCGGTGGTTTCGCTTACGTGCTTGATGAAGATGGTGATTTCCGTAAACGCGTTAACCCTGAGTTGGTTGAACTGCTCAACGTTGATGAGCTGGCTATTCACGAAGAACACCTGCGCGGAATGATTACCGAGCATGTGCAACTGACGGGTTCCCAGCGCGGCGAAGAAATTCTGGCTAACTGGCCGGAATTTGCCTCGAAATTCACGTTGGTTAAACCGAAGTCCAGTGATGTTAAAGCATTGTTGGGTCACCGCAGTCGTTCCGCAGCTGAGCTGCGGGTGCAGGCGCAGTAAGAGGTCACGATGAGTCAAAACGTTTATCAATTTATCGACTTACAGCGCGTTGATCCGCCAAAGAAACCGCTCAAGATCCGTAAAATTGAATTTGTGGAAATTTACGAGCCGTTCTCAGAAGGCCAAGCCAAAGCACAGGCAGACCGCTGTTTGTCTTGTGGCAACCCGTACTGTGAATGGAAATGCCCGGTTCATAACTACATTCCAAACTGGCTGAAGCTTGCCAACGAAGGGCGCATTATTGAAGCGGCTGAACTGTCTCATCAGACAAACAGCCTGCCGGAAGTGTGTGGACGTGTTTGCCCACAAGACCGTCTTTGCGAAGGTTCTTGTACGCTGAACGACGAGTTTGGTGCCGTCACCATCGGTAACATCGAGCGCTATATCAACGATAAAGCGATTGAGATGGGCTGGAAACCAGACCTGACGGGCGTTAAGCAAACCGGCAAGCGTGTTGCCATCATCGGTGCTGGCCCTGCTGGGCTTGCATGTGCTGATGTGCTGGCACGTAACGGTGTGAAAGCTGTGGTTTATGACCGTCACCCAGAAATTGGTGGCCTGCTGACCTTCGGTATTCCAGCGTTCAAACTGGAAAAAGAAGTGATGACCAAACGCCGGGAAATCTTCAGTGGCATGGGCATCGAATTCAAGTTGAACACCGAAGTGGGCCGTGACGTTCAGATTGACGACCTGCTGAAAGAGTATGATTCCGTGTTCCTGGGTGTTGGCACTTATCAGTCAATGCGCGGTGGTTTAGAGAATGAAGATGCAACAGGCGTATTTGACGCCCTACCGTTCCTCATTGCTAACACCAAAAAGATCATGGGCTTCGGCGACTCACCAGAAGAGCCGTATGTGAATATGGAAGGCAAACGCGTTGTGGTACTTGGCGGTGGTGATACCGCGATGGACTGCGTGCGTAGTTCTATTCGCCAGGGTGCAACGCACGTTATCTGTGCTTACCGCCGTGATGAAGAGAACATGCCGGGCTCTAAACGCGAAGTGAAAAATGCGCGTGAAGAAGGTGTTGAGTTCCAGTTCAACGTGCAGCCACTGGGTGTCGAAGTGAATGGCAACGGCCGCGTATCAGGTGTGAAAGTGGCTCGTACTGAGCTGGGTGCACCGGATGCCAATGGCCGCCGCCGCCCAGAAATTGTCGCTGGTTCAGAACACGTTGTGCCTGCCGATGCGGTGATTATGGCGTTTGGTTTCCGTCCACATGCCATGCAGTGGCTGGAAAAACATAGTGTTGAACTCGATAGCCAGGGCCGTATTCTGGCACCGGAAGGTAGTGATAATCCATTCCAGACCAGCAACCCGAAAATCTTTGCTGGCGGTGACGCCGTTCGTGGTTCCGATCTGGTGGTAACTGCAATCGCTGAAGGCCGTAAAGCGGCTGACGGGATACTGAACTTCCTTGAAGTGTAATTTGTCTGTCAGGTAGCGATTCGCTTACCTGACTTATCAATACGAAAAGCCCGGTGATATGAAAATCACCGGGCTTTTTTATGTTCTATCAGACTGCTTTATTTCACAGCTTTGTGCATCATCGGTCCCTTAACCGCCCCTTCTTTAACAACACCAGCCCCACTAAACGGCTTCCCATCTATTGCATCGTGAGTCCGTACTGCTTCAGGATGAATCCAGCGCTGAATCCGTGATGGCATATCCAGGCCAATCAGCAGAATGACTACAAAGGTCAGGCTAAACGAAAGCGACGCAAGTGCAGTGCCTAAATCGAGGCGCTGAGCAATAGTGGCGCCAATTATCGGAGCCAGTGCACCACCCAGCGCACCAACGTTATAGGTAAAGCCCAGACCCGCAGCACGCTGTTCGGTATCGAAATAACCACCAATCAGTTTTGGTAAAATACCTGCGATTCCTTGCCCCAACATCTGTTGTAAGAACAACAGCAGACCCAGCACCCAAATGTTACCGCCACCAATAGCAAATACCGGAATAATCAATAATTGCGACGCCAGGAGGCTGCAGACATAAGCTTTGCGAGTACCTAACCAATCACCGAGGAAACCACCTACACAGCAACCGACTGCAGCACCAAAACCGCTAAAGAACAGGATATGTGCAACGGTTTTTGGGTCGTAGGCCAGCTCAGTTTTCAGATATGTTGGTAACAGTGCCTGAATAGGCCATGAATAAAGGAAGGCAAAGAACACCACAACCATCAGTGTGACACCTGTTGGCCAGCGCTTACCGCTGCTTTGCACCATAAAGCTGATGAACACCGCAGCACATATCAAACCTAGTACAGCAATAAGTACCGCGTTGCCAAGGTTACCGGCAAAACAGAAGTAAAGCGCCGTTGCAACGACAACTGTCAGGCCAATATTGATAACCCGATGCTCGCCACGGTACAAAATATCCACCATGGTTTTGGTTGGTTTTGTATCAGCAAACTTCTCTTTCCAGTCTTCTGCTTCCGGAATATTTTTACGCAGCCAGAGCGCAAAGATAATAGGCAAAATACCGATGAAGAACAGCGCGCGCCAGCCCCATGCCGGTACCACAACGCTATATACTTGAGCTGCAATTACCGCTCCTACAGAGAAGCCTGAGATAAGAAAGCCACTCGCCTTATTACGCATATGTTTAGGCCAGCTTTCGATGACATAGGTGGCACTAGACCCATATTCACCAGCCATCCCCATGCCAATCAGCAGACGAGCAAGAAACATCGTCGTAAAGCCTGGAGCAAAGCCGCATGCCAGCGTACCGAAAGAGAACAACACGATGCTGGTTATCATCGCAAGCTTTCGGCCATAACGATCGCCCATTGCACCTAGAACCAGACCGCCAAACCAGCGCGAGATAAAGGCCGCAGAGATCAAACTCGCCGCCTGAACAGTGGTAAGGCCAAATTCACTTTGAATTTCAGTTAGTACTAACGCTATCAAGACAAAATCAAAACCATCCAATAAGTAGCCAATCCAGGCGGCTGAAAATGCTTTCCATTGCGGCTTAGTTAAATGGCGATACCACGGGATCCGTTGGGCAGTGTTATTCATAAAGCACTCCCGGTACGAGTTCGTAAAAACTCGTCCTTTAGTTGGGTCTGATTAGGTATGGTTTACAACACCATGGTTTATTTATCTCATTCAGAACGCTACACGTTCTTCCTGAAGCTGGGCTGCGAGTGCTTTAAGCTCTGGTAGATAATGCTCTTCCACTGGCGAGAATGGTTTGCGACACAGCGGTACAGCAACAACATCCATGTAATGCAGTAAAGTTTTCAGTCCACGGAAAACACCCACTTTAATCAGTACATCAATAACTTTATTACATTCACTTTGAAGCTGACTGGCACGTTGCATATCGCCGCTCTGAACTGCTTGCCTTATTGCCTGGTAGCGCCATCCCATTACGTTGTAAGTACTACCAATACCACCATCTGCTCCTGCAACCAGACCAGATGCAAAGATCTCGTCATAACCGTTGTAGAGCACCAGATCTGGATGGGCACGACGGATCTGTTCCATTTGGTAGAGATCACCCGACGTCTGTTTTAATGCTCCCACACCCGGCAAATTGATTAAGGTATCAATTTGCTCGAGAGTGAGTTTCACGCCACTTAATGCTGGTATGTTGTAGACCACCATTGGCAAACCTTCAGATGCATCAATTACTGCGCGGTAATGATCGCAATGTTCATTGAAACTAAATGGATAGTAGAATGGTGTTACGGCGGAGACGGCATCAAAACCGTAGCGGTGTGCGGCACTCGCCAGCACCTGGCTCTCATGAGTACTGATACTGCCTACATGCGCAATCAGAGTTATTTTACCTTTGGCTTCTTCAGCAACGATTTCGAGCACTTGCTCACGTTCCTGCGCACTCTGTAGAAAGGCCTCTCCTGTCGATCCCCCTACGTAGATACCATCAATACCCTGTTCAATGTTGAAACGAACCAGACGGCGCAAGCTGTCGGTATCTACCTGTTGTTGCTGATTGAACGGAGTAAGCAGTGCGGGCATCACACCGCGAAGATTCTGTGTCATATACGCCTCTATTGTTGTCTGGTTTATTAACATAACGATATACCTTTATACCTGTTATACCAAATCAAAAAGTAAACACCACATCACTAAGCGCTCAGGATGCGATCTTGCTCATATGAAATTATGATGGTTAATGAGACGTACTAAAAAATCGTGCGAGGGATCTCAGATTAAAGTTGGCTACTTCTTGGAAGTGCGTTTGCGCGGCGTGGGATAGTAGGAGGCGAACACGCTTTTCAAATGAACTTTTAATGCCGCGTCAGCAGCATCAGGATCACGAGCCTGAATCGCGTTATAAATCTCAATATGCTGTTGATAGCTAATGTTGTTGTGGGCATGAAGAACGTCCTGAGAAACCGTTGGACGCGCCGCAATCAACCAGTCTAGCAATGCGACATGCACTGCCATAAAGATCGGATTATCAGGGATCTCCGCCAATTCCCGGTGGAATTCGATATCGGATCGAATAAACAGATCGTTATCATCCAGGGCCTGGTTGTTCATCTCCAGCGCTTTTCCAAGACGAGCTATTTGATCGTCTGTGGCAAATTCAGCGGCATAGCGAACCAGGCTAGATTCAAAAAACATACGCAATTGTTCAAAGTGCGCAATCCCGCCAGGACGCGAAAGGAAATCTTTCGCTACACCTGACAACTCACCAATGATGGTATCTGCAGAAGGACGAGAAACGCGAGCGCGCTCTCCGTTACTAATTTGCACCAGACCTTTTCTTTTAAGTGCCGCCAGTGCTTCGCGAACTGAAGGACGACCAACATTGAAAAAGGCCATAAGTTCGCGCTCGGAAGGCAGTTGTTCACCTTCAGCAAACTCACGTCTGCGAATCATTTGCTCAAGCTCTTCTTCTACCATTTCAGAGAGCTTTTTACGCGCAAGCGGGCGACGGCGCATCGTATGACCGATGGTCTCAGTCGTCTCAGGTGGTTGCTCGTCAAATGTACTCATAGCGTCAGAATCGGCCGTTTATGGAAGAAGCATCGCAAATAATATAGCCGAATCATAACACAGCAAATCATGTCTTACGTAAAGATGCAGTCTGTCAGCTTGTTTAAGACAATAAAAAGCCAGTCATAAGACTGGCTTCGATTTGCACTTTGAGGGGCATGATTTCGCGAGTTACTTCACAACGCGTAATGCCGGACGGCCACCACGTGGTGGGGGCTCATCATCCGGACCATCGTCATCTTCATCGTGATCGGGGCGTGAGCCATCGATCACCTGCATCACCATTTCTGAATCCGATGGTTGCTGCTCAATATCGTTATGACTTTCACCATCTTCGTCATAGATAGTTTCCGGCTCGAACATGGTGCCAGCACCATTTTCACGCGCGTAAATAGCCAGAACCGCAGCCATAGGAACAAACACCTGACGTGGCACACCACCGAAACGCGCATTAAAACGCACATCACTATTGGCTAGCTCCAGGTTTCCTACCGCTCGCGGCGCGATATTCAGGACAATTTGCCCGTCACGTGCATATTCCATAGGCACATGCACGCCTGGCAATGTCACATCCACAACCAAGTGCGGTGTGAGCTGGTTATCCAGTAGCCACTCGTAAAAAGCACGAAGCAGATAAGGACGACGTGGTGACAATTGCGACATTTCCATCAATTAGCCCCGGGTCTGAAGACGCATTTCGCGCTCAGGTTCGGTCAAAGAAGCGAGGAATGAATCACGCTCAAACACGCGAGTCATATAGCCTTTCATCTCTTTAGAACCCGCGCCTGTCAACTCAATACCCATCTGCGGCAAACGCCACAGCAGCGGCGCCAGGTAGCAATCTACCAGGCTGAATTCATCACTCAGGAAGAAAGGTTTCTGAGTAAATACAGGTGCGATGGCCAGTAGTTCTTCACGTAATTGCTTGCGTGCAGCATCAGCTTCTTGAGCAGAACCGTTCATCACGATGTGCATCAGTGAATACCAGTCTTTCTGGATACGATGCATGTACAGGCGACTTTCACCACGTGCAACCGGATAAACCGGCATTAATGGTGGGTGCGGGAAACGCTCATCAAGATATTCCATGATGATGCGGGATTCCCACAGGGTAAGTTCGCGGTCAACCAGGGTCGGTACGCTGTGATTTGGGTTGAGGTCAATCAGATCCTGAGGCAGGTTATCCGTTTCCACATGCTCAATTTCAACGCTAACACCTTTTTCAGCCAGTACGATACGCACCTGGTGGCTATAGATGTCAGTAGGACCGGAAAACAGCGTCATCACCGAACGTTTGTTGGCAGCGACAGCCATGAAAACCTCCAAGTTTATCAGAAAATTACTGCTAATAGCCGCAAGCGGCAACTAACCTGACCGTTTGATACCCAAGACGCCGGAACACCACCAGTTGCCAAAAAAGAGGCAAAAACAAACTGATGCCGACATGAGGGCAGAAAATTGGTTGATAGTTTACCAGATTTTACGGGTTTTGTGGGGGATGGATCTGGATTTTGACTGAAAAGCTAGTGCTATCATGAAGTTAGCAACACTAAATATAATTTTCAGGCATAAAAAAACCCGGTACAAGACCGGGTTTTTTCGCAAATTGTATTCTGCAAAAGCAGACGACAATTAACGTTTGGAGAACTGAGGACGACGACGTGCTTTACGCAGACCGACTTTCTTACGTTCAACTTCACGAGCATCACGAGTAACGAAACCAGCTTTACGCAGTTCGCCACGCAGGGACTCGTCGTACTCCATCAGAGCGCGGGTGATACCATGACGGATCGCACCAGCCTGACCAGAAGTACCACCACCTTTAACAGTGATGTACAGATCGAATTTCTCAACCATATCAACCAATTCCAGCGGCTGACGAACTACCATGCGGGCAGTTTCACGACCGAAGTACTGTTCCAGAGAACGTTGGTTGATGATGATTTTACCGCTGCCCGGTTTGATAAAAACGCGAGCTGCAGAACTTTTGCGGCGACCAGTGCCGTAGTATTGATTTTCAGCCATTGCCATAATCCCGATTAAATGTCCAGAACTTGCGGTTGCTGTGCCGCGTGGTTGTGCTCGGTGCCCGCGTAAACTTTCAGTTTACGGAACATAGCACGGCCCAGCGGGCCCTTTGGCAGCATGCCTTTAACCGCGATTTCAATCACACGCTCAGGATGGCGAGCAATCATCTCTTCAAAGGTCGCTTGTTTGATACCACCGACGTAGCCGGTGTGGCGGTAATACACTTTGTCAGTACGCTTGTTGCCGGTTACAGCAACTTTTTCTGCGTTCAGAACGATGATGTAATCACCAGTATCAACGTGCGGAGTGTATTCCGCTTTGTGCTTACCGCGCAGACGGCTAGCCAATTCAGTAGCCAGACGACCTAAGGTCTTACCGTCAGCGTCAACAACGAACCAGTCGCGCTGTACGGTTTCTGGTTTAGCTGTAAAAGTTTTCATTAAAAGCTTACCCAATATATAGTTACACGTAGGTGTTCACCCAAACGTTTAAAATCAGTTCAAGGTTCACACGACAAAGTCCGGCAAACCTACCCCTTCGAATAGCCAATGCCAGCACGACCAAGTTTTGGGAAAAAAACTTTGGTTGTAACGTGGGGTCGCAAGATTATAGGGAAGTCGCCCCTAAAGGTCGAACCTTTTTGTCGTTTTTGTCTCACTTTATAGTCAGCCCCAATTGCACATTGCCGTTTAAGGCATATGTGGCAACCGCAAATACTCTTCACTTTGCATTTCCTGCAGGCGCGACAGGCAGCGCTGGAACTCAAAGCGCAGCCTTTCCCCCTGGTAAATATCAAACAGCGAAACTTGTGCTGATACCACCAGCTTGACGTGACGTTCGTAAAACTCATCTACCAGTGCGATGAAGCGACGCGCTTCATTTTCATTACGCGTATTCATTACCGGTACATTAAACAACATCACGGTATGGAACAGACGCGACAATGCGATGTAGTCATGCTGACTGCGAGCATCGACACACAACGTATTGAAATCAACAGCAAGCGTTTGATTGGCAAGACCTAAAGTGGCTAATGGACGATGATTAATTTCCAGCACTGGCTCTCCTTCCCGCGCCGCACCGGCCAGCGCTGTGTAGAGTTTTTCCATTTGCCCTGCGGTTTCGTCATTAAGTGGGGAAAGCCATAAATGGGCCTGGGTCAACGTTCTCAAGCGATAATCGATACCCGCATCAACGTTCATGATTTCACAGTGGCGCTTTATCGCGTCAATCGCAGGGATAAATCGCGGCCTCTGTAGACCGTTACGATACAGATCATCCGGCGGAATATTGGATGTAGCCACAAGCGTAATACCGCGAGCAAACAGCGCTTGCATTAGCGTGCCGAGCAACATCGCATCCGTGATATCCGACACGAAAAACTCATCAAAACAAAGAATGTCCGTCTGGGATTTGAAGCGGTCTGCAATGACTTCCAGTGGATCTATTTGCCCCTGTAACTCAGCCAGTTCTTCATGTACACGCAGCATGAATCGATGAAAGTGCAACCGTAGCTTGCGTTCGCCAGGTAAACTCTGAAAAAACATATCCATTAACCAAGTTTTCCCTCGCCCCACTCCACCCCACATATACAGCCCACGGACAGGCTCCTGATTTGTCGAAGCGCTACGTTTACCAAAGAGTTTGCCAAAGAAATTACCGCTAGCTGCCACTGTTGGCGTTTGACTGGTTAATGCCTGCCAAATGACGTCCAGTCTGGCGACAGCCTCACGTTGCACATCATCCGGTTGATAGCTGCCCTCGGTCAGGGCTTGTTGGTAGCGCGATGCAGGGGAGAGATTTTGCATGGTATTATGGTATTCCCTTAAAAATCGGATTGCCGTTTACTTAATGCTCAAAAAAGGACGGTTGTCGAAAAAAAGGCCGTTCTACCCTAAGCGATGCTGCGTCAGGATTCCACTTCTCTTAGGTTAACGGTTATAGTGGCTACATTACCCTACGGAAACACAATACAACGGGAGAAGTTCATGACCTGGGAATATGCGCTAATTGGGTTAGTTGTTGGCATCATCGTTGGTGCAGTTGCTATGCGTTTCGGCAACCGCAAGCTGCGTCAGCAGCAAGCTATGCAGTACGAGATTGAGAAAAACAAAGCGGAACTTGAAGAGTATCGTGAAGAGTTAGTCAGCCATTTTGCACGTAGTGCCGAATTGCTCGATAACATGGCTGATGATTACCGCCAGCTTTATCAACACATGGCAAAAAGCTCCAGCAGCTTGTTGCCAGAAATGTCAGCAGAAGCGAATCCATTCCGTAACCGCCTCGCTGAGTCTGAAGCCAGCAACGATCAGGCACCGGTTCAAATGCCGCGTGACTATTCCGATGGCGCATCCGGTTTGCTGCGTACCGAACGCGCAAAACGCGATTAATCACAATTCTGTATTTTTTTCCTGGGGTGCGGTTTTCGTACCCCAATCTCTCTCACGCACAGCTATCATTTACTAGTATCTCATCACTCTATAACAACATTGTTACCCGGTTGATATTTCAATAACATCGGAGTGTCATCCCCTGTAGCTTGATAGATGACAGGTCGGTCGGGTTTTCCTTTTTCCAGGTCACGAGAGCAAGCCACCAATGAAGAAACAAACACTGTTGTTGAGTGCATTAGCGTTAAGTATCGGACTAACGTTCGGTATTGCATCGCAGGTAAATGCGGCGTTGCCAGCACAAGTTCCGGGCCAGGCAGCAATACCAAGCCTTGCACCAATGCTGGAAAAAGTATTACCCGCGGTAGTCAGCGTGCAGGTAGAAGGCACAGCTGCAGCACCGAGCCAGAAAGTCCCAGAAGAGTTTAAAAAGTTCTTTGGTGATGACATGCCACCATCGGAAGCTCAGCCATTTGAAGGTCTTGGCTCTGGCGTCATCATCAATGCAGAGAAAGGCTATGTATTAACAAATAATCACGTCATTAACCATGCTGAGAAAATCAGCGTGCAGTTAAATGATGGACGTGAGTTTGATGCCAAATTAATTGGCGGTGATGACCAAAGTGATATCGCACTGATTCAAATCCAGAATGCGAGTGGCCTGACGCAAATCGCCGTGGCTGATTCAGACAAGTTGCGCGTTGGTGATTTCGCGGTAGCCGTAGGTAACCCATTTGGCCTTGGGCAAACAGCCACATCAGGTATCGTTTCAGCACTCGGTCGTAGTGGTCTTAACCTTGAAGGGTTAGAAAACTTTATTCAGACAGATGCTTCCATTAACCGTGGTAACTCCGGTGGCGCGTTGCTGAACCTGAACGGCGAGCTTATCGGCATTAATACCGCGATTCTCGCGCCAAGCGGCGGTAGTGTCGGTATCGGTTTTGCTATTCCAAGTAATATGGCGCAAACCCTGGCTAAACAACTGATGGAATTTGGTGAAATCAAACGCGGCTTGCTCGGTATTAAAGGTACTGAGATGAGTGCGGATATCGCTAAAGCCTTCAACCTCACAACTCAGCGTGGCGCGTTCATCAGCGAAGTCTTACCGCAATCAGGTTCAGCAAAAGCAGGCGTGAAAGCCGGTGATGTGATTACTAGCCTGAATGGCAAAGCCATCAGTAGTTTTGCTGAATTGCGAGCTAAAATCGCCACAACTGAACCCGGAACTGTAGTGAAACTGGGCCTACTGCGCGATGGGAAACCGTTGGAAGTGAGCGTGACGCTGGATAAAAGTACTGCATCATCAGCCAACGCAGAACTGATTATGCCAGCCTTACAAGGCGCAACCCTGAGTGATGGCCAGTTAAAAGATGGCACTAAGGGCATTAAACTCGACAGCGTTGAAAAAGGTACACCTGCGGCACAAGCCGGGTTACACAAAGATGATTTTATCATTGGCGTGAACCGCGAGCGGGTCTCAAGTATCGCGGAAATGCGTAAGGTTCTGGAAAGCAAACCAGACGTCATTGCGTTGCATGTGGCGCGTGGTGAAGAGAGCATATATCTGTTAGTACGTTAATCTGATCAGTAATCGGACATCTCTGTACGATGTCCGATTAACTCATGCTATTCTGCTTCCGGCTTATTATTAACTAATTCAAATCCATGTTTCTAAAGATATTACGCTCGGTGGTAATTGGCCTGATTGTGGCTGGATTGTTGTTGGTTGCATTACCAACGCTGCGCCAGAAAATCGTCCCTTTAGCCCCCTCAAAGTTTGACAGTGCTGATGAAACTCCGGTGAGCTACAACTCTGCGGTGCGACGCGCTGCGCCTGCTGTGGTGAACGTATACAACCGCAGCATTGGTAACAATTCGCAAAATCAGCTAGAAATTAAAACTCTCGGTTCAGGCGTCATCATGGACGAGCGTGGTTACATCATTACCAATAAACACGTTATTAATGATGCCGAGCAAATCATCGTTGCACTGCAAGATGGCCGTGTGTTTGAAGCGCTACTGGTTGGCTCCGACAGCCTTACCGATCTCGCTGTGTTGAAGATCAATGCCACCAGCCTCCCCGTTATTCCTATCAACAATAAGCGGGTGCCGCATATTGGTGATGTCGTCATGGCGATTGGCAACCCGTATAACCTTGGGCAGACCATTACGCAGGGGATAATCAGCGCGACGGGTCGTATTGGCCTTAGCCCTTCAGGCCGCCAGTCATTCCTGCAAACTGACGCCTCAATTAACCACGGTAACTCAGGCGGTGCGCTGGTTAACTCACTAGGTGAGTTAATGGGTATTAACACGTTGTCGTTTGATAAAAGTAATGATGGCGAAACACCGGAAGGTATTGGCTTTGCAATCCCGACTCAGCTTTCCACCAAAATCATGGATAAGCTTATTCGCGATGGCCGCGTGATTCGTGGCTACATAGGTATTGGCGGGCGTGAGATAACACCATTGCATGGCCCGGCTACCGGCATTGATCAGATTCAGGGGATTATCGTTAACGAAGTTTCACCTGGCGGTCCAGCGGCGAAAGCAGGCCTTCTGGTTAACGACGTGATTATTTCGGTGAACAATAAACCAGCGATTTCGGCATTAGGCACTATGGATCAGGTGGCAGAAATTCGCCCAGGCTCAGTCATTCCGGTTGAAGTAATGCGCGATGATAAGAAGCTGACGTTACAAGTGACGATTCAGGAATATCCAGCCACTAACTGATAAATGCTGAATGACAGGCAATAAAAAACCGGAACTCAGTTCCGGTTTTTTTATCTCTGAAGCCTGGTGTTTACTTGTTAACGAACTCTTCACCAAGAGTAATATCTTTCTTCAGGGTATCCAGCATACCTTCCAGCGCCTGGTGCTCAAACGCACTCAGTTTGCCGTAAGATTTGATCTCTGCAATACCGTTTTTACCCAGCAGCAGCGGCTGAGAGAAGAAACGAGTGTGCTCGCCATTGCCTTCAACATACGCACATTCAACCACATTGCTTTCGCCTTGCAGCGCGCGAACCAGAGACAGACCAAAACGTGCAGCAGCCTGACCCATTGACAGGGTTGCAGACCCGCCACCAGCCTTCGCTTCTACAACTTCAGTACCTGCATTCTGAATACGTTTAGTTAAATCAGCAACTTCCTGCTCAGTGAAGCTTACGCCTGGGATCTGAGACAGCAGTGGCAGAATAGTCACGCCAGAGTGTCCGCCAATAACAGGGACTTCGATATCGGTCGGCAGTTTGCCTTTCAGCTCAGCAACAAAGGTGTTGGAGCGGATGATGTCCAGCGTAGTTACGCCAAATAATTTGTTTTTATCGTACACACCTGCTTTTTTCAGCACTTCCGCTGCAATAGCAACGGTGGTATTCACAGGGTTTGTGATAATACCGATACAGGCTTTAGGGCAAGTTTTAGCAATCTGTTGAACCAGATTCTTCACGATTCCCGCATTGACGTTAAACAGGTCAGAACGGTCCATACCTGGTTTACGTGCTACACCGGCAGAGATAAGCACCACATCCGCACCAACCAGTGCAGGAGTTGCATCTTCACCACAGAAACCTTTGATTTTTACATCGGTCGGGATATGACTCAGATCGACTGCAACACCTGGGGTTACAGGTGCAATATCATACAGAGAGAGTTCTGAACCTGAAGGCAGTTGGGTCTTGAGTAGAAGGGCAAGCGCTTGGCCAATTCCGCCTGCTGCGCCGAGGACTGCAACTTTCATCCTAAACTCCTTATTATGGTTAGCAAATAGGTGCCGTAACTCCATGCGGTGGCGACCATAATCCAGAGAAGGGGTAATTACAATATTCCCGCTCAAGGTTTGCGAAGTTACGCAATCCTGAAACGTTACTGCTGCATTTACTCGCCGGGTGGAAACGACGCCTTAGCGCCCGGTCACAACCTGATGTTGTCACATCAACAGGCGGTTACATTACCCCTCCCTACGCAGCAAAACAACATCATTTTGATAACATTTAATTTACCTAACAACTTATTTTCGAGTCGTGACGAAGGCATGTTTCTCGATAACAAAGTTTGATAAAATCAGCCCCTTTCATAACATTATTTCAAGCTTACACCCAGCCATTGATTTGCATAAAAATTCATTTAAATGCATAATAATGTTATCTTTGCTGACCTGAATATGGGTGACCTATGCGTATTTCCTCAAAACAAGAAGAATTAGTCAAAGCATTCAAAGCATTATTGAAAGAAGAGAAATTTAGTTCTCAAGGCGAGATCGTCCATGCCTTGCAAAATGAAGGTTTCGAAAACATTAACCAGTCCAAAGTATCCCGCATGCTGACCAAGTTTGGCGCGGTGCGTACTCGCAATGCAAAAATGGAAATGGTGTATTGTTTGCCTGCTGAATTGGGTGTGCCGACCACATCCAGTCCATTAAAAAATCTGGTACTGGATATTGATTACAACGATGCCGTTGTCGTTATCCACACAAGCCCGGGTGCCGCACAGTTGATTGCACGCCTACTGGATTCTTTAGGTAAAGCTGAAGGGATCCTGGGCACGATTGCCGGAGACGACACTATCTTTACTACGCCTGCCAAAGACTTCACGGTTAAAGAGCTTTATGAAGCGATTCTGGTGCTCTTCGAACAAGAGCTTTAAGTCTTAAAACGGCTGTTCCCGCTGTTATTGAATGGCGGGAGCAACCTGCTTGATAACATCCTTCTGTTTTCTTATACCTGCCTGCAAATTTCATTCTTCACATCTACTCCTACTTTAAAAACCCAACCCATCAGCAAGTTATGTGATGAACCGCACAAAAAGTCAAAGTCTGATATCTCATTGTTTTTACTTATATTTAACATAAGAAAAGCAATAAAAGATCATTTTTAATAACTTTACGTAATAAAGAAAACCTCTATTATTGTAAAGTTTCATAGAGAATAATTAGCGTGGTATTAATTTTCCACGTTATTAGTGTATACTTGATTTTGTGATGAGGGTCACGGAATGAGGACCCAAATAAAAGAATACGACGAGGTAAAAATTATGAACATGAAATCAACAGTAGTAGCCGCCAGCCTGCTTTCAATGCTGTCATTTGGTGCTTTCGCAGCCACATCTGTTAACGCAGAACAGGCACAGAATCTTCAGCCGATAGGCACAGTTTCTGTAAGCCAGATAGGCAGTGCACCAATGGATATGCACCAAATGCTGAATGAAAAAGCTGAAGCGAAAGGTGCATCTTCTTATCGCATCGTTGAAGCACGTTCTGGTGATGCATGGCACGCCACTGCTGAGCTGTATAAATAAGCCTGGCAGGTATAAGTAATATCGATTAATCAAAACGACGGCCCCAAGAACAATAAACGCAGTTAAGCCCTTCCGGTCGTTGAGAACATAATTCAGGAGTAGACATCATGAAAACCAAATTAACCATCGCAGCACTGAGCCTTTTCTCTGTTATCTCTTTCGGCGCTAACGCAGCCGCGCATCAGGTAAACAGCGAACAAGCACAAAACATGCAGTCTATGGGTAGCATTTCTGTCAGTCAGACTGGCAGTGCGCCAATGGATATGCGTCAGGAATTATCACAGAAGGCGACTAAAGAAGGTGCATCGGCATATCGCATTACCGAAGCACGTACTGGCGATAGCTGGCACGCCACCGCTGAACTGTATAAATAAACCCTCGTCGTCAAATTCTGACGACTTTGCCCCCGCTCGCGGGGGCTTTTTTGTATCTAAAATAGCGTTAGCCGCGCACGTTAAAGCGCAACTGCCCTTCCAGCTCTTCCTCTGCTTCGTCAAAAAGCAAAATCAAAGCCCCGTAACGCCGCTTTTGCATCTCTGGTAAATGAACAAACTCGATTTCCGCCGGGAGAGGTAAAGTGCCCCCGACGACCACATCCCATAAGCTGTCGAGATCGTGGACCTGCTTTTTCTCAAGTTGAAATACCTGGGTAAAGTGACGATAGAATCCAGGCTGGTCTTCTATCTGACTAAAATCAAAGGTGTATTTTTTCATTGCTTGCCACCTTAACCAGAACGAATCGTTCTACAACCCACCAATATGCAAGGTTTTGACTTCCAGAAACTCATCCAGACCCAATACCGAACCCTCACGACCAAGACCGGACTCTTTCACGCCGCCAAATGGTCCCAGTTCAGTCGAAACTGCGCATTCGTTAATCCCTATCATCCCACTTTCAAGCGCCTGAGAGACACGGAATACGCGCGACAGATTCTGAGTATAGAAGTAGGCTGCCAAACCAAATGGCGTATTGTTCGCCCGCTCAATAACTTCCTCTTCCGTTTTGAATCGGAAACAGGCAGCCACCGGGCCAAAAGTTTCTTCCTGCGCCAGTTTCATGTCGTCATTAGCATCGACAATCACCGTGGGTTGCCAGAAATTGCCACCCAATTCATGGTTCTTGCCACCCACCAGTACTTTGCCACCCTTCGCTTGCGCATCTTCCACGTGTTCACAGACCTTATCGACTGCGGATTTCTCAATTAATGGCCCGATGGCGACGCCCTCTTCCAGGCCATTCCCAACTTTGAGGGCTTTAACCGCATCGGCCAGCTTGTTGACGAACTGGTCGTAAACCTTTTCCTGAATAAAGAAACGGTTAACACTGACGCAAACCTGCCCGGCGTTACGGAATTTGTTAGCAATCGCACCTTTCACGGCTTCATCAATATCGGCATCATCAAAGACGATATACGGCGCGTTACCGCCTAATTCCATGGAGACTTTTTTCATGGTTTCCGCGGCATTGCGCACCAGCGTTTTGCCAACGGCGGTGGATCCAGTAAACGAAATCTTCCGCACTTCATGGCTCGCCATTATCGCGTCGCTGATTTCTTGCGTATTACCGGCTACAGCATTTAGCACGCCATCAGGCACGCCTGCTTTCTTCGCCAGCGCCAGTAAAGCAAATGCTGATAGCGGCGTGTTATTAGCAGGCTTGATGATTCCGGTACAGCCCGCGGCGAGCGCCGGGCCGAGTTTGCGGGTCAGCATTGCCATCGGGAAATTCCACGGAGTAATGGCGGCTACAACGCCTATCGGTTCACGGGTGGCGAGAATACGTGAGCCCGGTTTGATCGCAGGTATAATTTCACCATTTGCCCGTTTAGCCTGCTCCGCAAACCACTGAATAAAACTCGCGGCGTACTCGACTTCCCCTTCTGCCTCTTTCAACGGTTTGCCTTGTTCGGTAGTCATCAAGCGGCCGAGCCAGCTTTTGTTCTCAATTATCAACTGGAACCAACGGTAGAGAATGGTGGAGCGTTCTTTGGCGGTTTTTGCACGCCATGCGGGAAAGGCTTTAGCGGCAGCGGCGATAGCTTCTTCAGCCTCTTTTTTACCAGCCTTTGCGACTTTGGCGACAACCTCGCCCGTTGCGGGGTTAATAACCTCGAAAGTTTCACTCAGCTTGCGCCATTCACCATTTACGAGATAGCCAGTGTTGAATAATTCACTGTCCTGGAGTGCCTGATTTGTCATAGTTTTCTCCTGTTATGAATTGGGCATCTGATATACCCAAAATAATTCGAGTTGCAGGCAGGCGGCAAGCGAGTGAATCCCGATGAGCTTACTCTGGTAAGTGATTCGGGTGAGCAAACGCAGCCAACGCATCTGCAAGTTGAAGTATGACGGGTATAAGTATAGATACAAAAAAGCCGACGCATTGCGTCGGCTCGGGTCAGGCGGCGATGAAAGCGTGCCGGTATTTGTGCAGCACCTCAGCCAGCCGTCGCACCGGTTCCGTGACCTGCAACGGCGCCTCCCAGATACGTAATTTTTCCTGGTAGATATCCAGTTCCTCCAGCAATTGCTTGAAATAACGCTGTTTCTTGTCATCGCTGGAAGCCGAAGTCACTTTATCTGCTGTCTTGCGCAGTTGACGATGGAATGCAGAAAGATCGTCGTTCACCGGTATCGGTGCATCACGTAAACGCTGGTGAGCAATGATTAATGTCAGCGCCAGGCGGTAACGCGGGATATCTCCTGGGAACATATTCAGCAGTAAGAAAAGCTGCTGATACAGTGCGGGCAGATGGTTTTCTTTGCGGCGAGCGTTGTTGGTTGTTAACGCGGAAACCGCCGCAGAGACAAACTGGTTCAACAGCGTGCGCCCCGTTCGTGCTTTCGAATTATCGCGGATGATAAGTATCACCATAAGCGCCACGAAACAGCCAATAATTTGCCCCAACGCCCCATCCAGAAATGTATTGATATGAAACGTCATTGGGTTGTCTAACACGATAACGTTAATTGTCCCGGCCAGCGCCCCCATCGAACCCAGGCGTCGTTTTTGTACTTCAATACCAATAAAGAACGCCAATAACGCAAGGCTAATAGAAAGCAGCACCATACTTTGCTGGGTCGCAGGAATGATGACCAGAAAATAGAGTCCTCCCAGCGGTAACGCCACCAGCATTCCGTAGAGAAAATCTAACGCCACCATGCGAGGGTTCGGCAAACGCATGGCAAGCGATGTGACCACCGCGATCATGACCATGGCACCGCTACCGGATGTCCAACCGGTAGCAAGCCAGAACAAGCAGCCTAACAGGCAAGAAATCGTGGTGCGCCAGAAGTTGATCATCGCGTGGTGGCCTTCAGCAGACTGCACTTTTACCACAACTTCCTGGGTTAAAATCTCTTCTTCAATCGCATTGATACGAGTATTGCTGATAACGCTTCGTTTCAGCACTAAATAGCGCGTCGCTTCGCTAACCCAACTACCAATGGTGACAGGGGTATACTTCTCACCGGCGAACGACACGACTTTACGGATAACTTTCAACTGCTGATGTACATCCGCAGCCGTTTCTACAGGCGTTTCAAATAGCTCGCGAAATTCAGGTGTGACAAATTCAGGGCGCGTATTTTGAATCAGGAAGGTTTCACATGCCTGAGTAATCAATGCCAGAGAAACCGTATTGAGCGCTTTCAGGCGGCGGTTCGCACGCCCCCAACGAGCAGATTCAATCTTCAGGTTATTACGCATTCCTTCAAGAACCGTCGTGCGCTGAACGAGGCTTGCCCAGGCTTTATCAACTTCTTCTTTATCGCCATGCGCGATACACAACTGCATCAGGCGGTAATGATCCACCAACAGACTGTCCAGCTGGCTGTCGATTTCTTTCTTAATAGAACGCGGGGAGAAAATTAAATCAGCAATGATGGCGCAAACAATACCAATCACAATTTCACTGCATCGCTCAACGGCAAACTGCGGGGCCACCAGAGGATTGGCTTGAATGGTGACAACAATAATCAGGGCGGTGTAGCCCGCCAACCCCCAGGCATAAGAGTTTTCGACTTTAACTAGCGAGGAAATCCAGGTGCAAAATCCGGCCCAGATACAGCACACCAGTAGCATAACGACTGGGGCGCGAATCAATGTCGTGATGATGAATAACGCGGCGAAGCAACCAATAAATGTGCCGACAATACGCAGCATTCCGCGATAGCGAATTGCTCCGGAATAGGGTTCACCGCCTGCCGCAAAAGCAGGACCGGCGGCGACCAGCACTGACGTCAGCACCGCCCAGCGCGGGGTTTCCAGTTCAAAATGAAACCCTACCCATAACGCCAGCACGATGGCAAAAGCCAATTTGAAAGCGAAGCGCAAATGTAACCGCGAAATATAATACATATCGACCTACGCTTAACCGAACTCACGCAAACGATGCATGAGTTTAATGAATACCGATTCGTGGTCGGTATCTCTGTCTTTATCCCCTGTCACCACGACGGTTGCCGTTGTCCCAGCGGGATAGAGATTAGCCTGTTGCTCATCAAGATGAATACGCACTGGCACACGCTGCGCCAGACGCACCCACTCAAGATTGGAATCAACCGTCGCCATACCTTTGGTATCCCGGGTACTGCTGGCATTGGTTACACCGGCAGAAATACTATCGACCGTGCCACGTAATACACGATTGCTGCCAAGCGGTGTAATTTGCACCCGATAACCTGGGCGGATACCGTCAAGTTTGGTTTCTTCCATGTAGGCAAGAATGTAGAAAGAGCCACGTTTGACCAGCGCCACAGCGGTTGAGCCACGGGTAATAAACTCCCCGGTATAAACATTCAGGTTAGTGACCCAACCTTCTGCGGGTGCGCGGATAATAGTACGTTGCAAGTCCAGTTGGGCTAAATCACGGGTTGCTTCAGCTTTTGCCTGCTGATGTAAAACGGTCTGAAGCACATTGTTGGACTGATCAATTTCTTCACGCGACATGGCCTGCGTGCCTAAGGAATTACGACGCCCGGCTTCACGACGTTTCTCACCAGCTAAAGCCTGGAAGTAGGAAACATCGGCTTGAGCTTGTTCGAATGCTTTCTGATAACGGGGTTGATCGATAGTGAAGAGAATCTGATCTTTCTTCACCAGCTGGTTGTCGTGGACCTTCACATCAGTAATTAAGCCGGAAACATCGGGTGCAATCGCGACAACATCTGCGGTAAAGCGGGCGTCACGCGTCCACGGTGATTCGGTATAAAACACCCAGGCGCGGTAGATAGCGATGAAAGCCAGCAGCACCAGAATTAGTGTGATGGCAGTGCGGATCATTTTTGTTGTAAGTGCTTTCACATCAACCTCAAACAAACAGGCGCGAGATCAGATAAAACAGGCAGCAATAAAGTGCTGTGTTAAATAATGCCGGGTGCCAGACAAAATCATAAATTCCCGTCGGAGTCAGCAGACGGCGAACCAACCAGAACAACGCCAGCGAAAGAATTAGCTCGAAGAATATCGGCGGAAAAGAAAGACCGAATATCACGACAACGGGAAATAGACTCATGTTAACCTTGCAGAAAATACGGAAGACACAAACCCTGGGACGGCCAGGAATACTGAGCTAACGAGTGATACGGGTCGTGTTGTTAATAATATATTACCGCAATAGTTAGCCCGTTATCTATAATCTGTGATCTAAATCACTTTTAACTCAGAGTGAACAATGGAAAGACTTAAACGCATGTCGGTATTTGCCAAAGTTGTCGAACTTGGCTCTTTCACCGCCGCGGCCAGGCAGTTGGAAATGAGCGTATCATCCATCAGCCAAACCGTTTCCAAATTAGAAGATGAGTTACAGGTCAAGCTGCTAAACCGCAGCACACGCAGTATTGGGCTGACCGAAGCGGGTAAAATTTACTACCTCGGTTGCCGCAAGATGCTACATGAAGCGCAGGCTGTGCATGAACAACTTTATGCATTTAACAACACACCAATTGGCACGCTGCGCATCGGAAGTTCTTCAACTATGGCACAAAATGTCCTCGCGTCCATGACCGCTGACATGCTCAAAGAGTACCCTGAGTTGACAGTAAATCTTGTCACGGGGATTCCAGCACCTGACTTAATTGCCGATGGTCTGGACGTCGTTATTCGTGTCGGTGCGTTGCAGGATTCAAGCCTTTTCTCCACACGCCTCGGGTCGATGCCGATGGTAATTTGTGCCGCAAAAAGCTACCTGCAACAAAACGGTACACCAGAAAAACCTGCCGATCTTGCCAGCCATTCCTGGCTTGAATACAGCATTCGCCCGCACAATGAATTTGAATTGATCGCTCCGGAAGGCCTCACCACACGTATGATCCCGCAAGGTCGCTTTGTCACAAACGATCCCATGACGTTAAGCCGCTGGCTAAAAATAGGTGCCGGGATCGCTTACGTACCACTGATGTGGGTGATCGATGAGATCAATGATGGGACGCTTGAGATCTTAATGCCGAGCTATCAATCTGATCCGCGCCCGGTGTACGCGCTGTATACCGAAAAAGATAAGCTGCCTTTGAAAGTACAGGTTTGTATTAACTATCTGACCGAGTATTTCGTGAAGGTTTCGCATCTTTATCAAGGGGTACGCGACAACAAAGGACGCGGGAAAGATGTGGGGTAAAATGGGCGAAATTGAAAATAAATAAGCCGGGGTTAACCCGGCTGATTATTACGAGAGAAAGTAGAATATTACGCTGTGCCGCCAACCGTTAAGTTATCGACTTTAAGCGTTGGCTGGCCAACTCCGACTGGCAGACTCTGCCCTTCTTTGCCACACACACCGACGCCGTTATCCAGCGCCAGATCGTTACCTACCATCGAAATCTGCTGCATCGTTTCGATACCGGAACCAATCAGCGTTGCGCCTTTTACCGGAGTCGTCACTTTGCCGTTTTCGATGAGATAGGCTTCGGAAGTTGAGAACACAAACTTACCAGATGTGATATCTACCTGACCGCCACCAAAGTTAGGAGCATAGATACCGTACTCAACGGATTCGATGATCTCTTGCGGAGTAGACTTACCAGCGAGCATATAAGTGTTGGTCATACGTGGCATTGGTAGATGTGCATAAGATTCGCGACGACCATTACCTGTTGGCGCAACACCCATTAAGCGGGCATTCAGTTTGTCCTGCATATAGCCTTTCAGGATGCCATTCTCAATCAATACGTTGTACTGGCCCGGAACACCTTCATCATCAATGGCAACGGAACCACGGCGATTGGCCATGGTGCCGTCATCAACAATAGTGCAAAGCTCAGAAGCAACCAGTTGGCCCATTTGACCACTGAATACGGAAGTACCGCGACGATTAAAATCGCCTTCCAGACCATGACCAACCGCTTCATGCAACAGCACGCCCGGCCAGCCCGCGCCAAGCACTACTGGGAACGTACCTGCAGGTGCTGCTACAGCAGAAAGGGTCACCAGTGCCATACGCACAGCTTCTTTCGCCCACGCGTCGGCACGAACTTCGCCATCAACGGTTTCGAGGAAATAGTCATAACCGAAGCGACCACCGCCACCGCTTGAGCCGCGTTCACGTTTACCGTCGTCTTCAACCTGCACGCTAACAGAAAGACGCACTAATGGGCGAACGTCAGCTGCCAGTGTACCGTCAGTTGCCGCGACCAGAATCAGTTCGTAAACACCAGTCAGGCTGGCTGTCACTTCCTGAACGCGCTTATCTGCCGCACGGGCTACGCTATCAACACGTTTCAGGATGTCGAGTTTCTCTTCGCGCGTCATGCTTTGCAGCGGGTCAGCGCTGGTATAAAGCGCGCTATGCTGCACAGCACCTAATGTCTGTACGCGGCCATTTCCTTTATCCTGCACGATGCTTCGGGCCGCATGGGCACTTTGTTCTAGTGCCAGTAAGCTGACCTGGTCGGCATAAGCAAAACCGGTTTTCTCACCGCTGACCGCACGCACGCCAACACCTTGATCGATGTTATAAGAGCCGTCTTTAATGATGCGGTCTTCCAGCACCCAGGATTCGTGATAACTGGACTGGAAATAGAGATCGCCATAGTCGAGTCGGCGCTCGGACAATTGTCCCAAAATGGAAAAAAGATCTTGATGGGTTAAGCCATTCGCAGACAGCAACTGCTCACTTACCAGGTTCAGACTCATCGTTTCGCTACTCTTATTTGTCTATCGATTGGAGATATCTATTGAGCTTGCGGCAATTAGCCGTTCGCGTCAAATCACTTAGCGTCGTTAACTCTTGGCTGACGGAGCACTTCATTAATTTGCGGTTGATCGACCGATCCCGTGATGTGATAGCGCAACACGGAGATTTTACTCCACAAAGGCCCTAACACTTTACTCGCGGCAAACACGGCGGCACCTATTATTGGGTTAACTACAAATGCAGTCGCCACACCAACGGTTGCCGAGATTTCAGGTGCGACAACAGCTTCAAGGTCCAACTGACGTCGAACCAGATCAACGGAGCCTTTCATGCCGATATCAGCTTCCAGACCATCAACCAACGTATCGTCGCTATGCAACACACCATCTTTAATCCAGGCCGTACTGCGGATGGAGTCAAAATAGAAACCATCACCGAAGGTGTCGCTGAAATCGAAACGCAGCTTACGCATTAGCGCATCGACACTCACCAAACGCAGCAATTGCCCGGCGTGGCCTGTGCCCAGATCGGCAATCTGACCTTTACCCAATTTGGTATGTAAGATTCCGTTTAGTGAAGCAAAGTCTGGCTGCCAGGGTTTATCACGCCAGTGCAAATCATAATCCGCATCAAAAGATGAACCCTGAATTGGCGTTTTAACCCCAAAGAAATTGGTTGCGGCATCAAGCTTGCTGCCATGAAGTTTACCTTTTATAGAAGTGCGCTCTTCTGCTGGACTGTTAACCCATTGACCACTGCCGGTTAGTCTTGCAAATCCTGAATCGACTAATCCATTTTCTAATTCCAGCGTGTTCCCTTTAACAGCAAGATCACCTTCAATACGGCCATATTTTTGCCCCCACAGCCAACATTCGGCGCAACGCAGTTGCAGATCAGGCCAGCTGCGGAAATCAATTGAAGTATTGTCTCCCAGTGGAGAAGTGCTGGTCGTTTTGGCTGTGCTATTACCCCAGTCAGGGTTGAAATAGAGGTATTTGATTGCTGCACGCCACGGTGCATTATCTTGCATCGTCAACGAGCCATTCACTTCACGCCCCTGTGCTTCAACACGCGTACCGCCAGGTATCGCGTGGGAAACCAGACTCAGGTTATTCCACTGCTGCCCAGCGAAAGTCAGCGAAGGCGTACGTAACGTAATATCTGATGGGAATGATGCAGAGTTACCGACACTTTCCGCCGCACCTTGGCTAAAGAGCGCTAACCATTGCGCGCCGTCCATCGCAGGGAGATCAAGCTCAACACCCGGATTGTCAGGTAACGGTGGAATTGTGTGACTGTTCGTTGCCCAAATAGCGCGATCCAGTGTTAGTTTCTTATTCAGAAGCCAGCGGCTGGAGAAGTGATTTGTCGGCCCAGCATTACCTGTCAAATTGAAGCTATTCAGGTCGCCTTTCACTGCGATTTTCAATGGCAGTGCCTGGCCCGCTGATTTATTCACAGGAGCAGGTAAGTGACTACTCACATTTTTTAGGTCTGCATCCACATTGACCTGATAATTTGCCTCTCCGTGATAAGGAAGCGTTATCGCCACATCACCTTTCCACGGAACGTTACCGCTCAACTCTTTGTTAACCGGCTCAGGCAAAACACCCATTTTAGTTGGCTGCCAGTCGCCCAGCAAATTGACGCCAATCTTGTAATCTTTCTCACCCGTTTTGGTATTAAAATCAATACCTACTGGTTGGTTAAACCAGGAAGCTTTCAACGGTTCACTTTTCAAATCACCGTTCACAAAACTGAACTTACCCGTCAGGTTGTTCAGCGTGCTGGAGAGAGGTTTTATCAGCAGCGTATTATTGTGAAGCTGGACGTCGCCAGAAGCCGTGGTCATATCGCCATTAAATGGGATATCCAGATGTAAGCGAGCATTTACATCCCCACCGATCTGGAGTTCATCAAGAGCAGCAGACAGCGAATCTTTTAGAGGTGTTTCTTTGAAATACGGGCCAACTGCACTTCCAGGGCCGTTGATATCAGAATCAATCAACAGTTTTTCTTTCGAGTAATCCGGGATAATCGCCGTGAGGTTGCGCGCAGTAACGCCCCCGAGTTTCACTTCATCAGACTTCATCCATAAACCGTCATTGATGAAATCAAGTGTAATATTCAGGTTTTCTAATGCAGGCCAGTCAGGCTGAAAAGCAAATTTAGCATTGCGTAGCGGAACGTAGACCTCAAACTGTCCTTCGTTATGCAGATAAGGGAAAAGATGGGGGTTGCCGCCGTAGACCAACGTCGCGTTTTCAGCTTCACCGCCCTGAATAGCACCACTGAGGTAATCAACCAGCTCTTTGCCCATCAGGTTTTCAGGGAAATAACGCCAGGCATCAGCACCGTTGTTGGTACTGATTCCGGCTAAAATACCTAACCATGGGTCACCACCCTCAGGCTGGTAATAACGGAAGTCGCCAGCCGCCCATACCGAGCGAGCTTTTACATCAAGATTTTTGCCATCAAGCTGGAAACCAGAAGCATTTTTCCGCCACTCAAGCGTTGCGGCGCCATGTTCAATCTCTAGCGGTGCGCGGAATACACCTTCATAAGGCATTTTAGCATCGAGGATCTGTGCATTAAGCTGCCCGTGGGCAACGCTACCGGTAATTGAACCTGCGAAGTGTTCGACACCGGGAAGCATTTTCCATTGATTCCAACTCACGTCTTTCCAGCGCCCTTGCATACGGGTGTTTTCCGTTTGCTGGAGCGGGATATCCAGTGCCAACACATCAATGTGCCCGCGAGGTTGCAAGGAGGTCCAAATATCACCTAAATCGGGTGAGATTTTCTCGGCAATCGGCAGTAAACCAGTGAAGCTTTCCAGCTCCATATTTGTGGCGCGCACCCGCAATTCGTCACCACGAGTATTCCCTTTTCCACCCACATCCTGCGGAGCAATCCACGCTAAAGATAGCGAACCTTTCGGCCAGGTTTTACCATCAAGCGTGATATTGGTTGAAGGAATAGCAAGATCCCAGCTCGCATCAGAACGATTGACGTGAGCCATTAAATTATCAACAGACAGCTGGTGAGAGGAGCTTTTCCCAGCCCAGCTTGCACCGCCTTGCTTCAGCCAGATATTGCCACCAGCAATATCGCCATCTTTGATATCCATCCATGCTTCGAGGGTGAATTTGGCAGTCTGTAAATCAACATTGTCCTTCATCCAGCGGCCGAGCCAGGGTTTTACGTCAACGTTATCAGCCTGTAGCCAGACTTTGCCGATATTCAGCAGGCCATTTTCGTCCCGTAAATCCATCCGTACTTTTGCCAGACCGTGTTGTCCGGTAAAGCTCGACAGACTGACTAATCCTTCAGCACGGTGACGGTTTTTGGTGTTAAGCCAGGTAAGTTGTGGGATCGTGAGTTCGGCTCGTTGGCCAGATAGAGTCAGGAAACTAAGGGAGCTGTCGCGCAAATCAAAGTGATCGAACTGGCGTAAAAAGAGATCGCTGATTTTACCCGGCTCGAATTTACTATCCCCTTTGTTTTGACTCAATGGGGTATTAGTACGCATCTGCATTTGGTAAAAAGTGAGATCGCGGAATTGCCAGCGCGCATGCAAAATACTTTGCCAAAGGTCGAGCGCCAGCGTCACACGCTTAACGCTCAACTCACCGCCGTCTTTCAGACCCGCTTTAATATCACGCACATCGAGCGTCGGGCCAAAATTCTCCCAGCTTGCCTTTATCTGGCTGGCGTCGACAGGCGTGCCAGTCATCGCTTCGATTTTATCTAACAAAGCCGGGCGCCAGGCATCGAGATGCGGTAAAACCAGCCGCAAACCACTCACCAGCAGTGCGATGATAACGATAAGCGTTGCGCCAGTGAGTAGCAGAATGCCGGGCAGTCGCCTCACGTATATCTCCTTGTTAGCCGCCGGAGCGGGACTCGAACCTGCGCCAACCGCACAGAGAGCTACATCATAACGACGTCAAACTGCTCCTGATTATAGAGCGGCTCGATCTGTACTTTGACTTGCTTGCCGACAAAAATTTCAACTTCGGCCAGTGAATGGGACTCTTCACTTTTCAGTGCTTCCCCCACGGCTGGTGAGGCATAAACCAGGAAGCGGTCAGAATCGTAAGCATGATGCACGCGGACAATTTCACGCATAATCTCATAACAGACCGTTTCAACCGTTTTCACGGTACCGCGACCGTGGCAAGTTGGACAATCATTACACAGCACATGTTCAACGCTTTCGCGCGTGCGTTTACGTGTCATTTCAACCAGGCCAAGCTGCGAGAAACCATTAATACTGGTTTTCACACGGTCTTTACTCAACGCTTGCTCAAGAGAATGCAACACGCGACGGCGATGATCTTCATTACTCATATCAATGAAGTCGATGATGATAATGCCGCCCAGATTACGCAAACGTAACTGGCGGGCAATAGCCTGCGTCGCTTCGATATTAGTATTAAAAATAGTATCGTCGAGATTGCGATGACCAACAAATGCCCCCGTGTTGATATCCACGGTAGTCATGGCTTCAGTCTGATCGATAACCAGATAGCCGCCAGATTTCAGCTCAACTTTTCGTTCCAGCGCGCGCTGAATTTCGTTCTCAACGTCAAACAGGTCGAAAATAGGCTGGCGACCGCTGTAGTGTTCAATTTTGCCGTGAATTTCCGGCATGTACTCTGCGGTAAATTCCAGCAGCATGTCGTAAGTCAGGCGGGAGTCGACACGAATTCGGTCAAGTGCCTCATCTGCGAAATCACGCAGTACACGTTGTGCCAACGCTAATTCACCGTACAGCTGGCATCGTGTTTTATTACGTTTTTTGCGTTCGCTGACTTTTGTCCATACACGCTTTAGGTAAGCTGCATCTGCAGATAAATCGTCTTCACATACCCCTTCTGCCGCAGTACGGATGATGAATCCGCCTTGCTCGTCGCAATATGCGTTAACCACACGTTTAAGGCGCTCACGCTCAGCTTCACTTTCAATGCGTTGAGAGACCCCCACATGCGAGGCTCCTGGCATAAAGACCAGGTAACGGGACGGCAGTGTGATATCAGTGGTCAGTCGCGCGCCTTTAGTACCCAGCGGATCTTTCACCACTTGAACCATCAGGTCTTGCCCCTGGCGCACCAGTTCGGAGATATCGCGTACTGTGAAGTTTTTTCGCTCTTCACCAGCCACACATTCGGTATGTGGCATGATGTCAGAAGCGTGAAGAAACGCTGCCTTATCAAGGCCAATATCTACAAATGCCGCCTGCATTCCCGGAAGTACCCGGCTTACACGACCTTTGTAGATATTCCCTACGATCCCGCGACGTGCTTCGCGTTCAATATGGATCTCTTGCAGTATTCCACCATCAATGTAAGCCACCCGAGTTTCCGATGGGGTCACGTTGACTAATAATTCAGCCGTCATGTTTTCCTCGTCCATCACGCAAAGCGTGAAAATTACTCAGCAATTCATAGGTTTCAACTAGCGGTAAGCCGACTACAGCATGGTAGCTGCCATTAATCTTCCTGACAAAACAACCACCAAGCCCTTGAATACCGTATGCACCTGCTTTATCCATGGGTTCACCGCAGGCCACGTAGCCGGCGATATCCTGTTCTGATAATGCGCGAAATGTCACTTCAGTCGTCACCAGGCAATCCAGTAACGATTCGCGATCGGCTAACGCTACTGCCGTCATCACTTGATGCTGATTCCCGGACAACATGCGCAGCATTTCGGCAGCATGTTGTTCATCTTTAGGTTTTTCCAACACGTTGCCATTGTAGATAACAATAGTATCTGCACCTAAAACCGGTAAGTCATGTTGCGCTAATGCCACACCTGCCCGCGCTTTATCTCGCGCCAGGCGCACAACATATTGTTGCGCACTCTCACCGCTAAGACGCTGTTCTTCTACATCGGTAATGATGCGCTCAAATGACACACCCAACTGAGTCAGAAGTTCCTGACGACGTGGAGAACCCGATGCCAGATACAAAGATGTCATGTTAAATCCTATTGCACAGCAAATTGTTGGCGAATTTTACGCATCAGCAAAAATATCCATGGCCACAGCACGCCGTTAACCACGCTACTCCAGAAAATTTCCGGACGGAAAGATACGTTAATGACTAAAAATTCAGACCAGAAAACAATGACATCTGTCATCAATGACAACAGCATAACCACTAAAGCCTGTTGCCAAAGCGCGAGATTGCGGAATAGCTGGTACTTCAACGCCACCAGGTAAGCAACGATACTCAGAGATAACGCTCGCACGCCCAGGGTGGAACCGCTGATCAGATCCAGTATGGCACCCACCACAAAACCAGTGCCAACATTTACCCGGTGGGGCAACGCCAGAATCCAGTACAGCAGAATAAGTAAAACCCAGTCCGGACGATAGATTTTCAGATCGTCAGGCCAGGGCATTACTTGTAACAGCAAGGCGACAAGGAAAGAGAGCCAGATTACCCAACGACCCTGACTACGGTAACTCCCCACTACTGCCCTCCCTGGGTAGCAGGTGCAGGAGAAGCGGGCTTCCCTGCAGGAGCCTGAGTCATTCCGGTTGCCGGAGGTGGAATCGGAGCTGGGGCTGGCGGGCCAACAGAATCAGCCGGAGGCAATACCTGCGGCATCATTTGCATCAGACGCTCATTAGCTACGCGATGAACCTCTTCCGGCGGCATAGGGGTTTTGCCTTCACGATCCGCGCCCCACAACAGCAGCAAATAACGCAGACGTTGTAAACCCGCGGTTGGGCGAGCCTGAATAACTGTGTACGCACGTTGAGTATCAAGTTTCACAGAGGAAACGACACCCACCGGATAACCTTCAGGGAAGCGACCACCTAAACCAGACGTCACCAATACATCGCCTACGCGAATATCGGTATTTGCCGGTAAATGTTCCAGTTGTAGATCGTCAGTACAGCCGTTACCCGCCGCAATAACGCGAATGTCATTACGCAGTACCTGAATCGGCAGCGCATGGGTCGCATCACAGATAAGCAAAACACGGCTGGTGAGTTTAGCCACCGCAATGACCTGACCTACGACACCTTTATCACTGATGACTGGCTGACCTTCATAGACCCCATTCACGCTCCCTTTATCAATGACAACCTGGTCACTGTAAGGATCGTTAACGGTAGAGATAACCTGAGTCACCATTTTTTGCTCGTCCTGACGCAACGGTGAACCAAGCAATTCGCGCAGACGTGCGTTTTCCTGACGATATTGACCCATCATCAGTAATTCGCTGTTTTTCAGGATCAGTTCCTGACGCAGTGCACGATTTTCGAGTTCTAGCTGATCGCGTGATGCCAGTGTTTGCGAGACGCTGTCGAGCAATTCACGGGGACCATTTGAGACAAAATAGAAAGGGCTGACGGCAGTATCCATATACGTTCGAATTTGACTGAACGTACCCAGACGGCTATCGGCAATAATGACACCAATCGCCACCAGCACCGCCAGAATTAGGCGAAACTGCAACGAAGGGCCACGGCTAAAAATTGGCTTCATAGGCTATGCGTATTCCAGGGCCAGCAAGGAAAAGGCAGTGATGGTCACTGCCTTTTACGTGTGGCTGATTACTCTTCGCTGAACAAGTCGCCGCCGTGCATGTCGATCATTTCCAGTGCCTTGCCACCACCACGGGCTACGCAAGTCAATGGATCTTCTGCAACTACTACCGGAATGCCTGTTTCTTCCATCAGCAGACGGTCGAGGTTACGCAGCAATGCGCCACCACCAGTCAGAACCATACCGCGCTCAGAAATGTCAGAAGCCAATTCTGGTGGGCACTGCTCCAGCGCAACCATTACCGCACTCACGATGCCGGTCAAAGGCTCTTGCAGGGCTTCGAGGATTTCATTGGAATTCAGAGTAAAGCCGCGTGGAACACCTTCAGCCAGGTTACGACCACGAACTTCGATTTCGCGCACTTCATCGCCTGGGTAAGCAGAACCGATTTCGTGTTTGATACGTTCAGCGGTTGCTTCACCAATCAGTGAACCGTAGTTACGGCGCACATAATTAATGATGGCTTCATCAAAGCGGTCACCACCAATACGAACGGAAGAGGAGTAAACCACACCGTTCAGAGAGATAACGGCAACTTCAGTAGTACCACCACCGATATCCACAACCATAGAACCGGTTGCTTCAGAAACTGGCAAGCCAGCACCGATAGCCGCAGCCATTGGCTCTTCAATCAGGAATACTTCACGAGCACCTGCACCTTGCGCAGATTCACGGATAGCACGGCGTTCAACCTGAGTTGCGCCAACTGGCACACAAACCAGAACACGCGGGCTTGGGCGCATAAAGCTGTTGCTATGCACTTGCTTGATAAAGTGCTGCAGCATTTTTTCGGTCACGAAGAAGTCAGCGATAACGCCATCTTTCATCGGACGGATAGCCGCGATGTTGCCAGGGGTACGACCCAGCATCTGTTTAGCATCATGACCTACGGCCGCAACACTTTTAGGTGAACCGGCACGATCCTGGCGAATGGCCACGACAGATGGCTCATTCAGTACGATGCCTTGTCCTTTTACATAAATCAGGGTATTCGCGGTACCCAGGTCAATGGACAGGTCATTGGAAAACATGCCACGAAATTTTTTCAACATACTAAGGGATAATCCTGAAAGCTGGGGCGGAAACAAAATCCGCTTACTTTACCAACCACTCATTGCAGCGACAAGGCGCATAAATGTTCTGCAATGGTGAAAATTTGCGCAGTTTACTACGACCGTTACACTTTCGGCACGTTTATCCTCGAACCGCAGAGGAATTAAACAAACGCTGTAGGTTAAACGAACAGTGCAAGGAAGCAAACTGGGTTCATTCGTGCTTTAACAATCTGGTCAGCAGGCGTATCCACCCCCTTGAGATGCAGCGCGCGTTATTCTACGTGAAATATTTATAAACGGCAGGTTAAACCGAGTATCTTTGCGAATATTTTTTCACGTTGCTATCGAGCGGTTCAGAGGCCGCAAAAAAATCTCCCTGAGCACCCGCCACGCCTTTCTCTACCAGTGTCTGCCATTCACTTCGCGTTCTTACACCGACCGCAAAAACTTGTGTCTGAGTCCCGTTACAAGCCTCAACCAAACTCTGTACAAACAGCTGATTTTCGGTTCGTTTCTCAATGTTACGCACAAGCCCTGGATGCAGTTTTATCAACTCTACATCCAACTCTTTAATATAAGACGCACTCACTACGGTCAATCCCGCCTGGGAAACTGCAATACGTACGCCCAATGCTTTGATCAAACGAATCACAGGTTGCAAACGGCTGATGTGTTGACAAACATCTGCCTCTGCAAGTTCAAAAAGAATACGTCGTCGAAGTGATTTTTCAGATTGCATTAACGCATCACGCAACCAACGCTGGAAAGGAGCCCGAATCAGTGATTCAACCGACACTTGAATGGCTAACGTTTCTTCAGGCCAGAATCCTGCTAACGGCAATAGCCGTGCGATGATTTGTCGGTCATATTGCTCCGATAAACCAAACTGCTTAACCATCGGCAAATACTCTGCCGCCAATACTTCTTGTTCACCGTCGAAAATCCGACACATAATTTCCCGATGATGCACATAGCCATCGCGCTTCACGGACGGTTTTTGGTAGAAGCGTGGACCGCCACGTTGCAACACCTGCTCAATGAGCGTACGCCATTTAACGTTACCACGCCCTTTTTCCGGCAAACTATCGTCATAAACCGACCAGCCGTTGGTTCCTTGCAGGGAAGCATTACGCGTCGCCACCTCTGCATTCTCGATAACTTGCTCTTTGCTTTGCCCGCTACGCCATGCGCAAATACCGATATGCATCATGTCATTACGATCCAACATTCGCGTTGGGGGTAGCGAATCGACGGCCTTCAGTAATTGGTTGGCAATGCTATCGGCTTCTTTCAATGTGCGGTGCGGCAACAAAACGGCAAAATCACTACGGAAATAGCGTGCCAGCAAAGCCCCCGGATAGCGCATCACAAATGTCGATAACATATTAATAATCGTAAACAAATACTCTTCTACTGCGTTTCGCTCCCAAGTTTCATGCAGTGTTTCAAAATCCGGTAAACGAATAATCATCACCACACCATGCGCGCCAACTTGCTCCTGCTCATCGAGTAAAGTCGCCAGTTGGTTATCAAAGAACAGGCGATTATTCAGACCCGTTTTCGCATCTTGCGCGGCGAAAGCACGAATCAGAGTATCCATTCGGCTACGTTGTTCGCTGGCGTTTTGCAGATCTGAAAGCAACACATCAAGCGCACTACTGGCTTGTGGCGGCCATTCCAGCACCGAGCCACGTACTTCAACACCTCTTTCGCCATTCAGAATTCGTCGCGCACGGCTTTCCAGTAACTCTTGCCCGGCAAGCTGTTTTTTCATCCAGCGGATAGCAAAGAACAGCACGATAAGCATGAATCCAATCGTGATAGAAAGAGGTACCGTCGCGAAAAGAGATTTGTAGTAATCCGCGACCGGATCGCGATAGGTCAAACTGAGAAACATGCCGGGATGCTTCATTAATTCAACAGTCACGGTGCGGAAATTGTAGCTGTTTCCCAGCAAGCGATAGGTTTGGGTCAATTGGTGCTGATAAACGGTGTTATCGCCAATTTTGAAATCGACCGCGATGATATCAATCGGAACCATAACCTCATTGAGGCGCTTGATCAGAGCATCTGGTGAGCTGGAAACTAAATCGTTATCAATAATGGTGGCAACAGCAACCACACGCTGATGCACTTTATAATGCATCGCATTAAAGAAGCTTAATGAACAACCAACGAGCGTCACAAAAATAGCGAGCCCCGTCAGCAATGTCATAAAAGCAGAGAGTTTCGTCGTTAATCGCATCCTTGTGTTAACTCCGTTTGGTGAAGATATACCAAGCCTGACCTGATGCGGCATTACATAGCAAAAGAGGTGCCCTGGCAAACACAGTGAACATATTCTCACCCTTTGTTGCAAAGCGAGTGTTTTGCACACTGAAACTCAAGTATAGCTGCTGACAGCTCTGCCCCTATTAACAAATATTCAACAAACCTAGAACTATGTTTAAGTTTCAATTTTTTGTGACAAATTCGCAGGGTTTAGCGTTCTCCGTCATGCTTAGGGAATAAAGCCACGCTGGAGTATAAGATGAAGAAGGTCGCCCGCTTCACAGAAGCTGATGTCACAGCTGAATCCGTTTTTATGATGAAACGCCGCCAGGTACTGAAAGCACTAGGTATCAGTGCGGCTGCCCTCTCGCTTCCTCAGACTGCAAATGCAGATATTCTTTCCTGGTTTAAAGGTAATGACCGGCCACCAGCCCCTTCAGGGAAACCTTTGCAATTTAGTAAACCGGAACAATGGCAGGCAAAGCTCGCCATGACCCCAGAAGATAAAGTCACTGGCTACAATAACTTCTACGAATTTGGTCTGGATAAAGCCGACCCTGCGGCAAACGCCGGGAGTCTGAAAACCGATCCGTGGAAAATCACCATTAGTGGCGAAGTAGCAAAACCACTGACACTGGATTACGACGATCTCTACAAAAAATTCACGCTTGAAGAGCGAATTTATCGCATGCGTTGTGTTGAAGCCTGGTCAATGGTTGTGCCGTGGATTGGTTTCCCACTCAGCAAGTTGCTGGCTTTGGTTGAACCAACCAGCAATGCGAAATATGTCGCCTTCGAAACAATTTACGACCCTGAGCAAATGCCTGGACAGAAAGATCGATTTATTGGCGGCGGTTTGAAGTATCCCTACGTTGAAGGACTGCGACTTGATGAAGCGATGCATCCGCTAACTTTGCTGACTGTGGGTGTTTATGGCAAAGCGCTACCGCCGCAAAACGGCGCGCCAATCCGCCTGACCGTTCCGTGGAAATATGGCTTTAAAGGGATTAAATCGATCATCAGTATCAAACTGGTTAGTGAACTACCGCCCACCACCTGGAATATGGCAGCTCCAAATGAATATGGATTTTATGCCAACGTAAACCCAAATGTTGACCACCCACGCTGGTCGCAGGCGAGTGAAAGATTCATTGGTTCAGGTGGCGTGCTTGATGTAAAACGCCAGCCTACATTGCTGTTTAATGGCTATGCCGATCAGGTTGCTTCGCTGTACCGAGGTTTAAATCTGAAGGAGAATTTCTAAGTGAGATTAACTGCAAAGCAAATCACGTGGCTAAAAGTGGGGTTACATCTCGCGGCATTCTTACCTTTTGTCTGGCTATTTTATGCCGCAAACCAAGGTTTTTTGAGCGCCGATCCGGCGAAGGATATCCAGCATTTTACCGGCAGGATGGCGCTCAAGTTACTGCTGGCGACTCTCCTGGTCACCCCTTTAGCGCGATACGGTAAACAACCACTGCTGATTCGTACCCGTCGTCTACTGGGATTGTGGTGTTTTGCCTGGGCCACTCTTCATCTAACTAGCTACGCCATGCTGGAACTGGGAATCAGTAATCTGGCACTGCTCGGCAAGGAGTTGGTCACGCGCCCCTATTTGACTTTAGGAATAATCAGCTGGCTGGTGCTGCTATCATTGGCGGCAACATCGACCCAATCTTTACAACGAAAATTAGGTTCACGCTGGCAAAAACTGCATAACTTCGTCTATCTGGTCGCAATTCTCGCCCCCATACATTTTTTATGGTCAGTAAAGGTTATTTCCCCGCAACCGTTGCTGTATGCTCTTGGCGCATTCATCCTTTTGGCCTTGCGCTATAAGAAATTCCGGATGTGGCTGCGTTAACTCCAGATATGTGTTCTTCTCCGCAGAAAAGTGATCAACTGTGCCCCTAAAAAGGATATGAGTTGATCATCTTCCCTGATAAGACCAGTATTTAGCTGCCAAATGCTACGAAATCGTTATAATGTGCGACTTTGGTTTTTCTGACAGGCCATTTTCTGGCTCTGAAGGTGACAACCGAGCAACTTAGGTATATTTTGTAAAATACCTACAAATTGCAGGAGATGGCAGCACGATGTCGGCTAATTTTCACATTTTGCTTTTGAACGGTCCGAATCTTAACATGCTGGGAACACGCGAGCCTGAGAAGTACGGCACGCTGACGCTAGCGCAAATTGTTAACTCTCTCGAAGAAGAAGCAAAAACGCTAAATGTCTCGTTCAGCCACCTGCAATCTAATGCTGAATATGAGTTGATCGACCGAATTCATCAGGCTAAAGACACTGTCGATTTTATTCTGATTAATCCGGCCGCGTTTACACATACCAGCGTTGCGCTGCGTGATGCCTTGTTAGCGGTGGATATTCCGTTTATCGAGATCCATCTGAGCAATGTGCATGCGCGCGAACCGTTCCGCCATCATTCATATCTTTCTGATAAAGCGGTTGGTGTCATCTGCGGATTAGGCGCTGACGGCTATTCATATGCACTACAGACGGCGGTAAAACGCTTGTCAAAATCCATCTAAACAAGAGTACGGAACCCACTCATGGATATTCGTAAGATTAAAAAACTGATCGAGCTGGTTGAAGAATCAGGCATTTCTGAACTGGAAATTTCTGAGGGCGAAGAATCTGTTCGCATCAGTCGTGCACCGGTAAACACCGGCTACCCGATGATGCAACAGGCTTATGCTGCGCCAATGTACCAGCCACAGCCACAGGCCGGCCTGTCTAACGTTGTTGCACCTGCCGCTCCGGCAGAAGCACCGGCGGCTGCTGAAATCAGTGGTCACATCGTGCGTTCCCCAATGGTCGGTACTTTCTACCGCACCCCAAGCCCGGATGCTAAATCATTTGTTGAAGTTGGCCAGAAGGTTAACGTTGGCGACACTCTGTGTATCGTTGAAGCAATGAAAATGATGAACCAGATCGAAGCTGACAAAGCCGGTGTGGTGAAAGCCATTCTGGTTGAAAATGGTCAACCGGTTGAATTTGACGAGCCGCTGGTCGTCATCGAGTAACGAGGCGAACATGCTGGATAAAATTGTCATCGCTAACCGTGGTGAGATTGCATTGCGTATTCTTCGTGCCTGTAAAGAACTTGGCATCAAGACTGTCGCGGTACACTCCACTGCCGATCGCGATCTAAAACACGTATTGCTGGCGGACGAAACTGTTTGTATCGGCCCGGCTCAGTCCGTAAAAAGCTATCTGAATATCCCGGCTATCATCTCTGCGGCAGAAATTACTGGCGCCGTTGCGATTCACCCGGGTTATGGCTTCCTGTCTGAAAATGCCAACTTCGCTGAGCAGGTTGAGCGTTCAGGCTTTATCTTCATTGGCCCGCGTGCTGAAACTATCCGTCTGATGGGCGATAAAGTTTCTGCAATCAACGCAATGAAGAAAGCTGGTGTACCTTGCGTACCAGGCTCTGACGGCCCTCTTGACGGCGATATGGATAAAAACCGTGCCCATGCTAAACGCATCGGTTACCCGGTAATTATTAAAGCGTCCGGCGGCGGCGGCGGTCGTGGTATGCGTGTCGTACGTAACGATGCCGATCTGGAACAATCCATTAATATGACCCGTGCGGAAGCAAAAGCTGCTTTCAACAACGATATGGTCTATATGGAGAAGTACCTGGAAAACCCACGCCACATCGAGATTCAAGTTCTTGCTGATGGCCAGGGTAAAGCGATCTATCTGGCTGAACGTGACTGCTCTATGCAGCGTCGTCACCAGAAAGTTGTGGAAGAAGCGCCAGCACCAGGCATCACGCCTGAGCTGCGTAAATTCATCGGTGAGCGCTGTTCTAAAGCGTGTATCGATATCAACTATCGCGGTGCAGGTACATTCGAGTTCCTGTTCGAAAACGGTGAGTTCTACTTTATCGAGATGAACACCCGTATCCAGGTTGAACACCCGGTAACAGAAATGATCACCGGTGTTGATCTGATTAAAGAACAGCTTCGCATTGCTGCAGGACAACCACTGTCTATCAAGCAAGAAGATGTTCAGGTTAAAGGCCACGCGGTTGAATGCCGTATTAACGCCGAAGACCCGAATACCTTCCTGCCAAGTCCTGGCAAAATTACTCGCTGCCATGTGCCGGGTGGTTTTGGTGTACGTTGGGAATCGCATATCTATTCCGGCTACACTGTTCCTCCATACTACGATTCAATGATCGCAAAACTTATTTGTTACGGTGAAACCCGTGAAGTGGCGATTGCGCGTATGAAGAACGCCCTGGCTGAGCTGATCATCGATGGCATCAAAACCAACGTTGATTTGCAGACTCGCATCATGAACGATGAAAACTTCCAGCACGGCGGGACTAACATCCACTATCTGGAGAAGAAACTGGGTCTTCAGGACTAAGTTTTCTCAGTCAACATCGCTAAAAGGCCGGTTATCCGGCCTTTTTCTTTTTTGGCTATGCGTTACAATCGCCGCTTTCCGCCAACTCAAGGGACAACAATGGACGCGCGTTTTGTTCAGGCCCATAAAGAAGCCCGCTGGGCGCTTTGGCTAACCCTTCTTTATCTCGCAGCATGGTTAGTGGCTGCTTACTTACCTAATAACGATATCGGCCCAACAGGTCTCCCACACTGGTTTGAAATGGCGTGCCTGCTGGTACCTCTGCTGTTTATTTTGCTGTGCTGGGCCATGGTGAAGTTCATCTTCCGCGATATCCCATTGGAGGATGATCATGCAGCTTGAAGTCGTACTGCCGCTGGTAGCCTATCTGTTAGTCGTCTTTGGCATTTCAATGTATGCCATGAGGCGTCGCACGACAGGAAATTTCCTTAACGAGTATTTCCTCGGTAGCCGTTCAATGGGTGGCTTCGTATTAGCGATGACGCTCACCGCCACCTATATCAGCGCCAGCTCGTTTATTGGCGGTCCTGGAGCTGCTTATAAATATGGCCTGGGCTGGGTTTTGCTGGCAATGATTCAGCTTCCCGCGGTGTGGTTATCACTGGGGATTCTGGGTAAAAAGTTTGCCATTCTGGCGCGTCGCTATAACGCCGTTACCCTGAACGACATGCTGTATGCGCGCTACCAAAGCCGGCTGCTGGTGTGGCTGGCAAGTATTAGCCTGTTGGTGGCATTTATCGGTGCCATGACCGTGCAGTTCATTGGCGGGGCCCGCTTGCTGGAAACCGCTGCGGGTATTCCTTACGAAACTGGTTTGCTGATTTTTGGTATCAGTATCGCGCTTTACACTGCATTCGGTGGCTTCCGTGCCAGCGTTCTCAACGATGCGATGCAGGGAATGGTGATGCTGGTTGGAACGATTCTGCTGTTGATGGGTATCGTTCACGCTGCGGGTGGCTTGCACAACGCGGTAGATACGCTTCAACGCATTGACCCTAAGCTTGTCTCACCACAGGGTGCCGATGACATCCTCTCTCCAACCTTCATGACCTCATTCTGGGTGCTGGTCTGTTTCGGCGTGATTGGATTGCCTCACACGGCGGTGCGTTGCATCTCTTATAAAGACAGTAAAGCCGTACACCGTGGAATTATCCTCGGCACGATTGTGGTGGCGATTTTGATGTTTGGTATGCACCTGGCCGGTGCACTAGGCCGCGCAGTGATACCTGATTTGAAAGTACCGGATTTAGTTATCCCAACATTAATGGTCACAGTTCTGCCACCGTTCGCGGCAGGGATCTTCCTCGCAGCACCAATGGCAGCAATCATGTCGACAATTAATGCCCAACTGCTTCAATCGTCAGCTACGATCGTCAAAGATCTTTATCTGAATATGAGACCAGATCAGATCACTAACGAAAAGCGTCTGAAAAGAATGTCATCGGTGATCACACTGATTTTAGGTGCGTTACTGCTACTTGCAGCATGGCGTCCGCCTGAAATGATCATCTGGCTGAATTTGCTGGCATTCGGTGGGTTAGAAGCTGTGTTCCTGTGGCCTTTAGTGCTCGGTCTTTATTGGGAACGGGCAAATGCCGCAGGCGCGTTAAGCGCAATGATTGTCGGTGGCGGGTTGTATGCAGCGCTGGCGAGCTTCAAAATCCAGTTCCTGGGCTTCCACCCAATTGTGCCATCCTTATTATTAAGTTTGCTGGCGTTCCTGGTAGGCAACCGTTTTGGCCAGCCTTTACCTGTACCAGCACTCGTTTCAACTACTGATAAATAAAGAGTTTCGCTATGCCATGGATTCAACTGAAAATTAATACTACTGGCGCAACCGCTGAAGAACTCGGCGACGCACTGATTGAAAGCGGCGCTGTATCCGTGACCTTTCAGGATACCCATGACACACCGGTATTTGAGCCACTACCTGGCGAAACCCGTTTATGGGGCGATACCGATGTGATCGGTCTGTACGACGCTGAAGCCGACATGAACGATGTGGTCGCTATCCTCGAAAACTGCCCACTGCTGAACGTTGGTTTCCACCATAAAATCGAGCAGATCGAAGACAAAGACTGGGAACGTGAATGGATGGATAACTTCCACCCAATGCGCTTTGGGAAACGCCTGTGGATTTGCCCAAGCTGGCGCGATGTGCCAGACGCTAGCGCAGTGAACGTGATGCTGGATCCAGGCCTTGCGTTTGGTACCGGCACTCACCCAACGACCTCTTTGTGTCTTGAGTGGCTTGATAGCTTAGATCTGGCGGGCAAAACCGTTATCGATTTTGGCTGCGGCTCAGGCATTCTTGCTATTGCCGCACTGAAATTGGGCGCAGTGAAAGCAATTGGTATTGATATCGACCCGCAGGCGATTCAGGCCAGCCGCGATAACGCAGAACGCAATGGTGTTTCTGATCGCCTGGAACTGTATCTGCCTAAAGACCAGCCAGAAGTCATGAGCGCCGATGTGGTCGTTGCTAACATCCTGGCAGGCCCTTTGCGTGAGTTAGCCCCGTTAATCAGCGTGCTGCCTGTTCAGGGCGGTTTCCTTGGACTTTCTGGCGTTCTGGCAAGCCAGGCCGAGGGGGTTTGCGAAGCATATCAGGATAAATTCACGCTCGATCCAGTCGCAGAAAAAGAAGAATGGTGCCGAATTACCGGTATCAAACTCTAAAACCTTCCTCTCAGTAACGTGGTATCAAGCCACGTTACTGATCTCAAAATTCCTCGTGCAACACTCCGTTTACAACAATTCATCCCAGTGATAACTCGCAGTAAAATGAGATGCCGATCGCAGAAAAACACTAATTTTGGTGATTTAAGCAGCACTTTATCTGGTGTCTTATACGTAAAAAATAATGAATTACCCCTGAATGTGGTGAAAATATAAAAGCGCACAAATCAACCAATAATACATAACACACTGAAAAATATAATTAATTTATTTTTATCACTTCACGAGATAAGGATTCATTGATCTACGACAGCTGATTGTTCAAAGTTTGGCCTTTCATCTCAGGCTAAAAATGCGTAATATACGCCGCCTTGCAGGCAAGTATGGTCATTTCTTAACTCATGCGCATTGGACAACACCAGCTCAGAAATCGACTGATAGCAGCACCTATGGCTGGCATCACTGACAGACCATTCAGGACGCTGTGTTATGAGATGGGAGCCGGACTGACTGTTTCCGAGATGATGTCCTCCAACCCTGAAGTTTGGGCGAGTGATAAATCACGTTTACGAATGGTGCACGTGAATGAACCAGGTATTCGCACCGTGCAAATTGCCGGTAGTGATCCTGATGAGATGGCAGAGGCCGCACGCATTAACGTGGCTAATGGCGCCCAGATTATTGATATCAATATGGGATGCCCTGCTAAGAAAGTGAATCGTAAACTCGCAGGCTCTGCATTGCTGCAATACCCAAATCTGGTGAAGTCTATCCTGACAACGGTAATTAACGCAGTTGACGTACCTGTAACGTTGAAGATTCGCACTGGCTGGGATACGGCGCACCGTAACTGTGAAGAGATTGCCCAACTGGCTGAAGACTGTGGCATTCAGGCTCTGACAATTCATGGACGCACACGCGCCTGTTTATTTCAGGGAGATGCTGAATACGACAGCATTCGGGCAGTTAAGCAGAAAGTTTCCATTCCGGTAATCGCGAATGGTGACATTACTGACCCGCTTAAAGCCAGAGCTGTGCTCGACTACACAGGGGCTGATGCTCTTATGATAGGACGCGCGGCTCAGGGAAGACCCTGGATCTTTCGGGAAATCCAGTATTATCTGGACACTGGAGAGTTGCTTCCTCCACTGCCTCTGGCAGAGGTAAAGCGCTTACTTTGTGGGCATATTGGTGAACTTCATGACTTTTATGGTCATGCTAAGGGATACCGAATTGCTCGCAAACACGTCTCCTGGTACTTACAGGAACACGCTCCAAATGACCAGTTTCGGCGCACATTCAACGCCATTGAAGATGCAAGCGAACAGCTTGAGGCGTTGGAGGCATACTTCGAAAATCTTGCGTAATTAGAAATAAAGAGCTGACAGAACTATGTTCGAACAACGCGTAAATTCTGACGTACTAACCGTTTCTACCGTTAACTCACAGGATCAGGTTACCCAAAAACCTCTTCGTGACTCCGTGAAACAAGCACTGAAGAACTATTTTGCTCAACTGAATGGTCAAGATGTTAACGATCTGTATGAGCTGGTATTGGCTGAAGTAGAGCAGCCATTGTTGGACATGGTGATGCAATACACCCGTGGCAACCAAACCCGCGCTGCCCTGATGATGGGCATCAACCGTGGCACGCTGCGTAAAAAATTGAAAAAATACGGCATGAACTGATATTAATCAGTTAAGTTGTTGTTTAAAAAGGCGCTACTCGGCATGGGGAAGCGCCTTTTTTAACGTTTGTAATCTGCCTGGTGAAAGGCTAATCCCCGAACAAAAGCGAACAAATGCGTTCTGTAAACCTACTCGGTTGGTGAATGTTCGGCTTGTACTAGCGCCCGGAGTTGCTCTTGCATATATGAAGAAAAGTATTCAGGGTTTTTAATAAGAACGCGGTTACCAGACTCAATTTTATCAGCCCAGCCTGCGACTTTTTTGGTGAATTCAGCGTTCCATCCCTCCTGATTAGCTCTTGCCGTAACATCATCTGCACTAACCGGCACTCCCAGCTCTTTCAGATACTTAAATATCCCCTTAGCTGTACTCTCATCCATAGAATGTGGAGTTGATGCGGATGTATTCATACCGCTAATGTAGTCCAATGCTTTTTCAATGACAGCTGGCATATTCTAATCCTTAAAATTAACCGTGTGTTAAACGAGCCTGTAGCACGCACTGACCATTACCAATTAACCATAAGGTTTAAATAGTTACCACCCTTGGTAAGGCACCCTTTTTAATAGTTGTGACACGACTGGCTATCTGAAAATGTTTAACTTCACTTTTTCTCCACACTTTCTTGCCTATGCCCGCTTTTCTCCACTTTGTTTACACAGCACATGAATTGCAATTATTCCTCTCTGCTCTCCATGCCCACTGCGGTGATAAAATCACCACATTCACACCGGTTCAGGTTATTAGATAATTGTAGTCTTAACGCACGAGTTATCCCTGAACGGGGTTTGGTTTAATGAGGTTCCATATGAAAAAGCTAATTGCCGCTGCGCTGCTTTCTACACTTCTGGCAGGTTGTGCAACCAACTCACCTTGCGTGCCAGTCTATGACGATCAGGGCCGCCTGGTGCACACCAACACCTGCATGAAAGGGACGACTCAGGATAACTGGGAAACCGCGGGTGCAATTGCCGGTGGTGCCGCAGCGATTGCCGGCTTAACTCTGGGTATCGTTGCATTAACTAAATAAAGTACATCCCATATTTGCAAAGCGCGTCCCTACAGGGCGCGCTTTTTTATTAGAAAATCCGCAGTCATTTTCCTTTGCATTATTTAAGTGCATCCATTCCTACCACTTCATTTTTTAGCTTCACTGGCTTGTATCCCCAACCTTTTTTGGCGTGAAACAAATCACTCACTTCTTTCAGATTTTGTTTTATTGCAGCAGCAGATGTGACTTCTTCCACAAACCAATACATATGCTATTCACGCTAATGTTAACGCCTGAAATTACTTCTTTTCATATGATCAAAATCTGAAACTTTTTTGCGCTGAAATGTGGCGTAGGTTTCATTTTCGCCCCGTTATGGGGCGTTGTAAGTAATTTTTCCTGTCTACACTCAGCTTACTGCGACGGGAGGCACACGCATGCCGTCTCTCGCAATCTTGGCACTCCCTTTGCTTTAACCAGACTGGCAGATGCCACAGACAGGAAAAACGGCGCCATACGGATGCCGACACTTATAACGATAATTTCGCCACACAGGATGCATTATGAAAAAGACTCTGATCTCCACTCTGGTCGCTGCCGGTGCATTATTCGCGGTAGTCAATCAGGCTCATGCTGGCACTACGTTTGATGCGGTAAAGAAGAAAGGCTTTGTGCAATGCGGGATAAGTGACGGCTTGCCTGGTTTTTCTTACGCTGATGCAAACGGTAAATTTACCGGCATTGATGTGGACGTTTGTCGTGGCGTTGCCGCTGCGGTATTTGGGGATGCCTCGAAAGTTAAATATACCCCGCTGACCGCAAAAGAGCGTTTTACGGCTCTCCAGTCAGGCGAAGTAGATATTCTGTCGCGTAATACCACCTGGACTTCATCACGCGATGCTGGCATGGGAATGATGTTTACCGGCGTCACTTATTACGATGGCATCGGTTTCCTGACGCACAACAAAGCAGGCCTGAAGAGCGCTAAAGAACTGGATGGCGCGACCGTTTGTATTCAGGCAGGTACCGATACCGAACTGAACGTCGCCGATTACTTCAAAGCAAATAATATGAAGTACACCCCTGTAACATTCGATCGCTCCGATGAGTCAGCCAAGGCTCTGGAATCAGGCCGCTGTGATACTCTGGCTTCCGACCAATCTCAACTCTATGCACTGCGCATCAAACTGAGCACACCAGGTGAGTGGGTGGTTCTTCCTGAAGTCATTTCAAAAGAGCCTTTAGGCCCAGTCGTACGCCGTGGTGATGAAGACTGGTTCTCCGTCGTGCGCTGGACTTTATTCGCCATGCTCAATGCTGAAGAGATGGGGATTGACTCTAAAAACGTTGATCAGATGGCTGCTAATCCAACCACGCCGGATATGGCTCACCTGTTAGGTAAAGAAGGCGATTTCGGTAAAGACCTGAAGCTCGATAATAAATGGGCGTACAACATCGTCAAACAAGTCGGTAACTACGCTGAAATCTTCGAACATAACGTCGGTTCTGATAGCCCGTTGAAAATCAAACGTGGGCAAAACAACCTGTGGAACAAAGGTGGTATTCAGTACGCACCGCCTGTTCGCTAAGCGAGACGTCAGAAATGGGCACTACTTCGGTAGTGCCCAGGGTTTGAGTTTATGTTACTGAGGTTCGCTTATGTCCCATCGCCGCCCAATCGTAAAAGGTGATATTTCCTTTTCTAACCCAGCGGTTCGTGCCTGGCTGTTCCAGATTATTGCTGTCGTTGCCGTCGTAGGCATCGCTATTTATCTGATTCATAACACCGTCACCAACCTTAGTAATCGTGGCATTACCTCAGGTTTTGCATTCCTCGACCGAGCCGCTGGCTTCGGTATCGTTCAGCATCTCGTTGATTATGAGCAGGGTGATACTTATGGCCGCGTGTTTGTCGTCGGTCTGCTGAACACTTTGTTGGTTTCCGCATTGTGCATTGTGTTTGCTTCATTTATCGGCTTCTTTCTGGGGCTTGCCCGGCTGTCCGATAACTGGTTGCTACGTAAACTTTCTACTTTCTACATTGAGACATTCCGCAATATCCCTCCATTATTGCAGATCTTCTTTTGGTATTTTGCCGTTCTTCGCAACCTGCCCGGCCCTCGTCAGGCAGTCAACGCATTCGACCTTCTCTTTCTGAGTAACCGCGGGCTCTATATCCCCTCCCCGCAGATTGGTGAAGGTGTACTGGCTTTCACCGGTGCCATTTTGTTAGCACTGATAATCTCGGCAGGCTTGTATCGCTATAACAAAGTGCATCAGATAAAAACCGGGCAATTGCGTCGCACCTGGCCTTACGGTCTGGGATTACTGATCTTGTTACCGCTACTGGCACACGGTTTTTTTGGCGCAGCATTACACTGGGATGTTCCCGCTTTACGGGGCTTTAACTTCCGTGGGGGGTTGGTTCTCATTCCTGAGCTGGCGGCATTAACTTTAGCATTGTCGGTGTATACATCCGCTTTTATTGCCGAAATTATCCGCGCGGGAATTCAGTCTGTCCCCTACGGCCAACACGAAGCAGCACGTTCCCTGGGCATACCGAACCCTGTCACATTACGGCAGGTTATTATTCCTCAGGCAATGCGCGTCATCATCCCGCCACTCACCAGTCAGTACCTCAATATCGTCAAAAACTCATCACTGGCAGCCGCTATTGGTTACCCGGATATGGTTTCATTGTTCGCAGGAACGGTGCTTAACCAGACGGGTCAAGCCATTGAAAATATTGCCATAACGATGTCGGTCTACCTGATTATAAGTCTGACTATTTCGTTACTGATGAATATCTATAACCGGCGAATTGCCCTGGTTGAGCGCTAAGGAATTACGATGACAAAAGCATTAGTGTCACATCACACGCGCCCAAAAGCTGTTCGCTCAAGTGCCGTGCAATGGGCTCGTAAGAATCTTTTTTCCAGCTGGTCTAATAGCTTACTGACTATTTTCTGTTTGTGGATGATGTGGGTGCTGATTCCACCCTTGTTAAACTGGACGATTTTCCAGGCTAACTGGATTGGTGAAACCCGTGCGGACTGCACTAAAGAAGGGGCATGCTGGGTGTTTATCCACGCACGTTTCGGACAATTTATGTATGGGCTCTACCCGCATGATCAACGCTGGCGCATTAACCTTGCACTGCTTATTGGTCTGGCTTCCATCATTCCAATGTTCTGGAATGCGATGCCTCGCCGTGGCCGTTACATCGCCGCATGGGCCGTTATCTATCCGCTGGTTGTTTGGGGTTTATTATACGGTGGCTTTTTAGGTCTGGACCGTGTCGAGACACGCCAGTGGGGTGGGTTAACATTAACGTTGATCATTGCATCCGTCGGGATCGCCGGGGCGTTGCCATTAGGGATCTTACTGGCCTTAGGTCGCCGTTCGACGATGCCGGTAGTCAGAATCTTGTCAGTGATATTTATTGAGTTCTGGCGAGGCGTTCCGCTAATCACCGTGTTGTTCATGTCATCCGTCATGCTGCCGCTGTTTCTTTCTGAAGGAACAAGCATAGACAAACTTATCCGCGCATTGGTTGGAGTGATCCTTTTCCAGTCGGCTTATGTCGCTGAAGTGGTTCGCGGTGGCTTGCAGGCGCTACCAAAAGGGCAATACGAAGCCGCAGAATCTCTGGCGTTGGGATACTGGAAAACCCAGGGATTAGTGATCCTCCCGCAGGCATTAAAGATGGTCATTCCAGGCCTGGTTAACACCATTATTGCTCTATTCAAAGACACCAGTCTGGTGATCATTATTGGTTTGTTTGATCTGTTTAGCAGCGTACAGCAAGCCACTGTCGATCCTGCCTGGCTTGGAATGTCGACCGAAGGCTATGTCTTCGCAGCACTCATCTACTGGATTTTCTGTTTCAGCATGTCGCGCTACAGCCAGCATCTTGAAAAACGTTTTAACACCGGACGAACACCGCACTGAGGATGAATAAATGAGCCAGATTACGATGCAACCCGCTGATGCGATGATCATGCTGGAGAATGTGAATAAATGGTACGGGCAGTTTCACGTACTTAAAGATATCAATTTGAAGGTGCAACAAGGCGAGCGCATTGTCCTGTGTGGACCTTCCGGTTCAGGTAAATCAACAACTATACGCTGTATTAATCACCTGGAAGAGCATCAACAAGGGCGCATTGTCGTTGATGGAACCGAACTCAACGATGATTTACGTAATATAGAGAAGGTTAGGACTGAGGTCGGGATGGTTTTCCAACACTTTAACCTTTTCCCACACCTGACCGTTTTGCAGAACTGCACTCTTGCCCCGATCTGGGTGCGCAAGATGCCCAAGAAAGAAGCTGAAGCTCTCGGAATGCACTATCTGGAAAAGGTACGCATCGCAGAGCATGCGCATAAATTCCCGGGGCAAATATCTGGTGGACAACAGCAACGTGTGGCGATTGCGCGCTCACTGTGTATGAAACCTAAGATCATGCTATTTGATGAACCCACTTCTGCGCTGGATCCGGAAATGGTTAAAGAAGTGCTGGATACCATGATTGGGCTGGCTGAGTCTGGCATGACAATGTTGTGTGTAACGCATGAAATGGGCTTTGCGCGGACGGTGGCTGACAGAGTGATCTTTATGGATAGAGGTGAGATCGTGGAACAAGCACCACCAAATGAGTTCTTTGCTCATCCTAAGTCGGAGCGTACTCGTGCATTTTTGTCTCAGGTTATTCATTGATATTTAAAGAGAAAGGCCACGTAAGTGGCCTTTTATTTTCGCTAGAAATACAAAACAAAAAGGCCATCCGCAAGGATGGCCTTTTTGTTTATTTGAAGC
>NZ_LXEP01000016.1 GCF_001654835.1 Buttiauxella gaviniae ATCC 51604
TCTCTTTTTATAGCACAACCCTTTTTTCGATCTTTTCTTCCGACTGATTAGTTTTCGCCCTTTTCGCTGCGATCATGTCCAATTCGCCTTGTTTTTGATGCTTTACCTCCTTGCCATCGGTTAAGAAAGCAGCCACAGTCTATCTACGAAGAGAACTTTCAGAGGTATTTATGTCTGCAGTATTACGTCCTTTTCAAAAAACCTATCCTGAAGTTGGCCAAAGAGTGATGCTTGATAGCTCAAGTGTTGTGATTGGTGATGTGCGAATTGCCGATGATGTGAGTATTTGGCCACTAGTTGCTATCCGTGGTGACGTTAACTATGTGGTTATTGGTGCTCGTAGCAATATTCAGGATGGGAGTGTGTTGCATGTAACGCATAAGTCTTCCTATAACCCGGAAGGCAATCCACTTATTATCGGTGAAGATGTGACTGTGGGACATAAGGTCATGCTGCACGGCTGCACGATCGGTAACCGCGTGCTCGTAGGAATGGGGTCGATTTTACTGGATGGTGTAGTAATAGAAGACGATGTAATGATCGGGGCAGGAAGTTTGGTGCCGCAAAATAAACGTCTTGAGAGCGGCTTCCTTTATCTGGGTAGCCCAGTGAAGCAGATCCGCCCTCTTACGGCTGAAGAACTGGAAGGCTTAAAATACTCAGCCAATAACTACGTTCGCTGGAAAGATGAGTACTTTGCTCAGGAAAGCCAGACGCAGCCTTGATTGTCATGTTCATCAGCTTCAATTAACGCCTCCGCTTCGTCTTCCAAATCCCAACGATTAAGACGAAAGAGCTCAAGCCATGATTCTTTATTATCGCCACCATAACGGCTGGCGATAGTTTCCCCGGTAATACCGCACATCACCTGAAAGCCATTTACTAATGCAGGAAAGCAGACCGCCAGAAGTTGATCGTCCCATTGCTCACGATCGGGAAACTGGATCGACTGGTTCACTGCGACATTTCCTGCTTTAGCTTCTCTATTACTGGCGCGATTTCTGGTAACACACCGTGCCACAGGAAAAAGGCATGTGCAGCCTGACCCACCAGCATTCCTAAACCATCAGCATAGTTTTGAACACCGTGTTGTTTGCACCAGTGTAAGAAAGGGGTTTCGCCCTTTTGGTAGAACATGTCGTAGCACTGAACATTGCGCGAAAGCAACGATGCTGGAATAGCAGGAATGTCACCAGCAATTCCGCTAGAGGTGGCATTAATAATAAGATCGAACTCATGCCCCTCCAGCTCAGACTGCTCTAACGCCTGAACACTGCCAGTGTGGCTAAATAGTAGTGCGAGATCTATGGCTCGAGAAAATGTCCGGTTGGTTATCGTCACAGAACAATCAAGCGAGAGCAGAGGTAGTAAAACTCCCCGAGCCGCGCCACCCGCTCCCAACAACAAAATACGCCGACCTGGTTTGATCAACGATAAACGCTCCAGATCGGTTAAAAGACCAATCCCATCGGTGTTATCACCGAGCAGGCGCCCATCGTCCAGGCGCTTAAGCGTATTAACCGCACCGGCTAATGCTGCGCGCTCTGTCAGTTCATCAGCACGGGCGAATGCTTGCTCTTTAAAAGGAACCGTAATATTGGCGCCTTTACCGCCTGCCTGGAAAAATTGCTCAAGAGTTTCAATAAAAGCATCAACAGGTGCCAGCACACGGCCATATGGATGCTCTATTTTTAACTGCTCAGCAAACATCTGATGAATTTGCGGTGATTTGCTGTGCTGAATTGGGTTACCAAAAACGGCAAAGGTGTTCATTAATTACCCCTGGCGGAAAAGTTCGCCGGTCAAAGCATCACGAATTTCAGATGGATTCAACCTGCCTCCGGTATCGCCACGCAGAACCGGGAAGCCGTCACCAAATTGAGCCAAGACTTCATCAGCCGTACGACAAGGTGGCAAACCAGATAAATTGGCACTGGTAGAAACCAAAGGTTTTCCAAAAACCAGGCATAAATCACGAACCAATGGATGATCAGTGACCCTCACGGCTAAGGAATCAAATCGACCCGTTAGCCAGCGCGGCGTTGAAGGAAGAGCAGGGAAAACAAAAGTCACAGGTCCTGGCCAACAAGAGAATACGGTTTCTCGCTGCATTTGCGAAAGCACGGAGCTATCTATATAAGGAACAAGTTGCTCGAAACTCGCAGCTATCAGGATAAGGCCTTTATCTACGGGACGATGTTTTAACTCTAGTAAACGCGTAACTGCCAGCTCACTGTCAGGATCACAACCAACGCCAAACACAGCTTCGGTTGGATATGCGATCACTTGTTGTTGTTTTAGGGCGGCAACGATCTCTTGGAGTTGCTCTGTTTGCAGGTTTGTCTTCACAAGCTTTATTCCACCGTTACCGGCTTTCCACATTGTTTGCTGGCACAGAATTGTTTCAATCCCTGTGCCGTTTTCTTTTCGATGATTAACGGATAGTGACACGCAGGGCATTCGCCTGCCACCGGTTTGCTATTAATGACGAATTGACAGGTCGGATAGCTATCGCATGACCAAAAGGTTTTACCAAATCGAGAGCGTCTTTGGACTAATTTACCTTTCTGGCATTGCGGGCAATTGATTGCAGTTTCATCGGGTTTGTCGATAACTTCGGTGTGATCACAAGCTGGATAATTGCTACAACCAATGAACATGCCGAAACGCCCCTGGCGTAATACCAGATTTTCCTGGCATACAGGACAGTGTTGACCTTCAAGTACTTTAACCACATGGCCATCAGCCAGGCTTTTTAGCGGGCGAACATAATCACATTCCGGGTAATGGGAACAGCCAAGAAAAGGGCCGTGTTTACCAGAACGAATGACTAACCCTGCCCCACATTGGGGACAGGGTTCATTTTTAGGCACAGTGAACAGTGCTGATTTGGTCATAACATCTCATGCCGCGGCTTTAATTTAATGCAGCATACCTTCATTTACTTCGAAGAGTAATTCTTCCATTTGCTGATATGCATTTTCGCACCCCGGAATGTTGAACAGTACCATTAGCACCACCCACTTTAAGTCTTCCAGTTCGAACTCAGCGGTGTCTAACGCTAATACTCGTTCAATGACCATTTCACGGGTTTCGAGGTTCAGCACCTGAATCTGTTCCAGAAATAGTAAAAACCCCCGACAAGTTGCATCAAGTCGCTGGCATTCCTCTGCGGTATACATACGCATAGAAAGTGGATCAGCAGCTAGTTGCATGGGTTCAGTCAGACCTTCCTGATAGTCCGCCAACTTTTCAAGCCATACAAGAGCGTTATAAATGTCTTCGTGATCAAAACCAGCATCGGCGAGATCACGCGTCAATTTATCTTGATCAACTCGCATTTCCACTTCGTTGTGGATGTAGGTTTCAAATAAGTACATTAGTACGTCGAACATGGCATGCCCTCCTCAATCGGACATAGCCGCCGGGTACAGCTGCGATCCATCCTGCTAACTCCAGTTCGAGTAGCTGGGCTACCGTAACTGGCACAGGTTGGCCGGCACGTTCAGCGACGACGTCAACAGGTGTAACCTCATCTCCTACGTTAGCCAACAGCTCAGGAAATGGCAATGTTCGATCCCCTTCATTGTGTGAATATATTAAGGCCTTGGGGATAGAGGGAAGCCATTGCAGTTCATTTTCCAGATGCTCAAGTATGTCTGAGGGATGACTGACTAAAGTAGCGCCTTGCTTGATGAGAAAGTGGGGGCCTTCACTCCCTGGGCTGCCAATTGCTCCCGGTAATGCAAAAAGCTCCCGCCCTTGTTCAAGAGCATATCGCGCAGTCACCAAAGAGCCGCTGCGCTCACTTGCCTCCACGACAAAAACAGCCCGACTCAAGCCGCTGATAATGCGATTTCTGCGTGGAAAATTACCCGGATATGGGGTGGTATTCAGTGGAAACTCAGAGATAATGGCACCACCCTCAGCAATAATCTGCTCACCCAATTGTTTATGGCGTTTAGGGTAAAGATTTGCCAGCCCGTTTCCTAAAACAGCTACTGTTTTTCCATGTACGTTTAATGCTGCGCGATGCGCTACAGCATCAATACCTAAAGCCAAACCACTCGTTATCGTTAATCCCGCAGTAGCTAATGGCTCACAAAACATTCGGCACCACCGTTCGCCATAAAGAGAAAGGTTACGGTTACCGACTACGGCTAATTGGTTACTGGCAAGAAGCTCAATATCACCTGCAACAAATAGCGCTGCCGGGTAGCAATCTATTGCCCGCAACTGCTCGGGATAATTGGCACTATCGGCAGTAAGAAGATGGTGACGGGGTTGCTCAAGCCAGCAAAGTGAAGCTTCCAGCTCTTTTTCACTAAATTCCAGAAAATATGAAATCTGCAGGGCAGATAAGCCAGAGTTTGATAGATGAGTGACCGTGCATTCCGGCTCGTTTAGTAAGAAATGGGCAATTTTTAATAGCTTATCTCCACTGAGACTTTGAACAGCCATCAAGCGTAGCCATATCTCCTTTGGTGGCATATCTTCCTCCTGCCATAAGCTATAAAAGCAATCCTTGCGATTGGTCACTGATGCTGTCAATCAGGCGGGGAAATGTCTAGAATAGAGGTAATAATCTTTCTATCAATTGAACACAGCTCTGGATATTTATGTCAGTTTTGCAGGTATTACATTTTCCGGACGAGCGCCTTCGCACTGTGGCGGCTCCGGTCAAAGAGGTGAATGCTGAGATTCAGCGGATTGTCGATGATATGTTCGAGACAATGTACGCAGAGGAAGGTATTGGCCTTGCAGCAACACAGGTGGATATCCATCAACGTATCATTGTGATTGATGTTTCTGAAAACCGCGACGAACGCCTGGTTTTGATTAACCCTGAGTTGCTGGAGAAAAGCGGCGATACTGGTATCGAAGAGGGTTGCCTGTCCATTCCAGAACAACGTGCTCTTGTTCCGCGAGCGGAAAGAGTCAAAATCCGCGCTCTGGACCGTGAAGGTAAGCCATACGAACTGGAAGCGGATGGCCTGCTTGCCATTTGTATTCAACACGAGATGGATCACCTGGTTGGTAAACTCTTCGTTGATTACCTTTCCCCGTTGAAGCGTCAGCGTATTCGACAGAAACTGGAAAAAATGGCTCGTCTGAATAAGAGCGCCTAATCCATCACACAAGGGAATAATGTGTCTGATTCACTGCGTATTATTTTCGCTGGCACTCCTGACTTCGCAGCGCGTCATCTTGACGCGCTGTTGTCTTCTCAGCACCAGGTAGTTGGCGTATTCACACAACCCGACAGGCCTGCTGGGCGTGGCAAAAAGTTAATGCCAAGCCCAGTTAAAGTACTGGCGACTGAAAGGGATCTCCCTGTATTTCAACCAGCTTCTTTGCGTCCGGCCGAAAATCAGGAACTGGTTTCTAGTTTGAACGCCGATGTCATGGTGGTTGTAGCTTATGGTTTAATTCTGCCAAAAGCGGTTCTGGATATGCCACGCCTGGGATGTATTAATGTTCATGGCTCGCTGCTGCCACGCTGGCGTGGTGCAGCACCTATCCAGCGTTCGTTATGGGCTGGTGATGCCGAAACTGGCGTGACCATTATGCAAATGGACGTGGGCCTGGATACGGGCGATATGCTGGTGAAACTCTCCTGCCCAATTGAAGCCACTGATACCAGCGCAACGCTTTACGATAAGCTGGCAAACCTTGGCCCTCAAGGGTTACTGGAAACGTTAAACCAACTGGCTACAGGGCGTGCAACACCAGAAGTTCAGAGCGAGGAATTGGTCACGTACGCTGAGAAACTCAGCAAGGAAGAGGCGCGTATCGACTGGTCGCTATCTGCTGCACAACTCGAGCGTTGCATCCGCGCCTTTAACCCATGGCCAATGAGTTGGCTGGAAATTGACGGCCAACCCGTCAAAATTTGGCAAGCATCAGTAATCAATCAACTCACTGACGCAGCACCTGGAACCATCATTGAAACCAATAAACAGGGTATTCAGGTGGCAACCGGCGACGGGATTTTAAATCTGCAATCCCTTCAACCAGCAGGAAAGAAAGCGATGACTGCTCAGGATCTCCTGAACTCTCGCAGTGAATGGTTTAAGCCAGGTGCACTTCTCGCCTGAGAAAAGAAATCCTTTGCGCCCAGGTCAATCACCTGGGCATTTTTGTTTTTAAGCGCCGAAAAACCAGAGCGTACGTATGAAAAAAACATTAAATCTTCGCAGTATGGCCGCACAAACGATTGAACAAGTTGTGGAACAAGGTCAATCGCTCAGCAATGTCCTGCCTGCTATGCAAAAAAAAGTCTCTGATAAAGATAGAGCACTGCTTCAGGAGCTTTGCTTTGGCGTATTACGCACTCTGCCTCAGCTGGAATGGTTGATTGGTAAGTTGATGTCTCGCCCGATGACGGGCAAGCAACGCACCATCCACTATCTGATTATGGTAGGTTTTTATCAGCTGCTTTACACCCGCATTCCTGCTCATGCCGCTCTGGCAGAAACAGTTGAAGGCGCAGTTGCTATCAAGAAGCAATCACTTAAGGGTTTGATTAACGGCGTATTACGCCAGTTCCAGCGTCAACAAGAAGAGCTGATGGCTGAAGCGGCTAAACATGAAAGCCGTTCCTTACACCCGAGCTGGTTACTGCAACGGCTGAAAAAAGCCTATCCGGGCCAATGGCAATCTATTGTCGATGCCAACAACCAGCGCCCTCCTATGTGGCTGCGTGTTAATCGCCAACACCATACTCGTGAAGAATGGATGGCGTTATTAGCAGAAAATGGGCTGGAAGGTCATGCTCATCCGCAATATCGCGATGCTGTGCGCCTGGAAACTCCTGCACCAGTTCATGCATTACCGGGTTTTGAAGACGGTTGGGTGACGGTTCAGGATGCCTCAGCGCAAGGTTGTGTTGATCTGCTGGATCCGCAAGATGGCGATGCGATCCTCGATTTGTGCGCAGCACCTGGCGGCAAAACCACTCATATACTTGAAGCTGCACCTAAAGCACGCGTGATGGCTGTCGACATTGATGAACAGCGCCTGAAGCGTGTGCACGAAAACTTGCAACGTTTGGGTATGAGTGCAGAGGTTAAATCAGGAGACGGGCGTTTCCCTGAGCAGTGGTGTGCTAATCAACAATTTGATCGCATTCTTCTTGATGCACCGTGTTCAGCCACGGGTGTTATTCGCCGCCATCCAGATATCAAATGGTTGCGTCGCGACAGAGACATCCCTGAATTAGCTGCACTACAAAAAGAAATTCTGGAAGCCATTTGGCCAAAACTGAAATCGGGTGGCACATTGGTTTACGCTACATGTTCTATCCTGCCGGAAGAAAACTATCTGCAAGTCGCGGCATTCCTGGCGCAGCATCCAGAGGCGAAACTGGTGGAAACAGGTACACCAGAGATACCTGGGATCCAGAATCTCCCTTCTCCGGAAGATGGTGATGGCTTCTTTTACGCTAAGCTAATTAAAAGCTGATTCAGGTTTGCTGAGTCTTAGGTTTCATCTCAAATGAAGCTATAAAAAATGAAAATAATCATTCTCGGTGCGGGCCAGGTCGGCGGCACACTGGCAGAAAACCTGGTAGGTGAAAACAACGACATTACTGTTGTTGATACCAATCAGGATCGTCTGCGCAGCTTGCAGGATAAGTTCGATTTACGCGTTGTGCAGGGTCACGGCTCGCATCCGCGCGTTTTGCGTGAAGCTGGCGCAGATGATGCCGATATGCTGGTCGCAGTAACCAGTTCTGATGAAACGAACATGATTGCCTGTCAGGTAGCATATTCGCTTTTTAATACTCCAAACCGAATCGCGCGAATTCGTGCACCTGATTACGTTCGTGATGCCGAGCGTTTATTCAATGCCGAAGCAGTGCCAATTGATCACCTTATCGCACCGGAACAGCTGGTAATCGACAATATTTACCGACTGATTGAATACCCAGGCGCGCTTCAGGTAGTTAATTTTGCTGAAGGCAAAGTAAGCCTTGCCGTTGTGAAAGCCTATTACGGTGGCCCGTTAGTCGGAAATGCACTATCCACTATGCGCGAACATATGCCGCATATCGAGACACGCGTTGCCGCGATTTTCCGTCATGACCGTCCGATTCGCCCGCAAGGTTCGACTATCGTTGAAGCGGGAGATGAAGTCTTCTTCATTGCCGCCTCTCAACATATTCGCGCTGTAATGAGTGAGTTACAGCGCCTCGAAAAACCATATAAGCGAATTATGCTGGTAGGTGGCGGTAATATTGGTGCGGGTCTGGCACAACGTCTTGAAAAAGATTACAGCGTTAAACTTATCGAACGCGATCCGCAGCGTGCTGCCGAACTCGCCGAAATGCTGCAAAACACCATCGTATTCTATGGTGATGCATCGGACCAAGAGCTGTTAGCCGAAGAGCATATTGAACAAGTTGATTTGTTTATCGCTGTTACCAATGACGATGAAGCAAATATTATGTCCGCTATGTTGGCTAAACGTATGGGTGCCAAGAAAGTCATGGTTCTTATCCAACGTAAAGCCTACGTCGATTTGGTCCAGGGCAGCGTAATTGATATTGCAATTTCACCACAGCAAGCCACCATTTCAGCATTATTGGGCCATGTGCGTAAAGCCGATATCGTAGGGGTATCATCTCTACGTCGGGGAGTGGCTGAAGCAATCGAAGCGGTTGCCCATGGCGATGAAAGTACTTCACGCGTTGTGGGTCGTTCTATTGATGAAATAAAGCTTCCGCCAGGTACGATAATTGGTGCTGTAGTCAGGGGAAACGATGTCATGATCGCCAATGACAATTTACGTATAGAACAGGGCGACCATGTAATTATGTTCCTGACAGATAAGAAATTTGTGAGCGATGTGGAACGTCTATTCCAGCCAAGTCCTTTCTTCTTATAACCTTCAACGGGTAGATAAACATTCTACCCGTAATTCTCTTTACCCAATAAACCCTCTTAATATTAAGGCATTAGCGGGGATTCTTATTTCCTGATGTAATGGCAATCGGGTCATCATTTGTTAGACTTATTAACGTCAGCCGGTACAAGGAGAGAAAAATGAGCATGTTAAAAGAATTCCGTGAATTTGCGATGCGCGGAAATGTTGTGGATTTGGCAGTAGGTGTAATTATTGGGGCCGCATTCGGGAAAATTGTTTCATCACTAGTTGCGGATATTATTATGCCGCCACTTGGTTTGTTAATTGGCGGCGTAGATTTTAAACAGTTCGCCTTAACATTAAGACCTGCTGCGGGTGATATTCCAGCAGTAGTGATGCATTACGGCGTATTTATTCAGAATATCTTTGATTTCGTGATTGTTGCCTTCGCGATTTTCCTTGCGATCAAAGCGATGAACAAACTGAACCGTAAGAAAGTAGAAGAACCTGCAGCACCACCGGCACCAACCAAAGAAGAAGTATTACTCAGCGAAATTCGCGATCTGCTGAAACAGCAGAACGAACGAATCTGAATGCGTTAGTGAAAAAAGGAAGGCCAGTGGTAAAAAAGCGATTTGCTTGTTTGCCACTGGCCTCCCAGTTACCTCGTTTGCCATGTTTTGTATTACGTTGGTAACTCCCTTTACCTTTCTTATTCTGCTCAACTCTTTGACGAAATAGTGGGTCGTGTAGCAAAGCCTCAATGGCATTATCTTTGATGATCCCTTTCTGATGTTGATACTTGCTCATACAAACTCCAGATTGATTAAAATAACGGCACGATTTTATGCCTCTATCTGACAAATCACAATTTATTCTTTTCGCTGGCTAGCCCCCTGCTCCAGCGCTTCAAGGATTGAACAATATGCGCTGCTGTGGGCAGTACCACAACATGCATCATTTAATCTCTGTAACGATCGCTGCATGTGCTGAAGCTCTTTAATTTTAGACTCAACTTCTGTGAGTCTCGATTGCACTATGCTTTTTGATTCCTGACAGGTGTGATGTTCAGGATCGATACGGATCGACAGCAGTTCACGGATAGTTTCCAGCGTAAAACCTAACTGCTTTGCATAACGAATAAACTTCAGGCGCTGCAAATCACTTTCACTATAAAGCCGAAACCCTCCTTCAGTTCTAACTTCATGATCCATCATTTGCTGCTTTTCATAATAGCGGATGGTATCGGGTGTCACATCTGCCAGTCTGGCCAACTCTCCAATACGAAACATGATCATTCCTCATCAAATTTATGAAGCAATCTATCAGCATACTCTCCATGTAGAAAATCAGTACTCATTCCTGCATTCAGAAGTTTGAACTCAAGTAATAGCAATTTCTTACTGGTAGCTACGTATTCTGGATGGCAATGATCTATCGATCTGAGCAAATCATTCAACTCAATTGCATCCTTACGCAGTTGAAGCTCAGGAGGCAAGCAGTCGGAATTTTTCATTAGACGCCAAGCCGCCCGTAATTCCAGTGGGATATATGAATCATCATCGAGTTCGAGAGGTTTGCCTGACCCAGGCAATGAATCAAACTCATCTTGCGTTGTGCATCAAGAATATGAGGTTCTGCCCATTGATCAAATAACCACTTAATCAACTCTGCAAAAACTGGGGATATAACAAAGATATGCTTTTAAAGCACGAGAGGGCGAATTTCAGATATAAAAAAACCGGGCAAGCCCGGTTTTTTCACGTTACTACAGATTACTCTGCAGCAGCTTCTGTTTGAGACTCGGCGCGATCAACAAGCTCGATGTAAGCCATCGGAGCATTGTCACCTGCACGGAAGCCACACTTAAGAATGCGAGTGTAACCACCAGTACGGGCTGCGAAACGCGGACCCAGTTCATTAAACAGTTTTGCCACGATCTCGTTATCACGAGTACGGGCGAATGCCAGACGACGATTAGCAACGCTATCAGTCTTGGCAAGAGTAATCAGCGGCTCAACTACGCGACGCAGCTCTTTCGCTTTAGGCAGAGTCGTCTTGATGATCTCATGACGAACCAGTGAACCTGCCATATTGCGGAACATAGCCTGGCGATGGCTGCTGTTGCGGTTCAGTTGACGACCACTCTTACGATGGCGCATGACCTTATCCTTCTCAGTAAAACCTTAACCTGTGATCCGGTTACTCGTCAGCGATGCTTGCCGGTGGCCAGTTTTCCAGGCGCATGCCCAGAGACAAACCACGGGAAGCCAGCACGTCTTTAATCTCGGTAAGAGATTTTTTACCCAAGTTAGGCGTTTTGAGCAGCTCAACTTCGGTACGCTGTACCAGATCACCGATATAGTGGATAGCTTCTGCCTTAAGGCAGTTAGCAGAGCGGACAGTCAATTCCAGATCGTCAACAGGGCGCAGCAGGATCGGATCGAACTCTGGTTTCTCTTCTTTAACTTCTGGTTGACGAACATCACGTAAGTCAACGAAAGCTTCAAGTTGTTCAGCCAGAATGGTTGCCGCACGACGAATCGCCTCTTCAGGATCGATTGTACCGTTGGTTTCCATTTCGATGACCAGCTTATCCAAGTCAGTACGCTGTTCTACACGCGCAGCTTCAACATTGTAGGCAATTCGCTCTACAGGGCTGTAGCAGGCGTCGACCAGCAGACGACCAATTGGGCGCTCATCTTCTTCCGAATGAATTCGGGCAGAGGCCGGCACATAACCGCGACCGCGCTGAACTTTGATACGCATACTAATAGATGCGTTCTCATCAGTCAGGTGGCAGATCACATGTTGCGGCTTGACGATTTCGACATCACCATCATGGGTGATATCGGCTGCAGTCACAGGGCCAATGCCAGACTTATTCAGAGTAAGAATAACATCATCTTTACCTTGAACTCTCACCGCCAGCCCTTTCAGGTTGAGCAGGATTTCCAGGATATCCTCCTGAACGCCTTCTTTGGTGCTGTACTCGTGTAGTACACCATCAATCTCAACCTCTGTCACCGCGCAACCCGGCATCGATGAGAGCAGAATACGGCGCAGTGCATTACCAAGAGTATGGCCAAAGCCACGCTCTAAAGGCTCAAGGGTCACCTTGGCGTGCGTCGAACTCACTTGCTCGATATCTACCAGGCGCGGTTTTAGAAACTCTGTCACAGAACCCTGCATTGTGTCCTCTCTTTGGTACTAAGCTTTACTTGGAGTAAAGCTCGACGATCAGGTGTTCGTTAATGTCCGCAGACAGATCAGTACGCTCAGGCTTACGCTTGAACACACCTTCCATCTTAGCAGCATCAACTTCCAGCCAGGTTGGCTTTTCACGCTGTTCAGCCAGCTCCAGAGCGGCCTTCACGCGAGATTGCTTTTTGGCTTTCTCACGGATGCTAACTACGTCATTCGGAGTTACCTGATAAGAAGCGATGTTAACAACGCGACCATTTACCATAACTGCTTTATGGCTAACTAACTGACGTGATTCTGCACGAGTAGCGCCAAAGCCCATACGGTAGACAACGTTGTCCAGACGACCTTCAAGCAGAACCAACAGGTTTTCACCGGTGTTGCCTTTCAGACGTGCTGCTTCTTTATAGTAGTTACGGAACTGACGCTCCAGAACACCGAACATGCGGCGAACTTTTTGCTTTTCACGCAACTGCACACCATAGTCAGACAGACGCGGTTTACGCGCACCGTGCTGGCCAGGAGCTTGTTCAATTTTACACTTGGTATCGATCGCGCGAACACCAGACTTCAGGAACAGGTCTGTGCCCTCGCGACGGCTCAGCTTGAGCTTAGGACCCAAATATCTTGCCATTTTCTTTCTCCAACATTCCTAAAAACGAGCGTTATACGCGACGTTTTTTCGGCGGACGACAACCGTTGTGAGGGATCGGAGTCACATCAGTAATATTAGTGATGCGGAAACCAGCGGCGTTCAGAGCACGAATAGTAGATTCGCGGCCTGGACCCGGTCCCTTAACCATAACTTCAAGGTTCTTGATACCGTATTCTTTCACAGCTTCTGCGCAACGCTCTGCTGCAACCTGAGCTGCGAACGGAGTGGACTTGCGAGAGCCACGGAAACCGGAACCACCGGCAGTTGCCCAACCCAATGCATTACCCTGACGATCAGTAATAGTAACGATTGTGTTGTTGAAAGAAGCATGGACATGAGCCACGCCGTCAGAGACTTGTTTTCTTACACGCTTACGTGCACGAACTGGTGCCTTTGCCATTATTCAATCACCCCGATTATTTCTTGATCGGTTTGCGCGGACCCTTACGGGTACGTGCGTTGGTCTTCGTACGCTGACCGCGTACTGGCAGACCACGACGATGACGCAAACCGCGATAGCAACCAAGGTCCATCAGACGCTTGATGCTCATACTCACTTCACGGCGTAGATCACCTTCAACGACAAATTTGGCAACTTCGTCACGCAGCGTGTCGATTTGTTCTTCAGACAGCTCTCTGATCTTAACATCTTCAGCGATACCCGCCGCAGCACAAATGGCCTTTGAACGAGTCTTGCCTACACCATAGATCGAAGTTAAAGCGATCACGGTATGTTTTTGATCAGGAATGTTAATGCCTGCTATACGGGCCACTATGCACTCCTACTATTTAGATTATGCGTCCCATACCGAAAAGCCCGTTTTCAGGATACTCAAATGGAAACGCATAGACATACAAAAGATTGGCTGGCTAATCTAGCCAGCTCAACCCAACTTTGCAAGAAAAATATACGAGATAATCAGCCTTGACGCTGTTTATGCTTCGGTTCGGCGCTGCAAATCACGCGAATAACACCGTCACGCTTAACGATTTTGCAGTTACGACATAATTTCTTGACGGAAGCACGAACTTTCATTTTTACTCTCCGTAACTTCTCAAGCGACTATTAACGGCCGTAGCCTTTCAGATTCGCTTTCTTCAATGCAGACTCGTACTGACTAGACATCATCAGAGTTTGCACTTGAGCCATAAAGTCCATGATAACCACGACAACAATGAGCAGCGAGGTTCCACCGAAGTAGAAAGGCACTTTCATTGCGTCACGCATGAACTCCGGGATTAGGCAGATAAAGGTAATGTACAACGCACCAACCAAGGTCAGGCGGGTCATCACTTTATCAATATACTTCGCCGTTTGTTCTCCCGGACGAATTCCTGGTACAAATGCACCGGACTTCTTCAGGTTATCTGCTGTTTCACGAGGGTTGAAAACCAACGCTGTGTAGAAGAAACAGAAGAAGATGATTGCAGACGCATAGAGTAACACATAAAGCGGTTGCCCAGGCTGCAAATACAGCGAAATTGTAGTCAGCCAGTTCCAACCGGTACCACCCCCAAACCACGATGCAATCGTTGCCGGGAACAGAATAATACTGGAAGCAAAAATTGCTGGAATAACACCAGCCATATTCACTTTCAGCGGTAAATGCGTGCTCTGCGCAGCATAGACACGACGACCCTGTTGACGTTTTGCGTAGTTTACCACAATGCGGCGTTGACCACGTTCAACAAAAACAACGAAGAAGGTCACTGCGAATACTAGTACTGCAACCAACAGCAACAGAAGGAAGTGCAGGTCGCCTTGCCTTGCTTGTTCGATAGTATGGCCAACGGCCGGCGGCAAACCCGCAACAATACCAGCGAAGATTATGATTGAGATACCGTTTCCGATACCACGTTCAGTAATCTGTTCACCTAGCCACATAAGGAACATAGTTCCCGTGACAAGGCTCACAACAGCTGTGAAGTAGAATGCAAAGCCTGGGTTTAACACCAAGCCTTGCATACCAGGCATATTCGGTAAACCGGTAGCAATACCGATTGACTGGAATATTGCCAGCACCAGGGTGCCGTAACGGGTGTACTGGCTGATCTTACGACGACCAGACTCCCCTTCTTTCTTCAACTCTGCTAACGCTGGATGAACCACCGTTAGAAGCTGGATAATAATCGATGCCGAAATATACGGCATGATACCCAATGCAAAGATAGAAGCACGGCTGAGAGCACCACCAGAGAACATGTTAAACATTTCAATGATAGTGCCTCGCTGTTGCTCAAGCAGTTTGGCAAGTACAGCGGCATCAATACCAGGGATCGGAATAAAAGAGCCAATACGGAACACAATCAGCGCACCGATAACAAACATCAGTCTGCGTTTCAGCTCGCCAAACCCGCCTTTAGCACTTTGAAAATCTAATCCCGGTTGCTTTGCCATCTGCTACTTATTCCTCGATTTTACCGCCAGCAGCTTCGATAGCAGCACGAGCGCCTTTAGTGACACGCAGGCCGCGAACAGTTACCGGACGAGAAACCTCGCCAGACAGAATCACTTTCGCGAACTCAATCTGGATACCGATAATGTTTGCTGCTTTCAGCGTGTTCAGGTCAACTACGTCGCCTTCAACTTTCGCCAGATCGGAAAGACGAATCTCACCAGTGATCATTGCTTTGCGAGAGGTGAAACCGAATTTCGGCAGACGACGGTACAACGGCATCTGGCCACCTTCGAACCCACGACGTACGCCACCGCCAGAACGAGAGTTCTGACCTTTGTGACCACGACCGCCGGTTTTGCCGAGACCAGAACCGATACCACGACCCAGACGCTTGGAAGCGTGCTTAGACCCTTCGGCCGGAGACAGAGTATTTAAACGCATCTCTTACTCCTCAACTTTAACCATGTAGGAAACCGCGTTGACCATACCACGTACAGCAGGAGTATCCTCGCGCTCTACGGTGTGGCCAATACGACGCAGACCCAGGCCAAGCAGCGTTGCCTTGTGTTTCGGCAAACGACCGATCGCACTGCGGGTTTGTGTAATTTTAATAGTCTTTGCCATGGTCAATTACCCCAGAATTTCTTCAACGGATTTACCACGCTTGGCAGCGACCATTTCCGGAGATTTCATATTCGCCAGGCCATCAATAGTTGCACGAACCACGTTAATCGGGTTGGTGGAACCATATGCTTTAGCCAAAACGTTATGAACTCCAGCGACTTCCAGAACGGCGCGCATTGCACCGCCGGCAATAATACCGGTACCCTGGGAAGCCGGCTGCATGAACACACGAGATCCTGTGTGCACACCTTTAACAGGGTGCTGCAGGGTGCCGTGATTCAGCGCGACGTTAATCATGTTGCGACGGGCTTTTTCCATCGCTTTCTGGATAGCTGCTGGAACTTCACGCGCTTTTCCGTAACCAAAACCAATGCGACCGTTACCATCGCCAACCACTGTCAGAGCAGTGAAGGAGAAAATACGACCACCTTTTACGGTTTTAGATACGCGATTTACCGCGATCAGCTTTTCCTGCAGTTCGCCAGCTTGTTTTTCGATGTGAGCCATCTTACACCTCTACCTTAGAACTGAAGGCCAGCATCACGGGCAGCATCTGCCAGTGCCTGGACACGACCATGATATTGGAAACCAGCACGGTCAAAGGATACTTTCGTAATACCTTTTTCCAGTGCGCGCTCTGCAACAGCTTTACCCACAGCTGTAGCGGCGTCTTTATTTCCAGTGTACTTCAGTTGCTCAGCGATAGCTTTCTCTACAGTAGATGCAGCTACCAGGACTTCTGAACCGTTTGGTGCGATAACCTGTGCATAAATATGACGAGGCGTGCGGTGAATCACCAGACGAGTCGCACCCAGTTCTTTGAGCTTGTGACGTGCGCGGGTCGCACGACGGATACGAGCAGATTTCTTATCCATAGTGTTACCTTACTTCTTCTTAGCCTCTTTGGTACGCACGACTTCGTCGGCGTAACGAACACCCTTGCCTTTATAAGGCTCAGGACGACGGTAGGCGCGAAGATCAGCAGCCACTTGTCCAATCATCTGCTTATCAGCACCTTTCAGCACGATTTCAGTTTGAGTTGGACATTCAGCAGTGATTCCCGCTGGCAGAGCATGTTCAACAGGATGAGAGAAGCCTAGGGCCAAACTCACCGCATTGCCTTTAACTGCTGCACGATAACCTACACCAACCAGCTGCAGCTTCTTAGTGAAGCCTTCGGTAACACCGATAACCATTGCATTTAACAGCGCACGAGTGGTACCCGCTTGGGCCCACGCGTTAGCAAAACCTTCGCGCGGAGCGAAAGTCAGTGCATTATCAGCGTGTTTAACTTCAACAGCATCGTTGATTGTACGAGTCAGCTCGCCGTTCTTACCTTTGATCGAAATAACCTGACCGTTGAGTTTTACCTCTACGCCAGCAGGAATAACGACCGGTGCTTTAGCAACACGAGACATTTTATTCCTCCAATTAGGCTACGTAGCAGATAATTTCGCCACCAAGACCAGCTTGGCGCGCTGCACGATCAGTCATAACACCTTTCGAGGTAGAAACGACAGCAATACCCATACCGGCCATAACTTTAGGCAGCTCATCTTTTTTCTTATAGATGCGCAGACCTGGGCGGCTGACTCGCTGAATGCTCTCTACCACAGCCTTGCCCTGGAAATACTTAAGAGTCAGTTCCAGTTCAGGCTTGATGTCGCCTTCGATTTTAAAATCTTCAATATAGCCTTCTTCTTTCAGCACGTTGGCAATTGCCAATTTCAGCTTGGAGGAAGGCATGGTGACCGCAACTTTATTCGCGGCTTGACCGTTACGGATACGGGTCAGCATATCCGCGATCGGATCTTGCATGCTCATCTGTCTTTACTCCCGTGATTCAATTGGATATTACCAGCTAGCCTTCTTCAAGCCAGGTACTTCACCGCGCATAGCGGCTTCACGAAGCTTGATACGGCTCAACCCGAATTTGCCCACATAACCATGCGGACGACCAGTTTGGCGGCAGCGGTTACGCTGACGGGACGGGCTGGAATCACGCGGCAGAGACTGCAGCTTAAGAACAGCATCCCAACGTTCTTCGTCGGATGAGTTCACACCAGAGATGATAGCTTTCAATTCCTCGCGTTTAGCGCGGTATTTGTCGGCCAGTTTCACGCGAACGACTTCGCGTGCTTTCATCGATTGCTTAGCCATTAGTAACCCTACCTTACTTACGGAATGGGAAGTTAAAGGCTGCCAGCAGAGCACGGCCTTCATCATCAGATTTCGCAGTAGTGGTAATGGTAATATCCAAACCACGAACGCGATCGACTTTGTCATAGTCGATTTCTGGGAAGATGATCTGCTCACGGACACCCATGCTGTAGTTACCACGGCCATCGAATGACTTAGCGGACAAGCCACGGAAGTCACGGATACGTGGTACAGCAATGGTGATCAGGCGCTCAAGAAACTCCCACATGCGTTCGCCACGCAGAGTTACTTTACAGCCGATCGGATAGCCCTGACGGATTTTGAAGCCTGCAACTGATTTGCGTGCTTTGGTGATCAACGGTTTTTGACCGGAGATTGCTGTCAAGTCAGCTGCTGCATTATCCAGCAGTTTCTTGTCAGCGATCGCTTCACCCACACCCATGTTCAGGGTGATCTTCTCGACCCGAGGGACTTGCATGACAGAATTGTAGTTAAACTCACTCATGAGTTTTGTAACTACTTCGTCTTTGTAGTAATCATGCAGTTTCGCCATCGTACTACTCCAAATTACTTGATAGTTTCGCTATTAGATTTGAAGAAACGGACTTTTTTGCCCTCTTCGAATCTAAAGCCTACACGGTCAGCCTTGCCGGTTGCCGCATTGAAGAGTGCAACGTTAGAAACTTGAATAGCAGCTTCTTTTTCAACGATGCCACCTGGTTGGTTCAGGGCCGGAACCGGCTTCTGATGTTTCTTAACCAGGTTAATACCTTCAACAATAAGCTTGCCGGAAGACAAGACATTCTTAACTTTACCGCGCTTACCTTTATCTTTACCGGTTAACACGATAACTTCGTCATCACGACGGATTTTAGCTGCCATGATTCGCTCCTTAGAGTACTTCTGGTGCCAGAGAGATAATTTTCATGAACTTCTCATTACGCAGTTCACGAGTTACCGGCCCAAAAATACGCGTGCCGATTGGTTGCTCGCTGTTATTGTTTAAAATAACGCATGCATTACCATCGAAGCGAATGACAGAACCGTCCGGGCGACGAACACCCTTCCTGGTGCGCACCACTACCGCTTTCAGGACATCGCCTTTCTTCACCTTACCACGAGGAATTGCTTCCTTGATGGTAATTTTGATGATGTCGCCGACGCCTGCGTAGCGACGGTGCGAGCCACCCAGAACCTTGATACACATTACGCGACGCGCGCCGGAGTTGTCGGCTACGGTCAGCATAGTCTGTTCTTGGATCATTTCAGTGCTCCGCTAATGTCAACTACTACTTCGGGACCCATAATTAGGTCGTTAAAAAGCCCCATAAACGAGGGCGCGGCATTATAACACCGGTTCCTGAATATGGGTAGAAAAAATAAACGGCTCATTTACTGAGCCGTTTATTCGTTAGACAAAGCTCACTGTATTACAGAACAGCTTTATCTACAACGCGAACAAGCGTCCAAGACTTAGTCTTAGACAGTGGACGGCATTCGCGGATTTCAACCACGTCACCGATACCACATTCATTGTTCTCGTCATGTACGTGCAGTTTGGTCGTACGTTTGATGAATTTACCGTAAATCGGGTGTTTCACCACACGTTCGATAGCAACAACAATGGATTTCTCCATTTTGTCACTAACAACGCGACCTTGCAGAGTACGGATTTTATCGGTCATTACGCACCCGCCTTCTGAGTCAATAAAGTCTTAACACGTGCAACATCACGACGCACTTGCTTCAGCAGGTGAGTCTGTTGCAGCTGGCCACTTGCTGCTTGCATACGCAGATTGAACTGCTCACGCAGCAAATTCAGCAGCTCGGTGTTCAGCTCTTCAACACTCTTTTCACGCAGCTCTTTTGCTTTCATTACATCACCGTCTTAGTTACAAAGGTGGTTTTAATCGGCAGTTTCGCTGCTGCCAGCTTGAATGCTTCACGGGCCAGCTCTTCTGGTACGCCGTCCATTTCATACAGGACTTTGCCAGGCTGAATCAAGGCAACCCAATACTCTACGTTGCCTTTACCTTTACCCATACGCACTTCAAGCGGCTTTTCGGTGATCGGTTTGTCCGGGAATACACGGATCCAGATCTTACCCTGACGCTTAACTGCACGGGTCATTGCACGACGTGCTGCTTCGATCTGACGTGCAGTCAGACGACCACGGCCAACAGCTTTCAGACCGAAAGTGCCGAAGCTAACATCCGTACCAGCAGCCAGACCACGGTTGCGGCCTTTGTGCACTTTACGGAATTTTGTACGCTTTGGTTGTAACACAGCGACTCTCCTTACTTACGGCCTTTACGCTGCTGCTTTTTAGGTTGAGCAGCCGGTTTTTCCGGTTGTTCAACAGCAGCCATCCCACCCAGGATCTCACCTTTAAAGATCCACACTTTAACGCCAATTACACCATAAGTGGTGTGCGCTTCAGAGGTGTTGTAGTCAATGTCAGCACGCAGAGTGTGCAACGGCACGCGACCTTCACGGTACCATTCGGTACGTGCGATCTCGGCGCCGCCCAGACGGCCGCTAACTTCAACTTTGATACCTTTAGCGCCCAGACGCATGGCATTCTGTACAGCACGCTTCATAGCACGACGGAACATAACACGACGTTCCAGCTGTGAAGTGATGCTATCAGCAACCAATTTTGCGTCCAGTTCAGGCTTACGAACTTCGGCGATATTGATCTGTGCAGGAACGCCAGCGATATCCGCTACGACCTTGCGCAGTTTTTCTACGTCTTCGCCTTTCTTACCGATTACGATGCCAGGGCGAGCAGTGTGAATAGTCACACGGATGCTCTTAGCTGGACGCTCGATAACGATACGAGATACAGACGCCTTCGCCAGTTCCTTTGTCAGGTACTGACGAACTTTAAAATCGCTGTCCAGGTTGTCAGCGAATTCTTTGGTGTTCGCAAACCAAGTAGAGTTCCAAGGTTTTACAATACCCAGGCGAATACCATTAGGATGTACTTTCTGACCCATTGCTAGTCTCCAGAGTCTCAGCGATCGGACACAACCACAGTAATGTGGCTGGTGCGCTTCAGGATGCGATCTGCACGACCTTTTGCACGCGGCATAATGCGCTTCATGCTTGGGCCTGCGTCTACGAAGATTTTCGCGACTTTCAGATCGTCAATGTCAGCGCCATCGTTGTGTTCAGCGTTAGCAATGGCAGATTCCAGAACTTTCTTGACCAATACCGCAGCTTTCTTGTTGGTGAAGGTCAAAATTTCCAGTGCCTGCGACACTTTCTTACCGCGAATAAGGTCTGCAACAAGGCGAACCTTTTGAGCAGAAGAACGAGCGTGGCGATGTTGAGCTAAAGTTTCCATCTCTTCCTCCTACTTATTTCTTCTTGGCTTTTTTATCAGCAGCATGGCCGCGATAAGTACGTGTCGGTGCAAATTCACCCAGTTTGTGACCGACCATTTCGTCGGAAACAAATACCGGAACATGCTGACGACCATTATGGACAGCGATGGTCAAACCGATCATGTTAGGAAAGATCGTTGAACGACGGGACCAAGTGCGCAGGGGCTTCTTGTCACCGCTTTCCACCGCTTTCTCTACCTTCTTCAGCAAGTGCAGGTCAATAAAAGGACCTTTCTTGAGAGAACGTGGCATGGCTTATCCTCTAAAATTATTTGCTACGGCGACGTACGATGAATTTATCAGTACGCTTGTTGCTGCGGGTCTTCTTACCTTTGGTCTGAACGCCCCACGGAGTTACCGGGTGCTTACCAAAGTTACGACCTTCACCACCACCATGTGGGTGGTCGACTGGGTTCATCGCAGTACCGCGAACGGTAGGACGAACACCACGCCAGCGTGCAGCACCTGCTTTACCCAGAACGCGGAGCATATGCTCAGAGTTACCGACTTCGCCCATGGTTGCACGGCAGTCAGCTTCGACTTTACGCATTTCACCAGAACGCAGACGCAGGGTAACGTAAGCACCATCACGTGCAACGATCTGCACATAGGTACCAGCAGAACGTGCAAGCTGACCGCCTTTACCTGGTTTCATTTCTACGTTATGAACGGTAGAACCAACCGGGATATTGCGCATCGGCAGGGTGTTACCTGCTTTGATTGCAGCATCAACGCCAGATTGAATCTGGTCGCCAGCTTTCAGGCCTTTAGGGGCCAGGATGTAACGGCGTTCGCCATCTTTGTACAGAACCAGTGCGATATTCGCAGAACGGTTCGGATCGTACTCAAGACGTTCAACAACTGCCGGGATACCATCTTTGTTGCGTTTAAAGTCAACAATACGATAAGCCTGCTTGTGACCACCACCGATGTGACGAGTAGTGATACGACCATTGTTGTTGCGGCCACCGGATTTGCTGTTTTTTTCAACCAGCGGAGCAAATGGTTTGCCCTTATGCAGCTCAGGGTTGACCACTTTAACTACGTGGCGACGACCCGGAGATGTCGGTTTACATTTAACAACTGCCATTGTTTTTCTCCTCCGACTTACTCAGCGCCGCCGACGAAGTCCAGATTCTGGCCTTCCTTCAGGGTGACGTAAGCTTTTTTCCAGTCGCTACGACGACCGATACGCTGTCCATGACGCTTAGTTTTACCTTTAACAAGCAAGGTATTAACGCCTTTAACTTCAACTTCGAACAGTTTCTCAACAGCAGCAACGATCTCTGCTTTGGTCGCGTCTTTTGCAACTTTGAGAACGATGGTATTAGTTTTTTCCATCGCCATAGATGCTTTTTCAGATACGTGCGGCGCGCGCAGTACTTTCAGCAGACGTTCTTCACGGATCATGCCAGCATCTCCTCAACTTGCTTAACTGCATCAGCAGTCATAACGACTTTGTCGAAGGCGATCAGGCTAACTGGATCGATTGTTGCTGCGTCGCGCACGTCAACCTTATGCAGGTTACGCGCAGCCAGGAACAGATTCTCATCCAGTTCGCCAGTTACGATCAGCACATCTTCCAGGGCCATGTCTTTCAGTTTCTGAGCAAGCAGCTTAGTTTTAGGCGCTTCAACAGAGAACTGTTCGACAACGATCAGACGATCCTGACGTACCAGTTCGGACAGAATGCTTTTCAGCGCTCCGCGGTACATCTTTTTGTTAACTTTTTGACTGTGGTCCTGCGGGCGAGCAGCGAAGGTTACGCCACCGGAACGCCAGATCGGGCTCTTGATAGAACCTGAACGCGCACGGCCGGTACCTTTCTGGCGCCACGGCTTTTTGCCGGAACCAGTTACTTCAGCACGAGTCTTCTGAGCACGAGTACCTTGACGGGCACCAGCTGCATAAGCAACAACAACCTGGTGTACCAGCGCTTCGTTAAAATCACGACCGAAGGTAGTTTCGGAAACAGTCAGCGCGCTTTGCGCGTCTTTCAATACTAATTCCATTGCTATCTCCTCACGCCTTCACAGCTGGTTTAACAATAAGGTCGCTACCGGTTGCACCCGGAACTGCACCCTTAACCAGCAGCAGGTTGCGCTCAGCGTCAACGCGTACTACATCCAGGCTCTGAACAGTTACACGTTCGTTGCCCAGTTGGCCTGCCATTTTCTTGCCTTTGAACACTTTGCCCGGAGTCTGGTTCTGACCGATAGAACCCGGAACGCGGTGAGACAAGGAGTTACCGTGTGTAGCGTCCTGGGTACGGAAGTTCCAGCGCTTAACGGTACCTGCGAAACCTTTACCTTTAGAGGTGCCAGTTACGTCAACTTTTTTAACTTCAGCAAACAGCTCAACGCTAACGTCTTGACCTACAGTGAACTCTTCGCCTTCTGCAAGACGGAATTCCCAAAGGCCACGGCCAGCTTCTACGCCAGCTTTAGCGAAGTGACCAGCTTCCGGCTTAGTTACACGGCTAGCTTTTTTAGCGCCAGTGGTAACTTGAACAGCACGGTAGCCATCGTTAGCCAGGTCTTTGACCTGAGTAACACGGTTTGCTTCTACTTCGATCACGGTTACTGGGATAGAAACGCCGTCTTCAGTGAAGATACGGGTCATACCCAATTTTTTACCGACTAAACCAATCATTGTTTCAACCTCTCAATCGTCAATGACCTGATTAACCCAGGCTGATCTGCACGTCAACACCAGCAGCCAGATCCAGACGCATCAGAGCATCAACGGTTTTCTCAGTTGGCTCAACGATGTCAACCAGACGCTTGTGAGTGCGAATTTCGTACTGATCACGCGCGTCTTTGTTGACGTGCGGAGAGATCAGAACGGTAAAGCGCTCTTTGCGGGTCGGCAGCGGGATCGGACCACGTACTTGCGCACCAGTGCGCTTAGCAGTCTCGACGATTTCCGCAGTTGATTGATCAATCAGACGATGATCAAACGCTTTAAGACGGATACGGATTCTTTGGCTCTGCATGAGACCATAGCTCCAATTATTTTATAGACGAAAAAAATCACTACTCACACCCATTACGATTGATGGGGGAGTGTAATCGTTCATACATAGTTCCCCAATTGGGAACATTGTCGACAGTAGCTTCACTGCCAGGCTCGTATTGAGCCAGCCGTCGATTAAGACAGGCCCGCGCATTATACGTAAATCTGCCCCTTAATCAAGCCATGGATACGAATTAAACAATCTTTTATGCAAGGATACGGCACACCTTCAACTCGAGATGCAAAATTGACTAGCCATAGAATCTTCCCTGGAGGGCTGCTCGCGCCTGAATAATCTTCATTTTGTTTTCACATGTATATTAATTTAGTGTTGAAAATCATCTCACTGCAGAGTCATCAATGACTATGTCTACATCCCCTACCCTATTCGAACTTCCCTTTTTCGCACTCTATATTGGGCTTTTACTACGGCTAGCCTGGATAGATTATCGATGCATGTTGCTCCCGGATAATCTGACTTACTCCTTGTTATGGTCTGGGTTACTGTATCAGCTGTGTTTTATACCCGAGAATTTAGCAGCATCAGTGCTTGGCGCCATTTGCGGGTATCTCAGTTTGTGGGGGTTGTACTGGATTTATTTTTACTGGCGAAAGTGCGCGGGCATCGGCTACGGAGATATGAAGCTTTTGGCTGCCTTAGGAGCATGGCATGGATGGCAGAGTTTGGGGTGGATTTTGTTCACAGCCTCATCAATGGGCCTGTTTGCGGTCTTAATATCAAAGTTATTAAGAAAGAAGAGAATTTCACTGACTACCACTCCGCTACCCTTTGGCCCATACCTTGTGATAGCGGGTGGTTCAGCAGGATGGATATATTCCTCCTTCCCGCTGTTTAAAGAACTCAATTTCCTTCTTTGATTTGCGACTGAATATAATTCTGCAAACCAATTTTAGAGATGAGATCTAATTCAGTTTCCAACCAGTCGATATGGTGCTCTTCCTCTGCAAGAATTTGGATCAGCATATCTCGACTGACATAGTCATGAATGGTATCTGCGTAAGCAATGGCTTCACGCAAATCTTTGGCACCTTCCATTTCTAATTTAAGGTCAGATTGAAGCATTTCTTCGACATCTTCACCAATATGGAGCTTGCCTAAATCTTGTAGGTTTGGAATGCCTTCGAGAAATAAAATACGCTCGATGTACTTATCGGCATGTTTCATTTCATCAATGGATTCGTGGTACTCAACTTCGTTGAGGCGCATCAGGCCCCAGTTTTTGAACATTCTCGCATGGAGAAAATACTGATTTATCGCGACAAGCTCGTTTCCCAATAATTTATTGAGATAATTTATTATCTTAGTATCACCTTTCATTTTTTACTCCCTCCGCTTCCACTACATGAAGCGTAGATGTAGCACGGAGTAAGTCAAAAAAAAGTGACCGTCTTAGGCAATCTCTTTAAATTCTGGGATCTGCAATAGCTCTTCTTGCATGATTTCTCTTGCTGCGCGAATGCATTTGCCACATTGGTTTCCCACTGGCACAAACTTGCGAAGCTGCTGGAAAGATTGTGGATGAAACTGGCGCACTGCCTGCCGAATTTTTTTATCACTTACACCATTACACAAACAAACGTACATAAGCACTCCCGTTCAAATTACGCGCAAAGTGTAAATAAGAATAGTTATGATTACAATAGCACACGCATATTGCTTAAGTGAGTAAGCGGCAAAAATAGCAAAAAAAAAAGAGCGCCTGAGCGCTCTTTTTTCATACAAAGG
>NZ_LXEP01000017.1 GCF_001654835.1 Buttiauxella gaviniae ATCC 51604
CGGCTATATTCCTTACTGTTGCGCTCTCCCCTCAAGGAGAGAGCACGGGATCAATGTTTTTTAAAACTCTGGGCTTATTTGCCGCGAGCTTCGATTACGGCCTGAGCAACGTTGTTTGGCGCATCATCATACTTCAGGAATTCCATGGAGTAAGATGCACGACCTTTGGTCAGTGAACGCAGTTGAGTTGCGTAACCGAACATTTCAGACAACGGAACTTCAGCGTGAATCTGAACGCCAGTAGCGTTAGATTCTTGACCTTTCAGCTGACCACGACGACGGCTAAGGTCACCGATAACGTCACCGGTGTTCTCTTCCGGAGTTTCAACTTCAACCTTCATGATAGGCTCAAGCAGAACTGGTTTCGCTTTCTTAAAGCCATCTTTGAAGGCAATAGAAGCGGCCAGTTTAAACGCCAGTTCAGAGGAGTCAACGTCGTGGTAAGAACCGAAGTGCAGACGCACGCCGAGATCTACTACTGGGTAACCCGCCAGAGGACCAGACTTCAGCTGTTCCTGGATGCCTTTATCAACAGCAGGGATGTATTCCGTTGGGATCACACCACCTTTGATGTCGTTGACGAACTCGTAACCTTTCGGATTCGAGCCCGGCTCCAGTGGGTACATGTCGATAACAACATGACCGTACTGACCACGACCACCAGACTGCTTAGCGTGTTTACCTTCAACATCGGTAACTTTCGCGCGAATCGCTTCACGGTAAGCAACCTGAGGTTTACCAACGTTAGCTTCAACGTTGAATTCACGTTTCATACGGTCAACGATGATGTCGAGGTGAAGCTCACCCATACCAGCGATGATAGTCTGGTTAGTTTCTTCATCAGTCCATACGCGGAATGATGGATCTTCTTTAGCCAGACGACCCAAAGCCAGACCCATTTTTTCTTGGTCAGCTTTGGTTTTCGGTTCAACAGCGATAGAAATTACCGGTTCAGGGAATTCCATACGCTCCAGAATGATCACATTGTCCTGATCACACAGGGTATCACCGGTAGTCACTTCTTTCAGACCAATAGCTGCAGCGATATCGCCCGCGCGAACTTCTTTGATCTCTTCACGTTTGTTAGCGTGCATCTGAACGATACGGCCCAGACGCTCACGTGCTGATTTCACCGGGTTGAACACGGTGTCGCCAGAGTTAACAACGCCAGAGTAAACGCGGAAGAAGGTCAGGTTACCAACAAACGGGTCAGTTGCGATTTTGAACGCCAAAGCAGCAAACGGCTCGTTGTCGTCTGAGTGACGAACAGCCGGAGTGTCTTTACCGTCGTCCAGCATACCGTTAATCACAGTAACGTCAGTTGGAGCTGGCAGATATTCAACAACCGCATCCAGCATCGCCTGAACACCTTTGTTCTTAAATGCAGAACCACAGGTAACCAAGATAATTTCGTTGTTCAGTACGCGCTTACGCAGAGAAGTTTTGATCTCTTCTTCAGTCAGCTCTTCGCCACCAAAGAATTTCTCCATCAGTTCGTCAGAACCTTCAGCAGCGGCTTCAACCAGTTTCTGGCGCCATTCTTCGGCCAGTTCCTGCATATCAGCTGGGATCTCTTCGTATTCGAAGGTCACGCCCTGATCGGCTTCATTCCAGTTGATGGCTTTCATTTTCACCAGGTCAACAACACCGGTGAATTTCTCTTCCGCGCCGATTGCCAGTTGCAGAGGCACCGGAGTTGCGCCCAGACGTTTTTCGATCTGGTCAACAACTTTCAGGAAGTTAGCACCCATACGGTCCATTTTGTTAACGAACGCGATACGTGGAACTTTATATTTGTTTGCCTGACGCCATACGATCTCAGACTGTGGCTGAACACCACCAACAGCACAGTAAACCATTACCGCACCATCAAGAACACGCATGGAACGTTCAACTTCGATGGTGAAGTCAACGTGCCCTGGGGTGTCGATGATGTTGATGTGGTGTGGTTCGAACTGTTTGGCCATACCAGACCAGAAACAGGTGGTCGCAGCAGACGTGATGGTAATACCACGTTCCTGCTCCTGCTCCATCCAGTCCATAGTGGCTGCGCCATCATGAACTTCACCGATTTTGTGGTTTACACCGGTGTAGAACAGAACACGTTCGGTAGTAGTAGTCTTACCGGCGTCGATGTGAGCACTGATACCAATGTTACGGTAACGCTCAATGGGTGTTTTACGAGCCATTTGATTCCTCTATATCCTAGGACGTTCATTTAAGTAACCCAAAGCGGGCAGCTCACATGAAGCGCCCGCTTGGTGACTAACACTCCGAAGGGATTACCAACGGTAGTGAGCGAACGCCTTGTTGGCTTCAGCCATACGGTGAACGTCTTCACGTTTCTTAACTGCAGTACCTTTGTTCTCTGCAGCATCAGAAAGTTCGTTCGCCAGGCGAAGAGCCATGGATTTATCACCGCGTTTACGAGCAGCTTCTACGATCCAACGCATTGCCAGAGCATTACGACGAACCGGACGTACTTCTACTGGAACCTGATAAGTAGAACCACCAACACGGCGGGACTTAACTTCGACAGTCGGACGAACGTTGTCCAGAGCGACTTCGAAAGCTTCCAGTGCTTGTTTACCAGAACGCTGAGCCAGGGTCTCCAGCGCGGTATACACGATAGATTCAGCAGTAGATTTCTTACCATCTACCATCAGAATGTTTACAAATTTGGCCAGCAACTCTGATCCGAACTTAGGATCTGGAAGAATTTTACGTTGACCAATGACGCGACGACGTGGCATGGGAATACTCCGTTGTTAATTCAGGGTTGTCCAAAACTCTATTGAGTTTGACATTTATTTAAAACGTTTGGCCTTACTTAACGGAAACCATTAAGCCTTAGGACGTTTCACGCCATACTTGGAACGAGATTGCTTACGGTCTTTAACGCCGGAGCAGTCAAGTGCACCACGAACGGTGTGGTAACGAACACCTGGCAAGTCTTTTACACGACCACCACGGATCAGGATCACTGAGTGTTCCTGCAGGTTGTGACCTTCACCACCGATGTAGGAGGTAACTTCAAAACCGTTAGTCAAACGCACACGGCATACTTTACGCAGTGCGGAGTTTGGTTTCTTAGGAGTGGTAGTATATACACGAGTACATACGCCACGTTTCTGCGGGCAGGCTTCCAGCGCAGGCACGTTGCTTTTTGCAACTTTGCGAGCGCGTGGTTTGCGTACCAGCTGGTTAACTGTTGCCATTAAATAGCTCCTGGTTTTAGCTTTTGCTTCGTAAACACGTAATAAAACGGCCTCATATAATATGAGGACGCAGAATTTTAGGGCTGAGCCGAAAAGGTGTCAAGAAATATACAACAATCCTGGATTTTACCAGGAAATATGTTGTTCGTGTTTAACCGTCAATGCAACGAAGTCAGTATAGCTGACCTTGCCTACACCGGTTGAAATTTGAGTAGTTAAGCCGCGAGCCTCGATATCTTCCTGCAGAGCATACACAGTAATGGGGGCTGAGAGCAGTAAATCAAGGGCTTTGGTCCCTGAGAGGGCTGCAATGACCGCATCTTGCCGTAATAAAAGTTCATCACCATGCTTCACACAGCGCAGCAACGATTCAAAATCGGTCTGAAAAGGTGAGTGTTGTAAAATATGCAGCATGTCGCCTCAGAAGGTTAGCACCACATCAAATTGATGCAGCATTTCGCACAATGCATCAGGCTCAAGCGGTTTAGCATCGAGAACCCAGTTTCTTTCTGGCGATAACCCTCGTTCACGGATCGAAGTCGCGCAGAGATAACACTGCTCGATATCGTACAACGGCAGCACGCGGAATGTCGCGATGTAGTCTCTGGAGAGGATAAGGCCTGGTTGCTGATCTGGTATCAGTTGCATAACCCCGTCGCCAATGAAAAACACGCCGATGTCTTCGGTTAGTGCTGATGTGGCAAGTAAGGCATCAAGCCCTTCACGCCCGCTGGCGCTTCCATGTGGTGCTGATTGAAATACGAATGCTACACGCTTCATCAGAATTGTACCGTCCGATCACAGCTCAACGAAGCCTGAGCCAGTGCCCCTAACCCACTAAGGGTGAAGCCAGGCTGCATATTATGACAAGGTAAACCGAGCTGTTTAGCTTGCTCTGCGTCAGTAACACCGCGACGCAGCGCCGCTGCAACACAGATATGCAATTCAACACCATGCTGTTCATTGAGTTGCTGCCACGCGCGAACAATATCAAATTCATCATTTGCAGGGGATGTAAGAAGGTTTGCGTTATAAACACCTTCGCGGTAGAAGAACACGCTTTCTAATGTGTGCCCTTGAGCAATAACGGCCTGAGAAAACTGCAACGCACTACTCGCCTGCTGCGTACCATAAGCTGGTCCTGTCACCAGGATGGCAAAACGCATTACTTATCCTGCCCCTGGAAATCACCGTTTTTGAATTGACGGATATAGAGATAAACCGTGTGCTTAGAAATATTCAAACGATCGGCAACCTGGTTAATCGCATCTTTGATATCAAAGATACCTTTCTCGTAAAGGTTCAGCACAATCTGCCGATTCTTGGCGTTGTTGGACACATTGCGATCGGCATTCACTTCTTCAATCGTGAATTCCAGCGCCTGCATAACCAGATCTTCAACTGAGGATGCAAAGTTCACCGATGAAGCCACTTCAGGCGTTTCTGGCGGAATAAACGTCGACATAATTTGCGAGAATGGAACATCAAGATTGATGTTGATACACAATAAGCCGATAACACGTTCATCACGGTTACGAATGGCAATAGTCTCTGACTTCATCAGGACACCGCTTTTTGCACGGGTGAAATAGCATTTGGAAACGCTACTATCCGCACCAGTCATATCATGCAGCATACGTAAGGCAAGATCGGTAATCGGCGAGCCAATTTTGCGCCCAGTGTGTTCACCATTTGCGATGCGAATAGCGGAACACTTCAGATCTTGCAGCGAGTGCAACACAATTTCACAGTGAGAACCAATCAGCATCGCTAACCCGTCCACCACCGCTTCGTAGGATTTTAATATTTCAAAGTCGGTTTGTTCGAAAGGACGCTGGTCCAGTAAATCAAGCTCACTGGTTTCATTGGTTAAAAGCGAATTGGACATTTAAAGATACCACCCTCTACAGAGAGCCTGTCGCGCTTAAATGGTGTCAGGGCAGACTCATACTCGTTGTTGCGCAGCCTGCTAAGGTAATACAGCGTAAGAGGCGCTTTCCAGCTTTTATTATATCCTGCCTCAAATAAAAAACCGCCGCCCCTGAGGACGGCGGTTAATAATGCCTTATTTGCTCTTAGCTGCATCAGCTTCTGGAGCGGCTTCTGGTTTCGCGTCTGCTTTAGGCGCTGGTTTAATATCCAGCAGCTCAACGTCGAATACCAGTGTGGAGTTAGCCGGAATTCCCGGAACGCCAGTTTTACCATAAGCCAGTTCTGGTGGAATAACCAGTTTGATTTTCCCGCCTTTCTTCAGGTTTTTCAGGCCTTCAGTCCAGCCTGGGATAACACCGTCAAGACGGAAAGAGAGTGGCTCGCCACGGGTGTAAGAGTTGTCGAACTCTTTACCGTCGATAAGCGTACCTTTGTAGTTCACAACAACAGTGTCGCTGTCGGTTGGTGCTTCACCTGTACCGGCTTTGTCGATTTTATACATCAGGCCAGTAGAAGAAGTTTTAACACCTTTCTCTTTTGCGAAAGTATCACGGAAGGCTTTGCCTTTATCCGCGTTTTCTTTAGCGTCTTTTTCCATTTTCGCTTGAGCGGAAGACTTCACGCGAGCTTCGAAAGCTTGCAGAGTCTGCTCAATTTCCTGATCGGATAATTTGCTCTTGTCAGCAAATGCATCCTGAACGCCGGCGATAAGCTGGTTCTTGTCCAGCGTGATCCCCAGCTTTTCTTGTTCTTTCAGAGAGTTTTCCATATAACGGCCCAGCGAAGCACCTAATGCGTACGCAGATTTCTGGTCGTCATTTTTGAATGCTGCGTTGCTTGCAGCTGGTGCCGCAGGGGCAGCAGCATCTTTAGCAGCAGCCGGAGTCGCAGGGGCAGCGAACGCCGGAGCGCTCAGGGCAACGGCCATCGTGGTCGCCAGTAGCGTTACTTTAAACAGTGATTTCATCCATTTCTCCAGGGCCGGGGCCTCTAACCCCAAGGTTATTATCAACTAAGAGACGTACTATAACGTCGTGGAAGAAATCTACACAATCTCTCCGCGCCTTATCGAGACAAATTCAGACTCTTTTTGTATAAAGAAGTTTCGTCCTGAGCAAAACGACGCTGTACCGTGCAGAATTTTTCAGTAGAATCGCCAGAAATTGTCCATCCGCAGGCCAGGAGTATTAGCCATGCAACAGAAATCGACCGAACAACGGCTAGAAGAACTTGAGAGTCGTCTTGCTTTCCAGGAGATTACTATAGAAGAGTTAAATCAGACGGTAACGGCTCATGAATTAGAGATGGTCAAACTGCGCGAGCATTTCCGCTTGCTAGTTGAAAAACTAAAAGCCAGCCAGCCTTCGATGGTGGCATCAGAAGCCGAAGAGACTCCACCTCCGCATTACTAGTTACCAAAAGAAAAGGCGTGTCAGTGACACGCCTTTTTTTATCTTTCGCAGATTAGTGGCAACCGCAACCGCCATTACCGCCACAACCGCCTTTACCATGTTCATGTTCATGGTCGTCGCCGTGACCGTGACCACCACAGCAACCACCTTCATGGTCGTGATCGTGGTGATGATCATGTTCGCCGTGAACGTGGCCATGAGCCAGTTCTTCAGCAGTTGCTTCGCGAATTGCGATAACTTCTACGTTGAAGCTCAGGTTTTGACCTGCCAGCATGTGGTTGCCATCAACAACAACGTGCTCATCTTCAACGCCAGTAATTTCAACTGGTACTGGGCCCTGGTCGGTGTCAGCCATAAAGCGCATACCAACTTCCAGCTCATCAACGCCCATGAACACGTCTTTAGGAACGCGTTGCACCAGGTTTTCGTCATACTGGCCGTAAGCGTCATTTGCGCCAACATTCACGTCGAAACGATCACCAACAACGTGACCTTCCAGCGCAGTTTCCAGACCTGAAATCAGGGAGCCGTGACCATGCAGATAGTCCAGCGGCGCACTCACCGGAGACTCATCAACCAACACACCGTCTTCTGTACGTACCTGGTAAGCCAGGCTGACCACCAGGTCTTTTGCTACTTTCATGATATCTCCTGAGCGAGCGTGAGAAAAAAAACTGGCGCCGATTGTAGCGGAATTTAGCGCCGGTGTACCCCTAAGCTTAAAAAAAGCTGGAGCATCTCGCTAGTCCGGATGAAAAATCCCAATGACTTGCTCTTGTTCGCGAACATGCTCACGAACTTGCTTATCCGCCTCACGCATTTGGTGGCCGCACTTAACACACTCAACAATATCGACATTATTCTCACGCCACATCGCGAGGGAATCTCGCTCCTGGCATTCGGGGCAAACAGCCCCGGCAATAAAACGTTTACGCACCGGCATTCGCTTCACCTTATTTATTCAAATTCATCCCAACCATCGAACTGCCGACGCTCTTGCTGCATCTCGCGTTCGAAAATCTCTTCTAACTCACGACGCGCTTCACGCACCCTGGAAATTTGTGCGTTATCAGTATGAATCGGCATTAACTCACGCAGCATGCTCATATCCAGACGGCGGAAATGAAGCTGCGCGCGGTGCGCCTGATGAGGATGCATCCCCAATGTCATCAGCGCCTTGCGACCTAATTCGAGCGCACTGGAGAAAGTTTCACGTGAGAACTGTGTCACTCCAGCTTGCAACAATTCATGCGCTTCTACACGACCACGGGCTCGCGCCAGTATCGCCAGGTGTGGAAAGTGTTGTTGACACAAATGGACGACTTTCATTGTGTCTTCCGGCTCATTACAGGTGATAACGATAGACTTTGCGGTCTCCGCTCCTGCCGAACGCAGCAACTCAAGCTCCGTGGCATCGCCGTAATAGACTTTATAGCCATATTTACGCATCAGACTGACTGAGCTAATGTCTCTCTCAAGAACAGTAATGCGCATTTTGTTCGCCATCAGCAAGCGGCCAATCACCTGCCCAAAACGCCCAAAGCCGACAATAATGACTTGCGGCTGATCGTCTTCAACGTAAGGCTTTTCATCGTTTTCGTCGTCAGCAACATTAAATCGCCGCGCCAGAATGGCATCAACGCCTTTCATCAGCAGTGGCGTGGTCATCATTGAAAGTGTAACCGTCACCAGCAACAGTGGCATTTGGTCACCGCTGAACAGCTTTTGTGATGAAGCCGTAGAGAAAAGTACGAATGCGAACTCCCCGCCTTGGCTTAGCACGCCTGAAAACTGTAGTCGCTCGGAGCTGCGCAAACCGAAAAACCACGACAGGCCATACAGTACGCCGGCTTTAACCGCCACCAACACCACTACGCCTAAAACAACCCAGAAGATATGGGTGTAAAGCACGCCGAGATTTAATGCCATGCCAACGGAGATAAAGAACAAGCCGAGCAATAATCCTTTAAAAGGATCAATCGCGATTTCCAGTTCGTGCCGGTATTCGCTTTCTGCCAATAACACGCCGGCAATAAACGTCCCAAGCGCCATTGAGAAGCCCAGCGCATCCATAAATAATGCTGACCCCAACACCAACAGTAATGCCGCCGCTGTAAAGACTTCGCGCACGCCGGAACCCGCAATAAAGCGAAATACCGGTTTCAGCAGATAACGCCCGCCAACCAACATCCCCGCAAAAGCCAGTACTTTGAAGCCGATCTTTATCCAGTCGGTATGCCCGCCGTCATTACCGGCCAACAACGGCACTAGCGCAATCGCCGGAATGACCGCCAAGTCCTGAAACAGCAACACAGAAAAACCAAGCTGCCCAGACTCGTTGCGATTCATACCTTTATCACGCATCAGCTGTAGCGCCATCGCCGTTGATGACATCGCCAGGCCAATCCCGCCAATTACCGCGGCTTGCCAGGAAAACTGAGTCAACATCAGCAGCCCAGCCAGGATCGTGGCACTGAGTAATACTTGTGCCGCACCGACACCAAATATCGAACGCCGAAGTTGCCAAAGTTTGGAAGGGTTCAGTTCCAGCCCGATGATAAACATCAGGAATACAACGCCCAATTCCGAGAAGTGAAGGATTTCATCTACATCGCTGATAAATCCTAATCCCCACGGCCCAATTGCAATACCTGCCAGCAAATAGCCCAGCACTGCGCCAATCCCTAAACGGGCGGCAATAGGTACGGCAACTACAGCAGCAAACAAAAACAGCACTCCGGCCAGTAATACGTCAGAACCTTCCATCAGCGGCCTCCCGGTAATGTCGGTGAAGCCAACCATTCACCATAAGCTTTCGCATGGCTGGCAAGCTCCTGGGGAGATTGCCGACGTGCCCAGTAAACAATCATCGGGTTCATCCAGTGCATACGGCACATGGCGGCAGTGAGTTCAAAGGGACGTAAAATATCGGTCAGTGGGAAGCGGTTAAAACCATCGTGCCGATAAGCGCCTTCTGGCTCTCCGGTGGTAATCACACTACGCCAATACTTTCCCGCCAGAGCGGTACCTCCGACACCACTTGCGAAGCCACGGCTCAACACGCGATCCAGCCACTCTTTTAGCAATGCGGGGCAGCTATAGGTATAAAGCGGATGTTGAAAGACGATGACATCATGCTCTTGCAGTAATGCCTGCTCGCGATAGATATCAATAAAAAAGTCAGGATAGTGCGCATAAAGATCATGCACAGTGACATTGGCAAGCTGCTGCGCCGGCTGGAGTAAGACGCGGTTTGCGACCGAGTCTTGTGACTCCGGATGGGCATATAGCAGCAAAACTTTCGGCGGCTGCGACATCATTACCCTCCAGGGCGTCGTCATAGTGATTTTTTTGGGCTACCATGCAGCCCGACGCGGTGCCGATAGCATCACGTTACCTTAATATAATGACAATTTAACATACTCTGAACATACGGCGCTTTATGATTGTTTTCTCCTCGTTACAAATTCGTCGCGGTACCCGCGTTCTGCTGGATAACGCCACCGCTACCATCAATCCGGGCCAGAAAGTGGGTCTGGTGGGTAAAAACGGCTGCGGTAAATCCACGCTGCTGGCGCTGCTGAAGAACGAGATCAGCGCCGATGGCGGAAGTATGACCTATCCTGGTAACTGGGCGTTGGCCTGGGTAAACCAGGAAACCCCTGCACTGGCGATGCCAGCCATTGAATATGTTATTGATGGCGACCGTGAATTCCGCCAGCTTGAAGCGGAACTGGCAAAAGCCAATGAGCGCAACGATGGCCATGAAATTGCACTGGTGCACGGCAAGCTCGATGCGGTTGATGCATGGACGATTCGCTCACGTGCGTCGAGCCTTCTGCACGGTTTAGGCTTCAGCAATGAACAACTTGAACGCCCGGTCAGTGATTTTTCCGGTGGCTGGCGTATGCGCCTGAACCTGGCACAAGCACTGATCTGCCGCTCAGATTTACTTCTGCTTGATGAACCAACCAACCACCTGGATTTAGACGCCGTAATCTGGCTTGAGCGCTGGCTGAAAAGTTATCAAGGCACATTGATTCTGATTTCTCACGACCGTGACTTCCTTGACCCGGTGGTGGGCAAAATTATTCATATCGAACAAGAGTCGATGTTTGAATACACCGGCAACTACTCTTCGTTTGAAGGCCAACGCGCGACGCGCCTTGCTCAGCAGCAGTCGATGTATGAAAGCCAGCAGGAGCGTGTTGCTCACTTGCAAAGCTTTATCGATCGTTTCAAAGCCAAAGCCAGCAAAGCAAAACAAGCGCAGAGCCGGGTGAAGATGCTCGAGCGCATGGAATTGATTGCGCCGGCACACGTCGACAACCCGTTCCACTTCAGTTTCCGCGAGCCAGAAAGCTTGCCGAATCCGCTATTGCGAATGGAAAAAGTCAGTGCTGGTTATGGCGAGCGAGTGATCCTTGATTCCATCAAACTGAATCTGGTGCCTGGCTCGCGCATTGGTTTGCTCGGTCGCAACGGTGCTGGTAAATCAACGCTTATCAAACTGCTGGCGGAAGAAATCAAACCGTTGCAGGGTGATATCGGCTTGGCAAAAGGCATCAAGCTAGGCTACTTCGCTCAGCATCAGTTGGAATATTTACGCGCTGACGAATCCCCACTTCAACATCTTGCACGTATCGCACCGAAAGAGTCTGAACAGCAGTTGCGTGATTATCTCGGCGGTTTCGGCTTCCGGGGCGATAAAGTCACCGAGCAAACAGCTCGCTTCTCTGGTGGTGAAAAAGCGCGTCTGGTTCTGGCATTGGTTGTGTGGCAGCGCCCCAACCTGCTGCTGCTCGATGAACCGACCAACCACCTTGATCTCGACATGCGTCAAGCGCTGACCGAAGCGTTGATTGATTTCGAAGGCGCGCTGGTTGTGGTATCGCACGACCGTCACCTGTTGCGTTCAACTACCGACGATCTCTACCTGGTTCACGATGGCAAAGTGGAAGCGTTTGATGGCGATCTGGAGGATTATCAACAGTGGCTTGTGGATCTGCAAAAGCAGGAAAACCAGCCCGACGATTCCGCGAAAGATAACGCCAACAGCGCCCAGGCACGTAAAGACCAAAAACGCCGCGAAGCCGAATTACGCACGCTAACTCAACCATTGCGTAAGCAAATCACCACGCTTGAAAAGCAGATGGAAAAGTTAAATGTGCAGCTTGCTCAAGTCGAAGAAAAGCTGGCTGACAGCGCCATTTACGACCAAAGTCGCAAAGCAGAAATGACCGAATGCCTGCAAACTCAGGTGAAAGTGAAGTCAGCTCTGGAAGAATGTGAGATGGAATGGCTTGATGCGCATGATCAGTTAGAACAGATGATGCAGGCCGAATGACTATTTGGCCTCACTAAAAATGAGGCCAAACGACTCAATGCCAAATCAGCAGCACGCACGCAGCCGTCAGCAATCCCATAAATACGTTGAAGATTGTCCAGGCGCGGCGGCTACGAAGCAATGTGCCAATCATGCTGCCAAAGGCAATCCAGATGATGCCTGCGACAATGTTAACCAGTGCAATACCAATACTGATTAACACAACCGAGTGCAGATACTGGGAACCTGCAAGGCTGAAACTTGCTACTGCGCCTAGCGCCATCAACCATGCTTTAGGGTTGATAACCTGTAATAAACCGCCCTGCCAGAAAGGAATCGGTTCAGGTGGCGGTGCATCCGTTTCCAGTTTTTCATAGGCTGCAGAGCCGATTTTCCAGGCCAGCCATAATAGGTAAGCACTCCCGGCAATCTTCAGGATAAGGTGCAAAGCTGGATATAAAAGGATTAAGCTACCGACGCCAAACGCCACCAGCAATAGAATGCATTGCATTCCCAGCATAATGCCTATCATCAATGGTATGGTGCGCAGGAATCCGTAATTCGCCCCGGATGAAGTGAGTAGCATATTGTTTGGGCCAGGTGTGATAGCAGCAACCCAGAGAAAGCCCAGCATTGAGAAAAAAAGCGTTTCCATGAAATGGGTGTTCCACACCCCGTAAAGTTAATTAGCAAACTAAATGAAACTAACAGTGTGATATGGCTACGACAAGTCCCGCAGTATTGAATTTTAATCACGAAGAAGATGAGCAATTTCGTCCGTTGAAGGGTGTGAGTAATCCACACCTGCAAACCATGCTTCCGCGTTTGATTCGCCGTCGCCTCAATTTCAAACCTCACTGGCAGCGTCTTGACATGCCGGACGGGGATTTTGTCGATCTTGCCTGGAGCGAGGACCCGCGCCAGGCAATGCATAAACCACGGTTAGTCGTTTTTCATGGACTCGAAGGTAGCCTGCACAGCCCATACGCTCACGGTTTAATCGAGGCCGCCAGCAAGCAAGGCTGGTTAGGCGTGGTAATGCATTTCCGTGGTTGCAGTGGTGTACCTAATCGCATGAAGCGTATCTACCACTCCGGTGAAACGGAAGATGGAAGTTACTTCCTTAACTGGCTCAGTACCCGTTATGGCAAAGTGCCAACGGCGGCGGTCGGTTTTTCTCTCGGCGGCAACATGCTCGCCTGCCTGATGGCAAAACAGGGTGCCGATTGTACGCTTCAGGCCGGTGTAGTGGTTTCAGCCCCTCTGATGCTTGAACATTGCAGCGCACATATCGAAAAAGGCTTCTCACGCGTTTATCAGCACTATCTTTTAAATCTGCTGAAGAAGAATGCCGCGCGTAAGTTAAGAAGCTATCCGGGCACACTCCCGGTAGATATGCGTCAGCTTAAAGGAATGCGTCGTCTGCGCGAGTTTGACGATTTGATTACCTCAAAGATTCACGGCTTTGCTGACGCTATCGATTATTACCGCCAGTGCAGCGCTATGCCGCTGCTGCCACAAATCAAAACGCCGACGCTCATCATCCACGCAAAAGATGACCCGTTTATGGATCACCATGTGATCCCCGATAAAGCTATCTTACCTGCCAATATCGAGTATCAACTCACGCGATACGGCGGGCATGTTGGGTTTGTGGGTGGCACGTTACGGCGCCCTGAAATGTGGCTTGAGCAACGTATCCCGCAGTGGCTGTCTCAATTTTTGGACCAGTAATATGATGATTCCCTGGCAAGACTTGCCTCCCGAAACGCTTGATAATCTGATTGAATCCTTTGTATTACGCGAAGGCACAGATTATGGTGAACAAGAGCGTTCACTCGAGCAAAAGGTGGCTGACGTTAAGCGCCAACTGCAAAGCGGTGAGGCCGTGCTGGTATGGTCGGAACTCCATGAAACGGTGAATATTATGGCTCGCGGGCAGTTTCGCGGCTAAGCGTTTAACTTCTATACTGCATAATAAAACCACCCTCACCCAGCTATCTCCCTGAGGGTGAGGGCCAGCCCTTACTTACACACACTTGCTATCACCCATGGAGTTGTTGCCTTATGTCAGCCAAACATCCGGTTATTGCCGTAACAGGTTCCAGCGGCGCGGGAACGACAACAACCAGCCTTGCCTTCCGTAAAATCTTCCAGCAACTCAATTTACGTGCAGCGGAAGTCGAAGGTGACAGTTTCCATCGTTTCACTCGTCCTGAAATGGATATGGCTATTCGTAAAGCACGCGACCTGGGGCGCCATATCAGCTATTTCGGCCCGGAAGCCAATGACTTTGGTTTGCTTGAACAGACGTTCATTGAGTACGGCAGAACCGGGCAGGGTAAGTCACGCAAGTATCTACATACTTACGATGAAGCCGTACCCTGGAACCAAATCCCCGGAACCTTTACGCCATGGCAGCCATTGCCAGAACCCACTGATGTTTTGTTTTATGAAGGTTTGCACGGCGGTGTAGTTACGCCACAGCACGATGTGGCTAAAGCCGTCGACTTGCTGGTTGGTGTAGTACCGATTGTGAACCTGGAGTGGATACAAAAGTTAGTGCGCGATACCAGCGAGCGCGGGCATTCCCGAGAAGCGGTAATGGATTCTGTGGTTCGTTCTATGGACGACTATATCAATTACATCACACCGCAATTCTCCCGCACCCATATCAACTTCCAGCGCGTCCCAACTGTTGATACGTCTAACCCATTTGCGGCTCGCGGCATCCCTTCTCTGGATGAAAGTTTTGTGGTGATTCATTTTCGCGGGCTGGATGACATCGATTTCCCGTATTTGCTTGCCATGCTGCAAGGGTCGTTTATTTCCCACATCAATACTTTGGTGGTGCCGGGCGGCAAAATGGGTCTGGCAATGGAATTAATTATGACGCCGCTCGTTAAGCGACTGGCGGAAGGGCGAAACATTAATCAGGGCGGCTAATCACCGCCCTGTTTTACACACTAAGCATCAATCACTTCATAGCTATGAGTAACGTTGACCGCTTTTTCAAGCATCAGTGCTACAGAGCAGTATTTCTCAGCAGAGAGGTCTACTGCGCGGGAAACTGCAGCATCTTTTAGCTCTTTGCCTGTCACGATGAAATGCAGATTGATGTGCGTAAACAAACGCGGAGCCTCTTCACGGCGCTCAGAGGTCAATTTCACTTCGCAGTCGGTCACGGCGTAGCGGCCTTTTTGCAAAATAGAAACTACGTCAATTGCACTGCAACCGCCAACGGACATCAGCACCATTTCCATTGGGCTTGGTGCTTTATCACCAGAATTGCCATCCATAAGGATCTGGTGCCCTGAAGCGGACTCGCCCAGGAAGGTAAACCCTTCAACCCATTTCACTCGTGCCTGCATGCTGCTTACTCCTGTAGAAAAATTACCTTTCAGAGTACGCAGATTCAGCAAATCTGGCAACGGAAGGCGACATGCGTCAAGCTGAAACGAGACAACAGGAGACACTTGCCAAAAGCTATGCTAAAACAATCCAGATGCTACATCGATACATTGACGTAATGCATGTATGCAGAGGACATCACTAATTACAGGCAGCAAGAATGACTTGCATGCCATCTCCCCAAGGTGGGGAATATTCTAATTACTTGCAACGCCAGACAGGATGTTTAGCGTCCTGTCGTTGGTAGCCAGTTATAAAACAGAGGATAACCGCGCATGGTGCTTGGCAAACCGCAAACAGACCCGACTCTCGAATGGTTCTTGTCCCATTGCCACATTCATAAGTATCCATCGAAGAGCACACTCATTCACCAAGGTGAGAAAGCAGAGACGCTGTATTACATCGTCAAGGGCTCTGTGGCTGTTCTGATTAAAGATGAAGAGGGCAAGGAAATGATCCTCTCCTATCTAAATCAGGGCGATTTCATTGGTGAGTTAGGGCTGTTCGAAGAAGGTCAGGAACGTAGTGCCTGGGTTCGTGCTAAAAGTGCCTGTGAAGTGGCTGAAATTTCTTATAAAAAATTCCGCCAGCTGATCCAGGTCAACCCAGACATTCTGATGCGCCTGTCTTCACAAATGGCTAGCCGTCTGCAAGTTACATCTGAGAAAGTGGGTAACCTGGCATTCCTGGATGTGACTGGTCGTATCGCGCAGACGCTGCTGAACCTGGCTAAACAACCTGATGCAATGACCCACCCAGACGGTATGCAGATTAAAATTACCCGTCAGGAAATCGGTCAGATCGTGGGTTGCTCTCGCGAAACTGTTGGTCGTATCTTGAAAATGCTGGAAGATCAAAATCTGATCTCCGCTCACGGTAAAACGATCGTCGTATACGGCACTCGTTAATCTCCGTCTAAAAAATGGCGTGTTGCTTCATAACACGCCTTTTTTGTCTCTACACTTCCCTCACTTGCTCTAAATAATTCATGTTGCAGGTAGGCGGTAAGCTCAGGAATCCCCAGGAGCTTACTAAAGTGAGTGACTGGTGTGACTGAGTACAACCAACAACCCTGCAACTTGAAGTATGACGAGCAAATGTGGCGACGGCTGATCTACCATCCTGAAGTTAACTACGCACTGCGACAAACGCTGGTGCTGTGCCTTCCGGTGGCAGTAGGTTTGCTCGTCGGCGATCTCCAGTCTGGCCTGCTTTTCTCGTTAGTTCCTGCCTGTTGCAATATTGCGGGCCTTGATACTCCACATAAGCGCTTCTTCAAACGTCTGATTGTTGGCGGCAGCCTTTTTGCCATCAGCAGTCTGATCATGCAGCTTTTATTACTTTATACCTCCGTACCGTTGCCGGTGATATTGGTCGTGATGGCGCTCTTGCTTGGGGTCACGGCAGAAATCAGTTCCTTGCACGCTCGTCTGCTTCCCGCATCACTCATTGCTGCCATATTTACACTCAGCATGGCCGGAAATATGCCGATCTGGAAACCGATGGTGCTGTATGTCTCCGGTACGATTTGGTACGGCGTATTTAACTGGTTTTGGTTCTGGATGTGGCGCGAGCAGCCACTGCGGGAATCATTGAGCCTGCTCTATCGGCAGTTGGCAGATTACTGTGAAGCAAAATACGGCATGCTGACTCAACATACCGATCCGGAAAAAGCGCTCCCTCCTCTGCTGGCTCGTCAGCAAAAAGCGGTGGATCTCATTACCCAGTGCTACCAACAGCTTCATATGCTGGCGGCAAACCAGCAAAACGGCTACAAGCGTTTGCTGCGTGCATTCCAGGTAGCACTGGATTTGCAAGAGCACATCTCGGTAAGCCTTCACCAACCAGCTGAAGTTCAGAAGCTCGTCGAGCAAAGCCATGCAGAAGCGGTTATTAGATGGAATGCTCAGACCATCGCGGCGCGGTTACGCGTACTGGCTGACGACATTCTTTACCATCGTTATCCACAGCGTTTTACGATGGAAAAACAGATCGACGCCCTTGAGAAAATCGCCCGTCAGAATCCAGATAACCCGGTTGGGCAATTTTGCCATTACCACTTCAGCCGTATCGCTCGCGTGCTACGCACCCAACGCCCGCTGTATGTCCGTGATTTAATGGAAGACCGGCAACGCCGTTTGCCACTGTGGGCGGCATTGAAAAGTTATTTATCGTTGAAGTCAGCGGCGCTTCGCAACGCAGCAAGATTGGGTGTGATGCTCACGATAGCCAGTCTGTTGGGTGCATTTTTACATCTGCCCAAGCCCTACTGGATTTTAATGACGGTAATGTTCGTGACGCAAAACGGCTACGGTGCCACACGAGTTCGTATTCTCCACCGTTCGGCGGGCACCATTGCAGGCCTTGCCATCGCAGGTATTGCGCTTCACTTCCACTTCCCGCAAAGCATTGCTCTGGGCGCGATGCTGGTCATTACGCTGGTGAGCTATCTGTTTATTCGCAAAAGCTACGGCTGGGCGACGATAGGCTTTACGGTGACCGCCGTTTATACCCTGCAATTGATAACATTAAGTGCCGAGCAGTATATCGTCCCTCGCCTGATAGATACCTTGCTAGGCTGCTTGATAGCCTTTGGCGGCATGGTGTGGCTGTGGCCACAATGGCAGAGTGGCTTGTTACGCCAGAACGCCCACGATGCGTTGGAAAGGGATCAAAATGCAATTCGCCTGATTCTCAGTAATGACCCCGAACCAACGCCGCTCGCTTATGAACGTATGAAGGTCAACCAGGCACATAACGCGCTGTTTAACTCCCTGAACCAGGCGATGCAGGAACCTGGATTTAATTCGCATTATCTGGCAGATATGAAACTGTGGGTGACGCACAGTCAGTTTATTGTCGAGCATATTAACGCAATGACGACTTTGGCTCGCGAACACAATATGTTGACGCCAGATCTTGCCCAGCGCTATTTGCAGTCATGTGAAATTGCGCTGCAACGATGCCAACAGCGGCTTCAGTATGATGGGCCTGGGGAAACCAATGACGCGAATATTTTGGACCCGCTAGAAGGGCTTCCAAACGGGCCATTAAGTACGATGGAACAACATTTGCAGAGGATACTGGGCCATCTCAGCACCATGCATACCATATCTTCGGTTGCATGGCGTCAACGGCCACATCATGGTATCTGGCTAAGCCGCCTGCGGCGCTCAGATTGATGATTATCCGTTAACGATCTTCGCAACGGCTTTGGCAAAGCGCGCCATACCGTCAGCGATATCGGCACTTTCCACAGTCAACGCCGGGGCAAAACGCATCACATCTGGCCCGGCGTTCAAAACCATCACGCCTTCCTGTGCTGCCGCATACAAAAATTCACGCGCGCGCCCTTTGTATTGTGGCTTTAGCTCGGCACCAATCAATAAACCCATGCCGCGAATATCGCTGAACACGTCGAACTGCTCGTCGATTTGTTGCAAATGCTTGACGAATTGCTGGCGTTTTTCCGTGACGCCATTCAGCACTTCAGGCGTGTTGATGATATCAAACGCCGCGCCCGCGACTGCGCAGGCCAGAGGATTGCCGCCGTAGGTTGAACCGTGTGTACCGACATGAAACGCCGAAGCAATTTCCTGAGTCGTCAGCATCACGCTGACCGGGAAGCCACCGCCAAGAGCCTTCGCGCTGGTCAAAATATCTGGCGTCACACCGTAATGCATATAGGCGAACAACTCGCCGATGCGCCCCATACCACACTGCACTTCATCAAATACCAATAAGGCTTTGTGCTCATCACAAAGGTCACGCAAGCCTTGCAAGAACTCTGGCGTTGCCGCCGTAACGCCACCCTCACCCTGAATCGGCTCGACCACGACCGCGCAGGTATGGTCGTCCATCACGGCTTTTACCGCATGCAAATCATTAAATGGCACATGAATGATGTCAGCTGGTTTCGGGCCAAAACCATCGGAATACTTAGGTTGCCCACCCACTGAAACAGTAAACAGAGAACGACCATGGAAGGCGTTATGGAAAGCGATAATCTTTGTTTTATACGGGCTATGGCGGGTCGAAGCGTAGTAGCGGGCCAATTTAAAGGCTGTTTCATTCGCTTCGGTGCCAGAGTTCATAAACAGCACGCGTTCAGCAAAAGTGGCGTCAATCAGCTTACTACCCAGGCGCAGTGCGGGTTCATTGGTGAAAACATTACTGGTATGCCATAGGGTTTCGCCCTGGCTTTTTAACGCTTCCACTAACGCCGGATGGCAGTGCCCAAGTGCGGTAACCGCGATTCCACCGGCAAAATCAACGTACTCTTTACCTTGTTGATCCCAGACCCGACTGCCCTTCCCTTTCACCGGGATAAACTCCGCCGGTGCATAAATCGGCAAAATCACTTCATCAAAAGTCGCGCGGGTAATTGCTGATTGTTCGGTTGCCATTAATTGCCATCCCATTTTTACGCAAGAACAGACATGAAAATATAATCATGAAATATGCATAAAAAATCATTATCTGGCAATAAAAAATCAACACTTAAGGAAATTGGCTAACAGCTGGTGTCCCTGCTCACTGAGAATACTTTCCGGGTGGAATTGCACACCTTCCAGCTCAAGCTCGCGGTGACGAATCCCCATAATCTCTTGCTTATCCGTCCAGGCGGTCACGTCAAAGCAGTCAGGTAATGTTGCGGGGTCGATAACCAAAGAGTGATAACGCGTGACGGTGAGAGGGTTGTTCAGGCCATTGAAGACGCCAGAATTATTATGCGTAATAGCGGATGTTTTGCCATGCATCACTTTTTCAGCGCGAACAATCTTCGCACCAAACGCCTGAGCAATCGCCTGGTGACCAAGACAGACACCGAGAATCGGTAACTGCCCGGCAAAATGAGTAATCGCCGCAAGTGAAATCCCGGCTTCGGTGGGGGTGCAAGGGCCAGGAGAGATGACCAGTTTTTCTGGTGCCAGGGCACTGATATCAGAAAGAGTCAGCTCATCATTACGTTTCACCACCACTTCTGCGCCTAATTCACAAAAGTATTGATAAAGGTTCCAGGTAAATGAGTCGTAATTGTCGATAAGCAGTAGCATCGCGGCTCCAGGGTAAAAAGAACCGCGCTATTCTATTCGCTTTCGCGCGCTTCACTCACGACTTTAGTGAAAATCTCAGTAAGCGGTGCCAGATCGCCCAACGCTCCCGCCTGATTCGCCGTTGCCCATCCTTCAGGCGAGACGTCTTTCCAATCGAGGATGTAACCGGCATGAATCGCTAACTGCTCGAAAAACACGCGCTGCGCCCGACCACTTCCAACAAAAAACGGATGAAGTACGTTAATTTCACAATAGTAATGCGACAGGCGCTGAACGAACTCAGTTCTGGAAAGACCGACCAGATAATGCTCGTCCTCCATTTCTTGCATCAGATCGTTGCCTTCATTTTCGATGTACTCGAAATGGCAGAACTGTATCTCCCCTTTGGAAATATCAACGTCTCGTAGCTCGCCTGCCCAGTCGAAAATATCCTGAAAAAGCTGCTGATGGATAGCACACAACCAGGGTAATCCGCGATGCAACGGGCCAAGTTCAATCGTTTCTACACGCTGCGCGATAATCTCATCTTGCGCATGAGGCTCAAGAATATCCAGCCGGGAACTAGCCTGAAATGAACGACTACGCAGCTGTTGCCAAAGACGGGACTTTTGTTTGTCGGTCAGTTTCTTTGTCATGGTGCCTCCCTAACATGACCCATAGTTGCCACAAGTATAAGCAGCAATCGGTAGAAGTGCTGGAAGGGAGATTTTGCGCGGGCATGGGGTACCCGCGCAGGAATTTGTTAAGGCAGAACTTTCGCGGAGAGGATAACTACAGGTTTTGACGGCACATTTTGGTATGGGCCAACGTCATGAGTTTGTACCTGAGAGATTTTATCGGCAACGTCCATCCCTTTCACAACTTTACCAAATACTGCATAACCGAAGTCGCGCTGGCCGTGATCGAGGAAGGCGTTATCAGCCACATTGAGGAAGAACTGGCTGGTCGCGCTGTCTTTATCGGCAGTACGCGCCATAGAAATGGTACCGCGAGTATTACGCAAGCCGTTATCGGCTTCATTTTTAATCGGTGGGTTAGGCTGCTTCTGATTCATATCTGCAGTGAAGCCGCCGCCCTGAAGCATGAAGCCCGGGATCACGCGATGGAAAATGGTGTTGTTGTAGAAGCCGCTGTTAACGTAATCCACAAAGTTTTTCACAGAAACTGGGGCTTTCTGGCTATTTAACTCAAGCTCAATTTCACCCGCTGATGTGGTCAACAGGACGTGTGGGTCGCCTTTAGCAGCAAGTGCCGCAGGAGAAAGAGCGGTTAGAGCAAACACAGTTGCTACAGCCGCCAGAGTCGATTTGAGCATGAATAATTCCTTACGAATGCAGTGAATGAGGCAAGTTGCTAGATTGTAAAGACGCACTCAAGTATGCGCCAGCCATTTACGGTTTTTTACTTTCACACAAATCAATAAGTTAAATGAATCAATAATCATATAACGCGATTAATCGTGACACTGGTCACTTTAAACTGAAGTCGTTGCAGCAAATGAATTATAAATTGTATGAATGAGTCACGTTTTTGACTAAAATCCATTCTTCTCGAGTGCTGTCAAAGCACTTTACATTTCTATTCACAGGCTTGTCATGACTAACAGCAACCGCATTAAGCTCACATGGATCAGCTTCTTCTCCTACGCCCTAACTGGTGCGTTGGTGATCGTCACCGGGATGGTGATGGGCAATATCGCAGAATATTTCCACGTCCCTGTTTCCAGCATGAGTAACACCTTTACTTTCCTGAACGTGGGCATTTTGATTTCTATCTTCCTGAATGCCTGGTTAATGGAAATTGTACCGCTCAAAACTCAGCTGCGTTTTGGTTTCATCCTGATGGTGCTGGCCGTTGCCGGGCTTATCTTTGGCGATAACCTGACTATTTTCTCAGTCGCGATGTTTGTGCTTGGGCTGGTCAGTGGTATCACGATGTCCATTGGTACCTTCCTGATTACGCACATGTATGAAGGCCGTGAGCGTGGTTCACGCCTGCTGTTTACCGACTCCTTCTTCAGTATGGCAGGGATGATTTTCCCAATGGTGGCCGCGATTCTGCTGGCTCGTAGCATCAACTGGTATTGGGTTTATGTCTGCATCGGTCTGGTTTATGTCGCTATCTTCATCCTGACCATCGGTTGTGACTTCCCGGCATTGGGTAAACACGCACCGCAACCTGAAAAAGTCGCCGAAAAAGAAAAATGGGGTGTGGGCGTGCTGTTCCTGTCCATCGCGGCTTTATGCTACATCCTCGGCCAGCTGGGCTTTATCTCCTGGGTTCCGGAATATGCCAAAAGCCTGGGTATGAACCTCAATGATGCGGGCCAGTTGGTCAGCGATTTCTGGATGTCTTATATGTTTGGGATGTGGGCGTTCAGCTTTATTCTGCGTTTCTTCGATCTGCAACGTATTCTGACTGTTCTGGCGGGTGCAGCGACTGTTCTGATGTACCTGTTTAACAAAAGCGAACCGGCACATCTGGCATGGTTTATTTTGGCGCTTGGCTTCTTCTCCAGCGCGATTTACACCTCTGTAATCACCCTGGGTTCATTGCAGACCAAAATCGCTTCGCCAAAGCTGGTTAACTTCGTACTGACCTGCGGCACCATCGGCACCATGCTGACTTTTGTGGTTACCGGCCCGATTGTGGCTCACAGCGGCCCGCACGCGGCTCTGCAAACCTCAAACGCCTTGTACGCAGTGGTATTTATCATGTGCCTGATTCTCGGCCTGGTGACGAAACACCGCCAGCATAACGCGGTGGCAGCGGTAAACTAACCGCAGCCGCAAAGCTAACGGCGGGTCTATTTACCCGCCGAATTTTATCTCTTCTGCTTCATCCAGCATCACCCAGGTTTGTGACAATTGCGTGGTCGCAATAACTTTCCCTTCCCGCACTGACCAACGCACCGGCACCTGCCTGCGTATCGCATCAAAGCCATTCTCGGCCGGAAGAATAATCAGGTTCGCCGCATTCCCCTCAGTAATACCGTACTCTTGCACACCAAACGTACGTGCACTGTTATCGGTAATCAGCTTCAAACCTTCGTCGATTTGCTGGTAACCCATCATCTGGCAGACATGCAGCCCCATATGCAGCACCTGCAACATATTGGCGGTGCCGAGCGGGTACCAAGGGTCAAACACATCATCATGCCCAAAGCAGACGTTTATCCCCGCTTCGAGTAACTCTTTCACCCGCGTGATACCACGGCGTTTTGGGTAATCATCAAAGCGCCCTTGCAGATGAATATTTACCAGCGGGTTGGCGACAAAGTTAATCCCGGACATTTTCAACAAGCGGAACAAACGCGAAGTATAAGCACCGTTGTAAGAGTGCATCGCCGTGGTATGGCTGGCGGTTACGCGCTCGCCGATGCCATCGCGCAACGCCAGTGCCGCGACGGTTTCGACAAACCGCGACTGTTCATCGTCAATTTCATCGCAGTGAATATCTAACGGGCGATCGTACTTTTTCGCTAGTGCGAAAGCTTTATGCAGCGATTCAACGCCGTACTCACGGGTGAATTCAAAGTGCGGGATTGCCCCCACCACATCCGCCCCCAGTCGCAGTGCTTCTTCAAGCAGCGCTTCCCCGTTGGGGTACGACATAATCCCTTCTTGCGGGAAGGCGACGATTTGCACCTCAATCCAGGGAGCCGCTTCTTGCTTCACTTCCAGCATCGCTTTTAACGCGGTCAGTGTAGGGTCTGAGACATCAACGTGGGTGCGGACATACTGAATGCCGTTGGCAATCTGCCACTTCAGCGTCTGCCAGGCGCGTTGTTTGACATCTTCATGCGTCAGAAGCGCTTTTCGTTCAGCCCAACGTTCAATGCCTTCGAATAAGGTGCCTGACTGATTCCAGCTCGGTTGCCCGGCGGTCTGCGTGGTATCAAGGTGAATATGAGGCTCAATAAATGGGGGGATAGCAAGACCGCCTCGCCCATCAAGCACCTGCTGGCTTTCGGTTTGGGTTTCACTCATTGGTTTAATGGTGCTGATGCGCCCATTTCCGATAGCTATTTGCCATAAGCCTTCGCGCCCGACCAGACGCACATTTTGAATCAACTCCAACGCCAGATTGCTCATACCCACTCCTTGTTAATTAGCCGCCCCTATTTCATAGCATACAAGGCAAAATGGGGACATTTATTGTCTTCCCGCGAATAGCTAAACATTTCCGCAACTTAGAAAAACCCACTAAAATCAGCAATATACCTATTAAGAGGTATATAAAGGTGTATTTGATTTGTATCAATAATCGCCATTGCTGAATCGTTAAGGTAGGCAGTAATAGAAAAGAAATTGAGGCAATTATGAGCAAAGTCAAAATCGCAATCATCGGTAATGGCATGGTCGGCCATCGCTTTATCGAGGACTTACTTGATAAAGCCCAGCCAGGCCAATTCGACATTACTGTTTTCTGTGAAGAGCCGCGCAAAGCCTACGATCGCGTGCATTTATCTTCCTATTTTTCCCATCATACTGCTGAAGAATTATCCCTGGTTCGTGACGGCTTCTACGAGAAACACGGTGTAAATGTGCTGGTTGGCGAACGCGCTATCACCATTAACCGCCAGGAAAAAGTGATCCACTCGAATACCGGTCGTACCGTGTATTACGACAAACTGGTGATGGCGACCGGTTCTTACCCGTGGATCCCGCCGATTAAAGGTTCTGAAACACAAGACTGTTTCGTCTACCGCACTATCGAAGATTTGAACGCCATCGAAGCATGTGCCCGCCGCAGCAAGCGCGGTGCCGTAGTCGGTGGTGGCTTGCTGGGTCTTGAAGCCGCAGGCGCGCTGAAAAACCTCGGCGTTGAAACGCACGTTATCGAATTCGCACCCATGTTAATGGCCGAGCAGCTCGACCGCATGGGTGGCGAGCAGCTGCGCAATAAAATCGAAAGCATGGGTGTGCGGGTTCATACCAGCAAAAACACCCAGGAAATCGTTCAGGTTGGTAATGAAGCGCGTAAAACCATGCGCTTTGCTGACGGTACGGATCTGGAAGTCGACTTTATCGTCTTCTCAACCGGTATCCGCCCTCGCGATAAACTGGCTACCCAGTGTGGCCTGGCAACAGGTCAACGCGGCGGTATTGCGGTCAATGATACCTGCCAGACTTCTGACCCGGACATTTACGCCATCGGCGAATGTGCCAGCTGGAATAACCGCACATTCGGCCTGGTCGCCCCTGGCTACAAAATGGCGCAGGTTACCGCTGACCACCTGCTCGGTGCAGAAAACGCCTTCGAAGGCGCAGACATGAGCGCCAAGCTAAAACTGCTCGGCGTGGACGTTGGCGGGATTGGTGATGCGCACGGCCGCACGCCAAACTGCCGCAGCTATGTTTATCTCGACGAAAGCAAAGAAGTTTATAAGCGCCTGATTGTTAGTGCCGACAACAAAACCCTGCTCGGTGCGGTTCTGGTGGGCGACACCAGCGATTACGGCAACCTGCTGCAACTGGTGCTCAATAACATCGAGCTGCCAGAAAACCCGGATGCGCTGATTCTGCCAGCCCATGCAAGCTCCGGCAAACCAGCCATTGGTGTTGATAAGCTCCCGGACAGCGCGCAGATCTGTTCCTGCTTCGATGTCACCAAAGGGCATCTGGTTAAAGCCATCAACAACGGCTGCCATACTGTTGCTGCACTGAAGGCGGAAACCAAAGCCGGTACAGGCTGTGGTGGCTGCATCCCATTGATCACTCAGGTATTGAACGCTGAGCTGAGCAAACAAGGTATCGAAGTTAACCATAACCTGTGTGAACACTTCGCGTTTTCACGCCAGGAGCTTTATCACCTTATCCGCGTTGAAGGGATTAAATCCTTCGACGAGTTGCTGCAAAAATACGGCAAAGGTTACGGCTGCGAAGTCTGTAAACCGACCGTCGGTTCCCTGCTGGCTTCTTGCTGGAACGACTATGTGCTGGCACCACAGCACACGCCGCTTCAGGACACCAACGACAACTTCTTGGGCAACATCCAGAAAGACGGCACTTACTCCGTTATTCCACGTTCTGCGGGCGGGGAAATTACCCCAGAAGGTTTGATGGAAGTGGGCCGTATCGCTCGCGAATTCAATCTCTACACCAAAATCACCGGTTCCCAACGTATCGGCCTATTTGGCGCGCAAAAAGATGACTTACCAGAGATCTGGCGTCAGCTGATTGAAGCCGGTTTTGAAACAGGCCACGCGTATGCGAAAGCACTGCGTATGGCTAAAACCTGTGTGGGCAGCACCTGGTGTCGTTATGGCGTTGGCGATAGCGTTGGTTTCGGCGTTGAGCTGGAAAACCGTTATAAAGGCATTCGCACCCCACACAAAATGAAGTTTGGTGTCTCCGGCTGTACTCGCGAATGTGCGGAAGCACAGGGTAAAGACGTCGGGATTATCGCAACCGAAAAAGGCTGGAACCTGTATGTCTGCGGTAACGGCGGGATGAAACCACGCCACGCCGATTTACTGGCTGCTGACTTAGACAATGAAACGCTGATCAAATATCTCGACCGTTTCATGATGTTCTACATCCGCACCGCAGACAAACTGACTCGTACCGCACCATGGCTCGACAGCCTGGAAGGCGGCATTGAGTATCTGAAACAAGTCATCATCGAAGATAAGCTGGGCCTGAACGCTCAACTTGAAGCTGAGTTAGAGCGCCTGCGCGAGAAAGTAATTTGCGAATGGACAGAGACAGTTAACACGCCAGAAGCTCAGGTCCGCTTCAAACACTTTATCAACAGCCCGGTGCGCGACCCGAACGTACAAATTGTACCTGAACGTGAACAGCATCGCCCAGCGACACCATACGAGCGCATCCCGGTTACCCTGGTAGAAGAAGTGGAGGAAAATGTATGAGCCAGTGGACTACTGTTTGCCAGTTAAACGACATCCTGCCTGCTACCGGTGTTTGCGCGTTGGTAGGTAATGAGCAAATTGCAATTTTCCGCCCACGCAATGACGACCAGGTTTTCGCCATCAACAACATTGACCCGTTCTTCGAAGCGAGCGTGTTATCTCGTGGCCTTATCGCTGAACACCAGGGCGAACTTTGGGTCGCCAGTCCATTGAAAAAGCAGCACTTCAGACTGCGAGACGGACTGTGCATGGAAGACGAGAGCCGCTCAATTGCGCACTACCCAGCGCGCGTTCAGGACGGTCAGGTTCAGATTAAAGCTTAAAACAAGTCCTTGAGGCTTCATCGTAGAGCGGAGGACATAAAACTCTTCCCTCTGCGATTTTTTAGATTCTCTTTTTCTTTCAATTTGTTGGGATAACAAAAATGTTCACCGATACCATTAATAAATGTGCGGCGAATGCCGCCCGTATTACCCGATTGTCGCAAAACAACCCGCTTGGTTTCTGGATCAGCTCCGCAATGGCTGGTGCATACGTGGGCCTTGGGATCATTCTAATATTTACCCTCGGTAACCTGGTCGAGCCATCTTTGCGCCCACTAGTGATGGGAGCGACCTTCGGTATCGCCCTGACACTGGTTATCATCGCTGGCTCTGAATTATTCACCGGCCACACTATGTTCCTGACTTTTGGTGTTAAAGCAGGCACCATTTCCCATGGTCAAATGTGGGGCATTTTGCCGCAAACCTGGCTGGGTAACCTGATTGGCTCCGTGTTTGTTGCCCTGCTGTACAAATGGGGCGGCGGTAGTCTGCTGCCGTTAGACACAAGCCTGGTTCACACCGCAGCGCTAGCAAAAACTTCGGCTCCAGCCATGGTGCTGTTCTTTAAAGGTGCGTTATGTAACTGGCTGGTTTGCCTGGCAATCTGGATGGCGGTCCGTACTGAAGGTGCTGCGAAATTCATTGCTATCTGGTGGTGTCTACTGGCATTTATCGCGTCCGGCTATGAACACTCCATCGCCAACATGACGCTGTTTGCTCTGTCCTGGTTTGGTCATCACAGCGATGCATACACTATGGCGGGAATCGGCCACAACCTGCTGTGGGTAACGCTTGGGAATACCCTTTCTGGCGTAGTATTCATGGGTCTGGGTTATTGGTATGCTACTCCAAAAGCCGAGCGTCCCCAGCCTGCGCGTGTCGCCGCGCCGGAGACTGCCCGCAACTAATTTCTTTTGAGGATTGAACGTGGATCACCTGCCTATATTTTGTCAATTGCAAGGTCGTGCCTGCCTACTAGTCGGTGGTGGCGATGTTGCAGAACGTAAAGCGCGTTTGTTGATGGAGGCAGGTGCACAAGTCACTGTAAATGCCCTGGAATTTTCCCCGCAATTTCATGTGTGGGCGGAACAGGGCATGATTACCCTGGTTCAGGGTGAGTTCGACGTCGCACTGCTCGATGGTTGCTGGCTGGCCATCGCCGCGACAGACAACGATGTGGTGAATCAGCAAGTCAGCGATTCGTGCGAATCCCGCCGTATTTTCTGTAATGTCGTCGATGCCCCAAAACAAGCCAGTTTTATTATGCCGTCGATTATCGACCGTTCACCGCTGATGGTAGCTGTTTCATCCGGCGGTACCTCCCCAGTTCTTGCCCGCCTGCTGCGTGAAAAACTCGAAGCCATTCTACCGCTACATTTGGGGAGAATTGCCGCTTATGCTGGGACGCTGCGTGGCCGGGTAAAAGCGAATTTCAAGACCATGGGCGAGCGTCGCCGATTCTGGGAAAAATTCTTCACAAACGACCGCCTGGCACAATATCTGGCAAACGAAGACAAGCAAGCTATCGATAAAGAAACTGAGTCGATGTTTGCCGCGCCTTTAGATCATCGTGGTGAAGTTGTTTTAGTCGGCGCAGGCCCAGGAGATGCGGGTCTGTTGACACTCAAAGGGCTACAGCAAATCCAGCAGGCCGATGTAGTGGTTTATGACCGCCTGGTTTCCGACGACATCATGAACCTGGTGCGCCGTGATGCTGACCGCATATTCGTTGGTAAACGCGCGGGTTATCACTGTGTCCCACAAGAAGAGATTAACCAGATCCTGTTGCGTGAAGCGCAAAGCGGTAAACGTGTGGTACGCCTGAAAGGTGGCGACCCGTTTATCTTTGGACGCGGTGGCGAAGAGTTAGAAACTCTGTGCGATGGGGGCATTCCGTTCTCCGTCATACCAGGAATTACTGCAGCATCCGGCTGTTCAGCTTATTCCGGCATTCCGCTAACTCACCGCGATTATGCGCAAAGCGTGCGTCTCATTACCGGGCACCTGAAAACTGGTGGTGAGTTGGACTGGGAAAACCTGGCTGCAGAAAAACAGACGCTGGTGTTCTATATGGGATTAAACCAGGCTCCTGCTATCCAGGAGAAACTGATTCAATACGGTATGTCCGCGGAAATGCCTGTCGCGTTAGTTGAAAATGGCACTGCGGTCAAACAACGCGTGGTCAGCGGAATATTAAGTGAGCTTGGTGAATTATCGACGCAGGTTGAAAGCCCGGCATTGATTATTGTCGGCAGAGTCGTTGCATTGCGCGATAAGTTAAACTGGTTCTCGAATCACTAATTCTTATTTAAGATAACAAAAAGGCTTGCCCGAGTATTCTGGCAAGCCTTTTTTGTTTACAAGCATTTAATTACTTTACTAATCATCATAAGCAATATTTATTTCATACAATAACGTGTCTGATTTCAGACTTAGTAATACCATGAGTAAACCCTATAATTAACCACCTTTTTGAAAGGTCATTACATATACCCCAAATAATTCGAGCTGCACAAAAGCGGCAAGTGCGCGAATTCCGATAAGCTCACTCTGGTAAGTGATTCGGGTGAACAAACGCAGCCAACGCATATGCAGCTTGAAGGATGACGGGTATACAAATAATTAATGATAGGGAATATCAATGAACAAGTTCGTAAAAGCTGCTTCTGCACTTGCTGTCCTGGCTCTGTTGTCTGGTTGTACAGGCCACATTGAGAACAAAGATAAATCTTGTGGTTATGATTATTTGCTGCACCCAGCAATTTCTATTTCTAAAATCATTGGTGGCTGTGGTCCAGCAACTCCACAATAATAGTTCAGAAGCAAATATAAAAAACCGCCCAAATATAAGAGGGCGGTTTTTTATTATTAGACAGCTACGATATTCTCCCCATTAAGAGAGTATACGAGCCATAAGTCATTAAGGCTGTGCGACAAACCCAATCACTTCATAGACTTTCTTCAGTGTAACGCTGGCGTGTGAACGCGCTTTTTCAGCACCCTCTTTCATCACCTGCTGCAGATAAGCTTCATCGTTACGGAAATTGTGATAACGCTCCTGTAATTCAGTCAACATACCAGATACGGCATCAGCAACTTCACCTTTCAGGTGGCCATACATTTTGCCTTCGAACTGCTGCTCAAGTTCAGGGATAGGCTTACCAGTAACAGCAGAAAGAATATCCAACATATTGGAAACCCCTGCTTTATTCACCGGATCGTAACGCACAACAGGTGGCTCGTCAGAGTCAGTTACCGCGCGTTTGATTTTCTTCACGACCGATTTCGGGTCTTCCAACAGGCCGATAACGTTATTACGGTTATCATCTGATTTAGACATTTTCTTGGTCGGCTCAAGCAGAGACATCACGCGCGCGCCTGATTTCGGGATAAACGGTTCTGGCACTTTAAACACGTCGCCATACAGCGCATTGAAACGTGCTGCGATATCACGACTCAGCTCCAGGTGTTGTTTCTGATCGTCACCAACCGGCACCAGATTGGTCTGGTACAGCAAAATATCTGCTGCCATCAATACCGGGTAGTCAAACAGGCCAGCATTGATGTTCTCAGAATAACGAGAAGACTTATCTTTAAACTGAGTCATACGGCTCAGCTCACCAAAATAGGTGTAGCAGTTCAGTGCCCAGCCCAGCTGTGCATGTTCTGGCACGTGAGACTGTACAAAGATGGTGCTTTTAGCAGGGTCGATACCACAAGCTAGATACAGTGCCAGCGTGTCGAGAGTGCGGCTGCGCAATTGCGTTGCATCCTGACGCGCAGTAATCGCGTGCAGATCAACGATGCAGTAAATGCAGTGGTAATCATCTTGCATGTTGACCCACTGACGCAGCGCACCCATGTAGTTACCAATGGTCAATTCACCTGATGGCTGTGCGCCACTAAAGACGATGGGCTTACTCATGTTCTTATTCCTGATGTTCTTTGTTAGAGAGCCCTAGCGCGGGCAGTAAATCGTTGAAATGGTCAAACACGTAATCGGGTTTGCTCAACTCGATGGACTCACCATAGTTATAACCGTAAGTCAGGCCAATGGAATAGCATCCAGCCGCTTGAGCCGCGAGAATATCGTTGCGGGAGTCGCCCACAAAAAGCAGTTCTTCCGCGCTAAGATTCAACTCTTCCATCACTTTATGCAGCGCTTCGGGATGCGGTTTTTTGTTTTCCACATCATCGCCACCAATAATGACTTTGAAGTACTGCGCAATGCCCAATCTTTCCAGCATCGGTAAGACAAACGGTGTCGGCTTGTTAGTTACCAGCCCCATCGGCAAGCCTTTTTCGGCCAAAACAGCTAACGTATCAGCGACTTCCGGGAACAGGAAGCTGCCCTCTTCTGCTGTTTGCACATAGTAGGCGTCAAACAATTTACGAGCGATGCTGCATCGGTCGGCTTCAGGCTCTTCACCTTTCAGCGCCCAAGTCAGTGCACGCTTAACCAGCACATCTGCACCGTTACCGATCCACTTTTCAACATTGTCTTCACCCGCCGTAGGCAACTCCAGTGCATACAGCGCCTGGTCGATTGCCTGCGTCAGACCCAATGCTGTGTCGACCAGAGTACCGTCTAAATCAAAGGCGATACCGCGAATTTTACTTAACTTATCCATGACTTACCTTTGCTAACTCACTACGCATACGTTCAATAACGGCTTTGTAGTCTGGCTGATTGAAAATTGCCGAACCGGCAACAAACATATCAGCACCTGCCGCAGCAATTTCAGCGATATTGTCGACTTTCACGCCACCGTCTACTTCCAGACGAATATCATAGCCAGAAGCGTCAATGCGCTCACGCACCTGACGCAGTTTTTCCAGCGTATGTGGAATAAATGATTGGCCTCCAAAACCTGGGTTAACGGACATCAGCAAAATCACATCGAGTTTATCCATGACGTGATCAAGCCAACTCAACGATGTCGCTGGGTTAAACACCAGGCCTGCTTTGCAACCGTGCTCTTTGATCAGTTGCAGGGAACGGTCAACATGCTCTGACGCTTCCGGGTGGAAGGTAATGATGTTGGCGCCAGCCGCGGCGAAATCCGGAATGATACGGTCAACGGGCTTCACCATCAGATGCACATCAATAGGGGCAGTAATACCGTAGTCACGCAGGGCTTTTAACACCATCGGACCAATAGTGAGGTTAGGAACGTAATGGTTATCCATAACATCGAAATGGACGACATCCGCACCAGCAGCCAGCACTGCAGCCGTGTCTTCACCCAAACGGGCAAAATCGGCAGAGAGGATTGAGGGGGCAATCAAAAACTGTTTCATCCGCTTCTCCAATAGCAAATCAAAAAAGACTGCGGACGAAACGTCTTAGGCACTGACTTTATACAGCGCCAGCAGTTCGTCCACCTTGTTACGTGCTCCACCATTCCGGCTAATGCTGCGACGCACCTGCACGACATGCAGTTTTGCCTGGTGATACCACAACCGGGTGAGTTCCGTATCATGGTTAGAAATCAGCACCGGAATGCGATTTCCTTGCAAGTTTTCGGCTAACTGCGCGAGATGTTGCTGCTGCACAGCGTTAAAGCTATCGGTGTGATACGCCGTAAAATTAGCCGTTGCCGACAAAGGCGCGTAGGGAGGATCGCAATAGACAACAGACCCTGCACTGACATCCGCCATGCTGACATCATACGACTGACATAAGAATGTGGCGTTCTGCGCTCGTTCGGCAAAATGATACAACTCTTCTTCAGGGAAGTAGGGTTTGATGTAACGGCCAAACGGGACATTGAATTCACCACGTAGGTTATAACGACACAGGCCGTTGTAACAATGGCGGTTCAGATATAAAAACAGCAATGCACGACGAAACTCATCTTTGCACTGGTTAAATTCGGTACGATTGAGATAGAACGCCTGCTCATCGTTTTGCTCGGCAGTAAAGAGTTTACGGGACTCCTGAACGTACTCATCCGTGCGGGTTTTGACGATGTTATAGAGGTTAATCAGATCGCTGTTAATATCTGCGAGGATATAACGAGAGTAATCAGTATTCAGAAAGACTGAGCCGGCGCCGACGAACGGCTCAATCAGACAATCACCTTTCGGCAGATACTTTTTAATGTCTTCGAGCAGGGGGTATTTCCCCCCCGCCCATTTCAGAAAAGCGCGATTTTTTTTCATGCTGCCTAACTATTTACACCTTTTCCTGCTGTGGAAAGGTTCCAACAGCGGCTGCGCTTGTTCATCACTTCAGATCAGACTGAACCTGATGGATAGGTTTTGCCCATGGGTTCTTGGCTTGCACATCAGCTGGCAATGTCGCAACGGCACGTTTTGCCTCATCTTTGTTGGCATAGATACCGCTAACCAACACATACCACGGCTGACCATTTCGCACAGTCTGGTAAACCATATAGTGCTGCAGATTCTCTTTCTTCGCCCATGCATTCAGGTTTGCTGAGTTTGAAGAAGAGCTAAGCTGCAGGGTGTAATGGCTACCCGGCGCACCTTTGATTGCGCCTGCATCACCCGCGACAGCGCCAGTTGCAGCTGTAACCGGTGCTGCTGTCGCTTTTGGTGCAGATGTTGTTGCTGTTGCTTGCGGTGCAGCTGTAGTTTGCTGCGGAGCTGCGGCAGTGATAGGCGCTTTAGCTGGTGCAGTCTGCGCTGGCGCTGTGACAGGTTCGCTGCGTTTAGCTGTAGCAACAGGTTTTGGCTCTGTTACTGTGCTTTTCACGGCAGGCTGTTGCTTCGCTGGTTGAGCTTTGTGTTGCGGTTCAATGACAGCCGTTTTGCGTTCCTGACGTGGCGCTGCAGGTTTCACTGGCTCTGCTTTCGCGACCGGACGTGGTGCCGTTGTTGCACCATTGCTGCCTGCAACTGCCGCGACAGTCGCCGGTGCTGTTGGCAGCGTTGAGCTGGTAACTGCATTGTCAATCTGGCCGGACTGTTGAGTCAGTGCATTATTCAGATCGCCCGGAACTTCAACACGCTGTTGGCCCTGTGGCGCAGGTTGAGTTTGCGCATCAGACGGCGTTGAAGAAATTGCAGGAAGAGTCACTTCTTGCGGGTTACCTGCGGTTTCGGTCTGATTAGCAGCAGATGTGTCACCTGGCTGCGGTTGCGCGCCATTAGCCTGGTCAGCAGCAGAGCCGGACAAATCGATATTCTTTTCAGCGTTCGGATTCTTATTCGCTGTTTCAGTATCAGTAGAAGGGGCTTTCAGGGCCGAACCAATTCCGATGATTAGCAGCAACAGGACAAGAATACCAATGCCCATCATCAGGTGCTGGCGGGAAACCGGGACTTTCTGTTTAGCGGATTTTTTGCGGGTACGTGCCGGGCGACGTTCTTCTGCGTCAACTTGCAGGGAGTCGTCGTTTTCATACTCTTCTTCATCACGAGCACGACGGGTACGCGCTGGACGAGGCTCATCAGAGTCTAACTCAACATCATCGACATTGATTTGCGGCTCATTTTCGCGCTCATCAGCTTTGCGGCTACGGCCTGAACGACGATCGCTAGGATCGGGTTTCAGTTCGTCTTCCGGTTTAAATTCATCCATTTAACACCCCACTCAAAGGCTTGTGCCAGCAATTCAAACTCAGCACATAACCTGAAGTTAAAAATCGCCTGACTTCAGCGACCGAAATTTCTAATAATTAAGCCTGCTGACAATCAGCAATGGCGGACAAAACGATATCGTGTGGAACTCCGCCACGCATTTCACTCTTCCCGATTGCCAGCGGCAGCACTAAGCGCAGCTCACCAGCCAAAACTTTTTTGTCACGCATCATGTGGGGCATATACGCAGCAGCAGACATTTCTTTCGGCCCAGTAACTGGCAGCCCGGCACGTTGCAGCAATTTAATAATGCGCTGCACATCTGCCTCACTGAAGTTCCCTAAACGCTGAGCTGTTCGTGCCGCCATAACCATACCTGCGGAAACAGCTTCACCGTGTAGCCAATTGCCATAGCCCATTTCTGCTTCTATAGCGTGACCAAAGGTGTGGCCCAAATTCAGTAAAGCACGTAAGCCACTTTCGCGCTCGTCAGCGGCAACAACTTCTGCTTTCAGCTCACAACAACGACGAATACACCAGGCCATTGCTTTACCATCCAGCGCAAGCAATGCATCCAGGTTTTCTTCAAGCCAGTTAAAGAAATCGCCGTCGAGAATAATTCCGTACTTAATGACTTCTGCCAGACCAGATGCCAACTCCCGAGCAGGTAAAGTATTCAGACAGTCGAGATCCACCACTACCGAAGCAGGTTGGTAGAACGCGCCAATCATATTTTTACCTAGGGGGTGGTTAACGGCTGTTTTACCGCCAACAGAAGAGTCCACTTGCGAAAGCAAAGTGGTTGGAACTTGAATAAAGCGCACGCCGCGTTGATAACTCGCCGCGGCAAAGCCAGTCAGGTCACCGACGACACCACCGCCCAAGGCAATGAGTGTCGTGTCACGACCATGTGGCTTTTCAAGTAACGCAGTAAAGACAGTGTCTAATACAGCGAGACTCTTAAATTGTTCGCCATCCGGAAGGATGACGGAATCGACTTTAACGCCCGCTTGCTCCAGCACGCCACGCACCTTATCCAGGTAGAGCGGCGCCAGGGTTTCATTGGTCACCAGCATCGTTTGGTCGCCAGCCTTCAGCGGCCCAAAAGATGCCGAGTCACTAAATAACCCAGCAGCAATGGTGATAGGGTAACTACGTTCCCCGAGAGTGACTGTTAACCTCTCCATAACGCGAAGTCCACCTTGATGTTGCTTAGCCCGCAGGCGTTTTTTTCGATTAAGCCAGAATCAGTTGCTTTCCAACATATTAATAATCTGGTTAGCAACCACTTTGGCACTTTGGTCGTCAGTGCGAATCGTCACATCAGCAATCTCTTCATAAAGAGGATTGCGTTCCTGAGCTAAGGCTTCAAGAACTTCACGCGGCGGAGTCTCAACTTGCAGTAGTGGGCGTTTTTTATCACGCTGCGTACGAGCAAGCTGTTTTTCAATTGTGGTTTCAAGATACACCACAACTCCACGGGCTGAGAGACGGTTACGGGTCTCACGAGATTTTACAGAACCGCCGCCAGTTGCCAGCACAATGCCCTGTTTTTCAGTGAGTTCGTTGATGATTTTTTCTTCGCGATCGCGGAAGCCGTCTTCGCCTTCAACGTCGAATACCCAGCCCACATCAGCTCCGGTACGTTTCTCAATCTCTTGATCAGAATCGAAAAATTCCATATTGAGTTGCTGAGCTAACTGACGCCCAATAGTGCTTTTGCCGGCACCCATAGGCCCAACCAGAAAGATATTGCGTTTCTCTGCCATTTTTTCGGTACTACTAAGACAATTCGTTGATGATAAACCCGCCCTGTTACAACCAGGTGCAGCGGGACATGAACTGAAACCTCATAAGCGATAGTGCGAGAGTCAGACTGAAAATTATCTCAATACTCAAGGTGGTTTGGCAACCGATTATATTCCCCAGCCTTCTTATGAAGAAGAAAATGCATGAATCGGGGTTATCTGTCACAAGACTTGAGCAACCAGCCTCTCGAAACGGTACACCTTGTAAGCTAATTCCTCTCTGCCGTCAAACACCTGGGCAACGTTTCAAAGAAAAACTGCACGATGAGGAAAGAAAACGCTACGAAACAGGGATAAGTCGAGGGGTAATAAATACCACTAATTCACGGCGTTGATGATTTTTTGCATCATGGCGAAACAGGCTGCCCACAATAGGTATTGAGCCAAGCAAAGGGACGCTGTCGCTACTGTCAGTGTTGTGTTGCTGGAAGATCCCGCCAAGGGCAAGGGTTTCGCCATTTTTCACCGCAACAACAGTTTCAATTTCTTGCTTGTCTATGGCCAAAACTTCACCATCAGATTGCTGAATGCTACGGCCAGGCATATTTTGGCTAATGCGCAATTTTAGACGAATATTGCCATCTGACTGAATAGTTGGCGTCACTTCCATCCCCAGAACAGCTTCTTTAAACTCTATTGCAGTTGCCCCGCTCTCGCCACTGGATACCTGATAAGGGATCTCCGTACCTTGCTTGATGCTGGCAGGCTGTTGATGTGCCGCCATCAGGCGCGGGCTGGCAATGATTTCAAGCTGTTGCTGTTGTTCCAGAGCAGACAATTCAAGCTCCAGCAGTCGTCCATCTATTCGAGCGATGTTAAAACCAACCTTTGTGGTAGCGTTATTGACAGAAAGATCGGCTGAAAAGCCTGTGGTCTGAGGAAGCTTACTTTCCCCTTTTTGTTCGGCAGTTGACCACTTCACGCCAAGCTCACGTAACTTATCCTGGTTGATAGTGACAATATGGGCTGAAATTTCCACTTGCCCAATTGGCAAATCCATTTCTTTCACCCAGTCAGCAATCTGTTTGAGCACTGCCTTGTTATCTCGCACAATCAGCCGGTTAGTGCGTTTGTCAGCCGTGATATTACCCTGAGCACTCAACAACTTATTTCCACCAGATTTTAGTGATGTCGATAAATCTTCAACATCGGCATGATGAGGAGTAAAGACCTGGTAGAACATAGGTTGATCAAGTGCCTGTTGTTTTCGCTGCTCCACCGCTTGCGCATGTTGCTCACGTAAGCGAGCCTTCGGAAAAATCTGTATTACATTACCTTCCCGCTGCTGGCTAAGCTCCGCACTATTCAATACCAATTCAAATGCTTGTTTCCACGGCACATCGATCAAGTTAAGCGAAAGTACTCCATCCACACCTGGAGCAACCATAAGGTTAACGTTTTGGTGTTCAGCTAATGCCTGTAAAACCTGGGTTACCGGCGCATTGTCCAAGACCAGAGATATGCCTTTACCTGCCTGGCAGGAGAGAGGCAGAGTCAACACCAGAAGAAATACCCGCATCCATGGCATATGTTTTTCCTTTTATTTCCCAACGATAAGAAGAGGGTTTGCAGGCAGGATTAACCCTCGCCACCACATACCCCACCCCGACATTTTCAATGCGTACATCGGGAAAGAGCTCTTTATCTACTTTGATTCGCTGCCCGATACCTTGTGAACTGAGCATCAACGCAGTACTCGCAGTGGGCGAACTGATTACTCCCTGTAATACCCAGGCCGCCAGCTGCTCGGTCAGTTTTTCACAAGGAGAAATATGCTGCTGAAAGGGGTTTGGAGGCATAGCACTCACAGTTGGAATGACCATCAATCCTACCCAAAAAATGCTACGATTCATCGGAAAACTCCATTTTCATCATAAGCTTGAGCAAGCCACCTTGTGCAGTAATGGTGAAAGAGTGCTCCGATACCACTCGATATTCTGCAAGCCTGATAAATAAACTCGGTAGCTCCTCCCATGGCAAAAGAATTTCCAGTGTTCCCTCCTTATTTTCAGGCTGCCATTTCAGCAACTTGCCCCTTGATTCCCCAACGAACTCCGCTATGGAAAATGCCCGTAAATTAGATAAACGCACGTGCAATTCAGAAGGTGAAACTTGAAGGATTTTGCGTTGCAACTCAGCAATGCGTTGAGTTGTCTGCTTGCTGTCTGCTTCTAACTGAGAAAAATGAGAATGATGTGGACGTATAAAACTCATCCAGGCAGCAACTGTGACTAAGCCCGTTACGGCAGCAAATATCGCCACACGCCTCCAGCCTGGGCCACTCAGCCAGCGTTCAATTAACCAGGGCATTTGCCACCTCAGATATCGTTAAGGTGAAAACAAAACCAAAGCCGCCCTGGGCTTCGTGCTGGACCGCACCTGTCCGAACTCTAGAAATACCTTCAAGATGAGCAAGCTCCTTTTCCAGCCCCTGTAAATCGTCAAGAAGGTTGGTGCGGCCCTTTACTATCAATTGCCCTTTTTGCATTGTTAAGGAAGACAGCCAGGCCCCATCTGGCATAATGCTAGCGATACGGATCAAACGTTTTTCCCATATCCGGATAGCTTTTTGCTGCGCTTCACGAATGCGCTGCAAGCGCAGTATTTCTTGGTTCTGCTTCTGCAGAACCAACCGCTGTTGATAGAGATGCTGCAATGCAGATTGCATACTTGTCAGGTAATCTTTTCGTGCCTGCTGTTGGTGAATTTCCCATATGGCAAACTGCCGCCCTCCCATTACAAGCAACGGCACAAGCACCAAAACCAAGCTGAATAACAGGCTCCAGCGGCGTACACGTTGCTGGCGCTGTATCTGGCGCCACGGTAGTAAATTAATCAGGCGCATTAGCTGAATACCCTACCTATCGCCAGCGCTATCGCGACCGTAAATTCAGAGCCATTACGAGGTAATGGAGGCTGTAAACGGTAAAACGCTCGCCAGGCATCCAAAGATAAAATATTCGCCGGAACTGGTGACGATTGCACCTGGCTCAATGCAACCAACTCAGGCTCAGTTTTTAATTGCTGACACAAGTCGAAAATTGTTGGTATTGCATTGGTATCACTCCATCCCCAACGTGGCACTGGCTCATTAGAAGACCATAACCAATGGCCCTGTTCTTGATGAACCAGGTACTGACATTTCTCCAGCCGACACGGAGAAACGAGTGCCGGCAATGCGCTGGCTCCAGGGGTTACTGTCGCCGGATATAGCCTTATCGCGGCCAAACTTTTGAGCAACGCAGCGACATCTGTCTGGCGCGCAGCTACTATCAAATGTGGATCAGCAACATCTTGCGACGGTAAATAATCCCAACACAATTGAGCCGATGTCATCTGCAACTGACGGGCAGTTGCTGAGGCGATATAAGCTTCTCTTGCGGGTTCAGACAAACGTTTATCGGGTGCCGGGACCGGGCGTTGTAATGTCCGTGACCCAGGAAAAGAGATGCGTATCTGGTGACGTAGCGGTAACTCTTTTCGCCACTCCACCAGTGCTTTAGTCAGCGCTTCAGTATTCATTATTAGCCCGTCGCTAAAGGTGCCTTCAGGCAATGGCAATTGCCACCAATGCCGAAGTTGCCACCCTTGCCGTTGGCGCTGAACAGCCACAACCCGAATGCTTTCGTGTTGAATATCCATGCCAATTTGCCAGGTTGTGAATACCATGTTTACGATCTCCTTATCGTCGGTTACGGAAAATGCCATACCAATGCCACTGGCTTGCCTTTATACTACCGCGCGGTTGTTTATAAACTGCCCAATGGAAACGTAATGGGAAATTTAAGGTGAAGTTCGTAAAGTATTTATTAATCCTTGCAGTCTGTTGCATTCTGCTGGGAGCAGGCTCGATCTTCGGGCTCTACAAATTTATTGAGCCGCAGTTGCCTGATGTCGCCACGCTGAAAGACGTGCGACTGCAAATTCCAATGCAGGTTTATACGGCTGATGGCGAGTTAATCGCGCAATATGGTGAGAAGCGCCGTATTCCGGTAACGCTCGATCAAATTCCGCCAGTAATGGTGAAAGCGTTTATTGCGACGGAAGACAGCCGATTTTACGAACACCACGGTGTTGATCCGGTTGGGATATTCCGTGCCGCCAGCGTGGCACTGTTTTCTGGTCATGCATCGCAGGGCGCAAGTACTATCACCCAACAGTTGGCACGTAACTTCTTCTTAAGTCCTGAACGCACGCTGACGCGTAAGATAAAAGAGGTGTTCCTGGCAATTCGTATTGAGCAATTGTTGACCAAAGACGAAATCCTCGAACTGTACCTCAACAAGATTTATCTCGGTTACCGCGCTTATGGCGTGGGTGCTGCAGCACAAGTCTATTTTGGGAAGTCAGTTGACGAGTTAAGCCTGAGTGAAATAGCGGTCATTGCCGGTTTGCCAAAGGCACCGTCAACCTTTAACCCGCTGTACTCGCTTGATCGCGCAACTTCCCGCCGTAATGTGGTGTTATCGCGTATGTTGAGTGAGAACTACATCACTCAGGCGCAATACGATGAAGCGCGAAATCAACCAATCGATGCGAACTACCACGCACCGGAAATCGCGTTCTCCTCACCTTACTTGTCTGAATTAGTCCGCCAGGACATGGTTGCTAAGTATGGTGAGAAGGCCTACGAAGATGGTTATAAGGTTTACACCACCATCACTCGCAAAACTCAGCAAGCCGCGCAACAAGCCGTACGTAACAACGTTATGGCCTATGATATGCGCCACGGCTATCGCGGCCCATCAAACGTGCTGTGGAAAGTAGGTGAAACACCGTGGGACAAAACGAAGATTGTCGATTCGTTAAAGAATCTACCGGTCTACGGCCCACTTTTCCCTGCTGTGATTACGCAAGCATCACCGAATGAAGCTACCGCATTGTTGGCGGATAGCAGCGCCGTTTCCATCAACATGGACGGCATGCGCTGGGCGCGTCCTTATCGTTCAGATACTGCTCAGGGCCCAACGCCACGAAAAGTGACCGATGTAGTACAGGCCGGGCAGCAAATCTGGGTGCGAAAAGTCGATGATAATTGGTGGCTTGGACAAATCCCCGATGTGAACTCCGCCCTGGTTTCCATTAACCCACATGATGGTGCTGTAGTCGCCCTGGTCGGTGGCTTTGATTTCAATCAGAGCAAGTTCAACCGCGCAACGCAGGCATTACGTCAGGTTGGCTCCAACATCAAACCATTCCTCTACACAGCGGCAATGGACAAAGGTTTGACGCTGGCAAGCGTGCTCAATGATGTGCCAATTTCGCGCTGGGATGCTGGTGCGGGTTCCGATTGGCGCCCGAAAAACTCTCCACCAGAATATTCCGGACCAATAAGATTGCGTCAGGGTCTTGGTCAGTCGAAAAACGTGGTAATGGTGCGTGCAATGCGCGCGATGGGCGTGGATTATGCGGCTGAATATCTGCAACGCTTTGGCTTCCCTGCGCAAAACATCGTGCATACCGAATCGCTGGCGTTAGGCTCGGCATCCTTCACACCAATGCAAGTTGCGCGCGGTTACTCGGTGATGGCTAACGGTGGCTTCCTGGTTGACCCGTATTACATCTCTAAAATTGAGAATGAAATCGGTGGGACAATCTTTGAAGCGAAACCGAAAGTGGCTTGCCCGGATTGTGATATCCCGGTGATTTACGGTGAAACGCAAAAGTCTAACGTGCTGGAAAATCAGAATGTCGAAGACGTCGCACAGTCTGAGGAAAAACAGAACGTTAGCGTTCCAATGCCGAAGCTTGAACAAGCGAATACGGAGTTAGTTGCACAGAGCAGTCCGCCTGAATACGCGCCACATGTTATCAACACCCCACTGGCGTTCCTGATTAAGAGTGCGTTGAACTCAAACATCTTTGGCGAACCAGGCTGGCAAGGTACTGGCTGGCGAGCAGGGCGTGATTTGAAACGCAATGATATCGGCGGCAAAACCGGTACGACAAACAGTTCGAAAGATGCATGGTTCTCAGGCTACGGACCGGGCGTGGTGACATCTGTCTGGATTGGCTTTGATGATCATCGTCGCGACCTTGGACGTACATCAGCATCAGGGGCGATTAAGGACCAAATTTCAGGTTATGAAGGTGGGGCGAAGAGCGCTCAACCAGCCTGGGATGAGTTTATGAAAGCCGCACTGGAAGGTGTTCCGGAAGAGCCGTTAACGCCGCCACCAGGCATTGTTACGGTCAATATCGATCGCAGCACCGGGCAACTTGCTAATGGCGGGAATAGCCGTCCTGAATTCTTTATTGAAGGCACCCAACCGACGCAGCAGGCTGTGCATGAAGTAGGGACTACGATAATTGATAACGGCGAGACCCACGAGCTGTTCTAGGTAGTGTTAAAGCCCGTTTCACCTTGAAACGGGCTTTAAGAGAAAAAGTTACAAACGCCCCTGCTCTTTCAACCATTCACGCACGAGGAAAAGCGCACTCACATTTCGCGCTTCGCTAAAATCTTCCTCATTTAGCAGATCAAGCATTGATTCTATCGGCCAAAGCACTTGCGGTAGTTCTTCTGGCTCATCACCTTCCAGAGATTCTGGATAGAGATTCTCAGCAATCACGATGTTCATTTTGCTGGAGAAATAGGACGGTGCCATTGTCAATTTTTTCAAGAATGTCAGCTGATTAGCTCCTAAGCCAACCTCTTCTTTCAACTCGCGGTTCGCTGCTTCAAAGACAGTCTCGCCCGGGTCAATTAACCCTTTAGAGAAGCCAAGTTCATATGATTCCGTACCAACGGCGTATTCGCGAATCAAAATCAAATGGTTATCAACGATAGGGACTATCATTACAGCTTCGCGGGCAGATGGGCGCATACGCTCATAGACTCGGCGCACACCGTTGCTGAACTCCAGGTCCACCGTTTCGACATTAAACAGCCGTGAACGAGCTACGGTTTCAACATGTAAAATGGTCGGTTTTTGTAATGGTTTGCTCATCGTTGCTGGGCTAACAGTAAATGCAGGTGCTCCATTGTGCGTTATGCCACATATCTCACGCAACGGACATTAGTTATTATTTACATTTTTGCAACTTTAGGTGATTTTTCAAGACCTCTGCCACGTGTCAATAGACGACAAATGAAATAGGAATTTGCTGATATTTCTCGTAAAGTCGCTTTGCTAACATTATGTTACAGCAGGCTATACATACAAAAATGCCTCAAGATTGAGGCCGTACCTGCCGATAACGTTTTTTACACCCAAATGCTATAAAGGGTGCAACTTGCTGCGTTTTAATAAGAAAACGAGTGTTTGATGGGGAAGGCATGAGCACCTTATTACTTCTTTTAGCTGCTATGCTGGCCTGCATCTTAATTGCGGGGTGGCTTATCTGGCGCAGCCTGCGTTTACGCGCTCGTGCTTCACAAGCCCCATCGTTTAGCGGTGCAACTTCACGCAAGTTGACCACAGACGAACGCAATGCCGTTGAAAACTATATTGAATCATTGGACCGCACGCAGGATATCGTGGGGCCTTCAGGTGCCAGTGCTGCACCGACAAAACTAGTATTAAATTCCCTGAGCAACACAGCACTTGCTCTCACACGCTCCATCACCCGCTATGGCTTATCAACTGACGACCCGAATAAGTGGCGCTATTACCTTGATTCAGTAGAGGTGCATCTTCCACCATTCTGGGAACAGTACATTAGTAACGATAACTACGTTGAGTTGATTCGTACTGAAACCATGCCGTTGGTTATCTCCCTTAACGGGCACACGCTTATCGACTACAGCAGCGAAAATCGTGGTTTTGCACTGGAACAAACGCCCCATAGTCAGGCATCTATTCGTGGCGAAGAAAGCGAACAAATTGAGCTGCTCAATATCCGCCAGGAAACACCTGAAGAGTATGCACTGAGCCGTCCCGATGGGTTACGCGAAGCCATTCTTATTTGTGTCGCCTTTGTAATGCTGTTTTTGTGCCTGGTTACACCTGAAGTTGTGTTGCCATGGCTAGTCGGTGGTGCATTTATGCTACTGGCTGCGAGCCTTTGGGGCCTGTTTGCTCCTCCGGCAAAAAATGCTCTACGTGAGGTCCACTGTTTACGCGGTACACCTAAGCGCTGGGGGCTTTTTGGGGAATCGAATCAGGATCAGATTAACAATATCTCTTTGGGGATAATTGACCTGATCTACCCTGCGCACTGGCAACCATATGTTGCTCAGGACCTTGGGCAAAAAACCGATATTGATATTTATCTCGACAGGCATGTGATTCGCCAGGGTCGATTCCTGTCACTGCATGACGAAGTATGCAACTTCCCTATTCAGCATTGGGTTCGCAATCTGGTGATTGCCATTGGAAGCCTGGCCGTTTTGATCATGCTGACAATTTGGGTGCCGCTGGAGATGCCTTTAAAACTGAGTATCTCCAAGCTAAAAGGCGCGCAAACTATCGAAGCAACCACCGTAGCAGACCTCGATAAAACGACACTCCGTGTTGGTGATACGCTGAAAGTAAACGGTACTGGCATGTGCAATATCCACACGCCTAGTAATTATACCAATCGACAATCTTATCCGTTTACCCCCTTCGACTGTTCGCAAATCATCTGGAATAACGCGCAGGCGTTGCCGTTGCCTGAATCCGATATTATGGATAAAGCCACAGCACTGACTCAAGCGGTGAGTGGGCAAATTCATCCGCAAACCAGTGACGATTCGAAAGTAAACCCGCAGCTACGTAGTGCTATTCAAAAATCAGGCATGGTGTTGTTGGATGATTTCGCCGGTATTGTGCTGAAAACGCAGGCGCTATGTACCGCAGAAGATGAATGTGTTCGCCTCAAAAATGCGCTAGTCAATCTGGGTAATACCAAGGATTGGGATACGCTGACCAAAAAGGCAGATTCAGGAAAACTCACAGGCGTAAATGTTCTGCTGCGACCGGTCAGTGCCGAGTCACTAGATAACCTGGTCACCACCTCGACAGCGCCATTCTTTATTCGTGAAACAGCACGTGCCGCACAGTCTCTGAACAGTCCTGCTCCTGCTGGGTATGTGATTATTAGCGATGAAGGAAGTGATCTCGTAGACCAGCCTTTGCCACCGGTTCCGTTGTATGACATTCCGGCCCAGGAGCAGTGGAGTGAATTCCAGCGTCTAGCCGATATGCTGCTTAAAACGCCGTTTAGTGCCGAGGGTATTATTACCGGCATCTATCAGGATGCAAACGGTACGCAGCACATCACCCTGCATAAAATCCCGGATAGCAGCAGCCTGTGGCGCTACATCAGTACTACACTGTTGCTTATCGGCATGATTGCCTGTCTGCTCATTAACGGCGTGCTGGCGATTCGCCGCTACCGCCGCAGCCGCAATCGCCTGGCGCAAATCCAGCAGTACTACGATAACTGTATAAATCCATCTTTAACCACGATCTCCGCTGTACGCCCGCTGTTCTAAACGTCACGCGGCAGGTTGTGCTAACCTGTCGCGCAGTTTCCTCTAATCAGGTCCGAACCTATGCATATTGATATTGCCTGGCAGGATGTCGATACCGTATTGCTCGATATGGACGGCACATTGCTGGATCTCGCGTTCGATAGCCACTTCTGGCAAAAATTGGTGCCAGAAACAGTCAGTGAGCAAAGAAACATTCCACTGGATGAAGCCCATCAGTTGATTGCCCGCGAATATCACGACGTGCAACATACGCTAAACTGGTACTGTCTGGATTACTGGAGCGAGCGTCTGGGGTTGGATATTTGTGCAATGACCACCACGCAAGGGCCAAATGCCGTGCTGCGTGAAGATACCGTCCCGTTCCTTAATGCCCTGAAAGACTGCGGCAAGCGGCGTATCTTACTGACGAATGCCCATCCACATAATCTGGCCGTCAAACTTGAACATACCGGTTTAGGCCAACACCTTGATTTATTGCTTTCCACCCACACATTTGGTTATCCGAAAGAAGATCAGCGGTTGTGGCAAGCCGTTGCCGAGCATACCGGGCTGGAACCCGCCAGAACGCTATTTATTGACGATAGCGAAGCTATTCTGGACTCCGCCGCGAAGTTTGGTATTCGTTATTGCCTGGGCGTGACCAATCCCGATTCTGGCCAGGCTGACAAAACTTACCAGCATCATCCGGCATTGAACGACTATCGCCGACTACTCCCGAAGTTGATATCTAAGGAGTCGTGATGAAAGAAAAATCGTCTGAAGGTGTGCGTCTCGACAAATGGCTGTGGGCTGCACGTTTTTATAAAACGCGAGCTATTGCTCGGGAAATGGTTGAAGGCGGTAAGGTGCATTACAACGGGCAACGCAGCAAACCGAGTAAAATCGTTGAGCTGAATGCCATGTTGACGCTACGCCAGGGCAATGACGAGAAAACCGTTAAAGTGCTGGCGCTAACTGAACAGCGCCGCCCGGCCACCGATGCCTCGCAGCTTTATGAAGAGACAGCGGAAAGTATCACTAAGCGGGAAAAAGTAGCGCTGGCACGCAAAATGAACGCGCTGACCATGCCCCACCCCGACCGACGCCCGGATAAAAAAGAGCGTCGTGATTTGATGAAATTTAAACACGGTGGCAACGAATAAAAGATGTCATCCGAATGAGAGAAAATTATGACCCAACACGACCAACTACATCGTTACCTGTTTGAAAACTTTGCCGTTCGCGGTGAACTGGTAACGGTTTCCGACACCTGGCAGCAAATCATGCAAAACCATGATTACCCAGCCCCGGTAAAAACCATTCTTGGTGAATTGCTTGTCGCAACCAGTCTACTGACTGCAACGCTGAAGTTTGATGGTGATATTACTGTGCAATTGCAGGGTGATGGTCCTATGACCCTCGCAGTGATTAACGGCAACAATAACCAGCAAATGCGTGGTGTTGCGCGTTTTAAAGGTGATATCCCTGCCGATGCGGATCTAAAAACGTTGGTTGGCAATGGCTATCTGGTCATTACTATCACCCCGGCTCAAGGAGAGCGCTACCAGGGTGTTGTTGGGCTTGAAGGTGATACTCTGGCGGCATGTCTGGAAGATTACTTCTTACGTTCCGAGCAGTTGCCAACGCGTCTGTTTATCCGCACTGGTGATGTTGAAGGCAAACCAGCAGCGGGTGGCATGTTGTTGCAAGTTCTGCCAGCGCAAGACGCACAGGCTGACGATTTCAACCACCTGGCGGCACTGACTGAAACCATCAAGGCTGAAGAGTTGTTGACCCTACCAGCTAATGACGTGCTGTGGCGTTTGTACCACGAAGAAGAAGTGACACTTTACGATCCTCAAAACGTTGAATTTAAGTGTACCTGTTCACGCGAACGCTGTGCCGATGCACTAAGAACTCTGCCTGATGAAGAAGTGAATAGCATCATTGCAGAAGAAGGCGAAATCGACATGAACTGTGACTACTGCGGTAATCACTACGTGTTCAACGCCATGGACATTGCAGAGATCCGCAACAACGCATCCCCAGCAGATCCGCAAGTGCATTAATGTCTTTTGCCCTTCCATTTATGGAAGGGCAAATCTTCGTTTCATAGAATTGAGTGCTTAATCACACCTCGTCCGTTAATCGCACTATTTTTTAACATATTCAGAATATTTTCCCTGCCGTACTAGCATTTCCTGCCATACTCTCACCCCGTTGTGACTCGCTTCACAGCGTTTTCCGCTATACCCAAGCTATTCAAAATGCAGGTAGGCGGCAATCGAATGAATCCCGATGAGCTTACTCAAGTAAGTGATTAGGGTAAATGAGAGCAGCCAATACCCCCGTATTTTGAAGGGCGAAGGGTATATATGGATTCGAGTGGATGCTCAAATCTATGATAGGTGTCGCGGTTAACAACCAATAAACAACCCTACAATCTCAGGCAGTACAAATTGGCTAAGGAGCAGTGAAATGCGAGTTAAAGGCATAACCCCGCAAGATCTCAAGGCTTATGGAATTCATGACGCAAGTGAAGTGGTTTACAACCCCGATTACGACACTCTGTATCACGAAGAACTCAACCCCAATCTGGAAGGTTTTGAGCGCGGCATTGAAACCAATCTCGGTGCAATAGCCGTAGATACCGGCATATTTACCGGCCGTTCCCCAAAAGATAAATACATCGTCCGTGACGACACCACCCGCGACACGCTGTGGTGGGCAGATAACGGCAAAGGTAAAAACGACAATAAACCGCTTAGTGAAGAAACCTGGCAGCATCTGAAAGGTCTGGTCACTAACCAACTCTCTGGCAAACGCCTCTTTATTATTGATGCTTACTGCGGTGCGAATGCAGACACCCGTCTGTCGGTGCGTTTTATTACCGAAGTGGCCTGGCAGGCTCATTTCGTTAAGAACATGTTCATCCGTCCAACCGAAGAAGAGCTTGAAACTTTCGAAGCAGATTTTGTGGTGATGAATGGCGCCAAGTGCACCAACCCACAATGGAAAGAGCAGGGTTTGAACTCTGAAAACTTCATCGCGTTTAACCTTACCGAGCGCGTGCAACTGATTGGCGGCACCTGGTACGGCGGCGAAATGAAGAAAGGGATGTTCTCAATCATGAACTACCTGCTGCCGCTAAAAGGCATCGCTTCAATGCACTGTTCGGCAAACGTCGGCGAAAAAGGCGATGTTGCTGTGTTCTTTGGCCTGTCTGGCACAGGTAAAACAACGCTTTCTACCGATCCGAAACGCCGCCTGATTGGTGATGACGAACACGGATGGGACGATGACGGCGTGTTCAACTTCGAAGGCGGTTGCTACGCAAAAACGATTCGTTTATCCCAGGAAGCAGAGCCAGAAATTTATAATGCGATTCGTCGTGACGCGCTGCTGGAAAACGTAACGGTACGTGCCGATGGTTCAATTGATTTTGACGACGGTTCGAAAACTGAGAACACTCGAGTTTCTTACCCGATTTACCACATCGAAAACATCGTTCAGCCGGTTTCGAAAGCTGGGCATGCCAAGAAAGTTATCTTCCTGACTGCTGATGCTTTTGGTGTATTGCCACCGGTTTCGCGCCTGACGGCCAACCAAACCCAGTATCACTTCCTGTCAGGCTTCACGGCCAAACTGGCGGGTACTGAACGTGGTGTCACCGAGCCGACGCCAACATTCTCTGCTTGCTTTGGCGCAGCATTCCTTTCTTTGCACCCAACGCAATATGCCGAAGTGCTGGTGAAACGCATGCAGGCGGCAGGTGCACAGGCCTATCTGGTTAACACTGGCTGGAATGGCACAGGTAAGCGTATCTCCATTAAAGACACGCGCGCAATTATCGACGCTATTCTCAACGGTTCTCTGGACGATACCGAAACGTTCACCTTACCAATCTTTGGTCTTGCTGTTCCAACAGCACTGGCAGGCGTGGAAGGCAATATTCTGGACCCGCGTAAAACGTACGCATCACCAGAACAGTGGCAGGAAAAATCGGAGCAACTGGCTAAGTTGTTTATCGAGAACTTCGAAAAATATACCGACACTCCAGCGGGTACAGCACTTGTAAGCGCAGGGCCGAAGATTTAATTTTCGAATAGCGAATGAGTTTGTATGGGGGATTAGCACAAGTAACATCCACCATCTATGCTAACCCGAGCTACAAAAAAGCGAACCTTAAAGGTTCGCTTTTTTATTTATCACTCAGCTTTCTTTTAACTGGCTGACCGTTTTGTTCATCGGTAACGGTAAATAAGCCCGTATCCGCAAACCGCCCCGCTCACTAACGCCGATATCCAACAGGCCGTTATGGTTGTCGATAATACGCTGCACAATCGCCAGCCCTAAACCGGTGCCGCTGGTGCTCCGCGCACTATCACCACGCACGAAAGGTTGGAACAGATGCTTGAGCTGGTCAGGTTTAATCCCTGGGCCGTCATCTTCCACCTGGAACCAGGCACGGTTTAACTCGCCGCCACTGCTGACCTTAATCCAACCATTTCCGTAACGCGCTGCGTTCACCACCATATTGGCCGCGGCACGTTTAATGGATAACGGGTGGATGTTGACCAGCAATTCGCCGGCTTGCAGATCGGTGTCGATTTCTCGCTCGTATCCACTTTCCGCTGCCACCACTTCGCCCAACACTGTGTTGAGATCGGCGGTTTCCAGCGGCATCTCTTGCCCGGTACGCAGGTAATCGATGAACTGCTCGATTATCGCATTACACTCTTCGATATCTTTATTAATCGATTCAGACAGATAGCCATCTTCTTCACTCATCATTTCTGTTGCCAGACGAATACGAGTGAGTGGTGTACGCAAATCGTGACTAACACCCGCCATTAGCAGCGTGCGGTCATCGGCGAGTTGCTTCACACCAGCAGCCATATGGTTGAACGCCCGGGTAACAGAGCGCACCTCAGACGCGCCATATTCACGAAGCGGTGGCGGAATGATCCCCTTACCTACTTGCAAAGCAGCATGTTCAAGGTCAACCAAGGGTCGGTTCTGAATACGAATAAACAGCCAAGCGCCGCCGATCGCCAGCAGCATTATCGCAAGCGTATAGCGGAACAGTGGTGAGAAGTCGCCCTGATGAATTTCAGTCAGAGGAACGCGAACCCAGATATTCGGTGACAGCCACGTCTTCAGCCAGACAACCGGCGAGCTTTTGTTAACCTCAACCCGAACTTCGGTTGGGCCACCCAACTGCTGCGCCATTTGATGACTGAGGAATTCGTAATGCTGAGCCCAGCGTAAACCCGCGTCTTCCGCCGCTTCATTGGAATAAAGAGAGATACCCAATTCACGGTAGATTTCACGCCGAAATGCAGGCGGAACCACCAGTTGCGTGCCATCTTCCAATTGCAGCTTATCGGTCATCAGCATACGGACTTCGTAAGCCAGTACCTTATTAAACTGCTGCAAACTCGGCAAAATGGCGAAGTTCAGCACCACAAGATAGGTCGTCACCAGGCTGACGAACAGCAAGGTGACGATCAGTAACAGCGTGCGTGCAAACGAGCTTCTGGGGGAGAAGCGGACTCGCCTCATGCCTTGGAACCGTCCGGCACGAATACGTAGCCCAGGCCCCATACGGTCTGGATATAGCGTGGATGCGCAGGGTCTTCTTCAACCATGCGGCGCAGGCGGGAGATCTGCACGTCAATAGAACGTTCCATCGCACTGTATTCACGGCCACGGGCCAGGTTCATCAGCTTATCGCGTGATAATGGCTCACGAGGGTGGCTCACCAGTGCTTTCAGCACTGCGAACTCGCCGCTGGTTAATGGCATAGGCTCATCTTCACGGAACATCTCACGGGTACCGAGGTTCAGTTTAAACTTACCAAAGGCAATCACCGCCTCTTCCTGAGAAGGAGCGCCCGGCAGTTCATTGGCCTGGCGGCGCAGAACAGCACGGATACGCGCAAGCAGTTCGCGCGGGTTGAATGGTTTTGGAATGTAGTCATCGGCACCAATTTCCAGACCAACAATTCGGTCAACTTCTTCGCCTTTCGCGGTGACCATAATGATTGGCATTGGATTACTTTGACTGCGCAGACGGCGACAAATAGACAAGCCATCTTCACCTGGTAGCATCAGATCAAGCACCATCAGGTGGAAGGACTCACGGGTTAGCAGGCGATCCATCTGTTCTGCGTTAGCAACGCTACGGACCTGGAAGCCTTGTTCGGTGAGATAACGTTCTAACAGCGCGCGAAGGCGCATGTCGTCATCCACGACCAGAATCTTATAATTCTCTTGCATTCTTATACTCCCAAAGGCACGAACAGTGAGTGCGTATTCTTAAAAAACTGGAGCGTTACGACCAGTCAATTCTGGTATATATTCTAGTCGAAATTGTTACAAAGCATATTAAACAGATGGTTATGGGCACTTTTTAACACAGAATAATGACTTACTTCGCAAATCTCTGGGATTGCCATCACCCTGATATTTCGGTTTAAATCACCTTTAATTGTTTCACCCATGCAAGGCTTGCTGATGAAAACGCCATTAATTACCCGCGAAGGCTATGAAAAGCTCAAACAAGAAAAGGACTACTTGTGGCGTGAAGAGCGTCCAGAGGTGACAAAAAAGGTCACCTGGGCGGCAAGCCTTGGCGATCGCAGTGAAAATGCCGACTACCAGTACAACAAAAAACGTCTGCGAGAAATAGATCGTAGAGTGCGTTATCTCACGAAATGCCTCGAACAGTTGAAGATTGTCGACTATTCACCGCAACAAGAAGGCAAAGTGTTCTTCGGCGCGTGGGTGGAAATTGAAAATGACGCAGGAAACCAGATGCGTTTTCGCATTGTGGGCTATGACGAAATTTTTGGCCGCAGAGATTACATCTCTATTGATTCTCCAATGGCACGCGCCCTGCTGAAAAAAGAAGTGGGTGACCTCGCCATCGTGCAAACGCCCGCCGGTGAAGCGCAGTGGTACGTCAATGAAATCGAGTATGTGAAATAAGCACAAGCCAGCCGCAGAACTGTCCGATTCATCACCACTCAGGCGCTGTGGCTGGCATTTTCACCCTCCAATCCGTATAACTATCCCCAATAATTTCGACTCAAACAGATGAAAAAACCATGATGAATGATTCACTCTGCCGCATTATTGCCAGCGAACTAAAGGCCCGCAACGAACAGGTTGATGCCGCCGTTCGCCTGCTGGACGAAGGGAATACCGTGCCATTTATTGCGCGTTATCGTAAGGAAGTCACCGGCGGTCTGGATGACACGCAACTGCGTCAGTTAGAAACCCGTCTTGGCTATCTGCGCGAGCTGGAAGACCGCCGCCAGACCATCCTGAAATCCATTACCGACCAGGGTAAATTGACCGACGAACTCGCATCAGCCATTAATGGCACGCTGAGCAAAACCGAGCTTGAAGACCTCTATTTGCCGTATAAGCAAAAGCGCCGTACGCGGGGGCAAATTGCTATCGAAGCCGGTCTGGAGCCTCTGGCTGAGTTGCTGTGGAATGACCCGTCCCACACGCCGGAAGAAGCCGCTGCAAGTTACGTTGACGCCGATAAAGGCGTTGCCGACACCAAAGCCGCACTCGATGGCGCACGCTACATTCTGATGGAGCGATTTGCCGAAGACGCCGCACTGCTAGCAAAAGTGCGTAACTACTTGTGGAAAAATGCGCATCTGGTTGCCAATGTCGTGGCTGGCAAAGAAGAGGAAGGCGCAAAATTCCGTGACTACTTCGACCATCACGAACCGATTGCTACCGCTCCCTCACACCGTGCACTCGCAATGTTCCGTGGCCGCAACGAAGGCATTTTACAGCTTGCGCTCAATGCCGATCCGCAACACGATGAACCACCGCGTGAAAGCTATTGCGAACAAATCATTATCGACCATCTCGGCCTGCGGCTGAACAACGCACCAGCAGATGCCTGGCGCCGTGCCGTGGTGAGTTGGACCTGGCGCATCAAGGTGCTGATGCACCTCGAAACCGAGCTGATGGGTACCGTGCGTGAACGCGCCGAAGACGAAGCGATCAACGTTTTCGCCCGCAACCTGCATGATTTATTGATGGCCGCTCCGGCTGGCCTGCGCGCTACCATGGGCCTCGATCCAGGCCTGCGTACCGGCGTGAAAGTCGCGGTTGTTGATTCAACCGGCAAACTGGTCGCCACCGATACCATTTACCCACACACCGGCCAAGCCGCGAAAGCGGCTGTTGCCGTCGCCGCGCTTTGTCAGAAGCACAACGTCGAACTTGTAGCGATCGGCAACGGCACTGCATCACGCGAAACCGAGCGTTTCTTCCTCGACGTTCAAGAGCAATTCCCGAAAGTCACCGCGCAGAAAGTGATTGTCAGCGAAGCAGGCGCATCGGTTTATTCGGCATCTGAACTGGCAGCACTGGAATTCCCGGATCTCGATGTTTCGATTCGCGGTGCGGTTTCTATTGCTCGCCGCCTGCAAGATCCCCTGGCGGAGCTGGTGAAAATCGACCCGAAATCTATCGGTGTGGGCCAGTATCAACACGATGTCAGCCAGTCACAGCTGGCGAAGAAACTGGATGCGGTCGTCGAAGACTGTGTAAACGCCGTTGGCGTGGACTTGAATACCGCGTCGGTGCCATTACTGACTCGCGTGGCAGGTTTAACCCGCATGATGGCGCAGAACATCGTTAACTGGCGTGATGAAAATGGCCGTTTCCAGAACCGCCAGCAGTTGCTGAAAGTGAGCCGTCTGGGGCCAAAAGCCTTCGAACAGTGCGCAGGTTTCTTGCGTATTAACCACGGTGATAACCCGCTGGATGCCTCCACCGTTCACCCGGAAGCGTATCCGATTGTTGAGCGCATTCTGGCTGCGACCGAACAAGCGCTACAGGATTTGATGGGCAACGGCGAAGCGTTACGCGGCCTGAGTCCGCGCGATTTCACCGATGAACGCTTTGGTGTGCCGACAGTGACCGACATCATCAAAGAGCTGGAAAAACCAGGCCGTGACCCGCGCCCTGAGTTCAAAACAGCGAAGTTTGCTGATGGCGTTGAAACCATGAACGACCTTCAGCCTGGCATGGTGCTGGAAGGGGCTGTCACCAATGTGACTAACTTCGGTGCGTTTGTAGATATCGGCGTGCATCAGGATGGTTTAGTCCACATTTCCTCACTTTCCGACAAATTCATCGACGACCCGCATAAAGTGGTGAAAGCTGGTGATATCGTCAAAGTGAAAGTGATGGAAGTGGATCTGGCGCGCAAACGTATTGCGCTCACCATGCGTCTGGATGAGCAGCCAGGTGAGTCCAACCGCCGTGGTTCCGCACCGCGTGAGCAAACCGAACGCCGCCCGGCACAGCCGCAAAAACCTCGCGGGCGTGATAATGCCGGCAGCAGCGCCGGTAACAGTGCGATGAGTGATGCACTGGCAGCGGCATTGGGTAAGAAACGTTAATCCTTAATGCTGATTTCCCCCTCTCCTTTCATCAGGAGGGGGCGGAATAACCCCCATCTATGTTCCCCAGAGTTAAATTCAGCACAATTTGCCTCTTTCATGCCCGGTAGCGAATGAATAACATTTCTTTAGCATCCGCAGTAATTCGTCAGAAAATAGAGTGAGTTTGCTATAGATCAATTTTCGCAAAAATATAAAAACACCACTAACATTTATCAAACATGTAACACCTGAAATATCATGACAACATTAGTAGAGATAAAATAATAAAATTATCATTTTAAAATAAATGCAACTTATTGTTATTAATGATTTTTATATATAAATAGCTTGTTCGCCCCACATTTATAATTAATAAAACCTCCCTGAAAAAATAAATTCAAACGAGTCATTCACCACAAAAATAATTATTGAAGACAGAAACCATTCTCATTATCATTGATTTGTTCGTTATTTCTCCTCAATACCCAACGATATTTTTAAATACCCGAGCCCAGCTCTAAGTAGGTCTTATGCGTTTCTTACCAAGTAGTGCGTGGAAGATTACCGGCTTTTCCAGCGAAATTAGTCCGTCATACCGCCAAAAATTATTATCACTCGGTATGTTGCCTGGCTCTTCATTCAACGTTGTACGTGTTGCGCCGTTAGGCGACCCAATTCATATCGAAACACGTCGCGTCAGCCTGGTACTACGTAAAAAAGATCTCGAATTACTGCACGTTGAAGCCATTGCCTGATTGGCGGGGTGAGCGCTCGCGCTCGTTGCTATTTTCTTTAAGTTCACGAAAAAAATGAAAAAATTAACTATCGGCTTAATCGGTAACCCTAACTCCGGGAAAACCACGTTATTCAACCAGCTCACCGGTTCACGCCAGCGAGTGGGTAACTGGGCGGGCGTTACCGTAGAACGAAAAGAAGGTCAGTTTTCAACGCTTGCGCATCAGGTCACACTTGTTGATCTGCCGGGTACCTACTCGCTGACCACCATTTCATCGCAAACTTCTCTGGATGAACAAATTGCCTGCCACTACATCTTGAGTGGTGATGCAGACTTACTGATAAATGTCGTCGATGCGTCCAACCTTGAGCGCAATTTGTATCTGACGCTGCAATTGCTCGAACTCGGCATTCCGTGTGTCGTCGCGCTTAACATGCTCGATATCGCCGAGAAGCAGGCCATTCGCATTGATATCGACGCGCTGGCTGCACGCCTGGGCTGCCCGGTCGTTCCACTGGTTTCCACTCGTGGCCGTGGCATGGAAGGCCTGAAACTGGCAATCGACCGCCGCCAACCAAACACGCACAGCGATTTAGTGCTTTATCCACCACGTCTGCTTGAAGAAGCCGATAAGCTGGCGGCAGAAATGCCTGCGGATATGCCAGAGCAGCAACGCCGTTGGTTAGCGCTGCAAATGCTCGAAGGCGATATCTACAGCCTTGAATATGCCGGTCATGCCGCGGACAAACTGGACGCGGTACGTGCACAACTGGCAGAAGAGAACGAAGATCCGGCACTGCTGATTGCCGATGCGCGTTATCAAACCATCGCCGCCATCTGTGATTCCATCAGTAATAGCCTGACCGCCGAACCGCATCGCTTAACGGCAATGATGGATAAAATCATTCTTAACCGTTTCCTCGGCTTGCCTGTTTTCTTGCTGGTGATGTACCTGATGTTCTTGCTGGCGATTAACATCGGCGGCGCATTACAACCCATTTTTGACGGCGGTTCTGCGGCCATCTTTATCCACGGTATTCAGTGGATTGGCGCCACACTTCACTTCCCAAGCTGGCTGACGATTTTCCTCGCCCAGGGTATCGGCGGTGGTATCAACACCGTGCTGCCACTGGTGCCGCAAATCGGCATGATGTACCTGTTTCTCTCGTTCCTTGAAGACTCCGGCTACATGGCGCGTGCGGCATTTGTGATGGATCGCCTGATGCAATCCCTCGGCCTGCCGGGCAAATCATTCGTACCCTTGATTGTTGGCTTTGGCTGTAACGTGCCGTCGGTGATGGGTGCACGTACGCTCGATGCTCCGCGTGAACGCCTGATGACCATCATGATGGCGCCGTTTATGTCATGTGGCGCACGCCTTGCCATCTTTGCAGTATTTGCCGCCGCGTTCTTCGGACAGCAAGGTGCGCTGGTTGTCTTCTCACTCTATATTCTTGGCATCGTGATGGCGATTCTGACCGGGCTGATGCTCAAGCACACCATCATGCGTGGTGAAGCAACGCCATTTGTGATGGAACTGCCGGTCTACCACGTTCCGCACCTGAAAAGCCTGCTGCTGCAAACCTGGCAACGCCTGAAAGGTTTTGTACTGCGTGCCGGTAAAGTTATCGTCATCGTCAGTATTTTCATTGGTGCGCTAAATAGCTTCTCGTTTAGCGGCAAAGAAGTGGACAACATCAACGATTCGGCGCTGGCGTCGGTCAGCCGTGTGCTCACTCCGTTGCTAAAACCGATTGGTGTCCACGAAGATAACTGGCAGGCGACCGTCGGCCTGTTCACTGGCGCCATGGCAAAAGAAGTGGTGGTCGGTACGCTCAACACGCTTTACACCGCCGAAGACATGCACGAAGAACCGTTTGATGCTGCAAGCTTCAATTTGCTTGATGAGTTAGGCGGCGCAGCAGGTGAAACCTGGCAAAGCCTGAAAGACACCTTCAGCCTGAGCGTGCTGCTCAACCCAATCGAAGCCAGCAAAGGCGACGGTGAAATGGCAAGCGGCGCAATGGGTGTGATGAGCAGCAAATTTGGCAGCCCGGCTGCGGCCTATAGCTACCTGATTTTCGTTCTGCTCTATATCCCCTGCATTTCGGTGATGGGTGCGGTCGCCCGCGAGTCCAGCCGTGGCTGGATGATGTTCTCGGTATTGTGGGGGCTAAATATCGCCTACTCGCTGTCCACGCTTTACTACCAGACGGTAACGTTTAGTGCTCATCCGAAGTACAGCCTGGTCTGTATTCTCGCGGTGGTGTTGTTCAACGTGCTGTTAATTGGTGGGTTGCGTAAAGCTCGCAGCCGTGTGGATGTCAGCCTGATGACAACCCGTAAAACAGTCGAAGCGGCCTGCTGTAAAAGCACTGCTGGCGATTGCCACTAAGGAGAAGGTATGGCGAGCTTAATTGAGATTCGTGATGCGCTGGCGCTACAAGGGCGCATGGATGCCACGCAAATTAGCCAACAGCTCGCCACGCCGTTGCCATTGGTGAATGCAATGCTGAGCCGCCTTGAAGCGATGGGTAAAGCAATACGTATCACCGAAGACCCAAGCGATTGCCTGACGGGGAGCTGCAAGAGCTGCCCTGAAGGGAAGAAATGTGTTCGGGAAGTGTGGGCGTTGCGCGCGTAGGTGGAGGGTGTCGCTTACGCTAATCCCCCTACAAAACCCGCAAATGAACTGAACGCGTGCGAACCGACATCCGACATTAACCAAGCTGCTTTTGAAACGCCTCAAGTGCCAGGCACACATCCTGTGGATGCGAAATAAATGGCGCATGAGCCGCTTTCTGGAAAATCACTGCTTCGCTTTGCGGCCACTGTTCATCTAACAAACCCGCGATTTTACGCGGCACCAGCCCATCCAGATAACCGTATAAACGCAAGAACGGTACCGTAAGCTGGCGCAAAGGCTCGCGTAAATCTGCAGTCTTGAGAATTTCCAGCCCACCGTTTAACACCTCAACACCCGGCATTGGTTGCTCAAGCACTACCGCTTTCAAACGGCGAGCGTCCTGGCGTGCGGTTTCTGTTCCCAGCGTCTGGAGCGCCAAAAAGCGCTCAACGGTACGCTGAAAATCTTCACTCAATTGCTGCTGGAAACCTGCCAGCACTTCAGGCTTGATGCCCGGCCAGTCACCTTGCGCGGTGAAACAAGGCGAGGACGCGATAGTCACCAGCCCTTTCACACGCTCCGGATGACTTAATGCAACCTGACTTGCCACCAGCCCACCCAGACTCCAGCCAAGCCAAATCGCCTGCTCTGGCGCCTGCGCCAACACGATATCAGCCATTTCCTCTAGTGAGAGCGCCCCGAAGCCCTGGCTGCGGCCATAGCCTGGCAAGTCGACAAGATGAAGACGAAAATGCGAGCTTAATTCCTCACAAATGCAATGCCACACTTCCGCATTCAGCCCCCATCCGTGCAGCAGCACAAGATCATCTTTCCCTTCACCTTTTGTCTGCCACCAAAGCTTGCTCATCAGTTACTGTTCTCATTTTTATCTGCAAGGAAGCGAATATGCTAACAATCCCAGGGCTATGTTGGCTATGCCAGATGCCACTCACCTGCGCACATTGGGGCCTTTGTTCATGCTGCGTTAAAGCATTACCCGCTCCGCCGCCCTGCTGTCCGCGCTGTGGATTACCTGCCACACATACAAAATCGCCCTGCGGCCGTTGCCTGCAAAAACCACCCGAATGGGATGCGTTGTTGTTCGTCACGGATTATGGCCCACCGCTAAGTCAGCTTATTCAGCGGTTTAAATTTAACGCCACTGTCGCGCTGGCTCCGGCATTGGCGCGTTTAATGCTGTTGCGTGTACTGCAAGCAAAACGCTTTAGCCAGTGGCCTAAACCCGATTGTATCGTGAGTGTTCCATTGTATTCGCGTCGTGCCTGGCGGCGTGGTTTTAATCAAAGCGACCTGTTGGCAAGACAGCTTTCACACTGGCTGCAATGTGACTATATGCCGCGAGGGTTGCTGCGGATCCGCGCTGCGCAGGTGCAGCATCAACTGAACGCACGTATGCGTCGCAACAATCTTAAAGGTGCTTTCAGGGTTGATTTTCCAGTGGCTGGGCGCCATATAATTATTGTGGATGATGTCGTCACGACGGGCAGTACGGTGGCGGAAATTGCGCGGATGCTGAAAAAGCAGGGCGCGGCGACTATCCAGGTGTGGTGCCTTTGTCGAACCTTGTAGACCCTCGATGATGGGCGTATTATAACCGACTAAAATAGTCAACTATTGAGCAATCGTTATGATCCGTATTTCCGATACAGCACAATCCCACTTTGCCAAACTGCTGGCAGGTCAGGAAGAAGGGACGCAAATTCGCGTATTCGTCATTAATCCTGGTACTCCAAATGCGGAGTGCGGGGTTTCTTACTGTCCGCCGGATGCGGTAGAAGCGTCAGATACTGCCCTCAAATTCGAGCAGTTGACCGCATATGTCGATGAACTGAGCAAACCTTATCTTGAAGATGCTGAAATTGATTTCGTCACCGACCAGCTTGGCTCACAGCTGACGCTGAAAGCGCCAAACGCCAAAATGCGTAAAGTTTCCGGTGATGCGCCTTTGATGGAGCGCGTTGAATACATGCTGCAAGCGACGGTAAACCCACAGCTGGCAGGCCACGGCGGTCGCGTTACGCTGATGGAAATCACTGATGAAGGTTTTGCGATTCTGCAATTTGGCGGCGGTTGTAACGGCTGTTCAATGGTAGACGTGACCCTGAAAGAAGGCATCGAAAAGCAGCTGCTGGCTGAGTTCCCGGAACTGAAAGGCGTTCGCGATTTGACCGAACACCAGCGCGGCGAGCACTCGTACTACTAATTGATGTATCGGATGATGCTACGCTAATCCGACCTACAAAATACGAATAAAAAACCCCGCATCGCGGGGTTTTGTTTATCTCTTCTTACGTCGCTTATCCAAATCCTTCAGCAACTTATTCACTTCTTTATCGGCGAATATCGCCTCAAGCGAAGTCGATAACTTGCGACGCCAGTTCTTATATTGATAGCTGGTGCCTGGAATATTCACCGGCTCCGCCATACCCAACCAATCCTCCGGCTGCAGGCCCAGTAACGCACTGTTGCTATCGGCGATGTAACGCTGCATTGCGCGATTAAGCGTTGATGTCATCGCCATCATTGAAGCCTTGTGCCCGGCGCGTTTTGGCAGGCAACCATATTCATGCAGCCCATCCAGCAAACCTTGTTTCGCACGTTCACGATCCTGATACAACTCAGTCAACATCTCGTCGTCAGGATAAAGCCCAAGCGTTTTACCCAGCGTCAAATCACCGCTTTCCCAGTAACCACGCAGCGTCGGTAAATCGTGAGTCGTAGCAACCGCCATTGACTGCTTCGGCCACGCTTTTGGCGAGCGGAACTGCTTTTCGTCGTCATGCTCGAAATAGAGCACTTTATACGAGTAAACCCCGCTGTCGCGCAGCTTACCGACGATCTCAACCGGCACAGTACCCAGATCTTCACCGATCACCATGCAATTATGACGTTTACTTTCCAGCGCGAGGATCGACAGAAGATCGTCGACCGGGTAATGCACATATGCGCCTTTATCTGCGGTTTCACCGTAAGGGATCCACCACAAACGCAGCATCGACATCACGTGGTCAATACGCAATGCACCGCAGCTGGTCATATTGGCGCGCAGCAGCTCGATAAATGGCTGATAGGCACGCGCCGTAATCACATGCGGATCCATCGGTGGTAAACCCCAGTTCTGGCCGAGCGGACCGAGAATATCCGGCGGGGCACCCACCGAGGCTTTCAGGCAGTAAAGCTCGCGGTCACACCAGGTTTCAGAACCGCCTTCGGCAACACCTACCGCTAAGTCGCGATACAGGCCAATTGGCATTTTAAAGCCCTGGCTGGTTTGCCAGCATGCATCGAACTGAACGTAGGCCAGGTATTGCAGCCACAGATAGAAATTCACTTCGTCACTGTGTTCGGTGCAGAACTCTTTTACTTCAGGATTATGCGCGTCGCGGAAACCTTCCGGCCATACCGGCCAGCCCCAACGCATTTCATCTTCTTTAACCTGGTATGCGTGCAGCGCATCGAAAGCGGCCTGGTAATAGAGGCTATCACCGCCTTCCTGCACAAACTTCTGGAATGCGACTACTTGTTCATCACGCGCACCGCGCCGCGAAAACTGCTTCCACGCCATGCGCAGAGCGGCCATCTTCAGCACGGTCACGGCGGAATAATCCACCCATTGCGCATCACGGGCTTCATTCAGCATTTGCTGCGTGACCGGCATTTTCCACCAGTCTTGCGCTTCATCACTGAGCAAGAAATCATCGACCGCATTCACGTCGATATAAATCACATTCAACCATCGGCGAGAAGACGGGCTATACGGGCTGGCGCTTTCCGGGTTTGCTGGATACAGCGCGTGGATTGGGTTCAGGCCGATAAACGCCCCGCCCCGTTTTGCGACATCCACCAGCATGCGTTGTAAATCACCGAAATCGCCAATTCCCCAGTTATGCGCGGAACGTAAGGTGTAGAGCTGCACGCATGCGCCCCACAGTTTTTCATCCTGCATCAGTGCTACAGGTTCATAGCAGCGTTTTGGCGCAACAATCACGCGGCACTGCCAGTGGTGTTCATTCTGGCTGACCGTCAGTTCGTGGTAGCCTTCCGCCAGCGTGGCAGGCAGAGTCAGTTTTTTGCCTGCCAGTGCATGGCCTTTATGCTGCTTACCGTCTTCGGTCGTTAACTGCCAGCTGTAATCACCGTTGCCTTCCAGCACCGTCGCCATGCGAGTGCCAGAGGTAAACACCAGTACATTTGCCACTGGCGTCACCACCACCTTTTTCAAGGTGGTGGTACGGCTCATGGCTTCCAGCAAACGCTGCTTGGTATCCGCAGGAATAGCCTGCGGTTTGCCATGGGCGTTAATGTAGTTTGGGCTAATTCCCGCCTCAAGAGCGGCGTTATCAAGACGTTTGCTGTCCATGCGTTCCCTTAGCGTTTTGCCTGCCAGATGCGTTGCTGATAATCACGGATAGAGCGATCGGAGCTGAACATGCCGCAACGAGCCGTGTTAAGAATGGCGGCGCGCGTCCAGGCTTCCTGGTCGAGATACAGTGCATCCGCCAGTTTTTGCGCTTCTGCGTATGCGGTGAAGTCTGCCATCACTAAATACGGGTCGCCGCCTTGTTTACCGATGCTGTGCAGCATCTGGTCGAACGCATGTTTATCGCCATCGGCATAAATGCCCTTCTCCAGCTCTTTGAGCACCGCATCCAGCGTTTTATCTTTCTTACGCCATTTCACCGGGTCGTAGCCTTTGGCTTTGAGCGCTTTCACTTCTTCGACGGTGTGGCCAAAGATAAAGATGTTTTCCTCACCCACTTTCTCGGCAATTTCGACGTTCGCACCATCCAGCGTGCCAACGGTCAGTGCACCGTTGAGTGCCAGTTTCATATTGCCGGTACCGGATGCTTCTTTACCTGCGGTAGATATTTGTTCAGAAATATCCGCCGCCGGGATCATCACTTCCGCCGCAGAAACGCAGTAGTCAGGCAGGAATACCACTTTCAGTTGATCGCCAACGATCGGATCGTTATTGATGGCGTGGGCGACTTTGTTGATCGCGAAGATAATATTTTTGGCGAGGTAGTAACCCGGTGCCGCTTTCGCGCCAAACAGATACACACGCGGCACGCGGGCGGCTGTTGGGTTCTCACGAATTTCTTTGTACTGCGCCAGGATATGCAGCAGGTTCAGGTGCTGGCGTTTGTATTCGTGCAGGCGTTTGATTTGTACGTCGAACAACGCATCCGGGCTTATCACAATTCCAGTACGCGCTTTCACAAATGCCGCCAGCTTCACTTTGTTCTGGTATTTGATGTCGCGGTATTCTTTGCGGAATTTCGCGTCATCGGCGTATTTTTCCAGACCTTCCAGCACATCCAGATCGTTGGCCCACTCTTTCTTGAGTTTCTTATCAAGCAGAGCTGCCAGCGCCGGGTTGCACTGTTTGATCCAGCGGCGCGGTGTAATGCCGTTGGTGACGTTATGGAATTTGTTCGGCCATAGCTGGTGATATTCCGGGAACAGATCTTTGACCACTAAATCGGAGTGTAGCGCCGCAACGCCATTCACGGCGAAGCCACTGACAACACACATATTCGCCATGCGAACTTGTTTGTCGTGCACAACGGCCAGTTTCGCCCAGACAGCCTCGTCGCCCGGCCAGGTTTTAGTAACCAACTTCTTAAAGCGAGCGTTGATCTCATTGATAATCTGCATATGACGCGGCAACAGCGCTTTCACCAGCTTCTCATCCCAGCACTCCAGCGCTTCAGGCATCAAAGTGTGGTTGGTGTAAGCGAAGGTTCTGCTGGTGATGGCCCATGCGTCGTCCCAGCTCATCTGGTGCTCGTCGATAAGCACACGCAGCAGCTCTGGAATCGCGATAGTCGGGTGGGTGTCGTTCAGCTGAATCACTTCGTAATCAGCCAGTTCTTTTAGCTTACGACCCGCCAGATGGTGACGACGTAAAATATCGCCCACTGAACAAGCGCACTGGAAATACTGCTGCATCAGGCGCAGTTTCTTGCCGTTCAGGTGGTTGTCGTTCGGGTAAAGCACTTTAGTCAGTTTTTCAGCGTCGATGCCCTGCTGTTCTGCTTTCAGGAAATCGCCGTCGTTGAATTTGGTGAGGTCAAACGGATGAGCGTGTTTTGCCTGCCACAAACGCAGCGGTTGCGCCACGCCATTACGGTAGCCGAGAACAGGCAGATCCCAGGCTTCGCCATGGAAGATGAACGCCGGTTCCCAACGCACGGTTTTACCGTCTTTAATCACTTTACCGCCAACGCCCACTTGCACATCGAGCGCTGCGTTATGCTGGAACCACGGGTAGCTGCCGCGTTTCCAGTCGTCAGGCGCTTCCATCTGATGTCCATCCTGGAAGGATTGACGGAACAGGCCGTACTGATAATTCAGACCGTAACCAATCGCAGACTGACCCACCGTCGCCATGGAATCCAGGAAACATGCCGCGAGGCGTCCCAGACCACCGTTGCCCAATGCCGGATCAGTTTCTTCTTCCAGCAAATCAGTCAGGTTGATATCGAACGCTTTCAGCACATCCGCCACTTCCTGATACCAGCCAAGGTTCAGCAAGTTGTTGCCCGTCAGACGACCAATCAAAAACTCCATCGAGATGTAGTTTACGTGGCGCTGCTGCTTCTCAGGTTTCGCAACAGGCTGCGCTGCCAGCAATTCGGCCAGCGCACCACTCACCGCATGCCACCATTGTTGCTGGGTCATTTCGGAAGCAGAGTGAAGTCCGTAACGCTGCCACTGACGTGTCAGTGCAGCCTGAAATTGTGCTTTATTGAAGGTCGTCTGTGACATAGGGGCTCGGGTCCTGTGATGTTCTAATTTCATTACCCGTTAGTGTGCCGGGTGGCCTGGGCTTATTCCTCCTCCTGAGGGGGATTAGGGAGGGAGGAGTAGCGGGGAGTAGCTAAAAATGTGATCGCCGCCACTTAACGGTAGGTGCTTGCTGGCAGAATGCCCACCAGCACTGAATTTTTGCTTCGACCAACTCTACGCCTCGAATGGATTCATCTAATCAGTAGATTTGTGACAAAGTGCAACTTACAACGTCTGAAACCCTTAACAATCTTGCAATAAGCCTTAATCTGGTCGACCTTGTAGTTAGTATTAATTACGAAGCGTGAAAAAAATCGCATTCGTGCATATCTCATACACAGTGAAGTGATTGACCATGCTGATCCCCTCCAAATTAAGTCGTCCAGTTCGTCTGGAAAATACAGTGGTCCGCGACCGGCTGTTGATGAAATTATCGACAGCTAATAACTATCGGCTGGCGCTAATAACCAGCCCGGCGGGTTATGGGAAAACCACACTGATTTCTCAGTGGGCGGCAGGGAAAAATGAGCTAGGTTGGTACTCTCTGGATGAGGGTGATAACCAACAAGAACGATTCGCCAGCTATTTGATAGCGGCTATTCAACAAGCAACATCTGGTCATTGTGTGACCAGCGAAGTGATGGTGCAAAAACGCCAATATTCAAGCCTGACAGCTTTATTCGCACAGCTCTTTATTGAAATGGTGGAATGGCATCGCCCACTATTTTTAGTGATTGATGATTACCATCTCATTACTAACCCTGTAATTCATGAAGCTATGCGCTTTTTTATTCGCCACCAGCCAGAAAATATGACGCTGGTCGTGTTGTCGCGCAATTTGCCACAGCTGGGTATCGCCAATTTACGCGTGCGCGATCAACTGCTTGAAATTGGTAGCCAGCAACTCGCGTTTACCCATCCGGAAGCGAAGCAATTCTTTGATCATCGGCTCAATTCTCCACTCGAACATACCGACAGCAACAGCTTGTGTGATGATGTTGCGGGCTGGGCAACCGCGCTGCAATTAATTGCGCTTTCCGCACGCCAAAACAGCAACTCATCGGCGCATCACTCTGCGCGTCGTCTTTCGGGCATTAATGCCAGCCACTTATCCGACTATCTGGCCGATGAAGTGCTGGATAATGTCGATGCGCAAACGCGTAACTTCCTGCTGCGTAGCTCAGTCCTGCGTTCGATGAACGATGCATTGATTGTGCGCGTCACGGGCGAAGAAAACGGCCAGATGCGCCTTGAAGAGACTGAGCGGCAAGGACTGTTTATCCAACGCATGGATGACAGCGGCGAATGGTTCCGTTTCCATCCGCTGTTTGGCAATTTCCTGCGCCAGCGTTGCCAGTGGGAACTGGCGACAGAACTTCCGGATATTCATCGCGCCGCCGCAGAAAGCTGGATGGCGCAGGGTTTCCCAAGCGAAGCTATTCACCATGCCCTTGCCGCAGGCGACGCCACCCTGCTGCGCGACATCTTGCTGCATCATGCCTGGGCACTGTTTAATCACAGCGAACTCACATTGCTGGAAGAGTCGTTAAAAGCACTACCGTGGGAAAGCCTGCTGGAAAACCCAAAACTTGTTTTGCTTCAGGCGTGGCTGATGCAAAGCCAACATCGCTACAGCGAAGTGAACACTCTTCTGGCGCGTGCTGAACAAGAAATGAATGTCGTGATGGATGATGTCATGCACGGCGAATTTAATGCCTTGCGCGCCCAGGTTGCCATTAATGACGGCAACCCTGAAGAAGCAGAACGCCTCGCAATGATTGCTCTCGACATGCTGCCGCTGGCTAGTTTCTACAGCCGCATTGTCGCAACTTCAGTTCACGGCGAAGTGCTGCACTGCAAAGGCGAGCTGACCAAATCGCTGTCGGTAATGCAGCAAACTGAACAAATGGCACGCCGCCACGATATGTGGCACTACGCGTTATGGGGCTTATGTCAGCAGAGCGAAATCTTACTGGCACAAGGCTTCCTTCAGTCTGCCTGGGAATCGCAAGAGAAAGCCTTTGCGCTTATTGAAGAGCAGCATCTTGAGCAGCTCCCACTGCATGAGTTTTTATTGCGTATTCGCGCGCAATTGCTTTGGGCGTGGTCGCGCCTGGATGAAGCTGAAGCAACCACACGCATGGGTCTGGAAGTGCTTTCAGGCTATCAGCCACAACAGCAATTACAGTGCATGGCGTTGTTAGTGCAATGTTCATTGGCACGAGGCGACCTGGACAATGCGCGTAATCACCTGAACCGACTTGAAAACTTGCTGGGCAATGGTGCGTTCCATAGCGACTGGGTTTCCAACGCCGACAAAGTGCGGGTGATTTACTGGCAAATGACGGGCGATAAAAAATCTGCTGCCAATTGGCTACGCCTGACGCCGAAACCAGAATTCGCCAACAACCATTTCCTGCAAAGCCAGTGGCGTAACATCGCTCGCGCGCAAATTTTGCTGAGTGAATTCGAACCCGCCGAAATGGTGCTCGAAGAGTTAAACGAAAATGCGCGCAGTCTGCGCCTGATGAGCGACCTTAACCGCAACCTGTTACTGCTAAACCAGCTTTACTGGCAGGCCGGGCGTAAAAGCGATGCACAACGTGTGTTGCTCGAAGCGCTGGCGCTGGCTAACCGCACCGGGTTTATCAGCCATTTTGTGATTGAAGGCGAAGCCATGGCGCAGCAGTTGCGCCAGTTAATTCAACTCAACACACTGCCTGAGCTGGATCAACACCGCGCGCAGCGCATTTTGCGTGAAATTAACCAGCATCACCGCCATAAGTTCGCCCATTTTGATGAGAACTTTGTTAACCGTTTACTTACGCACCCTGAAGTGCCGGAGCTTATTCGTACCAGTCCACTGACTCAGCGCGAATGGCAGGTTTTAGGGTTGATTTATTCAGGCTACAGCAATGAGCAAATCGCCGGCGAGCTGGATGTTGCGGCCACGACGATTAAAACGCACATTCGTAATTTGTATCAGAAACTGGGTGTCGCGCACCGCCAGGATGCGGTGCAGCATGCGCAGAAGTTATTGAAGATGATGGGTTACGGGGTTTAACTTTCTGAAATAAAACTAGCAGATGAAGCTAATGCTTATCCGCACTATGGGAAAGGTGGTTGTAGGGTGGATAAACGCAAGCGTCATCCACCGCTAGTTTTAAGACGCCAGCGATAACTTCGCCTTAGCGCCCCTCTTTCCCAGCCACTGTGCCACTCGCGCCTGTTGTTCTTCGCTTAACCACATACCCAATTTGGTACGACGCCAGATGGCATCATCAACGCCACGCACCCACTCATGCTCAACCAAGTAACGCAATTCGGCCTCATAAAACTCATGCCCGAAATCTTCACCTAAATCACTGATGCTGGTAGCTCTGCCCAGAATCAAATCACTGTTGCTACCGTAAGTACGTGAGTAACGGCGTGCCAGGCTTTCGGTCAGGAACGGGTAACGGCGGCGCAACTGCGCGGCGTAATCATCACGGTCACCATTGATATCGCCACCCGGCAATGTGCAGCCTTTGGTCCATGCAGGCCCCATTTTCGGGTAATAACCTTTCAGCTTCTCCAGCGCGTGTTCCGCAAGTTTACGATACGTGGTGAGCTTACCGCCAAACACAGACAACAGTGGGGCTTTACCCTGCTCGTCATGAATATCAAGCGTGTAGTCACGCGTAATAGCTTGCGGTGAATCAGACTCATCATCACACAGCGGTCGCACGCCAGAGTATGTCCAGACAATGTCCTCGCGGCTCAGTGTCTTTTTAAAGTGCGCGTTATACGCATTCAGCAGGTAATTAATTTCATTGTCATCGATGTGAACATCTTTCGGGTCGCCCTTATATTCAACATCGGTGGTGCCAATAATCGAAAACTCATCCATCCACGGGATCACAAACACAATGCGCTTATCTTCGTTTTGCAGAATGTAAGCCTGCTTCTGGTTGTGCACGCGTGGCACGACGATATGGCTGCCTTTGATTAGGCGGATGCCATATGGCGAAGGCAACTGGAGGCCATCGTCAAAGAAGTTCTTCACCCAAGGGCCGGTAGCATTCACCAAGCCACGAGCGCGCCAGGTAAAGGTTTCGCCAGTATCAATGTCCTGCGCTTCGACAATCCAGTGGCCGTTTTCACGGCGAGCACTAGTGGCACGGGTGCGGGTTTTCACTTCGCCACCTTCACGCGTCACCATCTGCGCGTTCGCTAACACCAGGCGGGCATCGTCTACCCAACAGTCAGAATATTCGAAACCGCGCACAATATTAGGTTTCAGGACAGAATCTGCGCCAAAACGCAAACTGGTGGACGCAGGTAAACTGGTACGTTTACCTAAATGGTCGTACATAAACAGGCCAATTCGAATCATCCACGCCGGGCGCAGATGCGGGCGATGTGGCAAACGAAAGCGCATCGGGAAGGCAATATGCGGTGCCATATTGAGCAGCACTTCGCGCTCGGCTAATGCTTCACTCACTAGGCGAAACTCATAATGCTCCAGGTAGCGCAGGCCACCATGAATCAATTTCGAGCTATTCGATGATGTGGCACTGGCCAGATCCTGCGCTTCAAGCATCAACACGGATAAACCACGGCCTGCGGCGTCAGCGGCGATACCAGCCCCGTTAATTCCTCCGCCAATCACAATCAGATCTTTAGTTTCCATGTTGCCCTCACACGCTTTCGTTAAAGTTCAAATATGTTCGTTATCGCTCATACTAGCAAGAGTACGCGCGGTTTGTAACGAAAAAAAAACATTACTGCGTGATATGGATAACATAATGACGTTAATATCAGCGGCCAGAGGGGAGATTCCCTTAATATAGCGCAAGGCAATTCAATAAAATGACGAGCAAAACCATGGAAACTTTTGAGTGTATTGGTGTGGAAGAAGCGCACCAGAAGTTGCAGCAAAAACACGCTGTGTTAGTGGATATCCGCGATCCACAAAGCTTTGCGATGGGCCATACGCCGGGCGCGTTCCATCTGACTAACGACCGCCTTGTCGCTTTTATGCAGCAAACCGATTTTGAAACCCCTGTCATGGTGATGTGCTATCACGGCAACAGCAGTAAAGGTGCGGCGCAGTATCTGCTGCAACAAGGTTACGATCAGGTGTATAGCGTCGACGGTGGTTTTGACGCATGGCATCGCCATTTCCCGTCAGAAGTCGCACACGGCGCGTCTTAATTCGTCAGGAAATGCCGGCGTTGCGGGTATACTCATTTCTTTTGTACGGATTTGGTTGAAACCTTATGATCATGATTACCTCGTTTGCCAACCCGCGAGTCGCGCAGGCATTTGTCGACTATATGGCGACGCAGGGGATTATCCTCACGATTCAACGGCATGAACAAAGCGATATCTGGTTGGCTAATGACAGCCAGGAGTCGCGCGTTCGTGCTGAGCTTGAACAATTCCTCGCCAATCCTGGTGATTCACGTTATCTGGCCGCAAGCTGGAATACCGGCCACACTGGCAGCGGCTTGCAGTATCAACGCTATCCGTTCCTCGCTACGATTACGCAAAAAGCTGGCCCCTTCACAATGGTGATCATGGCCGCCTGTGTGCTGGTCTACCTGATGATGCAAGTGATGGGCGACCGTGCGGTTATGGTCTGGTTAGCGTGGCCGTACAAAGACAGTTTGCACTATGAATTGTGGCGCTACTTTAGCCATGCTTTGATGCACTTTTCTATTATGCATATCGCGTTTAACTTGCTGTGGTGGTGGTATCTCGGCGGCCCGGTAGAAAAGCGCCTCGGCAGCGGTAAACTCATTACGTTAACGCTCATTTCAGCGCTGCTTAGCGGTTTCGTGCAGGCGAAATTCGGCGGCCCGCTGTTTGGTGGCTTATCCGGCGTGGTATACGCGTTGATGGGTTATGTCTGGCTGCGTGGCGAACGTGACCCTGACAGCGGCATCTATATGCAGCGCGGCCTGTTAGGCTTTGCAGTTTTGTGGATTGTGATAGGATTTTTCGATGTTTTAGGAATGTCGATCGCCAACGCCGCGCATATTACCGGTCTGGTGGTTGGCCTGGCGATGGCGCTGGTTGATACTTTGCATGCGCGAAAACGAACATAGCATTTCAGGAGAATAAAACAGCGTGAAGCAAACACAACGTCATGATGCGATTGTCGAACTGGTTAAAAAACAAGGCTATGTCAGCACGGAAGAGCTGGTTGAGCAGTTTGCGGTAAGCCCACAAACTATTCGCCGCGATCTCAACGATCTGGCTGACCAGAACCTGATCATGCGTCACCACGGCGGCGCGGCATTACCTTCAAGTTCTGTGAATACGCCGTGGCATGACCGTAAAGCGACTCAGACAGCGGAAAAAGAGCGTATCGCCCAGAAGGTCGCCAGTCAGATCCCTAACGGTGCCACGCTGTTTATTGATATCGGCACCACGCCGGAAGCCGTCGCGCATGCGTTGTTGAATCACAGCAATTTGCGCATAGTCACCAATAACCTGAACGTGGCGAACACGCTGAAGGTTAAAGAGGACTTCCGCATTATTCTCGCCGGGGGCGAATTACGCAGCCGTGATGGTGGAATTATCGGGGAAGCGACGCTCGATTTTATCTCTCAGTTCAGGCTGGATTTCGGTATTCTGGGGATTAGTGGCATCGACGGTGACGGTTCGCTGCTGGAGTTTGATTACCACGAAGTTCGCACCAAACGCGCCATCATTGAAAACTCTCGCTGCGTGATGCTGGTTGTCGATCACTCTAAATTCGGCCGTAATGCGATGGTGAATCTGGGTAGTATTGGCCTGGTTGATGCGGTTTACACCGATGTGATGCCGCCCGCAGGCGTGATGCAGGTGATTGCTGAGAACAATGTGCAACTGGAGTTATGCTGAGATTGTTTTGCGTGGAACAACCCTCACCCTCTCCCTGAGGGTGAGGGGAATAATTACAATCTCACCGGCTTAATATGCCAAATCTCATCGGCGTATTCCTGAATCGTCCTGTCGGATGAGAAATACCCCATGTTGGCAATATTGTGCATCGTGCGGATCGTCCACTCTTCCGGCTGGCGATACAGCTCATCTACCCTATCCTGGCAATCCACATAGCTGCGGTAATCTGCCAGCACCTGATAGTGGTCACCAAAGTTAATCAGTGAGTCCAGCAGGTCGCGGTAGCGCGTCGGTTCGCCAGGACTAAATGTGCCCGTGCCGATTTGCGTCAGCACCTGGTGCAGTTCTTCATCTTTTTCATAATATTCGCGCGGCTGATAGCCTTTACGCCGTAGCGTTTCAACCTCTTCCGCCGTATTACCAAAGATAAAGATATTATCCGCCCCCACATGCTCCAGCATTTCGACGTTTGCCCCATCCAGCGTGCCGATGGTCAGCGCGCCGTTCAGGCCAAACTTCATATTACTGGTGCCGGATGCCTCGGTTCCCGCCAGAGAGATCTGCTCGGAGAGATCCGCCGCCGGGATAATGATCTGTGCAAGGCTCACGCTGTAGTTCGGGATAAACACCACTTTCAGGCGATCTTTCACCACCGGATCGTTGTTGATCACCGTCGCCACATCATTGATGAGATGAATGATATGTTTTGCCATGTAATACGCCGATGCCGCTTTACCGGCGAAGATATTCACGCGCGGCACCCAGTCGGCTGTCGGGTCGGCCTTAATCCGGTTATAGCGCGTAATCACATGCAGGACGTTCATCAGCTGGCGTTTGTACTCGTGAATACGTTTGATTTGCACATCAAATAACGCGTTCGGGTTCACTACCACATTGAGCTGCTGGCCGATGTAACTTGCCAGGCGCTTCTTGTTGGCCAGTTTCGCCTTGCGAACATCCTGATGCACCGTCGGGTAATCAATATGCTGCTTCAGATCGTTCAACTGGCTCAGATCGGTGCGCCAGGTGCGGCCAATATTTTCATCCAGCACTTCCGACAGCGGCGGGTTAGCCAGTGCCAGCCAGCGGCGCGGGGTCACGCCATTGGTTTTATTACAAAAACGCATCGGGAAGATGGCAGCAAAATCAGCAAATAACGACTGAACCATCAGGTTGGAGTGCAGTTCAGAAACGCCATTCACTTTGTGACTTACTACCACTGCAAGCCATGCCATACGCACTTTACGGCCATTAGATTCATCAATAATCGAAGTGCGCCCCAGCAGAGCGGTATCGTTTGGATGCTGCTCCTGCAAAGTTTTCAGGAAGTAGTCGTTAATCTCGAAGATTATCTGCAAATGGCGCGGCAGAATTTTGCCCAGCATATCTACCGGCCAGGTTTCCAGCGCCTCGCTCATTAGCGTGTGGTTGGTATAGGAGAATGCCTGGCAGCAAACTTCAAACGCATCTTCCCAGCTGAACTTATGCTCGTCGATTAACAAACGCATCAACTCAGGAATCGCTAATACCGGATGTGTGTCGTTGAGGTGAATGGCGATTTTATCCGCCAGATTGTCATAGGTTTTATGGAGCTGGAAATGACGGCTGAGAATGTCCTGCACCGTTGACGACACCAGGAAATACTCCTGACGCAGACGCAGTTCGCGGCCTGAATAGGTCGAGTCATCCGGGTAGAGCACGCGCGACACGTTTTCCGAATGGTTTTTATCTTCTACCGCTGCGAAATAATCGCCCTGGTTAAACTTACCCAGATTGATTTCGCTACTGGCTTGCGCATTCCACAAACGCAGCGTGTTTGTTGCATCGGTATCGTAGCCAGGGATTATCTGGTCATACGCGACCGCAAGAATTTCTTCAGTTTCTACCCAACGGAATTTTTTGGCTTCAAGCTGCACGCGCCCACCAAAGCGCACTTTGTAGCGTGTGTTGTGGCGCTTGAACTCCCACGGGTTACCGTACTCGAGCCAGTAATCCGGCGACTCTTTCTGGCGGCCATCAACGATATTTTGTTTAAACATACCGTAATCGTAGCGAATGCCGTAACCACGGCCAGGCAAGCCCAGTGTTGCTAATGAATCGAGGAAACAGGCGGCGAGACGACCGAGCCCGCCATTGCCGAGGCCGGGGTCGTTCTCTTCGTCAATCAACTCTTCAAGATCCAGCCCCATTTCTTCCAGCGCATTTTTGACGTCATCATAAATACCCAATGACAGCAGTGCGTTGGAGAGCGTGCGGCCAATCAAAAACTCCATCGACAGATAGTAAACCTGGCGAACTTCCTGGGATAGCTGAGCACGGTTAGAGCGCAGCCAGCGCTCTACCAACCTGTCACGAACCGCAAACAACGTGGCGTTTAGCCACTCATGTTTGTTCGCAATGGCAGGGTCTTTGCCCACCGTAAACATCAGTTTATAGGCGATTGAGTGCTTTAGAGCCTCAATACTGAGCGTTGGTGAAGCATAGGAAAAGGGTGCGTTCATATCAGTGATTCCTGGTGGATGGCTACAGCAAACGTTGGTACAGATCGCGGTAGGAATGCGCCGCTACCTGCCAGCTAAAATCCATGCCCATTGCCTGACGTTGAACAAATCGCCACAGCGAAGGGCGAGACCACAACACGAAGGCACGTCTAATCGCTCTTAACAGCGACCAGGCATTACTGTCTTCAAACACGAATCCACTGGCGATACCGTCAGCCAGGTTTTCCAGCGAGCTGTCAGACACGGTATCTGCAAGCCCGCCTGTACGCCGCACCAATGGCAATGTGCCGTACTTCAGGCCATACAATTGCGTTAAACCACAAGGTTCAAAACGGCTTGGCACCAGAATGACATCTGCCCCGCCTATAATGCGGTGCGAGAAAGCTTCGTGATAACCAATTTGGACACCCACCTGCCCTGGATGTTCTGCCGCCGCCGCAAGGAATCCTTCCTGCATCACCGAATCACCCGCGCCCAGTAATGCCAGTTGCCCACCTTGCTCGAGTAACCCCGGCAACGCTTCCAGCACCAAATCCAGGCCTTTCTGGCTGGTTAAACGGCTAACGACTGCAAACAGCGGCGCTTTATCGTTAACCTTAAGTCCCATCGCCACCTGCAGTTGGCGTTTGTTCTCAGCCTTTTCCTCAAGCGTGTCGCGGGTATAGCGAGAAGCCAGAAGCAAGTCATGAGCCGGGTCCCAAATTTTCTCATCCACGCCGTTAAGAATGCCGGACAGTCGTCCCTCGCGGTGGCGCTGGCGCAACAGCCCTTCCATCCCGTAAGCAAATTGCGGCTCGGTTATCTCACGGGCATATGTCGGGCTGACCGCCGTAATATGATCAGCATAGTAAAGGCCAGCTTTCAAGTACGAAATTTGACCGTTAAACTCCAGACCGTTGATGTTGTAGAACGACCATGGCAGGTCAATTTCATTCATATGATGGGCGTAAAACAGCCCCTGATAAGCCAGGTTGTGAACGGTAAATACCGACTTTGCCGGGCGACCACGAGCCTCGAGATACGCTGGCACCAGGCCCGCATGCCAGTCATGCGCATGCACAATATCCGGGTGCCAGAAGGGGTCCAGACCACATGCCATCTCAGCGCCGACCCAACCGAGCAATGCAAAACGCAGCACGTTGTCGGTGTAAGCGAACTGATTGGTATCGTGATATGGGCTGCCGGGGCGTTCGTATAAATGTGGAGCGTCAATGAGGTAAATCCCCACGCCGTTGAAGTGGCCATATAACAAAGTCATATGACCCGCGAAGGTGTCGCGGTGTGCAACAACCTGTGCATCAACAATGCCACGACGAATATCAGGGAAAGCAGGCAGCAGGACTCGCGTCTCCACCCCGCCTGCAATTTGTGCCGCCGGTAACGCGCCAAGCACATCTGCCAGACCACCCGTTTTCAGCAGTGGAAACATTTCAGAACATACATGTAAGACCTGCATTATCGCTCCCGTATGGAAAGTCGCAGCGCTCTCATCAAGTAAACTTCAGGAGCGCCAAACGATAAAACTTCACCGTGCAGCCCTTGCTGCACGGTGATCAATCCTTTAAAACTTAACCAGGCAGCTTGGCCAGCATTTCACGGGTGACAAGCACAATGCCTTCTTCAGAACGATAGAAACGGCGTGCATCTTCTTCGGCGTTTTCCCCGACGACCATCCCTTCAGGAATGACACAGGCGCGGTCGATAATGCAACGGCGCAAACGGCAGGAACGCCCGACGACGACATCTGGCAGTAATACTGACGAATCAATATTGCAAAACGAGTTAACGCGCACGCGTGGGAACAACACCGACTGAACCACCACCGAACCGGAAATAATGCAGCCGCCAGAAACCAACGAGTTCAGCGTCATGCCGTGGCTGCCCGAGCGGTCTTGCACAAACTTCGCCGGAGGCAACGGTTCCATATGCGTGCGGATTGGCCAATCCCGGTCGTACATATCCAGCTCTGGCGTTACCGAAGCGAGGTCGAGGTTGGCTTTCCAGTAGGCTTCAAGCGTCCCCACATCACGCCAGTAGGGTTCGGCATCCGGGTCTGACTGCACGCAAGAAAGTGGGAATGGGTGGGCGAAGGCCGAGCCGGATTTCATGACGTACGGAATGATATCTTTCCCGAAATCATGGCTTGAGGATTCGTCTTTATCGTCAGCTTCCAGCAGTTCGTAGAGGTAATCTGCATCGAACACGTAGATACCCATACTGGCGAGAGCTTTACTGTCGTCACCAGGCATAGACGGTGGGTTAGCTGGTTTCTCAACGAACTCGATTATTTTCTCTTCGTTATCAACCGCCATCACGCCAAATGCTGATGCTTCATGGATCGGAACTGGCATACAGGCCACGGTACAACGCGCACCTTTTTCCACATGGTCAATCAACATGCGCGAGTAATCTTGCTTGTAGATATGATCACCCGCGAGGATAACCACATACTCCGCTTTGTAGCGGCGGATAATATCGAGGTTCTGCGTGACGGCATCGGCGGTGCCGCGATACCAGTTTTCACCATGCACACGTTGCTGCGCCGGGAGCAAATCGACAAACTCGTTCATCTCTTCGCTGAAGAATGACCAGCCGCGCTGAATATGCTGTATCAACGTGTGAGACTGATATTGCGTAATCACGCCAATACGGCGAATACCTGAGTTAATGCAATTCGACAGTGCAAAATCAATAATACGGAACTTGCCACCAAAGTGGACAGCAGGCTTGGCGCGCGTTGAGGTCAAATCTTTCAATCGGGTACCGCGCCCACCAGCCAGAATCAGGGCTACAGATTTATTTGGCAGTTGTCTTGCCAACATCAGAGGATCGTTCTTATCAAGCCTAACCATGACTGACTCCTTTTTTATGATTTCTGGAAAACGCATACTCCGTGCGCGGGACCATGCCATACAGCCATTACCACCGGGTTGTCTTCGCCGGCAAACGGAGGAATAGCACGCCATTCCCCTTCGGGTAGAACGATGTCAGCCACTTCTTCGGTAGCGTTAATCGTTATTAGCCAACGGTCTGAGAGTTGGATTTGTAACCGATGAACCCCGTTCTCCCACTCGTCAGCATTCAGAGGTTGAGCCTCTTTATTCCACCAGCGCACATTGCCATCGCCTTCCTCCCACCAGACATTCCGGGTAAGTGCTGGAATCGTCTTGCGTAGATGAATCAATGCCGCGGTAAAAGTGGTTAAGCCATCGTTGCAGTTTTCCCAGTCAAGCCATGTCAGTTGGTTATCCTGGCAATAAGCATTGTTATTACCATGCTGACTGTGACCGTGTTCATCACCGGCCAAAAGCATCGGCGTACCCTGAGAAAGCAGCAACAACGTCAGCAAGGCGTGAACGCTGTCGCGCCGTCTTTCCTTAATATTCAGTGAAGCTTCCAGCCCTTCGAAGCCATAGTTATTGCTGTAGTTATTGTTGGTGCCATCACGGTTGTCTTCACCGTTCGCTTCATTATGTTTTTGATTGAAGCTGACACAATCGCGCAGCGTAAAACCGTCGTGAGCCGTGATTAAATTGATGCTGGTCGAAGGGAGGCGATCCCCATGTCGATAGACATCGCTTGAACCGGCAAAGCGGCAAGCGAATCCTCCCACCGATAAATCTTGTCGCAGCCAGAAACGGCGCATGCCATCACGAAAATGATCGTTCCACTCCGCAAATAACGGTGGATAGTTGCCGACCTGATAACCCCCCGCGCCAATATCCCAGGGTTCAGCTATCAGTTTTATCTGCGACAAAACCGGGTCATTTTTGATGGCTTCAAACAACGGCGCATCCTGACGGAACACTGGCGTACGCCCCATGATCGAGGCAAGATCGAAGCGGAACCCGTCAATATGGCAGCTGTCGACCCAATAACGCAGGCAATCCACCACCTGCGCCACCACGCCTGGCGTACTCAGATTCAGCGTATTACCGCAACCGGTCCAGTTCTGGTAATCACCGTTATCCATTAACCAATAATAGCTACGGTTGTCGATTCCGCTTAGGGAGAGGGTCGGGCCGTCGCGATCAAGCTCCGCACTGTGGTTAAGAACGATGTCGAGAATCACCTCAATGCCCGCTTCGTGCAGCGCTTTCACCGCACCACGCAGCTCGTTAGCAGCCGCCAGCGGGTCATGATTCACCGCGTAGTAGCCTTCGACGGCGTAAAACGAACGCGGGTTATAGCCCCAATAGTTGCTTAAACCTAAATGGGCGACGCGTGGCTCTGTGACAAAATGCGCGACCGGCATCAGTTCAAGCGCCGTGATCCCGAGGCGTTTGAAATAGTTAATCATCACCGGATGGCCGAGTGCGGCATAAGTGCCACGCAGCTCTTCGGGTATTTCAGGGTGCAGAAGCGTCAACCCACGAACATGCGCTTCGTAAATAACCGTGTCGCCCCAAGGGGTACGCGGGTGTTCGTCGCCTTCCCAGTCAAACTTATCGCGCACCACCACGCATTTCGCCATGTGTGGGCCGCTGTCTTCCAGGTTCGGCTCGTCATAACCACCGTGAAGATGAGGGTGGTTATCGACACCGCCAACAACCACTCGAGCGCAAGGGTCTAGCAGCAGTTTTGCCGGGTTAAAACGGTGCCCGTTTTGCGGGTCCCACGGGCCATGGACGCGATAGCCATATTTCAGGCCAGGTTTAGCATCGGGCAAATAACCATGCCAGATGTCGCCTGTGCGCACCGGCAAGTCATAACGACGCTCGTGGCCGTGTTCGTCAAAAACGCAGAGTTCGACTTTTTCTGCATGAGCCGAAAACAGCGTGAAATTGACACCTTTGCCATCAAAAAACGAACCATACGGAGCCGGGTTCCCGGCAGTCAGTTGCGTCATTCAGCCTCCCGTACCAACCAGATAGTCGAAAGCGGCGGCAATGTCAGACTCAGAGAATGGTCACGCCCGTGGCTTGGGATCTCGTCGCTATGTACCGCGCCACTGTTCCCTGCATTACTGCCGTGATAATGCATTGAGTCCGTGTTCAGCTCCTCGCGCCAACGCCCCGGCTGGTTGATACCAAAGCGATAGTTGTAGCGCGGCACCGGAGTGAAGTTACTGGCAACAATGATTTCATTGCCCTTCGAGTCGCGGCGCACAAAGATAAACACCGAATTAACGTTGTCTTCGACCACCAGCCATTCAAAGCCGTAGCTGTCAAAATCCAGCTCGTGCATCGCAGCGTGGTGACGGTAAGTATGGTTCAAATCGCGGACCAGGCGTTTCACACCGTGGTGCCAGTTGTCGCCCCCTTCCAGCAAATGCCAGTCGAGGCTGCTGTCGTGGTTCCATTCGCGACCCTGGGCAAATTCGTTGCCCATAAACAGCAACTTCTTGCCTGGGAATGCCCACATCCAGCCGTAGTAAGCACGCAGATTGGCAAATTTCTGCCAGGCATCACCCGGCATACGGTCAAGAATGGATTTTTTACCGTGGACCACTTCATCGTGCGACAAAGGCAGTACGAAGTTTTCGGTGCTGTTGTACAGCATGCCGAAAGTCATTTTGTCGTGATGGAATTGGCGATGCACCGGGTCGAGTTTCATGTAATCGAGCGTGTCGTGCATCCAGCCGAGGTTCCATTTAAACCAGAAACCTAAGCCGCCCATTGAAGCCGGGCGCGAAACGCCTGCAAAGTCGGTCGACTCTTCCGCCATCGTCACCGCACCTGGCGTTTGCTCGCCGATAATACGGTTGGTATTACGCAGGAACTCGATAGCTTCGAGGTTTTCGCGCCCGCCTTTATCGTTGGGGATCCACTCGCCTGGCTGGCGGCTGTAATCACGATAAATCATTGACGCCACCGCATCGACGCGCAGGCCGTCAATGCCGAAGCGCTCAATCCAGTACAGTCCGTTACCGACCAGATAGTTACTGACTTCACGCCGCCCATAGTTATAAATCAGCGTGTTCCAGTCCTGGTGATAACCCTCGCGCGGGTCGCCGTGTTCATACAGCGAGGTGCCATCAAATTTCGCAAGGCCAGCATCGTCCGTCGGAAAATGGCCTGGAACCCAGTCCAGCAGCACATTCAGGCCCGCAGCATGTGCGGCATTAATGAAATAGCGGAAATCGTCGCGCGTGCCGAAGCGGCGTGTCGGCGCATACATCCCTTGTGGTTGGTAGCCCCAACTGCCATCGAACGGATGCTCATTAATCGGCAGCAGTTCGAGGTGAGTAAAGCCCATCTCTTTGACGTACGGTACCAGTTGATCTGCCAGTTCGCGGTAACTGAGCCAGAAATTATTGTCGGCATGGCGACGCCAGGAACCGAGATGCACTTCGTAAATTGAAATCGGCTGGTCAAATCCGTTGGCGCGTTGACGCGCAGGACTCAGCGTAGTTTTTTCAGGCAGGCCACAAATCAGCGACGCCGTTTCCGGGCGCATTTGCGACTCAAACGCATACGGATCAGCCTTCAGGCGCAGATGCCCTTCGGTGTCGATAAGCTCGAATTTATATAACTGCCCAGGGTGAGCGCCAGGAATAAACAGCTCCCAGATACCGCTTTCACGGCGCAAACGCATAGGATGGCGACGGCCATCCCAATAGTTGAACTGACCAACAACTGAGACACGGCGGGCATTAGGTGCCCAAACGGAGAAACGAGTACCGGTAACGCCATCCATTGTGTCGGCGTGCGCGCCGAGCGTTTCATAGGGGCGTAAATGCGTGCCTTCGGACAAAAGCCAGCTATCCATCTCCTGAATTAGCGGGCCAAAGCGATATGGGTCATCAATCAGGTTTTCATGGCCATGCCAGACGACAGCCAATTGGTAACGAAAGATATTTTTACGACGGGGGATTACCCCGCAAAAGAAACCGCGCGAATCAATACATTCTAACTTACCGACCTTCCCACCGGTCTTCGGGTCGATAATCCACACTTCTGTCGCGTTCGGTAACAGGGCACGAACTTCCAGCCCGGCTTCAGTTTTATGCATTCCCAGCAGCGAAAAAGGATCAGCAAAATGACCCGCAATTAGCGCATTTATCACGTCTTTCTCTGGATGAACAGACATGGAATTCGTCCTGTTTTTTATGTTTCATCCCGGCGCTACGCTTACACGCTCAGGTGAAAGTTATCATTGACCCAACAGGCAGCGTAAATGGAACTCCTGTAAGCTGCTCCGCCCAACAACCCATCAAGACAGTTTTTCACTGCCCTGAATAAAGCATAGCCAACGCTCTGTTTTGCTCCCGAAAATTAATGAACGAAAGTCATACGCTTCATGTATACCCAAATAATTCATGTTATGGGGTGACGGAGTGCAACCAACACATCCATAACGTGAAGTATGAAGGGTATATGACGTGATAAAAAAAGGGGCTGCAATGCCCCTTTGGTGAGTAAGTGTAATTATGCGAGCAAGCGCAACATTCTACGTAACGGTTCGGCAGCGCCCCACAGCAACTGGTCGCCAACAGTGAAGGCAGACAAGTACTCAGGACCCATATTCAGTTTACGCAAACGCCCGACTGGAGTAGTGAGCGTGCCGGTTACTGCCGCAGGCGTCAGCTCACGCATAGTGATATCACGGTCGTTTGGCACGACTTTGACCCAATCGTTATGCCCGGCCAGCATCGCTTCGATGGTTGGCAGAGAGACATCTTTTTTCAGTTTGAGGGTGAATGCCTGGCTGTGGCAGCGCAGTGCGCCAACGCGGACACACAAGCCATCAACTGGAATGATAGTGCCGGTATTAAGGATTTTGTTGGTCTCAGCCTGGCCTTTCCACTCTTCGCGGGTCTGGCCATTATCAAGCTGCTTGTCGATCCATGGGATCAGACTGCCAGCCAATGGCACACCGAAGTTATCGGTTGGCAGGCTGCCGCCACGAGCAAGATCAGTCACTTTACGTTCGATGTTCAAAATGGCAGATGCAGGATCAGCAAGCTCGCTGGCAACATGGCTATGCAGTTGGCCCATCTGGGTCAACAGTTCACGCATATGGCGTGCACCGCCGCCGGATGCCGCCTGGTAAGTCGCAACAGAAACCCAGTCAACCAGGTCGTTTGCGAACAGGCCGCCGAGGGACATCAGCATCAAGCTGACTGTGCAGTTACCGCCCACAAAGGTTTTCACGCCGTTGTTCAGACCTTCCTGAATAACGTGCTGGTTTACCGGGTCGAGAATAATAATCGCGTCATCTTTCATACGCAGTGAAGACGCTGCATCAATCCAGTAACCTTGCCAGCCGCTTTCACGGAGCTTTGGATAGATTTCGTTGGTATAATCGCCGCCCTGGCAGGTAATGATAATGTCCAGTGCCTTCAGCGCTTCCAGGTCATATGCGTCTTGCAGCGTGCCATTGTTCTGGCCTGCAAAAGACGGGGCCGGGAGGCCTAACTGAGAAGTGGAGAAGAAAACTGGGCGAATGGCGTCAAAATCGCGTTCTTCAACCATGCGTTGCATGAGAACGGAACCGACCATACCGCGCCAACCGATAAAACCAACATTTTTCATAGCGACTAATCCTGCGGATGTGTGTTGTGTACATTAATTGAGATTACTGTTCACCTTACAAAATGCTGCCGAAGTCGCAAGTGAAATTAATCAATGATATGCAAGCTATTAGAAATAGAACTTATCAATGAACACGTTATTTATTAGAGAACACCATTCATGACCGAAATCATTTCTGCGGCAGTACTGTTAATCCTGATTATGGACCCGTTAGGAAACCTGCCGATTTTTATGTCGGTGCTCAAGCATACCGAGCCGAAGCGCCGCCGGGCCATCATGATCCGCGAGCTGCTTATTGCGCTGATAATCATGCTTATTTTCCTGTTTGCCGGGGAAAAAATTCTCGCGTTTCTTAATCTGCGTGCGGAAAGCGTGTCGATTTCCGGCGGGATTATTCTGTTCCTGATCGCCATCAGAATGATTTTCCCAAGCAAGGAAGGAAACGCTTCTGGCCTGCCTGCGGGTGAAGAACCCTTTATCGTGCCACTGGCGATTCCATTGGTTGCCGGACCGACACTTCTGGCAACTTTAATGCTGTTATCGCATCAGTATCCAAACCAGATGGGGCATTTAGTCGCCGCACTTTTACTGGCCTGGGGCGGTACCGTGGCAATTTTGCTGCAATCTTCTCTTTTCTTACGCCTGTTGGGCGAGAAAGGGGTGAATGCGCTGGAGCGTTTAATGGGGCTGATATTGGTCATGTTGGCAACCCAAATGTTCCTCGATGGGTTGCGGGTGTGGATGAAGGGTTAAATAAAAAAACGGTGGATGTCGCTTGCGCTAATCCACCCTACAACTGCTCTTCGTAGGTCGGATTAGCGTTAGCGACATCCGACACATTCACTAAAGCTCGATAACCAAACCTGACTCAGCCGAATCTGGCGTAATCACCACACCCTGCTCGCCCGCAACACTCTTACCTGCCTTCACGCTCTTCACATTACCGATATTACGCAAACACAGCGTCCAGTCTTTCGCCTGGCCTTTACCCTGCACCGTCAGCGTATTGCCCTCGCGCTTCACTTTCAGCGTGAAGATAACCGAACCGTCTGCCGCCGGGACTTCGCAAATTGCTTCGCGGCCATCGTCGAGATTAAACAGCTGGAAGGCGGTGCCTTCGTGCCATGCGTAATCCGGCTTCTGGTCGTTATTACCGAGCGCCAACAGCGTGTTGTCACGCACATACACTGGCAGGCTCTGGAAACCGTGCTGCTCTTTATGCCAGCGGCTGCCCTGCGCTTCAACGTTGTTGAACAGATGCGTCCAGCGCCCTTCCGGCAGATAGAACTGCACGTCACCCGCTTCACTGAACACCGGCGCAACCATCACTGACTCGCCCAACATGTACTGGCGGTCGAGATAATCACAGCCCGGATCGTCCGGGAACTCCAGCATCATCGAGCGCATCATCGGCGTACCGAACTCTGCGGCAAATGCGGCCTGGCGATACAGATACGGCATCATGCGCGATTTCCACTGCGTGAAGTGGCGCACCACATCGCAGGCTTCGTCGTCATACGCCCATGGCACACGGTAGGATTTGCTGCCGTGCAGGCGGCTGTGGCTGGAGAGCAGCCCGAACGCGCACCAGCGCTTATAAACATGCGCAGGCGCGGTGTTTTCGAACCCACCAATATCGTGGCTCCAGAAACCGAAACCGGACATGCCGAGGGATAAGCCGCCGCGCAGGCTTTCCGCCATAGATTCGTAGTTGGCGTAGCAGTCGCCACCCCAGTGAACCGGGAATTGTTGTGCGCCAACGAAAGCCGAACGCGCAAACAGCACCGCTTCTTCTTCGCCCAGTTCCTGCTTGAGCACATTCCACACCAGTTCGTTATAGATGAACGCGTAATGGTTGTGCATTTTCTGCGGGTCAGAGCCGTCATGCCACACGACGTCAGTCGGGATACGTTCGCCGAAGTCCGTTTTGAAGCAATCCACACCCATGCGCACCAGGCGTTTCAGGTGCCCTGCATACCATTCGCATGCTGCCGGGTTGGTAAAATCGACAATAGCCTGGCCGGGCTGCCATTTATCCCACTGCCACACCGCGCCGTTCGGGCGTTTCAGCAGGTAGCCCTTTTCCATCCCTTCGCGGAACAGCGGGGATTTCTGGCCGATGTAGGGGTTTATCCACACGCAGATTTTCAGGCCGCGCGCTTTCAGGCGTTTCAGCATCCCTTCCGGGTCCGGGAAGGTCACCGGATCCCACTCAAAATCACACCACTGGAAGGCTTTCATCCAGAAGCAGTCGAAGTGGAAAACGTGCAGCGGCAAGTTACGCTCCGCCATGCCGTCGATAAAGCTGTTAACCGTCGCTTCGTCGTAGTTGGTGGTAAAGGAAGTGGTGAGCCACAGGCCAAACGACCACGCAGGCGGCAGCGCCGGGCGGCCCGTGAAGCGGGTATAACGATCGAGCACCGCTTTCGGCGTTGGGCCGTCAATCACGAAATATTCGAGATATTCGCCTGCCACGCTGAACTGCACTTTGGAAACTTTTTCGGAACCCACTTCAAAAGAGACACATTCCGGATGGTTCACCAGCACGCCGTAGCCACGGTTAGTGAGGTAGAACGGAATGTTTTTGTAAGATTGTTCGGTGCTGGTGCCGCCGTCGCGGTTCCAGGTTTCCACCGTCTGACCATTTTTCACCAGCGCGGTAAAACGCTCGCCCAGACCGTAAACCGTTTCGCCGACGCCCAAATCCAGACGCTCGAACATATGGGTATTTCCGGTATTACCGTCCTGCACGTAGCCGTTGTTTTTCACCGCACTACCGGTGATGCGCACGCCGTCACGCATGAAATCCAGCGCCCAGTCCAGGCCTTTGGTGACACGCACCGCCAGGTTGCCACTTTTCAGCTCGGCAAACTCTTCCGTGTTCTGCATGGTGACTTTCACGTCCTGCAACACGTTCAACGGGTAATGTGGGCCGTTATTCACCGCGCCCTGGAAGTGCTCGATACGCACGCCGACCACACCTTCCTGCGGGGAGAAAAAGCGCAGCGTAAACAGAGGTGTATCGAGCTGGTTGCCACGTTCGCGCACATCTTTCATGCCCGCGTACACCACCATCTCGTTACCCTGCTGCTCCACATCGAAAACCTGCACCGGGTGGATAAGCGATAAACCCGGCTGAATCAGCCAATTGCCGTCACTAATTTTCATTATGCCGTCCTTTTGAATACTGAATTTTTGGAAACGGTGTGCCAGTGGGTCTGGTGATCACCTTTAAAAGCGAGTGTAAAAAATTCGATAGTTCAGGTTTTAAAGCATCGGGAGGCGGGCCGGAATTCCAATTTCTGGTTATCAGATTATGTTTCTTGATAACTGTGAGCAGTGTCGCTCTCTTAGCAGACTAAGAGTTAAGGAATGGGTGTTTTTCGGGCGGTTTGATTGATCTGGCTAATAGTTTCTGAGAAATGATTGGGGAAAGGACAAAGCATTGTTTGGTAAGGGGGGAAAAGTCGGTATACTGCGCACCGCCTCCATGTAGCAATCGAGGCTAGGAAGATCGTCGTCTCCGGTGAGGCGGCTGGACTTCAAATCCAGTTGGTGCCGCCAGCGGTGCCGGGCAGGTTCAACTCCTGTGATCTTCCGCCATTTTTCTATCTATAATGCACATATTGTCATTCCATAGTTGCAAGCGGTCATCTCCCCAGTCGGGTATATTATTCCTATCACCTAATTTTCTTGATATATTTATAAATTCAAAACACACGTAGAGGAAATATCGTGGAATGGCTGATCGGTGGTTTTATTTTATTAGCAATAATCGGAAGTATTCTCAAACCAAGAAGATGCAGTGTTTGTGACTTAAGTTTCAAAAGAAAATAGTACACATGGAAAATTGGAGGGAAAAAGCAACATCTTTGTCCTAACTGCAACAGCAAAATGACCCGCAGAGTGAGTTCTGAGAAGTTTAAGGACAGATTTGATTAGTCTTAGATACAAATTATCTTCACTGCACAATAATTACTACATATCAAAGCAGCAACCATAGTTATGTCTAAAAATAGAATACCAATCGTCAATAAGTTGCTATTTTAATATTTAAACACACTCTGTAATACAAATTCCACTTCATATTATTTATATACATTTAAATAATCACGGCACTTATATACTTATCTAAATTTGATTATTTTCTCTATCCAAACGCTCCAACTCATCCCTCCCCAACGTCTTCAACCAATTACCTAAACTCATACCTGCATCTTTCGCTGCAACTTCAAACTGAGCTTTCAGTTCTGGTGAGATCCTGATCTGAAAAGCAGGATTTTTACCAGAAGCGGACTGTTTAGCATCATATTTGACCGTTGACATGTATGTACCCTTAGGATTAGTGTGGTTATTAAGGTACACACCCTATCATAGGGTAGCCTGAAAAAAAACGCCCCCGAAAGGTATTACGAGTACCAGACGGAGGCTTACCACTAACGTTAAGGACATAACGCAATGGCTAACACCAATACTATCACAACCACCCGCACTGAAATCGTGTGCCCGCCGTCAGTTAATGAAACCGCTATTATCAGCCTGTTGAAAATCCCACTTGGTGCGCATCTGGATTTATTCCAGCTCCTCGATAACTGCCAGCACCATGTCGATGCGCTGATTGAAAACGACGACAACACCGAATGTATGGCGCTTTGTGGGCGTTTATATGCCGCGCTGGAAATGTTGAAGTTCGCGCTAAAAGCGCCGTTACCGGCACATTTAATTGAGTGCCTGACGGTGAATGTGGCAGAACCCGATAACTATCGCGGCCCACTTTCTACCGATTCAGAAACTATGCGCGAATATTGCGCGGCATTAACCATGCTGCTGTTGCAGCACCAGCCGTCGCCGGAACAGAAAGAACACATCACTGGGCTGTTATTCGAGTTAGTTAACGTTCTGGTCGAGGATTTAAAAGCACCACGCTTTGTTAGCACAGATGCAGGTTTGGTGATGATCAGCGGCGAGGCAGTGCCTGGGATTCATTAGGTTTTGTAGGTCGGGTAAGCGCAGCGTCACCCGACAAACTGGTGGATGACGCTAGCGCTTATCCACCCTACGTCCCCCCCGCCGCACAACCTATACGGTCTTCTTTGTCACCACGGCATGTGACATACTGTGCCGATATTGTTCCCGCCGTAAAAAAACAAACTGGCGTAAACAAGACAAAACAAGGGGTTACGCAATGGCGTAGCCCTTTTTAATGCCTGATGAAGCAGGCATTCATTGAAGAGGTTTTTATGAACTGGGATGTGTTGAAGTGGTTGATTGGCATCTACTTTGGCTGTTTTTTTGGGCTTCTCAAAGTCGCCTACTCCGACCCAAAATTTTATCTTGAGTACATAGATAAAAAACTGACCTGGTTTTGTTACACCTGTCTGGTCGGCTTCAGTGCCTTCTGGTACGGGCTTTATGCGTGCAAAAATTACACCATAGAAAACATCGACCTGATATCAGAGCAGTTGACCCATCTCGACAAAGAATATAGCTACGTCACTTCCTATCTTCTTGTTTTGATTATTGCGTCCTGTTTGTCTTTCGGCGCCAGCATTTTGTTTATTGATATCGCACGCAGAAAACAAGCTCACTTGAGTTCTTAAGCTTCGAAGAGTCTGAAAATTGAAAGCCCACACGGTAAATCCCTGTGGGCTTTTTTGTTTTGCAGCTTAGTCGTATCTGAATTTCGTAGGACGGATAAGCTTGCGTCATCCACCATTTTAAACTGAACTTCCATCGCGTAGCAGAACACTCTGTAGCGATACGTCAGCAATACGGAATGAAACTACCTGATGCCATTATTTTGGCCAGTACGCAAATTAGTGCCAGGAAACTCGTCACTCGAAATTTAAAAGACTTTAAGGATCTACCGGGCGTAATTTTGCCTTATTCCCTGGGATAAATACTCCTTGCTTCGCAAAAGCACGTTTGGCGTACCACCGTCACCGGAAGCCGAATAGTTGATTGAGCTTATTGACCGACCCGCCACGCAACATCACGCATGGCATCGCGGGCTGCCTGGCTGATACCGCCAAGCTGGAAAAAGCCATGGATCACGCCGAGATAGCGTTGGCAGGTGGACTCAACACCTTGATCCATCAGGCACTCATGCAGAACCTCGCCTTCATTGCGCAGCGGGTCGTATTCAGCGGTGATGATATGCACCGGTGGCAAACCTGCAAAATCCTCACGAAATAATGGGCTGGCTTCATCGTCCATTGGGTCAAGATCGGGCATATAGGCTTCGTAACCTGAAAGCAGCGTATCGCGGGTAATGATGTAGTCGTAGCCATTTTCCTGATAACTGACAGACTCCGCCGTCGCGTCCAGCATCGGGTAAATCAGCATCAGCCGCGCAGGCAACCAGTTTCCGGCACTTTTCAGGCGCAGGGCAGTTACGAGGGCAATGTGTCCGCCGGCGCTGTCGCCTGCGAGCGTCATTCTTTCACGATTCACTTCCAGTTGATCTGCCGCTTTCCAGATAGCGTCCGCGGCACGCTCAGCATCGTCATGCGCTGCCGGATAAGTGTGCTCCGGTGCCACACGATACTGAACGGCAATCACCCGGCAGCCGCTGTAATAGCAAAGCTGGCGTAACTGATTGTCATGGGTTTCAAACCCACCGCTAACAAAGCAACCGCCGTGGTAGTAGATCACGGCGGGTAGTGATCCGCTCGCATTGAGTGGGGAAAATAGGCGTAACGTGCAGCCATTCAGACAGATGTCTTTCACGTCGACTCGGGTTTCCGTTTCACCCGCTAAAACAGTGCTGGCGATATACCCGGCCCGGCGTTCGGCAAAAGTTTGTTGGCGTGAAGAAGGGCGGCCGGAGTCGATGAACTCATCAACCAGCCCGGCGATTCCGGGTTCGAGGGACATATTGTTATCCTGCGTGATGACCAGGGCGGATAAGCCAAAGCTCTCCGCCCTGGGAACTGATTACTCGCCTTCCCCTGGGAACAGGAAAGGATTAATGCTGCTGCGGGCAAAGCCTTCTTGCTCCATGCGAGCATCCAGCACCAGTGTGGCTAAATCGTCGGCCACGGCTTCGACTTTGGCATCTTTCTCCTGATAGAGAATCTTCAGGTAAGTGCCGCAGTCGCCACAGCTTTCCGCTTTAATTGCTGACTGCTCGCTTTCCAGCGACCAGTAGTTCAAATCGCGGGTTTGCTCGCAGTTACTGCATTTCACCCGCACCACGTGCCACTCGGTTTCGCACAAGTTGCAGTGCAGATAACGCAGGCCGCTGGTGCCGCCAATCTGCACGATGCTGGAAACCGGCATCGAACCGCAAACCGGGCAAAACTGGCGTTGCTCACCGTATTCCGCTTTCGCACGCCCAGGGATCAGGCTTGCCATTTGCGCCCAGTAGAGCGATAACGCCGCCCAAATGAACGGGGCTTTGTCGCTGGAAACCAGTGCAAAATCAGCGTTAAACAGCGCAGTAGCCATCTCTTCCAGCTCTTGCGTTGAGGCTTTCTCCAGGTTTTCGATAACCGCCAGTGCCTGGCCGCTCATCTCTGGTTTTAGCTCAGCAATCAGCGAGTTAAGCAAACGCTGCCAGTGTGGGTCACGCGGCAGAACATGGATGTCTAACGGCGGTTTGCCCGTTTCAGAGGATTTCTGAATCAGCGCCGTTAAGTCCATTTCCAGCGGGTGGTCGTACAGCACCACTTCCTGGGCGTGGGCGATTAGCGCGGCAAAGCGCAGGAAATCACCCAGCGGATTATCGGCGGCCAACTCAAGCAGGCGTTCTGCACGGCGGTTGTAGAGATTTTTCAGCCGGGGGAACAGTAACGGCGGGATCATCTCCGCCGTACGTTTGTCGCTCTTCTCCAGCTGGTCTTGCGGGATTATGCGAATACTCATTCCTGTCGTTTTTCCTGTTTTTGGCGAACTTCACGATACCATTTCGGATGGTGTTTCTTCGCCCAGGACGTTGTGACCCAGCCTTCCACCATCGCAGTAATCGTGCCTTTCACCCAAAGGGCGGCGTAGATGTGGACCATAATAACCACAATCAGTGCCACTGCGGCAAATGAATGCACCATCAGGGCTACGCGAATCACCGGGATTGAGAAAGCAGGAGCGAAATAAGGACGCCAGATAATCACGCCGCTCACCAGCAGTAGCACCAGGAAAATAATCGCCGCCCAGAACACGCATTTCTGGCCGAAGTTATAACGCCCGGTGTCACCCACTTCCTCGTTGACGACGATCTTACGAATATTCTTCGCCCAAAAGATATCATCCCGATTGATTAGATTGTGGTGCCAGTAACGGAAAAACATGATGATAAACGAGGCAAACATCACCACTCCGACGAACGGATGGAGGATGCGCGCCAGCTGTGGCGTACCCAGAATGTGCATCAGCCAGTTAAAGGATGGGAAGAAGAAGCCCAGCCCGCTCACCGCCGCCAGCACGAAGCAGAAAGCGGTGATCCAATGGTTGATGCGCTCCGGTGCGCTGTAACGTTGAATGGTCACTTGTTTTTTCATGGTTTGCGCACCTCGTCATCGTCATGGTGCAAGTTTTCGTCTTCATCATCGGCACGGTTCGGGCCGACTCCCACATAGTGGAACACGCTGGCGGCGAAGGTTGCAGCAAAGCCGATGGCGGCCAGCGGCTTCCAGACACCTTTCCAGAATTTCACGGTTGGGCTGATGGACGGATTTTCCGGCAGGCCGTGATACAGCGTCGGCTTGTCCGCATGATGCAGCACGTACATAACGTGAGTGCCGCCAACGCCTTCCGGGTCGTACAACCCGGCGTTGTCATAACCGCGCGTTTTCAGCTCGCTCACACGTTCGCCCGCCAGCGTTTTCATATCCTCTTTCGAGCCAAAATGAATCGCACCGGTTGGGCACGTTTTCACGCAGGCAGGCTCCTGGCCGACGGTCACACGGTCTACGCACAGGGTGCATTTGTAGACACGGTTGTCCTCCGGGTTCAGGCGCGGTACATCAAACGGGCAACCGGCGATGCAGTAACCGCAGCCGATGCACTGCTCGGACTGGAAATCGACAATGCCATTGGCGTACTGAATGATTGCGCCTTCAGCCGGGCAGGCTTTCAGGCAGCCCGGATCCGCACAGTGCATACAGCCATCTTTGCGGATCAGCCATTCCAGCTTGTCGTTTTGCTCCACTTCCGAGAAACGCATCACCGTCCACGATTTAGCAGTCAGATCCGCCGGGTTGTCATACACCCCGACGTTGCTGCCGATCTCATCGCGCAGATCGTTCCACTCCGAACAGGCCACCTGGCAGGCTTTGCAGCCAATGCAGGTGGTCACGTCGATAAGTTTCGCGACCTCTTGCTGGTGATCCCGCGCCTGAGGCGCGGGCGTGAGGCCGTTGGTGGCGGAACGGCGGATAATATCTTGAGATTGATAAGCCATAATTCCTCTCCGCTACACCTTTTCCACATTGACCAGGAACGCCTTAAATTCAGGCGTTTGCGTGTTGGCATCACCGACAAATGGCGTCAGGGTGTTAGCGATAAAGCCTTTCTTCGCCACGCCTTCATAACCCCAGTGAATCGGAATACCGATGGTGTCCACTTTTTGGCCATTCACATCCAACTGACGAATACGCTTGGTCACCACCGCTTTGGCTTTGATAAAGCCACGGTTGGAGGAGACTTTCACCGTGTCACCGTGAGCAATACCGAGTGAATTTGCGAGCTTTTCGCCAATCTCGATAAACTGCTCTGGCTGCGCGATGGCGTTCAGTACCGCGTGTTTGGTCCAGTAGTGGAAGTGCTCGGTCAGGCGATACGTGGTGCCGACATACGGGAATTTGTCGTGTTTGCCCATCGCTTCCAGATCACCTTTGAACACGCGCGCCGCCGGGTTAGAAACCACGTTCGGGTGCAGCGGGTTGGTGCCAAGCGGCGTTTCAAATGGCTCGTAGTGTTCCGGGAACGGCCCTTCTGCCATCTTGTCGATAGCAAACAGACGCCCTAAACCTTCCGGCTGCATGATGAATGGCCCAACGTCGGTACCCGGTGCGGCGGTGCTGTAGTCGGCGATATCTGCGCCACTCCACTTCGCGCCATCCCAGGAAATCAGGCGGCGTTTTTCATCCCACGGTTTACCTGCGGGATCAGCAGAAGCACGGTTATACAGAATGCGACGGTTAAGCGGCCACGCCCAGGCCCAGCCTAACGTGTTACCCAAACCAGACGGGTCAGCGTTATCACGGCGTGCCATCTGGTTGCCGTCTGGCGTCCAGGAACCGGCGAAGATCCAGCAGCCACTTGAAGTGGTGCCGTCATCGCGCAGTTGAGCAAATGAACTGATTTGTTGGCCTTTTTTCACCAGAACCGTACCGGTTGCCGGGTCGACAACGTCCTGCAACGCTTTACCGTTGCTTTCCATCGCCACTTCTTCCGGCGCCGGGTTATCAGGCGTCTGGTAATTCCAGGTCATGTTCAGCACTTGCTCAGGCAGCGCACCGCCTTCGGCCTGGTACATGTGGCGCATGCGGCTAAAGATGCCCGCGAGGATTTCGCCATCGTTCAGCGCTTCCCCTGGGGCGTCCGCACCTTTCCAGTGCCACTGCAACCAGCGGCCGGAGTTAACGATAGAACCGTTTTCTTCGGCAAAGCAGGTGGATGGTAAGCGGAACACTTCGGTCTGGATTTTCGACGGGTCAACATCATTAAATTCGCCGTGGTTTTGCCAGAAGTTCGCGGTTTCAGTGTTCAGCGGGTCGATGGTCACGAGGAATTTCAGCTTCGACAGTGACGCAATAACTTTGTTTTTGTTCGGGAACGAGGCAACAGGGTTGAAGCCCTGACACAGATAACCGTTCACCTTGCCCTGGTTCATCATCTCGAAATATTGCAGGACGTCGTAGCCCTTGTCCCACTTCGGCAACCAGTCATAACCCCAGCTATTTTCCGCTGTGGCTTTGTCGCCAAAGAAAGCTTTCATCATCGAAACGAAGAATTTCGGATAGTTGCCCCAGTAGTTGACCTGGCCTTCCAGCAGAGGTTTCGGCGTGTTGGCGGCAAGATAAGACTGGAGATCGGCTTGTTTCTCGTTCGGCAGCGTCATGTAGCCCGGCAAGCTTTGTGACAGCAGGCCGAGGTCCGTCAGACCCTGAATATTGGAGTGCCCGCGCAGGGCGTTCACGCCACCGCCTGCCATTCCCATGTTGCCAAGCAGCAACTGAATCATCGCCATGGTGCGAATGTTCTGCGCGCCCACAGAGTGTTGCGTCCAGCCCAGCGCATACAAGAACGATGCAGTTTTATTTTTTGCGCTGGTTTCTGCGATGTATTCACAAACTTTCAGGAAATCATCTTTCGGGGTGCCGCAAATATTGGAAACCACTTCCGGCGTGTAGCGAGAAACGTGCTCTTTGAGCAGGTTCCACACGCAACGCGGATGAGTCAGCGTCAGGTCGCGTTTGGCGAAACCTTTTTCGTCCAGCTCATAGTTCCAGGTGGTTTTGTCGTATTTACGGTTTGCCGCGTCGTAGCCCGAGAACAGGCCGTCATCGAAGCTGTAATCCTCACGCACAATCAGGTTGGCGTTGGTGTAAGCCTCAACGTATTCACGGTTGAATTTATTGTTGTTTATCAGGTACAGCAGCACGCCTGACAGGAAAGCAATGTCAGAACCGGAACGAATCGGAGTGTAGAAATCCGCCACCGATGCGGTTCGCGTAAAGCGCGGATCGATAACAATCAGCTTCGCGCCGTTGTGGATTTTGGCTTCCATCGCCCAGCGGAACCCGACTGGATGAGCTTCTGCCGCGTTTCCACCCATCACAATAACGAGATCGGCGTTCTTGATATCAACCCAGTGGTTGGTCATCGCACCGCGACCAAATGTTGGAGCAAGACTTGCTACCGTTGGTCCGTGTCAGACACGCGCCTGGTTATCCACGGCAAGCATGCCGAGGGCGCGGGAAAATTTCTGGGTTAAATAGCCGGTTTCATTACTGGAAGCGGATGCGCACAACATGCCGGTGGAGAGCCAACGGTTAACCGTGGTTCCCTGGTCGTTCTGGGCAATAAAGTTGGCATCGCGGTCAGCTTTCATTAGTTTGGCAATACGGTCAAATGCCGTTTCCCAACTGATCTGCTCCCACTTATCCGAGCCTGGTGCGCGGTAAGACGGGAATTTCAGACGGCTTTCGCTGTGGATGAAATCCACAAGTCCTGCACCTTTAGGGCAAAGTGCACCACGGTTAACCGGGTGATCCGGGTCGCCTTCGATATGGAAGATAGATGCTTTGGCATTTTTCGCGCCGTCGCCGAGGCTATACATCAATAGCCCACAACCAACGGAACAGTATGTGCAGGTATTACGCGTTTCACGGGTGCGCAGCAATTTATATTGCCGTGTTTCCGCAAGTGCCACGCCTGGGGCAAAGCCCAATGCGGCTGCCGTAGTCCCTGCCATACCGCCAGCACAGATCTTAAAGAACTGTCTTCTGCTGACCTGCATGGGTGCTCCTTGTTTCGACATTATTCACATGACTTTATAGGTGTAATTTTTGCGGTTTGACCGATGAAGGTTCACAATCAAACCCAAACTGGAAATACCCCCTAATCCAATAGGGGTAGTGTTTCCAGAATACCACATTAGAATTAAGGCTGTTCCAATCAGGTTAAGACAAAGTGAACAATTCCAACTCAAATCAGAACAAAATTGTGAACGCCGTCACTGGCGCACGGACCATAGCGCTATGGCAGCGCCAGGATTTAGATCGGTCAAAAGATGACTGGCTGGCTGAAGAAGTCCCGGTGGCTCTGGTCTACAATGGTATTTCGCATGTGGTAATGATGGCATCTCCCAAAGATCTGGAGCTTTTTGCATTAGGTTTTTCCTTATCAGAAGGGATAATTGAATCGCCAGCAGACATTTACGGAATTGATGTTTCGCCAGTGTGTAACGGCCTGGAAGTGCAAATTGAGCTCTCAAGCCGCCGCTTTATGGGGCTGAAAGAACGCCGCCGTTCTCTTGCCGGGCGCACTGGCTGTGGCGTTTGTGGCGTTGAGCAACTCAACGATATTGGCCGCCCAATCTCTCCCCTGCCGTTTACGCAAACATTCGACCTGAACAACCTTGATGCAGCCTTAAACCAGATGCGCGACTACCAGCCAGTCGGGCAACTCACCGGCTGCACGCATGCCGCACTCTGGCTTAATGAAAACGGCACTATTCTGGATGGCAAAGAAGATATCGGCCGCCACGTAGCGCTGGATAAATTGCTTGGCGCACGTGGGCGTGAGGCCTGGCAAAACGGTGCAGTTTTAGTCTCAAGCCGCGCCAGCTATGAGATGGTGCAAAAGTCGGCCCAGTGCGGGGTGGAGATTCTGTTTGCCGTCTCAGCCGCAACCACGCTTGCCGTTGAAGTGGCAAGCCGCTGCAACCTGACGCTCGTTGGATTTAGCAAACCAGGTCGAGCCACGGTTTATACCCATCCACAGCGGTTGTGTTAACAGGCTGTACATTCCGTTACGTACCGACACCAATCACTCACTGAACGTATTTGTTTGTTGGCATAAAGTTATTTCAACGGGCCAACAACCCACACATAAACAAATACGAGACTATCAAAATGAAAAAAGTATTAACTCTGATTGCTGTTGCTGTAATGGGTATGTCCTCTGTTGCTTTCGCTGCTGAAACTACTGCAGCACCTGCTCCAGCAAAACACACCACTACTGTGCACCACAAGAAACACCATAAAGCAGCACCGGTAGCTCAGAAAGCGCAAGCAGCTAAAAAGCACCACAAAAAAGCCACTACAACTGCAACTCCAGCAGCACCACAGAAAGCCCAGGCTGCTAAAAAGCACCACAAAAAAGCCGCTACCACTGCAACTCCAGTAGCGCCACAGAAAGCTCAGGCTGCTAAAAAGCACCACAAAAAAGCAGCTGCACCAGTAGCGCCAGCAGCAAAACCAGCGGTTAAACCAGCTGCATAAGTTGCAATGAAACCCCTCATTATTAAAAACACCCGGCTTGCCGGGTGTTTTGTTATCAAACCTGAGCAACTGCTAAAACGCTTTCGGTTTGAAATCATCTTAATGCTGGTCATTCTTTACGGAATGGCTGCGGTCTGCTGCTACTTTTTGTTTTTCACGCCGTCCACGACTTAAAATCCGCCTGGGTTCTTAACCCACCAATCGTCCGTGCATCACACTTCTGAAAAACTAAATTCCGCCAAACATCGTTGCCGTAGGGGTTCCTTGCCGGGTGATACGAGAAATTACCGCAGAAGATAAGTTGGCGTTTGCCAGGTAGGGTTGGGTAACGCCCTCCCGCTCTGAGAGGGCGTAGGTTAATCATCAAGAAGCAGGTGAAGCCACGAGTTTGCGCGTCTTACCATAAATAATTGTCAGAACCGCAGGGACAGTAAATGCGACGATTATCGCAAACACTTCATAAATCATTTTTGAGTCTGGGCCGCTGAAGAGACCTAACTCGAACACATTAAGCACTGGCAGGAAGCTGTAAGTTTTAACGCCCAGCAAACCGGTAATGCCACCGCCCAACGCGGCACCAATACAACCGAACACAAATAACATTCTGTATTTCAGATTCACGCCATACAGCGCCGGTTCAGTAATACCGAAGAAGGCAGAAATTGAGGCAGAAATCGCGATCTGTTTGTCCTTGAGGTTGCGGGCAATAAAGATTGCGCCGAATGCCGCGCCAAACTGCCCCATTACCGCCGACATGAACATCGCCATAATGGTGTCATAACCATTAACCTGAATATTGATTAGCGCCAGCGGGATGATGCCCCAGTGCACACCGAACACCACAAACAGCTGGCCGATACCTGCCAGCAGTGCGCCAGAAATGACCGGGCTGAGGTCATAAAGCCATGCATATCCGTTAGCAATACCGACCCCAACGTAATCCGCAATCGGGCCAATTAAGGTGAACACCACAAATCCGCAGATGATGAGCGATAAACAAGGCACAAATACAAATGCAGCCAGCTCCGGGATTATCTTCTTCAGCCAGCGTTCCACATAGCTCAGGAACAACACGGCAAATACAGCAGGGATAACCGCGCCACCATAAATCTTAACGTTCAGCGCAAGTCCCATAATATGGAATGCACCGGGAACACTTGGGTCGGTTAAAGGGAAAATCATCGCCGCAGTCAGTGCCAGCGCGGTAAATTTATTCGTTTTAAAACGTTCAGATGCCGTAACTGCAATAAACAACGGCAACATCACAAACACACCGCTCGACAGCGCGTTAAACACGGTGAACACGTAAGAATGCGTATCCACCAGGTTCATTGTTTGCAGCAATACCACAATCCCTTTTACGACACCGACCCCCGCCAGCACACCGATGTAAGGCGTGAAAATAGCGGAAAGTGTAGCCAGCAAGCGGCTTGCCCATGAGCCTTGCGCAGTTGTTTCTTCAGCTACAGGCGTTTGTTCACCGAGCTGCTCTTTAATCGCTGAACATACCTGCTCGACTTTCGGGCCAATGACTATCTGGAATTGACTCGGGCTATCCACTAATTTCACGACTTCAGGAAGACCATATAGCGCTTCCGGATTCACTTTATTTTTATCTTTTAAGGTAAAACGTAAGCGTGTTGCGCAATGAGTAATATGTTCAATATTCCCAGGCTCACCAACATGCTTAATTATTTGTTGGGCAAGCTGACTATATGTCGTCATGGTATTTCCTTAGTTTCAAGGTTTGCGCTGTATTTATTACCCGATAAAAGTATCGGGCAACGTTGTAGGGTAAATTAGTAATCAAAGAATAATTAGGCGTAATCGCCAGGTTTTGTTTTACTCTTAACAGAAATACCAAAATCGGTAAAAATACGCTGTGGCAAGTTATTACCTTTCGCTTCAGCGATATGGTGCGCCAGAATCTGGAAAGGAATAACCATCAGTAACGGGGCGATAAATATATCTACCGCAGCATTAATGGTGAGCGTTCTTTCATCGCTACTTTCGCCTAATTTAACGGTGTAAATATAATCGGTATATTTTTGCTCATAAGCTTTCAGAAGTAATAAACGCTCACGCGCTTCTCCAGGCGTGTCGAGGAAAAACATCCTATGATTGCCGTTCACTTCAAAATAAGGGCCATGCATAAAGGCTTCCAGTTCTACCCCTTGCGATGGCACGCGAATAGTTTCTGCAAACTTGGTTTCCATTTCTTTAATCACACCCACACTCGGGCCATAGCCAATTGCCGTAAATCTTGGGGAGGCAGTTAGCTCATCTTTCCATTTTTCGAAAAAGACTTCAGTTGTATCAATAATCTGTGGGATAGATTTTACTGCTATGGCTAATTTCACTAACTCTTCGGCTTCCTGCGTTTCAGTGATTAAACCATTGCAACGCGCAGTATAAAGACCCAGCAACATGAATTTAAAAATAGTCGCCACATAACCTTTAGTGACGTAACCCACGCGCTCTTCACCAATTTCAATATCGATGGCGTGATCAACAGTTTTCGCCAGTTCGCTTAACAGTTTGCTGGTTAAACCGTACGTCACCACCGGGAAACTTTTACGAATGTGTTTTATCGCATTGATGGTGGATGTGCTTTCGCCACTTTGCGATACGCCAAGCACCAGATCGGTCGCGGTATCCATTTTTTCGTAGTGCTGGAAGTGGAACGGCTCCTCCACGGTAACGCGCACGTTCGCCAGGTTTTCAACATAGTATTTCGCGCTTTTGATGGCGTTTATACTTGAACCAGTAGCTAAAACCAACCACGTGCTCTTTCCTTTAATCGCTGGTAGATCATGCGGATAACGATCAAGCATTGCTGAAAGTGTAGCTTGCTCTTCGTGAATGTAAGTCATCATTGTCGGCTTCATTGGCCCTCCTGAAATCAAAACCTGAAAACGTTTTCAGGTTTTAGGCTAGAGGAGCACGCGTGGGGTTGTCAATCCACTTTTCAGCAATTGTGGTGGGGATCAAAAAATATCGTGTACGGGGGTTTTGGAGCCGTCAGAAATACTGAAATGCTAAGAGAGAGCTAGCAGGACTCGCCTGGTATCAGGCTCAGCTGGATTTTTTCAGGCACTACAGATTCAGTCGTATCTTTCAGCAATGTCATTAAAACTTGCATCACTGTTTTACCGATGAGTTCATTGTGATGGTTCACCGTGGTAATTCGTGGAATGAAATATTCACTACCGGGGAAATACTCACAGCTGACAATAGCAATATCTTCAGGCACAGCAATATTTTTATCTTTTAATGCCCGAATTGCACCTTTTGCCACATGGTCATTAATCGCCACAATAGCTTCGGGCAATTTTTCACTTTGCGAGAGCAACTTATCTACCGCTTCATAGCCATGTTGTAAGTAGAAGTTATTTAATACAATGTGATTATCGTCAACCATTATATTAGCTTGCTGAAGCGTGTTTTTAAATGAATCTATACGTTGCTGGGTGATATAAACACTTTTCGAGCCACCAATGAACCCGATGCTTTTATAGCCCTTACTTATCAGATGATTAGTTGCAAGTGCAACACACCCAGACTGATCGCGCTCTACACAAGAATAATCTACACCGACTAATTGCCGCCCAACAACAATAACCGGAATGGCCGCACAAAGTTTCTTCAACTCATGGGAATAAGAGTCTGGCACATTATTATAATCAATATTCCCACCAAGAATAATAACTCCATCAATTTGGCTATCAGTAATCGAGTTAAAAATATTTTCTTCAGGAATAATTTCACTCTGTGATGAGGATTTATTAGCTGATTGAGTATCGTAGAGTGTGACTTTATATCCCGCCCGTAAACTCTCATTTTCGATTTGAGCAACCAGCATCACAAAATATGGGTTACTGATATCGGAAACGACAATCGCCAGCGTCTGTGTCTTTTTGGAAATCATACCGCGCGCCAACAAATTGGGGCTGAATTGTTGCTCCTGAATAACCTTTTCAACCCTGGCGCGAGTTTTATCCGCCACCCAGCTGTTGTTATTCAGAACACGGGAAACTGTCGCAATAGATACATTGGCCAGTTCTGCAATATCCTTGATTGTTAGCGGCTTTTTCATTTTTTTGTCTCGTCCCTACAAGGCGTTAATAGTAGGGCAACGCGCCGAGTGAAGCAAAGGGGGATTTTCTTCATCCAAACAGACTGCACTTTTTATTCCATCTGCCGATAACTTAAACAGGGAACGGGGCAACGATGACCCGCCGGGTTACAACCAGAGGTTTAAATGGATAGTTTTCAAAAAGATATTGATGAAAGGGCTAACCTGGCGTTATCCAACAAGTTTGAGCTTTTGTTGTTCCGCTTAGGGGAAGGTCAGCACGGCGGAAAATCAGAGCTGTATGGCATCAACGTGTTTAAACTGCGCGAAATTGTGCCAATGCCGAAAATTAACCGCGCGGCAGGGATGATGTCACCGCTGTTGGGCATGGCAAATATTCGTGACCAATTTATCCCGGTTATCGACCTGCCCGCCGTTACCGGCTGCACGCCAAAAACTGGCCTCAATCTTCTTTTAATTACCGAATACGCCCGTAGCACGCAGGCATTTGCGGTGGAGTCGGTAGAAAATATTATCCGCCTCGACTGGAGCCAGGTTCACGCTGCCGAATCTGGTGTGAGTAGCCGCAATATCACCAGTATCGCTTCACTCAATAGCGACGAATACAAAGGCGAGCTGGCGCTGGTACTCGATGTTGAACAGATTCTTTACGACATTATTCCTTCCGGGCGCAAAGTCGATATGGCGGCCATCGAAGGGAACACAAACCCTCTGAAACCGGGTGCTGTCGCGATTGTTGCCGAAGATTCAAAAGTCGCCCGCCAGATGCTTGAGCAAGGCCTGAAAGGCATGGGTATTCCGGTGATGATGCATTCCACGGGGCTTGAAGCGTGGGAGAAAATCAAAGTGATTGCCGCAGAAGCCAAAGCCGCTGGCCAGCCGATCACCGATCGTATTGGTATGGTACTAACAGATATTGAAATGCCGGAAATGGATGGCTTCACCCTGACCCGTAATATCAAATCGGATATCGTGTTAAAGCAGATTCCTGTGGTGATTCACTCGTCTCTATCAGGTAGCGCCAACGAAGATCACGTCCGCAAAGTGGGCGCGAATGGCTATGTCGCCAAATTCGATGTGAAGGAGCTTTCCGAGGTGATTCATAAGGCGCTGGATGGCGCTTGAATAAAATTCAACCTGTAAGGGTTATTTACAAGTTCGTCATGAGCCTGAGTTGTTCGGTTTAACCGAACAACTCAGATTGCTAATCAAGGTTTTATAAGGGGATAAGCGGCATGCACCATCCACCACTTTTGTCGGTTGGCTCTACGCTTGCCAAAAAAAAAGCGTAGCCCCTCCCCCTACTCTAAATAAAATACCCCTTTCAGCTCCACACTCACCGGGCTGTTGTCGGCATTACTCGGCATGATTTCGCTCATATGCTTCCACCAGCGCTGGCAAACTTCCGTTTGGGCAACCGCGTTCCAGCGAGCTTCGGACTCAATTTCTACCGTGGCAAAAAGTAGGTTGCGTTGAGCATCAAGATAAATAGCGTAGTGATGAGCACCGTGCTGCTTAAGTACCGCTTCCAGCTCTGGCCAAATCGGCGTATGACGACGTTGATATTCTTCATGGGCATCGGAATTCACCTGCATCACAAAGGCTTTGCGGATCATAACGCCTCCAGATAAAGCTCGCGCACTTCCTCGCGGGTCGCCACGCGTGGGTTGCACCCTGCGCACGGATCGGCCAGCGCGTTGTCCAGCCAGCCTTCAATGTCAGCGGTTTTAATGCCAAGCTGGCTAAAGCCAGATGGGATGCCAACGCGTGAAGATAATGCGCGAATGGCGAGAATCGCCTCAAAACTGGCTTCTTCTTCGCTCATATCCTGAGTATTTACGCCCATCGCTGCGGCAACTTTCGCAAAACGTGCAACGGCTTTCGGGCGGTTAAAGGCTTCGATGACGGGCAACAAGATGGCATTACACACGCCATGCGGCAGGTTGTGCGTCGCACCCGGCTGGTGTGCCAGCGCATGCACCAGGCCAAGGCCCGCGCTGTTAAATGCCATGCCCGCCAGGTACTGCCCGTAAGCCATCATTTCACGCGCTTCGAGGTTGTGTCCGTTTTCGACCGCTTTTGGTAACCACTGGCTAATCAGGCGGATAGACTCCAGCGCGTTGGCATCGGTCAGCGGGTGTGCGGCAACGGAAACATAGGCTTCGATGGCGTGAGTTAGCGCGTCCATGCCGGTTGCAGCAGTGACGCTTGCCGGGATGTCGAGCATCACGCTGGCATCATCGACGGCAATATCCGGGATCAGATTGGTGTCGATAATCACTTCTTTTACGTGGCGCACGGAATCGGTGATGACCGCATTGCTGGTCATCTCAGCCGCAGTCCCGGCAGTGGTGTTAATAGCCACCAGCGGCACGCCTGGGTTAGTCACTTTACCCACACCTGAATAGGCGGTTGATGGGCCTGGGTTTGCGGTGAGGATCTTCACTGCTTTGGCGGTATCAATCGGGCTGCCGCCACCGAAGGCGATCAGATAATCACAGTCGCCTGCCTGATACGCCGCGAAGCCTTTTTGCACCAGTTCTTCTGTCGGGTTCGGGAACACTTCATCGAACAGTTCGTAAGAAAGCTGATGTTCGTCGAGCGCGCTAAACAGGCTGTCGAGCAGGCCCATTTTTACCAGTTGCCCGTCGGTGATAATTAACGCTTTTCCCCAGGGTTTGGCGGCAATCAATTTCACCATGTCGCCGATGGCACCCGCGCCGTGAAGGCTGATTTTTGGTAAGGCCAACATAAAGCTCATTGCTATTCTCCTTAATATTATGACGATGGCCACCCGGTCATCGTCTCGGTATTCATCCTCGCCGACGTGCTAAAACGCGCCGGGTAATAATCGGTAGCGAAATCACGGTGATCAGCATCGCGCCGACGATAATCGACATCACGATGCCCGGCACATTCAGCAGACTCAGGCCGAAGGTCACCAGCCCCATAAGGAATGCGGCGATAATCACGCCCGCCATGCTGCCGGAGCCGCCAAGAATATTGACACCGCCCAGCACCGCCATGGTCACCACGCTCAGCTCCCAACCCATCGCAATCGTCGGGCGCGTGCTGCCAAGACGTGAGGTCAGTAAAACCGACGCCAGTCCCGCCATCACGCCCACCAGCACAAACAACATCAGGTTGTGGCGCTTCACGTTAATGCCGGAATACCACGCGCCAGTCGGGTTATTACCGATGGCGTACGTCCGGCGGCCAAAGTTGGTTTTGTGCAGCAAGAAGGCGAACACCGCCGCCAACACCATGAACAGGGCAAACTCGAACGACAACGCGCCCCAGACGTAACCCTGCCCAAGCCAGGCGAAACTTTCCGGGTAGTGATTCAGTGCCTGGTCGCCGAGCAAAATGTAGGTAATGCCGCGATACAAACTCATGGTGCCGATGGTGATCACAATCGACGAAAGGTTAAAGCGTGTGACCAGCAGGCCATTGAACAAACCGCACAGCAACCCGATGCCAAGCCCGATGCACACCAGCCCAGCGGTATCGACGCCTGCCTGAGCGCAAAAGCCCATTGCCGTTGAACTGAGCGCAATAGTTGAGGCAACGGACAGGTCAATTTCCCGGGCGATAATCAACATCGCCATCGGCAACACGATGATCGCTTTTTCGGTGAAGTTGAAGGTGGCGTCCGACAGGTTCCAGATATTGAGGAAATACGGCGAGGCCAGTGCGTTCACCACAAATACCGCCAGCGTCACCGCCAGCAAAAACGACTCCCAGCACAGCAAGCGGCGCAATAATGGAGCCGTCGCGGCCTGCGGTGGAACAGATTCAGAAATCAGCGTCTTATTCATGGCTCACTCCCGGAGTTTGTCGCGCCAGCGCTGCGTCGCGCAGAATCAGCCGCCCTTTGCGTTTGTTGCCGCGTTCATTGAGCAACACCGCCACCACAATCACTGCGCCGGATATCGCCATTTGCCAGAACGGCGACACGCCAATCACCGGCAGCGCATTGTTGATGACGCCGAGGAACAGCGCGCCAAACAGGCAGCCGAGCACACGCCCGATACCGCCCATGGTGCTGATTCCGCCAATGACACAGGCTGCGACGATTTGCAGTTCAAAACCGTTAGCTACGTCGACATACGCAACGGCAAATCGAGAAATCCACAAATAGCCGCAAAAACCGGCCAGCGCTCCCGAAAGGCTAAAGCTGATGAACTGCATTTTCCCGGCATTGATACCGGTGTAATACGCCGCCGTGGCGTTGCCGCCCGCGGTGTACATCGCCCGCCCGGTGCGGCTGTAACGCAAGAAATAGCCCACCAGCAAAAGCGCCGCGACCGCACACCAACTCAGCAACGGCATTCCCAGCACGACCGCGCGCGGCAATCCGAGAAACTCGCTACTCATCTGATGCGCATTAATCCAGCCGCCGTTTGAGAGCAGGAAGATAATGCCGCGATAAATACTCATGGTGCCCAGCGTGACGACAATCGCCGGAATGCCGAGCTTCCAGACCAGCAAACCGTTAATTACCCCCATCACCAGACCCAGAACGGTCGCCAGGGACAGCAGTGCCCACACCGGGATTTGCGGATAGTGGAAGTTAAGCAAGGCGACAATCATGCCGGTCAGCGCGAGGTTCGCCGCCATCGACAAATCAATGCCTTTGGTCAGCAGCACCATCATTTGGCCGAGGGCGAGAATAATCAGGATCGAGGTGTCATTGAACATTTCCACCAGATTGCCTGGCGCCAGGAACGACGGCACGCGGCTGCCAATCCCCAGAATCATCAGCAAGATGACGCCCGCCAGCAAGAATTCGCGATGTTTGAGAAGAGATTGCCACATTACGCTGCCTCCTCATGGGAGCCGCTGGCGGCGCTGACAATCATCTCAGCACTCGCTTCGCCCGCTTCAAATTGCGCCACCATCAGCCCTTCGTGCATCACGATAATGCGGTCGGCCATGCCCATCACTTCCGGCAATTCTGACGACACCATGATCACCGCCAGGCCGTGGCCGACCAGCTCAGACATAAACTGGTGCACCGCCGCTTTCGAGCCGATATCGATACCTTTGGTCGGCTCATCGAGAATGATGACTTCCGGTTGAGTCGCCAGCCATTTGCTAATCACCACCTTCTGCTGGTTGCCGCCGGAAAGCGTTTCAACCGGCTGTTTCCAGCTAAAGGCTTTTACTTGTAAACGTTTGGCGTATTCATCCGCCAACGCCCATTCACGCGCATCGTTTAATACGCCGCGCGGGTTAAGGCGGCTCAGTTGTGGCAGGCTAATGTTTTGATAAATCGGCAGTTCGATAATCGCGCCCTGCTTCTGACGCTCTTCCGGCACGCAGACAATCCCGGCTTTAATCGCGTCCGCTGGCTGGCGAAACTGCATCGCCTGGCCGTTGAGCAAGATTTCACCGTGAGACGGGCGTGAAACACCCGATAGCGCCTGCATTAATTCGGTACGCCCGGCGCCGACTAAGCCGTAGAAACCGAGGATTTCCCCTTTGCGAAGCGTGAAGTCGATATGGGCAAACTCGGTTGGATGGCAGAGATCTTTCACCTCTAACACCACGTCACCAGGTTCGCAGTTCACTTTCGGGAAGGCGTGTGTGATTTCACGCCCGACCATCATGGTGACCATGCGTTCTTCGCTGATATCGTCGATTTGCCCGGAGCCGATGTACACGCCGTCGCGCAGAATGGTGTAGTGATCGGCGATGGCAAAGATTTCGTCGAACTTGTGCGAGATAAACAGAATCGCTTTGCCTTCGCGTTTCAGGCGTTCAACGATTTGATAGAACTCGACGATTTCATGCTGCGAAAGTGCGGCGGTCGGTTCATCGAGGATCACCACTTGCGCTTCAAACGATAACGCGCGGGCAATCGCTACCATATGGCGTTGGGCAATACTGAGAGTTTTGAGCGTGGCGCGAGGGTTAATTTGCACTTCGAGGCGAGTGAGGATTTCCTGCGCCTGCTGGTGCATGGCGGGCCAGTCGAGCTTCTTGAAGAAGCCGCGGTAAATATAGTGGCCGACGAAAATATTTTCGGTGACGGTCAGTTCATCGAACAGCACCGTTTCCTGGTGAATCGCTGTGATACCGACTTTGTGCGCCGCTTCCGGGTTGGGCAGCGTAATCGGTATCGCTTTATAAAGCAGTTCGCCTTCTTCCGGCTGATAAATCCCGGTCATAACTTTGACCAGCGTGGATTTACCCGCGCCATTTTCACCGATCAGCGCCGTGACTTTGCCCGGCCACAAATCCAGATGAACGTTTTCGAGGGCGCGTACGCCGGGGAAAACTTTGGTTATTCCCTTCAGGGACAGCAATGGTGTGGTGAGTGTCATGGTCAATTCCCCATCCAAAATGGTGGATGGCGCGAACGCTTATCCACCCTACGTTTGGCTTTTGTAAGGCGGGTAAGCAAAGCGTCACCCGCCAATACCCAATCAGAAGATTTTGGAGAATTTATCGATGTTGCTGGCATCGTAAACAAACGGCTCAGCCATCGCACCGCTGCCGTCGGCATCCAGCTTCACTTTGCCCAGTTTGCCCATGCTGGCTTCATCTTTGGTGGCCGTTCCTTTGACTAAATCGTCCGCCAGATAGGTTGCCGCGTAGCCCAAATCAATCGGGTTCCAGATAGCGAAACTTTTCGACGCGCCAGATTTCACCGCGCCCGCCATTTCAGACGGTAAACCCAGGCCAGTCACATAAACTTTGCCGATTTTGCCCTGGTCTTTCACCGCTTGCGCAGCGGCGACAATCCCGACGGACGACGGCGAGACAATCACTTTCAAATCCGGGTAGGATTTCAACAGGCCGACGGTTTCACGGTAGCTTTTATCAGACAGATCATCGCCATAAGCGACGGTCACTAAATTGATAGACGGATACTTTGGCAGCACCTTTTTCATCTCAGCAATCCAGATATTCTGGTTAGTTGAGGTGGGTGTGGCGCTAAGAATTGCCACGTCGCCTTTTTCCACATTCATGGCTTTTAAGGCGTCGGCGGCCAGTTTGACGTTGGTTTCGCCAATCAGCGCGTTATTGGAAGGATTAAGGTGAATCTGGCGGCCCTCTTTTGCCACGCCGGAATCCCAGGAAACCACTTTAATCCCACGCTGCATGGCCTTTTTCAGCACCGGAACCAGTGCGTCAGGGTCATTGGCAGAAATAGCAATGGCATCAACACCTTGAGCGATCAAGCCGTTGAGGACTTCAATTTGTGCTTCGGCCGTCGTCGTGGTTGGGCCGGTATAAATCACTTTCACATCGCCCAACTCTTTGGCGGCTTCTTGTGCCCCGACGTTCGCGGCTTCAAAAAAACCATTGCCGAGGGATTTCGCCACCAGCGCGATTTTCACTTCAGCAAGGGCAGAGGTGGACAGAGCGAGTGCAACAACGGTAAGCGTACAACCTAGTATTGATTTAGTTTTCATTGCTTGTACTCCGATGTATGTAGGGGTTGCAGGTGTTTTTTATTTTTTTCATAGGGTGGATTAATCCACCCTATGTTTACGACTTACAGTTCTAAAGCACTGGCTAACGGGGTGACACCAAAACGTTTGCCGAGCGCGATAAGCTCATCACGAGAGATGGTTTGTTTCATGCCACCCATCGAAATAACTTTTACCAGCACTTCAGCCGACTTCTCAGCGGTATCGATAAGACCAAACGCTTCATCGAGCGTTGGGCCGCTACCGAATACCCCGTGGAACGGCCACAACACCAGCGAGTGTTTTGTCATCTCGCCAGCGGTCGCTGTACCAATTTCATCGGTGCCCGGCACCATCCACGGCAGAATGCCGACGCCGTCCGGGAACACCACTAAACACTCGGTGCTGCCTTCCCACAATTTACGGGTAATCACATCCGTGTTGTTTTCCAGCACATAGGTCAGGGCAATCAGGTTGGTGGCGTGGCAATGCATGATGACGCGATCTTTACCGCCCGTGGTTTTGATGCGCACGCTGTGTGACTGGAAATGCGAAGCCAGTTCAGACGTTGGCACCGCTTCGTTCTCCAGCCCCCACAAAATGTGGTAGCCCGTACCGCGATTGTCCACTTTCACCACGCCAATATTTGCCGCCGGGTCGAGCTGCACGTTACGGAAGAATTTGCCGGAACCGGTGACGATAAACGGCGTGTTCGCCAGTTCAGGCATCGGCTGGCTTAGCGCGATATAACGCGGAGCAGCGTGGAAATCAGCCTGGAATGGCGCGATATCCGCTTCATCCAGACGCATAGTGATATTGCCGCCGTTACGCTCGTCCCAGCCTTTCAGCCAGGCGTCGCTCGTTGCTTTGATCATGCCTTCTACAAACCAGGCTTTAAGGATGTTCTGCATAGTCTTGTGGTTCCTGTTGTGTATACCTCTCCCAAAGGGAGAGGTAATTAATCATATTTTGTCCTTCTCCCTCTTAGGAGAAGGTTGGGATGAGGGTGGTTAGCCGCGTTGGCTCAGCACGTCTTTTTCATAAGTCCGCACTGTTTTCAGCCACTGGGCATCAACCGGCGTGTCATTGCGCTGGCAATACATTTCCCAGACCGCCGCCCACGGCAGCGATTTCTGCTCTTCCAGCAGTGCCAGGCGTGCGGTGTAGTCGCCTTCAAGTTCAAGCTGGCGCAGGGTTTCAGTAGGTTCCAGCAATGCACGCAGCAGTGCTTTCTTCATGTTGCGCGTGCCGATAACCCACGCAGCGATGCGGTTGATTGAAGCGTCGAAGAAATCCAGACCGATGTGCACGCGGTCGAACAGATCGTGGCGAATAATCTCGCTGGCGATCGCTTGAGTTTCATCATCCAACAGCACGACGTGGTCGCTGTCCCAGCGTACCGGGCGGCTCACATGCAGCAGCAGGCGCGGCACATACAACATGGCGCTGGAGATTTTGTCGGAGATCACTTCAGTCGGGTGGAAGTGGCCTGCGTCCAGACACAGTGCGGTCTGGCGGCTGGTCGCGTAACCAAAATAGAATTCGTTGGAACCGACGGTGTAGCTTTCTGCACCAATGCCGAACAGCTTGCTTTCTACCGCGTCGATGTGGTGTTGCGGATTGAGTTTTTCGCTCATCGCTTCATCAAGTGCGGCCACTAAACGCTGGCGCGGAGCCAGGCGGTCAACGGTGATGTCTTTCATGCCATCCGGGATCCAGATGTTCATGACTGACGGCGTGCCAAGTTGTTCGCCGAAGTACGCGGACACTTTGCGGCTGGCCTTAACGTGATCAATCCAGAACTGGCGGATTTCATCGTTAGCGTGTGAGAGCGTAAAACCATCAGCGCTCAACGGGTGCGAGAAGCAAGACGGGTTAAAGTCCAGCCCTAACTTGTTGGCCTTCGCCCATTCAACCCAGTTTTTAAAATGCTCTGGTTTGATTTTGTCGCGGGAAACCGGCTGGTCAGATTCCAGATAAATTGCGTGCAGGTTCAGGCGTTTTGGCCCCGGGATCAGGCTTAATGCGCGTTCCAGATCAGAACGTAATTCAGCGGCGTTGCGCGCCTTACCTGGGTAATTGCCCGTCGCCTGAATCCCGCCGCTTAGCGCGCCTTCCGGGTTTTCAAATCCGGCAACATCATCGCCCTGCCAGCAGTGCATAGAAACAGGTAAACGGTCGAGCTGTTGCAGTGCGGCTTCAGCATCAACACCGACAGCAGCAAAGCGCTGTTTCGCCAGTTCCCAGGCTTGATCAAGAGGTGTGGTCATGCGCAAAACTCCTTACGTTTTTGAATGCTCAGCGGGAACTGCGCGATATATCGGGCAATTTCGCTATCGGATTGGGGATTAAAAGATTTCAGTTCATAGTTGGCGGCGACAACTTTGCGGAAGTCATCGACATCAGTGATTTCGTCCAGCGCCATTAACTGGCAGCCGATATTGCCGAGCGTTGAGGCTTCAATCGGCCCGGCGAACACTGGAATACCGCAGGCATCGGCGCATAGCTGATTGAGTAAAGCGTTCTGGCTGCCGCCACCGACGATGTGCAGGCAGCTAAACGGGCGGCCACGCACGGTGGCGAGTTCTGACAGCGTTTTGGCATACAGCAGCGCCAGGCTGTCGAAAATGCAGCGCGCTAGCTCGTTATCGGTGAACGGCACCGGCTGGTTGCTTTCGCGACACGCCGCCTGAATTTCGCGGCTCATGCTTTCCGGATTAATAAAACGATCGTCATTCGGGTTGATCACAAAACGGCAAGCCGGTGTTTGTTTGGTGCGATCGATAAGATCCGCCAGATCGGTGATGTCCAGCTCGCATGTCACGCGCTGCAACAACCACAGTCCCATAATGTTTTTCAGCACCCGATAACGCCCTTCCGCACCCCCTTCGTTGGTGATGTTGGCGGCGAGCGCTGCACTATTGGCATAAGGCGTTTTGCTCTCAAAACCCATCAGCGACCAGGTGCCAGAAGAGAGATAAGCCGCATCTTTGTCTTTCAGCGGTGCGCCAATTACCGCGCTGGCGGTGTCATGCGTGGCAACCGAAACCACCGGGATTTTGTTGCCTTCACGGCAAACCCACTGGCCGATAACGTTGCCCGGATGCGTCGGTGTGCCGAACCATTTATGCGGTACGCCCGCCCAATCGAGCAACGTTTCATCCCAGTTGTCGCTGTTGATGTTCACCAGTTGTGTGGTGGTGGCGTTGGTATATTCCCAGTTCAGGGCGCCAGTCAGGCGGAAGCAGAAATAGTCCGGGATCAGCAGGGCGTGCTCAACGTTATCGATAAGTTCTGGCTGCTGTTCCACCAGCGCACGCAATTGATAAAGCGTGTTGAAAGGCATGAACTGGATGCCGGTGCGACGGTAAATATCGTCACGACCAAGCTGGCTAAAAGCGGTGTCCATCACGCCATCGGTACGGCTGTCGCGGTAAGAAACCGGCTGCCCGACGCGGTTGCCTTCGCGGTCAATCAGCACGTAATCCACACCCCAGGTGTCGATGCCGATGCTGTCGATGGCAATGCCTTCGTCACAGGCTTTTTGCAGACCGGTACGTATTTCATCTTCCAGCGCGTCGACGTCCCAGACGGTGGAAGCTTCAGCCAGTTTTAAGCAGTTAGTGAAACGATGAATTTCGCGCAGGCAGAGACTGCGAGTGTCGCTATCAAAACGCGCCAGCATGACACGGCCGCTTGATGCGCCCAGGTCTACCGCAACACTATGGCGTAGAATCATTTTTGGGGTCCTTGCTAAATTAATTGCCCCCACTCTAAAAAGTAACGCCCTCGTCCACCTTCTCGACACTGACAGTGCAAATCAGCCGTTGGCAAAAAGGCAAAGGTGAACGTGAGTGATGTCACAGATTCATGTTTATCACGCATAAAGCTGCCCTGTGACGCTCTCCGCATTTCCTGATATTTCCCGGCGTTTCTTAAAAAACGAGCAGCTTTTAAGTAATTTCGTGTCGAAACTTTAAGGTGCAGATGAGTCTCGTTACCTACTATCAGGCAACAATAAAAAGGCTTGGGGGTAATGATGACGGTATTACATGGTTTTGACTTTTTCCCATCTGGACATTCATCCGTGGCGATTGAGCCACGTTTACCCCAGGCTGCATTCCCTGAGCATCATCATGATTTTTATGAAATTGTTATTGTGGAACACGGTACTGGAACTCACGTTTTTAATGGCCAGCCATACACATTGAGTGGGGGTTCGGTCTGTTTTGTCCGTGATCACGACCGCCATTTGTACGAGCACACCGAAAACCTCTGCCTGACCAATATTCTGTATCGTGCACCGGATGCGTTTTGCTTTTTGTCCGGTCTCGACAAGCTGCTCCCGCAGGAACAAGACGGTAATTATCCGTCACACTGGCGCGTAAACCAGCCGGTGCTGCAACAGGTACGCGGTCTGATTGATCAGTTTGAGCAAATTGGCGAAGCGGCGGACACACACGCCGTCGCCAACCGTGAAATTCTGTTTATGCAGCTTCTGGTGTTGCTGCGTAAAGGCAGCATGATGGAAGGTGCAAGCAACTCGGAAGGCCGCTTAAACCAACTGATGGCGTGGCTGGAAGATCATTTTGCCGAGGATGTTTGTTGGGAACAGTTAGCCTCGCAATTCACGCTTTCCCTGCGCACGTTGCATCGGCAGCTAAAACAGCAAACCGGCATGACGCCGCAGCGTTATCTCAACCGTTTACGCCTGATGAAAGCGCGTCATTTGCTGCGCCACGGCGAACAGAGCGTGACGGAAATCGCCTTTCAGTGTGGTTTTGGCGACAGTAACCATTTTTCGACACTTTTTAAGCGTGAATTTTCCTGGTCTCCGCGTGAGATTCGCCAGGGGCGCGACACACAACTTCAGTAATCGCGAAGGCAGTCACCGTTTTTTTAGCCGAAAAAGCCAATACTTGCCCGTTAGTTTGTCGGATGACACTACGTTTATCCGACCTACGGATCGGGTTTTGTCGGGTGGATCATCCACCATTTAGTTTTGGCTTTTGAGGTGTTGCGGTGGTGGGTCATTTAGTTCTCAAAAAAGCAGATTTTTTCGCCTCTGCCAGGCAGCCCGTGGCGGTGGCTGACCGCTATCCGCAAAACGTCTTTGCTGAACATACCCATGATTTCTGCGAGCTGGTTCTGGTGTGGCGCGGCAACGGCCTGCATATTCTCAATGACCGTCCTTATCGTATTACCTGCGGCGACCTGTTTTACATTCGGGCCGAAGACCGCCACAGCTACGAATCAGTCAACGGTTTGGTACTGCATAATATTATTTACTGCCCGGAACGGCTGAAACTGAACGTCGACTGGAAGGATTTGCTGCAAACCACCGCGGTGGCAGGGAAAGATCCGCGCTGGCGATTGAGCAGCCACGGCATGGTACAAGCGCGGCAACTTATTGGACAACTGGAACACGAAAGTGTGAAAACGGACGCGATGTCGGTGTGCCTGACCGAGAGTCTGTTTTTGCAACTGTGCATTTTGTTGCATCGCCACCGTTATCAATCTCAGGATGCGACCGGGCCTGACAGCAGTGAAACTCTCGATTTATTGATGGCGGCATTGGGGAAAAGTCTCGATTCGACCTTTGAACTTACGCAGTTTTGCCAGCAGCACCAGGTGGCAGAGCGCCATTTACGGCAGATTTTCCGCCAGCAAACCGGCATGAGCATCAGCCAATATTTGCGACAGTTACGCATTTGTCAGGCTCAGGATCTGTTGCGTCATAGTGAGTTGTTGATTGGTGATATCGCCACGCGTTGCGGCTTTGAGGACAGTAATTACTTTTCAGTGGTGTTTACCAAGGAAACGGGGATGACGCCACGGCTGTGGCGTCAACGGTATGCTATTGAAACGTAATTAATTTGCCATGCCGAGGCCGACGATATTCGCAGCAATAATAATCACCACACAACCGACGCTCAACACACCAACAGGACGGGTTCCTGCCGATTTCCACTCTTTCATAATCAAGCCAACCAACCCGCCGCACAACACGTAGAAGCTCATGTGCAACATCCAGCTCATGTAGTCGTATTGCGCCGGAATTTTAGCGTGGCCCCATGCGTAGAAGAAGAATTGCAGATACCACATCAAACCAGCCAGTGCGGCGAACAGCACATTGCTGATGATCAGCGGTTTTGCCAGTGAGAAGTCGGCTTTAATCGACAGATCTTTCATTTTTGCCAGGCGAATGAAGCAGAAGCCAAGGTTGATCAGCGCACCGCCGCCCATGATCACCACATAACTTGGCAAGGCCACATACAACGGATCAACGCCCAGTGCGGCTGCCGCTTCGTGCATCGGTTTTGCGGCGTCCATCGCAAAAGACATACCCGCCGAGAAAATACCGCACATTACCGCCAGAATCAGTCCTTTTTTCAGGTTGAACTCTTCGGCTTTAATGCCCATTTTGCGTTCTTTCAGTTGCCCCGCGCGGGTCACAATCGCCACCCCTACCAACGCAACCAACACGCCCAGGAGCGTCATGCGTCCACCTGGTGTGCCAATCAGCACATCAAATTTTCCGGCAATAATTGGCGTCATTAAGGTGCCGACAATCAGCGTGATGCCAATCGCGATACCGATGCCCATCGACATGCCGAGATAGCGCATGGTCAGACCATAGTTAATATTCCCAATGCCCCACATCGCGCCAAACAGGAAAACTGGCAGTAACGTCGAAGCGTTAAACGAACCGAAATAAGCCCAAAAATCAGGAAGCAAAACGTAACTGACAGTCCATGGCAAAATTATCCAGGAAACAAAGCCGCCAACCGCCCACATTGTTTCCCAGGACCAACGCTGTACTTTTTTAAATGGAGCGTAAAAGCAGGCGGCGCTTGCAGCCCCCACCAGATGCCAAATTATCCCCATTGTTATTGCATTACTCATTATTCATATCCCTCTGTTTTAACTAAATAACTCAGGGGTGACAGCTGGTTCCCCCATTGCCATGAGTCTAAGGATTGAGCAACTGGCTCACCTTCCATGTGCTGCCGTAACGGGGAGAAAACTGGCAAAATTCAGGGGGTATGATGGACGGCGGTCACAGTTCTTTATACCCGTCATACTTCAAGCTGCATCTTTGTTGGTTGCGTTCTCTTGCCGCCGCGATGCAACTCGAATTATTTAGGGTATGTTTAACTTATTGAATTTTTAATGTTTTAAGGTACTAACAGATTTTCACGCTTTGCACGCCCAGCAGCCAGGCGAGCTTTTCCAGAACCTCGCCCTGATGCCCAAGCCCAATCGCGCAATGATGAGCAGGCCCGCCGAGGCACCATTGGGTAGTGAAATCACGCGCCGATAGTGGGAAGCGATAGCGGCTGTTGGTGTTACCGATATCCAGCACTTCCCCTGCAACCGCTTGCCCTTCGGCATACTGCAAACGCACGCCGTTTTGCGCATCCTCAACAATAGAAAGGAAAGTGACCGGGCCGGGTTTCACCGTCATCTGAATCGATACGCCTTTGCCCGGTTTGCCGTGATACACCGGCAAGGGTACGAGGCACACGTCCCCTTCCGCCATCAATGGATGCGCCGGGCCATCATGACCCCACAGCACCACGTCGTCAGCAAATTCAATGCCGTAAGGTTCTGAAAATGAGCCACCCGCCCCCAGCAACTGCTGGATTTTCATCGCCAGCACGTTTTTGATTTCATACTCCCCGGCAACCGGCACGCCGCGCTGGGTCAGCAATGTGTTGCCGAGAATAATCGAGGTAATAATATTTTCGTAAGCGTTGCCGTTGCGCCCTTCGTAGTAATAAGCCAGCGCGCCGAGGTGATTGTTTTCGATGAGTTTGTCCATGGCGCAGGCGGTTTGTACCGCTCGCTCCAGCTCGGCTTTTTCACAAGCCGGGTCGATTTGCAGTGCGGCTTCCACTTCCTGCCATTTTTGCCTGCTGGTTTCTGCCGTCACCTGTTCGCGGTATTCCGCCAGTTCGCACATTTCCAGCGGTTTGAAGCGCACGCCAAGTTTGGCGCTCAGGTTGGTCATATTGCTGTAAACATCTACCATGCCGTCGTAATAGTGGCCGAGAACACCCACCTGACAGGCCGCTAATCCCTTTTGTGCTTCCAACGCTTGTAACCACTGTTCCGTTTGCTGCCAGACGTAATCATCGCCGTGCAATGCGCCAACAAGCAGCTGGTAGCGAATCCCCGCCCGATTAAACACGTTTGCCAGTTCCGGTGCGCTGCACGCCTGGCAGTGTGCCAACCACTCGCCGGTACGTTCGCCACGATCAGTCATGTCGCGAATTTTCGCGTATGGCAAACCCGGTTCTGGCTGTAGGGCAAGGATAATCACCGGCTTGTTGATCTTTTGCACCAGTGGCAACACCGTGGAACTCAGCGCGTAGGTACTGATATACAACACGATGGCATCGAGCGGTTGGCTTTGAAGTTGCGTAGCAAAGCGGTCAGCTTTGGCGACACTATCAATCAGGCCGCCGTTGATAACCGTGGCATTAAGCTTCGTGAGGCGTTGGTCAATTTGCTGCAAGTAACCCGTCAGACGGTGTTCCAGGCCATAAAACTGCGGCCAGTAAGTTTCCAGACCGATACCAAAAAGGGCGACATTAAGCGACATGATGGTGCTCCAGTATTCAAAGAAACACCGACTATCCCCCCAATTTTGCTCCTCTACCTTTGCTGTAATGCCAGTATCTGAACAGCGTGGCAAAAAACGATTTATCCACCTGACAATGCTCACATTTTCACCATCATGACGAAAAGTTATAACCTTACAAAAACTACGGCATTGATAATCATTTTCAATATCATTTAATTAACTATAATGAACCAACTGATTACGCGGCGTTAACAGATGTGCGCCAATTCCTACTTTACCCCTTCAAGGAGTTAAGAATATGAGCTACACCCTGCCATCCCTGCCTTACGCTTACGACGCCCTGGAACCACATTTCGACAAGCAAACGATGGAAATCCATCACAGCAAACACCACCAGGCGTATGTGAATAACGCGAATGCAGCGCTGGAATCTCTGCCAGAGTTCGCAAGCCTGCCAGTTGAAGAGCTGATCGCTAAACTGGATCAACTGCCAGCTGACAAAAAAACCGTTCTGCGTAACAACGCGGGCGGCCACGCTAACCACAGCTTCTTCTGGAAAGGCCTGAAAACGGGCACCACTCTGCAAGGCGACCTGAAAGCCGCCATCGAGCGTGATTTCGGTAGCGTTGATAACTTCAAAGCAGAATTTGAGAAAGCAGCAGCAACTCGCTTCGGCTCCGGCTGGGCGTGGCTGGTTCTGAAAGGCGACAAACTGGCTGTAGTTTCTACTGCAAACCAGGATAGCCCGCTGATGGGCGAAGCAGTTTCTGGCGTTTCCGGCTTCCCAATCGTGGGCCTGGACGTTTGGGAACACGCTTACTACCTGAAATTCCAGAACCGTCGCCCTGACTACATCAAAGCATTCTGGGATGTGGTGAACTGGGACGAAGCAGCAGCGCGTTTTGCCGCTAAAAAATAAGTTGCTCTGACGCAGCATTATTCAGGCCCTCGCCTCCGCGCGAGGGCTTTTTTATCATCGGGTTATAATGTCAATCTCAGCATATTAAAATCACACTCATAAAAACCGCCAAAATGCCTTCTAAATAGTGACATATTCTATTCATGCGTGGCAGTAAAACCAAGTTTCCCTGATATTAAAATCGAAATGAAAACAATAAAAAACGCGACCTTGCCACCTAATCATTAATATTCATTGCATTCAATGCCTTATATCTGAAATAACCTTTAAAATCATTAATATAATATATTTAACCACAATATATATTGATAATATAAATATGACTATTCTATATTTATATTACATTCATGATCGCCATCCAATTTCACAATGAAAATTCACAAATAGATTGAAACATCTTTTCAATTTATATACTTTCGTTTGTGAGCCTTTCTAAAGCTTCAACTTCAAATATTTTATATGGACATTCAAATGAAGAAATCTCTCCTGCTATTATTACCGATTATGGTAACAAACGCCCACGCTGTATATGTAGATGTGCGTCATGAATATCTCGATGACAGCAAAGCAAATTATGATCGTGCGTATATCTCCCATCGTTTCAATAATGGTTTTGGCTTTGCTATCGAAGCGATTTCAAAATCAGGCGGGGACGATACCAATAAAGCATTTAACGATCTTGAAGTACAAGGCAATGAATATACCGCCAGCTACCAGTTCAAACAGGGTGCAGTCGCCTGGCAACCCGGCTTTGTACTCGAAACCGGCAGCGGCTATTCCACCTACAAACCCTATCTGCGTGCGACCTGGACGCTTAATGACAGTTGGTGGTTAGGGGCTCGTTATCGCTTTGAGTATGTGCGTCGTTCGGGTGCCTCTGACACGCGTGAAGACGATAAAACCAACCGTATGGACGTATGGGCAGGCTATAAATGGGGTAACTTTGACTGGGTTGTGGAAGGTATTTACAAGAAAGCCGAAAAATACGATCTTTACGACGGTGGAAAAGATAATTACGAGTATAACTTCAGAACAGCTTATTTAATTGATGCCTGGTCTCCGTTTGTAGAAGTGGGAAATGTTTCTGTCAATAATACCAGTGACGATCGACAAACTCGTTTCCGCGTCGGGATTGGTTATACGTTTTAAATTATTTTTATGCCACACTGTATTTTATTAATCCTCTTTTAGATTCCTCAACATTCATCCTTGTACGATTTATCCGGTTGCTGTAGGGCAACCGGATATTTTTTTACGTCGATGGATTAGGCTTTATTACAACACGCCCAATAAACGTGGCAAGAATAGCGTAACCTCGGGGACAAAAGTAATCAGCAGTAATACAGCGATGATAGCCGCATAGAATGGGAGCAGCGGTTTAATCACCTCTTCAACTTTTACCTTCCCAACGCTGGCTCCGACATATAACCCACTCCCCACGGGAGGCGTAATTGTACCGATCGCCAGGTTGTAAACCATGATAATCCCGAAGTGAACCGGGTCAACACCAAGCTTAACCATAATCGGCAGCAAGATTGGCGTAAATATCAGAATCGCCGGGCCAATATCCATAAATGCGCCGATAACCAATAAGAACGCGGTTATTACCAGCAGTATGACCATTTTATTTTCTGAAATGCCCAGAATCATATTGCTCAAGGCGCCAGGAATACTGGTAATCGACATCGAAAATGACATCGCTGAAGAGGTCGCCAGCAAAAACATGATGATGCCGGTCATCACGGTTGTCTGAATAAGAATAGAAGGTAGGTCCTTTAACTTCAGCGTCTTATAAAAAACAAGCGTCAAAAATAGAGTGTAAACCACGGCAATTGCTGAGGCTTCAATGGCGGTAAAGATGCCCTGCACAATTCCGCCTACGATAATCACAACCAGCAATAAACTCGGGATGGCTTCAGCGGTAACTTTTAAGGCAACCCCTTTTTGCAGCGCAAAAAAGACACGGTAATTATGGCGTTTCGCTACCACCCAAGTCACCAACATGCAGCCAATTCCCCAGAGCGTGCCGGCGACCATGCCTCCGGCAAACAGTGCCGCGATTGAGGTACCGCCGCTGGCTAAGGCATAGAGAATAAAAGCGGTCGTGGGTGGGATGAGCATGCCCGTTGGCGCAGAAGCGATATTAACCGCTGAAGCAAAAGCGCGGTTGTAGCCTTCTTTGGCACTCATCGGCACCATTACGCCGCCAATCGAGGTCGATGCGGCAATCGCTGAACCGGAAATCGCCCCAAACATCATGTTGCCGATGATGTTGGTGTAAGAAAGCGAACCGGGCAGTTTGCCGGTAAATAATTTGGCGAAGTTCACCAGTCGGCTGGCTATACCACCGCTGTTCATTATGACCCCGGACAACACGAAGAATGGCACCGCAAGTAATGCGAAGCTATCCAGGCTTGAGAACATTTTTTGCGCGGTGGCGAACATGGAGATATCAAACGGCAACACCAGCATCATGGTGGCGCATGAAGCGATAACAATACACAGACCGATAGGCGCGCTTAATGCCAGTAACACGACAAAAACGGCAATCAGAATGAAGGAAGCGTAGACGGGATCAATCATGTTGATTCTCCAGAGTCACAGCAGCGTCTTGTGCTGGCGAGAAAAGCTTGCATAAGGTGTCAATAATATTCATCACGCTGTAGAGAATAATCAGCACGCCGGAAACCGGCAGGGCGTAGTAAATTTGCCCCATTGGGATGCCCAGAGCAGGCGAGATTTGCAGCATCGAAATAGAAGAAATCTTCATACCGCCAATGACCAGAATCCACACTGAAAATGCAATAAACACCAGTTGCAGGAAGACCATCCACCACGCACGCACCTGCGGCGAGACTTTATCGACCAGCAAAGTCAGGCTGATATGTTGCTGTTTCCCTGCAACATAGGCCATGCCCAGCATTGAAAGCCAGACCAGAGAAAAACGCAGCAACTCTTCAGTCACCGTGCTGGGTACGCCCACGACGTAACGGCTGATCACCTGCCAGCAGGAGACACAAACCATCATTGCTAATAACAAGCAGCAGATACCTTCCAGTAATCTGTCGAATCCTTTTCTTATCGTTTCCATTATGTTCCTTTAAGCCTCGTTATTTTGCTGACTGAATGGTCTGATACAGGCCGTAAAGCTGAGGGGTATCTTTCAGGCCGTCATAGATTGGCTGAACTGCCTGCTGAAACGGCTTTTTATCGATCTCAAAAAATTCCACATTGAAGTTTTTGACCGCTTCTTTCTTGGTTTTTTCTATTTCCGCATCCCATGCCGCTTTCTCGTATTCAATGGAGGCTTTGATGGCTTCACGAATGATTTTCTGCTGTGCGGTCGTCAGCTTTTCAAAAGCCAGGTTGCTCATCAGGAGGATATCGGGAATGCGAGTGTGCATGTCGTAGGTATAAAAGCGGGCAACTTCACCGTGGCGGGCAATCGTCAGCGCAAACTCATTATTTTCTGCACCATCCAGAATGCCCTGCTGCAAAGAGGTGTAAACCTCGGCCTGGCTCATGGCGATGGGGGAAGCTCCGAGCATTTTGAGCGTGCGGATAGCCGTGTCACTCTGCATCACACGGATTTTCTTACCTTGAAGATCTTCAATGCTGCGGATAGGTGCTTTACTCATATAAAAATTACGCGCACCGGAGTCGTACCAGCCGACACCGATAAAGCCCTGTGCCGCAGTGGATTGATAAACCGGGTCCATCACCCTATCGTTATCCATAACGCGGTAAAATTCGGCTTTATCGGTAAAAAGGTAAGGCAGAGAAAACACGCCGTAGAGAGGTGAAAAACTCTCCATCAGCCCGGATGAAACCTTGGTAATATCGACCACGCCAGCCTGCGCCAGCTCAACCAGCTCACGTTCGCTGCCGAGTTGGCCATCCGGGAAGTACATCACCTGAACTTCTCCGTGAGTTTTTTCTTCAATTTGTTGACCGAGGAAACGCAGAGCGTCTTTCACCGGCTGGCTGTTCTCGGCGTAGGCCAGGCGCAGAACAGTAGCGGCATAGGTCGAAAAGGGGATTAACGTAAGGCAGAAAAAAAGTGCGGTGACTGTCCGTAGTAGTTTCATCTGAGTCTCATCATGAGTAAGTTTCAGAGTAAAAATACGTTAAAGCGCGCAGGTTAACCTTTCCATTTTCGCCACTGACGCCTAAACCCTGGCAATGGAAACAACAAAATGAAAACGCGTTTCACAAAATTGAAGTAATCATGCCATTTCAGAAAAATATTCCAAAAATGAGTTCCTCAAAGTTAAGCTCCATTAAAATGTCATTTAATATTTGAGTGATGACCTGACAGGGTGGAAAGTAACATTCACCGCCAAAAAATTATCGTTACAGGGAGGGTCGGATGCACTATCCGCTAAACGTTTATATCGGCAAAATTCGTGAATATCAGGGAAGTAGGCCGAGTGCTATTGCCAAATATCAGGTCGATGGTGAACTTAAACTCACCGAACTGGGCCTTGAAGGCGATCAGCAGGCTGAAAAAGTCATTCATGGCGGGCCGGATCGCGCGTTATGCCACTACCCGCGTGAACATTATCTTCACTGGACGCGTGAATTTCCCGAACAAGCTGAGCTTTTTACCGCTCCGGCCTACGGTGAAAACCTATCGACCGAAGGCCTGACAGAAAAAGATGTCTATATCGGCGATATTTTCCGTTGGGGAGAAGCACTGATTCAGGTCACGCAGCCGCGCTCACCCTGCTTCAAGCTGAATTACCATTTTGGCATTAGCGATATGTCTTCTTTGATGCAGGAAACGGGTTATTGCGGCTGGCTTTATCGGATCGTAATGGCGGGAAATGTATCGACGGAATCACCACTTGAGCTGGTTTCTCGCGTTAGTGATGTGACGGTCGCAGAAGCGATTGCGACAGCATGGCATATGCCATTTGATGATGAGCAGTATCACCGGTTACTTTCGGCTGCAGGGCTATCCGTGAGCTGGACGCGAACTATGCAGAAACGGCGTCTGCTAGGGAAGATCGAAGATAATTCCCGGAGATTGTTTGGGAAATAAACCCCAGATACGAAAAAACCCGCCGAGGCGGGTTTTTAAATTCTTAGCTTTGCTAACGTTAACCTTACAGGTTAGTTACGTTACCAGCAGCTGGGCCTTTAGCACCACTTTCGATGGTGAAAGACACTTTCTGGCCTTCGTCCAGAGACTTGTAGCCATCAATCTGGATAGCAGAGAAGTGTACGAACACGTCTTTTGAGCCATCGTCAGGAGTGATGAAGCCGAAGCCTTTGTCAGAGTTGAACCATTTTACGAGACCAGTCATTTTGTTAGACATAGATATTACCTTTTAAATTAAATTTGCCTTCCGGCGCAATTGGAATGTTTTACAGATTTTTTAAAGCGATAAAGGAAGGTAGATCACGTCGAAGGGTATCTATGATAACTCTTTGAGGACTGCGCTACTAAACTGCTTAAGGGTCTGTGCTTCAAACCGATGAATGCATTAACTCATATAACAGTAGTGAATAACAAGGTTTATTTTAGCCGTCCGCAGGGCTGGAGCTCAGGCCATCTGCGGTCTGGAAACTCAGAGTAGCGGTAAACTCAGTAAATAACATTGTGGCGATAGAGCGCCGATTCGAAATCTTCCTTCATGCTTGCATAGAGTAAAATGCCGATTTCAGAATGGTTGCTGTCGTCATAAAAACAACGATACTCATTTTCCACATCCAGCCACTCACGAATCCTGACACCTTTGTCCGCGAGAGTACCGTTTATACGATATCGGGTTGGGTCCTCTGAAATAGCCGCAACCGAACGTAATAACAGCGATTCAATGAATGTTCCAGCAGCCTCAACACCGATAAATTGTGACTTAAAGAATTCAATATCCTGCAGGCTTTTCACCGCAGTTTCGGTAAGTACAATGTGGTGTTCCTTCACTTTATACTCCCTGTTTATTTCCTTGCAGTACGGAGTCGTTGGAGGGCAGCTTCAGGCGAAACCGTTTTCCCTTCTGTCACTTCGTGCTTGGCCTTCATCACCAGTTTTAATAGCGCGTTGCTCTGGCGTTCGCGTAAACGCTCAGCCTCTTCCAACTGGCGCTCAGCGGCTGTCTGAACAAAGAGTTCCGCGACACCGTTTTTCGTGACGTAAACGCCGCCCTCAAAAAGCTCAGGGTTGCTTAACCCTTCTCGGGCAGTCTTTTGGGACATTGTATTTGGCATGAGAACTCCTCATAACGGACAGTTAATGACGAGTTTATGAACAGCATCAGGCGGTGTCAAATTTATGACAAATTTGTACCTTGGGCAGGAATTAAGTGCGGATGGGGAATGCTAAAGAGGGAGAATATTCCCCGCCTTGCGACGGGGAAAACAGCAATTACTGCATTGAGGTTTGAGCAGCAGAATATGCCTGCATAAATGCCTGATGCTGTGAAGCCAGCGGAGCAATCAGCGAGTTGTACTGGCTTGCCTGCTGTGAGGTTGGGAACTGAATGCCACCAGCAGTAAAGCCAACTTGAGTGCCCTGCTGCTGGATGAAGTTACCCACTTGCACCAGTTGTGCTGTGAAAGTTTGTGCCGCAGGGATCAGTGGAGCCATAGCGTCTGCCGGAGCAGTAACGACTTTCTGATAAACCTTGTCGTAAACAACTTTCAAATCGTCAGGCTGCTTTAAGGTGGAACGAGCGCTGTCTGCCTGCATTTTGGCATTCTGCACCTGTTGGCCCAACACGTTCAGTGAACCGTTAGCCTGGCTCAGAGGTTCACGCTGAGTCATATAATCTTGTGGTACACGAATGCTGTTTACGCTATCGGCAACTGGCTTCATGCCGTCATCCATTGCCTGGTTTACCTGTTGGGCAAAGCCATACAAAATCGCGTAATCAGAAACCAGTGGACCGAATTGTTTTTTCTGATCCGTTGTCAGCGTTGGCAGGCGTTCACCGCTGCGCATCGCTGTGTTTTGTAAGAAATCGATAAACGCTTTACGTTGATCGCCTTCTTTATCAAAACAGCCACTCAGACTCACCACCATTAAAATTGCCGCAAGCGGCGCAAACCAGCGTGACCAGGACTTACCTGTCGCCATCTTTTCTACTCCTTCACCATTCAATGCAAATACGCAAATGCGCACCCAATAATGCTGCTAAGGATAGTCCAACCTGACTTTGCAAGATACCCTTTCACAACAATCTCTTTCAGGCATATTTGCGCTGAAATGGTGCATTTTCATACGCCACCCTGCACCTTATTGGCACATCTCCCTTCAACTGTGCATACCCATAAACGTACGTTAATCCTCTGTTATAAATAGATAAATTAACTATTTTCCATACCTGGCATTCATCTTGCTGATATCTGGATGCAGGGGTGATACGGGCAACCGATGTCGCCATACAATTTGGTAATGGATCACTAGGGTTCCGGTCGAAAGATGCTGGTCCGAGAGTGATCGACCGCCCTCTGGCGGTTACACGGCGGGACAAAAGCCCGGGAGGATAAGCGACCATTGAGCGCCGCCCTCCTGCACCTTTTTCCGCAACCGTCAGAGGAACCACCATGCTTAAAGCTTGCCACCGTGGAATCTTGTTTGCCGCACTCGCGCTGTTTAGTGTCAGCAGCTTTGCCGCAAAACCCTCGTTTAAACTCTGCTGGTCTATCTACGCAGGCTGGATGCCATGGGATTACGCCCAACAAAGCGGCATCGTCAAAAAGTGGGCCGATAAATACGGCATCGATATCAAGTTCGTGCAGGTTAACGACTATATCGAATCAGTGAACCAATACACCGCGGGAGGGTTTGACGGCTGCACCATGACCAACATGGACGCGCTGACCATTCCGGCCGCAGGCGGCGTAGATAGCACCGCGCTGATTATTGGCGACTACTCCAACGGTAATGACGGCATCCTCTCTAAATCCGCAAAATCTGTTGCCGAATTAAAAGGCCAGCCCGTTAACCTGGTCGAGCTTTCTGTTTCCCACTATTTACTGGCTCGCGCTCTGGAAAAATCAGGCCTGAGTGAGCGTGATGTGAAAGTGGTCAACACCGCTGATGCGGATCTTGTCGCCGCGTTTACCACACCGGAAGTGAAGTCCATCGTCACCTGGAACCCGCTGTTGGCCGAAGCGCAAAAACAGCCGGACGCCAAATTACTGTTCTCTTCCGCGCAAATCCCCGGCGAAATTCTCGACCTGTTAGTGGTCAACACCGCAACCCTGAAAGCCCACCCGGAATTAGGCAAAGCCCTGACCGGTGCCTGGTTTGAAACCCTGAAAGTAATGCAGGGGGAGTCGGAAACCGCCAAAACCGCCCGCACGCAAATGGGCCAGGCCGCAGGTACAGATTTAGCTGGATTTGATGCCCAACTTGCGGCGACCCATCTTTTCAGCGACCCGAAACTGGCGCTCGATTTCACCGACAGCCCGCAGTTGAAAGCCACCATGCAGATGGTTGCCGAATTTTCCTTTAAACACGGTTTGTTAGGTGATGCCGCGCCGTCCGCCGACGTAGTAGGCGTTGCGACACCTGCCGGGAACTGGGGTGATACCAACAACACCAAACTGCGCTTCACTGATGAGTTCCTTCGCCTCATCGTAAGCAACGCGCTCTAAACCTGAGGTGCCCTATGCGCAAAATTATTAACTACCAACCCCAGCCAATGACTCGTGTGCTGATGGGCGCCCTACCGCTAGTTGCGATGATCTTCTTCTATCTGGTGGCATCTGATGCACGTCTTGCGGCAAACAGCTACGACAAGCTATTGCCAGGATTTGATGCGATGTGGGCAGCCATCGACCGCATGGCATTCACGCCAAGCCCGCGTACCGGGGAATATCTGTTCTGGACCGACAGCGCGGCAAGCCTGCTTCGCCTGCTGGTCGGCGTGGGGCTTAGCGCATTTCTGGCGCTGATTTTTGGCCTGTTTTGCGGGGCGCTGCCGGTTGTGCGTTCGGTGCTTTCACCGCTGATTACCTTGATAGCACTGGTCCCACCGCTGGCAATTTTGCCGATACTTTTCATCACCTTTGGTTTGGGAGAGGTGTCAAAAGTGGTGCTGATTGTCATCGGCATAACGCCTTTTATCGTGCGCGATTTGCAGCTTCAGGTGCAGGCGATTCCCCACGAACAAATGGTGAAAGCGCAGACGCTAGGCGGCCACAGCGCACAAATCCTCTGGCGCGTGGTTCTGCCGCAACTGCTGCCACGCCTGATTGACGCCGTGCGTTTGTCGCTGTGCTCCGCCTGGTTGTTCCTGATTGCCGCCGAAGCGATTGCCGCCACCGAAGGGCTCGGTTACCGCATCTTCCTGATGCGCCGTTATATGGCGATGGACGTAATTTTGCCGTACGTGGCGTGGATTACGCTGCTTGCTTTCACGCTCGATCTGCTGCTGCGCGTCATCAACCGCCGCTGCTTCCCGTGGTACTACGCAAAATAAGGAGGCGCTATGGCGTTGCTCGAACTGAAAAATATCGAAAAGCACTATGGTGACCAAGTGGTGCTGGAACGGCTGAATGTCACCGTCGAAGAAGGCGAGTTTGTCTCGATTGTCGGCGCTTCAGGCTGCGGGAAAACCACCTTTCTGAAGATGCTACTCGGCACCGAATCGGCCACCAAAGGGGAATTTTTGCTGGATGGCAAACCTATCTCGCAAGAACCGGACGCGCAGCGCGGTGTGGTTTTCCAGCGCTACTCGGTGTTTCCGCACCTGACGGTGATTGGCAATGTGATGCTGGCAGAAGAGTTCAGCACCGCCCGCTGGCTGGGGCGCGTGTGGGGCAAAAAGCGCCGGGAAATTCGTGAACGCGCCCGTGCGATGCTCGATCAGGTCGGTTTACTGCCTGCGCAAAACAAATATCCGCACCAACTTTCTGGCGGAATGCAACAGCGCCTGGCGCTAGCTCAGGCACTGATGAAACAGCCACGCATTCTGCTGCTTGATGAGCCTTTTGGCGCACTCGACCCTGGCATTCGTAACGAAATGCACTTGCTGATTAGCGATTTGTGGGAGCGCCACCGCCTGACCATTTTTATGATTACGCATGACCTGAAAGAGGGATTTTCGCTCGGTTCAAGGCTGTGGGTGTTTGACAAAGTGCGTCACGACCCGCAAGCACCAGACCGTTGGGGCGCAAGCATTACCTACGATATCCCGCTTGATAAAAAACCCGCCAGCCCGGTGGACGCCGAATCTGAACGTAAAGTCGCCTGAAATAAGGAGCCTACATGACCTATCAAACTAATCTTCCCGCAGGCAGCCACTGGTCACTCATCATGCGCAGTGGCACCGCTTTAACACTCACCGACATTAACGGCGGCGTGAACGCTGCCGCGCTGTTTTACAACCCGGAAAACCTGCTGGAACGCTACAACGCGCCTGACACCCTGAAATGCCAGCACACCTTCCGCTTAACCGCCGGACACTGCCTCTATTCCGATATGGGGCGCATCTTCTGCGGCATTGAACAAGACACTTTCGGCTGGCATGAAACCGTCTGTGGCAGCAGCAATGCCGCGCAAATCGCAGAGCAATTCGGCGCACTGGATTACCAACAGGCCCACAACGAACGCCACCAAAACGGCTACGACAGCTTTCTGATTGAACTGGCGAAATACGGCCTTGGGAAACGCGATATGGCAGCGAATATCAACTTTTTCGCCAAAGTCACCGCAAGCGATGAAGGTGATTTAACACTCGAGCAGCAGGGCCTTGCGGGTGCATCTGTCACCCTGCGTTTTGCGATGGACACGCTAGTGATTCTTCACACCTGCCCGCACTCGTTGAACACCGCCAATGCGTACCCGCGCCAGGTGCTGGGTATTCAGCTGGACGCAACCCGCCAACCGCTGCCAGAAATCTGCCTGCAACGTGAAGAAAACTGCCGCGGCCTGCATAACAACGAACTTTATATCCTGACTGAAGGAGCCTGCGGATGCTGACTGAAAGCCCACGCCATACAGAAACTGCCCAGCTCAACGCCACGGTAAACGCCGGTGATTATTGGGTTTATCGTCTGCAAGAGGGCCAGACGCTGCGCATCACAGATCTGGAAGGCAACCAGGCGGCAGATACGCTGTTTTATAACGCTGACGACACCGCCGAGCGCTACAGCGTGACGGATACGCTGCGCGGCCAGCGCAACGTTTTTCTCACTACGGGCAGCGTATTGCGCTCCAGTGAAGACCGACCGATGCTGGAAATTGTGGCTGATACCTGTGGCCGTCACGACACCCTTGGCGGTGCCTGTGCTACAGAGAGCAACACCGTTCGCTATTCACTTGAAAAACGCCATATGCACGCCTGCCGTGATAGTTGGTTGCTTGCCGTGGCGCAGCACCCGGAATATGGCCTGACGCGCCGCGACATCACGCACAACATCAATTTCTTTATGAACGTGCCGGTCACCAAAGAGGGCGGATTGCAGTTTGCCGATGGGATTTCAGCTCCGGGGAAATACGTCGAACTGGTGGCGAAAATGAACGTTCTGGTGATGATCTCCAACTGCCCGCAGCTCAACAACCCTTGCAACGGTTACAACCCAACGCCGATTGAAGTCGCCGTCTGGTAACACTTTTAGCGCCGCGGGACGGCCCGCACTCCAGCGCCCGAATTGAAAGCAGGACGACCTGCGAGCCTGAGAAACGGTTATGTTTAAACGAGTCTTGATTGCCAACCGTGGCGCGATTGCGGTGCGTATTATCCGCACCCTGAAGCAAATGGGCATCACTGCAATTGCGGTCTATGCCGAAGCCGATAAACACTCCCAGCACGTGCGCCAGGCCGATATTGCCTTCTCGTTAGGTGACGGCAACGTGCGCGAAACTTATCTCAACCAGGACAAACTGTTTGCGATCCTCAGAGAAAGCGGCGCTGAAGCCGTGCATCCGGGCTACGGTTTCCTGAGTGAAAACGCCAGTTTTGTTGAGCGCTGCGATGCAGAAAATGTGGTATTCCTCGGCCCGACGGTTGAACAGATGGCGGCCTTTGGCCTGAAACATCGCGCCCGAGAATTGGCAGAGTTAAATAACGTGCCACTGCTTTCTGGCAGTGGGTTGCTGACCTCACTTGAGGTTGCCTTAACCCAAGCGGATCGTATCGGCTACCCGGTGATGTTGAAAAGCACGGCGGGCGGCGGTGGGATTGGCATGCAATGCTGCGATAATGCATCAGCATTGAAAGAAGCATTTACCCGCGTAAAACGCCTCGCAGGTAACAACTTCTCCGACGATGGCGTCTTTTTAGAGAAATTTATCGCCCACGCACGCCATATCGAAGTGCAGGTTTTTGGTGACGGAGCCGGTAACGTTATCGCGCTGGGCGAACGCGATTGTTCAGCACAGCGCCGCAATCAAAAAGTGATTGAAGAAACCCCTGCCCCACGCCTGTCTGATGCGACCCGCAGCGCCCTGCACTGCACGGCAGTCGAACTTTGCGAAGCGGTTAATTATCGCAGCGCCGGGACGGTTGAATACGTCTACGACGATGTCAGCGAGCAGTTCTGGTTTCTTGAAGTGAACACCCGTTTGCAGGTTGAACATGGCGTAACCGAAATGGTTTACGGCGTGGATATTGTGAGCTGGATGGTGGCACTGGGTGCAAATGAACTCCCTGCGTTAGAAACCTTGCGCACTACGCCGCACGGCCATGCGATTCAGGTGCGGGTTTATGCCGAAGACCCGGCGAAAAACTTCCAGCCCGTGGCCGGGCTGTTAAGCGAAGTGATATTCCCACAGGCGATAGAAGGCGCTGTGCTTCGTGTCGATCACTGGCTGGCGACCGGCTGTGAAGTCTCGCCTTTTTACGACCCGATGCTGGCAAAAGTGATTGTTCATGCTGATTCCCGCGAACAGGCGCTGTTATCGCTATCAAACGCATTGCAGCAAACATCGCTCTATGGCATCGAAACCAACCTGAACTGGCTGCAATATTTACTGACTTTGCCAGAAGTACAGGAAGGGAGAGTCATAACCGCCACGCTTGGCAAGGTGAACTGGCAACCCGCAACGCTGGATGTGATTACCGGCGGCACCATGACCACTATCCAGGATGTACCAGGCCGCAGCGGTTACTGGCATGTCGGCGTGCCCCCTTCCGGCCCATTCGACAGCCGCGCCTTTACCGTTGGCAATCAGCTGTTGGGCAACGGCGCGCAGGCCGCTGGGCTGGAAATTACACTACGCGGCCCGACACTGCGTTTTAATCAGCCATGCGCCTTCGTGCTGACAGGGGCTGAAATTGCCGCAAAACTGGATGATGAACCGTTATCGACTGGTGTAGTGATTAACGCTAACGCCGGGCAAACCCTGACGCTGGGCGACATTACCGGCGCGGGCTGCCGCAGTTATTTGTTGCTGGCGGGCGGGCTGAACTGCCCAGAGTATCTTGGCAGCCGCAGCACCTTTACGCTGGGTAAATTTGGTGGTCATGCCGGGCGTGCGCTGCGTGCTGGCGATGTGTTGCACCTGGCCGCAGCGGAGCATCGCCCTGCTGCTTCTTTAACGGAACAAGATTACCCGCAGCTGAGCAATAGCTGGCAGATCCGTGTGATTTACGGCCCACACGGCGCACCGGAGTTTTTCACCGAGCAGGATATTGAGGAGTTTTTTGCAGCGCGTTGGCAGGTGCATTACAACTCGAGTCGTACCGGTATTCGTTTGATTGGCCCAAAACCGACCTGGGCACGCAGCGATGGCGGTGAGGCAGGAATGCACCCGTCAAATATTCACGACAATGCTTATGCCTTTGGCACCGTGGATTTTACTGGTGATATGCCGGTGATCTTAGGGCCGGACGGCCCGTCGCTCGGCGGCTTTGTTTGCCCGGCAACAGTAATTAGCGATGATTTGTGGAAGCTCGGGCAGCTTAAAGCCGGAGACACAATTGAGTTTGTCGCGGTGAGTCTGGATGGTTTGGAAAACCGAATCTCCTCCCCAATCCTCTACCACGATCCCGCCAACAACGGCATGCCATCCTTCACCATCCGCGCGGCTGGCGACCGTTTTTTACTGGTGGAATACGGCGAGCAGATGCTGGATATCGCCCTGCGCTTTCGCGTCCACGCACTAATGCAGCGCCTGGAAGCCTATCCGCAAGAAGGACGTCTTGAACTGACCCCCGGTATTCGCTCACTACAAATTCATTTCGATAACCATCTTTGCCCTCGCCAGCAACTGCTGGAAAGGATCGTGGCAGCCGATAAAGATCTTGGCGATCTGCAAAACGCTAAAGTCCCGTCGCGTACCGTCTGGCTTCCACTGAGCTGGGACGATTCCGCCTGCCGTGAAGCAATTACCCGCTACACCCAGTCGGTGCGCCCCGGTGCGCCGTGGTGCCCAAGCAATATCGAATTTATCCGCCGTATCAATGGCCTTGATTCAGTTGATGAAGTCAAAAAGATTGTCTTTGATGCCCGTTACTTAGTAATGGGGCTGGGAGATGTTTACCTTGGCGCACCCGTGGCGACACCGCTCGACCCGCGCCATCGCCTGGTCACCACCAAATACAACCCGGCACGCACCTGGACTGCGGAAAACTCCGTGGGAATCGGCGGAGCTTACATGTGTGTTTACGGCATGGAAGGGCCTGGTGGATACCAGTTTATCGGGCGCACATTGCAAATGTGGAACCGAGATCGCCAGACAGATGTATTCACCAAACCGTGGCTACTACGCTTCTTCGACCAGATTCGTTTCTACGAAGTCAGTGCTCAAGAACTACTGGAAATACGTGAACGTTTCCCGTGGGGCGACTACCCGCTGCGCATTGAAGAAGAGGAATTTAGCCTCGATGATTATCAGCAAATGCTTGATCAAGAAGCAGAAACCATCGATACCTTCCAGCAGCAGCGCCAACATGCTTTTGATGAGGAACTGTCTCGCTGGCGTGCTGAAGGGCAATTCACCTTTGATAGTGCGCTGGATGAAGCCCCGTCTAATGAAGAGTACATCCCTGATTCCTGCTGCGGAGTAGAAAGCCAGGTCGCCGGGAGTGTGTGGCAATGGCTGGTTGAGCCCGGTGAGCAGGTAAAAGCGGGCCAAACCATTGGCATTCTGGAATCTATGAAAATGGAAATCCCAATTACTTCACCGGTGGATGGCGTTATCCGCACCTTCCAGCGCCAACAGGGGAATCAGGTCCACGCTGGGCAGTTACTGATGGTGATTGAAACCGCGGCCTGATTTTCACTTTTTATATGGCGGGTTGCACTGGCGGCCCGCCCATTTCACATGTTGCTAATTTGTTAACTCACTCACAAATCCGCGCAGCAAGGATTTTTATTTAACCCACTAATATTTAATGTGTTATTTCGCAAGTATGTATATCCCCATCCCAACCAGTACGATAATCGCACACAAACACCTGCCGAATGATTGCCCAATAGCCTGCTGAGTGGTTTGATTTAACGAACGATTAACGAATCATTGTTCGATAATCGAACACCTCAGCATCCTTCAGGACGTGCCTTATGACAAAGACAACAACGACAGATATTCAGGCATTTATTAACAATAATAAGTTTTCCCGATATCAGTGGATGATCCTCATCCTCTGTTTCATTACGGTGGCGTTGGACGGCTTCGATACCGCGATTATTGGTTTTATCGCCTCAGACTTAGTACAGGAATGGGGTGTGCAGAAATCTGACCTTGGCCCGGTGATGAGTGCCGCTCTGGTTGGGCTGGCAGTCGGTGCATTAACTGCCGGACCAATGGCTGACCGCATCGGGCGTAAAAAGGTGTTGGTGTTATCGATTCTGGTATTCGGTGGTTTTAGCCTGCTGACCGCCTTTGCCACCAGCCTGACATCACTTGCTCTACTCCGCTTCCTCACCGGGCTTGGCCTGGGTGCTGCAATGCCGAACGCGGCAACGCTGATGTCAGAATATGCACCAGAACGTAAACGCGCCCTGCTGGTGAACCTGATGTTTGTCGGCTTCCCGATTGGTTCTTCAATGGGCGGTTTTGTCTCCGCATGGATGATCCCACATTACGGCTGGCAGAGCGTACTGGTGCTGGGCGGCGTCATGCCACTCATTCTTTCAGTGGTGTTGATGATTTGGTTGCCGGAATCGGCTCGTTATCTGGTGGTGAAGAACAAGCCGCAGAAAGATATCGCCACTATTTTGCGACGCATTGCCCCACTGCCGTCAGGCGAAAATCTGCGCTTCGTGCTGAACGAAGTCGGCGGTCATATTAAAGATAAAACCGCGCTGGGCGTGATTTTCTCGCCAAGATATCTGGTAGGAACCTTAATGCTCTGCCTGACCTATTTCATGGGCCTGCTGATTTTCTATCTCCTGACCAGTTGGCTGCCGCTGCTGATTCGTGAAACAGGCGCAACGCTCAGTCAGGCGTCGATTATCACCGCTTTGTTCCCACTCGGTGGTGGCATTGGGGTTCTGATTATTGGCGCACTGATGGACAAGCTGAACCCAAACAAAGTGGTCGCCGTGGGTTATTTGCTGACAGGTCTTTTTGTGTGCCTTGTAGGGTTCTCTACTTCAAGCCTGGTATTAATGGGCGTGATGGTGTTTATCGCAGGCACCATTATGAACGGCGCGCAATCTTCAATGCCTGCGCTAGCCGCCGGGTTCTACCCAACACAAGGTCGTGCAACCGGTGTGGCATGGATGTTGGGGCTTGGACGTTTTGGCGGAATTCTTGGGGCGTTTAGTGGTGCATTCTTGATGCAAGCTGAACTGTCGTTCAAAACTATTTTCATGCTACTGGCAATTCCGGCCCTACTTTCCGCGACCGCGCTGATGGTGAAATCCTGGGCGGGCCAGCGCACATTGGCTGAGAACCGCGCCAATAACCACGAGCTGGATAAAGTTACGCAAAAAGCATGATGGAAAAATCTATAAGCACGGCGGGCCAGTCCCGCCGTTTTGCGTAAAATGCATAACCATTTACAAATTTATACTCAATCCCGCTCATCACAGACTTTTCAATTCGTTATGCCGCTTAGTTTTTTTGCTGAAACGCATAAGCCTGACACAGCAAGAAAATAGTTAGCGTGAAAACCATCTGCCCGCTTTTTTTCCAACTACTCTTAATAGGCTTCTTACCGTTCACGAGGTCGATGTGTGATTTATGAGGAGTTCTCGATGGAATATAAAGATCCAATGTTTGAGCTGCTAAGTAACCTTGAGCAGATTGTTTTTAAAGATAAGCATCAAATGATGGCACTTAATGATAAGCCCAATGCATTTTCTGAATTTGAACAACTAAGAAAAAGTACCGGGCTTAAGATTGATGATTTCGCCCGCGCAATGGGTGTGAGTGTTTCAATGGTACAGGAGTGGGAATCAAAACGACTCAGACCCTCCAATACCGAGCTGAAGTTGATGCGCTTAATGCAAGCGAATCCAACAATCAGTAAGCAGTTGATGGAATGATTTTGTACTTTGTACCCTGATTGCCTTGTCCCAAAATTGTTATCCAAAACCCCGCCTGAGCGGGGTTTGTCGTTTCTGAAGGCTACGTAAATAGTATGAAACGAAGCGGCAATGCTCGAAAACCTGACCTGTGTCACTTCCGTAATCACAAATCTAATCCATAACTTAGAGAGGGTTATTAACACGTAAAGCAAAAGGAGGTTGTATGTCTAAGAAAATCCTGGTTCCTATCGATATTTCCGAAACAGAGCTGACACAGCAGGTTATCCCCCATGTTGAAGGGTATGCAAAGCAGGACGATGCCACGATCCATTTTCTGGCCGTCATCCCTGACTATACCTATTTTGCCGCTTACGGCCTGGGCTATGCTTCGATTGCACCAGATGCCAAAGAGAGGGAAGCTGCCGCCATGGAATCGCTGAGCGAAATAGTGGCTAAATTTAACCTGCCTGAAGATCGGATTGAAAAGCACGTTCTGAGCGGTTCGCCGAAAGATCATATTCTCCAACTGGCCGATGATATTGACGCCGATGTGATTATTCTGGCTTCCCACCGCCCAAGCATGTCTACCTATCTTCTTGGTTCAAACGCTGCTGCAGTGGTTCGCCATGCAAAATGCTCGGTATTGGTTGTTCGCTGAGTCATAAAAAACCCCGCGCTGCGGGGTTTGAGGTTAATGGCATATTTTTCCCCAGGCCGGATTAGCATCGCGACAACCTGTCTGAGAAATAGCTAGCCCATTGATAAAAAAGCGTAAACATTCAGGCGAAAAAAAACCCGCCGAAGCGGGTTCTTTAAAACGGCAGCAAACTTATTGCAGCAGGGAGATATCCGCAACCTGCAAGAACAGCTCGCGCAGTTTGGAAAGCAGCGTCAGACGGTTAATACGCAGATCTTTGTCTTCTGCATTCACCATCACTTTGTCGAAGAACGCATCCACCGGCTCGCGCAGGTTTGCCAGTTCTTCCAGCGCTTCCTGGTAACGGCCTTCAGCGAAGAACGGTTCCAGTTTGTCGCGCAGCACAACGAGGTTAGTCGCGAGACGAATCTCTTCGGCTTCTTTCAAAACGGATGCGTGAACATGGTCGTTCAGCGTCTCGTCTGACTTCGCCAGAATGTTTGAAACACGCTTATTCGCAGCAGCCAGGGCAGATGAAGATTCCAGCGTACGGAAGTGAGATACCGCTTTCATACGCGCATCGAAATCTGCTGGTTTGGTCGGACGACGCGCCAGCACGGCCTGGATGGTATCCACGCTGTGGCCTTCTTCCTGATACCAGGCGCGGAAACGACCCAGCATAAAGTCGATGACTTCGTCGGTAACCTTCTGGTTGGTCAGCTTATCACCGTAAAGACGCACGGCCTCTTCGGTAAGAGTTTGCAGATCAAGCGGCAGGTTTTTCTCAACGATGATACGCAGAACGCCAAGAGCGGCACGACGCAGAGCAAACGGGTCTTTGTCACCTTTCGGGTGCTGTCCAATACCGAAGATGCCCGCAAGGGTATCCATTTTATCGGCGATTGCCACAGCACAGGCCACCAGGTTAGACGGCAGTGCATCACCCGCAAAGCGCGGCTGATACTGCTCGTTCAGCGCAACAGCAACATCTTCTGCTTCGCCATCGTGACGCGCATAGTGCATGCCCATCACGCCCTGGGTGTCGGTAAACTCGAACACCATGTTGGTCATCAGATCGCATTTAGACAGCAAACCGGCGCGAGTTGCGTGGTTTACGTCTGCGCCAATCTGGCCAGCAATCCAGCCTGAAAGGGCTTCGATGCGGTTAGTTTTGTCGCGCAGCGTACCGAGCTGTTGTTGGAACAGAACGGTTTCCAGACGCGGCAAGTTGTCTTCGAGACGCTTTTTACGGTCGCTGTTGAAGAAGAACTCGGCATCGGCCAGACGTGGACGCACAACTTTCTCGTTACCAGAGATAATCTGAATCGGGTCTTTCGACTCGATATTGGCAACAAAGATAAAGTTCGGCAGCAATTTGCCGTCATTGGCGTAAACAGGGAAGTACTTCTGGTCACCTTTCATGGTGTGAACCAGCGCTTCCGCAGGAACGGCGAGGAATTTCTCTTCGAATTTCGCGGTCAGCACAACCGGCCATTCCACCAGAGAAGTCACTTCTTCGAGCAGGCTTTCGCTCAGATCGGCGTTACCGCCAATTTTGCGAGCCGCTTCTTCAGCACCTTCTTTGATAACCGCTTTACGCTGCTCGTAGTCGGCAATAACTTTGCCGCGTTCCAGCAGAATTTCAGGGTACTGATCGGCGTTGTCGATAGTGAATTCTGGCTCACCCATAAAGCGGTGGCCGCGAATAACACGATCGGACGCAATGCCAAGGATTGTTGCAGGAATAACTTCTTCGCCCAATAGCAGGGTCACAGTGTGAACCGGACGCACGAATTGGGTGTTGTTATCGCCCCAACGCATCAGTTTTGGAATCGGCAATTTGGTCAGCGCTGTGGCAATCATCGCAGGCAGCAGGGCTTGCGCGCTTTCGCCTTTAACGTGCGCACGGTACAGCAGCCATTCGCCTTTGTCGGTCGCCAGACGCTCAGCTTGATCGACGGTGATGCCGCAGCCACGAGCCCAGCCTTCAGCGGCTTTGCTTGGTTTGCCTTCTGCGTCAAATGCCGCAGAGATGGCCGGGCCACGTTTTTCAACTTCACGATCAGGCTGAGACTGTGCCAGATTAGAAATCTTCAGCGCCAGACGGCGTGGAGCGGCAAACCATTTTACTTCGCCGTGAGCGAGGTTCGCTGCATCCAGTTCCGCGGTTACGTTCGCAGCAAAGGATTCGGCCAGGCTGCGCAGGGCTTTTGGTGGCAGCTCTTCAGTGCCAATCTCCACCAGGAAAGTTTTTTCAGACATGGCAGCCTCTTATTTGTTCTTATTGCACATCGGGAAGCCAAGCGCTTCACGAGAAGCGTAATAGGCTTCGGCCACGGCTTTAGTCAGAGTACGAATACGCAGAATGTAGCGCTGGCGCTCGGTAACCGAGATGGCCTTACGGGCATCAAGCAAGTTAAAGCTGTGCGCGGCTTTCAGAATGCGTTCGTAAGCAGGCAGTGGCAGTGGGTTTTCCAGCGCCAGCAGGTGCTGCGCTTCTTTCTCATACTGCTCAAAGCAGGAGAACAGGAAATCCACATCGGCGTGTTCGAAGTTGTAAGTTGATTGCTCAACTTCGTTCTGATGGAACACGTCGCCATAAGTGGTTTTACCCAGCGGGCCGTCGCTCCAGACCAGATCGTAAACGCTGTCTACGCCCTGGATGTACATTGCCAGACGCTCTAAACCGTAGGTGATTTCACCGGTAACCGGTTTGCATTCCAGGCCGCCAACTTGCTGGAAATAGGTGAACTGAGTCACTTCCATGCCGTTGAGCCACACTTCCCAGCCCAGACCCCAGGCACCCAGCGTTGGGTTTTCCCAGTTGTCTTCTACGAAGCGAATGTCATGAATAGTTGGGTCCATACCCAGCTCTTTAAGCGACCCAAGGTACAGCTCCTGAATGTTGTCAGGAGAAGGCTTGATCACCACCTGGAACTGATAGTAGTGCTGTAAGCGGTTCGGGTTTTCACCGTAACGGCCATCGGTAGGACGGCGGGATGGCTGCACATATGCAGTCGCCATCGGCTCTGGCCCTAAAGCCCGCAGGCAGGTCATTGGGTGAGAGGTGCCGGCGCCGACTTCCATGTCCAAAGGTTGAACAATGGTGCAGCCCTGGCGCGCCCAGTAGTCCTGTAAAGTCAGGATCAGGCCTTGAAAGGTCTTGGTATCAAACTTTTGCATGTTGATTTCGCACGCGTTCGAGAGGGTTAAAAAGAGAAGCCGTCAGTATACCTGTTGAGCGCAACATATACAGCCCGAATCCACGTGCGTTTGCCTTGTGTTGCGGCTTTATGTAGATGAAAGGTGCAAAAACTGGCCGCTTTCGTCGAATGAGCAGGTAAACCCTTCCTTGCGAACGGTGCTGCCTTGAATCTCGTAACTACCCTGATACTGCTTAAAATCCACCACGCTGATTTGTTGCTCACGGGTGTTGTAGCGATATGCCGCTTCCTGCTTACAGGTTTCAATCATCGCACCACCTTCGACTGCAGGTTGCTGTGCACCCTGGGCATATTGCGGTTGTTGCTCCGGTGTACTGCAAGCGCTCAGTAACAGAGCACAAAAAACGAGAACCCAACTGCTATTTTTTATTTTTGGCATCATCATTCGTTACGTGTACGTTAAAATCGTTATTGTTATTCAATAATTAACAGGTATTTCATATTCTGCAAACCCGCTTCGCGCCTGACAAGATAGTGAATGCAAACTCAGATTAATACCCGTTTAAGCCATCGAGGAACGAATGCAGCAAAAAATTAACTGGATTGATAACTTGCGCGGGATTGCGTGCCTGATGGTCGTTATGATCCATACCACCACCTGGTACATCACCAATGCGAATATTGTCACGCCATTTAGTTGGGATTTATCAAACGTGCTCAACTCGGCTTCTCGCGTCAGCGTTCCGCTGTTCTTCATGATTTCAGGCTATCTGTTTTTTGGTGAACGCAGTGCACAGCAGCGTCACTTTTTGCGCATCGTCACCTGTCTGCTGTTTTACAGCGTGGTCGCGCTTATCTACATCAAATTACTGACCCCCATCAACGCGGGGCTTTCGCTGCGCTACATCCTACAAAAACCGGTGTTCTATCACCTGTGGTTCTTCTTTGCGATCATGGTGATATACCTACTTTCCCCGTTGATTCAGGTGAAAAAGGTTAATGCGATGGTGATTCTCGGGCTGATGGTTTTGCTGGGTGTTATCGCCAACCCCAATACCGTGCCGCAAACGCTGGGTGGAGTGAAATGGCTGCCGATTAATTTATATATTCGCGGCGACACGTTTTATTACGTGCTGTATGGCTTGTTAGGTCGCGCGATTGGCATACTGGAAACGGATAAGCGCTGGATTAGCGGGCTGGCAGCAGGCTTGTTTGCGTTGTGTATCTTTTCGATATCAACGGGTACGCGCCACCAATTAGAAGTGAACGGTAATTTTGCCGATACTTTCTATGTTTATTGCGGGCCGCTGGTGTTTATCGCCGCGATTAGTTTGTTGGTCGTGATAAAAAATTGCCTTAATAACAGGCCATTGCCGGGTTTGGCTTTAATTTCTCAGCATTCGCTAGGGATTTACGGCTTCCATGCGTTAATTATTCACTTCTTGCGCACTCACGGTTACCAACTAACCAGCTCGCCGGTTCTCGATATTTTGTGGATTTTCGGCGCAACACTCGCCGGAAGTTTGCTGCTTTCCATGGGATTACAGCGGTTGGATACGCGAAAATGGGTGAGCTAAGCATTCCTGGCGCGGGCGCGGTGCAGCTGGCGTGGTGATGAAAAGCCCGCCGCAACCGCCGCCTGCTCCATGCGTTGCCCCTGCAATAAGCGCTGTTCGGCAATAGCCAGGCGCAATTGTTCGAGATAATCCCGCACTGAAATCCCCAAATGCTGCTGAAAAAGCCGCGATAAATGGCGCGAACTGACGTGAACTTTATCGGCAATTTCCTGCACATCCCACGCCGATTCTGGTGCTGCCGAAAGCAAATCCTGCGCACGATGAACCGCCGGGTGAATGTGATTACGGTAACGCAGCCACGGCGATAATTGCGGATCGTCGCCCGAACGGCGAAACCACACCACCATCTCACGCGCCACGTCGAGTGCTGCTTTCGGGCCGCAATAGCGGTTAATCAGATGCAGCGAGAGATCAATCCCGGAGGTAATTCCGGCGCTGGTCCAGATGCCCCGGTCTTCGACAAAAATACGGTTTTCTTTTACCTGAGCGGTGGGAGCGGCTGCGCGTAATCTTGCCAGCACATCGTGGTGCGTGGTGCAATGCACGCCGCTCATCAGCCCGGCTTTCGCCGCTAGCAGCGAGCCAGAACAGACGCACATTAAATTGAGTTGCTGGCTATGAATTTGCGGTTGCAGGCGCGTCAACCAACGGCGCACAGCCTCAGCCTGTGGCGTATCAAAGTAACGATTTGAATCGCAAACGCCGGGAAGCACTAACAAACTGCCTGGCGCGAAACTTTCCGGCAGCGGTTCGATGCCCGAAAAATTGAGTCCAATGGAGGTAGAAACTTGTGGGTCCGGGCCGATGAAATGCAGGTGAAAAGCATCGCCTGCAAGCTTCAGCGTTTCCGCTGGGCCACTCAGGTCAAGAGACAGAACACCAGGCAACACAACGAACCAGACCCCAATACTCACGATAAAGACTCCAGGCACTCAGCAACAGTTTGAATTTCGGCAAAACGCCCCGCCAGCACCGTTTCAGTGCGATGGCGCAGGGTTTGCGTATCCAGCGTAACCCCTTTCCAGCTCATCGGGAAGGTGAGCATCGCTTCGCTAACAAATGAAACGCGATAACCCAAATCAGACGCCACTCGCGTGGTGGTTTCGCAACACTGTTCAGTACGAATACCGCAGATAATCAGGTGGTTAACGTCACGCTGGCGCAACCAAAGATCGAGACCGGTATCGGTAAATGCGTTGTGAACGTGTTTCTGGAACGCCACATCCGCCTGATGTTGCAAAAACGGCATCGCTTTAACACAGCCGGAAGCCAGTGAAAACGGGCCTTCATCGTCAACATGGAAGATATCCACCACCGGTATTTTCAAATCCTGGCAGCCAGAAATCAGCTGTGTAATAGCCTGCTGGAATGCCGGGAGATCCTCTTCTTGCCAGTAATCGCGATGGAAAAAAGATTGCTGCGTATCGATATTAATCAATGCAGAACGGGACATTTTCGGACTCCTTATCACTGGGTATGAATCCATTGTGACAAGGGTTAGTGGGATTGCTAATACCAAAAACGGACAGTATGAGGGTGAATTGGGACCAGATGAAATATTTGAGATTGTGTCGGATGAAGCTAACGCTTATCCGACCTACGAAGCACCAAGATTTTGTAGGGTGGATAAGCGCCAGCGTCATCCACCAGCCCTTATAAACTGTGTTACTCTCGAGCCTGAAACCCTTCGGAGAAAAACATGATCAGCAAGGCAGCGCGCCCAACGATAAGCGATGTCGCAAGAGCGGCAAAGACCGGTAAAACCAGTGTTTCCCGCTATCTTAACGGCGAGCAAAATGTGCTGTCTGACGACTTACGTTTGCGTATTGAAACGGCGATTGCGCAACTCGATTACCGCCCAAGCCAAATGGCTCGCGGCCTGAAACGTGGGCGTACCCGCTTAATCGGCCTGATCATTGCCGATATCACCAACCCCTACTCTGTCGATGTGCTCAGTGGCATTGAAGCGGCGTGCCGTGAAAAGGGCTTTACGCCGCTGGTCTGTAACACCAACAACGAAGTGGACCAGGAGCTGCATTACCTGGATTTACTGCGCAGTTATCAGGTGGAAGGGATTGTGGTGAATGCGGTGGGGATGCGCGAAGAAGGGTTAAATCGCCTGCAACAATCCGCCCTGCCGATGGTGCTGATTGACCGAAAAATTCCTGATTTTGCCTGCGACGTCGTGGGCCTTGATAACATTCAGGCCGCAACAACCGCCACCGAACACCTTGTCGAACAAGGGTTTGAAGCCATTTTGTTCCTCAGTGAGCCTCTCGGCACGGTGAACACCCGCCGCGAGCGCCTGAATGCCTTCCACGCCACCCTCAAACGTTACCCTGGGATTGTTGCCGAAAACGCGGAAGTGCCTTTGCACGAAGGCGAGTTGATGGACAACACGCTGCGCCAGTTCCATTCTGGCCATCGGGGAATGCGTAAAGCTGTGATTTCCGCAAACGGCGCACTCACACTTCAGGTGGCCCGCTCCCTGCGACGTATCGGCCTGCACTGGGGCTCCGATATTGGCCTGCTGGGGTTTGATGAACTCGAATGGGCGGAGCTTGCCGGCGTTGGTATCACCACGCTTAAACAGCCAACCTGGCAGATTGGTTATGCCGCTCTCCAGCAAGTAGTGAAGCGCATTGAAGGCGGTAGTGACACCGTTTATGAGCAGGTCTTTTCTGGCGAATTAATCGTTCGCGGCTCCACCACCCGTTAATCAATGTTCGTGATAGTGATCATAAATTAGACACGGTTGGCTTTTCTTTGGAACCGGTTCCATCTAGCGTAATAGTTATATTATTTAGATGAGCCTGGCCGGAGAATTAAATGCCGAGAAAAATTATTGTTGTCACCGCGGCTTACGGGCATGACCGCATTGCGGCGCTGGGCGGCCAACAAGCACTATTGCCCATTATTGCCGGGGCGGGTGCCGATGGCGTCGAAATCCGCCGCGAGCTGTTAAGCAATACGCAGCTCGATGCCCTGCCAGAGCTGGCGCAGCAAATTGCCGGACACCGCCTCGAGGCCTGTTATTCCGCGCCGGAGCCGCTGTTCGCCGAAGACGGCAAACTGAACCCGCTGATCCCCTCTTTGTTACTTGAAGCCCACCAGCTGAATGCAAGCTGGCTGAAACTTTCGCTCGGCCATTTTCGCGGCAGCTCGCAGTTTTCTGTTTTGCAGCAGTGGCTGGCGCAAAGTAATGTGCCATTAGTCGTGGAAAACGACCAAACCCTGTGTGGCAAACTCGTCCCGATGCAGCGCTTCCAGGCCGCCTGCAAGGTGCTAAATCTTCCAGTGACGCTCACTTTTGATATGGCGAACTGGCTGTGGGTTGATGAATCTCCAGAGGCCGCCGCTCGCGTGCTGGCATCTTCTGTCAGCTATATCCACGTCAAAGCCGCCGTGCCACACCATTACCACTATCGGGCCATTGCACTTGATGATGCCGAACCGCGCTGGCTCGAATTACTCAATAACCTGCCAGCCGATGCGCCACGCGGAATCGAATTCCCGCTCGAAGGCCGCGACCTGACGGCTGTCACCCGCCATTACGTCAACTTATTACGCGAGGAGTAAGCGATGTCGACGCAACTTGATGTCATTACCATTGGTGAAGCAATGGCGATGTTTGTCGCCAGCCAAAGCGGCGATTTAGCAGCCGCAGAACAGTTTGTGAAACGTGTCGCAGGGGCAGAGCTGAACGTTGCCACGGGTCTTGCGCGTCTTGGCCTGAAAGTGGGCTGGGTTAGCCGTGTGGGCAATGACTCTTTTGGCCGCTATGTTCTGCAACAACTGGCGAAAGAGAATATCGACAGCCACGGAGTGACGACGGACGAGCGCTTTGCTACAGGCTTTCAGCTTAAATCTAAAGCAGAAAATGGAACCGATCCCATTGTGGAATATTTCCGTAAAAGCTCGGCAGCCAGCCACCTGTCGGTTGCGGATTTAAACGCAGAGTACTTTTGCTCCGCACGCCATCTGCACTTAAGCGGTGTGGCGGCAGCACTGTCGGAGAGCTCATTAGAACTGCTCAATCACGCCGCTCGCATGATGAAGCAGCAAGGGAAAACCATTTCGTTCGATCCGAATCTGCGTCCGGTGCTGTGGAAAAGTGAAGCCGAAATGGTGAAACAATTGAATCAACTCGCCTTCCAGGCAGACTGGGTGCTGCCAGGATTAAGCGAGGGCGCAATCCTGACAGGGCACAAAACCCCGGAAGCGATTGCCGATTTCTATCTCGACCAGGGTGTCAAAACCGTGGTGTTGAAAACGGGTGCGGACGGCGCCTGGTTTAAAACTGCCGCTGGCGATAAAGGTGCAGTGCCTGCGATTAAGGTCGATAACGTGGTCGATACTGTTGGCGCAGGCGATGGCTTTGCGGTGGGCGTAATCAGCGCTTTGCTGGAGGGAAAAACCTTACAACATGCCGTTAGCCGAGGTAATAAAATCGGCTCACTGGCGATACAAGTCATCGGCGATAGCGAAGGGTTACCGACCCGTAGCGCGCTTGGCGAATAAACGAAGACTGCATCAGCTGTGCCCTACACCCGGCATGATGCGACTCTCCTCAACATAGAGGCAAGCCCCATGAAAACCCAGTCCCTTTCATCAAAGGTAATCGCGCCAAAACGTTGGTGGTACATCATGCCAATCGTGTTTATCACCTACAGCCTGGCGTACCTCGACCGAGCTAACTTTAGCTTTGCATCTGCCGCTGGCATTAACGACGATCTCGGGATCACCAAAGGGATTTCGTCTTTGCTTGGCGCCCTGTTTTTCCTCGGTTATTTTTTCTTCCAGATACCTGGTGCGATGTACGCCGAACGCCGCAGCGTGCGCAAACTGATCTTCGTTTGCCTGATTTTGTGGGGCGGTTGTGCATCACTCACCGGGATGGTCAGCAATATTCCGGCACTGGCGGCGATTCGCTTTATCCTCGGCGTGGTGGAAGCCGCCGTGATGCCTGCGATGCTGATTTACATCAGTAACTGGTTTACTAAGTCTGAACGCTCGCGGGCGAATACTTTCTTGATTCTTGGCAACCCGGTGACGGTGCTGTGGATGTCCGTCGTTTCGGGCTACCTGATTCAGGCATTTGGCTGGCGTGAAATGTTTATTTTTGAAGGCATTCCAGCGGTTATCTGGGCATTTGCCTGGTGGATGCTGGTCAAAGATAAACCTGCGCAAGTTGGCTGGTTGTCTGATGCTGAAAAATCCGCGTTGCAGGCTCAGCTTGAGAAGGAACAAGAAGGTATTAAAGCCGTGCGTAACTACAGCGAAGCATTCCGCTCGCGCAATGTGGTGCTGCTGTGTATGCAATATTTTTGCTGGAGTATTGGTGTGTACGGCTTCGTGCTGTGGCTGCCGTCAATTATTCGTGGCGCAGGCACCGCGGGTATGGGAATGGTGGAAGTCGGCTGGCTGTCATCGGTTCCTTATCTGGCGGCAACTATCGCAATGATTGTGGTTTCATGGGCTTCGGACAAAATGCAGAACCGTAAGCTGTTCGTCTGGCCACTGCTGCTGATTGGTGCGCTGGCCTTCCTCGGTTCCTGGCTGGTTGGTGCCGATCACTTCTGGGTTTCCTACACTCTGTTGGTGATTGCCGGTGCCGCCATGTACGCGCCATATGGCCCATTCTTTGCGATTATCCCGGAAATGCTGCCACGTAATGTTGCCGGTGGCGCGATGGCCTTAATCAATAGCATGGGTGCACTGGGGTCGTTTGTTGGCTCCTGGTTTGTTGGCTACCTTAACGGTGCAACAGGCAACCCATCCGCTTCCTACGTTTTTATGGGGGTAGCATTGCTCGCGTCAGTATGGCTAACTCTGATAGTGAAACCGGCGAGAAACCAACAAGTTCCGGTGGAAGCACACCACGCCTAATCTCAAACCAGGCGGTCGTTATGCCGCCTGGACTGTACTTAACTCAACGGAGAACGCTATGAAGCCGTCCGTCATCCTCTACAAAAAGTTACCTGACGACCTCCTTGCCCGCCTTGAAAGCCACTTTGCCGTCACTCAACTGAACGATTTAAGCCCGCAAACTGTCCAGCAAAATGCGCAGGTTTTTGCGGATGCACAGGGGATCCTTGGCTCGAGTGAGAAAGTCGACAAAGCGTTTCTGGAACACACGCCAAAGCTGCGTGCCGCCTCCACAGTCTCTGTTGGCTATGACAATTTTGATGTCGATGCGCTGACTTCACGCGGTATCGCGCTGATGCATACACCGACCGTGCTGACTGAAACCGTCGCGGATACCATGATGACATTAGTGCTGGCGACTGCTCGCCGTGCGGTGGAAGTGGCAGAGCGTGTAAAAATTGGCGAATGGCAAGGCAGTATTGGGCCGGACTGGTTTGGCATCGACGTGCACCACAAGACGTTGGGGATTTTAGGCATGGGCCGCATTGGCCTGGCGCTGGCACAACGTGCTCACTTCGGCTTTAACATGCCGATTCTGTATAACGCTCGCCGCCACCATCAGGAAGCGGAAGACCGCTTTAACGCTCGTTATTGCGACCTCGACACCCTGCTGGCCGAGTCCGATTTCGTCTGTATTTCATTGCCATTGACCGATGAAACTTATCATCTGATTGGCGCTGAGCAACTGGCAAAAATGAAATCCTCAGCGATTCTGATTAACGCAGGGCGCGGCCCGGTGGTTGATGAAAAAGCACTGATTCAGGCACTGATGGACGGCACAATTCACGCCGCAGGTCTGGACGTATTTGAACAAGAGCCGCTGCCGATAGATTCCCCGCTGCTCAGCCTGCCGAACGTTGTTGCCCTGCCGCATATCGGTTCTGCCACGCATGAAACCCGCTATAACATGGCGGCCTGTGCCGTGGATAACTTGATTGCTGCACTGAGTGGCAACGTGAAGGAAAACTGCGTGAACCCGCAGGTATTGAAGTAGAAATTAAAAAGCCAGTGGGGAACTGCTGGCTTATCGCCTTTTTAGCAGCAATTCCGGCATTCGACTCTGATGAATGATACCGATAACGACAATCCCTGCTTCGGCTTTTTGGTAATAGAGCATATGGCTCATATAGGGAAAGCTCCATACACCAGGAAATAAGTCGTCAGATTCATCCATTCCCATCCCCGGCATTTTTGCCAAATGCTGTAGCGTAACGCGCATACCAACCAGATATTCACGAGTCATAAGATTACCAAATTGCTTCAGTGAAAATCCCTTTAGCTCGCGCAAATCCTCTCGTGCCTCTTCCGTCAGCTTATATCCAGCCATTAAAGATCCTTCAGTAACTCATCAAACGCATCGTCACCGTCACAGACATTGCCTGTTTTAATCTGAGCAACGGAACGTGCAAGCTTATCGCGCAGATTCTGCAACTTGAGTTCTTCGATAGCGTTGTAATCGGCAATGGACATCACAACAACAGAAGGTTTGCCATTTTTGGTGATGCTCACTGGTTCACGCTGCGCTTTAGCAATCATTTCCCCAAACTGAGTTTTTGCCTGGTTGGCTGTAAAACTGATCATCCCTCACCCTCACTTCGATTGAATAGGTATAAATCGTTCGATTTGTATCTATTTTAAACTACGTAGAGAACAGGAGCGAGTCTTTGTCGCCTGGTATCGGCTAGTTCATACACAAGTGCCAGAGAATAGATGCTGTGAGAATTGAATCCAATGGGAAGGGAATAAGTTATGAATAAGCTTCGCAAAACAGGAATTTTAAGCAAAATAAAAGGGATGAACCTTAAAGGATCATCCCTTTTTAAAATCGAGTGTTAACTTAGAAATCGGTATTAGAAAAACCTGTCATTTCTTCGAGGCCCATCTCACGGCCTAACGCCGTCATTGGATGGACGATAACCAGACCACGTACCGCTTTTTTCAGAGCGCCCATGTTGGCTTGTTCTTTTTTGGTGATGGGACGCTTGTACGGCAGTGCCATCAGTTTTTGTGCTTCTTTGCTCAACTTCTGGTTGCGCACCGCTTGCAGGCGTACGATCTCGATTTCCAGCTTCGCTTTCTCTTTTTCCATCTCAGCGTACTTTTCAGCGTCGTTGATCAGATGCAGTTCTGGCATCTCGTGACGGATAAGATCGAGGCGATCGCTCAGGCGTTTGATTTCTGCTTTTTCGATTTCTTTCATTTTTAATTAACCGTGAATAACTTTCATTGCTGGCAAGGATACACCATTCGGTGCTATAGGGCGAAAAGGGTGTTTGGTCAGAATTACTTCTGGAAGGCTTTTTTTAAGCTGACCCGTGAGATCAGCTCGGTTAAAGAGAGCACCATCGTGGAACGCACTATTTGCTGATAACGCTGTTTTTGCATGGCAAACAGCTCAGGATCGCTGCCATCAACAAACTTTGGTGTCGGCGGTAGAGCAGAAACACAGTGCAGTTCACCGAATGGGCCAAGCATTTCATCGTCGGTAAAATTATATTCATTACCGTCATGGTTTAACTCTTCACGCAAAGCCATCAACAGTTCGCAATCTTCGTACTCCGCGCGATTGAGCACGCCAAGCCCGTAGATAAGTTTGAGACGCACGGAAAGATCCCCTAGTGGCCCGTCACCATCCAACAAGGGTTCAACCGCATATTTCACCGCATAGTCGTCTTTACGGAAGACCTGAAGCACCAGGATATTAACCGCTTCGGTGAGAAGTTCGACCGCGGTAATCAGCAGGCTGCGTACGGTTTTGCCGGCATTGAGACGCTCAAGCACACGGTTTTCAAAGGCCTGGGTTTCTTCCATCTTTGCCTGCATCACTAAAATTTTCTATTGGGTGCAGCATCCACTGCACCCGCTCTCTTCTGCTACGCTTTAGCTTCGTACGCTTTCACCGCCTGAGCTACCACGTCGCTATTGGCATCAAGACCAGAAATTTCTGCGAGAGTGACCTGTGGGCCTTTTTCTGCCAGCAGTTTTTCCAGTTCCTGAGCTTGCGGATCTTCTGCGCTGCGGTAATGCATTGCTGCGGCAATACCTTCAACCAGGTTCAGGTGTGGCAAGCCGTATTCGATGGTGCCAAGCAGTGGCTTAATCAGACGGTCGCCCGCACTTAACTTACGCAGTGGCTGGCGGCCTACGCGCTCCACATCATCTTTCAGATATGGGTTCTCGAAACGACCAAGGATTTTTTGGATGTAGGCTGCGTGTTTGTCTGCATCAAAACCGTAGCGTTTGATAAGCACCGCACCACTTTCGTCCATTGCCCCTTTCACGACAGCACGGACTCTTTCATCCAGAATCGCATCGCGAATGGTCTGATGACCGGCCAGTTGGCCAAGGTATGCGGTTATAGCATGCCCGGTATTCAGCGTGAAGAGTTTGCGCTCAACAAACGCCATCAGGTTATCAGTAAGTTCCATGCCAGGAATGTTCGGGAGATCACCTTTGAACTGAGTTTTATCAACAATCCATTCGCTGAATGTTTCAACCGTGACTTCAAGCGGGTCATTAGTAGCAGATTCTGACGGTGGAACGATACGGTCCACTGCAGAATCAACAAAGCCAACATGCTGCTCAACCCACGCTTGATCATCTTCCGACAGCGCCTTCATGACGTGGCCTTTAAGCTGGCTGGTGCCGCGCACCATATTCTCACAAGCGATAATGTTCAGTGGTTTCTCATTACCGTTGGTACGACGCAGAACCAGACCTTTCGCCACGGCTGGTGCAATACGCTCAAGCACTACCGGGCCGACTGCCGTGGTCACCAGGTCTACATCGGCAATCAGAGTAATAACTTCATCGCCAATGCTGCTAACAGCATTAACATTGGAAACGGTATCGACTTGCTTTTGCTCGCCAACAACGTGAACCTGGTAGCTATGGCGCGCATTCAGCGCGTCCAACACAGTCTGGTTTACATCGGCAAAGGTCAGTTCAATACCGGCATCTGCCAGCAATTTTCCGATAAAGCCACGTCCGATATTACCTGCACCAAAATGTAATGCTTTCATGTCGTTCACCTTCTTAAATTTGAATTACCCGAGAGGGTTCGGGTGAGGAGGTTTGTGGTATTGACCAACCTCACCAGAACCCTCTCCCATTCGGGAGAGGGAAATGGAGACTTACTTCTTACCTGCCAGCAGGTCGAGAACTTCCTGAACACTGGTGGTGTTCGCCAGGCGATCAATCACTGAATCATCATCCAGCGCGTTGGTCAGGCTGGTGATAACCTGGATGTGTTCGTTATTGCGAGCGGCAATACCGATAACCAGGCGGGCAATATCATCAGTTTCTTCACCGAAGTGAACACCGTGTGGGTACTGGCAGAACACAACGCCGGTTTTCAGTACTCGGTCTTTCGCTTCAACTGTACCGTGCGGAACTGCGATACCTTCACCCAGATAAGTTGGGGTCAGTTTTTCACGTTCAAACATCGCATCAACATATTCAGGCTGGACGTAACCACCGTTCACCAGTTGCTCACCCGCAAAGCGAATGGCTTCTTCTTTGTTGGTGGCAGTAAGGCCGAGGAACACGTTGCCAGCACCCAGGCGGAACAGCCCTTCTTCGCTTGGTACGAAGCTGTCTTCCAGGCTGCTCATTACCTTCACTTCTTTCTCGCTCAGGTTATGGGAGGCCACCAGACGCTCGGTCAGGTTGGAGTACAGGCTGCTATCCAGGAAGTTGGTCAGGGAAATATGCTGTGCCTGTGGAACCTGGCGCATCGCACGCTCGGTCAGGTCACGGTGCGTAATCACCAGGTCAACATCATCCGGCAAGCTGTTGATTGCACAGTTAGTCACGGAGATATTTTTCAGGCCTGCATCGCTGACTTTCTTACGCAGCACGCCAGCACCCATGGCACTTGAACCCATGCCTGCATCACACGCTACGATGATTTTACGTACGTGGCTCAAGTCGTTAGACAGGCCAGCACCTACCGCCAGTGGTGCAGTTGCACCTTTGGATTCAGCTTTCATCTCTGCCATACGGCGAGCTGCTGCTTCGATATCGTCTTCTTCTTTAACTTTGCTGGTTTTCAGCAAGATTGCTGAGACCACGAAGGAGACTGCTGTTGCTGCAACGATTGCTGCAATGTTCGCGAAGTACGCACCTTTTGGTGTCATCGCCAGAACTGCCAGGATGGAACCCGGAGATGCCGGAGAAACCAGGCCGCCGTTCAGGATAGTCAGAGTGAACACGCCAGTCATACCGCCGAGGATAACGGCCAGAATCAGACGTGGGTTCATCAGCACATATGGGAAGTAAATTTCGTGGATACCGCCCAGGAAGTGGATGATTGCCGCGCCGCCCGCAGACTGCTTAGCATTACCACGACCGAAGAACATGTACGCCAACAGCACGCCCATACCTGGACCTGGGTTTGCTTCAATCAGGAAGAAGATTGATTTGCCCAGTTCGTGGGACTGCTGAATACCCAACGGTGAGAAGATACCGTGGTTGATTGCGTTGTTCAGGAACAGGATTTTCGCTGGTTCTACGAAGATAGAAGCCAGTGGCAGCATGTCATGAACAACCATGAAGTTAACGCCCGCCGCCAGTACTTTGGACAGGACTTCTACCGCAGGGCCGATACCCATGAATGCCAGAATCGCCAGAATCATACCGATGATGCCAGCGGAGAAGTTGTTCACCAGCATTTCAAAGCCGGATTTGATTTTGCCGTCTACCCACGCGTCGAAATGTTTAATCGCCCAGCCACCCAGAGGGCCTGCAATCATCGCGCCGAGGAACATCGGCATATCTGCACCGACGATAACACCCATGGTTGTGATTGCACCCACCACACCACCACGGTCGCCACCGATTAAGCGACCACCGGTATAACCGATGAGCAATGGAAGCAGATAGGTAATCATTGGGCCTACCAGTTTCGCCAGTGTTTCACTTGGCAACCAACCGGTCGGGATAAATAAGGCGGTGATAATACCCCAGGCGATAAACGCGCCGATGTTTGGCATTACCATGTTACTCAGGAAACGACCAAAGCTTTGCACTCTGATCTTGATATCGGATGACATACGCACACCCCTTATTGTGTTTACGTGCTGAAAAGCAGCCCGAGGTTTATTGTTAATGTGGTGGCAAGCAACGCTGCCAGATGCTCTAAGTGAGGCGAATTTGGCACTGAATCGTTAAGGTGTCCAGCAGGCGGGATTTAGTGTGATGCGGATCACTCATTACAGGGTGTAACGAGGCATGATCAGGCGATCCCGATCACATAATGAGTGTGTAAAAAAAACACAGAAGCTAATTTTTGTTCACCATTGATGTATTTGTGTGACTGTAGTCACATTTTACAAATGGCACTTTGTTATTTAAATGTGATGAGATTCACAAAATATTTTACGTGGAATTTGGTGAGTGTGATCCAGGGCATCTATGGCTGACAGAAGCCTGCCGTTTTGTCAGAAAATTACAGCGCAGCGGGAAACAGCATCGTGCGACCCCAGGCGTCTTCAGAATTCCTGAACCATACTTACGTTTTGTCGATTGAAAATGGACGATGTAATGAAACTTATCGGTAATTACACCAGCCCGTACGTGCGCAAAATATCCGTTATCCTGCTGGAAAAGGGCATTACGTTTGAGTTTGTGAACGACAACCCGTGGACTTCCGAGAGCACCACACCGCTCTACAACCCGCTGGGAAAAGTTCCGGCGCTGGTCACCGACGACGGCGAATACTGGTTCGACTCGCCGGTCATCGCACAATACCTCGAACTTTTGGATATCGCCCCGGCGCTCATTCCCCGCGATGCGAAAGCCGCCCTGCAGATGCGCCAGATAGAAGCGCTGGCAGATGGAATTATGGATGCCGCCCTGGTTTCTGTACGCGAACGCCAGCGCCCGATTGAGCAGCAATCAGAAACCGAATTACTCCGCCAGCGCGAAAAAATCAGCCGTGGCCTGACGCTGCTTGAACAATTTGTGGCCGACAAAAAGCTGAATGCTGATGATCTTTGCGTGGCGACCATCGCGGTGGCCTGCGCGGTGGGTTATCTCAACTTCCGCCGGGTGTCGCCTGGCTGGTGTGTCGACCGTCCGCATTTGGTGAAACTGGTAGAGAAACTTTTCGAACGTGAAAGTTTTGCGCGGACAGAACCGCCAACA
>NZ_LXEP01000018.1 GCF_001654835.1 Buttiauxella gaviniae ATCC 51604
TGCCGTAACTGAAAGTGGGCTTACTGCCGCTCAGTTCATACAAAACCCGAGAGTAAGAATAGATTTCAAGAATAACCTATCTCTCTTCATTGCAAATAAATTAGAAATTATTAATGGCGATTATACTTCTCAACAAAAGGGGATGGCGCTAAACGAATTAAAACAAGAACGTGACTACTTAATAAAACAAGAAGGATTGATAAGACAAAAAAAAGCTAAGCAATATGCTGTTGTTGATGTTCATAAAAAGCAAAACACTATGTTCTATTTTGTTAAAGAGGTAGGGTTCGTCGGCGGAATTGCTGAGGTTGGAGTTGGGATTGATATTATTGGAACAGGTATCGCCCTTAGCAGTACAGGACTCGGAGCAATTATAGGAATTCCAGTTATTTTTTGTGGTCTAGTTATCACATTTCATGGATTCAATGCTATGCAGGAAAACGCAGGAGCTTTTATTAACTCAGACCCTAAACACAAGGGATTTTTATCCAAAACGTATGAAGGCGGAGCTGAAATGTTAGGCTACCCAAGACATTATGGCGATCTAATTTATGGCGGAATAGATTTGGTAACCTCAGCGAGAGGTCTGTTTTATTTTGTCACAAAACCAGATTCATGGCGACTGTTTAAGTATTTAAATGCTGACTTAGTTATGGGGTTCAGAGCCATGAGCATTCCTGCCCTGACTCTTGAATTAAGTGTGGATGGATTAACCATACAAAGCATTCATAATAATTTTCCGTCCAACCCAGCCATTGAGAAATAAATATCTATCATCGTTCAAGATCCCTGGCCACCCTCCTTGCCTTAAAACATAAATCTAAAGCAAGGAGTTTCATCAAAAACAATAAGGGAATGACCATTATGCAAGTCATTTGGAGGTAGTTCTCATCTCCATTTAGAATTGGGGCTACAATTGAAAGTATTATAAGTAAAATGAACATCACCGATAATGTTACAAATCTCTTTGAAAGCTGAATGATTGTGATCTCAAGTGATAAATGATCTTTAAGAGAAGCTTCTTCTATTCTGGAAATCTGTTTGTCAGAAAATCCATTTTTCTTCATAAGTTCTATTACATTGGTGTTTTTCACACTCTATCCTCAATCAAAAATATTTATGATAAAAAATTGTCTCACTGTTCAGCCTCAGCATATTTTTTCTTAATGACGCGCATGAATTTTCGGCATTTTATAATGCAAGACATTGCGCACGACTTATAAAACAGAAACAATCCGCTTAAGTAAATACAGAAAATAACGCCCCCCCAAACGACACTATTTACTGACACAATGGCAATGTAAAAAACAATTGTTATAATTAGTAAGGAAATAATTATATTTTTTAAGTGTCGCGCAAACTCCCGCACAACCCATTCAAGCGTAGCCGGATACTTTTCAGCAGTTAGCAACAACTTCCCCACTTCCTTTTCATTAAATCCATTTTCATTCATTAGCTTTATTAGTTGCTCTTCATCCATGTTAAATTCCAATACTTAAGCCTCAGAAAATTAATTCTACGCTCCTTTCTAATTCAATTGAAATACGAATAATTGAATCGTTTGTGGCGAATGAAATTAATTCACGCCAAATCTATCGGCTTACCTGAGATGCCGTCCTCACATAACGACCAGAAACCCTCATGACAGGGGGCCAACTCCCCCTATAAACTAAGGCTATATTTTTCACCACTCTGCGGCCTGCCATGACACCCGATCGCAACTTATACAGCCAGCTTCCCGCCATCGACAAACTGCTCGGTGGCCCGCAGGCGGGCATTATCGTCGGCAAAAAGAGCTGATTGCCCGTATTCAAAGCCACCCGCTAAAACGTGCATTACGCGCCGATAAAATGACGCTGGCTGCACTCGAAGCGACGTTACGCCTTTATCAACACCCGGAAACGCTGGTCGAAAGATTGCCGACATTGCGCCTGCTCACGCGCGACGCCACTGAAATCACAGCGCTTGCCCAGTGCCTGCAGCCTGCCTTTGAGAGCAAATTCGGCGAGCAATTTACCGTTAGTGTCGAGGCGTGCTTATCGCAAATTGGCAGCGGATCGTTGCCGGTCGACAGGCTGTCGAGTGCCGCCCTCACGTTTACACCCAAAGATAGCCGTGGCAGCACGCTGGGCGCGCTCACCCAAAGCCTGCGTGAACTGTCGAAACCGATTATTGGCCGTATCAGCGATGGGCGCTTACGGCTGGACTTACGTTGCCTGGAAGATGAAACGGGCTTCATCGGGAACCTGAAACCATGATTAATGCAACCGCCGGGTGTCGCCTGGCTGATGTGTCGACCATCCGCATTTTGTGGAGCTGGTAGAGAAACTTTTCGAGCGTGAAAGTTTTGCGCGGACAGAACCGCCGACG
>NZ_LXEP01000019.1 GCF_001654835.1 Buttiauxella gaviniae ATCC 51604
CATGCTGAAAGAAAGTGCGTTAACAGCCTCACAATTTATTAATACATCCAGAGGGCGCATTGATTTCATAAATAACATCACTTTATTTATAGAAAACAAATTAGAGGTATTAAAAAGCAGTGCTTCAGAATTGAGCAAGAAAGAAGCAATGATGCACTTAAAAGAAGAAAGATCATACCTGATACAGCAGGAATCATTGATCAGACAAAGGAAAGTCACTCAGAATATGACAATCGAGATTAAAAAAGAAAATGATGTGTGGTCGTATATTGTTAAAGGAGTGTTTATTCTTGGCGGAGCAGGCCAAATTTTAGCAGGTTTAGGGATGGCCAGCGCTGGATTAGCATCATGTGTAACATTAGTGGGTTGCGCTGTGGGACTGCCGACAATAGCTGGGGGATTAGCTCTTGTTATACATGGCTTAAACGCCCTGGATGAAAATTTAAACTCTATCCGCTATCACGATAATAATTATAAAGGTTTTGCAAGCAAGTGGTATGAAGAAGGGGCTGTAGCTCTAGGATATACAAAAAAACATGGTGATCTTGTTTATGCTGGAGTTGATATTGCTCTTTCCGGATATGGATTAGCCAAGCATGTTCTCAAACCAGATGCATGGAGACTTTTTCACTTTATTAACACTGATTTCCTGCAAGGTTATCAAACAATGACTCGACCAGCCTTAGGTTTGGAAGTTTTTGTGGATGGCAATACAATTTACTCTGTATCCCAGACTGTAAAATCAATGTAAATAAAAGAGAAGTACATAATCACTAACTGGGTTATTTGCGTCTTTTTGATTTATCTGATGAAGGCCAAATAAAAATTTGTATAAACAAGAATACAGTGGCAGTAATTCTAACCATTGTATTTCCTTCGATCCATTGGTTCGCAAAAGTAAACATAACGTTAATACCTGTTTCAACAATGCTCAAATGCGTTATACCAAACAGGGAGGTAACTAATAAATAGATAAAAAATGTTGCTCCATTAAGTCTCTTAACGCTTAAAAATGCTTTTAAACTCCAAGCGATAATTACACCAGAGAGTGCAAAAAGAAAATAACCTAGAGCCACAATATATTCATTCATCACGTTCGGCCTCTTTATATTTTTGCTTAATAACCTTCATAACTCTATGACACTTTAACAAATAATTAAAACCATGGGCCTTACAAGAAACCAATACCAAAAATAGATAAATTATAAACAGACTCAGTTTCACTATCACATCACCAGAGAAAAAAGGTATGCAAAAGACAGCGCTGGATATTATTAACGTACCTACAAAAGCTGTAAAATATCGCGCAAACTCCCGCACAACCCATTCAAGCGTAGCCGGATACTTTTCAGCAGTTAGCAACAACTTCCCCACTTCCTTTTCATTAAAGCCATTTTCATTCATTAGCTTTATTAATTGCTCTTCATCCATGTTAAATTCCAATACTTAAATCTCAGGAAATTAATTCTACGCTCCTTTCTAATTCAATTGAAATACGAATAATTGAATCGTTTGTGGCGAATGAAATTAATTCACGCCAAATCTATCGGCTTACCTGAGATGCCGTCCTCACATAACGACCAGAAACCCTCATGACAGGGGGCCAACTCCCCCTGTAAACTAAGGCTATATTTTTCACCACTCTGCGGCCTGCCATGACACCCGATCGCAACTTGTACAGCCAGCTTCCCGCCATCGACAAACTGTTACGTGACGCCTCTTTCAGCGCTTTGCTGCGCGATTTCGGCCACACTCAGGTGGTCAACACCTTGCGAGATATGCTGGAAATCGCTCGCGAACATATCCGTGCTCAGCAACAACTCCCGGCCTGGAATGCTGACTGGGCGACTCGGGCGCAGGCGCAACTCGAATCTCACCAGCGCAGTGCACTCCAGCCCGTGTTTAACCTGACCGGCACCGTATTGCATACCAACCTGGGTCGAGCATTACAGGCTGAAGCAGCGATTGAAGCGGTAACTCAGGCGATGCGTTCGCCGATAACCCTGGAATATGACTTATACGGCGCGGAGCGCGGGCATCGCGATAAAGCCCTGGCAGGCCTACTTTGTGAACTTACCGGTGCGGAAGACGCCTGTATCGTTAATAACAACGCGGCAGCCGTATTGCTGATGTTGGCCGCATGTGCCAGTGGTGAAGAGGTTGTGGTTTCACGTGGCGAGTTAGTCGAAATTGGTGGCGCATTCCGTATTCCTGATGTGATGCGCCAGGCGGGTTGCCAACTTGTGGAAGTTGGCACAACAAACCGCACGCATTTGAAAGATTACCGCCAGGCGGCGAATGAAAATACGGCGCTATTGATGAAAGTCCACACCAGCAATTACCAGGTTGCGGGCTTTACTAAAGCGGTCGATGAAGCAGAACTTGTGGCACTCGGAACTGAGCTGAATATCCCTGTTGTTACTGATTTAGGCAGCGGTTCGCTGGTCGACTTAACTCAGTGGGGATTGCCAGAAGAGCCTATGCCGCAACAGTTGATTGCGGCTGGCGTAAGCCTGGTGAGTTTCTCTGGTGATAAACTGCTCGGCGGCCCGCAGGCGGGCATTATCGTCGGCAAAAAAGATCTTATCGCCCGCATTCAAAGCCACCCGCTAAAACGTGCATTACGCGCCGATAAAATGACGCTGGCTGCACTCGAAGCGACGTTACGCCTATATCAACACCCGGAAACGCTGGTCGAACGATTGCCGACGCTGCGCCTGCTAACCCGTAGCGCGAGTGAAATCACAGAGCTTGCACAACGCCTGTTGCCATCCCTTGAAGGCAAATATGGCGAGCAATTTACCGTTTGCGTCGAACCGTGTTTATCGCAAATTGGCAGCGGCTCATTGCCGGTGGATAGGCTGCCCAGTGCCGCTCTAACGTTCACACCAAAAGATGGGCGTGGCGCAACGCTTGCCGCGTTCACACAAGCCCTGCGCGAACGACCAAAACCGATTATTGGCCGCATCAGCGATGGGCGCTTATGGCTGGATTTACGTGGCCTTGAAGATGAAGCTGGTTTCATGGAGAACCTGAACCCATGATTATTGCTACCGCCGGGCATGTTGACCACGGCAAAACTACCCTGCTGCAAGCCTTAACTGGCGTGAATGCTGACCGTCTGCCCGAAGAGAAAAAGCGCGGCATGACTATCGACCTGGGCTATGCATACTGGCCACAATCCGATGGCCGCATTCCCGGTTTTATTGATGTGCCAGGGCATGAAAAATTCCTCGCCAATATGCTGGCAGGCGTGGGGGGTATCGACCACGCGCTGTTAGTTGTCGCCTGCGATGATGGCGTGATGGCGCAAACTCGCGAACATCTCGCTATCTTGCAATTAACCGGCAAACCGTCGCTTACCGTGGCCTTGACCAAAGCCGATCGGGTGAGTGATGCGCGAATAGATGAAGTACGCGAAGCGGTGCTGGAAACACTCAGTGAATTTGGCTGGCCAGAGGCGGCTTTGTTTGTCACAGCAGCCACCAGCGGCACAGGAATTGACGAGCTACGTGAACACTTACTTGCGCTGCCGGAACGTGCACACCCGCGCCAGCACCGTTTCCGTCTCGCAATTGACCGTGCTTTTACCGTCAAAGGGGCGGGTTTGGTAGTGACCGGAACCGCATTGAGTGGCGAAGTAAAAATTGGTGACACGCTGTGGTTAACCGGTGCTGATAAACCGATGCGTGTACGTGGTTTACATGCCCAAAATAATAAAACCGACACCGCTTTTGCCGGGCAACGCATAGCGATCAACATTAGCGGCGATGCGGAAAAACTGGATATCAAACGTGGCGACTGGCTGCTAGCGGAACAACCCCTTCAGTCCGTTGAGCGCGTGATCGTTCAACTGCAAAGCCATGCACAGCTGCAACAATGGCAGCCGCTGCATATCCACCATGCAGCAAGTCATGTCACCGGGCGCATTTCTCTGCTAGAAGATGACCTCGCCGAACTGGTTCTGGATACGCCGTTATGGCTTGCAGACAATGACCGCCTGGTTCTGCGTGATATATCCGCTCGCGTCACACTTGCAGGAGCGCGAGCCATTCTTCTGCACGCTCCACGCCGCGGTAAACGCCAGCCTGCATTCCTCGCATGGTTACAACAGCTTAAACAGGCAGAAAATGACCAGCAGGTGCTCGATATCCATCTACAACGAAGCGCCGTAACCCTGACTGATTTCGGCTGGGCGCGGCAACTGACCTCTCAGGGCTTACAAGAGTTGCTAAACAGAACCGATTTTCTTCGCGCGGGCAATAGCCTGCTTAGCGAGGAAATGGCCGCACGCTGGAAGCAAAAACTGCTCGATACCCTGGAGCGTTATCACCAACAGCATGACGACCAGCCCGGCCCTGGTCGTGAGCGTCTGCGTCGCATGGCTTTACCAAGTGAAGATGAGCCACTGGTTTTGGCATTGATTGAAAAAATGCGCCAGGAAGGGGTACTCGCAAGCCGACAAGGCTGGCTGCATCTGCCCGATCACAAACCGGGCTTTTCCGCAGAGCAGTTGGCAGTTTGGGAGAAAATTGACGCACTATTTGGTGATGAGCCATGGTGGGTACGCGATCTGGCTCGGGAAACACAACAAGATGAACAAGTAGTACGTCAGCTACTGCGTTTTGCCGCGCAACTTGGGCTAGTGACTGCGATCTTAAAAGATCGTTATTACCGTAACGATCGGATTCAAACCTTTGCTAATTTGATCCGCGAACTGGATCAAACGCAAGGAGCTACCAGCGCTGCGGATTTCCGAGACAGTCTCGGCGTAGGTCGCAAACTGGCGGTGCAAATTCTCGAATACTTTGATCGAATTGGTTTTACCCGCCGCCGTGGCAATGACCACCTACTGCGTGATAAAGCACTATTCCTGGCCGAGAAATAGCGTGACCAACACATCTCACCTGGCTCAATGCCAGAGTGAGACGTGTCTGTTTCAGATCATATCAGAACAACCCTAACGGCTTATCCGAGTAACTCACCAACAGGCACTTGGTCTGCTGATAATGATCCAGCATCATTTTATGAGTTTCACGCCCAATACCGGATTGTTTGTAGCCCCCAAACGCCGCATGGGCTGGATAAGCGTGATAACAGTTAGTCCACACGCGCCCCGCCTGAATGCCACGACCCATTTTGTACGCCAGATTACCGTTACGACTCCAGACACCAGCGCCGAGGCCATACTCGGTATCGTTCGCAAGCTCCAGTGCTTCTTCCACGGTTTTGAAGGTCGTCACGGCGAGCACCGGTCCGAAGATCTCTTCCTGGAAAACGCGCATATTATTTTTGCCGAACAGAATGGTTGGCTCGAGGTAATAACCCGCTTTCAGGTCACCCTCTAGTGCTTTGCGGCGCCCACCAGTCAGGACATCAGCCCCTTCTTTTTTGCCGATATCGATGTAGTTCAGGATGGTTTCCATCTGCCCTTGTGACACCTGCGCCCCCATTTGGGTACGTGAGTCCAGAGGGTTACCACTGCGGATGGATTCCACACGGCGAATCGCACGCTCCATAAAGCGTTCATAGATAGATTCTTGCACCAGTGCACGGCTTGGACAGGTACAAACTTCACCCTGGTTGAAGGCAAACAGAGCAAAACCTTCCAGTGCCTTGTCGAAAAATGCGTCCTCTTCGTCCATCACATCAGCAAAGAAGATATTTGGGGATTTACCGCCCAACTCCAGCGTCACCGGGATAATGTTTTGAGTTGCATACTGCATTATCTGCTGACCCACTTCAGTGGAGCCGGTAAACGCTACTTTGGCTATACGTTTGGAGGTTGCCAGATATTCACCGATTTCACCGCCAGCACCGTTCACTACGTTGATGACACCCGGCGGTAGCAAATCTCCCACCAATTCCATCAGCAGCAGAACCGACAGCGGCGTTAAACGTGCTGGTTTCAGGACAATGCAGTTGCCCGCAGCCAGGGCCGGAGCCATTTTCCAGCTCGCCATCAGCAGTGGGAAGTTCCACGGAATAATTTGCGCTACCACACCGAGAGGTTCATGGAAGTGATACGCCACAGTATCGCCATCAACTTCGCTGATGCCGCCTTCTTGAGCACGAATACAGGAAGCAAAATAGCGGAAATGGTCGATAGCCAGAGGCACGTCGGCACCGCTGGTTTCACGGATTGGTTTGCCGTTATCCCAGGTCTCAGCCGCCGCCAGCAGCTCAATATTCTGCTCCATGCGATCGGCTATTTTTAGCAGAATATTGGCACGTTCCTGAACTGACATACCGCCCCAGCCTGCTTTTGCCTCATGCGCGGCATCTAACGCTAAATCAATATCGCCTTTACTGGAGCTGGCTATCTCACACAGTGGTTGCCCAGTAACTGGGGTGAGGTTTTCGTAGTATTTTCCCTCGACAGGAGCTACCCACTGGCCGCCAATGAAGTTGTCGTAACGAGGTTTAAGCTTGAGCGGGAAACCATACTCGCCCGGGATAATTCGGGTATCGGGAGGATTATTTGTCATGTGAATCTCCTTGTCGTTTGCACTCTCAAGCGTAGTCGCCAGCGGTGAATTCTTCGCCAATGTTTGAGCGCTTTACGACACAGGTCACGGATTGGTTTTTCGCTGATTAAGAGTAATCAGCCTGCAGGTTATTGGTTTTGAGACATACTTAAAGTTTACCTTTTCCCGTTTCGCTACAAGGATTGCTCATGCGCCTATTTATTAGTTTCGATGTGGGCGGCACCCACGTTAAGCATGGTTTGTTCACTGAAGAGGGGGAGGTGCTGATCGCTGAAGAGTATGACACTCACTATGACCGCCAGCAGTTTCTGGATGCCTGGCAAAGTGTGGTGGCGGGCTATCGACAGCATAATGAAATTGCCGGGATAGCCATCAGTTTCCCCGGCTATATCAACCCTCATACCGGTAATGTCCCCAAAGCGGGGGCGCTTGAGTTTCTTGATGGCTGCAATTTGCTGGAGATTTTTGGCGAACTGACAGACCTGCCAATTACCGTTGAAAATGATGCTAACTGTGCAGCCCTCGGCGAGATGTGGTTGGGTGCGGGCAATGAATATGATTCTCTGGTCTGCGTGACGATTGGTACCGGCATTGGCGGTGGCATTATCGTAAACCGAGAACTGATGCGCGGTTCGCACTTCCGGGCCGGTGAATTTGGCGTATTGCCGGTAGGAAAATATGGTGAGGACATGCATCAGTTGGCATCAGCCAAAGGGCTGATGGATGCATGTCGACGCGAGATGAATATCCCGGCAGATGAGAAAATTCGCGGCCAGGATATTTTTGCCCGCGCTGAAACAGATCTGCATATTCAGGGGGTTATCGACAACTGGGTGAAATACCTGGCGCGTGGGATTTATAGCGTTGTCTCGCTATTTGATCCTCAAGCGATTTTGCTGGGCGGCGGCGTCAGTACTCAGCCGATGCTGTACCCAATGCTGGAACGTCATCTTGAAGGGTTTAAGTTCTGGGATGTGCTACAAGTGCCGATTCGCCCCTGCAAACTGGGGAATAAAGCTGGCATGCTCGGCGCAGTTTGGCTGGCAAAACAGAAATAAAAAAGCCCGACGAATTTGTCGGGCAACGGACGATTAATGAAATATTTCTTATATACCTTTCATATTTCGTGCCACACAGGAAAAATGCGCTTACATGCTTCCAGGGCGTGGCACGAAATAATCAAGGTAACTTCTTTCTGCACTTTCGGGATGAATTCACGTTCTCAGGGGTGAATACTTACTGTTCGCCTGCAATCTCAACCACAACACGGCGGTCTGGAGCCAGGCAATCAATCAGTTGTGACTTAGGCATACCGTCTGCACAGGTATTGCCGGTCACGGAATCACTTTCACCACGGCCTTCGGCACGTACATTCTGAGCAGGCAAACCTTGCGCTATTAGTGCATCAACAACCGCTTGTGCACGCTGAGCAGAAAGCTGCTGATTGTATTGCTCTGAACCCAAGCGATCGCTGTAGCCAACAACTGTTGTTGAGCTGTTTTTCGCCGCTTGCATATCCGGGCTGTTATACAGCTGCTGAATTGCTGCGTGGCCTTCTGAAGTCAGCTCTGCAGAGTTAAAGCCGAACAGCACGTCTGATTTCAGGTTAAATTTCTTCACTTCTGGAGCCGCTGGCGCAGGTTCCGCAACCGGTGCGATTACGGCGTCATCATGCTGGCCGAAGCGATAAACAACACCTGCGGATAACGAACTTACATCACTGCTGATACCAATCTGGTTAGAGTTACCTACATTGCTTACCCACTGGTATTCCAGACGGCCAGCCCAGTTTTTGGTAAACGCATATTCAGTACCGACTGCGGCCAACGGGCGCACGCCAGTTTCAAAATTGCTATGACCTGCGTTGTTAACTTCTGCGCGGTAACCCATCGCACCAGCACGGCCATAAATATCCCAGTTGTCAGTCAAGCCGTAGCTCGCTTTCAGAGAAAGTTGCAGGCCCTGGCTTTCCATTTTTCCGCCAGCAACACCGTTATTACCGTTGATACCCATGTTGCCCAGGTAGTCGTATCCACCTTCAACCGCTAACCATGGAAGAACTTGATAACCTGCAAATACGCCGCCGCTGACGTTGTCTTTATCGAAATCAAAGTCAGTTGCGTTGCTCACGTTATCGTTGAAATCTTTGTTGCCGCTGGCATCAAAATAATGCGACCAGCCCATTTTAGCGCCGCCGTACCAGGTGTTCGCGTCTGCCGCAGCAAATACGTTAGAAACAGCGCAAGCGTTCAGCACGATTAAAGCCACAAGAGTCTTTTTCATATATTCCCTAACATATCCCATATCTGAGCAAACGACTCAGAATTAAATCGCCATAAGTTTGTCGAACGGGATAATAAGGAAATAGTTCCTTAATTAGAAATATTAAACAGTTTATTTTTAAATAAAAAAATATTTAGGCGCATCATACAACCGATGCGTAAAGTTAACATAAAATGCTAAAATTTTATAGCTTTGCTATTCGTGCTATTACCCAGGATATTATCAAATCTTTTCTGGCAAATTATTTATGGCGACTAAAAAACCGCCTCTCTTTATCTCTATATGTTTTTCAGTTTTCAGCACGAAAATAACATTCAAAATGCTGCTACGCGATAAATGCGTTCTCAGGCGAATATAATCAAGGATAGAAGTGTTGAGCCGAGCTTCGAGCGGCAGTCCAATCATCTCCTGCAGGTGGCTGCGAATGACGGAGTAAGTACGCTGTTGCAACACCATTTCATCGCGATAAACGAGGTAAGCGTTGAAATAAGCTAAGGTAGTGGATACATCACGCCACAGGTTCTGTTCATCGAATATTTTTAATGCATTTTCAACGTCAACGGCCAAAATTCGCGACTTTTTCTCGACACGTAGAATATGGTAGCGCTTGGGCTGGATAGCCTCGCCCAAGCCAAAAATATGAGGATCATAAGCACTAGCAACAACCAGGCCATCAGTAACACGTACTAGCGAAATCTCACCTTCCATAAAGAGATATAGTTGTGGTTTACCTTTGTATTCCCAGCTCATTCTTTTGCGAGGGATAACTTTTATCTCCGAACCTACTGGTTCAAGTGCTGAGAACAGACATTGCATAGAATCGTCCGGGCGAGTGGGTATTGTCATCGGTTATCCTCAGTAAATTAATGCTTAGTGTGCCTTCTCTTTTTCTAAAATTCAGCTTTCTGTGTTCCAGTAAAACCAATAATTTAGCGTTCTAATAGCCACCAAATCCTCTTCAAGTCAGGTTAATTATATATCTAGTTTAAAAATAAAAAAATCATGGTTTTTCAAGGAGGGTTATTAAGGGGATTTCAGAAATACTGAAGGGGAATATCCAGAAACAATTTAATTTTAAATGAAATAACTCAGTAGTGTGCTGGGTTATTATTTTGAGAGGATAAATACTTGGGATCTCTGCATCAAGAGATCCCAATATTTCGGCTTACTCGCCGTTAACCCAAATTCGCATTTCACCTTCCCCACGGTTCGCCCAACTAAACCATGGAATAAAAGTGAGCTTTTTCGGCTCGGCTTTCACCGGTGATTTGTCATAGTGATACAGTGCCTGTTGGTCAGCTTGCTCGCTTGCCATACGCAGTCCATCAGCCTGAATCAGCACCTTGTGCGCAAAAATACCTTTCCCTTCAATCAGGCTAAATGTGCTCTCTTTTGGTAACCATAGGTTATGCAATTCTGCACCGTTATCCGCTTCTTCCAGGCAGTACACCAACGGCCCGCGCTGCAACGCAACTTTCCCGGCGACATGGCGCAGTAAAGGGTTGCCGTATACACGACGCACTGGCATCGGCAGCGTCAGGCTAATACGATCACCCTCCTGCCATTCGCGGTTAAGATGTAGATACCCTTTGCGCACGTCACCGACGCAGGGTTCGCCATTGAGCAGCACTTGCGGGTTTTCACACCAGTCCGGCAGACGCAGTGCCACGATATGTTGCACCGCCTGCGGTGATATCACGGTGATATCGAGCTGCTCATTCCAGGGGTAGTTACCACTGACTTTTAGACGCAGCTCTTTCTCGCCCACCGATACGGCCATTTCGTTACCAACATACAGATGCACATACAGAGCATCCGGTTGAGGCGTGTAAATATAATGGCCGAGCGATGTCAGAACACGTGCAATATTTGGTGGGCAGCAGGCACAACCAAACCAGCGCTGACGAACAGGTTTTACATGATCATAAATATGGTTGAAGGCCAGCGATTTTGGATGAACTTCAAGCGGGTTCACATAGAAAAAGTGTTTACCATCCAGCGCCATGCCTCCCAGCACCGTGTTGTATAACGCACGCTCCATAACATCGGCAAAACGACTGTCGGCTTCCATTTGCAACATACGACGGGCATACATCATTAAACCGATAGAGGCACAACTTTCCGCGTAAACCGTGTCGTTTGGCAGATCGTAATCCGAGCTGAATGCCTCTCCGCTGCTTTGAGAACCAATACCGCCTGTGATGTACAGCTGGCGTTGGACCATGTTGTCCCACAAACGCAAGCAGGTCTGGCGTTTTTCTTCGTCTTTATGCAAACGCGCAAGATGTGCAACACCAGCCATCAGGTAGACAAAACGCACCGCATGGCCGATAGCTGTTTGCTGGAGCACCAGCGGTTCATGCGCCTGGCTGTAGGCTTTGTCTTTTACCATCCACGCTGGGCCATGAATGTTCCAGTGCGAGGTACGTCCACGTTTTTCATATTCAATATCGTAGAAATGCGGCTGTGCTCCGCGTTCCTCAACAAAGTAATTTACGAGATCTAAGTAGCGATGGTTGTCAGTTACTTCATACAAACGCATCAACGCCAACTCGATCTCAGGATGCCCCGGGTAACCATGAAGCTGATTTTCACCTGGGCCAAACACTTGGTCGATATGATCAGCCAGACGACAAACCACACCCAATAGACGGCGCTTTCCTGTTGCCTGGAAGAAGGCGACACCCGCTTCAATCATATGCCCTGCGCAATAAAGCTCATGGCACTCGGCAAGATTAGTCCAGCGTTCCTCTGGCGCTTTTACGGTGAAATAGGTGTTTAGGTAACCATCTTCACACTGTGCTGCTTCCACCAGTTCGATAACTTCATCTGCGGTTTTCTCAAGATCCTCATCTGGCTTCTGGCACAGTGACCATGCCACTGCCTCCAGCCATTTCGCTACATCGCTATCCTGAAAAACCATGCCGTAGAACTCGCCATCTTTGCGACCTGCCGCTATTTCAAAGTTTTCGATAGCATGGCTTGGGTCTGCCTCAGTAATACGGTCGTTTAGGGCATCCCACTGATAAGGAATCACCACATCGCGCACCAGGCGTTGGTACTGTCCCAAAAACGCATCGGTTACTTTAAGTTTGTGCAGGTCAACTTCCTGTAATACATCTGGCTGATTCATAACAACTCCTCAGGCTGTCTGGACATGGCGCTGACGTAGGTCAGTAGAAATTTTCGCCATCATTGGATTATTCAGACGGCAACGGCGAATCGCCAGAGCCAATAATAAGTGAAATGCTGCTGGTAGCAGGGTTTCCAGCGCGGTAATGCCTTGAAGCGAAGCATGCGTCTGGTGTTCTAGTCCTGGCTTATAAGCAACGAATATAAAGACCAGGCTTAAGATCCCAGCACTCGCAGCCCAGGCAAGTTTGATAAAGAACAGGTTAAAGGCAAAATTCATGCCCGAGGAACGCACGCCGGTTTTCCACTCACCGTAATCATCAGCAAAGGCCATTATGGAAAAGTGCAGCGGTAAGGTGAAACCAAGAATGATGCCGTTAGCCAGAATCACCAGTAACCACAGCGTCTGGAAAGATGGGCCGGTAGGCAGAAGCCACATTCCAAACGCGAGCACTGCCAGTACGAGATTGGTGTAGTAATAAAGCTTTACAGTATCAAAGCGCTTGGCCAGAGGGTTAACAATCACAGCACCGAGAATCGAGGCAAAGGTCACCATGGTAAAGAACAGCGAAGCAAACCCGGCACTACCTTGCAGCACATAAGTGATGAAGTACATGTAGCCGCCGCCGCGCAGGTTAAAGACGTTAATCAGCAGGAACGACATCACCAGGCTCAGCAGTAACTGGTCGTTTTTGCGCAAACCCGCCAGGTGCTCACGCAGCGTGAATTTGCCCATCAGCGCCAATGGCACACGTTCGCGAACCCAGAAGAAGCAGCACAAGAACATCACGACCGCGACCGCACATAAAATACCGACGCCCATCTGGTAGCCTTTTACGGCATTGCCCTGGCCGATGATTTCTACCAACCACGGGAGGCCAACTGAAACCAGGAAGCCTGCAACCCCACAAAGTACAAAGCGCCAGGACTGGCAGGAAATGACCTCATCATGGCGTGTGGTCATGGTATTGATCAGCGCACAGTAGGGGACGTTAATCGCGGTATAGCCAACTGAAAGTAAAAGGTAAGTTCCGAATGCCCAAAGGATTTTCATGTTGGAGCTAAGGTCAGGCACGGTGAAGGTCAATACGCCGATAATGCCAATAGGTACAGCAACCCACAGTTGCCAGGGACGGAAGCGACCAAAGCGGCTCTGGGTTCGATCAGCAAGAATTCCCATTAACGGATCGGAAATAGCGTCAAAGACACGCAGTGCGATAAACAATGTGCCGACAATTGCCGGGGTCAAACCAAACACATCGGTGTAGAAAAAGGTCAGGAAGTTCATGATTAGGCAGGTAATGACGGTGCCGCCTGCATCACCTAATCCATAACCTATTTTCTCGCGTATGGAGAGTCGGTCACTTAACGTCGAAGTAGCAATATTATCTATAGGGGTAGAGGTCATGATTTACGCCTCGCATCGGGTAAGAAGTCTGGAGTTATTATTTTTGTATTTGCAAATGACCCGAATAATTTTGCATTCAATCTAAGTATCAACAAGGCGATAACAAAGTATAAAAAGGTGACGATTCCGACCTGAAGATAAAACTGTGAGGGAGATCGCCAAATACCAGCACCGATAACTGCACCCTGTATTTCTTATCTACACTAGGTTGATGAAGTGGCTTGAGGAAAATCGTAATTGCTTGATTTAAAAATTAATTTACCCATTTCCGTGCAAAACGGTGGCTTGTTTATTTCCCGTGGCGTGGGTAACCACCCGCAGCGAAAACTGGACTCATGGGAAATGATTTTCGTTGAAAAAGGGACACTTACGATCCGTGAGGATGACACGCAGTTCAGCGTAAAAGAGGGAGAAAGCCTGCTACTTTGGCCTCACAGAAAACACGTCGGAGTCGGAACCTTCCCGGCGGATTTAAAATTCTACTGGCTGCACTTTGAAATTAATCCGCAGCACGAATCACAAACAGAATTACCCGCTTCGCTCATCTCCCTGCCACAACATGGGAAAGTCCATAACCCACAATATGTTATTTCTTTATTTCGCCAGTTTTTAAGCGAGCAAGAAGCCATCAACCGCAGCGGTGCTCTGGAATTAATTTTATTGCTGATCATGCAACAACTTTCCGTAGCCGCGAATGATAACCCTCAGCCAGATAACAGCGGAGTTGCATTAGCGTACAAAGCACAGCAGCTCATTCGTACGCAGTTTCATCTGCCGATTTCCACCTCCACACTCGCCGATAAGTTACATTGCAATGCGGATTATCTAGGCCGTGTTTATCGCCAGACATTCCAGTTAACCATTACCGAAGCCATTCACCGCCAGCGTGTACTAAGTGCAGAGAAAATGCTGATTACTGACTCCTGCTCGCTTAGCGAAGTTGCCGAACGTTGCGGATTCCAGGACGTGGGGTATTTCAGGAAAGTGTTTCGTAAAGCGATGGGATTGACACCAGCAGCATGGAAGCGACGTTACTGTAAGATACATATTAATTCGGATTGAGCGTAAATGCTGATAAAGACCGCTCCCAGGACTAAAAGTACAAAACCCACAATGAGTGGGTTTTGTACTTTTAGTAGGCTGAATTATCAGTTACCTGTTGGTATATCGGCACTAGCAGTAGCGTTATACTGCTGGCCAATTTTTGCTCTCAAATCTGGATTACGTTTTTGGAGCTTATTATTTACCACCAAATAACCTGTAAATAAGCTAAGGAACACGACCAGAGAGAACCACTCCGCGACACCAATTTGGGAAAGCACAATCCCGAAACCAGCAAAAATTGCCGTGAGTAGAGTCATAACCAGCACAGTCTGGCGAGCCGTTAACCCACTACGCATTAAAATATGATGTAAATGATCGCGGTCAGGACGGAAAGGGCTATGTCCACGGCGAATGCGACGCACCATGATAGTCACCATATCCATCAGTGGTAGAGCTATTACCCACAGAGCCGTAACGGGAGCCATCACAGCTTCGCCGCCCTGGCTTCCAAGTATCACCAGCCAGAGCATCGTAAAACCAATCACCATACTTCCAGCATCACCCATGAATACTTTGAAGCGTTTATTACCGATTAACCCCATGTTGAGCATTAAATAAGGGATTAAGGCAACAATCATCAAGAAACACCACATGGCACGCAAATGTGAACCAGCCAGTAGGAAGACCACCATCAAAGCCGCAAATGTTGCACTAGCAACGGAGCCGAGTAGGCCATCTACACCATCAACCATATTAAAAGCGTTGATTGCAGCCCAGGTGGCGAAAAGCGTCACCAGGTAACCTACTGGGCCGAGCACGAGTTCGTACCCACCCAACACATGGCCTAGTGTATGAAGATATAAACCATCAACCATAATCACAACTGCAGACAATGCCTGGATAAACACGCGTGGTATCACCGGTAAGTCGAAACGATCATCGGCAATACCGACGAAAAGCAGTAGCGAGATACTGATTAAGTAGGGAATAAAATGTGTTTCTGTGTGCGGTAGAACTTCAGGCCAAAATAGGAAAAAAACCACTATGGCACAGTAGAATGATATCCCACCGACTAACGGAATTTCTCCTTTGTGTTGCTTACGCCCACCGGGCTTGTCAACCAAACCACACTTCAAGGCAAGCTGACGAGCGATAAGGAGGGCAGTCATCGCTGTTAAGAACATAATGATAACTTCGATACTCATGGCAATACCTTATTTCTTTTTAGCAAAGTTGCCCATATGGAGAATGTAGAAATTTCCACAAAACATTAGAGAAATTCATTAAATGCGTAGGACTGGCACAATAGCCGCACATTTTATTAACATAGGATAAATACGAAAGTAGCGCCATTATATTACGTCTAAATTTTTAGGTCAAAATCATAATTCCTGATAGGTATTAGCCTGAAATACGTTTAGTAGCGTTACTATTTTTATCGTTACTTTATATTGTTTATATAAAACAATGCCTTAAAAAACCTCTTTATTACCAATTGCTTTCCGAGCTACTCATATATTATTTTTTTAAAACCATCAAATAATTAATACAGGTTTTTCTTGTGTTTTTTTCTTCATGCCCATCAATATATCTTAATAATAATGGAAACTTTAAATCTCTAGCGGTGATCTGGAGTGCCGGGACAAAAAATGAAGATTCGTACTCGCCCTTCTTCTCGCTTGCTCATCCTCAACAATAGCGGTGCGGTACTATTATTTCGTTTTTCTCATCGTGATGATGCGCTGGAAGGAAAAGTTTATTGGGCAACGCCCGGAGGCGGCCTTGAACCCGGTGAATCATTTGAACAAGCAGCCATTCGCGAATTGCACGAGGAAACTGGCCTCGTAAGGCTTGAGTGCGGGCCATCTGTTGCACGACGCACATTCATGATGCAACTACCGAGTGGTGAAACAGTACAGGCTGATGAGCGCTTTTATGTCATCAATGCTTCTGAAAGTGAGCTTTCACAGGCGGGTTGGAGTGAAAACGAAAAACGGGTGATAAGCCAGCAGAAATGGTGGACGCAATCAGAGTTGCTAGAGACTGACGAGGTGATATTCCCTGAGGGACTGACAACGATCTTGGCGGAAATAGTAGATGATGAAGAATCAGAGAATTAAAAATGTAAAAGGTGGGCCACAGTAATGTTTGCCCACCTGATAACTACTTCTTCTTATTAAGCATCGACTTTAAATCTGCAAACGGATTGTAGGTCGCTTCACCCACGTCTTTCTGTGCATCTTCGCCCGCGACCACGGTTGTGCCGTATTGGTCAGCTTCGGTGTATTTTGAGTGCTCATGATCGTGGCAATACAGACACAGAAGTTCCCAGTTGCTGCCATCTTCCGGGTTATTAGTGTGGTCATGATCGATATGGTGAACCGTCAGCTCGCGCAAGTTTGAATAAACAAACTCACGTGAACAACGCCCGCACACCCACGGGTAGATTTTTAATGCTTTCTCACGATAGCCGCTTTCCAGCCGCGTATAGTTTTTCGGGATCAGTGCCATGATTCGTCATTACCAGGTTAGAAAAGTAGGTTTATACCCAAAATAATTCGAATTGCGTCGCGGCGGCAAGTGAGCGCGGCCAACAAAGACGCAATTTGAAGTAGGACGGATATAGCCAGTTTCCGGCTAAATCTTCTCTTTATCAATCCCCAAACGTTTCATACGTGAAAGCAACGTCGTGCGTTTTAATCCCAATCGCTGTGCCGCACCACGTGCGCCGGCAACCACACCATTGGTTTCTTTCAGCACACGCAAAATTCTCTGCGCTTCATCTTCGCCTTCGCGGATTCGTAATA
>NZ_LXEP01000020.1 GCF_001654835.1 Buttiauxella gaviniae ATCC 51604
TTATCAATCCCCAAACGTTTCATACGTGAAAGCAACGTCGTGCGTTTTAATCCCAATCGCTGTGCCGCACCACGTGCGCCGGCAACCACACCATTGGTTTCTTTCAGCACACGCAAAATTCTCTGCGCTTCATCTTCGCCTTCGCGGATTTCTTCGCTCGCGACAAGCTGCATCGGTTTTTCTTCCAGCTGCTGGTAGTCCATCTCAGGCAAGGAAAGATGCAACACATTGCCGCGAGTTAACAGAACCGCTCGTTCAATCACATTTTCCAGTTCACGCACATTACCTGGCCAATCCATACGGCTGAGTGCGCGCAAGGTTTCGGCTGGAATACTGTCAATATTACGGTTCATACGATGGGCGATTTTGAAGGTGAAAGATTTCACCAACAGCGGAATATCCTCCGGGCGCTCACGGAGCGGTGGCAACATAATCGGGAACACGTTCAGGCGATAATAGAGATCGCTTCGGAATTCACGCTCACTCACCATCTCTTTCAGATTGCGGTTGGTGGCGGCAATCAGGCGTACATCGACCTGCTGAACTTTGTTGCTGCCAAGGCGTTCAAATTCCTGCTCCTGTAGCACACGCAACAGCTTAGGCTGTAACTCCAGTGGCATATCGCCAACTTCATCAAGGAACAGCGAGCTTTTATCTGCCAGTTCAAACCGCCCGATACGTTGAGTATTTGCACCGGTAAATGCACCGCGCTCATGACCAAACAAGTCGCTTTCCAGCAACCCGGCAGGCATCGCCGCACAGTTAATTTTCACCATACGACGGCTGTTGCGTTCGCTCAGGTTGTGAATAGCGCGAGCAATCAGCTCTTTACCGGTACCCGTTTCGCCGAGGATCAGCACCGTACTGTCGCTTTTGGCTACCATCTCGACTTGTTTAAGCACATTCGACATCACGTCGCTGCGGCCAATAATCTCACCAAAATCACTGGCGACATTATTGATTTGCTCGGTGAGATAGAGGTTCTCGTCGACCAGGTTTTCTTTCAGGCGATTGATTTCCTGATACGCCAGCGCGTTATCTACTGCAATGGCAATACGTTCCGCAATCTGGCGCATAAGCTTGAGGTTTTGCGGAGTAAAGACGCCCGCTTCACATTGCGCCAGCTTCAACACACCCACAATGTTATTGCCAAAAGTGAGAGGCAGCAGACACAGCGTCTGAATTTGGTTACCCCACATTTCAAACAACATGCGCTCATATGGCGCGAGTTGGTCACCGTGATGCAGATTCAATAGCAGCATTTCACCGCTTTTGAATACCCGTTCAGAAAGTGTCCCCCCTAAAGCGACATCACTCTGATCGTGGATTGGCGACTGTTCTTTCACGAAATGGGTGGAATAGACGGTAAGGCGATCTTTGCGGTTTCCGCGTAGCACGATACTTATCGAGTCTATCGAGAAATAGTGGTGAATCTCGTTGGCGATCTCGCTTATAAGTTCATCAAGATCGAGCTTAGAAAGTACCGCGTTTGTCACTGCAACCAGGATACGGAAATCGTCACGTTCGCGGCACAGTTGTTGGTAACCTAGATTTGAGTCGATACGGTTTTGGATTTGTTCCGCAGCCAGGGCCACAACATGGGCCAGGGTATGCATGCGGTTGAGTTCTTTATCTGTCCAGGCAGTATCGTTGTCGCGAATAAACTCGCAGCCGCCAAAGATTTTCCCTTCTGCGGCAAGCGGCAACAGACAGTAACGACCAAAGGGCGCATACAGTTCAAGGTTCATCACCTGTGGCCAGGTGTCATTGAACTCTTCCTGAGTACAAATCAACGCTTCCGGGCGCGAAAGCACACGCCGCACCGGCCCATTAGCCAGCACCATTTCATCTTCGTAATGCAGTTCTTTGCCGTGTTTATCCATGCCATAGAAGGCCACGCGCTGATGTAGCGGATGATAAAGCAGAATATTCACTCTGTTCGCCAGCGCACCTTGTTTTGCCAATTGAGTCAGGCAATTGGCAAGTGCCGGGAGATCAGGTTGCTGCAACAGGGTACGCGTAATATCAAATAGGCCCTGCTGCCCGAGATCACTCATCGGTGTGTATGGCATTTTGCTCATCCAAAAAATAGACCCGGTGAGTTACCGGGTAGGGAATATATTTATCATATAAATGGCGCTAGACGCTTTAGTGTAGCCAGGACGGCACACAGCGCTCCTGGCTTAGGTCAACAAATGCGTGGCAGCGGCTCTGAATGCGGCAAATCTAATGTCCGTTTTACACCATATAGCCCGGCGACACGTACACCTTTACGTTCAACAACATCACCAATAATTGCCGCGTCCCTTCCTAAAGGGTGAGCACGCAGTGCTGTAAGTACCGCTTCAGCAGATTCACGCTCTACAGCGATAACCAATTTACCTTCATTGGCAAAATTAAGCGCATCGAGACCAAGCAATTCACAAACACCACGCACCGCCGGGTTCAATGGCAGCTGACTTTCCGCCACTTCCATTCCACAACCACACGACGCTGCAAACTCATGCAGTACAGCATTCACGCCGCCGCGCGTCGCGTCACGCAATGCTTTAACCCCGGGAATATTGAGCAGTGGCGCGATCAGAGGTGCCAGCACCGCACAGTCACTGATTAGCGCACCTTCCAGACCCAGCGATTCTCGCAGATTTAGGATAGTCGCTCCGTGGTCGCCCAGAGTTCCGCTGACAATCAGCACATCACTCACGCCGATCTGTTGCGTACCCCAGTTCAAACCTACGGGAATGGCGCCAATCCCAGCCGTATTGATAAACAGCTTATCTGCCGCTCCACGCTGCACGACTTTGGTATCACCGGTAACCACCACAATACCCGCCGCTTTTGCGGTAGCCGCCATACTGGTAACCACACGCTCCAGTGTTTCAAGCGGCAAGCCTTCTTCAAGGATAAACCCGCAGGATAACCAGCGTGGCGTTGCACCGCTGACAGCTACATCGTTCGCCGTACCGCAAATGGCTAACTTGCCTATATCGCCGCCGGGGAAAAACAGCGGGTCGATTACATAGCTGTCGGTTGAAAATGCCAGGCGATCGCCGCTTGCGGTGAGTTCAGCCAGCGGTAAACGCGCCTGATCCTCTTGCTCAGCAAGCCAGGGATTATCAAACGCCTGCATAAACAAGTCAGCTACCAATTTTTGCATTGCCTGGCCGCCGCTGCCGTGGGCCAATTCGATTGTTTTCATGCTTCACACTCCTGGCTGCGATATTGATACCAGGCAGCACATGCCCCTTCAGATGACACCATCAGTGCGCCAAAGGCATTTTGTGGATTACAGGTTTTGCCAAACATCGGGCATTGATGCGGTTTGCAGCGCCCGGTGAGCACATCGCCACAACGGGCGAGCGGGTCGTCGTAAACCTGCTGCGGTGCGGGTTTGAAATGATCTTCCGCATCGAACTGACGATATTCGTCAGTCAGTTGAACGCCAGAATCGCTAATAGTACCTAGCCCACGCCATTCAGCATCACCACGCACGGTAAAGACGTCTGCAATAGCTTCCTGCGCAAGGTTATTACCAGCATCCGGCACCACACGTTTGTATTGGTTCTCCACCTTGCTGTTTTGATGGATTTTTTGCTCAACCAGCATCACCACACCTTGCAGCAAATCCAGTGGTTCAAATCCAGCAACCACCAGCGGGCGCTGATGCTCGGTGGCAATAAAATCATAGGCTTCGGTGCCAATCACCATACTGACGTGGCCGGGAGCCAGGAAGGCATCAATGCCGTTATCCGGCTGCTCCAGCAAGCTACGCAGCGTTGGAATAAGCGTAATATGCTGGCAGAAAAAGTAAAAATTATTAATGCCCTGCGCTTTCGCTTGTTTGAGCGTAATCGCGGTGGTCGGCATCGTTGTTTCAAAACCGAGGCCGAAAAATACCACTTTGCGATCTGGGTCATGGCTCGCAATCGCCAGGGCGTCCATTGGCGAGTAAACCACGCGCACATCTGCGCCACGCGCTTTGGCCTGCATCAGCGAACCGTTTTTACCCGGCACACGCATCGCATCGCCAAAAGTGCAAAAAATCACTTCCGGATGGCTGGCGATTTCAATACACGCATCAATGCGCCCCATCGGTAGCACGCAAACCGGGCAACCCGGTCCGTGGATAAACTCAATGTTTTCGGGCAGCAACTGGTCGAGGCCAAACTTAAAGATAGCGTGAGTATGGCCGCCACAGACTTCCATAATGCGCAGAGGACGCTCGGCGGTGTAAGTCAGTTTTGGGGCGCGTTCACGCAGCACATCAATAAGCTGCATGACTTTTTCCGGCGCACGGTATTCGTCAACGAAGTGCATCATCCGCGTTCTTCCCCAAACAGCAGGCCGCCGACATCGGGTTCCACTTCGAACATGTTTTGCAGGGCATCTAAGGTGTCGCGAGCTTCGGCTTCATCAATAATCGCCATCGCAAAACCAACATGAACCAGCACCCACTGGCCGATTTGCGCATCGCCCACCAGCATCAGGTTTACATCGCGTTTGATACCACACACATCTACTTTGGCGCTGCCGTCTGGCAGTTTTTCAACAATCTGGCCCGGAATGCCTATACACATCGTTGCGTCTCCAGCCAATTAAGCCACTCATCCATGCCTTCGCCGCTGGTCGCAGAAACCAACAGGATTTCAATATTCGGATTCACCTGGCGGGCGTAGTCGAGGCACTTCTCAACATCGAACTGCAAATATGGCAGCAAGTCGATTTTGTTAAGCAGCATTAATGAAGAGGCGGCAAACATATGCGGATACTTAAGCGGTTTGTCTTCACCTTCGGTCACGGAAAGCACCGCCACTTTATGGCGTTCGCCAAGGTCAAAACTCGCCGGGCACACCAGGTTGCCGACGTTTTCGATAAACAGAATGCCGTTGCGCTCAAGCGGCAGTCGCTGCATGGCATCACGAATCATCTGCGCGTCGAGATGGCAGCCTTTACCGGTATTCACCTGAATGGCTGGCGTGCCGGTAGCACGAATACGCTCGGCATCGTTCACCGTTTGCTGATCGCCTTCAATAACGGCGCAAGGCACATTGCCGTGCAGGCGCTTCAGGCTTTCGGTCAGCAATGTGGTTTTGCCGGAACCCGGGCTTGAAACCAGGTTCAGGACCAGCTGTTGCTGTTTCGCAAACTGTTCACGGTTATACATTGCGAGCTGGTTATTTTTATCCAGCACGTTAAGTTCGATTTCCAACATACGTCGCTGAGTCATACCCGGCGCGTGGGTGCCTGCGGCACCGTGGCCATAATGCAGGTCGCCTTGTTCATCGGCGGTGGGGGCAAATTTCACCCCTGTAATTTGCATTGTTGCGCGCGCAGCTGGCGCGAAAGGTGCGCTACGGAATCCTGAGTGCGGGTTGCGCTCGTCGCCTTCTATATACAAGTTGCCTTCAGCGCAACCACAAGTACTACACATGATTCGTCTCCTCCACTTCCAGACGCTTGATCTGCACGCCATCGTCTGCCACTACGCGTAAATTGCTGCCTTCGCACAACGGGCAGCGCCGTACCAGCTGGGTTAACAAGGTGATGTGTTGCTGGCAGTCGTAGCACCAGCACTCCGCTTCTTGTTGGTGAATATGAAGCTGGCAGCCTTCGGCTAATGTGTCGCGGCACACTAATTCGAAACAGAACTCCAGTGCGCTTTGCTCAACGCATGAGAAAGCGCCTACTTCAAGCCAAACACCAGTAACGCGGGTGGCGCCGTGTTGGCGGGCTTGAGCTTCGATGAGTTCCAGTGCGCGTTGGCAGAGGGTGATTTCGTGCATATTGCCTCCGGGGATGTCTGCTGGAGGTAATGCAAGGATGATGCCAGGAATTTGGGGGCGATGCCCATACGAGATATATAGGGTATGGAGGTTTTCCGTTCACCCGGACGTTCTTCGATCCCGCATGGATTTGTGAACGGTGAACATATCAAGGGGGCTGGCGTGAGCCACCTGGCACGTTCACCGTTCGCAGATATATGTAGGATCGGAGAACTGTCGGGTGAACGGAAAATCACCATTCCAAGCATAAGTATAAACAATGGCGACATTCCCCCGTCAAACATGACGAAATGACATGTCATTCCTGTGGCTATTTGTATCTTATTAATACAAAAATCAATAATTTCAACAAAATACAATATTGGCACGAAACGTGCTCTGTAGACGCAACAGCAAAAACAGAGTGATTTAATAATGAACATTTGGGAACTGAGCGAAAAAGCCGAATACATTGCCGACAAGCACCAGCGCTTGCTCGCGCAATGGCAACATTACTGCAATAGCTTGATTCAGGGCATCACCCTTTCTAAAGCAAAACTGCATCACGCCGTAGGGTGCAATCCTGATGATTCCCTGCGCTTCTTCTTATTTGACCATTTCGTCATTCACGTGCGCCTGGCCGAAGGCTTCAACAGCCATACCATCGAGTACTACGTTGAGAAGCGTAATGGCGAAGATAGAGTATTGATTGCCAAAGCAATCCTTGATGACGAAGGCCGCATCGATAACAGCATCAGCAACCGTAACCGTGAAAGTGTTCTCGAGCATTACCTCGAAAAAATTCACCCGGTGTACGAAAGCTTGTACAGCGCCGTTCACACCGATACTCCGGTATCGATGGGGCAGCTACAACAAAGCGCTCAGGCCTGATAGCCATGTTGGGTGTCGAAAACTGTCGAAACGACAGCCGTCGGCACAGTTTCGTCAAAATTGATGACGTGTTCTAAGGAAGACCTGGTGAATCGCTTTATTATCGCCGACTCCAAACTTTGCATGGGTTGCCACACCTGTGAGGCGGCTTGCTCTGAAACGCACCGTCTGCATGGCCTGCAATCTATGCCGCGCCTGAAAGTCATGCGTGATGCTAATGATTCCGCACCGCAAATGTGCCACCACTGCGAAGATGCGCCTTGCGCGGGCGTTTGCCCGGCTAATGCCATCACCCGCATCGATGGGGCCGTACAGCTTAATGAAAGCCTGTGCGTAAGTTGCAAACTGTGCGCTATCGCCTGCCCATTCGGCTCTATCGAATTCTCCGGCAGCCGTCCTATTCATATCCCGGCAAACGCTAACAGCCCGAAAGCGCCACCTGCGCCACCGGCCCCTGCGCGTGTCAGTACGCTTATTGACTGGGTGCCTGGCATTCGCGCAATCGCGGTGAAATGCGACATGTGCAGTTTCGATGAAGATGGTCCGGCGTGCGTACGCACCTGCCCAACCAAAGCGCTGCGCGTGGTTGATAACAATGACATTGCCAAATCAAGCAAACTTAAACGTGAACTGACTCTGGGCACGACGCTTGGCGATCTCACTCTGTTTACCCAACCAGAGGTGAAAAAATGAGTGCTTTTATCCTGATTCATTGGGCGCTGATGGGCTTTCTGCTAAGTGCAATTCTGGCAGGTATCACGGCATTTAATAAACCGCTGAGCGGCGTTATTGCTGGGCTTGGTGGCGCAATTAGCTCTGTACTGGTACTGATTGCCGGTTTCGATGCGTTAACCGGGTTTAGCGGTATGGCGCAAGTTTGGCAGTTGCATCTACAGCTCAACGCCTTTAACGGCATCTGGCTGGTAACGCTGGGTCTGCCGGGTCTGTTTATCTCTCTGTTTAATATCGACTGGCATCGTCATCACGCCGTTAAAGCTAATGGCTTGTTGGTAAACCTGGTGATGGCCGCAGCGGTGGCAGCACTGGTGGCCGATAATATCGGCATGTTAGTTGTGCTGGCAGAAATTGTCGCACTGAGCGGCTACTTCCTGACTGGCTGCCAGAAGTCCGGGCAGTTGTGGTTTGCGCTGGGCCGTCTCGGCACCGTGCTGCTGGCGGTTGCGTGCTGGTTGCTGTGGAACCAGTACGGCACGTTGAGTTACGCCGAATTGCACCTGATGACCAACGGCGCGCCGATTAGCTCTGTTGTCTGGCTGCTGGGCCTGGTTGGTTTTGGTTTGATGGCAGGCATTATCCCACTTCATGGTTGGGTACCTCAGGCACACGCCAATGCATCTGCTCCGGCTGCTGCATTATTCTCTGCCGTTGTGCTGAAAATTGGCCTGTACGGCATCATGAGTTTCTCGCTCATCAGCAACACTATGCCGCTGTGGTGGGGTGTTCTGGTCGTCATTCTGGGGATGATTACTGCGTTTATTGGCGGCCTGTATGCGCTGATGGAACACAATATCAACCGTCTGCTGGCTTACCACTCCCTTGAGAATATCGGCATTATTCTACTCGGCCTGGGCTGCGGCATGATGGGTCTTGCGCTGAATGAATCCACGCTGGTTGCGCTCGGCATGATTGGTGGCCTGTATCACCTGTTCAACCATAGCGTATTCAAAACCACGTTGTTCCTTGGCGCAGGCGCGGTGTGGTTCCGTACTGGTCATCGCGACATCGAAAAACTCGGTGGTATCGGCAAGCGTATGCCGCTGATTTCCATCGCAATGCTTGTTGGCTTAATGGCGATGGCCGCACTGCCTCCGCTTAATGGCTTTGCTGGCGAGTGGGTTATTTACCAGTCGTTCTTCCACCTTGGCACCTTGCCGCTGTTTATCGCACGTTTCTTAGGCCCAATGCTGGCTGTAGGCCTGGCGATTACTGGCGCACTGGCAGTGATGTGTATGGCGAAAGTCTATGGCGTCACCTTCCTTGGCGCACCACGCACACCAGAAGCTGAAAACGCGACGTCTGCACCGTTCCTGATGAACCTGAGTGTGGCGGCCCTTGCAGCATGTTGTGTGATTGCCGGTGTTGCCGCTCCTTGGCTGATTCCACTGCTGCAAAACGCGATTCCACTGCCGCTGGAAACCGCAAACACCACCGTTTCACAACCGATGATCACCCTGCTGCTGATTGCCAGCCCACTGCTGCCATTCATTCTGATGGTGATTTTCCGTGGCGATCGCCTGCCAAACCGTTCGCGCGGCACGGCCTGGGTTTGTGGCTACGACCACGAACAAGCGATGGTGATTACTGCGGGTGGTTTTGCTCAACCAGTCAAAGCGGCGTTCGCGCCACTGCTGAAACTGCGCAAAACCCTGAACCCGGTGAAATGGGTACCTGGCTGGCAGTGTGATTGCCTTGCCGGTACGTTCCGTCGCCTGGCGATGATCGAACTGGCCGTGTTGCTGGTTGCGGTTTGCGCTTAAGGAGCCTGAGATGAATACCATTTTCTTTTCGTTGATTCAGGCGCTGGTTCTGTTTGCCGTCGCGCCACTGCTGTCCGGTATTACCCGCGTCACTCGCGCCCGCATGCACAACCGCCGTGGGCCGGGCGTGATGCAGGAATACCGTGACCTGTTCAAATTGTTCAGCCGCCAAAGCGTGGCCCCGGCCGCGTCCGGTTGGGTGTTCCGTCTGATGCCGTTTGTGATGGTTGGCGTGATGCTGACCATTGCTACCGCACTGCCGGTCGTCACGCTCTATTCACCACTGCCTTCACTGGGTGATTTGATAACGCTTATCTACCTATTCGCCATCGCGCGTTTCTTCTTTGCAATTGCAGGCCTGGATACCGGTAGCCCGTTTACCGGCATTGGTGCCAGCCGTGAAGCGATGCTTGGTGTGCTGGTTGAGCCTATCCTGATTCTGGGGTTGTGGGTTGCGGCACAAGTTGCTGGCAGCACACATATCAGCAATATCGCCTCCACCATCTACCACTGGCCTGCCGCGCAGAGTTTGACGCTGATTCTGGCACTCGCTGCTTGTGCCTTCGCCACGTTTATCGAAATGGGCAAGCTGCCGTTCGACCTCGCAGAAGCTGAGCAAGAGTTGCAGGAAGGCCCGCTGACCGAGTACAGCGGCGCAGGTTTTGCGGTGCTGAAATGGGGGATTTCCCTCAAGCAATTGGTCGTGCTGCAGATGTTTGTTGGCGTGTTTTTGCCATGGGGCCAGATGAGCGAATTTAGCTGGGGCGGCCTCGTGATTGCGCTGGTTCTGGCGGCAGTAAAACTGGTTGCTGGCGTGCTGATTATCGCGCTGTTTGAAAACAGCATGGCGCGCTTGCGCATGCTGGAAGCCTCAACAGTTACCTGGGCCGGTTTTGGCTTTGCCTTTTTAGCCTTCGTCTCCTTGCTGGCGGCGTGATTTAAGAGAATTTATCTATGTCTGAAGAAAAGATTGGTCAACATTATCTCGCCGCACTGCATAAGCAATTTCCTCATGCGGTGATCGACGAAGCGTGGCAAACCAAAGACCAAATCACCGTCACCGTGAAGCTCAACATGCTGCCAGAAGTGGTGGAGTGGCTTTACTACCAGCAAGGCGGTTGGTTATCCGTATTGTTCGGTAACGACGAACGCCAGTTGTGCGGCAATTATGCGGTGTATTACGTGCTTTCGATGGAAACCGGCGTGAAATGCTGGATCACCGTGCGCGTAGAAGTCGACGCTGACAAACCAGAGTTCCCATCCGTTACACCACGCGTTCCTGCTGCGGTTTGGGGTGAGCGTGAAGTGCGTGATATGTACGGCCTGCAACCTGTTGGCCTGCCGGATGAGCGCCGTTTAGTGCTGCCAGATGATTGGCCAGATGACCTGTATCCACTGCGTAAAGACAGCATGGATTACCGTCAGCGCCCGGCACCAACCAGCGATCAGGAAACTTACCAGTTCATCAATGAGTTGGGCAGCAAGAAGAACAACGTGGTGCCGATTGGCCCACTGCACGTAACCAGCGATGAACCAGGTCACTTCCGTCTGTTCGTTGATGGCGAAAACATTATCGACGCCGATTACCGCCTGTTCTACGTCCACCGTGGCATGGAAAAACTGGCTGAAACCCGCATGGGTTACAACGAAGTCACCTTCTTGTCTGACCGCGTATGTGGCATCTGCGGCTTCGCCCACAGCACCGCGTACACCACCTCAGTTGAGAACGCGATGGGTATCGTGGTGCCAGAACGCGCCCAGATGATCCGCGCCATCTTGCTGGAAGTTGAACGCCTGCACAGCCACCTGCTGAACCTCGGCCTGGCTTGTCACTTTGTTGGCTTCGACTCAGGCTTTATGCAGTTCTTCCGCGTGCGTGAGATGTCCATGAAAATGGCGGAAATCCTCACCGGCGCACGTAAGACTTATGGCCTGAACCTGATCGGCGGGATTCGTCGCGATCTGTTGAAAGATGACATGATCCAGACGCGCCAGCTTGCCCAACAGATGCGTCGCGAAGTGAAAGATCTGGTCGATATTCTGATGACCACGCCAAACATCGAACAGCGCACCGTCGGCATTGGCCGCCTTGACCCGCAAATCGCCCGCGATTTCAGTAACGTCGGCCCAATGGTTCGCGCCAGCGGTCACGCTCGTGATACCCGCGCTGATCACCCGTTCGTTGGTTACGGTTTGCTGCCAATGGAAGTTCACAGCGAAACAGGCTGCGACGTGCTTTCACGCCTGAAAGTGCGTATCAACGAAGTCTATACCGCGTTGAACATGATTGATTTCGGTCTCGATAACCTGCCTGGCGGCCCACTGGCTGTAGATGGTTTCACCTACATTCCAAACCGCTTCGCCCTTGGCTTCTCCGAAGCACCACGCGGTGACGATATTCACTGGTCAATGACTGGCGATAACCAGAAGTTGTATCGCTGGCGCTGCCGTGCGGCAACGTATGCCAACTGGCCAACTCTGCGTTACATGCTGCGCGGTAACACCGTTTCTGATGCGCCATTGATCATCGGCAGCCTGGATCCTTGCTACTCATGTACCGACCGCATGACGATTGTCGATGTGCGTAAGCGCAAGACCAAAGTGGTGCCGTACAAAGAGCTTGAGCGCTACAGCATTGAGCGCACCAATTCGCCGCTGAAATAAGCTGGAGTCACCATGTTTAACTTCATCAAAAAAGCCATTAAAGGCGGCGTGGCCACTGAGTCGTACCCGCTACAACCGATAGCCGTGGATCCGAACTTCCGTGGTAAACCGGAACATAATCCACAGCAATGTATCGGCTGTGCGGCGTGTGTTAACGCCTGCCCATCGAACGCATTAACGGTGGAAACCGACCTCATGGCGGGGCAACTGGCGTGGACCTTCAACCTTGGGCGCTGCATTTTCTGCGCGCGCTGTGAAGAAGTTTGCCCAACGGCTGCCATCAAGCTTTCTCAGGAATACGAACTGGCCGTCTGGAACAAAGCCGACTTCCTGCAACAGGCGCGTTTTGACCTGTGCAACTGCCGCCAGTGCAGCAAGCCTTTCGCGGTACAAAAAGAGATTGATTACGCGATTGCCTTGCTTGAGCACAATGGCGACAAGCTTGCCGAAGCGCATCGCACCTCGTTTGAAACTTGCCCGGAATGCAAACGCCAGCAAAGCCTGGTCTCTTCCGACCAAATCGATCTTAGCCGCCAGATAAGAGAGGTGCGCTCATGAGTATGTTACTCGGTCCACGTGACGATAAAGGCATGCCAGTACCAATGACGGTGGATGAATCCATCGCCAGCATGAAAGCCTCACTGCTCAAAAAAATTAAGCGTTCCGCGTATGTTTATCGCGTTGACTGTGGCGGTTGCAACGGCTGCGAAATTGAAATTTTTGCTACCCTTTCGCCACTTTTCGATGCAGAACGCTTCGGGATTAAAGTTGTTCCATCTCCTCGTCACGCGGATATTTTACTGTTTACCGGCGCTGTGACTCGCGCCATGCGTTCCCCCGCGCTACGTGCCTGGGAATCAGCGCCGGACCCTAAAATTTGCATCTCCTACGGCGCGTGCGGTAACAGCGGCGGTATCTTCCACGACCTGTATTGCGTCTGGGGCGGCACCGACAAAATCGTTCCGGTGGATGTCTATATTCCGGGTTGCCCTCCAACGCCTGCGGCAACGCTGTATGGTTTTGCGATGGCGCTTGGTCTGCTGGAGCAAAAAATCCACGCGCGTGAAGCCAGTGAAATGGATGCACAACCGGCGCAAATTCTGCACCCGGATATGGTTCAGCCATTGCGTGTTCGTATCGACCGTGCCGCACGCAGCCTTGCGGGTTATCGCTATGGCCGCCAGATTGCTGACAGCTATATGGAAAACCTCACCGCCGGTGGCGGTAGTGTTCAGCAATGGCTGGCACACGAGAACGATCCGCGTTTGACTGAAATCGTCACGCATCTGGAAGCACTGGTTAAGCAGGAGCGCGTGTAATGAGCGAGTCGGTGGTGTTTTGCCAGCTTAGCCGTAAGTTTGTCGATGAAAACGACAACACACCGAGTGATGCGCAACAGGTGGTTTATTACAGCCTGGCAATCGGCCACCATCTCGGCGTTATCGACTGCCTGAAAGAGAATCTGGTTTGCTCGTATGAGCCTTACAAAGCGTGGATTTCCACGCTTGAAGAAGGCAGCGAAGCGCGGCGCAAAATGGAAGGTGTGCCGCGTTACGGTGAAATCGTTATCGACCAAAGCCACGTGGTTTTACTGGCGAAAGCGTTTGATGCCGCCAAACCCACGCAAACTGAGCAGCAGCAAGAGTGGAGCCAGGAATTGCTCGATATGCTGCAAGCTATTCAACAAGAACCCGCCATTTATTTGATGGTACGGAGACGCTATGACTAACGTTTTACTGTGTGTCGGCAACAGCATGATGGGTGACGATGGCGCAGGCCCGCTACTTGCCGAGAAATGCCAGGCCGCCCCACAAGGCGACTGGATTGTTATTGACGGCGGCACCGCTCCTGAAAATGATGTGGTGGCAATTCGCGAATTGCGCCCGGAAAGATTGCTGCTGGTTGATGCCACAGATATGGGACTGAACCCAGGCGAAATCCGTGTCATCGACCCGGACGATATCGCTGAAATGTTTATGATGACCACCCACAACATGCCGCTTAACTATTTAATCGATCAGATTAAAGAAGATGTTGGCGAGGTGATTTTCCTCGGCATTCAGCCTGATATTGTCGGCTTTTACTACCCGATGACCGACGCGATAAAAGCGGCGGTGGAAACGGTGTATCAACGTCTGGCGGGCTGGGAAGCTAAAGGCGGTTTTGCGGATTTAGAAGCGCCGGAGTTCGAGTAATAGTTGCCGGGTGACGCTGCGCTTATCTGACTTGCAGGTTTTGTAGGTTTAGCGCAGCAGCATCCGACCATTTGATCTCACATGTACTGAATATTGAGTGAGATCTTTGCGCCACAGGCTGCAGCATAGCGTTCAAGCGTCTTCACGCTAGCGCTAAGTGGGTTCTTCTCAAGACGGCTAATACCTGATGAATTTGTCCCGAGTTTGTTAGCCAACTCTGTTTTCGAAAGCCCTGCTCTTTCACGCATTTCATAAAGTGCCTGAATCAGCATCAGCTCCTGATCGGCTTCGTTATATGCCTGAACGGACTCCGCATCAGAAAGCATTTTTGTTTTCAATTCATCAAGAGAGAGTGGTTTCACTTCATAAACTCCTTCAGCCTTAACCGGGCAATGTCGATTGCGTTAGCCGGCGTCTTAGCTGTCTTTTTCGTAAAGGCATGCAAAATATAAATGGTTTGCCCATAACTAAAAGCATAGACCGCTCGAGCAATATCTTTGTCACCAACTCGTAGTTCGAAAAGCCCATTTCCCAGGACTCGGCTATGAGGCATTTTTAGCTGATTACCTTCAGATGCCAGACGTTCAATTAAGCGAAACATGCGGCCTCGCAATTGTGAAGGCAAAGCAACAAGTTCTTCAGCAGCAGCTCCATGCGTCAATATTGTATACATTCTAACCCCTCCGTTCCCTGAAACATATCAAGAGGGGAAGCTTTCCCTAATCAATTTCTCTACTTATTGGCACGAACTGCGAGCAGCTTTCCAGAACTCTCTGTCATCTGCCCAAATGACATCGTCAAATGTGTCGAAGTCACTGTCACCCCTCCCCCGATCAATACGCAAAGCCTTGAATCACGCTAGTTTCAAAGTTGGCACACTTTATGTATGCCTAGAGCAGTCTTATAAAAAAACACTCTATCCAGGAGTCTATGATGAACCGTTTCATCATTGCTGATTCGAGCAAATGTATTGGCTGTCGCACTTGCGAAGTGGCCTGTGTCGTAGCACATCAGGAAGCACAAGATTGCGCGGTATTAACACCGCAAACCTTCCTTCCACGTATTCATGTGATTAAAGGCGTGAATGTTTCCACCGCGACAATGTGCCGCCAGTGCGAAGACGCACCATGCGCCAACGTTTGTCCTAATGGCGCAATCAGCCGCGAGCATGGGTTTGTGAATGTGATGCAAGAACGTTGCATCGGCTGCAAAACCTGTGTGGTTGCCTGCCCGTATGGCGCAATGGAAGTGGTTGTTCGCCCTGTTGTACGTAACAGCGGTGCAGGTCTTAACGTGATGGCAGAAAAAGCCGAAGCGAATAAATGCGACCTTTGCCACACCCGTTCAGAAGGCCCGGCATGTATGGAAGCCTGCCCAACCAACGCAATTATCTGTGTTGATCGCAATAAACTTGAACAAATGAGTGCCGAAAAACGCCGCCGTGCTGCGTTCGATGCAACTTCATCCCTGATTTTCTAATTTCATCCCCTGACGGGAACGAAATTTTCAACTTTTAACAGGTCTGTTACTGATGAAAAAAATTACCAGCGTCTGCCCTTACTGTGGTGCAGGCTGCAAACTGAAACTGGTTGTTGAGAAGAACAAAATTATCCGTGCCGAAGCGGCTGATGGCGTGACTAACCAAAATGAACTCTGCCTGAAAGGCTATTACGGCTGGGATTTTCTCAACGATACCAAGCTGCTAACACCGCGTCTGACGCAGCCAATGATCCGCTATGAAAAAGGCGGCAAGCTTCAGCCGGTGAGCTGGGAAGAGGCGATTAGCTACACGGCTAAACGCCTGAAAGCTATCAAAGAGCAGCATGGCCCACGCTCAATTATGACGACAGGCTCGTCACGTGGGACAGGTAACGAAACCAACTATGTGATGCAGAAGTTTGCACGCGGTGTGCTGCATACCAACAACGTTGACTGCTGTGCGCGTGTTTGCCACGGGCCGTCGGTCGCAGGTTTGCAGGTGACGCTGGGTAATGGCGCGATGAGTAACTCCATCGGCGATATCGAAAACTCAAAATGCCTGTTGGTGTTCGGCTATAACTGCGCCGATTCGCACCCGATCGTGGCGCGTCGTGTGATTAAAGCCAAAGAACATGGCGCGAAAATCATTGTTTGCGATCCGCGCCGGATCGAAACCGCGCGTATTGCCGATCAGCATCTGCAACTGAAAAACGGCTGCAATATGGCGCTGGTGAATGCCTTTGGTTACGTGCTGCTCGAAGAGAATCTCTACGACACCGAGTACGTTGCGAAATTTGCCGAAGGTCTGGACGCTTACCGTGAAGTGGTTAAAGGCTACGCGCCAGAAGACGTTGAGCACCTGACCGGTGTTCCGGCGCACCAGGTGCGTCAGGCAATGCGTACTTTTGCCGCCGCACCTTCAGCCACCATTATGTGGGGTATGGGCGTGACACAGTTCGGCCAGGCGGTTGACGTAGTGAAAGGGCTTTCAAGCCTTGCGCTGCTGACTGGAAACCTCGGGCGTGAAAACGTCGGCGTTGGCCCGGTTCGTGGCCAGAACAACGTGCAGGGCGCGTGTGACATGGGCGTGCTACCAAACCAGTTCCCGGGTTACCAGGATGTGGTTGACCCAGAAGTACGTGCGAAATTCGCCAAAGCCTGGGGCATCAACGTTGAAGATATGGACGACCAGGTTGGCGTGCGTATCACCGAAGTACCGCATATGGCTATCCATGGCGAGATGAAAGCCTACTACATCATGGGCGAAGACCCGTTGCAGACCGAAGCCGATCTTGGCCTGGTACGCAAAGGTTTTGAAGCGCTCGATTTTGTCGTCGTGCAGGACATCTTTATGACCAAAACCGCTGAAGTGGCCGACGTTATTTTGCCAGCCACTTCCTGGGGCGAACACGGCGGCGTGTTTACTTGTGCTGACCGCGGTTTCCAGCGTTTTGAAAAAGCCATTGATGCGAAGTACAACGTCAAACGTGACTGGGAAATTATCAGCCTGCTCGCCACCGAGATGGGCTACCCAATGCACTACGACAACAACCAGCAAATCTGGGACGAACTGCGTGAACTCTGCCCGCTTTTCTATGGCGTAACCTACGAGAAAATGGGCGATATGGGCCATGTACAGTGGCCGTGTCCGACACTTGATCACCCGGGTACGCCGTATCTCTACAAAGACAGCAAGTTCGACACCCCAACCGGCAAAGGCCAGCTGTTTGCTGCGCAGTGGCGTGCGCCAGCCGAAGTACCGGATGCCGAATATCCACTGGTGCTGTGCACCGTGCGTGAAGTCGGCCACTACTCCTGCCGTTCAATGACCGGGAACTGTGCTGCATTGCAGACTCTGGCCGATGAACCTGGTTTTGTGCAGATGAACCCGACAGATGCCAACCTGCTTGGGATTAAAGACAAGCAACTGGTGTGGGTCAGTTCGCGTCGCGGCAAAGTTATCAGCCGTGCCGAAGTGAACGAGCGCATTAACGTGGGCTCGGTGTACATGACTTACCAGTGGTGGATTGGGGCTTGTAATGAGCTGACTCAGGACAACCTTGACCCGATATCCAAAACACCGGAAACCAAGTATTGCGCGGTCAACGTCAGCCAAATTGCCGACCAGCAGTGGGCAGAAAACTACGCTCAGACGACGTATAGCGATATGAAAGCGCGTTTGCGCCAGGCAGTAGAAGCTTAAAACGGTGGATGACGCTGCGCTAATCCCTCCTACGGGTTTTGTAGGTCGGATTAGCGTAAGCGACATCCGAAAAAATTTCCCCATACGAGTACCAATAGTGAATTTTAACGGCGTGATGCTACGCATTCGCGGCAAAGTACAGGGCGTTGGCTTCAGGCCATTCGTCTGGCAACTGGCACAACTTCTCAAACTCACAGGCGATGTCTGCAATGACGGCGCCGGTGTGTTGGTGCGCCTGACTTCCCCCGCCGATGCGTTTATCACCCAGCTTCACGCCAAATGCCCGCCACTGGCGCGTATCGATAGCATTGAACAATCGACAATGCTGTGGGAAACACGCCCCCATGATTTCACCATTCGCCACAGCGCGAGCAGCTCGATGGACACGCAAATCGTTCCGGATGCCGCAACCTGTCCGGATTGCCTGCGCGAGCTGAATGACCCGCACGATCGTCGCTACCGTTATCCGTTTATCAACTGCACCCACTGTGGCCCGCGCTTTACGATAATTAATGCCATGCCCTATGACCGCCCAAACACGGTGATGGCTGCGTTCCCGCTCTGCCCGGCGTGCGAAAAAGAGTACCGCGACCCAATGGACCGCCGCTTCCATGCCCAGCCTGTCGCCTGCCCTGAGTGCGGGCCGCAAATTAGCTGGCAATGTGGCGAGCAAAAACTTGCGCGCGAAGAGGCGTTACAAGCAGCCATTGCAGCGTTAAAAGACGGGAAAATCGTCGCGATTAAAGGGCTGGGTGGGTTCCACCTGGCGGTTGATGCAAGCAACGATGCCGCCGTTTCGCGCTTACGCGCCCGCAAACATCGCCCTTCTAAACCGCTGGCTGTCATGCTGCCCGATTCGCACCGGTTGCCCGCAGAGGTAACGGCACAGCTCAACACGCCAGCGGCACCGATTGTGCTAATGGCGAAATCTGCTTTGCACGGGTTAAGCACGTTTATCGCCCCGGGCCTAAGCGAAGTTGGCGTGATGTTACCCGCCAACCCGCTACAACACCTTTTGATGCAGGATTTTGGCGGCCCGCTGGTGATGACATCCGGCAATTTAAACGGCAAACCGCCCGCCATAACCAATCAGCAGGCGGTTGAAGAGTTGGCTGAGATTGCCGACGGCTGGTTGCTGCACAACCGCGATATCGTCCAGCGCATGGATGATTCCGTGGTACGGGCAAACGGTGAGATGCTGCGTCGTGCCAGAGGTTTTGTGCCAGATGCACTTCCGTTACCCCCAGGTTTTGACGCACTGCCGCCAATTCTGGCGTTAGGCTCTGACCTGAAAAACACCTTCTGCTTGCTGCGCGGCAACCAGGCGGTGCTGAGCCAGCATCTGGGCGATCTCGCTGAAGAAGGCGTGGAACAGCAGTGGCAAAAAGCGCGCACGTTAATGTGTGAGACTTATGATTTTAAAGCGCAATACGTCGCGATAGATGCGCATCCCGGCTACCACAGCTCCCGCATCGGGAAAGAAATGGGTTTGCCAGTGAGCACCGTTTTACATCATCACGCTCACGCGGTGGCGTGTATGGCTGAACACAACTGGCCACAGGATGCTGGCGATGTGATTGCCCTAACTCTTGATGGCATTGGTTATGGCGAGAACGACCAGCTGTGGGGCGGCGAATGCCTGCGGGTTAACTATCGCGACTGTGAACATCTCGGGGGCTTGCCTGCAGTGGCGCTGCCTGGTGGTGACCTCGCCGCTCGCCAGCCATGGCGTAACCTGCTCGCCCATTGCCTGGCGTTTGTACATGGCTGGCAACGCCACCCGGAAACGGCCGTCATTCGCGCACAAAACTGGCCATTGCTGGCCACTGCCATTGAACGTGGCATTAATGCGCCAGTCGCCTCCTCCACGGGCCGCCTTTTCGATGCCGCCGCAGCGGCGCTGCACTGCACGCCCTTACAGCAAAGCTATGAAGGGGAAGCCGCCTGCCGCTTCGAAGCACTGGCGTCACAAAGTCGCGGGTGCCTCCACCCCGTTACGCTGCCGGTTATCGCAGGCCAGCTCGACATGGCGACATTCTGGCAGCAGTGGTTGAGCTGGCATGATTGCGCGTCCGCTCGTGCCTGGGCATTTCATGACGCCCTGGCAAAAGGTTTTGCTGATTTAGCCCGCAGCCATGCGCAAAGGCTCGCCATAAAGACTCTCGTCTTCAGCGGCGGCGTGCTGCATAACCGCCTGATGCGCGAAAGATTTTCGTATCACCTAGCAGATTTCAACCTGCTCTTCCCGACACAGTTGCCTGCCGGTGACGGTGCCCTTGCATTGGGCCAGGCGCTTGTTGCCGCCGCCCGTATCACCCTTCCCCCACAAGGATAAAATGATGTTATTGCGTGTTCTTCGTGATAATCCGCGTGCCGCTGTTTTGTTGGTGGTTTTAGTCGCAGCCAATCTTGCCGCCTGGGCCTGGGCGCTGGTTTCGTTTCACCACAGCACCGCGCTGATGGCCGCCAGTCTACTGGCCTGGTGCTACGGTTTGCGCCATGCGGTGGACGCCGACCATATCGCGGCAATTGATAACGTGACGCGCAAGATGATGCAGCAAGGGAAACGCCCGTTTGGTATCGGCGCCTGGTTCTCACTCGGCCATTCCAGCATTGTGGTGCTGGCGTCTATCGCGATTGCCGCAACCGCGGCAGCATTTCAAAATGATATGGACTGGTTCCATGATGTGGGCGGCGTGATTGGCACTGCCGTATCGGCGTGTTTCTTGCTGGCAATGGCGCTGGTCAATCTGGTGATTTTACGCGGCGTATGGCGCAATTTCCGTCAGTTAAAACGTGGCGAGTCGCTGTCTGCCGAAAACACCGATTTTAACGGCGGCGGCATGATGAGCTGGCTATTCCGCTCCACGTTTAAGCTGATTAGCAAAAGCTGGCATATGTATCTGGTCGGTTTTTTGTTTGGTCTGGGTTTTGATACCGCAACAGAAATTGGCGTATTGGGCATTTCTGCCGCCAGCGCATCCAGCGGGATGTCGATATGGTCGATTCTGGTGTTCCCAGCGCTGTTTGCCAGCGGCATGGCGCTGATTGATACGCTCGACAATATGATTATGGTTGGCGCTTATGGCTGGGCGTTTAACAAGCCGCAGCGCAAGCTCTATTACAACATGACGATTACGGGCACATCGGTTGTCGTGGCGCTGTTTATTGGTGGCATGGAAGCGTTAGGGTTGTTAGCGGATAAATTCAACCTGCACTCCGGTATGTGGAAGTGGGTCGATGCGCTAAATGAAAACCTCGGCAATGCGGGCTTTATTGTGGTTGGGCTGTTTATTGGCTGCTGGATTGTGTCGATGCTGAACTACCGTTGGAAGGGGTACGATTCGTTGGTGGTTCGCTAATCAGGCAAACCTTCTCCCTTTCCAGGGAGAAGGTTATTAGAATTTACTTCGCTTCAGCCCACGCGCGTTCAATCTCTTCAGCAAGAATCTTCACACCCGCTTCTATTTTCTCCGGCTCCGGCACATAGTTCATGCGCATGCACTGATGCGTGTGCGGCCACGGCTTATCAAGTCCTGGGAAGAAGTAATCCCCCGGCACCATCAATACACCGCGCTTTTTCAGGCGCTGATAAAGCAGCTCGGTCGAAATCGGCAGGTCTTTAAACCACAACCAAAGGAAAATCGCCCCTTCTGGCTTGTGGATCAGGCAGCGTTCTGGCGATAAATAGCGGCGAATAACCGCGATCGTGTCCTGAACACGCTGGTAATAGAACGGTTTGATCACTGTTTCAGACAAGCGCAGCAAGTCGTTACGCTTAATCATTTCAGTGGCCATTGCCGGGCCAACCCCGCCAGGAGCCAGGCTGATAATGCCGTTCATATTGGTGATAGCGGAAATGATTTTTTCATTGGCGATGATGATGCCACAGCGGCTACCCGGCAAGCCGAGCTTCGACAGACTCATGCAAAGGATAATGTTCGGATTCCACAACGGGCGTGCCTCGGTGAAAATAATGCCCGGGAACGGTACGCCATATGCGTTATCAATCACCAGTGGAATACCGTGCTGGTGCGCCAGAGCGTCGAGTTTAATCAGCTCTTCATCGGTAATGACGTTGCCCGTCGGGTTGGTTGGGCGCGACACGCAAATCATGCCGGTATCCGGGCCAATGTGCAGGTGTTCAAAATCGACGTGATATTTAAACTGGCCTTCTGGCAGCAGCTCGATATTTGGGCGCGTAGAGACAAACAGGTCTTCTTCAAGGCCTGAATCGGCATAACCGATGTACTCCGGAGCGAGCGGGAACAGGACTTTTTTAGTGCTGCCATCCGCATAACGACCCGCGAACAGATTAAACAAGTAGAAAAATGCGCTTTGGCTACCATTAGTCAGTGCAATATTCTGTGGAGCAATATCCCAACCTAATTCTGTACGCAGCATTTCTGCAAGCGCGCCAAGTAACTCACTTTTCCCCTGCGGACCGTCGTAATTGCATAGTGCATCGGTCATTTTCCCGTTTGCCAGCATGTCTGCCAGTAGATCCTGGAAGTAGTCGTTCATCGCAGGAATTTGGGCAGGATTACCGCCACCGAGCATGATAGCTCCAGGTGTGCGTAGGCCGTCGTTGAGGTCCTCCATCAGGCGTGTAATGCCTGCATGGCGGGTAAATTTGTCGCCGAAAAGTGAAAACGTCATAGCGTAGATCTGTCTTTGACTATCAAAAAGAGGCTAACCATAGCGCCGGAGAAGACATGGTGCAAACGCATTAAGGATAGTTGCAGTCATGGAATATGCTGCTTTAGATAAGATAAAAAGCATTAAGTACTGCGCTTCGCTTTGCGGCCTACAAGTGCATTTGTAGAGCGGGTAAGCGAAGCGCCATTCGTTATTGATTCCCCGCCCAAACGACCATTACTTTGTCGCCTGCAGATTCACGGCTAAAGCCGTACCCTTGCTTCATGCTCAGTGTGTTCTGCATGCCCGCGCCAATTGCCGGGTGGCGGGCTCGGAACTGGCTGATTTTCTGCCAGTGCGACAGAGTGGCAACATTTTGCCCCCAGTTCATATCAGAACGAGTTCCCTGAAGCGGGTCGGAACCTGTCGGGCCAAATGGGCGCTCAGTCTCATCACCATAGAAAATCTGCACCGCTCCAGGTGCCAGCAACAGCAATTCGGCCGCACGCTGACCGCCTTCGCGGAACAGGCGAGTATCATGCGAGGAAAGGTAGCTAAGCACATTGAAATCCTGCAACTTAGTCGCCATCTGCTGCCAGGTGAGATCGATGTTTGCCAGGCAATCCACCGCTTTTGCCGCTTGTTCCTGATAATCAAAATTGATCATCGCGTCAAAGCCGCTGTTGTAGTAATCGCTCCGCATCACGCCGTGGCCCCAGGACTCACCCGTCATCCAGAACGGCGCATCATCCAGCTTTTTATCTGGATTAGCTTTTTTCCATTCGGCCAGTGCAGTAACAGATTGCTCTTTAAGCTGCTGCCAGCCGGCTTTTTCGACATGCTTTGCCGTATCCACCCGGAATCCGTCGATGCCGTAATCACGCACCCATTGGCTGAGCCAATGCGTCAGATAATCTCGCACCGTAGCACCCGCCATTTCTTTTGCTTTGGTATCGGGTTTATTGCGATAAAAGATCGGCAAGCCCGCCGGTTGTGTGGATTCCGTTTTTAAATCAGGCAGGAAGGCCAACGACATGGTGAGGTCGTCAAATCCAGGGGAGTCGTAATTGCCAATATCGGTGCGAATCCAGTTTTTCCCCCACCAGTTTTGCCAGGCCGTTTTATCACCAAAGTTGATGTAATCATTAAAGGAGTGCCAGCTCTGGCCAGGGCCTGGTTTCCAGTCTGTCCAGTGCTTGCCGAGGGTTTTAGTCAGCTCGTCATCTTTAAGATACAGCGCACCAAAATCGTACTCCTGCATATCGGCAAGCGTTGCATAACCTGTATGGTTCATCACGATGTCGAACAAAATTCGAATGCCGCGTTTATGGGCTTCGTCTACCAGCGTACGTAGTTCGTCCTCAGTCCCCATATTGGCATCGAGTTTTGTCCAGTCCATGGTGTAGTAACCATGGTAGGCGTAGTGTGGGAAATCCCCTTTTGTGCCGCCACCAACCCAACCGTGAATTTGCTCGAGAGGCGAGCTTATCCACAATGCGTTCACACCCAGTTGCTGTAGATAATCGAGTTTTTGGGTTAGTCCAGCCAGGTCACCACCGTGGAACGTGCCGATCTCTTGCATTCCATCTTTATGGCGGCCATAGCTGTTATCGTTTTTCGGATTCCCATTCTCAAAGCGGTCAGTCAGCACAAAATAGACCGTCGCGTTGTGCCAGCTAAACGGAGCGGTCTGTTTGGTAGAGGCTGATTCCAGAAGCAACAGGCCGTTGCTATTTGCCGCAGGCATCAGCATAACCTGGCCTTGTTTCACCGTGGCGGTGGCACCACTGTAGAAATCACGCACTTCGCTGCCCTCTGCGAAGGTTTTACTGACATCAATGGTCAACGGTTTACCATCCCATTTCGGGCACTGACGGGTGACATCAACAGGAGCGGCTTGTGCCTCGCTATTGACGCTCAGGATGAGCGTAGGAGTGCCACTGCGCGTATCAATTTGAACCCGATACTCTCCTTCACGAAATAAACGCCAGACGGGTGCTTCCCCTTCGCAAGGTTTAAGCGACAGCGCCTGGTTAAGTTTGATTGATTCCGCAGGTTGCCAGCATGACTGATCTGATTTAAGACTGAGCGGTAATATGCCTTTCGCAAGCTTACCTTCGCTCACAAATAGCCCTGGATTTTGCTCTTTAAACGCAGGTAAACCGGGAGCTGTCCAGGCGGCTTGTACCAGTCCAGGGAACAGGAGAAATAGCAGAGGTAATTTTTTCATAGGGTTAAGCCCGTGTTTATCTTTTATTCAGTTTGGCACTGTTTTAATTAACTGAATTCATCCTCAAAATGGATAGTTGGGGATGAGATAATAGGGTGAGTGACGGGGTTATCAGTTTGCTCAAATATGGGATAACCATCGCATATTACGATACTTTTTACCGTCATAAGAAGATCGTACGTGACATCAATTAAGAATCGGATTATTTATTTTGGTGCTCAGAAGGTCTAAATTTGTTAGTATCCGCGTTTACTTTATTCGAAACCTTTTATAAATAAGGCACTGGAAACGTAACGATCCGACCAGGAGATCTAATGATATCAACCCATTTCCGACGATTTGGGGCTGCGATACTTATGTTACTCACCTTCAGTTTTTCAACTGGGGTATTAGCAAGTAAACATGAGCCAAAATCGCATAAAGCCCACATAGTTAAGACCAAAAGCACAACGACACACAGTAAGAAATTGGTAAGTAGTAAAAAAGAGTATTCTCGCAATAGTGAAATTGCATCGCTCCCTGACTTGCGAAAATACCCTTCCGGAACACCTAGAAAAAAAGCGTTTCTCCGGACGGTCATGCCATATATTACTAGTCAAAATGCAGCGATTACTGCAGACCGTAACTGGTTGGTTTCTAAGCAGTATGAAAAACGCTGGTCACCATCAGAGCGTACTCGCTTGAAAGGAATTACCCAGCGCTACAAAATTGCGTGGAATGGTAATACTAAGCGTGTGCCGTGGAATACGCTGATGGAAAAAGTCGACATCATTCCTACCAACATGGTGGCAACGATGGCTGCAGCTGAAAGCGGCTGGGGTACGTCTAAACTTGCCCGTAGCAATAACAACTTGTTTGGTATGAAGTGCAGCAAGCGCCATTGCAACAGCGAACCAGGTAAAGTTAAAGGCTATTTGCATTACGATTCAGTTAAAGAAGGCGTTAACGCTTACGTAACAAATTTGAATACGCACCCGGCCTATAATTCCTTCCGTAAATCACGTGCGCAATTGCGTAAAGCGGACCAGGAAGTGACTGCCAGCAATATGATTCATAAGCTGAAAGGGTATTCTACAAAAGGTAGTAGCTATAACAATTACCTATTTGCGATGTACCAAACCAATCAGCGGTTTATGGCACCGAACTAATTAAAAAAATAGAATGTTAATAATAAGTAATAATTCACGCCTTCAATTCGAAGGCGTTTTTTTTGCTTAACTCATTCACTAAACCAATATTTCACTATGCCTTTCACGATGATCTTTCGGCGTTGAGTCATACTCTTTTTTAAATACCGAATAGAAATATTGCAGTGATGGGTAACCGCACATTTGCGATATTTCATTGATAGACAAAGACGTAGACACCAGCAAACTGCGCGCTTTTTCTAACTTTTCGGTGTGAATTATTGTATGAATCGTCTCACCAACTTCTTCTTTAAACCGCTTCTCGAGATTCGAACGCGAGATCCCTACCGCATCCAAAACTTGCTCAACTTTGATACCTTTACAGGCATGGTTTCGGATGTAGTGCATTGCCTGAATCACTGCGGGATCATGCAAAGAACGGTAATCCGTTGAACGGCGTTCAACCACACGCACCGGCGGCACCAGAATGCGTTGTAAAGCAAGTGGTTCATTGTCCATCAAACGATGCAACAACTTTGCGGCCTGGTAGCCCATCTGCCTTGTCCCCTGCGCAACCGATGAGAGCGCCACGCGCGATAGGTAACGCGTTAGTTCTTCGTTATCTATCCCAATCACACAGAGTTTCTCCGGCACAGGGATATGCAGATGTTCGCAAACTTGCAGCAGGTGACGTGCACGTGCATCCGTCACGGCAATAATCCCCGTTTGCGGAGGGAGTGTTTGCACCCAATCCGCCAGGCGGTTTTGCGCATGCTGCCAATTCTCGGGGGCCGTTTCTATACCCTGATAAACCACACCCCGGTATTTTTCTTTTGCCACAAGTTGGTTAAAAGCGTACTCACGCTCCATTGCCCAACGCTTGCCACTGGAGTTCGGCAAACCATAGAAGGCGAAACGTTGAACGCCCTTCTCTTTTAGATGCAAAAATGCACTTTCCACCAGGGCATGGTTGTCGGTAGCTATGTAATGTACGGGTGGATAGTGTTCTGGCAAATGGTAGGACCCTCCTACACCAACAATCGGAACATCCGCCCCATCTAATAAACGCTGGATTTCAGTATCATCAAAATCGGCAATCACACCGTCGCCTAGCCACTCTTTGATATTGTCTATGCGGGCACGAAAATCTTCTTCAATAAAAATGTCCCACTCAGATTGAGACGCCTGCAAGTATTCTCCAACTCCCTCCACTACCTGGCGGTCGTAGGCTTTGTTGGCATTGAATAACAACGTAATGCGATGACGTTTCTCAAACATGCTTTTATTCCCTGATAACAAAACATTAAACTCAATACCACAATTGCAACAATGCCGGGAAACATCGCCCCGGCATTGTGAACATTTGCACACTTACGCTTTGCGTTTTGTTGCTGAATCCATCCACACAGCCAGCAATAAAATGGCACCTTTTACGATGTATTGCCAAAACGTAGGGACATCCATCATGCTCATGCCGTTATCCAGCGAAGCCATGATAAATGCCCCCATCACCGCCCCAGCAACGCTTCCCACACCGCCAGCAAGACTCGTACCGCCAATGACACATGCTGCAATGGCATCCAGTTCAGCAATGTTCCCGGCAGACGGAGAGCCAGCCCCCAATCGCGAGCTGAGAATTAACCCGGCAATCGCCACCATCAAACCGTTTATGGCAAACACCGCAAGCTTGGTGCGCTCTACATTTATACCCGATAGCCGCGCCGCCTCGATATTGCCGCCAATCGCGTAAATACGTCTGCCAAACGCTGTGCGAGTCGCCATAAACATTGCCGCTAGCAGTAATAACGTGAGGATCAGCACAGGTGTAGGTACGCCACGGTAATCATTGAGTAGCCAGATAGCCCCCAACACGATAACTGCTGTGATGGCTTGTCGCCCTACGACACCTGTGGAGGCGGGTGTTTCCAGCCCCAGAGCCTGGCGTCGAGTGCGCATCCGCCATTGCCAGGCAACAAAAATCACCAGCCCTAAAGTGCCAATACCAAAGCCAATACCATCTGGCAGGTAACTTTGCCCGATTTGCGACATCGCCGCACTGGTTGGCGACACGGTGGTGCCATTAGTAATGCCAATCAGCACACCGCGAAACGCCAGCATCCCGGCAAGCGTCACGATAAATGACGGCACTTTGCGATACGCCACCCACCAACCGTTCCACGCACCTAAAACGAGGCCAAGAACCAGCGTTACGGCAATCGTGAGCGGTAAAGGCCAGCCCAGCCAGACATCAAAAATGGCGGCCACTCCGCCCAGCAGACCCATCATCGAGCCAACAGACAGATCGATTTCTGCCGAAATGATGACGAACACCATGCCGACCGCCAGAATCCCGGTGATCGCGGTTTGGCGTAACAAATTGGAGATATTTCTGGCACTGAGATAAGCGCCTTCGGTGGTCCAGGTAAAGAACAGCATAATCACCACAATCGCCGCGATCATGACAAAAACCTGGAGATTAAGTGCCCGCAGTCCGGCAAAAGGTGATGCCGTAGGTGCCGTGAGTTTCATTTCAGACGGATTACTTTTCGACATGCTTTTCGCTCCTCAGTGCAGCTTCCAGAACCTGCTCCTGGGTCAGGTTATTATTAATCAGATTGGCTTTGATTCGCCCCTCATGCATCACCAGCACTCTGTCACTCAGACCGAGCACTTCCGGCAATTCCGATGAGATAACAATGACCGCAATACCTTGCTGAACCAGCTGATTAATAAGTTTGTAGATTTCGTATTTCGCGCCGATATCAATGCCACGCGTGGGTTCGTCGAGAATCAAAATGCGTGGATTGAGAAGCAGGCAACGCGCAAGAATGGCTTTTTGCTGGTTGCCACCGCTCAGGCGACCGATTGCCAATTCTGGTGATGACGTTTTAACTTTCAGTCGCCCAATCGATTGCAGAATGCAGTTTTGTTCGGCAGCGTCATCCAGGTGAGTTAACGCGCCAGAAAACTGGCTTAATGCGGCAAGTGTGATGTTTTGCCCAACAGCCATGACCGGCACGATGCCATCTTTTTTGCGATCTTCTGGCACCATCGCAATGCCGTGAGCTATCGCCTGCTGGCAATTGCCGATAGTGACCGGTTGATTATCAATGAAAATACGACCTTCAGACTTGCCCGGCCAGACGCCAAACAGACACTGCACAGCTTCGGTACGCCCTGCGCCGACCAAGCCTGCTATCCCAAGAATTTCACCTTTATGCAGTGAAAACGAAATGTCATTGACTCGCTTGATATGCCGATTGACCGGGTGCCAGGCAGTGAGGTGCTCAACGCGCAGCACTTCTTCACCAGTCTGATGCGGTTCATTAGGATAAAGCGCCGTAAGCTCGCGCCCCACCATCATGGTGATGATGTCTTCTTCACGCATCAATGCCGCATCCCGTGTACCAATCGGCTGCCCATCGCGGATAACGCAAATGGTGTCGGAAATAGCTTTCACTTCATTGAGTTTGTGGGAGATGTAAATACAGGCAATACCATGAGCCTGTAGATCACGAATAATTGCTAGTAGCACCCCAGTTTCTTGCTCAGTTAGTGATGCCGTAGGCTCATCCAGAATGAGTAAGCGCACTTGTTTATTAAGCGCTTTGGCAATTTCGACCAATTGCTGCTGCCCAAGTCCCAGCGAACCGACGCGCGTATCCGGGGAAATATTCAGGCTCACCTGCGCCAGCAATTTTTGGCAGCGCAGCGTCATGCTGTCGTAATCCAGCACGCCATATTGTGAAAGCTCAGCACCGAGGAAAATATTCTCGAGTACTGTTAAGTGTTTAACCAGAGCCAGCTCCTGGTGAATAATCGCAATACCTTTGCGTTCGGTATCGCGGATATGGCTCGCCTGAAGTTTTTCACCGGCGAACCATATGTCACCTTCGTAACTGCCGTAGGGATAGATACCGCACAGCACTTTCATCAGCGTGGATTTACCAGAGCCGTTTTCACCACAAAGGGACATCACTTCACCGGCATCCACCGCCAGGCTGACGTTATCCACTGCTTTCACAACGCCGAAAGCTTTGGTGATATTTTTCATTTCCAGTAAACAAGGCATGACCCCTCCTTACCTGCTTTAAAGGTATCGCCCGCGCAAAAAACACGGGCGGAGTGGGTTATAGCTCGTTCTTCTTGTGGAAACCGTCTGCCACAACGGTGCTGTCGATATTGGCTTTATCGACTTCGATAGGTGTCAGTAGACGCGAGGGAACATCTTTAATGCCATTGTTCAATACAGCATCAGATGCAGGTTGTTTGCCTTCTCCTAATTCCACGGCAATTTCAGCGGCGGTATTTGCCAATTTGGTGATGGGCTTATATACGGTCATGGTTTGCGTACCGGCAATAATGCGCTTCACCCCGGCAAGATCAGCATCCTGCCCGGAAATCGCCACTTTGCCAGCCAGACCCTGCGCACTTAACGCCTGTATTGCACCACCCGCAGTGGCATCATTTGATGCCACCACTGCATCAATTTTGTTGTTATTAGCGGTGAGGGCATTTTCCATAATTTTCAATGCATTCTCAGGCAGCCAACCATCAGCCCATTGGTCGCCGACAACCTTTATTTTTCCACTATCAATATAAGGTTTTAATACTTTCATCTGCCCGGCGCGGAACAGTTTTGCATTATTATCAACAGGCGAGCCACCCATTAAAAAATAATTACCAGAAGGCACTTTATTAACAATACTTTGCGCCTGCAATTCGCCGACTTTTTCATTATCGAAAGAGATGTAATAGTCAATGTCGGCATTATTAATCATGCGATCATAAGCTAATACTTTTATCCCTTCTCTTTTTGCTTCGGCAATCACATTACTTAATACCTGGCCGTTGTAAGGGATAATGACCAACACATCTACGCCACGGTTAATCATGTTTTCGATTTGTGACATTTGCGTTTCTTCGTTGCCATTAGCGGATTGTACAAAGACTTTCGCGCCCAACGATTCGGCTTTTTTAACAAAAATATCGCGGTCTTTCTGCCAGCGTTCAAGACGTAAATCATCGATTGCCATACCGATTTTAACTTCTTTAGCGATACCGCTGATGCTGGTAAGGACGAGCGAGGCACACAACGTTAGTAAAAGGTTCTTAATCTTCATTTTGTTATACCTGTAGGGTGAAATAAATCGGATTAAATATTATTAACATCTGTCGACCGGGCAATTGTTGTCTGTGAATGGCAATCCAGCAATTACAGATTTTTATCTTCTCATTACGTTTTTTTGTTTAATTGTTAATTTATGATGGCGATCGTACTTTAATTTATAAATCCATTTCATTGCGATATTTACTGGAATAATGCTCGAGTTGTTTTTTGGTTTATTTTCATCATTTTTTGCGAGATGGCGCACGTTTGAGCATTCTCTTAATCGTAGTGTGAAATAACGTAATTGAGCAACGTCGGAGGAAAATACAGGATAGTTACAGAATCTCTTACTTGCCGCCCCCCTCTTGATTATGATTACGGAGTCAATTATGCAAGCCTATTTCGACCAACTTGAACGTGTACGTTTTGAAGGTACTAAATCCACTAACCCTCTGGCCTTCCGCCACTACAATCCGGACGAAATTGTTCTGGGTAAACGCATGGAAGAGCACCTGCGTTTTGCCGCCTGTTACTGGCATAACTTCTGCTGGAACGGTGCCGACATGTTTGGTGCCGGTTCCTTTGAACGTCCATGGCAACAAGCAGGCGATGCATTAGGCCTGGCAAAACTGAAAGCGGATGTGGCGTTTGAATTCTTCCACAAACTGAATGTGCCGTATTACTGCTTCCATGATGTGGACGTATCGCCAGAAGGCACGTCACTGAAAGAGTATCTGAACAACTTCGCACAAATGACCGACGTGCTGGCGCAAAAGCAGCAAGAAAGCGGTGTGAAATTGCTGTGGGGTACCGCTAACTGCTTCACCAATCCACGCTTTGGTGCGGGTGCGGCAACCAACCCGGATCCGGAAGTGTTTTCCTGGGCCGCCACGCAAGTGGTGACCGCGATGAACGCCACTCACAAACTGGGCGGTGAAAACTATGTGCTTTGGGGTGGTCGTGAAGGCTACGAATCCCTGCTCAATACCGATTTGCGTCAAGAACGCGAGCAAATTGGCCGCTTCTTGCAAATGGTCGTTGAGCACAAACACAAAATTGGTTTCCGTGGCACGTTGCTTATCGAACCAAAACCACAAGAACCAACGAAGCATCAGTACGATTACGATGTCGCCACGGTTTATGGTTTCCTGAAACAATTTGGTCTGGAAAAAGAGATCAAAGTAAATATCGAAGCAAACCACGCAACACTTGCGGGTCACTCGTTCCATCACGAAATCGCCAGTGCTATTGCCCTGGGCATCTTTGGTTCAGTTGATGCCAACCGTGGCGACCCGCAATTGGGCTGGGATACCGACCAGTTCCCAAATAGCGTGGAAGAAAACTCATTAGTGATGTACGAAATCCTGAAAGCAGGTGGTTTCACCACGGGCGGCCTGAACTTTGATGCCAAAGTGCGCCGCCAAAGCACCGATAAATACGATCTGTTCTATGGTCATATTGGGGCCATGGATGTGATGGCACTATCGCTGAAAATTGCGGCTCGTATGATTGAAGACGGTGAACTGGATAAACGCGTTGCGAAGCGTTATGCCGGTTGGAATGGTGAACTGGGCCAGCAAATTCTGAAAGGACAAATGTCTCTTGCGCAGATTGCACAGTACGCTGAGCAGCATAACCTGGCACCGCAGCATCAAAGCGGGCATCAGGAGTTACTGGAAAACCTGGTGAATCATTATCTTTTTGATAAATAAATTTAAGCCGTAGTCATGAAGTGCAACCTGTAGCGAATGCCCTAAATAATTCGAATTGCAGGACAAAAGGCTTCAGCATTTTGAACAGTGCTTGCGCTGGCCCCAACGGGGCGAGGCTCTGCCGAGTAACGCGGCAAAGGATCTCACCCCTGAAACTTGAAGTATGAAGGGCATATAAGTAGGAGTCGGTATGTACATAGGAATCGATCTCGGAACATCGGGTGTTAAAGCGATTTTGCTGGACGAGCAAGGCGAGGTGTTGGCATCACGCACTGAAACACTGACTGTTTCACGCCCCCACCCGTTGTGGTCTGAGCAAGATCCAGAGCACTGGTGGCAAGCGACAGACAGAGCAATGAAAGCACTTGGCGAGCAGCATTCTCTTCAGGGCGTGAAAGCGCTGGGGATTGCCGGGCAAATGCATGGCGCAACCCTGCTTGATAAACAGCAGAACGTTTTACGCCCGGCGATTTTGTGGAACGATGGCCGCTGCGGTGAAGAATGTGCGCTGCTGGAAGCCGCCGTACCAGAATCTCGCAAGATTACCGGCAACCTGATGATGCCAGGTTTTACTGCGCCGAAGCTGCTATGGGTTCAACGCCATGAGCCTGAGGTTTTCGCGCAAATAGATAAAGTCCTGTTACCGAAAGATTACCTGCGTTTGCGCATGACCGGTGTGTTCGCCAGCGATATGTCCGATGCGGCAGGCACCATGTGGTTGGATGTCGCGAAGCGCGACTGGAACGACAAAATGCTCGACGCCTGCCAGCTGAGCCGCCAGCAAATGCCTGAATTATTCGAAGGCAGTGAAATCACCGGCAAGCTGAAAGAAGACGTGGCAAAAGCCTGGAATATGTCCGCCGTGCCAGTTGTTGCAGGCGGTGGGGATAACGCCGCAGGGGCTGTTGGCGTAGGCATGATGGATGTCGGCCAGACAATGTTGTCGCTGGGCACATCTGGCGTTTACTTTGCCGTTAGCGATGGCTTTCGCAGTAAGCCTGAAAGCGCCGTACACAGTTTCTGCCACGCGCTGCCAAACCGCTGGCACTTGATGTCCGTGATGCTAAGCGCCGCATCCTGCCTTGACTGGGCTGCAAAACTCACCGGGTTAGATACCGTTCCAGCATTACTGGCAGCTGCTGAAAAAGCGAATGAGGAAGCAGGCGATGTGTGGTTCCTGCCGTATCTTTCCGGCGAGCGTACTCCGCATAACAATCCTCAGGCAAAAGGGGTTTTCTTTGGCCTGACACATCAACATGGCCCGGCAGAGTTGGCTCGTGCAGTGCTTGAGGGGGTGGGTTATGCGCTGGCTGAAGGTATGGACGTGGTGCATTCCTGTGGAGTGACACCACAAAGCGTGACGCTAATCGGAGGCGGTGCGCGTAGCCCGTACTGGCGGCAAATGCTGGCAGATATTAGTGGGCAAACGCTGGATTACCGTACGGGAGGTGATGTAGGCCCAGCGTTGGGTGCGGCGCGTCTGGCTCAAATCGCCATGTCACCAGATAAACCTTTGCAATCAATGCTTGGGCAGTTACCGTTTGAGCAGCAACACAAGCCAGATATGGCACGCCATGAGCGTTACAAAACTCGCCGTAAAGTGTTTAGCCAGATTTATCAGCAGATTTTGCCTTTGATGTCATAGAGATATTTTGCTGGGCGGTGATGTGCCCGCCCAGTAAATGTCGGATGTCGCTGCGCTAATCCGACCTACGGAAAACTGTTGTTGGGTGGATTAGCGTTAGCGATATCCACCTCGAATGCTTAAGATAGCAGCGAGAACGCAATCATTCCAACAACCGCACCCGTGGTGCCGAGGATGGTTTCCATCATGGTCCAGGTCTTCAGGGTTTGCCCTTCGGTTGCACCAGTGAATTTACCAAACAACCAGAAACCAGCGTCGTTAACGTGGCTCACAACAATAGAACCACCCGCGATACAAATCGACAAAGCAGCCATTTGTGCGCCGTTATAGTTCAGCTGCTCAATAACCGGCATCACAAGACCAACGGCGGTCAGGCAAGCAACCGTCGCTGAACCCTGAATAATGCGAACCGCAGCAGCCAGCACAAAACAGGTTAAAGCAATGGGCAAACCTAAACCCGTCAGTGCTTCGCCCAGTGCAGGGCCAACGCCAGAATCCACCAGCACTTGTTTAAACACCCCGCCCGCACCGATAACCAGCAAGATAATGCCAGCCGGTTGCAGCGCGTGGCCGCAGATTTCCATGACCTTTTCTTTCGCCATTCCCTGACGATATGCCAGGCCATAAATAGCCACCAGACACGCCACCAGAATCGCGGTGAACGGATGACCAATAAACTCAAGCCATTCGTACAGCGTGGAACCCTGTTCGACGAAACGTGCAGCAATGGTTTTCATGCCAACCAGCACCAGCGGCAGCAGAATAAGCGACAGGCTGAAGCCGAACGATGGCAGTTTGCCTTCGCCCAGATGCGGTTCGGTGATGTCGTCAGGAATATGCAGTTCGACGTATTTACTGATGAAGTTACCAAACAACGGCCCGGCGATAATCATACTTGGAATGGCGGCGCACAGGCCCAGCAGAATCATCCAGCCAAAGTCGGCGTGCATCTGGGAGGCGAGCAGCATTGGCGCAGGCCCTGGCAGCAGAAATGCTGCGGCAGCGGCGACACCTGCGAACAGAGGAATAACTAATTTGACCAGGTTTGTTCCGGTATGACGGGCCATAGAAAACGCCACGCTAATCAGCAGAACAATGGCAACTTCGAAGAACAACGGTAGCGCACAAATCAAACCCGCGAGGCCAATCGCGTAATGTGCGCGACTCTTGCCAAAAGCCTTCAGCATTTTGACGGCTATCTGGTCTACGGCACCTGTTTCATGAAGGATCTTGCCAAACATCGCACCGAGTGCGACGACGATGGCCAGAAATCCAAGGGTGCCACCCATGCCTTTTTCCATGGTTGCCGCGATTTTATCGAGCGGCATCCCGGAAAATATCCCTGCACCAATTGAAACCACCATCAAAGCGACGAAGGCATGCATACGAGCCTTCATCACTAAAAACAGCAGCAGTAAAACCGAACCTACTGCTGTTAAAACAAGTGTTAATGTACTCACTGCGCACTGCCTTCATTAATCACATCAATAGTGCTGGCCACCACGCCTTCCAGCGTTTGGTCAATATCCACCACCAGAACATCAGGTTCGTCAGCTTTTGGTTCTTCCAGCGTTTCAAACTGAGTGACCAACATCTGAGTTTTGAAGAAGTGACCTTTACGTGCTTTCAGACGGTTTTCAATGACTTCAAAATCCCCTTTCATGTAGATGAAAGAGAGATTTGGGTTACCGTCGCGCAATTGGTCGCGATAAACCTTTTTCAGTGCGGAGCAAACAATCAGGGAGACTTTATTGGTGCGTTGCATGGCGAAAGCCGCGTCATTTAACGCTTGCAGCCATGGTTTGCGGTCTTCATCGTTGAGCGGCTCACCGGATGCCATTTTCATGATATTGCAGCGAGGATGCAGGAAGTCACCGTCAAGGAACGCGGCTTTGAGTTGATGTGCTACTTCACTTGCAACAGCAGATTTACCGCTGCCAGAAACGCCCATCAGGACGTAGATATGGTGGTCATGGTTGGTAGTGCTCATAGCGTAGCTCCGACTGTTATACCCTTCATTCTTCAAGCTACCTCTTTGTTGGCTGCGTTCACTCGTCCGAATCACTTAGTTTACTAAGTTCATCGGAACTCCTTCTCTTGCCGCCGCGATGCAACTCGAATTATTTTGGGAATATTAAAACTGTTACGGGTAACTGTTATCGGTAACATTGTCTAAGCTGATTGCGCAATAAGCAATAACCATTAGCTTGCAAAGCGTATAACTGTGAACCAAATCAAAAAATACTGCCACTCCCCCTAAATAATTCGAGGTGCAGGAAGGCCGTAAGTCCCCAGGAACATAGATAACTATGTGACTGGGGCGCGCGGGTGCAGCTAACACACCTGCACCTTGAAGTATGACGGGGGAATTAAATTGAACCGCCGGGAGAGAGAGTAAAACCTAAATCTAACATCTGCGGCGTAACAGTTTCGCCACGTATCCGCGCCAGCAAACGCTCAGCACCAATACGCCCCATACGTTCACGCGGCGTCAGTACGCTGGCAAGACGCGGTTCCATTACCTGCCCAATATCGTGGCCGTGGAAACCGGCAATCGCCATATCTTTTGGAATACTCAAGCCTTGACGCTGGCATTCAAATGCCGCACCAATGGCTAAGTCATCGTTAGTACAGAAGATGCTATCGAGCTGCGGATATTCACGCCTGGCCTGACGGAACAATTCAATACCGGTGGAATATGAGGAGGAGTTTTCGACCATTACACTATATGGCACAAGCCCGGCATCGTTCATCGCCTGCTCATAGCCTTTTTTCTTAATCACAGTACGTTCATCAAGACGTGCACCGAGATACGCTACATGGCGGTGGCCACGCGCAATAATGGCGGCAGTCATCTGGCGTGCTGCTTCGAAGTTATCAAACCCTACGGCAATATCCAGGCACGGCGAAATGCTGTCCATCAATTCAACAACTGGGATACCCGCCACTTCAATCATTTTTAAGGTGCGCGGAGTATGGGTACGCTCGGTAAGGATAAGACCGTCGATATTCCAGGAAAGCATTGATTCCAGACGCTCTTCTTCCAACTCCGGTTTGTAGCCGTAGTGAGCAAGCATGGTCTGGTAGCCGTAAGCATCGACAACGTTTTCAATACCACGAAGCACTTCAGCGAAAACCTGGTTGGTAAGCGAAGGCAACAACACGCCGATTGCGCGACTGGTAGAATTGGAGAGGATGTCTGGTGCGCGGTTCGGAATATAGCCAAGTTCATCAAGGGCTGCGGCAATTTTTACCTGTAACGCAGCGGAAACCTGGTCAGGGTTACGCAAAAAGCGACTGACCGTCATTTTGGTTATGCCAACGCGGTCTGCAACGTCCTGTAATACCGGTCTTTTCTTTTTCATTGTCCTGCTGTGCGGGTTAACTATCGACAACGAAGTTTAGCACGGACAAAGCACAACCTTCCCCTGTTTCCGAGGAAGGTTGTGACCGGTAACTAACGGTATTTATTACACTGGAGGTAAATCGAACAACAGAATCTCACTCGCTTCGTTAGCATGAATCGAAATCGCTTGTTCGTCCCACACGGCGATAGCATCGCTGGTTTTGGCCTGAGTGCCATTAATCGACACATCACCTTTCACGACCTGAATCCAGATACGGCGTTCAGCCGGAATCTGATAAACAGATTGTTCGTCTTTCGCCAGCGCCCAACGCGACAGTTCCATATCCTGATTCACCAGCAAGGAACCCTCACGTGCATCCGGTGAAAGCACCAGTTGGCGGCCTTGCGGTGCATCGAAACGACGTTGGTCGTAACGCGGCGTGATGCCAGTTTTGTCTGGAATGATCCAGATTTGGTACAAACGCAGGCGCTCAGTTTTGCTTGGGTTGTACTCGGAGTGAGTAATCCCGGTGCCGGCGCTCATAATCTGGAACTCACCCGCAGGAACCTTCTCTTCATTCCCCATGCTGTCCCGGTGTGCAACCGCGCCTTCCAGCACATAGGTCAGGATTTCCATGTCCTTGTGCGGATGGGTACCGAATCCTTCTCCAGCGTCCACTACGTCTTCGTTAATCACACGTAATGCCGAGAAACCCATGAAATTGGCATCGTAATAGTTAGCGAATGAGAAGGTGTGCCAGCTATCCAACCAACCATGATTCGCATGACCACGTTCTTCAGCTTTTCTTAAAAAGATCATCTTCATTTCTCCGCAATTCGTTTGATGGGCTAAGTGTGGACCCGAATCGGAAATGATCATAGAGGGTGAAAATTGACGCCTCTGTTCAAAAAAAGTGAACGAGTCAGAGGCGTAAAATTTCTGGTTAAGCGAGGGTCACAGTAGAAGGTGCAGCTTGCTCGAAACCACGTTCGAGGATCTCAAGGTTGGTTAATGCTTCAATTTCTCTGACGTAATTTGGCCTGCCGTTAACAATGGTTTCGTACAGCGCGTCGTATACACGCCCGTAGTCTCCCGCTTCCGGTTTCAGCTCTTCGCGCACGGTTTCGCCCACGTCGTTGACATATTCAAGCAAGCCTACGCTGCTGTCTGCAGCAAAGCCCGGTTCACCCGGCATGATGTAAGCCTTGAGGCTGGTTTCTTGCTGGTCGATGCCGAACTTAATGAACGAACCTTTGGTGCCGTGAACTAGGAATTTCGGGTAATCGATTTTGACTAAATGGCTGGTTTTGACGATGGCTTTCATATCGCCATAGAAAAGCTGCGCTTCAAAAGTATCGTCCGGGTTGGCTTTATTACGCACGCTACGAATATCGTAGGCAACGTGATCGGGGCGGCCAAACAGCGAGATGATTTGGTCCATGGTATGCACACCGAGGCCATAGAACGCACCATCTGCCGGCAGCCCTGGTTTAGTTTCCGCAACCGGGCGATACATATCAAAGTGACTTTCAATTTCAACGATATCGCCAAGCTTTCCGCTTTCGATGGCTTTTTTCATCGTCAGGAAACAGGAGTCAAAACGGCGATTCTGGTAAGGCGTGACGGTCAGCCCTTTGGCTTTCGCCAGTTCGAACAACTCTTTGGCTTCAGCAAGTGTCGGGGTAAACGGTTTTTCCACCAGCACATTTTTGCCTGCTTCCAGCGCGCGTTTCGCGTAATCAAAGTGGCTATCAGCGTGGGTGCAAACCACCACCAGCTTGACCTGCGGGTCGTTCAGCACTTCGTCCAGATCGCTGGTGAAATGAATGTGGTTATATTCCGGCTGCTGCTCGATATCCGGCTTTTCATTGCGGCGGAAGATATGGGCAACGTGGAATTTATCTTTGCGGACCAGAACGTAAGGGAGGTGGTAACGCGTGGTACTTTTGCCAAAACCTATAAAAGCGCAGTGTAGGGTCATTGCTTCGTCCTTTTTGACTTTGAATTGCAATTACCATACTTGAGTCTTTGGCGGATGTCGCGGCGCTAAGCCGTCCTACGAAAACAATGTTTTTATAATAAAGAGCGAGGGTTTTGCCCAAATTATTTGGAGTTGTAGCAAGGCGGCAAGGGAACGAATCCCGATGAGCTTACTTATGTAAGTGATTCGGGTGAGTGAGTGCAGCCAACACAGCTACAGCTTCAAATAAGCAGGGCAAAAAAAAAGCCAGCAGAGCTGGCTAAAGTAATACTGGAAGCAATGTGAGCAATGTCGTGCTTTCAGGATGTCTCCGTAGGGGTCTCCCCTGAATGCATGGCAATAATAATCATTATCATTCGCACTTGTCTACTTTTTTTTAGAAAAAATTGGCAGTTGACGAAAATTAAAAAGTCAATAATGTTGAAGGGGTTACCTAACCAATTGAGGATAAAAGGAATGAGTGAAATCGTGATACGCCATGCTGAATTAAGAGATCTTGATGCTTTACGTCAGATTAACGCCCAGCCAGAGGTTTATCACAACACGCTACAAATTCCTCATCCTTCGCTAGAAATGTGGGAAGAACGAATGAAGCATCCACCTTCTGGACGCAAAAGCCTGGTGGCTTGCATCGACGATGTGGTTATGGGCCATTTAGTTCTGTCTGTTGAACCCAACCCGCGCCGCAGCCACGTTGCGACTTTCGGGATGAGTGTTTGTATGAAACATCGCAATCTTGGTGTCGCCAGCGCGCTGATGGCAGCCATGACCGACCTGTGTGATAACTGGCTGCGCATCGAACGCATTGAGTTGACGGTGTTTGTTGATAACGCGCCTGCCCTGGCGGTGTACCGGAAATTCGGTTTCGAGGTTGAAGGTACCGGTAAGAATTACGCGCTGCGCAATGGTCAGTATGTGGATGCGTATTATATGGCGCGCCACAAAGTGAACATGCAGTGAAGGCCACGGGGGAGTTCATCTCCCCCGCTTAATTTATTCTTTTACCAGTACAGCCTGCTCACGGTAGTTGTGTGGAAAGTACTGCTGCAATTCTTTAATTTTCGGCAAATCATTCACCACAATGTACGGGTGATTCGGATTGTCGTTTAAGAAGTTTTGATGGTAAGCCTCCGCCGGATAAAAATGCCCATTACTTTCCACTTTCGTCACTATCGGCTTGCTGTAACTATGGCTGCCATTCAGTTGTGCGATATACGCTTTCACCACTTCGGACTGCTGCGCATTCATCGGAAACACAGCTGAACGATATTGCGTTCCGGTATCCGGACCTTGTCTATTTAGTTCGGTTGGATTATGGCCAACAGAAAAGAAGATATGCAGCAATTCACCGTATGTCACCTGAGTTGGGTCGTAAGTGACCTGGACAGTTTCCGCATGGCCCGTATCGCCATTACTAACCTGATCGTAATTCGCGGTCTGCGCATCGCCACCAGCATAGCCAGATACTGCGTTAGTCACACCTTTAACGTGCTGGAATACACCCTGAACTCCCCAGAAGCAGCCACCAGAGAACAGCGCAATTTCGCTGTGTGATGAGCCAGGTGCTTCATCGCGTGCAGGCGCAGGAATAACCACAGCGGGTTCAGCTCCTCCCATCGACCAGGCACTGCTCTGAAAGGCAAACGCGGATGCCGCCACCAAGCCCACAATTAAGCTGTAATTACGCAGAGACAGAATACTTTTTCGGTTAATTTTCATGGTGAGACTCACTTACAGGTTATGCCTGACTTAAACCGCTTTTGGAGTAAATATCATCGCCAACCCATTCATGCAGTAGCGCAAGCCCGTGGGTTTTGGGCCATCATCAAATACATGCCCGAGATGCCCACCGCAGCGGCGGCAGTGCACTTCGTCGCGCACCATACCCAACGAAATATCCCGGCTGGTGAGTGCTGCATTGGGTAAAGGCTGCCAGAAACTCGGCCAACCTGTATGGCTGTCGAATTTAGTCTCTGAAGAAAAAAGGGGAAGCTTGCATCCGGCGCAGGAAAATTCACCCTTGCGGTGCTCATCATTCAATGGGCTGGTATAGGGCCGCTCGGTGCCCGCTTCGCGCAAAATATAAAATTGCGCGTCACTTAAGCGTTGATGCCACTGGGCATCTGTTAGCGTGAATTCAAATTTTTCAGCCAATGCCTGCGCAACAGCTTTGCGGGAAAACAGCGATGGTAACAACCCCATCAACGCCACGCCTGAAACCACACTACTTCCCAGCAGGAAATTACGTCGGTTGATCATCATTACCTCAACTTTTCCAGTATCTGATGTCACCAAACTACAAAAGAACAAGTCTCCGAATCCTCCCGAAAGATTAAACTTTTTGAGACAACTGGACTTATCAGCGCCGAGATGAGTAATGAAAGGAATAGTCTGCGAAAACACCACTCCCCAGCGGGAGGAGTGGTGTTATTGATTAATAACCAGCGGCGAGATCATCAACCGAACGCGGGTCAGATGCGCCATATAGCGAGCCATCTGGCCCAACCATAATACTTTGCGTACTGCCCATCGCCTCTTTCACCTGGACGTTCTGCCCTTTATCTTTCAGCAGCTTAAGTGTATCCGGGCTAAAGCCTTTTTCGACTCTTAACTCATCAGGCAACCATTGATGATGGAAACGTGGTGCATTAGTTGCTTCAGCGACGTTCATTCCATAATCGATGGTATTCATCACCATTTGCAGCACAGTAGTGATGATTCGGCTACCACCCGGGCTACCTGTAACCAGCCAGGTTTTGCCATCTTTCACCACAATAGTTGGCGACATCGACGACAGCGGGCGTTTATGCGGCCCAACGGCATTAGCATCGCCACCGACCAGCCCATAAACGTTCGGCACGCCCGGTTTAGCCGAGAAGTCATCCATTTGGTTATTCATCAGAATGCCGGTGTTGCCTGCAACAATGCCGGTGCCAAATACAGTATTGAGCGTATAGGTCACTGCAACGGCGTTGCCATCTTTATCCACCACGGAGAAATGAGTGGTCTGGTTACTTTCATACGGCGCGAGTTTACCGGGTTTGATTTCACTCGACGGGCGCGCTTTGTTGATGTCTATCTGTTCCGCCAGTGATTTGGCATAGGCTTTGTTAGTTAGCGCCTGCCACGGCACTTTCACAAAGTCAGGGTCACCGAGGTATTCCGAGCGATCCGCATAAGCATATTTTTCAGCTTCAGCGGTAAGCTGCATCGCATTGGCACTGCCGAAACCATATTTACCGAGATCAAAGTTTTCCAGAATATTAAGGATTTCAACGATGTGAATGCCGCCAGATGACGGGGGAGGCATAGAGAAAATCTGGTAGCCACGGTAGTCACCGCTGATTGGCGCACGTTCGACAGCCTTGTAATTCGCCAGATCGGCCTTGCTAATTAACCCCCCATTTTTTGCCATTTCATCGGCAATCTGGTCGGCAATGGCCCCTTTATAGAAGGCATCAGGGCCATTTTCGGCAATCATCTCCAGGCTTTTGGCGAGGTTCGACTGCACCAGTTTGTCGCCCTTTTGCAGCGGTTCCCCATCAGCTTTCCAGAAAATAGCTTTGCTGTTTGGGTGATTAGGGAGCACTTCTGCGCCATATACTTTCAGGTCTTCCGCCAGTGCATCATTCACTGTGAAACCATCTTGCGCCAGTTTGATGGCGGGCTGGATAACTTTGTTGAGCGGCAAAGTACCGTACTTTTCCAGGGCCATTGAGAAGCCTGCCACTGTGCCTGGTGTGCCTGAAGCAAGATGAGAAGTAAGGGATTTTTTGCTGTCAGCATTGCCCTGCGCATCGAGGAACATATCGCGCGTGGCTTTTTCTGGCGCCATTTCACGGAAATCAATGGCGGTGGTTTTGCCATCTTTGGTTCGCAGCATCATAAAGCCGCCGCCACCAATATTACCCGCCTGCGGGTGTGTTACCGCTAGCGCAAAGCCCACGGCAACGGCGGCATCTACCGCGTTGCCACCCTGTTTAAGGATATCGACACCCACTTGTGTTGCGAGTGAATCTTGCGAGGCCACCATGCCATTTTCAGCACGTACCGGGTGATATACGTCCGCTTCCACACCGTAGGAAACAGGAGCTGCAACCGGAGGGGGCGCAGCACTAACGCAGAGGCACAGTCCTATCATCAGCGCGGGAACGGTCATCCAGCGCAGAATTTCTAAACGAATCTTTTTCCACTGCTTCATCGTTGTTTTCTCCATATATTTATAAAACCCTATGGATTTCATGGTGCAGGAAGGCGGCAAGCGAACGAATCCCGATGAGCTTAGTGGACTAAGTGATTCGGGTGAGTGAACGTAGCCAACGCATCTGTAACGTGAAAGACGACGGGTTTTAGAGTCAATCGCCCATAAAGCCTGGTCCATAATTCCTAAATAATCTTCGCAACTACGGAAAACGATTAAACTTAGTAGATCCCCCAAATGGAGGAAGTGAAGATGAAAAAAATACTCATGCTGGCGGCTGTGCTGCCATTGACCTGTTTGGCACAGCCGATTAATACCCTGAATAATCCAAACCAACCGGATTACCAGATCCCAAGTCAGCAACGCATGCAGCAGCAGATGCAAACGCAGCAGATACAGCAAAAAGGGATGTTGAATCAGCAGTTACAAACGCAGACGCGTATGCAACAACAGCATTTGGAAGGGCAGATAAACAATAATTCCCAGCAGGACGTCTTTAAGGTGAAAAAAACGCTGCCGAATGAGATGGAAGTAGGAACGCAGCAGGTGTTGCCAAATAACAACGGCGGGATGTTGAGTGGAAGTAGCAGTACAAGCAGTCAGGATCACATGCTGCAACCGAAAAGCAATGGCAGCATGCTTAACCAAAGTAATCACTCAGCGCCATTACAGCCGAGTATTCCGCTGAAAACTATTGGGCCGTAAAATCAGCGCCAATCTGGTCAATACGGTCGGTACAAATGGTATCAACTCCCCAGCGCAGCAGCGTTGCTGCTCGTTGGGGAGCATTCACCGTATAAACCAGAATATGCAGTCCCGCCGCTTTAAGCTCATTCACACGAGACTCATCAAGCAATTGATGGTTCAAGTGAATGGAAACGCAGCCAAGTCGGGTGGTCAGTTCCCGCCAGTCATCACGCCATTCATCGAGTAACAACCCGCGTGGGAGTTCAGGCACGGCATTTTGCGCCGCCTCCAACGCTTCGATAGAAAACGAAGACAGCAACGGTGCGGTTTGCCCCTGCCATAATTCAATGGCTGCCAGAGCGATAACTTGCCCGGTTTGCGTATCGGTGCCGGTCGACGGCTTGATTTCGATGTTTGCCATCATGCCGTGCTGTTTACAGCGTGCGGCAACCTGCGAAAGCAGAGGCAATGGCTCGCCTTTAAACTCACCGCTAAACCAGCTTCCGGCATCAACATTCAGCAGCTTATCCCACGGCAAATCGCCCGCAATTCCCCAGCCATTACTGGTGCGCTCAAGCGTGTCGTCGTGCAGCAGGAAGATTTGCCCGTCTTGTGAAAGTTTGGCATCAAACTCAATCATGGTATGACCGTAGCGCGCACCAACATCAATGGCTGCCAGCGTGTTTTCCGGTGCCAGTTTTCCGCCGCCACGATGGGCCGCGACTTTTGGGTATGGCCAGTTACTCATAAACGTTGTCCATTTTCTTTATCAAAGAAATGTAGATTATTTTCAGGCAGATGCAGCCAAAGCGTGCTGCCAGGTTGCGGGCGCTCCTGGTGCGACAGGCGCACCACCATTTTTTGCTCGCCCCAACGCCCGTGCACTAAATTATCCGCGCCGAGCATCTCCAGCGTGTCCACTATAAAGGGGATTCCACCTGCGGTTTGTGAGCTTAGCGCAATATGTTCCGGGCGGATACCCAGGGTTACAGCCCGTCCTCGTTGCAGGTTTGCCGCATTTCCCAGTGGTAACGCCATGCCGCCTGCCAGCTCAAAGCGTGAGCCATCAGCACTGATATTCCCTTCCAGCAAGTTCATGGCCGGTGAGCCGATAAAACTCGCCACAAAGCGGCTTGCCGGGCGTTCGTAGACTTCAACTGGCGTGCCGATTTGCTCGGCGACGCCCTTGTTCATCACCATCACACGCTGCGCCAGTGTCATCGCTTCAACCTGGTCGTGTGTGACGTACAAACTGGTCGTCTTCAGGCGGCGGTGTAGCTGTTGTAATTCCAGGCGCATCTGCACACGCAGCTTGGCATCAAGGTTTGAGAGTGGTTCATCAAACAGGAAAACAGCCGGATCCCGCACAATCGCGCGCCCCATTGCCACACGCTGGCGTTGGCCACCGGAAAGCTCACGCGGGCGGCGTTTAAGTAAACCATCGAGCTCCAGAATTCGGGCCGCTTCCACCACTTTCTGCTGGATGTGTGCTTTGCCCATGCCACGGATTTTCAGCCCCCAGGCCATGTTTTCTTCCACACTCATATGTGGATACAGCGCGTAGTTCTGGAACACCATCGCGATGCCGCGTTCTTTCGGCTCCATTTCGGTGACGCGCTGGCGATCAATCCAGATATCACCACTGGTAACACGCTCAAGGCCGGCGACCATACGCAGCAATGTTGATTTGCCGCAGCCCGACGGGCCAACCATCACGATAAATTCGCCGTCTGCCACATCCAGCGTTAACGGTTGAATCACTTGGGTTTTGTTATCCCAGCTTTTGCTTACTGCCTGTAGTTTTAATCCTGCCATGGGTTACTTCTCACTATCAACAAGGCCACGCACAAACGCGCGTTGCATGGCTAAAACAATAATTACCGGCGGAATCAGCGTCAGCAGCATCGCCGCCATCACCTGGTTCCACTGTGTAGAGCCTTCGCCAGACGACATCATCCCTTTAATACCCGCGACAGCCGTACCGAGGTTAACGTCGCTGATAATCAGCAACGGCCACAGATACTGGTTCCAGCCGTAGATAAAGGTGATGACGAACAGCGCTGCGAGGTTGGTTTTTGAGAGCGGCAGCACGATGTCGCGGAAGAAACGCATCGGCGATGCACCGTCGATACGCGCCGCTTCCATAAGCTCGTCAGGCAGCGTCATAAAGAACTGGCGGAACAAGAAGGTTGCGGTCGCTGATGCCATTAACGGCAGCGTCAGGCCGGTGTAGCTATCGAGCATTTTGAGATTGGCGATCACTTCCACCGTCGGGAAAATACGCACTTCAACCGGCAGCATCAGAGTGATAAAAATCATCCAGAAGAACAGGTTACGCAGCGGAAAGCGGAACCAGACAATGGCGAAAGCGGAGAGCATGGAAACCGTGATTTTGCCGATGGTAATCACCATCGCCATGACAAAACTGTTCAGCAGCATCAGGCCAAATGGCGCACTGTTGGCACCCACGCCGTGCGTCCAGATATAGCCCATGTTTTCCAGCAGATGCGTGCCCGGAATCAGCGTCATTGGCGTCTGAAAAACGGCTTCGTTATCCAGCGTTGCCGCCACAAATGCGACGTACAGCGGGAACAGAATCACGATGATGCCAAGAATCAGCATGGTGTGGCTGAAAATCGTCAGCCCACGGCGGTTCTCAATCATTGGTAGCGTACCTTACGTTCCACAAAGCGAAACTGAACTACGGTCAGGATGATCACCAGCAGCATTAACACCACTGATTGCGCTGCCGACGCGGAGAGATCGAGTCCGGCAAAACCTTCGCGATAAATTTTGTAGATAAGCGTGGTGGTCGCCTGCACTGGCCCACCGCCTGTTGCGGCGTCGATAACCGGAAAGGTGTCGAAAAAGGCATAAACCAGGTTTACCACCAGCAGGAAGAAACTGACCGGGGCAATCAACGGCAGCGACAACTTGAAGAAGCGGCGCACCGGGCCTGCTCCGTCAATGGAAGCGGCTTCGACCAGGGATCGAGGAATCGACTGCAGGGCGGCAAAGAAGAACAAGAAGTTGTAGCTGATTTGCTTCCAGACCGAAGCAAACACCACGAGGAACATCGCCTGGCCACTGTTTTGCGCGTGGTTCCAGTGGTAACCAAACTGCTCAAGAACGTGGGTTAGCAGGCCGCGCCCAGGGTTAAACAAGAAGATCCACAATACGGCGGCAATCGCCGGGGCCACCGCATACGGCAGCAGCATGAGCGTTTGGTAAATACGACTGCCACGAATCACGTAATCCGTCAGGGCGGCGAAAAACAGTGATACCAGCAGGCCGCTACCCGCCACTAATCCACTGAAAATTAAGGTGGTGTAGAAAGAGTCGAGATAGTAGCTGTCGTGGAAAAGCTGTTTGAAGTTATCCAGCCCGACAAAAGTACTCGAAAGCCCAAACGGATCGACATTCTGGAGTGAATACCACAGCGCTTCGCCCGCAGGCCAGATGAAAAAGATAATGGTGATAACCAGTTGCGGCAGGACAAGGGCATACGGAAGCCAGCTGGAACGAAACACCGGACGAGATGATGACATAGTGTTGCTCTTATAGAGATTAATGGTGGATGTCGCATGCGCTAATCCACCCTACAACGGCTTTCGTGGGTCGGATAAGCGAAGCGCCATCCGACACCAACAAAACTTAAGACTTCGTCGACTGCTCGAAACGGCGCAGCAGCTGATTTCCACGTTCAACCGCGCTATCTAACGCCTGTTGAGGGGTTTTCTTACCGGTCCATACCGATTCCAGTTCTTCATCTACGATGGTACGAATCTGTGGCATGTTGCCCAGACGCAGACCTTTGGTGAATGGCAATGGCGGCTTGTTCATCATCTGGCGCGTAGCGATATCAGCACCTGGATTTTTCTCGTAGAAGCCTTGTTCGCGCGTCAGGTCATACGCAGCTTTGGTAATTGGCAGATAACCTGTTTTCTGGTGCCACTCAGCGGCGATTTCTGGCTGAGCAAGGAACTGCATAAACTCGGCAACGCCTTTGTATGTTGCGGCGTCTTTACCCTGCATAACCCACAGACTTGCCCCACCGATAATGGCGTTTTGTGGTGCGTTCGGAATGGTTGAGTCGTAAGGCATCATGCCCACGCCGTAGTTGAATTTGGCGTAATGGCGGATATCAGCAAGCGAACCGGAAGAGGCGGTTGTGATGGCGCAATCACCGTTGTAGAACTTCTCGGTGGACTCATCTTTACGGCCAAAGTAGCTAAAATCACCTTTCTTATTCAGCTCTTCCAGCAGAGCGATGTGTTTCACCTGCTCTGGTTTATTGAATTCCAGCACGGCGTCAGTACCATCAAAACCGTTGTTTTTGGTCGCAACCGGCAAGCCGTTCCACGCGCTGAAGTTTTCAATTTGAATCCAGCCCTGCCAGCCGCTGGCATAACCACATTTCATGCCTGCCGCTTTAAGTTTTGCGGTGTATTCAGCCAGGTCCTGCCAGGTTTTTGGCGGCTGGTCCGGGTTGAGGCCAGCTTTCTTAAAGGCATCTTTGTTGTAATACAGCACTGGCGTGGAGCTGTTGAAAGGCTGGGAAAGCAGATGCCCGGTTTTCGCGTCGGTGTAGTAACCGGAAACCGTCGGCACAAATTGGGATTCGTCGAACTTAATGCCCGCATCGTTAAACACTTCATACACAGGCTTGATAGCTTTCGAGGCCATCATGGTCGCCGTGCCTACTTCGTAAACCTGCAAAATAGCTGGCGCATTACCCGAGCGGAAAGCCGCAATCCCTGCCGCCAGGTTTTGTTCGTAGTTACCTTTATAAACCGGAACAATTTTGTAGTCTGGATGCGTCTGGTTAAAGCGTTGAGCCAGTGAATCAACTTCTTTGCCCAGTTCGCCTTCCATTGAATGCCAGAACGGAATGGAGGTGGCGGCGATAGCGCTGCTGCTAAATACGCATCCTAGCGCAAGGCAAATTGCGGTGTGTCGTAACGATGCAGTCATGTCTTATCTCTCGAATTATTTTGAGTTGAATAAGTTGCGCGAAAATACGCGTTTTTGTTCGCATCAAAACATGACATGCGCGAATGACAGAAAAATAACCGTGAGGTGACAGGATCGTTACGATGAAGTGAAGGAATTATGACTGGAGGCAAAATGTCATAAAAAAAGGAGCCAAAAGGCTCCTTAGGTTTGAAGCGATAAACTAGCCGCCGAGGTAGGCGCTACGTACCGCTTCGTTAGCCAGAAGCGCATCACCGGTGTCTTCCAGCACCACGTGGCCGTTTTCCAGCACGTAGCCGCGATCAGCGAGTTTCAACGCCTGGTTGGCGTTCTGCTCGACCAGGAAGATGGTCATGCCTTCGCTGCGCAGTTGTTCGATAGTGTCGAAAATCTGCTGGATGATAATTGGCGCAAGACCGAGCGATGGTTCATCTAACAGCAACAGACGCGGCTGGCTCATCAATGCACGGCCAATCGCCAGCATTTGCTGCTCACCACCGGACATAGTGCCCGCACGCTGAATACGGCGCTCCAGCAGGCGCGGGAACAGTTCGTAAACGCGTTGGATGCGTTCATGATACTGGTCGCGTTCCGCAAAGAAGCCGCCCATCGCCAGGTTTTCCTCTACAGTCATGCGAGAAAACACGCGGCGGCCTTCAGGCACGATCGCCACGGCTTCACGCATGATGCGCGCGGTATGCCAGTCGGTAATGTCTTTACCATCAAAAGTAATTTTGCCGCTGGAAGCGCGCGGATCACCACACAATGTGCCGAGCAGCGTTGTTTTTCCCGCGCCGTTCGCGCCAATCAGGGTAACAATTTCGCCCTGTTTAATATGCAGACTGACCTCATGAAGCGCCTGGATTTTTCCGTAGTGGGCGCTCACATGGTCAAATGACAACATGATATTTTCCATATTAAGCCTCACCCAAATATGCACGGATTACGTCAGGGTTATTACGGATTTGCTCCGGCGTGCCATTCGCAAGCGGCGTCCCCTGGTTTACCACGTAAATCCTGTCAGAAATGCCCATCACCAGTTTCATATCGTGCTCGATTAACAGCACGGTGGTGTTGTGATGGTTGCGTAACTCCATGATTAATTCATCGAGCTCATGCGTTTCTTTCGGGTTAAGGCCAGCCGCTGGTTCATCAAGCATCAGAATTTCTGGCTGAGTCACCATGCAACGTGCAATCTCAAGGCGGCGTTGATCGCCATACGCCAGGTTGCTCGCCTGGCGGTTAGCCTGCTCAAGTAGGCCAATACGATCAAGCCAAGTTGCAGCGCGGTCCAGCGCTTCGCTTTGTGAGCGGCGAAAAGCAGGCGTTTTCAAAAGACCTGAGAACACACCCGTTTTCAGCTGCATATGCTGAGCAACCAGCAAGTTTTCAATCACGGTCATTTCACGGAACAGACGAACGTGTTGGAAAGTACGCACCACGCCCATTCGTGCAATTTGTTGACCCGGCAGCCCTTCAAGGTGCTGATCACGCAACAGAATCGTACCGCCTGATGGCTTGTAGAAGCCGGTCAGGCAGTTAAACACCGTGGTTTTACCGGCACCGTTAGGGCCGATTAACGAAACAATTTCTTGTGGATGCAGTTCCAGAGAAACATTGTTTACGGCGAGCAGGCCGCCAAAACGCATCATCAAGCCGTTTACGGATAACAATGGCTGACTCATGCCTGCTCTCCTTTCACTTGTTCCACTTGCTCTTTTTTAAGCTTCAATTGCGGACGCGACATTGGCAGCAAGCCTTGTGGACGCCAAATCATCATCAGCACCATCAAGCCACCAAGTACCAACATGCTGTATTCGTTCAGATCACGCATCAATTCACGCGACACCACCAGCAGCACGGCGGCGAGGATAACGGCAAATTGCGAGCCCATACCACCCAGTACGACAATCGCCAGCACGAATGCGGATTCGGCAAAGGTGAACGATTCCGGGCTAACAAAGCCCTGACGTGCAGCAAACAGCGTACCGGCAAAGCCTGCAAACGCGGCGCTGATGGTAAACGCGGTCAGTTTGATGCGCGTTGGGTTCAGGCCAAGCGAACGGCAAGCGATTTCATCTTCACGCAACGCTTCCCACGCGCGGCCCAGCGGCATACGCAGCAGTCGGTTAATCACAAACAGCGACAGCACAACCAGCAACAGCGCAACGAGGTACAGGAAGATAATCCTGTCGCCGGGGTTGTATGCGACGTTAAAGAAGTTGCTGAAAGTGTCCCAACCGCCTTCACGCGTACTGCGGCTGAATTCCAGACCGAACAACGTAGGTTTTGGGATCTGGCTGATACCGTTCGGGCCACCGGTAATTTCGGTGTTGTTGAGCAGCAAAATACGGACGATTTCACCAAAGCCGAGCGTCACAATCGCAAGGTAGTCGCCCCGTAAACGCAACACCGGGAAGCCGAGCAGGAAACCTGCCGCCGCAGACACCAGGCCGGCGATTGGCAAGCATGTCCAGAACCCTAAACCGTAGTAGTGGTTGAGCAGCGCAAAGGTATAAGCGCCGATGGCATAAAAACCGCCGTAGCCCAGAACCAGTAAGCCAGACAAACCGACAACCACGTTCAGGCCAAGACCGAGAATGATATAAATCATGGTCAGCGTGGCGATATCCACCGTACCGCGTGACACCACAAACGGCCACGCAACAGCGAGCACCAACAGTGCCGCCAGGAACAGTTTTTGTTTCGGCGTAGAACCGTCTAACGCAGGCAGCACAAACTTCGGCCCGGAGACTTTTTTCATACCTTTCTGGAATGCAGGGCGCAGTAACTGGAAGACGAAGACAATCGCCGTACCAATCAACACCCATTCCCAGCGCACCGTTTCAGCGCTGTGGACTACAAGCTTAGTGCCATCAAGACTTAGCTGAACGCCCATAAAGACGCCCGCCAGCACGAAAAATATGGCCGCCGAAAGCAGCGCCAAAACAACATGCATCGGTTTCATACTTTTTCTACCTCCGGGCGACCCAGGATACCGGTAGGCATAACCAGCAGAACCACGATGAGCAGCGCAAAGGAGACAACATCTTTATATTCAGTGCTCAGATACGCGGAGGTCAGCGCTTCTGCAACACCTAAAATCAGGCCACCAATCATCGCACCAGGAATACTGCCGATACCGCCAAGAACCGCTGCGGTGAAGGCTTTCATCCCGGCCATAAAACCGATGTATGGGTTGATAACGCCGTAGAATTGGCCCAGTAGAACACCCGCTACCGCAGCCATGGCTGCGCCAATCACGAAGGTCAGGGAGATAACGCGGTCGGTGTTAATTCCGAGCAGGCTCGCCATTTTCAAATCTTCTGCGCACGCACGGCACGCACGACCCATGCGGGAGTAGCGAATAAACAGCGTCAGCGCCAGCATCGCAAGGAATGTCACCACCCAAATCACCAACTGCATGGTGGTAATGGTTGCGGTAAAGTTGTCGCTAGCACCGACGACCCACTGGCCGTTAAACAGGCTTGGCAGCGCAATATCACGTGAACCTTCAGTCAGGCTGACGTAGTTTTGCAAGAAGATGGACATCCCGATAGCAGAGATCAGTGCAATCAGACGCTTAGAATTACGCACAGGCTTATAAGCAACACGTTCGATGCTCCAGCCGTAGGCACTGGCGATGACAATAGCACCAATGAAACCTGCACCCACCAGCATCCAGCCCACATCAATGCCCATCATCATCAGCGCTGCGATGATCATAAACGAGACGTAGCTGCCGATCATATACACCTCGCCGTGGGCGAAGTTGATCATGCCGATAATGCCGTAAACCATGGTGTAACCGATAGCAATCAGCGCGTAAGTACTGCCCAGCGTGACGCCGTTAAACATCTGTTGCAGGAAGTAGAGGAACTGCTCGGACATACAATAACCTTATTTATACCCTCTCCGGCGCATAGCCGCCGGAGAAGTGGGATGACCCAGAATTGCCGCTACTATTTCGTCGCTACAGAAGACGAACCGTCGGCATGCCACTGGAAGACACCAAAATCAAATCCCTTCAGATCGCCTTTCTCATCCCAGTTCAGCGGCCCAATCACGGTTTTCGCACCGTTTGCTTTCAAATCTTTGATTAAATCAGCAGGTTCTGCACTACCCGTGCGCTCAAGCGAGGTCGCCAGAGACTGCACGGCTGCGTAAGTGATCCAGACATACGGGCCGCTCGGATCTTTCTTCTCAGCTTTCAACTCGTCTACGATAGCTTTGTTCGCCGGGTCCTGGTCATAGCGTTTTGGCATGGTCACTAACATACCTTCACCTGCTGCACCCGCGATGTTAGACAGTGACGCGTTACCCACGCCTTCTGGCCCCATAAACTGGGTTTTCAGGCCAACAGCACGTGCCTGGCGCAGAATCTGCCCCATTTCCGGGTAGTAGCCACCGTAATAAACGAAGTCGATGTTTTCTTTTTGCAGACGCGCAACCAGCGTGGAAAAGTCTTTATCGCCCGCAGTGATACCGTCGAAGAAGACGATGTTCGCGCCGCCTTTTTTCAAGCCGTCTTGTACAGAGCGTGCCAGGCCTTCACCATATTGCTGTTTGTCATGAATGACCGCGATGCGCTTCGGTTTCACAGTGTCGAGAATGTATTTAGACGCCGTTGGGCCCTGGGAAGAATCCAGGCCAGCGGTACGCATAATCATTTTGTAACCACGGGCAGTCAGCTCTGGGTTCGTTGCACCCGGAGTGATCATCAGGATGCCTTCGTCTTCGTAGATATCAGACGCAGGCTGAGTGGAAGAGGAGCAAAGGTGGCCAATGACATAACGCACACCGTCGTTAACGATTTTGTTGGCAACGGCTACCGCTTGTTTCGGATCACAAGCATCGTCGTATTCAACCGCAACCAGTTTGTCGCCTTTGATGCCGCCTTTAGCGTTGATGTCTTTAATTGCCTGGCGCGCGCCGTTGAATTCCATATCGCCCCACTGCGCAACCGGGCCAGACATTGCACCAACAACCGCAACTTTGATGTCTGCTGCGGTTGCCGCGTGAGACACCGCCAGCGCAATAACTCCAGCGAGTAATGTCTTCGCGTTCATTTTCATAGATCCAATTCCTGTTCGTGATTATGTGGTTTTATAGTGACCAAAAAACGCACTGTGTGTTTTTTAGCCTTTAACCATTTTTATGAGCGCCTTTAAGGGCTTAGCGCCAAAATTTACAATTTTTAAAGCTAAACTCTCTATTTTTCAGGCTATTAAGCAAAGATATTATTCTGTATTTGCTCATAGTTAAACAAAAAAAAGCAGCTTTTTCAGCATAAAATAGCGATACAAAGAGCGGAATAAATCACTAGGTTTTAGGGTTTTATACTGACCATATTTCAATCTACCGCTTATCGAACTGGCATACGTTTGCCGTAAAAATTAATCGTCTGGTATATGACAGATAAAAGATAAAGCGTCTGGCGCAAATAAATTGGTTACACTCGGGGTTTTCCCGCTTTTTGGTTAGCTCGCTTATGAAACTCACCATCATTCGTCTGTTTGAGTGTAGTGCTCAGGATGAGATTGATCTTGCTAAGATCTGGCCGGAATACTCCAGCGCTTCGCTTGCTTTGACTGATACTCACAGAATTTACGCTGCAAAATTTAATGACCGACTGCTCGGCGCGGTGCGGGTTACGCTCGCGGGCAATGAAGCCGCGCTGGATTCGCTGCGGGTACGTGAAATCACCCGTCGCCGTGGCGTTGGGCAGTATCTGGTCGAAGAAGTAATTCGTGATAATCCTGACATCACCGGTTGGTGGATGAGCGACGCGGGAGTAGAAGACCGCGATGTGATGAATGCGTTTATGGAAGCGGTAGGGTTTACTGCTGAGAATAGCGGTTGGGGAAAGTGATATAGAAGCGTCGGATGACGCTTCGCTTATCCGACCTACAAAAATGGGGGGATATAACTGTAATTGTTATCACTCCCCTATTTATCGAAGCATTTCGCGTTGCAGGAAGGCGGCAAGTTGTGAAATCCCCGGGAGCTTACTCCAGTAAGTGACCGGGGTTAACAAATCTCTCAGGAACAGATTTGAACGCTGCTTGCAGCGGCCCTACAAGGGCGAGGCCCAAGGATGGGCCGAGTAACAACGCAGCCAACGCATCTGCGGCGCGAAAGGTGCCCGATAAATTATTTGGCGTCGGTAGCAGTACCGTTCGCATGCCAGGTAAACACACCAAACTCGAACCCTTTCAGGTCACCCTTCTGATCCCAGCTCAACGGACCCATTACAGTATCAACCGTTGCGCCTTTCAGGTACGTCGCGATTTCAGCCGGATCTTCTGACTTGTTCAGGCCTGCAGCCAGAGATTGCAGTGCTGCGTATGTGGTCCATACGAACGCACCACTTGGATCTTGTTTCTTCGCTTTAATCGCATCTACAACCGGTTTGTTCGCCGGAACCTGGTCGTAGTTCTTCGGCTTAGTCACTAACAAGCCTTCGGCTGATTCACCCGCGATGTTAGACAGCGAAACGTTCGCCACACCTTCTGGACCCATGAACTGAGTTTTCAGGCCTGCTGCACGAGACTGACGCAGGATCTGGCCCATTTCCGGGTGGTAGCCACCGTAGTAAACGAAGTCGATGTTCTCTTTCTTCAGGCGTGCCACCAGCGTTGAGAAGTCTTTCTCGCCTGCGGTGATACCGTCAAAGAACACCACGTTAGCGCCGCCTTTTTTCAGGTTGTCCTGAACCGAGCGCGCCAGGCCTTCGCCATACTGCTGCTTGTCATGAATTACCGCGATATTTTTCGGTTTTACATGCTCAAGGATGTATTTTGCCGCCGTTGGGCCCTGATCGGAGTCCAGGCCGGTGGTGCGCATTGTCAATTTGTAACCACGCGCGGTCAGCTCAGGCGCTGTTGCCGCTGGTGTAATCATCAGAATACCTTCGTCTTCGTAGATGTCAGACGCAGGCTGAGTGGAAGAAGAACACAGGTGACCGATAACATATTTGATGCCGTCGTTAACCACTTTGTTGGCGACCGCTACCGCTTGTTTCGGGTCACAAGCATCGTCGTATTTAGTGATAACCAGTTTGTCGCCTTTGATGCCGCCTTTGGCATTAATGTCAGCAACCGCTTGTTCTGCACCGGTAAACTCCTGGTCGCCATACTGTGCAACCGGGCCAGACATCGCCCCAACTACCGCTACTTTGATGTCCTTAGCAAATGCCGCGTTGCTCATCGCAAGCGCAATACAACCCGCCAATAACGCTTTGCCCTTCATTTTCATCCTGAGATCCCCATTCTTATTCTGATTGATATTTGTTGTGTTGTTTTGGCACGATTTTATTTTTCATTTACGAATACCGCGTGTGCCTTCGCCGCACTCAGAGTTAAAAACATACCCGAATTTGCGGCTTTTGGAATAACAATTTTTTCACAAGTTGAATGGGAAAGTGACGGGCATAAAAAAACCGCCCCGGAAGGCGGTTTTTTATCTGACGAAATAACTTACGCTTCGATAGCCATGCGCAGTTTTTTCATCGCGTTCTTTTCAAGCTGACGCACACGCTCAGCGGAAACGCCGTAGCGGTCGGCCAGTTCTTGCAGCGTGCTTTTGTTGTCTTCGTCGAGCCAACGGGCACGGATAATATCCTGGCTGCGTTCATCCAGTCCCAGCATAGCGTCGCTGAGTTTATCAGCCGCGTGCGATTCCCAGTTGTCGTCTTCAATGCCATCGGCAAAGTTAGAAGACTTATCCTGCAAGAACAGCACAGGAGCCATTGGCGCGCTGTCTGAATCGTCGTCGTTGCCCATGTCAAACGTCATGTCCTGCGCCGCCATTCGAGATTCCATTTCACGGACATCTTTGCTGGAAACCCCCAGCTCGTTGGCGACCATTTCCACTTCGTCCTGGTTGAACCAACCCAGACGTTGTTTAGTTTTACGCAGGTTAAAGAACAACTTACGTTGCGCTTTAGTGGTTGCCACTTTCACAATACGCCAGTTACGCAGAACGTATTCGTGAATTTCAGCTTTGATCCAGTGCACGGCGAACGACACCAGACGGACACCCACTTCCGGGTTAAAGCGGCGCACAGCCTTCATCAGGCCGATGTTGCCTTCCTGAATCAAGTCAGCCTGCGGCAAGCCATAGCCCGAGTAATTACGAGCGATATGAACAACAAAGCGCAGGTGAGACAGGATCAGCCTTTTCGCTGCTTCCAGATCGCCCTGGTAATGCAGCTTTTCAGCCAGCTCCTTCTCTTCCTCAGCCGTTAACATCGGCCAGGAATTAGCGGCCCGGATATAAGATTCCAGGTTACCAACAGGGGCTAAAGCTAAATTTTGCATTTCTTTGGTCATTCAAACCCTCTCTTAAGACTAACGTACAGGTTGCTACACCATGCTGCACCTGACCACACGTCAAGCGCCAAACCGTACCATCCACAGTAAACTCAGACAGTGATGTTATCCACAAGTTCACTGTAAAGCTGTGCATATATTACACACAAAATGTGACAGAGCTATGAAACTGGGCAGGAGAAACACATACCGAGGTGGGAGCGTGTCCCCTGCTGACGGGTAATTCGTAGCAGGGAACAAGTATATCAAAAAATTTTTACTCTGGGGTAAAACGACGTAAATGTTGTACCGTTGCGATCCATGCCGCCAACCATCCACTCATGGACGCAACCAGCAGTAACAGCAGGCATTCATCGAAGCCTAAACCGGTAAGATCGAACTTAGTTCCAAACACTTGCGCCACTTCTGTCACCGCAGAAGATAACCGCCACACCAGAACTTCGGTCAGGATCAGCGATAAAAATGCCCCGCTGAAACCTAACAACGCACCGCCATATAAAAACGGACGCAGGATGAATCCATCCGTCGCACCAATCAGTTTCTGCACGTTGATGGAGTCGCGGCGGGCAAAAATGCTCAGGCGCACACTGTTACCGATGACCAGGAACACTGCGGCAACCATCAGCACACCAATCATCGCAGCTACGCGGCCCACAAGGCCTGTCAGCGACGCCAGCCGTGCAAACCAGCTGTCATCCATGCGCACTTCGTCTACACCGTTAATACGGGCGACGCGGTCACGCAAAGTGTTCAGGTGGTCGGTGGTCTGGAAATCGAGTTTCGGGTTAACCACGGCAACCGCAGGCAGCGGGTTTTCTTCCAGCATATCCAGCGCGCCACCAAAGCCCGACCAGTTGCGGAACTCACCCAGCGCTTCGTCACGGGAAAGATAGTTAACTTTATCGACGCCCTCTTCTGCCTGAATCGCGCCAACCACTTGCTGCGCGGCATTGTCATCCAGCGCTTTATCGAGGTAAACCGTGATTTGTGGGGAAGGATAATACTGTGTGGCGGCTTGATTCACGTTCTTGTAAACCATGTAGCACACGCTAGGCAGCGTCAGGGAGATGGCGATAACCATCACCGTCAGGAAAGTAGCTAATGGCTTGCTGCGCAGGTCTTGTAAAGCGCCCTGCCAGGCGTAACGGAACTGTTCGTTCACGCCACCTTTTAGAGATTTGCTTTTCGACTGAGGCCCTTTGCCACGTTTTTTCACCGAGCGACCTAAATCCCCTAGCTTATTCAGCGAGTTGATTTTATCCAGCTTGTTGCTGAAGCGCTTTATGTGATTGAGCGCGCTGCGTTTATTCACCTGCCAGGCCTCCATGCAAATGACCGTCACTTAACGTCAACATGCGATAATTACGGCGGGATATCAGCCCCATGTCGTGCGTCGCCATCAAAACGGTTACACCCACCCGGTTGAACTCTTCGAACAGACGCAAAATCCCTTCCGAGAGTGCGTCATCGAGGTTACCGGTTGGTTCATCCGCCAATAAAACGGCGGGCTTGTTCACCACAGCGCGGGCAATCCCCACACGCTGCTGTTCACCACCAGAGAGTTGGATCGGGAAATTCTTCGCTTTATCTAGCAGGCCGACTTTATCCAGTGCCGCACTAACGCGACGGCGAATATCTTCGCCACTGGCACCCGCGATGATCAGCGGGATTGCCACGTTGTCATAAACGGTTCTGTCCATCAACAGATGGTGATCCTGGAAGATCATTCCAATCTGGCGACGCAGGAACGGCACTTCGCGGCTCTTGAGGCGGCTAATATCATGGCCGCCAAAAGCAATTTTCCCGGCGCTTGGCCGCTCAATACCGCAGATAAGCTTGAGCAGGGTACTTTTCCCCGCGCCTGAGTGGCCGGTCAGGAAAGCCATCTCGCCAGGTTGCATATGGAAGGTCACTCCCTGCAACGCTTGTCTCCCACCGAGATAGGCCTTACTAACGTGTTCAAAGCGAATCATTGTTAATCCTCTCGGGCAAAAAGTGCCTCAATAAAATCGCCCGCATTAAACGGACGCAAGTCCTCAATACGCTCGCCGACGCCAATATAGCGAATCGGAATACCAAACTGATCGGCAACGGAGAAAATCACGCCGCCTTTGGCTGTACCATCGAGTTTGGTTAGCGTAATGCCTGTCAATCCAACGGCTTCATGGAACAATTTAGCCTGGCTAATCGCATTCTGCCCGGTGCTGGCATCGAGGGTGAGCATAACCTCATGCGGTGCATCCCCGTCCAGTTTTTTCATCACGCGAACAATTTTCTTCAGCTCTTCCATCAGGTGCGATTTGTTCTGCAAACGCCCAGCGGTATCCGCCAGAAGGACGTCGACATTACGTGCTTTCGCGGCCTGAATGGCATCGAAAATCACTGAGGCGGAATCAGCCCCTGTGTGCTGAGCAATAACAGGAATATTGTTACGATCGCCCCACACCTGCAGTTGTTCCACGGCAGCGGCGCGGAAGGTATCACCCGCGGCCAGCATCACCGACTTGCCTTCCTGCTGGAACTGACGAGCCAGTTTACCGATAGTGGTGGTTTTACCCACGCCGTTAACGCCAACCATGAGGATAACGAATGGCGTTTTGCCTTCAACTTTCAGCGGCTCATCAACTTTCGCGAGTATTTCGCCCATCTCTTCTTTCAGCAGACCGTACAACGCTTCTGCGTCACGCAACTCTTTACGGCTCGCGCCTTCTGTCAGATTTGTGATGATTTTGCGCGTGGTTTCAACACCAACGTCAGCGATTAGCAGCTGCTCTTCGAGTTCTTCAAACAGATCATCGTCGATTTTCTTGCCGCGGAACAGACTGATAAATCCGGAACCGAGGTTCTGTTTGGTTTTAATCAGGCTGCGTTTAAGGCGAGCAAAGAAACCTTCTTTGGTTGGTCGCTCTTGTTCGTGCTGGACCTCTTCGGCTTGAGTCTCCTCAGGCTCCAGTTCCTCCGCAGCTTCTTCAACGATAGCGGCGGCAACTGAAACGTCTTCAACGACGTCTTCTACCGGAGCTTCTTCAACAACAACTTCTTCAACCGCAATATCTTCAACTACGATAGCTTCAACCGGAGCGACTGCAACCTCTTCAGGTTCAACAAGTTCTTCAGTCTCGACAACCGGTTCGGCTTCAACGACCGCTTCGACAACAGTTTCAGATACGACAGGTTCTTGCTCAGGCCGCCACTCTTCTAATGATTCAACCTGCGCCGCTTCTGGCGTGACTATCTCTTCAGGAACCAGCAACTCTTCGTGTTCGACCGCAGCTTGCGCGGTAACTTCTGGTTCTGGTTCTGGTTCTGGAATAATTTCCGCTTCAACCGCAGCCACTTCGCTTTCGACGAGTTTTTCAGTGACTTCTACGATCTCTTCAGCGAAGGCTTCAGGTTCTTCATGCTTTTCAAGCACAACAGGTTCAGCTTCAGGTAAAACTTCTGGCTGAATCTCAGTTTGCGCTTCTGGCTTAATCTCTTCTGGCTGTGCAGTTTCGTCAGCGGCTTGCGGTTGTTCAGCTTCAATAATTTGCTCAACAACTTCTTCGGCAACCGGTTGTTCTTCTGCTACTTTTTGTTCTGGTTCTTGTTCAGAAGCCTGCTCTTTCTGGCCAAAGCCTAACCATGAAAAAAAGCCACGTTTTTTCTCTTTCGCCATTTGCGAACACACCCCTCGCTGTTAATTCATGGCACAGGCCCGATTGAGCATGCCACGGGCACTGAAAATAATTATCTAATGAATGCCTTAGTCTATCACTTTCCCCGCCTTACACACACCGTTACACTAGACGGCAAGAAATTGCATCGCAGTGAGTCTCATGAAAAAACCGCAATCTACTGGCACCGGCCAGATCCGTATTATTGGTGGCCAATGGCGCGGCCGCAAACTGCCCGTTCCAGACAGCCCTGGCCTGCGTCCTACCACGGACAGAGTGCGTGAAACGCTGTTTAACTGGCTGGCACCCACCATGGTCGATGCCACTGTGCTGGACTGTTTTGCAGGAAGCGGTGCGTTGGGACTTGAAGCCTTGTCGCGTTACGCGAGCCGTGCCACATTGCTGGAGATGGATCGCAATGTTTCACAGCAGTTGCAAAAAAATCTCGCCACGCTGAAAGCGACCAACGGAAAAGTCGTGAACACCAACACGCTTAATTTTCTGGCGCAGCCCGGTGAACCGCACAGCATCGTTTTTGTTGACCCACCATTCCGCAAAGGCTTGCTGGAAGAGACATTAGCCTTACTGGAAAGTAATGGCTGGCTGGCTAACGAAGCGCTGATTTACGTTGAAAGCGAAGTGGAAAACGGAACGCCAGCGGTGCCTGGAAGCTGGTCATTGCATCGTGAAAAAGTCGCGGGACAGGTCGCATATCGTTTGTATAGCCGTGAAATTCAAGGAGCAGAGTCATGCTGATTAACATAGGCCGATTGCTGATGCTCGGCGTCTGGGCATTTTTGTTACTAAATATTGTCCATCCCTTCCCACGCCCGCTGAATATCTTCATTAACGTCGCGCTGATCTTCACCATGTTGATGCATGGTATGCAGTTAGCGTTGCTGAAATCGACTCAGCCAAAAGGCAGCCCACCGTTGAGCCGCGCTCAGCAGATTAAGATTTTCATTTTTGGGGTGTTTGAACTGCTGGTCTGGCAGAAGAAGCTCCGCCAGGGCAAATAATCATAATGCGGTGCCACCAGGCGTAATTGTTGCAGCCAGTTTGGACACGGACAGCGCGGAGGAACCGGAGCGTACACGCAGTACGTGAGGATTCCGAGCACTGCCCTGGTCAAAAATGGCAAATAAAATAGCCTGTTATTAGTCGGGGATGAAGCCCACAAAGCGCGTTCCCTTGTACTGCAAAGTCCCTGCGTCCCCCACGCTCATCGAGTGATACTGCTCTGCCGTCACGCGCATTTTTAGTTCCATTCCGCCACTTTGTGGGCGAAACCAAACCTCATAACGCATTGTATCTTCGACAGGTGTGACCTGGCGCTGTCGTGTACGACGATCGGTGGTTGGCGATTCACGTTTTGTCGCCACCAATACGCTTCTTTCCATCACCGGCGCCGCATCATTTTCAGCATTCTGACGGCGCTGCTGCACAAAGCGAAAAGACGCCGCCACGACGATAACCGCAACAACAGCAATGAAGAAAAGTGGCATTTTACTCATAGATTTATCTCGATTTGTCAGGCACTTTTAAGAATACCCTGCACGCAGTGGCGTTGTCATCTGACGATGTTAACCACTAGACTGACAGGTAGCATCGTGCTTTTTGTGCGATACATTTAAATTCAATGTCCTTTAGCATTCGAGTTGCAGGTAGGCGGCAAGGGAGCTAATCCCCAGGAGCTTACTTGAGTAAGTGACTGGGGTTAGTGAGCGCAGCCAACACCCCTGCAACTTGAAGGATGAAGGGCAGAAAAGGGACATGCTATGCTTTGGTCATTCATCGCCGTATTCTTCTCCGGTTGGCTGTACGTTGATGCCTCCTACCGTGGGCCAACCTGGCAACGCTGGGTCTTCAAACCTGTCACCCTTTTGCTTTTATTACTGCTGGCCTGGCAAGCACCGATGTTCAACGCAACTGGCTATTTGATCCTCGCGGGGCTTGCGGCAACGCTGCTCGGTGACGCTCTCACCCTGCTTCCAACCCAGCGCATGTTGTATGCCATCGGGGCGTTTTTCCTGTCGCACCTGTTGTATACCCTCTATTTTGCCAGCCAAATGACGTTCAGTTTCTTCTGGCCTTTGCCGCTGGTTCTGCTGGTTATTGGCGCGCTACTGACCGCCGTCATCTGGACACGCCTCGAAACCTTCCGTTGGCCGATTCTGACGTTTATCGGCATGACGCTGGTGATGGTGTGGCTGGCCGGTGAGCTCTATTTCTTCCTGCCAACACGCCCGAGTTTCTCAGGCTTTATTGGCGCAACGCTGCTGCTGTTGGGCAACATAGTCTGGCTGGGCAGCCATTACCGCCGCCGCTTCACAGGTGACAGCGCCATCGCTGCGGCATGCTATTTTGCCGGGCACTTTATGATTGTCCGCGCTCTGTATATTTGACCTTGCGGGCGGTATTTACCGCCCCTAAAATTTCCCTCTTGACTCTGGAGTCAACTCCAGAGAGTAACATGCGTAATGAGAACATTATCATTACCCAGGAGGGCGCATGCTCAACTCCCCAAAAACACCACAATTTGCGAAGGCAAAGCTCAGCCCGTTGCCGATAAAAACGGACGCATGCCATGGTAATGATTGCTGTAGCAACGCCACTGTAGCCCCGGAAACAGAAATGCTGCCTGATACCGGCGAACGTTATAGCTGGTTGGTCGATGGCATGGACTGCGCCGCCTGCGCCCGCAAAGTTGAAAACGCCGTCAAACAAATTGCCGATGTGCAGCGCGTCCAGGTGTTGTTCAGCACGGAAAAACTTCTGGTCACCGCGCAGCGCGATGTTCGAGACGACGTTGAAAAAGCCGTGAAAGCCGCAGGTTACAACCTGAGAAACAGTGCCGCCCCCGCCCCGAAAACATCCGCCTGGCATGAAAATTTACCGCTCATCTTACTGATAGTTATGATGGCGCTGAGCTGGGGTCTTGAGCAGTTTAACCACCCGTTCGGCAACATAGCGTTCATCGCCACCACACTGGTTGGCCTGTGGCCGATCGCACGCCAGGCAGTGCGCCTGATGCGCACCGGTAACTGGTTTGCCATCGAAACGTTGATGAGTGTTGCCGCTATTGGCGCACTGTTTATCGGGGCGACCGCAGAAGCCGCGATGGTATTACTGCTGTTCTTAATTGGTGAACGCCTGGAATCTTACGCCGCCAGCCGCGCGCGCCGTGGTGTGAGCGCACTGATGGCGCTGAAACCAGAAGTCGCGACTCGTATTCGTAATGGTGAACGTGAAAGCATCGCGCTCGCTGATTTACGTCCGGGAGATGTTATCGAAGTCGCTGCCGGTGGGCGTTTGCCTGCTGATGGCCGCTTGCTAATGCCTTTTGCCAGTTTCGATGAAAGCGCATTAACCGGCGAGTCCATTCCGGTTGAACGCCAGCAAGATGAAAAAGTCCCGGCAGGAAGCACCAGCGTCGACAGACTTGTTCAGCTCGAAGTCATTTCCGAACCAGGCGATAGCGCAATCGACCGCATCCTGCGTTTAATTGAAGAAGCGGATGAACGTCGCGCACCGATAGAGCGCTTTATTGACCGTTTCAGCCGGATTTACACCCCAATTATTATGGCGATTGCGCTGCTCGCGGCGGTTATTCCTCCGCTGCTGTTCGGGCAAAGCTGGGGCGAGTGGATCTACAAAGGTCTGGCGCTATTACTGATTGGTTGCCCGTGTGCGCTGGTGATTTCTACCCCTGCGGCGATCACCTCAGGGCTTGCGGCGGCCGCTCGCCGTGGCGCGTTAATTAAAGGTGGTGCGGCACTCGAACGCCTTGGCAAAATTCAGCATATCGCTTTCGATAAAACCGGGACGCTGACCGCAGGCAAACCGCAAGTCACCACCATTGCAGTGAATGGCGAGATCGGTGAAAACGACCTGCTGGCGCTGGCTGCAGCAGTGGAACTTGGCTCGTCACACCCGCTTGCCCTGGCGATAGTGCGTGAGGCGCAAAACTGTCATCTGGCATTGCCCGACACCAGTGCGCACCGGGCGCTGGCAGGTATTGGTGTGGAAGCCGAGATTAATGGCGAAACGTTGTTATTAAGCGCGCCGGGTAAGCTCGCGAATACCGTGCTGGATGCGGCCTGGCAGCAGCGAATCACTCAGCTTGAAGCCGAAGGCCAGACGGTGGTTGCCCTGTTACAAGAAGGCAAGTTACTTGGCGTTCTGGCATTACGCGATACCTTACGCAGCGATGCAAAAATGGCAGTTGCTGCACTGCACAAGCTTGGTGTTCAGAGCGTGATGCTAACGGGTGATAACCCACGTGCAGCAGCCGCCATCGCGCAGGAATTAGGCATGGATTATCGCGCAAGCCTGTTGCCTGCCGACAAAGTCAGCGCGGTGAATGAACTCAATGCCCGTGCACCGCTGGCGATGGTTGGCGACGGCATCAACGACGCTCCCGCCATGAAAGCCGCAACTATCGGCATTGCCATGGGAAGCGGCACCGATGTGGCACTCGAAACTGCAGACGCAGCTCTCACACACAACCGCCTGACGGAGCTGGCGGGCATGATAAGTCTGGCCCGCGCAACGCATAATAATATTCGTCAAAATATCACTATCGCATTGGGCCTGAAGGGGATTTTCCTGGTGACCACGCTGCTGGGACTCACCGGCCTGTGGCTTGCCGTGTTAGCTGATTCGGGTGCGACCGCTCTGGTGACCGCGAATGCTCTGCGGTTGCTGCGGAAAAAATAAATTATAACTTCAGACCTCCCTCACTCTAGCCCTCAGAGAATAAATCATCCGAAGGCAGAGTGGGGATTTCAAAACTTAACTCGTCATGCCCAACATATGCGGCAGCCACAATGAAACGGCCGGAATATAGGTCACCATCGCCAGCACCACCAGCAACATGGCGTAGAATGGCAGCATAGCGCGAACCACTACTTCGATTTTCTGCTTACTCACCGCACTGGCGACAAACAGCACCGAACCGACCGGCGGCGTAATCAAACCGATGCCGAGGTTCACCATCATGATCATCCCGAAATGCACCGGGTCGATGCCCAGCGAATTTGTCACCGGCAGCAGTACTGGCGTGAGGATCAGGATAATCGGCGCCATGTCCATCAGGGTGCCAATCAGCAGCAGCATGACGTTGAGGTACATCAGAATGACGTACTTGTTGTCAGACAGCGACGTGAAGAACTCGGTGATGCGCGATGGCAACTGCATGTAAGTCATGACCGCGCCAAATGCTGCCGCAAAACCAATCAGAATCATAACGATAGAGACTGTTTTTACGGTGCGGAACATCAGCTTTGGCAGTTCGTTCCATTTATAGTCACGGTAGATAAACATGGTCACGAAGAACGCCCAAACGCAGGCGACAGCCGCCGATTCGGTTGCGGTAAATACCCCGGTCAAAATCCCACCGAGGATGATTACCACCGTCATCAGGCCCCAAAGTGCATCGAAGAAAATCTTCACCGCTTGCTTGAAGGGAATGCGTTCACCTTTCGGGTAACCGCGCTTATGGGCAAACCCGAGGCACATCACCATCAAGCTGACCCCGAGCAGTAACCCTGGTAATACGCCCGCAATGAACAACGTTGCGATAGAAACAGTGCCGCCTGCAGCTAACGAGTAAATCACCGAGTTATGGCTTGGCGGGATCAAAATCGCCTGCACCGATCCACTCGCTGTAACCGCAGCAGCATATTCGCGTGGATAACCTTTTGCCTCCATTTCAGGGATCATCACGCTGCCAATGGACGCTGTATCCGCCACGGACGATCCGGAAATCGCGCCAAAGAAAGTGGACGCCACGATATTCACCAGCGATAAGCCGCCGCGAATAAAGCCAACGAAAATATACGCAAAGTTCACCAGACGACGGGCAATTCCCCCTTCCGCCATAATCGCCCCCGCCAGAATAAAGAACGGGATCGCCAACAGGGTAAATTTATTCACCCCACTGGTGATTTGAATCATGATCGCTTCCAGCGGCAAATCTATCCATAACGCACCCACGATGGCGCTTAGCCCAACGGCAAAGGCCACGGGCATTCCCACTGCAAGCAGCACCGCTAGTGTGGCTAATAATATAAATGCGTCCATGTTATCCCCTGGTCTTAACCGTGATTACCCAGCAACACGATTGGGCGGTTCTCTTGAGAGCCGTACAACAGTCGCTCGACAACAAACAGAATCATTAAAATCGCGCCGACAGGCAGCGGGAGGTAGGTTTGACCGGAAGTGAGAACCGGGAATTCGGCAACAGGCTGTTCCCATAAATCGGCACACAGATAGAAGCTGTAATAGAACATCACCAGTGAGATGAGCAGCATCAGCAAATCGACGATACGTGCGCAAAAGGTCTGCACCGCCAGCGGCAGGCGGTCTGTCAGCATATTCACCGCAATGTGTGAACCGGCGCGGTAACTGACTGCCGCGCCGATGAACGTGAAGGTCACCATGCAGATTATTGCTACCGGTTCCGGCCAGGATTCCCCACGGTTCAGAACGTAACGCGAGAAAATCCCAATCGGAATAATGATGGTCATCACCAAAAGAGACAGCCCGGCAATAACCATCGCCAGCAAATAAACTTTATCCATCAAGTCTGAGTAGCGTTGGGACATAAGATGCCCTCCACAAATGCGTTAGCGACAATAGTTACTTAACGTCAGCAATAGCTTTCATCAGATCCTGATGTTTATCGCCGTATTCTTTACGCACCGGTTCAGTCGCTTTCACAAACCAGGCTTTGTCAATTTCATGGAACTGAACGCCACCGGCTTTCATTTTTTCCAGCGCTTGTTTGTTGTAAGCATTCCACAGTTCACGCTGTTCCATTTGTGCAGCACGCGCCAGGGTAAGGATTTTTTGCTGCTGGTCAGGCGTTAATTTGTCCCACTTCACTTTGGAATAAAGCAGCATTTCTGGCGTGATGAAGTGGCCGCTCAAGGTGTAATTTTTGGCGACCGGCATGTAGTTATGGGCAATAAAGGTTGGCGGGTTGTTTTCAGCACCGTCGATAACGCCGGTTTGCATGCCGCTATACACTTCGCTCACCCCCATCGCAACCGAGTTTGCGCCCATATCTTTAAGTGTTGCGAGTGCTACCGGACTGCCCTGAACGCGGATTTTCATGCCTTTGAGATCTTCAGGCTTCACCACCGGGTTTTTAGTGATCAGGTTACGTGTACCGGAGTCCATCCAGCCGAGGAAGACCAGGCGGGATTTCGGGTTGTTAGTCAGCTTGTCGCCAATTTGTTTACCCAGATCACCGTCGATCACTTTGTGCATATGGTCTTCATCGCGGAACACGTACGGCAGGGTAAAAACTTCAACATCTGGCAGGATTGCCGCAACCGGTGCCATCGAAACGCGAATGATATCGATAGCCCCCATTTGCGCCTGTTCAATCATCTGTTTTTCATCGCCAAGCACGCCGCTTGGGAACACTTTAATTTCTAAATCACCGTTGGTTTCTTGTTTGAGTTTTTCGCCCATGTGCTGAACCGCAACCACGTTCGGATACCCTTCCGGGTGAACGTCGGCAGCTTTAATCACTTGCGCGATAGCAGAATGTGCAAACAGAACTGACGCGGTAGACAAACATAAACCAGCAAAAGCAGGCAGAAAGATCTTCTTCATTGTGTCGCTCCAGCAGAGGTAGAAATGTGAGGTAGGAAGTAAAACAATGTTTTAATTTGTCGTTTAAAAATTAGACTACGTGGAGAAAAGCGTGGGTGAAGCACTTCACAAAAAGCGACAAAAAATGAAATTGGGGTTCATTAGAGATGCAAAGAGGGTTCAGAAGCCCAAAGCGGGGAGCAAAGGGCTGGCGCGACGTTACTGGCCTTTACGCAACAGGTATTGGTAAGGTAATGATTCCACTTGCTTAGCAAGCAGTTCGTGTTCCATGAAAATGCAAAATCCAGGGATATCACGCGTAGTGGCTGGGTCATCAGCAATCACCAGCAGGGTTTCGCCAGCCTGCATATTGCGCACTGTTTTGCGTACCATCATGACGGGTTCCGGGCAGCGTAGGCCCAGGGCATCAAGAGTGTGGTCAGGATTAGAAAAAAGATCGGTCATCATCGGTCTCGAATTTAACAAACCGCGATAGTTTACGCCGGGAAGATTCTCGTGCAAGTCACGTGAACGATTGCGTTAAAATTAACCATTGCAAAGCGGGACTAAAGCAGTATCATCGCCCCCGCTTTAAAAAGCGTATTGGGTTCCCTCACCCCACCACTAAAAAGGCTACAAAATGACGCAGTTCAATTCTACTCAGCGCACTAAAGCGCTGTTTTGGCTATCGCTATTCCATTTGCTGGTGATCACCTCCAGTAACTATCTGGTGCAATTACCGGTCTCGGTTTTTGGTTTCCATACCACATGGGGCGCGTTTAGCTTTCCGTTTATCTTCCTCGCAACCGACCTGACGGTACGCATTTTTGGTGCACCTCTAGCACGCCGCATAATTTTTGCCGTGATGCTGCCCGCACTAATTATTTCGTACGCCATTTCTGCACTGTTTTACATGGGCACCTGGCAAGGGTTCGAAGCATTGCTGCACTTCAACCTGTTCGTCGCCCGTATCGCTGTCGCAAGCTTTATGGCGTACGCGTTGGGGCAGATTCTGGATGTGCACGTGTTTAACCGCCTGCGCCAAAGCCAGTACTGGTGGCTTGCGCCAACGGCATCCACGCTGTTCGGGAATATCAGCGACACGCTTTCCTTCTTCTTTATTGCTTTCTGGCGCAGTCCGGATGCCTTTATGGCGCAGCATTGGGTCGAAATCGCCATCGTAGATTACTGCTTTAAAGTGCTAATCAGCATTGTATTCTTCCTGCCGATGTACGGCGTTTTGCTGAATATGTTGTTGAAACGTCTGGCAGATAAGTCTGAAAATTCGGCGTTACAGCCGGGTTGACGGTGGTTGAATTATCTTGTGATAAGATGATGAGATCGGCCGCAAAGGCTTGCTAACGTAAAGGAAGAAGTCATGGGTAACCTGGTAAAATATGTCGGTATTGGCCTGCTGGTATTAGGCCTGGCCGCTTGCGATAACAGTGATAGCAAAACGGCCAAAACGGATGCAGCGGCGGAAAGCAGCACAGCTGGCCAGCCGGTTAGCTTGCTGGACGGCAAAATTAGCTTTGTACTGCCCGCCGATATGACCGACCAGAGCGGTAAATTGGGCACTCAGGCAAACAACATGCACGTATATTCTGATGCTACTGGTCAGAAAGCGGTCATTGTGATTGTCGGTGACAATACGCCTGACGATTTGGCAGCTTTGACAAAACGTCTTGAAGAACAACAACGTGCTCGTGACCCACAGCTGCAAGTCGTGACCAACAAATCTATCGAGATTAAAGGCCATACGCTGCAACAGTTAGACAGCATTATCTCTGCAAAAGGCCAGACAGCTTACTCATCTGTTATCCTGGGTAAAGTAGATAACCAGCTGTTAACTATGCAGATAACGTTGCCTGCGGATAATCAGCAACTGGCGCAAACTGCCGCTGAGAACATCATTAATACCATCACCATCAAATAACTATTGTTGCTGTGATGATGATACGGCCCCCGGTTGCTCAACCGGGGGCCGTTTTTTTAACTGCCACGCCATCAGCAGCGCAATGCAAACCAGCATCGCCGCTGCCAGATAAATCACCGAAACACCCGCATATGCCATCACGAACCCAGCTAATGGCCCGGTAATCCCCAGCGATAAATCCATAAACACGGTGTAGGTCGCAAGCGCACTTCCCTGGTTTTGTTGCGGCACCATTTTCACAGCGACCACACCCAGCGCCGGGAACACCAAAGAGAAGCCCGCGCCCGTCAGGAAAGTTCCCACTTTTGCCATCCAGGGTTCGCCCGCAAAGCCCACCAGCAGCAAGCCGAAAATCTCGACTGAGAAGCAAATCATCGCCACATTCAAGCCGCCAAGCCGGTTAATACCATTCGGGAAAAGTAAGCGAGTGCCCACAAACGCGCAGCTAAAGAGTGTTAATGCGAAGGCTGCGCCGTCCCAGCCTTTGGCGTCGTAAAACAGCGTGATGAAAGTTGCGATCACGCCAAAACCCGCAGAAGCCAGTGCGAGCGCCATACCATAAGGCCAGACGCGCCCCAGCACCGCGCGAAACGGCAACGGATTGCCTTTACTGGCTTTCACCGTCGGGCGTGGCAATGCCAGCAGCACGGCGACCAACGCCACCGCCATAATGATTCCTGCGAGTAATTTCAGCCCGCCAAGGTGATAGAACAACACGCCCAGCGGTGCACCCATCGCCATCGCGCCGTACGTTACAATCCCGTTCCAGGAGATGACCCGCCCAATGTGCAACGAACCGACCACGCCAACACCCCACAGCGTTGAACCGGTTCCTGCAAAACTTTGCCCAATCCCTAAAATGACGCGCCCCAGGCACAGCAACACCAGACTCACCAACGGCCAGGCGCTACCAAACGCTGCCAGCATGTAGCTCGCCCCACTGAGGAAGCAGCCGCATAAACCAAAGATAACGATTTTTTTCGGGCCAAGAATATCGGCATAACGCCCGGCGTGTGGGCGACTGAGCAACGTGGCGAAGTATTGCAGGCTTATCACAAGCCCGGCCCAAAACGCGCTGTAGCCCATCACGTCATGAACGTAACCCGGCAAAACAGCCAGTGGTAGGCCGATGGTCATGTAGCTTGCAAAGTTGAACATCACTACAGAAACAATCTGTAGATTGAGTCGGAAACTGCTTAATGCGGGGGCGGGTGTGAGGTCAGGCATGGGCATTCACTTTTAAAACAGCGTTCCCCAGTATATACACGTCGAGATTCACATTTCAGCAACAGACTTTCAGACTCGCCCTGCGGGTGCGAATTAAACGAAGCGCTACACTTAGAGAATCCCTCCTTTTCAGGATTTTTTCATGCTCTCTCCAGAACCCGATAAAACCGGGCTACATATTCTAATAAAGCTTTCAGCGCTGGTGATTATTCTTGCCGGGATTCATGCTGCGGCAGACATTATCGTCCAGCTATTATTGGCACTCTTTTTTGCCATTGTGCTTAACCCGTTAGTAACGTGGTTTATTCGCCGGGGAGTGAACCGCCCGCTGGCTATCTCGATAGTCGTATTTGCGATGTTGGTTGTGCTGACGATACTGGTGGGTGTGCTGGCGGCATCCATGTCTGAATTCATCGATATGCTGCCGAAGTACAACAAGATGCTGACGCAGAAAGTGTTTGAGCTCGAAAAAATGCTGCCGTTTATGCACCTGCGATTATCGCCGGAGCGTATGTTGCAGCGTATGGACTCTGAGAAAGTGATGTCTTACGCCACAACGCTAATGACCGGGCTTTCCGGCGCCATGGCCAGTATTCTGCTACTGGTGATGACGGTGGTATTTATGCTGTTCGAGGTGCGCCACGTTCCGTACAAACTGCGCTTCGCCCTTTCCAACCCGAAAATTCATATCGCCAGCCTGCACCGCGCACTCAAAGGCGTGACGCATTATCTGGCGCTAAAAACGCTCATCAGCCTGTGGACCGGGCTGATTATCTGGCTTGGCCTCGAACTGCTGGGCGTGCAATTTGCGTTGATGTGGGGCGTGTTGGGATTCTTGCTCAATTACATCCCCAATATTGGTTCGGTCATTTCCGCTATTCCGCCAATGATTCAGGCGTTTTTGTTTAACGGCACCTACGAAATGATTCTGGTTGGCGTACTGTTCCTTGCAGTGCATATGCTGCTTGGGAATATCCTTGAACCACGCATGATGGGGCGCGGGCTTGGAATGTCGACCTTCGTGGTGTTCCTGTCATTGCTGTTCTGGGGCTGGCTGCTCGGCCCAGTGGGTATGCTTCTGTCTGTGCCGCTTACCAGCGTATGTAAGATTCTGATGGAAACCACTCAGGGCGGCGCCAAACTTGCAGTGTTGCTTGGGCAAGGACGACCAAAAAGTCGGTTGCCGGGATAGGTTCTTAATTTCCCGGGTGATAAGTTAATGTTCACCCGGGAAAAGAAAAAGGAGTGACTCACCCATGCCGCAGCCAATAATCACACTTGCTGCCATTGAGCAGCCAGCAATTTATCTGAACACCCCAAGCGTGGTGCTAAACAACCAGACTATTGAGGAGCGTTTGCGCAAAGTTTTGCAGGGAATGGCGCAGCAGAATCTGGATTCGCTCGTCGTTTATGCCGATAAAGAGCATGGCGGGAATTTTGAGTATTTGACTGGTTTCATCCCACGCTTTGAAGAAGGCTTGCTGGTTCTACATAAAAGCGGTGAGGCGGTGCTGGTTCTTGGGAATGAAAATCTCAAACTCGCACAGCACTCCAGAATTCCAGCAAGTGTGATACATGCGCCGTGGTTTTCACTGCCAAACCAGCCGATGGACACCGCACTTTCGCTAAGCGAAGTGTTGCAACAAGCCGGGCTGCATGGGCAAGAGCGTGTTGGTATTGCGGGCTGGAAGCTTTTCACTGGCATCAACGACAACAATAAGTCTCTGTTTGATATCCCCACCTTTATTTTCCTGGCGCTTCAAAGCGCGCTGACTCCAGCGTATGAACTACTCAACGCCACAGATCTGTTTATTTCTCCGCGCCAGGGAGCAAGGACAACCAATAATGCCAATGAAATTGCGCACTATGAATACGGTGCAAACCTGGCATCAAGCGCGGCGCTTACCGCACTGAATGCAATTGAATTAGGGAAAACTGAAAAGTCGATTGCAGCCCTGCTTGCCGCCGATGGTCAAGCCAATAACGTCGTAACCATTGCTGCTACGGGCGATCGTTTTGAAAATGCCAACCTGTACCCATCGGATAAGCAGATCCAAAAAGGCGATAAGTTTTCATTAACTGTCAGTTATAAGGGCGGTTTAACCAGCCGTGCGGCATACGTTGTCAGCCAGGCCGATGAACTTCATGATGAGGTCAGTGATTATCTCGATGTGGTCGCCATCCCGTATTATCGCGCGGTCGTCGCCTGGCTTGAGAATATGCGCGTCGGGGTGAAGGGCCACGAAGTCTACGACTTGATTGAGCGTGTTTTGCCTAAAGCCGAATACCACTGGCACCTCAACCCTGGCCATTTGGTTGCCGATGAAGAGTGGCTGTGCTCGCCGGTTTACCCTGCATCGGATATCGCTTTATCCAGCGGAATGTTGCTGCAAATCGACATCATCCCATCACGTAAAGGTTACGCGGGAGCGAGCATCGAAGACACCATTGCCCTTGCCGATGAACATTTGCGCCAGCAAATAGCCACCCTCTACCCGGAATTATGGCAACGCATCAGCGCTCGCAGAGATTACATCCGTGACGTACTGAATATTCACTTACACGAAGATGTGCTGCCGCTGTCAAACACCGTGGGATATTTGCGGCCCTATTTGCTGAATAAAGATTTGGCGCTAATTTGCCAATAATGTTTATCTTCCTGCGCCGGATATCTTCCGCGCGCAGGAGTTATCTAGTCTTGTTTACTCGAGCATTGAACCTGGTGAACAAGTTCAGGTGTCCAGTGATACTCAACTACATGCCCTTCCGGGCTTCTGACAGCAATATGTAACTGGGCAAATTCACCGGATTGCAGGGTAAAGAAAAGTTGCGTCAGGGGGTATGGGCAACCAGCCTGATAGGAAACAAACATTTTCTGCCGGGTTCGCTGAGATCCTCGCTGTGTATTAATAACCAGTTCTATGGTCATTTGCCCGGAAATATCTCGCTCAAACACAGCATATGCCGTGAGATATTGATGACCAAATTGATTATTGTGTGATACCCATATCTGGTCTCTGGTCTTAACAAGAGTTGCATGCATATTTCGTCTCACTTATTTATTGGTAATCAATATTGAAATACAGGCTGGCGTGGATTTTCCCCGGTTGTACCTGTTCATCTATCTGGTAATACTGCGAATAAAATCGAACGGAATATTTGTCGGATTTGGAGCTTCTCAATTCCACTTTTTTCATTTCATGAAAATTAAGCGGCTGATGATCGTCACCGAGCACTTGCACTCCAATCCCCTTAGCAGAAGAACGTCCTGCCACTGAATTGCTTAACACTCCGTCAGAACCCGAGTTTTTGCCGAATTGCCCATTCCATTTCAAGAAAACAGCAGAGGGCGTTTTATCATCGGTTGCACAAGATAAATGAATATCAAAAGGGGTTTTACCTGCCACCGAACCAGGGGATTTGAACCGGTCCAGAACGACGCCTGGCAGCGTAATATTGCGTGTTTTATCACCATAAATTTTGCATGAGCGATTCAGAATGGTGACAAAGCCAGCCGGAATATAAATATCTATCAGCGGTGAACTCTGCAGTAGGTTATTTATTTCAAAACGCATACCTTCTGAGCCTCCTCTGGCCGATATTCCATCATCAGCCTTAATCAACTCCATATTGATTCTGGCCCCAGATAATTCAGACATGCTTGCAGAAAATTTTGAAGGCCAGGCTATTTCGCGCCCACTTGATGTGACCAAAGTCATTCTCATACCAACGCCTTTTGCATTGGTTTGAAAAACTCCGGGAGTTTTCATCTTCGACGCTCCACCTGGAACATCAGCACTAAATTTAATAAGCTCCTCACACTCAGGAGACGGTGGGAGCTGCACAGCAAATGAACTCTTTTTTAGCACTGAGCCTAAAGCATGATTATTTCTGTTGGTTACCGTTTCCGGCGATAAAGTTATTTTTTGTGATTTAACAATACATGTAGCCTGGGAATTAAAACTTACCGCCAGAAGTATCAGTAGTGGTAACCCTGCACGAACTAACGACATATCGCCTCCTGGCTTTTAATATCAATTGTGCAGACTCCATTTTCTGACGAAACACTCACAGTAGGTGATTGGGTTTGGTCAATATAGAGAAGCCCACCCTGACCGACATAACCAATATGGTTATTTTCCTGGTCTTTGATAACCGCGCCAAAAGGTAAAGTCTGTTGGTTGCGCAGTTTGGGATGAATAATGGTCTGTTTATTTATCTTTGTGTCAAAAGCAACGTGAACAACACTGCCTTCAAAGGGCACAACTTTTCTTTGTGTTTGCTGGAAAGTGACGGTGTCATCCGCGCCTTTTGGGTTAATCACCACATCGTTAACACGCCAGGCGCGCAACCACGGCATAACTGCATAACCATTTGAGTCAAAACGGGTTCCTGGCGCTCCATCTAAACGCGCACCTTTTGCATCTGCGGCATAAACCAGTGCTACCGTATCGCTTCTTTCTGGGGAGAAGGTCACCCCTTTACGGTGAGTAATCATTGAACCACTCATCCCCGCACTAGCCTGATGCCAGTCATTACCCTGGCTTAATGTCGTGCTCAGAGTGCTGTAAGGTGAACGGTAAGTTCCATTCATTCCCCAGTCCATATCTCCGCCGCGGCCATAGGCTGCATTAAGGCCTAGCATCATATTATTTTCTTCATCAACTGAGGTTGAGAAGCCCATACGCGTATTGCTGGCTTTACCATTACTGCTGTAGCTGTCTGAATATATTTGTGTATACCCGGAGTCTGAACGCGGGAGTGAATAACTAAAGTTCAGCGCAACCTGATCATCTTTCGTTACGCCACCATATTCATCTTCATTCCATAAACGCTGTACTGAAAGCGTCCAGTTTAAATTGCCCCAGTTATTGCTATAGCCGACAGAATATTGTCGATAACTATCCTGTTGTTCCCAGTATTTATTGATCGAACCAGAGATATTTAATGATCCCCATCCATCCTGAAAAGGCTGGCTCAGGCTTAATGACCAGGACTGTTTTTCGCGTAATACTGCGTATTCCGAACCACTGTCTTGCTGTTCAAAAGCATCACGCTGCCCAAAGAAGTTTTTCGCATTGAATTTTCCCTCCAGCCAGAATGAGGTTTGCGACAATGGTAGGGTTCGGTTGTAGGTCAGGCGGTATCCTTGCCCATGGTTTTCCTGATTATCGAAATTAAAGCGTGACTGCGTTATGTCGAGAGCGAAAGCGCCAAAAAAGGTATTCAACCCAGCGCCCACTAACGCCGACTGGTAATGATCAAATCCTGTAGCACCAGAATAGAGCGACACATAATTGTTTAGGCCGTACTGCCACGTCGCCTGTGCAGCAAAGGGAGATTCATTGCTATCTTGCTCATCGACTTTCCCAAGCGAAACGTTATAGCGGCTCACGCCCGGTTTTAATAATTGTGGTACTGATGAATAAGGAACAGAGAAACGCCGAATACGCCCGTCAGATTCCTGAATAGTGACCAGCAGATCTCCGCCCGTATTTGCCGGTAAAATAGACTCGATTGAGAAAGGTCCTGCCGGTACGGATGTTTGATGAATAACTCTTCCATCCTGTGTCACGGTGACACGTGCATTCGTTTCCGCCATCCCTCTGATATTGGGCGCCCAACTCAAGGTGTTATCCGGATGCATTTGATCCTGTGATTCGAGCGATGCGCCCAAAATGCTTAAACCATCAAACAGCTGGCTATCAGTATAAAATTGTCCGGCACTGAGCATGGACTTCCAGCCAATCAATGGCTTTTTTAAGGTAGTCCGGTTGCTGGAATAATGCTTTCCACTGTCGTTGTTCCAGTCGAGGCTACCAAAATGTTCAAGCAGCCAACCCGATGCAGAAGCTCTTACATCAAGCCCGAGCCAGGCACTATCCGAACTGGAGCGACTATCGCCACGTTGCTGCATCGAGTAGTAATCAGCCATATAACCGAGATTAATTGCCGGAATACCCTTCTGCCACTGCTCAGGCTGCACATAGTTGCTATCGGTATTATCCAGATATGCTTGTGGAACACTCATCCGTAATTCCAACAATCCGGCATTAAAGGTTTCTACCGCATTACCGTAAACATCCCATTTATTAATCGTGCCACAGTAATTTTTTTCCTCCGCCAGAGATTTATTCATCCGTAGAGTGTTAACTCCGACAGACTCGAGAAAGTAAGCGGAATGACAGGTTGCTAAGTCACCATCTTTGGTTTTATTAAAAATAACATCGTGGCGACCACGCCAATGTTCATTGACATAAACATCAACACTATAACGCCCTGGTGGCAATGATTTTATATCGAAAGCACTAAGATCGTTGCTCTTAGCATTTCCCATCAAAATAGCATTATTAAACGTATAACGAATATCATCCTCTGCATTAGCACTGATTGGCAGAAATGAAATATTTGCCAATACTAAAAATGGAGTGATAACAGTTTTCTTATAGAGATCCATCTTTTTATATCCTTACTATCCATGAGTAATGACTTTTGTTTCAACCACTCCACCGTAGTCGTTAATACTTTGGACAACTAAATTTTGCCCGTGAGAAACATTCTCTTTTACTTTAAATTCCATTTGGCTCTTGGGTGCCACCATCTCACTTTCTTCTAAAAGACCGGAACCTAAAGCAGTTTTAATATCGACAATCGTGATAAAGAATGGCGAAGGGTTAAGAACCGTAATTTTATTTCTTGCAGAGCGTAATTCTAATTTATTTTCCGCATCTGCTCGATTACCTAACCCTTCAGGTCGCCATATAAATTTAAATCGGGAACGGATCGCCATATTTAGCATGCCAGCATCTTTTTTATACTCATTTTTATCGATAGCAGGGACATCCAGAATATTTAGCCACCACAGTGACTCTCTGTCATTTATGGAGATCGTTTGCAATTCCTGTTTTTTAATTCTTATCGATTGACCATTTTTCGCATCAACGCGAGCAATAGGTGGAGATATTATAAAGGGTGTAGAGATTTTTTCTGGTGGCACATCAGGATCGCCTTCATCTAACCAGATTTGAGCCAGAGATGGCGCACTGCCTGTGTTGGTCATTTGGATAGTGATTTCTGGAGCATTAGCCGGGTAGATAAAACGCGTTCCATTAACGATGATATTGTCGGCATAGGACAATGGCGTTAATAGCATGGAATATAGCAGAATTAAAAATCTCATAGTGACCTCCATGTGAGTAACACCATAGCCATTTATGGCTATGGTGTTTTTATATTATTTATATGTTATACGATAATGCATCTGCGCCACGACAGGTCCGGCGGTACTAGATTTTTCAGATGTATTATCAAGTTTTATATAACCTACATGAAATTTATAGAAGAGAGCATCATTCTCAGAATAGCCCATTTGACCAACAGGCTTATGATAAGTTATATGCTTAAGGTCTAGGGGTTCTTTCTGGTCATTCATTAGTAAGAATGCAATATCTTTAGGGCCAGATGCTGTATTTTTTAGATAACCGTCTTTCGTCGTATTCTCACTATTACGATCTAAAGCGATATTCGGTCCAATATTATTAAACGTTTTACATCCATGAATCCTGATCGTAAATGGTATCGCATGATTTTTTTGTTCGCCTGTTTTGACATCAGAATGTTTTACAGCAGGGAGCTTAACAATTTTGTCTTTATCAGAGTTAGAAATTTGACAAGAGCTATCAAATATAAAACCTGTAAAATGTACAGAGCTAAACCAATCTCCTGATATTGACCCATTCTGATGTTCTGCCATTGCAACAGGAGCAAAACTAGCACACGTCAATAAAGCAATAATTGATACCTTATTCATAATATTTCCTTTTGTTAGGAATACAGTAAATCTGTATCTATCAAGAGGTATTTACCTCAGAATTATTATAAATAAGCAAACATATAAGTAACTACGGAGATTAACGTATTTGCATAATGCTTAGTGCTTGCCACTAATACATTAATATTAAAATACATTATTTAATAGAATGTATTTTAATTTATGAAAGATCACTGAACAAATTAAACCATTAAATATCAACGAGCTTACATTAGAGACAAATAACTTCTGCTTAATAATTCGGTAAAACCGATTTATTATTATGCACAATAAGCTAAATCTCATTAGGTCTAACATCTTATCGTTAGCCCAATTAATGGATGATAGTAAATTTACTGTCCTGGAGAAAATAACTCTATAGAGGGAAGACCCATGCTTAACTACACAGCAGAGCAAAAATTGTTCTTAGTTACCCGACCCTCAGTGCAAAATCATCTTCTTCTGGAGCGCTTGAATCAGGAAATTAAGATCCCGGTTGTGGTCCTGAATGTAAAGAAACCAATGATGTTTTATGCTTCTGAGAAGTCTATCTTTATTTACGATACAGATGCAGCCAGCAGTAAATCCAACAAAGTCTGGCCAAAGTTGCTTGCGGAAAGCCAATCCAGCATGCGGATATGCCTGCTTAACTGCTCGAGGGCATTGTCTGTTTATGAAAAATCGATTTGGCATCGCTTCGATACCGTATTACCCAATGACACAACACCTGGCAGTCTGGTTAAAGCCATAAAAAATATGATGCAAAATAAGCATGAGGATAATGCCAACGCTTGCCTTCAAACCTCACCGGAACAAACATATGCTGATAAAAACTCAGGCAATTTGACCATACGGGAATACGAAATTCTGCACGAGTTATGTAAAGGTGAGTCTAATGCTCGCATCGCTCAATCCTTCTTTATCAGTGAAAACACAGTACGAACTCATCTTTATAATATTTTTAAGAAAATATCGGTAAATAATCGAATACAGGCTGTAAATTGGGTTAACCATCAACTTATTAATTAATTACATCAATTGACCCACAGTGCAATAATAACGGGGTTGATTGACTAAATAAATCCAATATGTATATCTAATAAGGGACTTTCGCGCTCAAGGATGTATTGCCACATGCTTAAAAAGAATATCGTACAGGAAGTATTAAATTACATCGAAAATAATATCGATGTGAATATTAACATTGATGATATATCCAGATTTACGGGTTACAGCCGCCGGCACATCCAGACTATTTTTAAACATCATGTAAGAATACCTATCGGTCTCTACATTCGTAAGCGCAGGGTGACTCGGGCATCTATATTCCTGCGTCTAACCAATATGAATGTAATTGATATATCTGCAAAATTTGGCTACGACTCTCAGCAGTCCTTTTGCCGGGAATTTAAAAAAGCCGCAGGGTTGACCCCACTTCAGTACCGCAGAAGTTGCTGTTGGGACTTCTCGCCATTATTGGAAGAATTCAACTTTAGCCGCATTGACGTAGGCAGTTTTCAGATATGCACCTTGCCAGAAGGATATATCTCTGGCCAGATGTCTCATCAAGAAATCACTATCCCGATCAACGAGAACATTTTAGATGTACGCTGGAATAGCATCATCAATCATTTAAATAACCAGAAGCAAAACATTTGGTATATATCAGAATATAACGCACATAAAAAACACTCAATGCGGATAAAAATAAGTTCGGTTATTGGCGTACATAATAAAGAGGTAAACAAAAAGCCGGGTGATCACCCCTACCCTTCGGGGATATATGCCAGATTTTCATTCAGGTGCAATAAAGAAGAATACTCTAAGTATTCAAAACATATTTATCTCAACATTTTCCCTAAACACAGGTTAAAACGTAGACCAGCCCCTGACATTGAGGTTTTTACTTATAACGGCTACGCCAGGCCTGATAATGCTCTGGATTGTGAATACTACATCCCTGTAGAAACAGTAGCCGAATAACAACTAGCTGTGTTGTCTAACTTGCGCAGTATTATCGAGCTTTCTGATCGCTGGCGTGAAACTGGCTGCGAAGGTCGCAACCAGAACCGCAGCTGCACAAGACAGTAAAACATTAGTGTTGCCGTAGTGCATCGCAAGAGGGCCTGCGGCAATTTCGCCAATCGGAATCGCCACAAATGAACCCAATGCATCATAGGCATAAACACGTGCAAGTTTTTCAGGCGGGATATGAGTTTGTAGCGATTGCGCCCAGGCCACACCGAACAACCCAAAACCAACACCAGCTATAAAAAATGCCGCCATCAAAACTGAGGTCGACGGAATCAAAGCCAGGATCACAATTGGCCCTGCGCAAAATGCCGTCAAAATTGTGCCAATTAACAAATCCCGACGTGGCCGCCAACGAAGCGCAATAACAGAGCCGACAATCAAGCCCATACTTTGGGCGGCGATCGCCATGCCCCAACCTGTTCGGCCAAATGTTGCATCTGCGACTACCGGGCCCAGCACCATCATCACCCCGCTAAAAGCCGCATTCACGATGGTAAATTGCACCACAATTGCCCAGACCCATGAGCGAGAAATAAACTCCACCCAACCGTCCTTTAAATCCTGCAAGATATTGGATTGCGCGCTTTGAGGTTGTGCCGAATTAGTTCGAATCATTAAATACAGTGGTGCTGATGCTGCAAATCCTAAAGCATCAATGGCCAATCCCCAGCCCGGCCCCATTACGCTTATGAGAACACCGCCCAGTGATGCACCAATGACCGTTCCGCCATAAATACCTAACTGGATAAAAGCATTCGCTTCCCGTAAGGAATGCACCGGAACAGTTTGTGGGACCATAGCTTGCGAAGCGGGTAACGAGGCCCCCGCGGCTGCACCGTTTATAGCGCCAAGTATCACCAACAGCATGATGGTTGCCGAGCCATCCAGAACGAGGCCAGCAACAACCCCCTGTGAGATTGCAGCGATAACCGATGAGTACAGCAGAACACGACTGCGGGAATAGCGATCGGCAAGTACACCGCCAATCAATAAGAAAGCGACGTTAAAAATCGAGCGAGCAGCAATAACAATACCCAAATCAGCGGCCGATCCCCCCATGTCGAGCACGGCAAACGCCAGAGCAATGGGTGCGATGCCGTTGCCCAGTACCGTCAGCAGACGAGCAAAAAACAAATTGCGGAACGGCGCGTAGTAAAATGCCCGCTTAGAAGATATCGCTGCCGTATCTGTACTCACTGATATTCCTCGAAACTGTTTCGCTTCGCTGTGGTGTTATGAAAAGTTATGGACTCACTAAATCCTGCGCGCACGCCCAGGCTGAACTCCATGCCCACTGAAAATTATACCCGCCTAACCAACCACTTACGTCCATCACTTCACCGATGAAATAAAGGCCCGGTACATTGCGTGCTTCCATGGTGCGTGAACTGAGTTCTTTAGTATCCACCCCACCCAGCGTCACTTCTGCAGTGCGGTAACCTTCGGTGCCATTAGGCTGTACTTGCCAGGCTTGCAGGGTTTCAATCAGCTCACTTTGTTGACGCACGTTAAGCTGCTTAAGCGTGACATCGGGAATTTGCCCAAGTTGTTGCAGGCACTCTACCAGGCGTTTTGGTAACACCATCGCCAGAGTGTTTTTCAGGCTTTGATTTGGGTGGCTGGTGCGCTGTTCGTTCAGCAATACGTCCAGATCGGTATCAGGAAGTAAGTTAACGCTCACAAACTCACCAGGCTGCCAATAACTAGAAAGCTGCAATACCGCAGGCCCGGACAAACCGCGATGGGTAAACAGCAAACTTTCACGGAAACTGACACCATTTTCCGCAGTAATCACTGAAGGAACGGATACGCCAGAAAGCACCTGGAGCTGTTCGAGTAGAGGTTTATGCAAAGTAAACGGCACCAGGCCTGCGCGAGTCGGGAGAACTTTCAGCCCAAACTGCTCGGCAACTTTATAACCAAAAGGCGTTGCCCCAAGGCCCGGCATGGACAGTCCACCCGTTGCGATGACCAATTTTGCCGCTTGCACGCTGTCGCCATTTAATTGGATGGTATAGCCGTTTTCGTCACGTTCTATGCCCAGCACTTCGCTGCGCAGGCGGATAGTGACTTGCCCTTTTTCACATTCCGCAACCAGCATGTCGACAATTTGTTGTGCTGAGTCGTCGCAGAAAAGTTGACCCAGGGTTTTCTCATGCCACGCAATACCATGCTTACCGACCATATCGATAAAATCCCACTGCGTATAACGCGCCAGAGCAGATTTGCAAAAATGAGGGTTTTGGCTGAGATATGCGGCAGGTTCGATATAAAGATTAGTAAAGTTGCAGCGCCCACCACCTGACATCAGGATTTTACGGCCCGGTTTTTTACCGTTATCGATGAGTAGCACTTTACTTCCCGCCTGCCCAGCCATCGCTGCACAGAACATTCCTGCGGCTCCCGCACCAATAATTACGGCATCAAACTTTTCCACGACCTACTCCCGACTATGCTTAATGCAAGGAATTGTAAAGATAGCAGCCTGGTCGCACCAGCTAAATGCGTCTTAACAATTGCAGGTGATTGAAAATAAATATGTAAATCTTTTCATTGTTTGACCCAGGAAGGACAAACATCAAGAAAAGTCCATATTTCTGTTGGCGCATTACAGAGTTGTCTTACATAATGCGCCGCGTTCATGTCCTCAAAATGGCGTAACGTCTATGGAATTTCTGTTTAACGGCCTGGATCTTCATACCGGGCTTTTGCTATTACTTGCTCTGGCGTTTGTTCTCTTCTACGAAGCGATCAATGGCTTTCATGACACTGCTAACGCAGTGGCAACTGTTATCTATACACGTGCAATGCGATCGCACCTCGCGGTGGCAATGGCGGCATTATTTAACTTCCTCGGCGTTCTGCTCGGTGGATTGAGTGTTGCGTATGCGATTGTGCATATGTTGCCAACCGATTTGCTGTTGAACGTAGGGTCCGCTCATGGCTTAGCCATGGTGTTCTCTATGTTACTGGCCGCTATCATCTGGAACCTCGGCACCTGGTATTTTGGTCTGCCGGCATCCAGCTCCCATACGCTTATCGGTGCCATCATTGGTATTGGTTTGACGAACGCACTGATGACCGGAACCTCGGTAGTTGATGCGCTGAATATCCCGAAAGTCATTGGGATCTTCATGTCGTTAATCCTTTCCCCAATCGTGGGTCTGGTGATTGCGGGCGGGTTAATCTTTTTGCTACGTCGCTACTGGAGCGGCACCAAAAAGCGCCGTCGTATCCACCTGACACCTGCCGAACGTGAAAAACAAGACGGCAAGAAAAAGCCTCCATTCTGGACTCGTATCGCTCTGATTATCTCCGCTATTGGCGTGAGCTTCTCTCATGGCGCAAACGACGGTCAGAAAGGTATCGGCTTGATCATGCTGGTGCTGATTGGTGTAGCGCCTGCTGGCTTTGTGGTGAACATGAATGCTTCTGGATACGATATTGCTCGTACCCGTGATGCCATCACCCACCTTGAGCAGTACTACGCGCAGCATGGCGATGTGATTAAGCATGTTGTTGATCTCAATCCAGCTATCCCGACCCCTGAAGAAGTGAAGGGCCAGGATAAACCTGCTGAGTTCCATTGCGATGCCAGCCGCGCCATGATTGCGGTACAGCGTGCAAAAGAGCTGCTGGGTAATATCGACAGCTACGACAAGCTGAGCATTGAGCAGCGTAGCCATATGCGCCGTCTGCTGCTTTGCATTTCAGATACTTCAGAGAAAGTTGCTGCTCTGCCGGAAACCAAACCGGACGATAAGCGCTTCCTGAAAGAGCTGAAAACTGACTTGCTGTATACCATCGAGTACGCACCAATCTGGATTATCATGGCGGTTGCTCTGGCACTCGGCCTCGGTACTATGATTGGCTGGCGTCGTGTGGCGACAACTATCGGTGAGAAGATTGGTAAGAAAGGCATGACGTATGCGCAGGGTATGTCCGCGCAGATGACAGCCGCCGTCTCCATTGGTATTGCGAGCTACACCGGTATGCCGGTTTCTACCACTCACGTGCTTTCTTCTTCCGTAGCGGGGACGATGGTTGTTGATGGTGGCGGTTTGCAGCGTAAAACGGTAACCAACATCCTGATGGCCTGGGTGTTTACTTTGCCGGTGTCGATTCTGCTTTCTGGTTCTCTTTACTGGATTTCACTGCACTTTATTTAAGAGTGGTGTAGTCACCAAAAAGCAAAAAGCAAAAAGCGGGTCAGTTTACTGGCCCGCTTTTTTTATACGCTGCTTAAATCACTAGTGCCAAAGCATTAAACCAATCAAACTTATTACGACTAATCCACACAAAGCACTGGTCAAAATAAACTGGCGGCGCAGACGTTCACAGCGGCGGATAAACTCATCGTCGTGATGGTCAAGATAGCGTTGAGCATAGATATAGCCCACTAAGCGGATCTGTTTACTGGGCTGGCCATGAGAGGTAAAAAAACCGCCTCCATCGACGTATTGATACAACAGCGGATCACACCCGCGTAATACCACCAGCAGCGCACGCAAAGATGAGTAATAGCGCGCCATATTCACAACACAAACTACACAAAGCGCCCAAAAAAGCGCAACGGTGCTGATCATCATAATTCCCCTCCCGGTGAAGCCCCAGAACATCACTCCAGGGCAACCGCTCACCCCGAAAACCAGAAAGACCGTTTAGCGAGCCCAAAAAACCGATCCGGATCGCATTACTATACCCAATGGATTTCGAGTTGCAGGCAGGCGGCAAGATAATGAGTCCCGATGAGCTTACACTAGTAAGTGATTCGGGCGATTGAACGCAGCCAACGCACATGCAACTTGAAAGACGACGGGTATATTCCGGAACGGCTTATTTAATAGTGTAGGAGATCCGCTAATTTTTTTGCCACATCATTAATCTTTATCAAAACGATAACGGCTATTTGGGTCTTCAATGTATACAACGGTGGCACATTGACGATTTCTATCATTCGCTATAGGGTAGAAATATCATCTACAATTTAGGTCTTTACACGCGGGTAGCACCACAGCAGCACATTGTGCTATCCGACCAGGCTGGTCATCGACAACTTATGGAAGGAGTAAAATTATGGCTTACAAACACATTTTAATCGCGGTAGACCTCTCCCCGGAGAGCAAAGTACTGGTGGAAAAAGCAGTTTCTATGGCTCGCCCATACAACGCGAAGGTTTCCCTGATTCATGTTGATGTAAATTACTCCGATCTCTACACCGGATTGATTGATGTAAATCTGGGTGATATGCAGAAGCGTATTTCTGAAGAAACCCACCACGCGTTAAGCGAACTGTCTACTGGTGCAGGTTATCCGATTACTGAAACTCTGAGCGGTAGCGGCGATCTGGGCCAGGTTCTGGTAGATGCCATTAAGAAATACGACATGGATTTGGTTGTTTGCGGTCATCACCAGGATTTCTGGAGCAAACTGATGTCTTCCGCACGCCAGCTTATCAACACCGTTCACGTTGATATGTTGATTGTTCCGCTGCGTGACGAAGACGAAGATTAAGTTATACCATTGTCTTTCACGCTGCAGGTGCGTTAGGTATAAATACTTTGAAGCCCCGCGATGCGGGGCTTTTTTTGATGCTTTAAACTGCCGTACCCGAATAAATATCAAAACGGTGGCCTTTGGTGACCACAGCGTTATGCGTTTCCACACCACCGAGCGGTGGCGCGTAGTCCGGGCGTTTCACAACCACACGCTTTGTCGCCAGTTTTTGCGCAGGCAACAGCAAACCATCTGCATCTTCGTCCGGCCCCACCAGCGACTGAAACACACGCATTTCCTTCTTCACCAGCGCGCTTTTCTGCTTATGCGGGAACATCGGGTCGAGATAAACCACTTCCGGGCGCGGTGTAATATCGCTTAACGCCGTCAGGCTGGACGCGTGAATCAACTGCAAGCGTTCCTGCAACCAGCCGCCGATTTCTGTATCCTGGTAACCACGGCGCAAGCCGTCATCGAGCAAAGCCGCAACCACCGGGTTACGCTCTAACATTCGCACCCGGCAGCCCACAGACGCCAGCACAAACGCATCACGCCCAAGCCCGGCTGTGGCATCCACGACACTCGGCAAATAGCCGCTTTTGATGCCAACCGCTTTTGCTACCGCTTCGCCACGCCCGCCGCCAAACTTGCGGCGATGCGCCATCGCACCCGAAACAAAATCGACAAAAATGCCACCGAGTTTTGGCTCGTCGCGCTTACGCAATTCCAGATGGTCAGGCGTTAACACCAGCGCCATCAGCGAGTCTTCATCGTGCTCAAGACCCCAGCGTTCGCTCAAAAGTGATAAGGCGCCGGAGTCGGCGCCTGATTCAGTTAGTAAACAGATTTTCACAGAATGACTTAGCCCTTGATACCGTAATGAGCCAGCATCGCATCGAGCTGAGGCTCGCGGCCACGGAAGCGTTTGAACAGCTCCATTGGCTCTTCTGAACCGCCACGGGTCAGGATGTTATCAAGGAATGACTGGCCGGTTTCGCGGTTGAAAATACCCTCTTCTTCAAAGCGCGAGAACGCATCGGCTGCCAGCACATCGGCCCACAGGTAGCTGTAGTAACCCGCTGCATAACCACCTGCAAAGATGTGGCTGAAGGCGTGTGGGAAACGGCCCCATTTTGGTGATGGCACAACCGCAACCAGCTTCTTGATTTCATACAGAGTTTCCAGCACTTTCGCGCCTTGCTCCGGGTTGAATTCAGCATGCAGGCGGAAGTCGAACAGGCCGAACTCCAGCTGACGCAGAATAAACAGCGCCGCCTGGTAGTTTTTCGCCGCCAGCATTTTATCCAGCAATTCTTTTGGCAACGGTTCACCCGTTTCAAAATGGCCGGAGATAAACGCCAGTGCATCCGGCTCCCAGCACCAGTTTTCCATAAACTGGCTTGGCAGTTCGACCGCATCCCACGGCACACCGTTAATGCCAGAAACACCCGCCGTTTCGACTTTAGTCAGCATGTGGTGCAAGCCGTGGCCGAACTCATGGAACAGCGTGATCACTTCATCATGAGTAAACAGTGCAGGTTTGCCATTTACAGGGCGGTTAAAGTTACAAGTCAGGTAAGCGACAGGTTTTTGCAGCGAACCGTCAGCTTTACGCATCTGGCCTACGCAGTCGTCCATCCACGCCCCACCGCGTTTGTTTTCACGCGCATAGAGGTCGAGATAGAAGCTGCCGCGCAACTCGCCTTTCTCGTCATACAGCTCGAAGAAACGCACATCCGAATGCCAGACATCGATGTCTTTACGCTCTTTCGCGGTGATACCGTAAATGCGTTTTACCACTTCAAACAGACCGTTTACCGCGCGGTCTTCCGGGAAGTACGGACGCAGTTGCTCATCGCTGATGCTGTACAGATGCTGTTTCTGTTTTTCGCTGTAATAGGTGATATCCCACGGTTCCAGCTCGGTGACGTTAAATTCTTTTTGGGTGAATGCACGCAGTTGCGCCAGCTCCGCTTCGCCCTGTGGACGCGCACGTTTCGCCAGATCGGTTAAGAACTCCAGAACCTGCTGCGGGTTTTCTGCCATTTTAGTGGCGAGAGATTTTTCCGCATAGTTACCAAAGCCCAGCAGCTCTGCCAGCTCGTGGCGCAGTGCCAGAATCTCTTCCATCACCGGGGTGTTATCCCATTTGCCTGCGTTCGGGCCTTGATCGGAGGCGCGAGTGGCATAAGCGCGATACATCTCTTCACGCAGTTCGCGGTTGTCGCAGTAAGTGAGTACTGGCAAATAGCTTGGAATATCCAGCGTCAGCAGCCAGCCATCTTGCTCTTTAGCTTCCGCCTGAGCACGTGCAGCGGCCAGAGCGCTTTCCGGCATACCCGAAAGCTGTGCCTCGTCTGTAATCAGTTTCGTCCAGCCCTGGGTCGCATCCAGCACGTTGTTGCTGTAGGTCGATCCCAGTTCAGACAAGCGCGCAGCGATTTCGCCGTAACGCTTCTGTTTTTCTTCCGGCAAACCAATGCCAGAGAGCTCGAAATCACGCAGCGCGTTATCGACGGCCTTTTTCTCAGCAACGCTGAGATCGGCATAAAACGCACCATCGCGCAGGTCGCGATACGCCTGATACAGCCCTTCGTTCTGCCCAACCCAAGTGCTGTATTCAGACAGCAGCGGCAGCGTTTGCTCATAGGCTTCACGCAGTTCTGCGCTGTTTTGTACCGAATTCAGGTGGCTGACCGGGGAGAAAATACGCCCCAGACGGTCGTCCACTTCAGCCAGCGGCTGGCAAAGATTATCCCAGTTATAAGGCGCACCCTGTGCTACCACGCTTTCGACTTTCGCACGGCAATCATCCAGCGCTTGCTGCACGGCAGGGACGATATGTTCAGGTTTGAGAGAGGAAAACGGCGGCAGGTCGAAAGGCGTTAACAATGGATTGGTCATAAGCGCGGTTCCTGATATCTGAGAAGTGGAGCGCGGCTCGCGCGCTACAAAAGCAATCTTATTAAGATGAGGCTTAGTGTAGTTAATTTCAATGCCAGGCACGAAGCATAAGGCTGTATACTGTGCAGAATAGTTGTTCTTCTTTTGTCTTTGGAAACCCTTCAAGCCATGCTCAGTTATCGCCACAGCTTTCACGCCGGCAACCACGCCGACGTACTGAAACACACCGTTCAAAGTCTGATTATTGAATCCTTAAAAGAGAAGGATAAGCCTTTTCTGTATCTGGATACTCATGCAGGCGCAGGCCGATACAAACTGAGCAGCGAACATGCTGAGCGCACGGGTGAATATCTCGAAGGGATCGGCCGCATCTGGCAACACGATGATTTGCCAGCGGAACTTGAGCCGTATATCAATGCGGTTAAAGCTTATAACCATAGCGGCCAGCTGCGTTACTACCCAGGCTCTCCGCTGATTGCACGCCACCTTCTGCGCGAGCAAGACAGCCTGCAACTGACCGAATTGCACCCGTCTGATTTCCCACTGCTGCGCTCTGAATTCCAGAAAGACAACCGCGCACGCGTTGAACGCGCTGACGGTTATACCCAACTGAAATCAAAACTGCCGCCGGTTTCCCGTCGTGGTCTGATTCTTATCGACCCGCCGTATGAAATTAAAACCGACTACCAGGCTGTAGTTACTGGTATCAACGATGGCTACAAACGTTTTGCAACAGGCACGTATGCGCTGTGGTATCCGGTAGTTATGCGCCAGCAGATCAAACGTATGCTGCGCGAGCTGGAAGAAACCGGCATTCGCCGTATTTTACAAATTGAGCTGGCGGTACTTCCGGACAGTGACCGCCGTGGTATGACTGCTTCTGGCATGATTGTTATCAACCCACCGTGGAAGCTGGAACAGCAAATGGCTAATGTACTGCCTTGGCTGCATAAAACACTGGTTCCATCAGGCAACGGTTCGACTACGCTGAGCTGGGTTGTGCCTGAGTAATAGCTATCAGAGACATCGGTGGAACCTTTGCTCTAAAATTTCTCGGCGCGCTACAATCGCGCATATTTTTTCGACTCATTAGGGAAACATTATGACCAAACATTATGACTACCTCGCCATTGGCGGCGGCAGCGGCGGTATTGCCTCCATTAACCGTGCTGCGATGTATGGGAAGAAGTGCGCGCTGATTGAAGCGAAAGAGTTAGGCGGCACCTGCGTTAACGTGGGTTGCGTACCGAAAAAAGTGATGTGGCATGCGGCGCAAATCGCAGAAGCTATCCACAACTACGGCCCGGATTACGGTTTTGACACCACAGTGAATAAGTTCGACTGGGACAAACTGATTGCCAGCCGTACCGCGTATATCGACCGTATCCACACCTCTTATGACAATGTGCTGGGTAAAAACAACGTTGACGTCATTCGTGGCTTTGCCAAGTTTGTCGATGCGCACACGGTTGAAGTAAATGGCGAAACCATCACCGCAGACCACATCCTGATTGCCACCGGTGGCCGCCCAAGCCGCCCGTCAATTCCAGGCGCTGAATATGGTATTGATTCTGATGGCTTCTTCGCACTGCCTGCTTTGCCAAAACGCATAGCGGTTGTGGGTGCAGGTTACATCGCGGTTGAAATCGCAGGCGTGGTTAACGCGCTGGGTTCAGAAACCCATCTGTTCGTGCGCCAGCATGCGCCGCTGCGTACTTTCGACCCACTGATTGTGGAAACCCTGTTGGAAGTGATTAACACCGAAGGCCCAACGCTGCACACGCAAGCGGTGCCGAAAGCGGTGGTTAAAAATGCCGATGGCAGTCTGACGCTGCAACTGGAAGATGGCCGCTCTGAAACGGTGGATTGCCTGATTTGGGCGATTGGCCGCCAGCCAGAAACCGACAACTTCAACCTGGCGGCAACCGGTGTGAAAACCAATGCCAAAGGCTACATTGAAGTCGATAAATTCCAGAACACCAGCGTGCCGGGCATTTATGCCGTGGGCGATAACACCGGTGCTGTAGAACTGACACCTGTCGCAGTTGCAGCGGGTCGTCGCCTGTCTGAACGCCTGTTTAACAACAAGCCTGACGAGCATCTCGATTACAGCAACGTGCCAACCGTGGTATTCAGCCACCCGCCAATCGGCACGGTCGGTTTAACCGAGCCACAAGCGCGTGAGCAGTACGGCGACGATAACGTGAAAGTGTATAAATCATCTTTCACCGCGATGTACACCGCAGTGACTTCGCACCGCCAGCCATGCCGCATGAAACTGGTGTGCGCCGGCCCGGATGAGAAGATTGTCGGTATTCACGGCATTGGTTATGGGATGGATGAAATGCTGCAAGGCTTTGCGGTGGCACTGAAAATGGGCGCAACCAAGAAAGACTTTGATAACACCGTGGCAATTCACCCAACCGGATCTGAAGAATTCGTTACCATGAGATAACTAATCTCGAAGTCATCGAATCTTAAAAAACTGACTGTAACAGGTCAGTTTTTTTATGTGTTTTTTCCAGGAACACTATTCAGTTAAAAGTTGATTCATTGCGGTTTCAAGCCATCGGAACGCTTGTTTTTGCCACTCCTTGAATGATTTACGTAGGTTATAGTAATGAAATGTAACTATACATAAATCATATTGTATACCCATATTATTATTGGTAGTTTGATTAACAGGAAAAACACAGCATAAACAAAGGGATAATAATGAAAAAGGTACTCGGTATTGTCGGTTCACTGCTTCTTGTTTCAGGCTCTGCAATGGCTACCACAGCGCCTGACTGCGTCAAAGTGGACAAAGCGCAGATCGAAGGGTTGTTTGATAAATGGAACGATTCCCTGCAAACCGGCGATGCTAAAAAAGTAGCAAATAATTATCTGAGCGATGCCGTATTGCTGCCGACTGTTTCCAATAAAGTCCGCCTGACTGACGCCGAGCGAGTTGATTATTTCGAGCACTTCTTAGAGAAGAAGCCGTTTGGCAAAATTGACAGCCGTACTGTGCGACTGGGTTGTAATAAAGCGGTAGATGCCGGGACTTACACCTTCACCTTCGCTGATAAATCCAAAGTCTCAGCGCGTTATACCTTCACTTACGCGTGGGATGGTAAAGAGTGGAAAATCTCTACCCACCACTCTTCTGCGATGCCAGAAGCATAAAAACGGGTAGATAGTCCCGCCAGTATTTCAGTTGAAGCCTCCGCCATGCGGGGGCTTTTTCTTTGCGTGATCATTCAAAAAATAATGAAAGATGAAAGAATTTGCAGCAAAGAAAAGAAATAAAGCTCTAATAATCAAAAATGCTAACTCATTAATTTTCATATATATATGAGATGAAATTAAAGGAAGTGCAAATAAAAATATAATTTAATTTATTTGCTTACATTTAGACGTAACTGGCAGAACTATACTATAAATCTTATGACCGTTTGAATTGAGATATTCATTTCGCACATTGTTTACCCCCTAGGATTTACCTCATGAATAATAAATCATCGACACTATTGGGTGTTCTGGCTGGTGTAATTCTGCTGTCGACTTTTTCTATCAGCAATGCCAATGCCACTCAACAAGGCCAGCAACGACGCGAAGCGCGCGACACTCGCCAGGATACTCGTGAGGACTCTCGCCACGAGAAGCGTGAATGCGTTACAAGTGATGATAAAAGCAATCACGATTGCCGCCAGGACAAACGTCAGAATAAACAGAATGGCCGTGAAGAAGCTCGCGATATTAAATATTAAACAGATCGTTATCTATTCAGAATAGAATATTTGTTAGGCGCATAACATTGTGTATCTTTATGTCCAGGAGGACTCTTTTTTTGAAAAAATATATCCCAGGCTTGTTACTTTTAACCTTCGCATTTTCAGGTAATGTATTTGCTATTGATAAAACATCTGGCGGTGCATTAGCCGGTGCTGCAATTGGTGCAGCAACAGGCAAAGACGTGAAAAGTACGGTAGGTGGTGCAGTTATCGGTGGTGGTACCGGAGCCATGTTTAAACACGGAAAAACAGGTAAGGCCGCTCGAACTGGTGGTGCAATTGGTGCCGCAGTGGGGGGTGTTGCTGCAGCGGCAACCGGCAACAGCGTGCTAAAAGGTGCCGCAGTTGGTGCTGGCGGTGGCGCTCTGATTGGTGAAGCGACGCATTAATGCACTGTTTGTCTAAGAGAATATTCAAAAATCCCGGCATCGTTAGATGCCGGGATTTTTAGTTTCTGGTCTTTGTAGAAAGTTTACTTTCTACCGGCCATGTCAGGAATAATCAGATCCCCACGCAGCACGTTCGAACCCAGCGCATTTTTGGTTTTCTCGGTCAGCCACGCAACAATTCTTGCCGCCATCGCATCCATGGAATACTCAATGGCCGGAATAGTCGGAATGCCTGGCAAATGCAGTGACCCGGCGAGGCTAAACACCATAATGTCTTTCGGCACGGATTTATTAAACGCCTGCAACTGCGGAATAATGCGCTGCGCTTCTTGCTCGTCGGCCACCAGTAACGCGTTGAAATTCAGCGTGGTGCTGTTATTGAGCAGCACTTGCAGCGCAACCGACGAAGAGGTTGAGTCCATAAAAATCAGGTTACGGTTAAACGGCAAGAAATTGTTTTCCAGCGCACGTTTGTAACCCAGCAGGATTTGGTCAACGGAACCGCATGAGTCAGGGTTAATCACGGCAATCTGCCTTCTCCCCTGTTTAATCAGGTAATTACAGGCAGTTTCCGCAGCAAATGCGTGATCAAACTGAATGCTGTTGCTGGAGTCGACATCCACACAATCCACCAGAATGACATTCTCATGGCTGATATTGAGCGGGAAACGGGCACCGATAACCAGCACGTCATCGCACAGGCCGCAGGTCAGCTCATCAAGCGCGTGCAACACCTCGGTTTTGCTATTGGCAAAACGCAGCAACAGGTGTTTTTGATGCTGGCTAAGGTGTTTCTCCAGCGCGTACAGGTAACCCGTGGTCTGGTTAATATTGTCCTGCGCACAAATCACGCCAATACAGCCCGTTGACTGGCTAAGTAAGGATTGCGCGATAACATTCGGCCGGTAATGCAACTCTTCCACCGCTTTAAGCACAGCCAGACGGCTTGCTTCTTTCACCCCACGAGATCCACTCAATACCCGAGATACTGTGGCTTTAGACACCCCAGCTAAACGCGATACATCATTGATTGTAGACATCATTTTCCTTTATCAGGCTCTGGCTTATGCCTGTCATCCTAAATACAGCCCTGGCTCACATTCTAACCAGTTTTAAGTATAGTCGTTTCGGTTTTCTATGGAAACCGATTTTCCGCATGATGTCCAAACCGCATCTCAACCAGATAATTTTGTGATGACGATCCAATAAGCAAAGCCTATAAACGCTGGATGTTGATGAGTATCACAGATCGGTTGGCTGCGGATGGAAAACGGTTTCCATAAAGTATCAAATCATTTCCGCAATACTTTATTTACATTTTGAGGATGAGTGTTAATGGTCAAGATCATGTTGTGTTGTTCTGCCGGAATGTCCACCAGCCTGCTGGTCAGAAAGATGCTGAGTGTAGCGGAAGAGCGAGGAATGCCTGTTGAAATAGAGGCTTACGGTGTCGCTGAATTTGACGTGCAGTTTCCGCGCTACCAGGTGGTGCTGCTCGGGCCGCAAGTGAAATATATGTTAAGTACGCTTTCAGAAAAGACCGCCTCTCACGGCATTCCCGTTCAAGCCATCGATATGATGGATTACGGCATGCAACGTGGCGATAAGGTGTTGGATTATGCTCTGTCGCTTATCGAAGCGGCTCACTAAAAGGGTGTTCATATGAGTTCGCTATATCAATCTATGGTGACGGTGATTGAGCAATCTATCACCCCGCTGGCGGGTCGTCTGGGGCAACAAAAGTACGTTATCGCCATTCGTGATGGGTTCACCGCGGCCCTGCCGTTTATGATCATCGGCTCCTTTATGCTGGTGTTTATATTCCCGCCTTTCTCGGCCGATACCACCCTTGGCTTTGCCCGCGCATGGCTGGATTTTTCACAGACTTACCGTGAACAACTGATGTTGCCGTTTAACCTGAGTATGGGCGTGATGACGTTCTTCATCTCTGTCGGTATTGGCGCAAGTCTGGGGCGGCAGTTTAATCTCGACCCGGTGATGTCCGGTTTGCTGGCCTTTATGGCGTTTTTGCTGGTTGCTGCACCGTACGCTGATGGCAAAATCTCGACTCAGTACCTTTCAGGCCAGGGTATTTTCACCGCGCTGATTACGTCGATTTACTCCACGCGTATTTACGCCTGGCTTAAAGAGCACAAAGTCACGATTCGTCTGCCAAAAGAAGTGCCAACAGGTGTTGCGCGTTCATTTGAAATTCTGATCCCGGTGGTCGTGATTATTGGCACGCTGCACCCACTGAATTTATTCATCGAAGCGCAAACCGGCATGATTATGCCGCAAGCGATTATGCACCTACTGGAACCGCTGGTTTCCGCATCGGATTCCCTGCCCGCTATTTTGTTGTCTGTGTTGTTGTGCCAGATTTTCTGGTTCTCAGGTATTCATGGCTCGCTGATTGTTACCGGCATCATGAGTCCATTCTGGATGACAAACCTTGCTGCAAACCAGACTGCGCTTGCCGCTGGTGCTGCATTACCACACATTTACCTGCAAGGTTTCTGGGACCACTATTTATTGATTGGCGGCGTCGGCTCCACTCTGCCGTTGGCGTTCTTATTACTGCGTAGTAAAGCCACGCACTTACGCACCATTGGTAAAATGGGCATCGTGCCAAGCTTCTTTAATATCAACGAACCGATTCTGTTCGGTGCGCCCATTATCATGAACCCGTTGTTATTCATTCCTTTTGTTTGCGTACCGATGGTCAACGCCGTTCTGGCTTATACCGCCACAAAACTGGGTTGGCTGGCGCAAGTCGTTTCCCTAACGCCGTGGACGACACCCGCTCCGATTGGCGCTTCATGGGCAACAAACTGGGCCTTTAGCCCGGTGGTGATGTGCTTGATTTGCATGGTCGTTTCCACCTTGATTTATCTGCCATTCCTGCGTGCTTATGAGCGTTCATTGCAGAAAACATCCGTGGAAAACGAAGCGCGTTCACCTTTGACAGAAACGGCTATCAGCAATTAATAATCGCCGTCTAATAAATCTGGGAAAAATGATGATCGAATTAGAAGAAGCCGTCATGGAAATTATTATGAATGCCGGGCAATCACGCAGCCTGTGTTTTGAGGCACTGCATTCTGCGCGACAGGGAAATATTGAAGAAGCCAAACTGCTATTACATGAAGCTGATGGTTACGCCCGTGAAGCCCATAAGATGCAAACTAAATTGATTGAACAAGATGCCGGTGAAGCTAAGCAACCCATGACATTAATTATGGTGCACGCGCAAGACCATTTAATGACATCCATGCTGGCACGCGAACTTTCGAACGAAATCATTCATCTTTATCAACGCTAAGTATTACGTAAAAACAAAAACTATTTAACCTCTGGCACGGAGAAATAATTACGTAAATAATTTTAATTAAGTCCAATCCGATGAAAGTATAAAAATATAAATATGCTTTGGCCATAGAGTCGCCTCTATTAATCCAGAGCAGGATATTTATTGTCTGAAAAATAAATTACTAAATTGAGATTATAATGAAATTAATTAAACAGCTTCCATTAACAATGGCGGTTATCGCCGCGCTTTGCCCAATTTCTGTACTCGCACAAGAACCAATGACTCAAGAACAGATCGATCAAATAGTGGCGAAAGCAGTCGACAAAGCACTGGCCGACCGTGATGCGAAAATAGAAGCGGCACGACTCAATAGAACCGATACCCTGGTTACGCCGCAAGTTCCCACCACGCCAGATAAGGCTGTTCCGTTGGGGCTTAAATTTACCGGTTATGCGCGTTACGGTGCGCATTTCCAGGCAGGCGATCAAAAATACATTGGCGTTGACGGTTCCTATAACGGCTCCTCCGCAATTGGTCGTTTAGGTAACGAAGGCAATGGCGGCGAATTCCAGCTCACCAAAATCATAAAAGCCGATAACGGAGCCATCTGGGACATCGGCGTGATGATTGACCACTGGGGTGATGAAGTTAACCTGAAAAAAGCCTACGCGGGAGTCACAAATCTTTTTGAAGCACAACCAAATGCCTATTTCTGGGCGGGTCGTGACTTCCATCAGCGCCCACAACAAGGGATCAACGACTACTTCTGGATGAACCACGACGGACAAGGTGCCGGGGTGAAAAGCCTCGATCTCGGCTTTGCTCAACTGGACATGGCGGCCGTTGCTTCGGTGGAGCAGTGTAATCCTGAAATGATTGAAGATGGCGGCAACCCGTCACGTATCTCTTGTACTGGTGGCTCCGGCACTGGCGATAAAGGTAACTACGCGGCAACGTCAAAACTGCATGGCATCAAATTCGGCCCAATCGATTTCGAGCTGTATGCCAACTATGGTTTTGACTCCAAAGCCATTGATAGCGACGAACGTTCCAAAGCCTGGCAAGCCGCGGTGGTGTTAAGCCACACCGGTGAAAATAGCCTGAACAAAATTATTGCCCGTTATTCTGACCACTCGGATAACAGCGTTTATAACAAAACCAATGGCCTGCACACCGTGTATACCAGCTTCGAAGGGAACTATAAGTTCACTCAGCAAGCGCAGGTGGAATATCTGTTGGCCTTCCACGATTACGATAATGACGAGCAAACGCTCGATAACCGCCGCAACTACGGTGCCATCGTTCGCCCGATGTACTTCTGGAACGACATCCATTCAACGTGGCTTGAAGCGGGTTATCAGCGCGTAGATTACGAGAATGATGGTGATAACAAAGGCTGGAAACTGACGCTGTCGCAGAACATTTCTATCGCGATGGGGCCTGAGTTCCGCCCAATGCTGCGCTTCTACGTTACCGGCGGTCAGGTGGAGAACAACCACACCACGCGTGTCGCAGGGCAGGATAATACGCAGCTTGATTCGTTCAACGTAGGCGCTATGTGGGAAGCCTGGTGGTAAATTCAAGCTGCGCCTGCGGTGGGGACTTTCCTCACCGCATTGCGTCATAAATTGCTTTTTGAATTTCCAATGTGCGATTTTCTTCGGCTGCGGCTTGGGCGTTTTTATTTTGTTGCCGCGCACTCAGCCGTAGTTTCGCGCGATCTAACTCTTCTTTCTGGCGTTTAATGGCTTCAGGTGCACTGCAAAAAGTGACCAAAAACTGTTTCCGTAGTGAAGTCAGGCTTTGCCCGTCGTGCATCGCCTGACTAATGGTTCTGATCATGCGCCGGCATGGCCGGTCTTCATCCATCTGCGATCGGTACTGCAGCAAAGTATTGAGCGCGTCGCGGTAATCACCCGCTAATGCAGATTCGGTGAAATAGACTTTCCAGTTCATCCCCCCTTGCATAAATAGCCGTACGACAGCGGTATCGCCGCGTTCGATTGCCGAGCGTAAGTTGCCTTCATCCCATGTGATTCCGATATCTGCCAGCTTTTCACGCGCGCTTTCGGTTTCCGGGAGAGAATCGATGATTGTGATTTTGACTGGCGTATTTTTCGCAACGGCAGGTTTATTGGTGAAATCACTCAGAAAGTACATACCAAAGATGGCGGCGCCAATCACTGCCACTCCCGCTATGCACCACATCAGCATCAATAACGTTTCGCCAGAGTCCTGCTTTCTTTTGGTATTACGCAACTCAGGCCGTTCGATAGCATCGCGCACCTCTTCGGTATCGCGTCCGGTTGCCTGATATTTTTTCTGCGCCTGCATGAGCCAGGCCTGTAATTGTGAATCATCGGCAGCCAGAAACATCGCCGGGTTGACCTTCGTTCGTCCCTCATCGAATGCGCGCTGAATGGCATCGCTACTTTCTTGATAGTAACTATCGAGCAAGGTGAGTTGTACGGAAGTGAGGGGTTGCTGTTGAACCAGAACATTGCGAATTTCACGCACATCATTGAGAAAAGTTTGCAGTGTTTTGCGCTGATCAATCAGTAAGCTTAGTTTCAATGAGTGCTGGAATAGCCCGGCGTAATGGTTCGCGTACTCTTTTTTATCGACCACCATCAAGGCCAACTCGCTAAAGCGCATCCCACTTAGCACATCGCCACGTTCGCCATTTTTCAACCAACGACGGACACAATCAGCACCAAACTGCGTTTTCAGCTTATGCACCAACTGTGATTGGCTGGCATAGCTTTGATCAACCAGACCTTTAAGCATCAGCTCCAGCGCACGCATCTGGCGTGTCGCTTTATATTGCTGAGTATTATCATTATTTTCGATTTCGGTGGAGTAGCCAAGCAAAGGCTGCTTTACACGCACCAGCTCGAGATAACTCACAAAGCGCAATGCCGCGATTAGCTGGTTATGGCTAACTTCCTGGCCGCTTTCATACTGCGGAACCAATTGCTGTAGATGACGTAGCAACAGCGTGAAATGTGAAATCTCAGCATCATTAAGATTTAATCGTTTTGCCACCGCCATCCAACTTCCCAGCGCCAGACGGGCTTGCTCGAGCTGTTGAAAAAACCATTGCGGATCCTTGCCTTCACTGGCTTTGATAGTGAGAAGTGGCAGGATTTGCAATGACGCCTGGCGAATCACACTCAGGCAAGTCTCGAACTTTTCCCGCATCAGCAACTGTGCAGCGCTGGTCATGATTTTCCTTTCAATTAAAAACGCATGTACGCCTGGCATGGGTACACAACGCCATGAGGCGCAATTTTATCTCAGATGGGTAACAGTCTATGGCTTTAAAAGAGTAGGAAAATTAACCGTTTTCAAAAACATGCCCGATGATCTCGCCCATATTACGCAGCGCGGTTTCAGTCTCGGCATTGAACGGCAATGCATAATTCAGCCGCATACAGTTGCGATATTTCCCGGAAGCCGACAGCAACGACCCCACCGCAATACGGATATTATGCTGACGCAGCGTTTCGCTGATCGGCACGATATCAATATGTTCCGGCAACTCAATCCACATCAGGAATCCGCCCTGTGGCCGAGAAACACAGATCCCACATGGGAAATAGTGGCGCACCCAGCAGGTGAATACATCCAGGTTGCGTTGATAGTGCTGGCGCATGCGCCGCAGGTGGCGATGGTAATGGCCGTTACGCACAAATTCCGCGACCGCCATTTGGGTAAAAGTGGTACTGCTACCGGTCACGATGTACTTCATATGCATGGCGCGGTCGAAATAGCGCCCCGGCACAATCCAGCCCACGCGCAGTCCCGGTGCCAGCGTTTTTGAAAATGAGCTGCACAACAGCACCCGCCCATCAACATCCAGCGATTTAATCGTCATCGGGCGTGGGTATTCATACGCAAGTTCGCCGTAAACATCGTCTTCAATAATCGCGATATCAAACCGTTGCGCGAGATTCAGCACCGCTTTTTTTCGCGCATCTGGCATGATAAAACCGAGCGGGTTATTACAGGTTGGAACCAGAATCACCGCTTTAATCGGCCACTGTTCCAATGCTAACTCAAGCGCTTCCACACTGATGCCAGTTTCGGAATCCGTTGGTATTTCAACCACTTTAATGCCGAATGCGCGCAGCATTTGCATGGTGCCATGGAAGCATGGCGATTCAACCGCCACAATGTCTCCTGCCTCGCACACAGCACGAATCGCAATCGACAACGCTTCATGGCAACCGGTGGTCACCACAATATCGTCTGGGGTGACGACACAGCCGCTGTCGAGCATCAAACGTGCAATTTGTGCGCGCAGCACCTGCTTACCGTTAATGCAGTCATAACCCAAAATTTCGGGCTCCTGATGCTGCACAATGCGGCTCATTTCACGCCACAGCGGTTTAATCGTCGCCTGGGTCACATCGGGAAAACCACTGCCAAAAGCGATACTTCCGGCATCTTCTCTTCCGGTTAATTGCTCAAGTACCGCATCCCATTGGGTAATTTCTACCGGGCGCTGCGCCGGGCGTGTCAGCGCAGGCACCGGAGGCTGAGATTTTTGCGGTGTCACGAAGTAACCAGAGCGCGGCTGCGGGGAGATGAGCTGGCGGTCTTCAAGAATATGATAGGCCTGCTGTACGGTGCTGATACTGACGCCGTGTTCGCTACTCAGGTTGCGCACCGAAGGCAGGCGTTCACCACTGCGATACAAGCCTTGTTCAATGCGTTCTGCCAGCAAAGTGGCAAGATGTTGGTAACGCGTCATGCTGTATCCTCTTATTTCACCATACAGACAGAAAAAGCAGTACAGAGTTATGGAAAAACCACCATTCAGATCTTGTTTTAGCGTGTCTGTATGTTAAATAAAAGTTATATTTGCGTCTGCCAGCAATCTGTATGGCGGCGCATGATTGTTCCCATCAACACGATGAGGAGCAACACTATGGGCTTTGAAGAGAACCGTCCGCACAAACCGTTTTATGGCTTTGTGATGATTTACCGTTATTTGCGCCAGAGATGGTTAAACCGCCAGACAGCACGTACGTTGCAAAGATTGAACAAGGAACAATTACGAGATATTGGGCTGACATGTGATGATTTATCCCGCTGGAAGTAACCCTTAATAACGGCGCATAACTATGGCGCCGTTATTTTTGATATGTAATGTTTATGTGTACCCACACATAAGAGCGATCAATATGCTTTCACTCTCCACGCCACGACTAAATTTAACCCAAATTACCGAGCAAGAATGGCCGTTCTTTTTGCGCTTACAGCAAGATCCAGACGTGATGCGCTATGTTTCCGATGAACGACGAGAAGCTGAGGTTCGCCAGATTTTTAATTCACGCCTTGTTCGCTGGGAAACGCATAGTCGACACTGGCTTTGCCTGTTCATGCGCGACAGACATAACGGCACACCTATTGGCTTTACTGGGTTTGTGCGTGGTGATGAGGACATGGCAGAAGTGGGCTTTATTCTCGATCCGGAGTTTCATGCGCAAGGTTACGGTTATGAATCGCTTCATGCCGTGTGCAAATTTGCCTTTGAGAAATGTGCGATCCGAAAACTAACAGCAACAGTAACGGTCGGGAATATCGGTTCGAAAAAGGTTCTGGAGAAAGCCGGTTTTCAGTCCGAAGGGGTACTGCGAGAAAACTATTTTCTTTCTGGAACCTGGCAGGATGACTGGATATTTGGTTTGTTACGCAGCGAGTTCAGATAAAACACGGGCCGCACAACGGCGGCCCATACAGCGTGAATTCTTAGTTATACATCTCGGCAACACCAAACACTTTGTTATCGCCACCAGCAGAAATGATGCGGATTGATTTCGCGCCAGCCTGCTCAGCTTTTGCTTGCAGTTGTGCCTGTAGGCTATCGATATTCGCAGCACCGCTCACCGAAACTGTACCGATTTTCTGGCTTTCAACAGATTGAGTGGTTGCAGCAAAACTTGAGAATGAAGCAGCCAGAGTCATAACTACGGCAAAATATTTGATGCTTTTCATGATGTATATCCTTGAGCTTGTTTAAGTTAGAAAGCTTGTTCGCTTTCGATGTGATAAGAATAATGCCGTATCACAAATGGTGATAGTGGAATGATTCGCTCATATCATTCAGTATTTTTGACCAATATTTAACAGGCGAGAGTGAGATGAACTTCACCCTCGCAAATGCCCTTTCTTATAAGAACATCCCACCAGAAACTTCAATGCGCTGCGCATTCATCCAGCGGCTTTCATCACTGAGCAGCACAGCAATTGCATCACCAATATCATCCGGCTGCCCGACACGCCCTAATGCGGTTTGTGCAGCAATAGCATTCGCTACCTGTTCGTTGTCACGCACTACGCCACCACCGAAATCAGTCGCAATTGCACCCGGCGCGATAATGTTCACCGAGATCCCACGCGCACCCAACTCTTTGGCCTGGTACTTCGTCAGCACTTCCATCGCCCCTTTCATTGCGGCATAAGCAGCTTTCCCTGGCAGCGCAAAACGCGTCAGGCCAGTCGAGACATTCAGGATACGGCCACCGTTTTTAATCAACGGCAGCAAGTGCTGAGTCAGGAAGAATGGTCCTTTCAGATGGATGTTCATTAAATCATCAAACTGCTCTTCTGTTGTTTTTTCGAACAGGGCATCAAGACCTGTTCCAGCGTTGTTCAGTAAATAATCAAATGAATCGCGCTGCCATACATCATGTAGCTGCTGTTTCACTTCTTTCGCAAAGGCCGAGAACCCTGCACTTTCGGCGACATTCAATTGAATTGCCACGGCTTTAACGCCAATTAACTCAATTTCGCGAACAACATTTAGCGCCTCTTGCTGCTTGCTGTTGTAGGTCAGAATAATATTCACGCCACGCGCTGCCAGTTTCAATGCTGCGTTTTTACCTAATCCACGGCTGCCGCCGGTCACTAATGCGATTGTTTGACTCATGATTTGCCTCGTTGATGACTGTTGGATGATTGAGATAGAGCTTATTAGGTGCTACAAAATCAATAAAGATTGCAAATTGAGCATCACTGTTTCAGCCACAACAACAATAAGGAAAAATAGTGGATAAAATACAAGCAATGCAGTTATTCATTAGAGTGGCTGAACTGGAGAGTTTTACTCGTGCAGCCGATTCTCTGGGCCTACCTAAAGGTAGCGTATCGCGTCAGATTCAGGCGCTAGAAGGGGTGCTAGGAACAAGGCTATTACATCGAACCACGCGTCGGGTACAACTCACCCAGGATGGAATGGTCTATTACGAACGCTGCCGCGATTTACTCGCTAACCTGGACGAATTAGATGGGCTTTTTTTACACGATCCCAAAAGTGTCAGCGGGCGTTTGCGCGTGGATATGCCGGTCGGCGTGGCTAGAAATTTAGTTATCCCCAAACTGCCCGCTTTCTTGCAGCAATATCCGGGTATTGAGCTGGAATTAAGTAGCAGCGATCGCATGGTCGATGTGGTGCGCGAAGGGTTCGATTGCGTTATTCGTGTTGGGCAGCTTAAAGATTCAGGCCTGGTGGCACGCCCGCTAGGGAAACTGACTTTAATTAACTGTGCCAGCCCCGATTATCTGGCACGCTTCGGTTATCCAGAGAATCTTGACGATCTCGCCTCTCACGCTGTGGTGCATTACGCACTCAATCTCGGCAACCGACCGCAAGGATTTGAATTCCTGGAAGATAAAAACACGCGCTGGGTAAAAACGGGTGGCGTGATAACGGTGAATAGCACCGAAACGTATCAGGCGGCATGCCTTGCCGGGCTTGGTATCATCCAGGTGCCTCGTATCGGCGTAAAAGAGTTGCTGAAGAGTAAAAAACTGGTAGAGATCCTGCCGCAATATCGCGCCGAACCGATGCCGGTTTCCTTGCTGTATCCACATCGTCGCAACCTTTCACGCCGCGTTCATTTGTTTATGGAGTGGCTGACGGGGCTGGTTAAAGGGTATGTGGACTAGCACCAGGCTATAATTTCGTGAAGAGCTTGTTTTATGTAAAGGAAAAAATAACCTGATGACTACATCGGATAACAGCGAGAAACGCCCAACTGAATCGCTCGATTATGAGCCTGTCGCCAAATTTCAGACGCACCCCAAACCCGAACCTGCTGCTCCCGAGAAGCTCGATGAATCGGAGCAGTTGGTCAATATCAAGACAAAAAATGAGACGGTTAATCATACGATTGCCAGTGTCAATAAAGCCGCGAAACGCCCGATGGTCGCGCATCTGTTACGTGCCACCGAACGGTTTAATGACCGCATGGGCAATCAGTTTGGCGCAGCTATCACCTATTTTTCGTTCCTGTCTCTGATCCCGATTTTGATGGTGGCGTTCGCCGCTGCCGGTTATATCCTCGCCTCGCACCCTACACTGCTCGAAGAAATTTTCGAAAAAATCCTCACCAACGTTAGCGAGCCAACACTTGCCGCCACGCTGAAAAGCACCATCAATACTGCGGTGCAACAGCGTACAACCGTTGGCCTGGTCGGCCTGCTGATTGCGCTCTATTCAGGTATCAACTGGATGGGGAATTTGCGTGAAGCGGTGCGTGCTCAGTCGCGGGATAAGTGGGAAAGGAATCCACAAGATCAGGAGAAGTTCTGGATAAAGTATCTGCGTGATTTAGTGTCGCTAATTGGTTTGTTGGTGGCGTTGATTGTGACGCTTTCTATCACGTCGGTTGCCGGTTCAGCCCAGGCATTCCTGATAACTCTTTTGCATCTCGACGGTATCGAATGGTTAAAACCGGTTTGGCATTTAGTCGGGTTAGCGATCTCTATTTTTGCTAACTACCTGCTGTTCTTCTGGATTTTCTGGCGTCTTCCACGCCACCGTCCACGCAAGAAAGCACTGATTCGTGGCACATTGATTGCGGCAATTGGTTTTGAGGTTATCAAAATCATCATGACCTACAGCTTGCCAGCGCTGATAAAATCACCCTCCGGCGCAGCATTTGGCTCTGTTTTAGGTCTGATGGCCTTCTTCTATTTCTTCGCCCGTCTGACGCTGTTTTGTGCCGCGTGGATTGCCACCGCACAATACAAGGATGACCCGAGAATGCCGGGTAAAACTCAAAGTTGATTGATAACAGGCTGGTACGAGATACCGTTTCAGCACATAAATCCAGCCTGTAACTTTTATTTAACCTAAAAGCAGTTTTATCCGCTAATTTTTTAAATATGAGAAGCACGACGTGGATATTTATTTTCTGGTCTAAAAATTATCCTCTTATTGCGCGTTAATCGCACAGCGAGGGAGGCAACCGCGCGTTGAAATACGCCTTTTGCTATGCGTAATATGGCTTTCGTTCGCTATAAATAAGAAAAATCTATGCAAGCCACCATCGCTGATTCAATCAATACCGAAACTGATGCCACACCCGTCAACTCACGTGGAAAAGTTGTCGTTGCCTCACTTGTCGGCACCGCCATCGAATTCTTTGATTTCTATATTTACGCTACTGCAGCGGTTATTGTTTTCCCGCATATCTTCTTCCCGCAAGGTGACCCAACCGCTGCAACGCTACAGTCTCTGGCAACGTTCGCCATTGCCTTTGTCGCCCGTCCAATTGGTTCTGCTCTATTTGGCCACTTTGGCGACCGCGTAGGCCGCAAAGTGACACTGGTGGCATCACTTCTGACAATGGGTGTTTCAACCGTTCTGATTGGCCTGTTACCAAGCTATGAAACCATCGGAGTATTGGCGCCGGTGCTGTTAGCACTGGCACGCTTCGGTCAGGGTCTGGGCCTGGGTGGCGAATGGGGCGGTGCGGCATTGCTGGCGACTGAGAACGCGCCACCACGCAAACGTGCGCTGTACGGCTCTTTCCCACAATTAGGTGCACCAATTGGCTTCTTCTTTGCCAACGGCACCTTCCTGCTGCTCTCATGGCTCTTAACCGATGAGCAGTTCATGTCATGGGGTTGGCGCGTGCCGTTTATTCTTTCTGCGGTGCTGGTGATAATCGGCCTGTATGTGCGTGTTTCACTGCACGAAACACCGGTATTCGCCAAAATTGCCAAAGCGGGCAAACAGGTAAAAATACCGCTCGGCACACTGCTGACAAAGCACTTGAAGGCGACCGTTATCGGCACCTTTATTATGCTGGCGACTTACACGCTGTTTTACATCATGACGGTCTATTCAATGACCTTCAGTACTGCGGCAGTGCCTGTTGGTCTTGGCTTCTCACGCAACGATGTGTTGTGGATGCTGATGATGGCGGTGATTGGTTTTGGTGTGATGGTGCCGATTGCGGGCTATCTGGCTGATAAATTCGGCCGCCGTAAGTGCATGATTGTGATCACCAGCCTGATGATTATCTTTGCATTAGCCGTGTTCCAGCCGCTGTTAGGTTCCGGTAACCCAACGCTTGTCATGGCATTCTTGCTGATTGGCCTGAGCCTGATGGGTTTAACCTTTGGCCCAATGGGTGCACTGCTGCCAGAGTTGTTCCCGACCGAAGTGCGTTATACCGGTGCGTCGTTCTCGTATAACGTGGCATCAATTCTGGGTGCGTCTGTAGCGCCGTATATCGCCACCTGGTTGCAGGCGAATTACGGACTGTTCTACGTCGGCTTGTATCTGGCGGCGATGTCAGCGATTACGCTGGTTGCTCTGTTGGTGTCGAAAGAGACACGCCATTTGTCGCTTTAGAAAAGTGAATAGCAGCGCGGGTAACACCGCGCTATTTGCTCAAAAACCATCAAAAAGAAAATCTATCGCGCCTTTAATCTCTGCTCGCCATGGAAGGGCACTCCCGACTTCTTCGCGCAAAATCGCAGCATCAACACTTGCCATTTCATGGGTCATTAAGATGAAGCTTTCTCCTTCAATCTCAATGATTGGACAAATCCTTTCGGCTAGTTTTGCCTGAACATAAGAAGCGTGTACCAATGGGATAACGACTCGCGTTGTTAATAAATCAACAAGATTGCTTTGCACATCAACTAGATAGGGATAATTTTTGTTTTTGCTACCGTTACGGTAGATATGAAATTGCATGATTAGAACTTCCGATGTTCATCCGCAAAGTTTCCGCACTGCTCCGTGATGCGATTGAGTTCCAGAAGTCCTTCACGGTTACGCTGCTTCCACTGCTCACGTTCGATTTCTTCAAGATCCTGAGCAATAACAACACTCAGGCGCTGTGACAAATTAAGACCATTAGCACGAGCACGAAGATAAAGTTCATCGTCGATCGTTACGCTCACGGTTCTTTTGCGATTTTTCATTGCGACACTCATGGTGTTTCCTCGTGCATTTAACACGTGTAAAGAGCACGTGCTAAATGCACTATAAAATATGACTATTATTTAATCAAATCACTTTTTCATTTGCCCCAAAATACGGCTGCACTGGTTATCACCGCCCTCGGATGGCGAGATCAACGCCAATAGCGCAGCGGCTGGTGTCACCAACGTCGCCAGGGCTGCTGCTACCGCGCCACGTGCAATTAGCGGCCCGGCTTTCACGCCTGCATCCGGGTTCTTAAAGGTGCCGCGCACATACAGCGGCGAACGCAGCGTGATGATACGAATCCCTTTGCTTTCAGGATCGATGGTTAAATCGAGTCGTTCGCTGGCAAAGTTGGTAGTCCCTGTAACGTTAATCAGCGCGTTTTCCGTATCAAAGGCGAATATTCGCGGCGTCGCGACCCCACCACGTAAATCAAGGTTTGCCGCCGCACAGTTAATCCGCACTTCGTCATCACCAAAAATCTGCCCGACGATATAATTCCCGACATTGAGACCGACGATTTCCATCAGGTTGCGGCTGATAAGCCCATCGTTCATCAGCAGTTTCAGATTGCCGTCGCTACTGCCCAGTAACTCAGCAATAGAGTTGCCACGGCCCCGTAATTCCGCATCGCCGTTTAGCTCACCGAGCGTTTTCTGCATCGACTCCACCTTTGGCATCAACTGCTTGAGCTGCAAACGCCGCGCCTGGATATCCGCCGTGCCGCGCATCGGCTTTTTATCGCCTTCAAGATGAATGTTGGCGCTGATAGTGCCGTTCGCCATGCCAAATTTCAGCGGCGCAAGGCGCAGGTCAGCGTTCTTCAAAATCACGTGCGTGGATAAGTTACTCAGTGGCAGCGTGCCGCTGTGTTCGATACGGCCGCCTTTAAAGCGCACATCGGCATCCATCACATCCCACTTGTCGGTTTCAAAACGGTCATACGGCAAAACTTTGTCGCTCGGCTGGACGGTTTTCTCGCCCTTAGCCTGCTCAGACTGTTTGCTTTGCTGCGCTCCTTTACCAGAGTCCACGCCAATCAGCGGGCCTAAGTCGGCCAGACGGAGCTGTTTAGACTCGAGGTCACCTTCCAGTTTCGGGCGTGGCTTGCCTTGCGAGTAGGTAAGCGAGCCGTGAATGTCGCTGTCGCCAATCCGCCCGTTAAAGTTCTGGTAGCGGAATACCGAACCTTTTTCAGTGTCGATTTTTGCCAGCAGGTGCCCATCCGTTTCAAACGGTGGCGTATCTGGCAGCAACACGCCGGTCAGATCGTAGAGATTACCCAACGAATCACCGGAGAATTTAAGCTGCAAATCGACGCCGCCCATTTTCATCGGGTCGTTAATGGTGCCGATGAATGCCACACGGGAATTACCGGAATGTACATCTGCCTGCACCGGGAAAGCGGTTTCGCCTTCGCTACGCAGCGCTAACATGCCGCCGATTTTGCCGTTGCCTTCGAGCGGCGCACCGTTATAACGGCCTTTCACTTTCAGGCCAAAGACATAATCTCCGGCTTTTGCGGCATCTTTGCCCGTGGGTTTCTTCCCTTCTACTTCACTAAACGGCAATGGCTTGCCGAGAGGGTCGACGAGGATTTCTATCTCGGCTTTGGTGAGTTTGTCGTTAATGGCGATGCGGCCCTTATCAAAAAGAATATTGTCCATTCTGAATGACCAGGCAGAAGGCGGCTGATTGGGATCTTTTGTCCCATCGCTGGCAAGTTTAAACGTCCAGTTGTTGTTTTTTTCTGACAGGCGAATCAGCCGCGCATCAGGTTGCCCCAGCTTAATCCATGGGATATAGACCGTTTTCGTCAGCAGCGCGAGCGGCGCCAGGGTGGCGTCAACACGCGGTAGATGTACCATCGTTATTTCAGGAATGTCAGGTGGGTTACCAAGAATAATATCTTCGGCATGAACATGCGGCCAGGGCACCCAACTGCGCCAGCCCGTCTCTTCTTTGTTGCGCTCCCAAACCACACCTAAATCGCCACGAATCGCGAATGGCCGGTTCAGTTCTGTCGAGACTTTTTGGTTGATGGTCGGTTTGAGCCGATTCCAGTCAAACGTCGCAATCACAATGATTGCCACCACAACCAACAACAATAAAACCCCGACGACTCCACTTACGACTTTTCCAGTTTTTGTCATGCCTTTCACCCTTTCCTGATGTGGCTCACTTTCACTAAAGATAGTTTAGTGGGGCCAAAACGGCATCAGGAGAGGCGAATCAGCACATTCTCCAACTGTTCAAAAGGAATGGGCCGTGAGAGAAAATAACCTTGCGCGGCATAGGCGGGAGAGCTTTGGACATCACGCCATTCATCTTCTGTTTCAACACCTTCAACGATGACACCCTTGCAGTAGCGGTTCATCAATTGCAGCAGCATGGTGAATAAATTGCGGCCTTCATCGGTGGTGCGCAGCATGATAAACAAGTCACGTGCGACTTTGATGTAGTCATAGTGCATCTCACTTAATGCGGAGAAGTTCGCAACACCTGTGCCGAAATCATCAAGCCACAACGGGCCAAATTCCTGCATCCCAGCAAGCGTCACAGCCTGTGGTTGAGTGATGTGCTCAACCAGCTCAAAACGCACCCACGGCATTTTGTTGATAAGTGCAAGAATCGGCTGGTGCTGTTTCATCGCCATCAATGTCGGGCCATCGACATTGACCGAGGCTAAAATTTTATAGCCGAGGAAGACGGATTCCCATTCAGCCAAAAGGCTAAGTTGCTCTTCGATAACCATCAGCCGCGTACGGTAAGAGACAGATGTGAAGTACCGATCCGGTGGAATACGAATTTCCGGTTCATCCGGATGTGTCACCACCGTGAGCAACTCTATTGCCATTAAGTTGCCGTCGATTTTATAAATCGGCTGAAAGGTGTACTGCCGCTGGCACTGCAACCAGAACCGCCGCTCCTGCAAACTTTCGACACTCGCTTCAAGCGTATTAAGCCGGTGAGTGATCTGCTTAAACTTCATCATGTACGTCCTGTTTACCTTGATAACTCAGATGGCTCATCGAGAAGTTATCGGCGTGGCGCATGAGAACTTTATGTTCGCTTTCAGTACAACCTCAATCAATGCGAGTTATCTAACATCGGCAATAAACTGCCTTAGCTCAAAGTTTTCCGAAACATCGTTTTAAATTGTTTGACTCGTTTTTAGCCGACCAGCAAACTAGTGGCAATTTCATTAATTCAGGTTTACTGCTATGCCAACGCGCAAAATCGCCGTTATCGGTGAATGTATGATTGAACTGTCGCAAAAAGGTGCGGAAGTTAGCCGCGGCTTTGGTGGCGATACCCTAAACACTTCCGTTTATATCGCACGTCAGGTTGACGCAGCCGATCTTGAAGTCCACTACGTTACCGCTCTGGGTGAAGATAACTTCAGCCAACAGATGCTGGACGCATGGCAGCAAGAAAACGTTCACACCGAGCTAACTCAGCGCCTGGAGCACCGTCTGCCGGGCCTGTATTACATCGAGACTGACTCTACCGGTGAGCGCACGTTCTATTACTGGCGCAACGAAGCCGCAGCCCGTTTCTGGCTGGAGAGCGATCAAGCTCAGGCTATTTGCGCAGAACTGGCACAGTTCGACTATCTGTATCTGAGCGGTATCAGTCTGGCTATCCTCAACGCGGCTAGCCGTGAAAAACTGATGGCGCTGCTGACTCAGTGCCGTGCGAACGGTTGCAAGGTTATCTTCGATAACAACTACCGTCCGCGCCTGTGGGCAAGCCGTGAAGAGACGCAACAGGTCTATCAGCAAATGCTGACCTGCACCGACATCGCGTTCCTGACGCTGGATGACGAAGATTTGTTGTGGGGCGAGAAGCCAGTTGAAGAAGTGATTCACCGTACCCAGGCAGCTGGTGTGCGTGAAGTGGTAATCAAGCGTGGCGCTGATTCTTGCCTGGTAGCGATTCAGGGTGAGTCAACATTAGAAGTGCCAGCGGTGAAATTACCGAAAGAAAAAGTTATCGATACTACGGCGGCGGGTGACTCTTTCAGCGCGGGCTATCTGGCGGTGCGTTTGACTGGTGGCAGTGCAGAAGAAGCGGCAAAACGCGGGCATTTGACCGCGAGCACCGTGATTCAGTATCGCGGCGCGATCATTCCTAAAGAAGCGATGCCAGCTTAAAACAACCTTCACCCTGAGGAGCTGTCTCTTACTCACATCTCTGTGAGTCGTGAGACAGTTCCGTTCGCCAGGCGATAGTGTGTTTCATATAGCCGCTGTACAGGTGAACGTCTTAGGGTGACCACCGTCGTCACCCTAAGAACCCGGACTCCCGGCAAATGTTATTGCGCTGGCGGAATATCCGACACATCCAGCTTAGGTTCATCCGCTATCGGAGGCGCCTTCGAAGGAACCATCACTTTATCCCACGTCGCTTGCAAATCCTTCATATTGAACTCAGGTTCACCTTTCGGTTGCAGCAGCACTAAGGCCATCTCTTGCGACAACTGCTGGCGCAAATCCTGGTTCAGCATGTTCAGCGTCAGACTGTTCAGGAAATCCTGACGCAGCTTCTGATACTGTTCCGGTGCGATATCAACCACCTGGTTTTGTAGTGAACGCATGCGCTGGCTAATCAACACGTCGGTGTCAGTTCGCGCATAAGTGGCAAACAATTTGGCAAGCTCCGCTTTTTTCTGTGCAATTAACGCATCAAACTCTTCCTGCGAAAGCCCTTTATCACGCACCTTAAGCAACTCTTTGCCCACGGTCGCCAAATTAGCATTCAGTTTATCGTTAGGTGAATCAAGGTTGATGCCACATTGCGCACGCTGGTACAGCACACGGCAATCAAAGCTCAGGTTGAGGTCTGTCTGGTTCTGCTTGCTGAGGTTTTGCTGCACATGCCAGAACAAGGCCTCGCGAGCCAGATCAGCACGCCAGTAACGCAACAGCATGGAAGATTCACGGATCGGCTGCCAGGCGTTGTCCCACATCAGTGAGAGCCTGTCCTGACGCACGCTATCGGTCATCAGACTTACTGGAGTGCCTTTAAGCGGAGAAAGGGTAGCAACCGGTGCTGGCGTTTCGCGCTTGCCGGTCAGGGTGCCAAAGGTTTTGTTGATTTGATCGGCAACGCTGCGGCTATCGACATTACCCACCACAATCAGCGTCATCGCATCCGGGGTATACCATTTCTGGTAGAACGCCTTCAGCTGTTCGTTATCCACCGGCTGCTTGAGATCTTCTGCCGGGTCATGGCCCAACAGTGAGGAACCTTGCATGCGATAGCGCCACCAGTTGTCTTTGGTGTTTATCGGCCAGGTAGCAACCATATCTTGAGTTTGCAGCGCGACATTCACCGTTTCAGGGGTAATTGCCATTTTGCCACTGCTGTCTGAAAGATAGGTTAGGGCTTCTTTGAGTAAATCATTGCGGTTATTTGGCAGGCTGAGATTAAACAGCGTGAAGTCATAAGAGACGATAACCGGGGGCAGCGGACGCGTTGGGTCCATACTTTGCTGCCATAGAGAACGAGCCTGTAACGGCTGCAAGCTGCCGCTTTGTGTCAGCGCCAGACGAGGTAAAAAGTGGCTATAGCCGCTCTGTTGGGTGGTTTCAGTCAATGAACCAGTATTAACCAACAGACGAATTTCAATACGATCGCTAGGACGCTGAGGTGTGGCCAGGACTTGCCATTGAAAACCGTTGGCAAGCGTCCCTTGCTGCCAGGCTGGGTCGGGCTGTAGTGCTTCTGCCTGCACATTACTGCCGGCGGCGACCAACAGCAATCCGCCAGCTAAGAGTCGAATTTTGGTGCCCTGCATGTGAACCCCTGAAAACAATCCTGATTAAAAAGTGTAATGGCGACATAGCATTACGCAATAAAGCCACCATAAGTGGCATTTCATCACTCCGTTTGACCGCATCTTCACGGAAACGTCACTTTAAAATTGAAAAAAACGCCAAAGAAAATGGCTCAGGGGTCAATTATGCGCAGCAGCCCACAGCGAGGGCAAGTCGCTGCGGGCAATTGAGGGGGTTAAGACGAGACTTCGCTCACTTTTTTTGCAGATTGTGGATTATCAAGAGTTTCTTTCAACTGTTTCTCATCCAGTTGCTTCACCCACTTCGCCACTACGACCGTCGCAACACCGTTACCGACTAGGTTTGTTAGCGCACGGGCTTCCGACATAAAGCGGTCAATACCCAGAATCAGCGCTAGTCCTGCTACCGGCAGATGCCCGACAGCGGAGATGGTCGCAGCCAACACAATGAAGCCGCTTCCGGTCACACCCGCCGCTCCTTTGGAGGAGAGCAGCAACACCACCAGCAGCGTGATTTGATGGAAGATATCCATATGGCTGTTGGTTGCCTGCGCGATAAACACCGCCGCCATCGTCAGATAAATGGAGGTACCATCTAGGTTAAACGAGTAACCGGTTGGAATCACAAGCCCCACAACCGATTTGCGGCAGCCGAGTTTTTCCATTTTATCGAGCATTCTTGGCAGCGCAGATTCAGACGAAGATGTACCCAGCACAATCAGCAGCTCTTCTTTGATGTAACGGATAAATTTGAAGATGCTGAAACCGGTCACTTTGGCGATAGAACCTAACACCAACACCACGAATAAAATACAGGTGATGTAGAAGCAGATAATCAGCTGGCCGAGCTGCACCAACGAGCCCACACCATATTTACCGATGGTAAACGCCATGGCACCGAAAGCACCGATTGGCGCAAGGCGCATGATCATATTGATGATGCCGAAAATGACCTGCGAGAAACTTTCAATCACGTTGAAAATCAATTGCCCTTTGTGGCCCAGGCGATGCAGTGCAAAACCAAACAACACTGCAAACAGCAACACTTGCAAGATATTGCCACTGGCAAACGCACCAATCACGCTGCCCGGAATCACATCCAATAAGAACGCGGTCACGCCCTGTTGCTGCGCCTGCTCGGCATAAATCGCCACGGCTTTCGCATCAAGCGTTGCCGGGTCAACGTTCATACCTGCCCCTGGCTGCAGGACGTTGACGACAATCAGGCCGATGATCAGCGCAATAGTGCTGACTACTTCGAAATAGAGTAGTGCCACAGCACCCGTGCGGCCCACAGCTTTCATGCTTTCCATGCCAGCGATGCCGGTCACAACCGTACAGAAGATAACCGGGGCGATAATCATTTTAATCAATTTAACAAACGCATCGCCGAGCGGTTTCATCTGTGCGCCTATTTCCGGGTAGAAATGTCCCAGCAAGATGCCGACGGCTATCGCCGTAAGAACCTGGAAGTAGAGGCTTTTGAAGAGAGAGAGTTTCATAGGGTGTCCTTGAGAGGTAGAGATTCCACAAAACCTTTCGGTTTGCGGCACCAAAAATAACACCCTCAAAAACACCCAGAAGTGATATAGCGCTAATTTGTAAACATAATTGTTAAATAATTGAACTGACTCGCGCCAGCCAAGTAACATTCACAACAAATAATTTACTATTGAGCGGTAGATAGATACTGCGCATCAAACTCTTTAAGTGTCATGGCTCTGGAGAACAGGTACCCCTGTGCAAGAGTCACGCCTTCGTTTAATAGCCAGTCACACTGAGCCTGGTTCTCAATCCCTTCAGCAACCAGTTTCAGCCCCAGGGTTTTCGCCATACCGATAATCACGCCAGCCATCGCACTGTCTTCCGGCAAGCCATCGATAAAGCTCTTGTCGAGTTTCAGGGTATCTACCGGCAGCGCTTTCAAATGGTGCAAATGGCGCAGGCTGGCATAGCCCATCCCAAAGTCATCCAGTGCGATGCGCACTCCGGCTTTACGCAGAGGCCGCAAAATGCCGATCGCTTTTTTGGGATCGTCGATATGATGACTTTCCGTCACTTCCAGAGTCAACATGCCCGGCTGAATACGGTAACGCGTCAACAACTCTAACAGTGAAGAGCCCATTTCTTCGTGCAGCAACTGGTGTGCAGAGACATTCACACATAACGACATCGTGATGCCCTGGCTCTGCCAACCCGCCAGGACGCGGCACGCTTCTTCAAGTACCCAGTTGCCGATGGTGAACATCAGACCACAATCTTCAATACGCTCAATCAAATCGTCAGGTAACGCCCAGCTGCCATCAGGCTGTTGCATACGCAGCAAAACCTCTGCGCTCACAACTTCGCGGGTACGCATGTTGACCTGTGGTTGCAGCCATATCGCGAACTGCTGGTTCTCTAAAGCGTTCACTAAATCGTGTTCCTGAGTCAGATGGCGTTGAGCCAGTTCCATCTGTTCAGGGTCAAAGAATTGAATCTGATTTTTGCCATGGCGGCGGGCGGAAAATGCCGCCGATACTGCACGACGATACAATTGTTCTGCTGCCAAACCGCCGTGATACATCGCAATACCGATGCTGGCCGTAGGTTTAAGGGAGATCGATTGAATCGGTAATTTTTCGTTGAGCACCGTGAGTATTTGCTTTGCCAGTGCCATCGCCTGCCAGGCGTCCTGAACACCATGCGCAATAATGCCGAAGTCGTTGCCACTAAGCTGTGCCAGAACCATATTCGGCGAGAGAACACTTTTAATTTTTTCGACCAGCGTCAGCAACAGCATTTCGCGCTGCTCTTCATTTAACACGCCCGCTGCATCCTGCAAGGTTTCGCTGGCAATCACGATCAGTGTGCTGTTCTTCCCACTCGCCGTGAGTTGTTCAAGCAACGCCAGGAACAGGGCTTTATTTGGCAGTTCTGTGAGCGTGTTCCGGGTGCTCACAGCGCTCATTTCTTCATGCAAGCGCAGCGACATTTGTTGATTGCGGTTATAGCTGCGCACCAGCATCCCAATCTCATCGTCATGATGAAGATGCGGCAGTTTGAGCTGATGACTCGCCGCATCTTGCGGACTCAAGCTGTCAAGCTCACGAGCGATTTTGCGGATCGGGTGCACAATTAAACGGTTAATCGACCAGCTGATGGCAACCGAGAGAATCAGCGCCAGTAGCAAATATGTGGTCAGCAACGTGGAAATCGTACTGATGATGAATTTGTACATCCGCCAGGAATCCGCCTGCAGCACCAGATAGGCCAACGGCTGCGGGTTTGCCGGGCGCTCAAGTGAATACAGCGGTAACGAAATTTGCACCGGGAGCTCAAACAGGCGAGCAATCCACATTGGAATCGGGCGTTCCGGTGCAAAGCTCTGGCGTAACGCCTGGAACTGATTAGGTAAAACAACATCTGCCCGGCTGATAATCCCGGAGGGTTGTATTTGATTAAGAATGAATTCAGCCTGAGGAATATCTGCTTTAAGGATTGCTGCAGACAGAGGAATACGCACCGAATGGGCGATTTTCTCCATCTGGCTTGCAGTGTCGTAGCGGCTTTGCTGCACAAAGTGGAAAAGCTGTACCACGATAAAAATGAAAATAAACAATATGGAAACGGCTGACACCATTGCCATTTGTTTAATCGTTAATGAACGACTGACTCGCAAACTTACTCTCCGCAATTACCGTGCCGTATAGGGCATATTCTTAAGCAGGCTGAGTATACTGCATTGTAGCGATGTTTAGGTGTTGAGGCTGGCTTATCAGGGAAATCTTCAGGATGTTCCCTCTCCTGATGGAGAGGGTTAGGGTGAGGGGGCTGCGCACTATCAAAAATCACCTCACCGACAAAGCCACCAGCATCTTCAAACTCGCAGAATAATAATCGTCCTGAGCCATAATTTGCGGCTGCTCAACACTTGCCGACTGGAGCACTAAATCGCGTACCGCCAACAATCCACCGTTCATCATATATGGCGCGGGATCGCCGGTTGTCACATTCACCCAGGCAGGAGTTTTGTCGCGTGCAAAGCGTCCCCACCAGTTTTTGTAAACCTGAAGCTCCGGGCTGCTATGGTTAAACCATGATACGTACAGCGGAACGCGGATCGCATCGTAACTAAAACGGGCAGGCCACTCTTTTGCCGGAACAGTACGGCCATCGGAATAGAGTGAAACCCAGTCCGAAGGGAGTTGTGGATCACCAAAGTGCATTTTCCCCAACAACTTCTGCCCGTCGCTAATCAAATCCTTCCACACCATTAAATGGCTGCGGTTAGCAAAATCCTGCCAGGCCGGAAGAATAAAATAGGAAGGGTTAAGGTTCACATAACTATTGAGATTAAAGCCTTTGGCTCCGGGCAGCATCACCTGGTAACCCGCAAAACGGACCACGTTATGTGCAACCAGTGCCTTGGTAATCGCATCTGATTCGTTGAGATAACCCTGGTTTTGCCACTTTGTTCCCGCCTTAAGCAACGCCCATGCGATAAAAGTATCGCCATCGGTGGCGTTATTTTTATCGGTGATCGGCTGTGCCTCGATCGGGTTGTATCTCCAGTAAAACAGACCGTTTTCGGGATTTTTCAGGGTTTTTCGCGTCCAGTCCCACATTTTATCGAAACTGGCTTGATCATCGTTGACCACCGCCATCATCATGGCAAAGCCCTGACCTTCGGTGTGGCTAACGTTTTTATTGCCGGTGTCGACGATGCGACCATCAGGCATTAAAAACCGTGATTTATAGCTATCCCATGCATTATCAGCCAGCGCTTGCTGACTAAAAATCAAGGCAAACACTGCCACTATCAGCGTCTTGCATCGCTGCCACATCGAAGCACCTCATCGACTGTTTTGATATCGAAAGTGTACCACTGTTGCAGACGGTGAAGATTCACGCCACAGCGACACATGCGGTTTTCCGCCCTGATCGCGTAACCAGCGGGCGTATACTCCTTCCAGAACCGCGCTAAACGCGCTATTCCAGGAAGCCTGTTGCGCTTCATCCGCAGGAACAGGTAAAGCCATGTGGCGGATCAACATCGCCGTTTCGCTGGCTTCGATATCAATATAGCCCCAGTTGAAACGTGCGAGCTGAACATTTATCTGCGTTTCGAGCTCACCCACAGTTCGCGCTAATGCTAACGGGTGACGCCCGGCCAACGTATCACCCATTTGTATCAGAAACTGGCGGCTTTCCGCTTCGCCTGCATTCGCCACCATGCTGTCTATCATGATGTGGAGCAGAGAAAACCAACCCGGTTGCGTCTGCTGATTTTGAAAATACTGCAAAAGCTGCGCGTCATTCATGATTAATTATTCCCCAGCAGGTAACGGAAGTAGAGTTGCGCGGTACTTTCGTTGTAATCACCAAAGGTGTCATAGCCGACCTGACCACCAATCGTCATATCTTTATTAACTTTGTAGTCGGCTGCGGCACGCAAGTTATAGCCCATACCGCTTTCGCTACTACCGCTGTACCACGCCTCTTTGGCAAAACCTCTGGAGACGTAATCTTCCAGTTGTGATTGCATGGCTGCGTCAGTCGGGAAATACGGGCTTTCGTCCTGGCTGTACGACTGATAACCCAGCGACGCGCCAACAGACATATTCCAGTTATCAAACTTCTGCGTGTAATCCACCGGGAAGGAGACGCTGATATAGTCCTGCGGGCTAAAGTAGCCGCCTTGCCCATAACTGAAGTAGCTGAGGTTTTTCGAGAAGTCCATGTAAGTCATACTGATACCGGTTTTCAGCTCGCGGTCATCAGCACGATATGGACGAATATAAACACCCGCATTTCCGGTGAAGTTGTCGTTACTCGGTACGTTTTCACCGATGTAGTTATACAGCCCGACACCTGCGTAGAAACCGGCATCACCATCGTCGTAGCTCAACTGCGCGCTACCGCCGTTCTTGGTGACCTGGCCCCATTTTTTGCCGCTGTATTTATCTTCCACGCCGACATAAGAGAGCAGGCTGTCGACTACCGCACGGCGCTCGCCGGTCAAAATCAATTTCAGGTAGTCAGTCAGTTGTGGTGACCACTGCACGCCACCAACAACAGTATTCAAATCCTGACCTAACGGTGTTGAGCCGACATCAAGTTTGTACTGCTCACCCGTTAACGCCATGGCGACCTCTACCCCCGCAGTGCTTTGCGAGCCTTGTGAAGGCACCTTGATCTTGTCGATATTTGGCAGTTCAGGCGGTGTAGTGGTTGAGGAGTCATACAAATCCTTGGCAACTTCCCCTTGAATTAATGCTCCCGTACCAAAACGACGGCTGGATTCCTCTGACGAGCTACCGGCATTCAGACTAATTGGCGTAACGTTAAGATCTAAACGCGAATCGCCAAATGGCACCGTTGACCACTGTAGCGGTGCCTTTATCTCGGTGAGTTTGCTCAGGCCACTTTCACCATCGCGACCACGTACAGATACCGCACCTCGTGCCCATGTGGCCGTTTTGTCGGTTAACTGCTCCATCATGTTATCCACCTGGCGCAACGTGCCTGCCTGAGCCGTTTCTACTGGCAGATCGGTACGCGTCGTGCCCGGATATGCAGTTTGCGGATTACGTGCCAGTTGAGCGACTTGCCACGGCATCGCTTCGCCGTACAGTGAATTGGACGCCGTTTGCGGGGCGACAGTAGTTTTCGGGGTAAACGGGTTATCCGCCAACGCCAGGCCACCCAATGTCGGAGCAGTGCCATCACCCACACCTTGAAGGCCAAGCAGTTTTCCACGCGCAGTGCGCAAATAGCTCATCGCCTGTTGGTGGTTGCCATCAGCTTCCGCCACACGCGCCAGCAACAGCAAGCGATCCGGTGTTTCATCGTTACGCAAACCCGCGGCTAGCTGCTTCGCTTTATCCACATCCTTGCTCGCGAGTGCGACATCGATAGCACCCGCGCGCGCATCTTGCTCAGGCGTGTCACGGGTCATCAGATAGTCGTAAACCACGCCAGCTTCTTTGTTCATTTTGCCGGACTGATACAAACGAGCCATCGCAAACATCAGGTCGGTATTTTGCGGGTCGCTCTGCATGGCGCGTATCAGTTTGTCGTACGCTGCCGCATAATTGCCTTGAGTCCGAAGCTGGTCAGCTTCGTTGATCACGTAGCCATTGCGAACGCTGGCAAGCTGAGTTGGCGTGCTGCGCGACTGCAATTCTGGATTAGCAAGAAACGCCTGCGCTTCACGCCCAAGCCCTGCCTGATTAAGTACGGCAATCTGGTCGCCATAGTCGCCCGCGTTGCCCTGCACACCACGACTCATATTGCCGCGCACAATCGCCACGGCAGTACTGACATCACCAGCTTGCGCCAACATTTTTGCCAGTTTGCCAGCGTCTGCCGGGCTTTGCGGTGGGCGTGTCGCCAGTGCTTTTAAGGTATTAGCCGCAGCAACGGTATCACCCTGCGCCAGATAACGTTCCGCAACTGACATTTGCAGGTTGTAGTTCACACGCGCCGCAAGTGTGCGCATATCGCTGGTCTGGCTGGAAGCCGGTATGCGCGACAGCAAAGTCTGCGATTGCTGCCAGGCGTTGTTTTCGCTAGCAAACAAAGCGCCTGCATAGAGCTCAGTATTGGAAGCATTCGGCCGGAAAGATGGCGCCATCACGTTGCTGGCTTCCGCACTGTTGCCTTGTTTTTGTAGCTGGCGAGCTAAATCAAGACGCAACCATGGATCTGACGGATAGCGTGCAACACCTTGCTGCAAAATGGCGATGGCACGTTGTGGATCGCCATTTGCTGCCGCCTGTTGTGCCTGGCGGCGCACTGGGTCAGTTGGGTTGCCACCGGAAACTCGCGGCTGCAACTTCGCTTGTAAGCTTGCAGGCAAGGTTTGCAACATAGCCTGCGCTTCGGCGGTTTTATTCTGCTCACGCAGCACGTAGTAGAGGTTTTCACGGGCTGAGCCATTATTTGGCTGCTCGCTCAAAATACCGCGCAATGTCTGCTCTGCGGCGGCGTAATCTTTATTGTGGCGCTGAACATCGGCGCGGAATAATTTCGCCGCGGCACCACGCTCACCACTTTGCTGCGCCAGAGGCGCACTGAGTGCCAGCGCCTGGCTGACATTGCCCTGTTTAAATGCTGCCTGAGCGCTCGCCAGTTGCCCGTAAAATGCGGCGTCATCAGCTTGCTGTTTGCGTTCATCTGACTGGTCGCCGCCGAGGCTTGCCGCACGGTTTAAGTATTCCGATGCAGCAGTGTAATCACCTTTGCGCTGGGCGATGTAACCCATACCTGCCAGCGCATCGGCATCTTGCGGGTTGGTTTGCAGCACTTGTTCAAACTGGCTTTTTGCCGCATCAGTATTGCCGCTATTGAGTGCGGTAAAACCTTCACCTTTCGCTGTACCACCAATACTTTTACGGTAATGGTCTTGTACCGCCATGTCTTTTGGATGGCGTTGCAGGAAGGTTTGATAATAGGTTTCGTCACTCGCCGTTGGGCCAAGCCACAACAATGCCTGACGCAGCGATTTATCAGCGTCTGAGCTGCCGCTCGCCATATTCTGCAGCAGATCTATCCCTTCACGTCGCGTACCTTCCTGATAGGTCAGCACTTTACCCAGCGCAATCTTCCCGCCGTTATCCTGCGGGTTTTGCGCGACAAACTGGCGCAAACCCGCCACAGCTTGCGGATACAGTGATTTATCACCCGCCATCGTCAGATAATATTCTGGTGCGAGGCTTGGCGGTGGCTGATCGCCGTTAAACAAGCTGCGCCAGGTGGCAAGTGCGGCGGGAATGTTGCCGCTTCGCGCCTGCTGACGCGCCAAATCCAGCTGCCCGCGCGGGATTTGCTGAATTTGTTTCGCATTATCGAGTGCCTGCAAATTGTTATCTTGTGGCGATACAGCCGCAAGGCGTTCGCGCCATTGGGCAGCACCTTTGATATCCCCAGCCTGCTGTGCCCACAACGCCATCAGGTACATCGCCTGTGTGTTATTGGCATCAACCATCAGCACTTTTTGCAGCGCTTCTTTTGCCAGCTCGTCATGCGACTTTTCATGCCAGTAATTAGCCTGGTCAAACAGCGCTTTTAATGCCGGATTGTTTTCCGCAGCCTGGGCGCCGAACGTCAGGCCGCCAAAGAAGCACAGAGTTAACAAGCGACGGGCGGTTTTGTTTTTATGATTCATGAGCACCACCTTTACTTACCATCATCCTGAGGATTAAGACGTTTATGCGCGCGTTTTTTCAGTAAGGCATACAAGCTCAAGCCAATCACTGTGGCGAACAACAAACCTAAAATGGCCAGCAGTGCAGAATGCTGGTTGGCATACCAGACCACCATCATGTACCAGGGCATTTGGCCGCTTGGGAACTGTTGGCCAACCCGGAAGCTGCGCACGCCGTTTTCATCGGTAATGATTGAGGCATCACCACGAATTCCGGCGTTAATGCGTGCCGAGGCTAAGTCGGTCTGAAGGCGTGAAAGCTGTTCGTCATTGCTGCCAATTGCCATCACCACCACGCGGTCAGGGTTCCACTGCGAGCGGAAGCTGACAAACCCACGCCATGCCTCGTTAGAGGAGAAGTAACGGTCGGCGGCAATACCGGTTGAGCCCCAATCGCCTTCAAGCCAGCTTTGTACTTTTTGCCAAATTGAACGTTCACGCACACCGAATGAGTGTTCGTTGCTGGTAAACGGCGACTGAGCCAACAGCGTTTTGTTAAAGGTATTTTTGTTGATGGTAGAAACCGCAAGCACGTGGCTTTCTTCGAGGCGTTGCAGGTTGGCACCCGCCGTCGGCACCCCGAACATCACGGCGTTATTATTAAGCGACGTTCCGGTCGCATTGCCTGACCGTGCCGCCATATTCAGGAGTGTGCTGATTTCAGTCTCACCTGGGTTTTCTGGCAGCAGCAACACGGTATGTGCGAAGTCAGCAAAGCGTGAGAACGGGAACGATGCCCCCACGAAGTAAGACAGATTTGGCAGCAGCGAGAAGTGGCGCGTTTTGCTCAAATCAATTGATGAGTTTTCATCAATACGACTCTTGATGTTGTTATTGAGCAGTACGCTACACGGTGCCGTTTCTTTGGTCTGGATATTGAAGTACAACGACAACTGGTTGTCGCCGTAAATCAGGTAAGGCTCCAGCGCCAGGTTGTAATCTTCCTGACGCGCATCTCCACCCACTTTGCGCCACAGGGTTTCCAGCGCGCCTTGTTTGTTCACCGGCAGGTTGTGCAAGAATGTGCCGTTGAAGGTCAGAGAAAGATAAGAACGCTCTTCATCAATCCAGCTCTCCGTTGGGAAGCGGTAGCCAAGTTTCACGGGAATGGTTTCACCATCCCATAAGAACAGGTCCGGGGCCGCTCGGAAGGCAACGCTTAACGGCTCATGCCAGATGCCCGTCGCCGTCAGGCTTTGATCTTTGCGCATCAGTTCGGTCAAACGCACCGGACGATCGGTCGGTATCCAACGCGGTGCGTCATACGCTTTGCTCACCGGGATTGTCTGGTTTTCTACCGCTGTGCTTGCAGTTTGCCCAGGGAATTTACCCTGAGTTAAACGCCATGCCGCAGCACGCAGTTGCTGGTCTGAATTACCCACTACCAGCAGCAGTTTATAAACAGGGTTGCCTGGATTATCGATAATTTGCAGCATCGGCTTTTGCGTGACTGGCAGCGTCAGGCCGCCAATCTGCTCGCCAGATTTACCAAACAGAATACCGTTCTTCTCCGGCAGTGTGTCGCGCAATGCGTTAAAGGAGATGCCGCGGTAATCCGCCTCAATCCCCAACCAGGAAGCGACTAATGCCGCAGCACTCACTTGCTCTGGTAACGTTTTTGCCGGGAAGGCAAATGTCACAGCAGCCGGAGTCATTTGCATCGCGTCAAAGAACGGGCGTGGGAAATGGCTGAGGTCTGCGCCAATATTGAGCTGCTGCCCTTCCAGGTCCAGGCGCGTATTCGGCATGATGGTGACCTGGTATTTTTCTGACAGGTCGCGCAGGCACAGTAAGGCATCGCCATCATTAATTTTGAAGCTGATATTGTTGCTCGATACCACCATCGCCGCCGGAATTTCCAACTGGTAGCTCGACACATCGCTATCGGCAGAACCCAGCGGAACAGTCCCTAGCGGCTGACCATTCATCATCAACTGCAATGTAGTATTTCGTGCCGCCATTGCCGGAGACACTTTTAGGTTCAGCGCCAATTGTGCGTTGGTAATGACCTGATCCGACGGCAGCGTGAAATCAATCCCCGCCTGCAACTGGCCGCCGCTGAGCGTAATACCGCGCGGCTGGCCCATTTGCGCCATAGTAATACTGCTGACACTCCCCGGAACAAAGACCGATGGTGCCGCCGCAGGAGCAGGAACCGGCGTTGGAGCTTGCACAGGATCGGGTACAGGCACCGTTTCTGGTGCTGGCATAGAATCTTGCGACTCCACGGCATCTTGCCCCGGAGCCGGTAAATCTACCGGAAGCAACGACTCCACTGTCGTAGGCTCTTCGGCCATAATCGGTGAAGTCAGTACACTAAATGCGAGCAACAACTGGCAAACTTTATAGGTCATCCGTTTCATGCAACGTTGTCCTCGCCAGCAGCTGCCATACGTCTTGCTTCTTCCTGACGTAAACGGCGATTTTCGCGGCGTGATTTCCACGTCAGCCAGAACAGGTCAAATACACAACGAATAATGATTAACAGGGAACGGAATGGGTTGTCCTGCGGCTTTGGCGGGTTAATCCACGCATCAGCACGCGCCAGAACCACACGCACCAGTTCACGGCGACGGTCCAGAGGAATCTCTTCAAACTGCAGGCGAATCGCCTGTTCATCGCTGGCAACCACTTGTACCGGAATACTGATTGAACCGGATTTCAGTTGCAGCTCGATCTCTTCGATTTCATCGGTGAGGTGTCGGTCATCCGGTACCGCAATTCGGCAGCCACCCATCGACAAATCGAGTGTATTACTGCGCGATGAGATACCGCTGGCGTAGTGAATAACGACTGGCACTTCAACATCAATACGGATGGTTTTACGCGTCTGGCGCGTTTCACGGGCAACCGCTATAGCCGCCAGCAAGAACACCAGGCTGTATAAGCCCCAACCAACGTTGAGTGCAATAACGTTCGGGTCGACGCCAAAGTAATCATGCGCACAGGCGCGCACTATCCCGGCGATGACCGCCACCGTCAGCAACACCGCGATAATCACGTGGGGTCGCACCACGCTGAAATCGAAGTAACCTACGTTCAGCAGCGCACCTTTGTCCGTCACGTTGAACTTGCCGCGTTTCGGGAAAATCATCGTGATAACCGTTGGCAAAACCAGGTGGAACGCCAGCACCAGGTCGTAAATTTCACCCCAGAAGCTGTAGCGGTAACGCCCGTTCATTCGGGAGTTCAGATAGATAGTGAGCAGCAGGTGCGGCAATGCATAAGCGAAAATCAGGCTTGCTGACGAGTGAATGATGTTTAGGTTAAACAGCAAATACGCCAGCGGTGCGGTGAGAAACGCCACACGCGGCAAAGCGAACTGGAAGTAGAGCATCGCACTGAGATAACAGCAGCGCTGTTGCCACGTCAGGCCACGGCCAAACAACGGGTTATCCATCCGGAATATTTGCGTCATGCCGCGCGCCCAGCGGGTTCGCTGAATCACGTGCAGCACCAGGCGCTCAGTCGCAAGCCCTGCCGCCAGCGGAATATCCAGGAATGCGGATTTCCAGCCAAGGCGCTGCATCTTCAGCGCGGTGTGAGCATCTTCAGTTACGGTTTCAACGGCAAATCCACCAATCTCTTCAAGCGCGCTGCGACGAATCACGGCGCAAGAGCCACAGAAGAATGTCGCGTTCCAGTTATCGTTACCTTGCTGAATTGGGCCGTAGAACAACGAACCTTCGTTAGGGATATTGCGTCCACCCGATAAATTGCGTTCAAACGGATCGGGTGAATAGAAGTAGTGAGGCGTCTGCAACAGTGCCAGTTTTGGATCTTTCAGGAATGCGCCAACCGTCGCTTGCAGGAAAATACGCGTGGCTACGTGGTCGCAGTCAAAGACGCAAATCAGCTCACCTTTGGTCAGCTTCATGGCGTGATTGAGGTTACCGGCTTTGGCATGCGAGTTGTCGTTTCGCGTGATGTAACCCACACCGACGTCTGCCGCAAAAACCGCAAACTCGCGCCGCTTACCGTCATCGAGCAGATAGATTTTGATCTTATCGCGCGGGTAGTCGATACATTGCGCGGCCAGTACGGTATCGCGCACCACATCGAGGCTTTCGTTGTAGCTGGGAATATAAACGTCCACCGTCGGCCAGGTCGACGTATCGTCCGGCAACGGTACAATCCCTCTCTTTAACGGGAAAGAAGTTTGCAGATAGCTCAGTAATAAAATAACCCAGATAAATAGCTCAGCTAAAAATAGCCCTATTCCGAGGATGGCTTCTATTTCAGAATTAAAGTGCAGCGTTTGGGTGGCGCGAAAATAAATATAACGCGTCGACATCAAGACCGAGACCAGCATCATGATTATCGACACGCTGTGCTTTTTGCTAAAACCTAATACAAACATTATCGCGAGACTGATAAAGCCAAAGATATACTGCTTCTGGCTATCCATAGGCGTAATGATGATCAGCACTGCTATTGGTGCCAACACCAATAGCAGTAAATAGAACAGGACCTTTTTCATAGGACATCCTGAATGATTGTCAGAAATTTGACGTTCTTAAGGCGGTGTGAACCGCGCCATCACCAATTTTTATACCGAGAAGAGCGGCTACGCGTTTACTAATAAGCTCAATATCAAAAGCCGCAGCGGAAGCTGGGCTGAAATCGAATATTGATTGCTGAGAGGCGTTAGCTTCAGCCACACTTTCATCGCGGTTAATAACACCAAGCAGGCGATCGCCAAGACGTTGCTGCATAAATGCAGTGACGTCGCGGCTTATATGACGGCGGTTATCACTTTGGTTGAGCACAAAATAATATCCTGCTTTATTGTTTAGCGGCTCGCCAATCAAGCGGTGATTTTCAATATGCGGCAATAGGGAAAGTGAAGCTGTATCCGCAAGCATCGTCACCAGATGCAAGTCGGCCAGATGCGATACGGCTTTCAGTGCAGGATTCGGCCCTGGGGGGAAATCAGCAATAATCACAAGGCCTGGATAGTTCAGCAAAGTGCTTAACCCGCGTAACAGAAAGTGGCTGTCGTTAGTCAGACGCTGTTCAAACTCAAGTCTTTGATCTTCAGTGACGTCACCATATGGCAGTACAAACATATTACTGCCTGCCGTCAGAACTGACTGGCTCCAGTCTGCCGATTCAATGGCTTTAGCGACATAACCCCGTCCATCAGACAAAGGCACACCAAAGTGCAGGCGCAGCGCGTTCTGCACATCAAAATCAATGGCTAACACTTTGCTACCTGCGCGAGCCAACGCATACGCCAGATTGGCGGTAACCGTGGTTTTTCCTACTCCGCCTTTTGGCGAGCAAACACAGACTAGCGGCATGACGCAATCATCTCCAGCAACGGTTGCAGCGGTAAGTCTTTGGCGGGATGACTCCGCGCCGTATTCCCTTTGGCTGCGAACAGTTTGTCAAAACGCACGGGCTCTGTTTTTACCGGCGCAGAGGCCTGCGGCGCTGAAACAGCGGCAGGTTTCACGATTTCTTTTATGGGTTCTATAACCGGTTCAGGTGGTGCAACCACGGGGGCCAGTTGTTCAAATAATGTATTAGTGGTCGGTTTACCAGGCTCGGGCTGCGAAATCGTAGACTTAGCTTCAGGCAATGCACTATTCAGGCTGTTGAGAATCGAGCCCTGTGATGCAGTGTTACTGATAGGTTGTGCCGTAATCGGCCTGAAGTGGCTGGCATCAAACTCATCAGCCTTCACTGCTTGCGGCGCAGGAACAGAAATACTCCCGGCCTGAGCAAGCACAGAATCATCATCGCCAGTATTCATTAACTGTTTAATTATCGTCCAGTTACTGGCTTCTGATTGCTGATTTTGCGCCGACATATCCTTGAATTCGATAGCGCCTGTGCGGGTCTTATCCTTGAATCGCTGCAAGTCATCATAGTTTTTCATTGCGACACTCATGATTTATAAGACGTTTCGATGAGATAGTTATTCAAAGCTTATACCAATACTATTAAAAAGGTTTTTTAGTTAATGATTATGACTTATTGACTTCATGAATCATTATTAATTGCCATGCGTTATCATTACTTATTTTATTATTCTTTTTTTGATAAATCGACGGCATTTCAAGCCAATATATAGGCTCAGGAGGTCATTTCTCCACCTTTTTTTCTTATTAATATCTATCTAAGCATGAAGATGCATAGATTTGTGATTAAACGCCATTTAATTCTGATCGATAAAGGTAGCAGACTTTTTTTGTGATTCAACACACATAAAGGAATATTTATAGCCCACTAATATTTCACGATGGAGATTAACTTTATTAGGAAAATAAATGTTTTTAGGGAGTTTTGTAGGACAAATACGACAGGGTTTGTAGGAGGAATATGACAATAAGGAAATCGCTGGGGTTATTTTTGATAATTATCCACTTTTTGTGTGGTTAATTTATGGGAATTAAGGAGAAAAAGAAACTTGTCGCCCTCACCTCAACCTTCCGCTTTGTGCGGAACTATAATCCCTGAATTTGGTCGATAGGGGCATGTAGTTTTAACGATCTAAAGTTCACTAAAATGCACTAACGGCTCCATTTTATGATGCAATATTCTGAGGATAAAAATATCGTTATCGCGGATGCGATAGAAGATGGCATGTAAGCGGTAGTCCACCCCAGGAACACCTTCCGCGATTTCTGAGTTTTCCCGCCCCATTCGCGGCGAATGGACAACCGACAGTAAAACCGAGCGATCGCCTGGAACGAGTCGCGAACGCCCCTGAGTGTTGGGGAAATAATCGGGGTTTACCGCGCAGCAGCGATTTACTTGCCGGGCGCGGGGGTCGCCAGGGGGCTGGCGTTCAGTACAGCATGAGCCACCTGGCACGTTCACCATTTACAACGCTTACAGAGATAACCAAACGTTCGGCTGAACGGAAAACAACAGAGCTTCCATGCTCACACTCTTGTTAACGAATTTCCCCGTTCTCATCCTGATCAACAGCGAAACACGCCACCAGTTGGCCGCCGTACTCTTTGAGCTGCGGTTGCAACTGCGTGCACGGCCCAAAACGGCGGCGGCAGCGGGCGTTGAACGCGCAGCCTGGAGGCGGGTTCAGCGGGCTTGGCAGTTCACCGGTAAGTTTGATGCGTTCGCGGCGGTCGTCCGGATTCAGACGAGGTGTCGCAGAAAGCAGCGCCTGAGTGTACGGGTGGAGTGGGTTTGAGAAGATCTGATCTTTCGTCCCTTTCTCTACACAGCGCCCCAGATACATCACCATCACTTCGTCGGCGATGTGTTCAACCACAGACAAATCGTGGGAGATAAACACATAAGACAGCCCCATTTCCTGCTGCAAGTCCATCATCAGGTTCAACACCTGCGCTCGCACAGAAACGTCGAGAGCAGAAACCGGTTCATCGGCGATCACCACGTCCGGGTCGAGCATCAGGCCACGGGCGATAGCGATACGCTGGCGCTGGCCGCCGGAGAACATATGCGGGTAGCGGTCGTAATGCTCGGTTTTCAGGCCAACTTTCGCCATCATCGCCAGCGATTTTTCACGGCGTTCGGCTTTGCTCAGGTTGGTGTTGATTTGCAGTGGCTCTTCAAGGATTTGCCCCACTTTTTTACGTGGGTTCAGCGAGCCATACGGGTTCTGGAACACAATCTGGATTTTCTGGCGACGCAGCTTTTCAGCTGTTTCATCAGGCTTGAGCAGATCCTGGCCCTGATAATACAGTTCACCACCGGTCGGGATTTCGATCATCGTCAGCAGGCGGCCCAGCGTGGATTTACCACAGCCAGATTCGCCTACCACGGCCAGCGTTTTGCCGCGTTCGAGTTCAAATGAAACGCCATCCAGCGCTTTTACCAGGCGTTCCTGGCCGAAAAAGCCCTTCTTCACCGGGTAGTGTTTTTTCAGGTCGATGGCCTGCAACAGAGGTTGCGCAGTGGCCTTATCGGTACTCATAGCGTTGGCCTCCCGGCATCATCGAGTGGGAAGTGGCATTTGGACTGACGTCCGTTATCCACCATATTCAGTTCTGGCTCTATGCTGCGACATTTGTCGGTGGCATACGGGCAGCGTGGGTTGAGCAGGCAGCCGTTCGGGCGGTCGTACTTACCCGGAACCACACCCGGCAGCGAGGCCAGACGCGCTTTGTCCTGTGCAAACTCAGGCAGCGCACGCAGCAACGCCTGAGTGTACGGGTGACGCGGCGCACGGAAGATATCTTGCGAAGCCCCCGTTTCCACCACTTGCCCGGCGTACATCACGATGATTTTGTGTGCCGCTTCAGCCACCAGCGCGAGGTCATGGGTGATAAGAATCAGCGCCATGTTCTCTTTTTGCTGGAGTTCCAGTAACAGTTCGATGATTTGCGCCTGGATGGTCACGTCCAGTGCGGTGGTCGGTTCGTCGGCAATCAACAGCTTAGGGCGACAGGCAATCGCCATCGCGATCATGACGCGCTGGCTCATACCGCCGGAAAGCTGGTGCGGGTAAACGTCCAGACGCGAAGCCGCATCGGGAATACCCACCAGGTTCAGCAGGTCGATAGCACGCTGAACGCGGGTTTTCTTGTTGCCGCCCTGGTGCACCTTGATAGCTTCCATAATCTGGAAACCAACGGTGTAACAAGGGTTGAGGCTTGTCATCGGGTCCTGGAAGATCATCGCCACTTCAGCACCGACCAGGTTGCGACGTTCTTTCTCAGAAATCTTTTGCAGATCCTGGCCGTTAAACTCCAGCTTTTCAGCCATCACGCGGCCTGGGTAATCAATCAGCCCCATAATCGCCAGCGAGCTGACCGATTTACCGGAACCAGATTCCCCAACGATACCGACAACTTCGCCTTGATTTACGCTGTAACTCACGCGGTCTACGGCACGGAACGGTGTCTTTTCGTCGCCGAAATGCACCGATAATTTATTTACATTCAATAACGCCATTACGTAGCCCTTTACTGCTTGAGTTTAGGATCGAGTGCATCACGCAGCCCGTCACCCATCAGGTTAAATGCCAGCACCGTCAGCAGGATGGCGACACCAGGGAAGGTGACCACCCACCAGGCACTTTGCGCGAACTGCAACACATCGGAAAGCATTGTGCCCCACTCCGGTGTTGGCGGTTGCGCACCCATGCCGAGGAAGCCGAGAGCGGCCATATCGAGAATGGCGTTAGAGAAGCCAAGAGAGGCCTGCACGATAAGCGGTGCAAGACAGTTTGGCAGAATGTTGATGAACATCTGACGCATGGAACCTGCACCCGCAACGCGCGAAGCGGTTACGTAATCGCGGTTCACTTCCACCAGCACCGCACCGCGCGTCAGTCGCACATAGTGCGGCAAGGCGACGAAGGTGAGCGCCAACGAAGCGTTGACTATCGACGGGCCGAAAATCGCCACCAGTACCAGCGCCAACAGCAGACTCGGCAGCGCCAGCATAATGTCGACAACACGCATAATAATGTTGTCGATAATGCCGCCGAAGTAACCTGCCACCAGGCCGAGCACCACGCCCATAATCAGCGACAGCAAAACCACCAGGCAACCTACCAGCAGCGACAGACGCGCGCCGTACATCAGGCGAGCCATGATGTCGCGGCCTACGTCGTCAGTACCGAGCAGGAACTGCCAACTGCCGCCATCCTGCCAGACCGGTGGGTGCAGCAGTGAATCACGGAACTGTTCTGCCGGGCCGTGTGGTGCTAGCACGTTGGCGAATATGGCGATCAAGATCATCGCGGTGACATACACCAGGCCGATGACCGCCCCTTTGTTACGTTTAAAGTAGTGCCAGAATTCCTGGAATGGCGTCATTGGAACTGGCGCCGCTACCACTTTGTTTTCAGTTAATTGCGTCATGATGGCCCCTTATTTCTTATGGCGTATACGCGGGTTCACCACGCCGTACAGTAAGTCGACGATCAGGTTCACGAGGATAATCATCGTCGCGACCAACAATACGCCGCCCTGTACTACCGGGTAGTCACGACGTTGCAACGCATCAATCAGCCAGCGGCCAAGGCCCGGCCAGGAGAAGATGGTTTCCGTCAGGATGGCACCCGCCAGCAACGTACCGACTTGCAGGCCGATAACCGTCACAACTGGCAGCATGGCGTTGCGCAGCGCATGAACCACGATGACGCGCATACGCGTCAGGCCCTTCGCACGAGCGGTACGGATGTAGTCTTCACCGAGTACTTCTAGCATTGAAGAGCGAGTCATACGCACGATAACCGCCAGCGGGATAGTACCGAGCACCACGGCTGGCAATATCATATGCATCACTGCATCGATGAAGTCGCCCGGCTCACCCCATATAGCGGTGTCTATCAGCATGAAGCCGGTGAGGGGCAAGGTGTCGTCGAGGAATACCGTATCGCTGACACGCCCTGATACCGGGGTGAGGTTCCAGTAGACGGAAACCAGCATGATTAACATCATACCCCACCAGAAAATTGGCATTGAGTAGCCTGTCAGAGCAAGGCCCACAGAGGTGTGGTCAAACACGGAACCACGTTTAACCGCAGCCAGCACGCCAACCGGAATACCCACGGCAACGGCAAACAACATCGCGCAGACACCGAGTTCCATGGTCGCTTTAAAACGCGGTACGAACTCGTCCCACACTGGAAGACGGCTTTTTAACGAAATGCCCAAGTCGCCGTGCATCACGCCCCAAATATAATGGACGTATTGCTGCCACATAGGCTTGTCGAGGCCAAGTTCAGCCAACAACTGAGCATGACGTTCAGGAGAGATACCGCGCTCACCGGCCATAATCATCACCGGGTCACCGGGAATCATATGCACGAAGGCGAAGGTAAGAAGGGTAATACCGATAAAAGTGGGGATAACTAGCCCCAGACGTCGGAGGATGAACTGCAACATAACCCGGATTCTCTGTAGTGACTGAAAGCCTTGCAGCCTTCAGTCTGTATTGCTCACAAATCTTTCACCCTCTCCCATTGGGAGAGGGAATAAAGCACGCTACTGTTATTTATTATTCGACAGACACGTTCTCAAAGTGGTGTTTGCCCAATGGGTCAACCACATAACCTTTCACTTCTTTGCGCACTGGCTCATATACCGTGGAGTGAGCAACGATCAGCGCCGGAGCCTGGTCATGCATCACGACCTGAGCTTGCTTGTACAGCTCGATACGCTTGTTGTGATCGTCTGTGGCACGCGCAGGTTGAATCAGGTCTTCAAACGGCTTGTAGCACCAGCGAGAGTAGTTAGAACCGTCTTTTGCTGCGGCACAGCTGAATAGAGTCGCGAAGAAGTTATCCGGGTCCCCATTGTCGCCAGTCCAACCCATCATCACAGCCTGGTGTTCACCGGCTTTAGCGCGTTTCAGGTACTCGCCCCACTCGTAAGTTACGATTTTGGCGGTCACACCGACTTTCGCCCAGTCAGCCTGAATCATCTCAGCCATACGGCGAGCGTTCGGGTTGTACGGACGCTGTACTGGCATTGCCCACAGATCAACGGTGAAGCCGTCAGCGTGGCCGGATTCTTTCAGCAGCGCTTTTGCTTTCTCAGGATCATAGGTGTAATCCTTGACGTCATCGTTGTAGCCCCACATGGTTGGTGGGATCAGGTTTTTAGCCGCAGTGCCTGCGCCTTGATAAACCGCTTTGATGATCGCTTCTTTGTTCACCGCATAAGTCAGCGCCTGACGAACTTTCACGTCATCAAACGGTTTTTTCTCGGTGTTGAAGGACAAGTAACCCACGTTCAGGCCAGCCTGTTCCATCAAGTTGATGCTCTTATCTTGTTTCATGCGAGCGATGTCAGCCGGGTTTGGATACGGCATAACCTGGCACTCGTTTTTCTGCAGTTTGGCGTAACGCACAGACGCATCAGGCGTGATGGAGAAGACCAGACGGTCGATCTGCGGCTTGGTGCCCCAGTAGCCTGGGAACGCTTTGTACAGAATGCGAGAATCTTTCTGGTATTGCAGCAGCTGGAACGGACCGGTACCGATTGGGTTCAGGTCAGTTTTTTCCGGCGTACCGGCTTTCATCATGTTGTCAGCATATTCTTTGGAAAGAATAGAGGCGAAGTCCATGGCGAGATCGGCCAGGAATGGTGATTCTGGACGAGTCAGCACGAACTGAACGGTATTGTCGTCCACTTTCTTAATTTCGCTGATCAGGTCAGATAAACCCATGCCTTCGAAGTATTCGTAGCTGCCGCCAGAAACTTTGTGATACGGGTTGTTGGCATTTTTCTGACGATCAAAAGAAAACACGACGTCATCAGCATTCAGATCGCGCGTTGGTTTGAAATCTTTGTTGTCTTGCCACTTCACACCTGAACGAAGGTGGAAGGTATAGGTTTTACCGTCTGCACTGACTTCCCATTTCTCAGCAAGGCCCGGGATAATTTCAGTGGTACCAGTTTTGAACTCGACCAAGCGGTTATAGATTGGCACTGAACTGGCATCGTAAGTTGTACCAGAGGTGAACAACTGCGGGTTAAAACCTTCTGGGGAACCTTCTGAGCAATAAACCAGGGTTTTTGCCTGAACGCTAGCTGCTACGGTCAAGGCCACCAGGCTCAGACCAAACTTCAGCATCCCTGACTTCTTCAAGGAAAGACTCATTCTTCTGCTCCGTTGTGATGTTCCCTTTATCTTTCTTGCCACGGCTTTACGGGCTGCCTTTACTCACACCGATCGCGTACTCAAGTAAGCTCACAATGATTTGTTCAGTTACCGCAGTGCTACAGCAAGAAATAATTCGGGGACATATGTCGTGTTGTTTTTTCCGTTAGACCTTTGTTATTTGTGTGCGGTCCGTTCGGTATGCCCGGAGGCGGTAGTGAGGCCAGGTGTTCCTTTCGTCAGGCTAGCTGTGTGGTAGTGCGGACTGTCCATAATTTGCCCCTCACGCCCTACAATCTGTCAATAGATGAGTAAAACGTCAATATAGGTAACGGGGATTTACAACCGAGGTGAGAATCAGCGAACAAAGTTTAAAAAAAGCCAGTCGCTCTGTTTCCAGCAGGGAAATTTATGCTACTGCCATGTAACCAGAATTATCCACTGATTAAAAGACGAGCGGGAGTGGTATGCAGTTGTGCTATTTCTGTAAAATTTCTTGCCAGATGCTGATTATCTGAACGATAAGTTTTGTGATCTATATCTCTTACAGCGAATCATGCTGGTATGAAACATAAGCAATGGCGTATTAACCCACGATTTTCCATAACAAAATACGATGGGAAATGTCACAAAAGCATATAAAGACAGATGTTGGACGATGAAGCGGATATTTTTACAAGGTTAGGGGTTTAACGTGGGGCGGGTGAGCGAGATGTCAGATGCGTGGCGGTAAACTACAGACGTAAAAAAACCCAACCTTGCGGTTGGGTTTTCTTGAATTTGGTCGGCGAGAGAGGATTATTCCCCTACGGGCCGTTGCTGAAGCAACGTTGTCTCGCTGCGCTCGGCTCAAACCTCCTGCGGAGATTCTCATCCTCTTCAAACTACAGATGCAAAAAAGCCAACCCGAAGGTTGGCTTTTTCTAAATTTGGTCGGCGAGAGAGGATTCGAACCTCCGACCCACTGGTCCCAAACCAGTTGCGCTACCAAGCTGCGCTACTCGCCGAATGCGGAGCGCATCTTACTGCGCACCGTTTTACCCGTCAATCCCTGAAACTGAAAATCCTGTCTGTTTGCTTTAAATTCCAGCACATGTGGCTAAAAAGTTACTGTGCGGCTTTCTTTTCGGGCACATGGCACCAGTTGTTGTTCTGGTTAATACCACCGTCTGGAGATGTATAGCCCAGACAACCCATGATGGTGTCATACAGCTCAACATGGCGGTGCGGCACCTTCATTTTCGCCTGTTCCTGCATATGTGCAAACTCACGTGCGCGATCCGGGTTTTCCAGATATTTATCAGATGCCCAAACCAGCAACGGCACACGGAACTGCTCAGGTGGAGCCATTTTACGTGGTGTACCGTGCAGGTGTTTGTGCTCGTCGATAGACTCACCATGGTCAGAGGCATAGAAAATAATCGCACGCTTATCACGCAGCTCAGAAATCACTTGTTCAAGCACGCTATCGGTATACAGCACTGAGTTATCAAAAGCGTTAATCAGCTGCTCTTTGCTGCACTCTTTATCAATGCTGACGCACTCTGGAGTCCATTTCGCGTAGCTGCGTGGGTAACGTTGCACGTAAGAGAAGTGCGAGCCTTTGGTATGCAGCACAATCAAATGCTTGCCGTTAGGATGCTCGTCAACAGAGCGTCTCATCTCTTCGACCAGCAACATGTCATCGACTTGCTTACCGCGGTTACGCGGTTCAGCAGCAATCTGCTCACGGTAAGAGAAGTTATCTGCCATTGTGTTGCCGTAGAACCAGACTTCACTTTGCATCGCAAAAAGGTTTGAGCTGAAACCAAGCTGTTTAAGTACCGCAAAGACATTCTGCTCTTTCAGAGTACGCTGCGGATTCTCTTCCGCACCGCCTTCACGCACGAACATACAACGCAGCGAAAGCTTAGTCGCGGTATCGCAAGATTCACCTCTGAACGCGACCAAGTTTTTCTCCTGGGCGAGTTTTGGTGTGGTGTCACGGTCATAACCCAGAATACCCATGTGATCCCAGCGAGTGGTTTCGCCAATCACAAACACAACATAGGTATCATCGAGCTCTTTTGGCGCGACATACGTAAACTTCTTCGCTGGGTTGAGCAACGAACTATTGTCGTTGGACTCATCAGCCTGAGCCCAAGCAAAAAGACCCAACGCTGAGACCCAGTTTGATGGCAGATAAGAGTTAGCCACCACGCCGCCGTAGCTTGGCATATCTACCGTGGAGCGTTTTTCTGTACGATTTTGTTGTTTACCAAGTAAACGCAGTGGTGCCCAAACCATCAGTCCAGCCAACAGCACAATGGCCACGTTTTTGATGCGCTGACCTGGGGTTTTCAATTGGTTAAGCAGGGTATCGCGTGTTTTGCTTCCCCAGATAAGTACCAACGGAATAGCACTGACCAAAACCATCCACAATACGAATTGATAGCCGACAATTTCTTTCGAGAGGTCGATATCTGTGGTCATAACCGAGGCGATAATACCGTAGCCAATAACGACGTTAAGCAACGTCATGTAATAGCTGGCACCAACGGAGCACAACACGATTAATGTAGCGAGGATTCGCCAGACGGTACGGCCAAACAGGGATAACACACGGAATAAAAAGAAAGTGACCAGTACACAAGCCACGACCTCTGCGACCATGGAGAAACCTTTCAGGCGACTAAAGTCCTGAGCAAAGCCCATGAAACGATTATAAAAAACCGAAAGGTTCAAAAATATGCCGATGTATACCGCTAACAGAAAACAGAGTTTCTGCTGGGTCATCGATTTAATGTAATTCATGCAGGTTGTCCGAAAAAATAATGCAAAAAAGAGATGTTATAAACATCACTCAGACTCCCCCTGGTGAAGAAAATTCTGAGCAATAAAAAATAGAGTCCGAATCAGGATGATTCTTAGCCAATTTTTGGCGCGGATTAGTAGAACATAGCGAGAGTAAAAAGTATCGGCAAAATTAGTGATCCACACGGTTGTTTACATATCTCATGCTGGCTCAACGCAGGTGGGTTATGGAACATATCAGGCAATATTGGTGATGCAGAGAGGTAGTTATGCTGTCTTTAGAAGAACGCGCACGCCGATATGCAACAAAGGCTCATGCAGCTTGCGATCAGCGCCGCAAATATACCCTTGAGCCATATATCGTCCATCCCGCAGCCGTGGTGGAGATAGTCAGAAGCGTTTCTCCCATTGAGGAAGTGCTCGCGGCAGCCTGGTTGCACGACACTGTTGAGGACACCGGTACCACGCTTATCGACATTCAGGAGCACTTTGGTCCGGATGTGGCGACTCTGGTGGCAATGGTCACCAACCCTGAACAACTCCCCGGCACCAATCGTATGCATCGTAAACGTGCTCACTTCCAGCATACCGCCAACGCAAGTCTCGAGGCGCAAACCATCAAACTGGCTGACATCATCGATAACACGCGTGAAATTTTGCGCTACGACCCACACTTTGCCCGGGTCTATTTGATAGAAAAACGCATTCAGTTGGCAGGATTACAACGAGGGAATGAGATCTTAAAAGCACAAGCGGAAGGCATTATAGAACAGGGGATTTCACAATTAATGATGCCGCCGTATAACGTCCCGGCGGCATGGTTTGCGGCATTAATGGCTCGCTATCAAGCGTGAGCTTCTTGATAAACTTCGCGCGCTGGAGTGCGGATGGTGGTGGAAATCGCCAGAGACAAAATCAGCAAGGCAAAGATGACGCAGAAGGTCACGTAGAAGCCGCCGAAGATGGAAGCGATAATCGAACCGCAGATGCTGCCGATACCGAAGCCTAAGTAAATCACACCGTAGTTTTTAGTCAGGTTATTCAGACCAAAGAACTCGCTCACCAGTGATGGGTAAACGGTGATGGTGCCGCCGAAGTTAAACGCTACACAGGCAATCGCTGCAAAGAAAGTCGCTTCGTTAAGTGGGGCAAACAACAGTGCAGCCATGCCGACCAAAGAAATAACCTGGCCAATAGTGATAACGCGGATACGAGCAATCTTATCGGACAGAATACCCAGCACCAGGCGGCCACTCAGGTTAGCAATCGCGATAACGGTTACCGCGTTTGCCGCAGACTCAGCAGTCAAATGCACCATGCCTTGTGCGATATCTTTTGCTACACCGATAACATACAAACCACTCATGCAGGCAGTCAGGAACATGATAGCCAGCATCCAGTACTGTGGCTTACGCATAGATTCTGCAAGGGTGTAATCTTTTTCGGCCACACCATTCGCGGTTTTAACTTCCTGCAATGGGGCATCTTTCATCAGTAATGAACCGAGAAGAATCATCACCATCGCCAGGCCACCCCAAATCATAAAGGTGCTTTCAAGGCCGTAAGTTGCCAGTAAATGGGTATCGATATATTTGAAACCCAGGCTGCCGAGGCCGTAAGAGCCAATGGCGAATGCGGAAATCAGGCCTTTACGCTCCGGGAACCATTTCACGCAGTTGGAGAGTGTTAACAGGTAACCCGCACCATCGGCCAGGCCCACCAGCACACCGGCACTCAACCACAGCATCAGCAAGTTATTGGAATGTGCGGTCAGGAAGAAGCCGACACCCAGCAGAACACCTGCCGCCATCGTTACTTTGCGTACACCAAAACGTTCCTGCAATTTGCCCGCAACGGAAGAGGAAATCGCAAGGCCAAGGCTTAATAAACCAAAGGAAAATGCCACCTGGCTGATTGGCTCACCCAGCTTTTGCGACAGTGCGCTGTTGAACAAGCTCCAGGTATAAACGGAACCCAATGCAAACTGGGTAATGATGGTGCCGATCAGAGTTAACCAACGAGTACGGTTGTAGGTAGAATTATTCATGGCAGATGTCCGCAAAATTTAAGAGAAATCTTCTGCTGCCAAGAGTAACGAAGTGCATTTTATTCCAGGAGAAAAAGGCATGAAGTGCACTCAGGCTGGAATGAAATGCACCTGAGAGGGAATGAATGACCTGGACGTTAATCCAAAATCAATAAAGTTAGTGGCTACTATCAATATAAGGTGCGTAAACACTGATTATTAAATGTTAAATATATCAGCTCAAGGTTACATTAATGATCAGAAGCGCGCGCTAACGCCAACATTATAAATATATGCCTCACCTGTCGTTAATCCTTCGGCTTGTGACATAGAAGCAAACGCTGCCATATTTTTACCAATTGGCATATCGGCACCCACGGTCACATCCATCCAGCTTGCGTCCTGACTAGGCACGACATTTGCTCGTAGTCCTGACTGTGCCTTCCAGAGATTTTCACCATACTGATGGTTATAACTAACTTGTGCCCACGGGCGCAGATAGCCTACCGAGGAATCCATACGCCAACCCACAGTAGAGACGCTGGCATGCCAGAGTTGATCGGTAAATCGCGCTGCGACAGCCGTGTCGCCATACTCGTTATAAATTCCGGGCGTTGTGCCATCCCAACTGTATTTTGCTGTCGGGCCGGTTGTAATATTGCCAGGCAAAGAGATATTCCAGCCGATGCCCAAACGTGAGGTATCAGCGCTAATATTATCGTTACCAGAAACAAGCATCAGCCCCTCCTGGTTTTGGGAGGTAAAAGAAGAATTGATCCTTTCTGCGAGAATATCGTTGTAGCTTGGTTGGCGATTACTGTCCCAAGTGTAACGATCCTGCGCTTCGCCCGAAGTTTCTTCGGCGACATATTCTTGTTGCCAGGCAAATACATTCGTAGCGTGTGACAGGCAACACAAAGCCAGCACCGTGGAGAAAGTGACACGGCGACCACTGCGTATAATTTTGATCATCAAAACGACTCCAGAAAAGAGCCAAATCCGGCGATATTATTAGTCTTTTTGTCGGGCTTGCGGATAACCCCTAATTAACTCATGGTGTATCAAGATGGCCCTGAATTAACTATTGTCGCTTTATTTCGCACGTCAAGTTGGCACGAAAAATTTCATCAAAGGAGAAACGTATGCTGCGTTGTGGATGGGTATCAAATGACCCGCTCTATATTGAGTACCACGATAAGGAATGGGGTGTGCCGATGACTGACGGGCAACACCTGTTTGAGATGATTTGCCTTGAAGGACAACAGGCCGGTTTATCATGGATAACCGTGCTGAAAAAACGCGAAAACTACCGTCGCTGCTTTAAAAATTTCGATCCGCAGGCCGTGGCTTTACTGCAACCGGAAGACGTAGACGAACTGGTACAGGATGCCGGTATTATCCGCCATCGCGGGAAAATAGAAGCCATCATCAATAACGCGAAAGCGTATCTGGCGATGGAAGCCAACGGTGAGAAATTCCCGGAGTTTGTCTGGTCGTTTGTCGATAACCAGGCGCAGATTACACAGGCGGCAACGCTTGCAGAAATCCCTACCACCACCCCCGCGTCCGACGCGTTATCAAAAGCGCTGAAAAAACGCGGTTTTAAGTTCGTCGGGTCAACCATTTGCTACTCGTTTATGCAGGCCTGTGGGCTGGTCAATGACCACGTCACCACTTGCTTCTGCCATCCCGATAATCTCAAATGATTCGCCGCCTACAGCCTGGTGAAATGGATGAACTGATTGAAATCTGGCTTGCCAGCACGATTCAGGCTCATCCATTTATTAGCGAAAATTACTGGCACGAAAGTGAGTCCATCGTACGGAATGTTTATATTCCGCAATCTGCGACCTGGGTTTATCTGCATCAGGACAAAATGGTGGGATTTATTAGCGTGCTGGATTCGCTATTTATTGGCGCATTGTTTGTTAGCGAACCTTTTATTGGCAAGGGGATTGGGCAAGCGTTGATGGAGCACGTCAAAGCGCTTTATCCCTCACTGAGCCTTGAGGTTTACCAGAAGAATCATCGGGCAGTGCATTTCTATCATCACCAGGGCTTTCGCATTGAAGAAAGCGCCTGGCAAAACGAAACGCACCACCCGACCTGGATTATGAGCTGGCAGGCGGAACAAATGCCGTAACTTCCGGTACCGGGCCGAGATACTTTTCGGCCCATACCAGCGACGAGTTTGCAGCACAGCCATTTGCCAGGCGCGAAGTCGGAATATCAAGCGTCAGCACATTCACCGCACCGTTTTTACACAGCTTTTCGTCGTCTAAATCCGGCCACGCCCCTTGGTGAATACAGACCACTCCAGGCTTTATGCCTTCTGTTACCAGCGCACCCACCAGCACCTGCCCACGCGCATTCCAGACACGCACTAAATCACCATCCGCAATGCCACGTTCAGCCGCATCTTTTGGATGCAGTGTTAACGGCTCACGTCCGGCAATCGCGTATTTATCACGTAGCGCCGAATAGTTAAGCTGGCTGTGCAGGCGATGTGCCGGATGAGATGAAAGCAGTTGAAGCTGACCGGACTGCGCATTGCCTTGCCATTCGTCTGGCGCAAGCCAGGTCGGATGCGGAGGGCAATCAGCGTAACCAAAACTGGCAATACGCTCGGAATAAATTTCGATTTTCCCGCTTGGTGTTTTTAATGGATTAGCCTGCGGATCATGGCGGAAATCAGCGAAACGAATAAAAGCGGCGTTCTTTTCACTTTCCGGCATTTCTATCAGCTGGTTAGCTTCCCAGAACTGTTTAAATTCCGGCAGTTCTATCTGCTGCGTTGCACCGCGCTTGCGCGCAATGTCATAGAACTCCTCCAGCCATTGCAGCTCGGTTTTTCCTTCAGTAAAACGGGCTTCGCCGCCCTCTTCCCACAATGCACTGAGTTGGGCAAAAACATCGAAATCATTGCGCGCCTCCCCTTGTGGGGAAACGACCTGCTTCATCGGCACTAAATGCTGATTACTGTAATCACCGGTCATCGTTAAATCATTGCGCTCAAACGATGTGGTGATCGGCAACACAATATCTGCGTGTTTTGCGGCCGCCGTCCAGAAGCATTCGGAAATAATAACCAACTCCGGTTTCTGCCAGGCTTTGATCAAACGATTGGTATCTTGATGGTGGGTAAAATTACCGCCACCCGCCCACCAGAGCATGCGAATATCCGGGAATGTTTTTTGCTGCCCATTATGCTGATACTCGCCACCTGGGTGTTCCAGCGCTTCAACAATGCGTGCCACCGGGATTTTCTCGACAGCATCAGTACCGTTGGCCACCGTTCCCTGCATTGAACCCAGCACCGCCGCGCGCCGCGTTGGGTTGCCACCGTTCGCAAAGTGATAAGACAAACCAAAACCGCCGCCCGGCGTACCAATTTGCCCCAGCATCGCTGCAAGCGTGACCAACATCCAGTGCTTTTGCTCGCCATACTGCTGGCGCTGCATCCCCCAGCCCGACATCAGCATGGTGCGATTGCGGCTAAATACCTGCGCCAGGTATTCAATGGTTTGCACCGGCACACCGCAAATCTTCGCTGCCCACTCGGCGTTTTTCGGCTGACCGTCTAATTCGCCCGTCAAATAAGCGGCGAATTTATCGTAGCCATGAGTACAGCGCGCCAGGAAGTCAGTATCGTGCCAGCCGTGTTTAACCAGCGTATGCGCGATACCCAACATCAGCGCGACATCAGTTCCCATATTTGGAGCAATCCACTGGGCATTTTCACCAAAGAAATCCACCGTTTCCGATCGCATCGGATCAATGGCGATCACGGTTTTACCGCTGTTTTTCAGTTGCTCAAAAAACCTCACGCCCTGTTCGTCGCTGGCATTCCAGGCAATCTTCAGCGTGTTCAATGGGTTGGCGCTCCACAGCACCACCACATCGCTGTGCTCCAGCACCAACGGCCAGCTAGTTTGCTGCTGATAAACCTCATTTGAGCCAACCACATACGGCATGATGACCTGCGCAGCACCGGTTGAGTAATCGCCCAGGTGCCCGGTATAACCGCCCGCGAGACTCATATAGCGCTGCAATAATGTCGCCGCTTTATGAAGTACGCCATTGGAGCGCCAGCCGTAGGAACCCGCAAAAATGGAAGCTGCCCCATAAGTCGTGCGAATGCGTTGGTGCTGCTGGTGAATCAACTGGAGCGCTTCACCCCAACTGATGCGCACATACTCATCTTCACCCCGCACACCTTGTGGTGCTTCGGGTGAGGCAAGAAAACCTTTCCTGGCCATGGGATACTGCACACGGGCTTTACTGTGTACCTGGTCTGGAACTGCGCTTTGCAGTGAATTCTCATGCCCGGTTTCCAATGCCCCTCTGGAAGCGAGGACTCGCTCTCCATCAGTTTCAACTATCATCGGGCCCCAGTGTGCGGCAGTTAGAATTTTCTTGTTTGATGAGAATACGTTAGCCAATTCGGGCTCCCTTATTTGCAGGTGTTGTGCAGGTGGCGGCCTGATGGCCACTCAATATTTTGTTTACAAATTCAGACGACTCTATAGAAATTTCTACACATTCACACGGCATAATCAACCGCCGCTGAAGTCGCGGTTGAGTTATTAAATTCACAAAGGAAATGAGATGAAAAAACGCGTCATGATGATTGCCGCCATTGTTTGCGGCACGTTAGCAGTTTCTGGTTGTACTACCAACCCTTACACCGGCGAACGTGAAGCAGGGAAATCAGGCATTGGAGCCGGTATTGGCTCGCTGGTAGGCGCAGGCGTTGGCGCACTCTCCTCATCGAAAAAAGATCGCGGCAAAGGCGCACTGATTGGTGCCGCAGCAGGTGCTGCATTAGGCGGTGGCGTTGGTTATTACATGGATGTGCAGGAAGCGAAACTTCGTGAAAAAATGCAGGGAACGGGCGTGAGTGTGACGCGTAGTGGCGACAACATCGTGCTTAATATGCCAAACAATGTCACCTTCGACAGCAGCAGCGCAACACTGAAACCGGCTGGCGCGAATACCCTGACCGGCGTGGCAATGGTATTAAAAGAATACCCAAAAACTGCGGTTAACATCGTGGGTTACACTGACAGCACCGGCAGCCAGGAGCTGAATATGAAGCTTTCCCAGCAGCGTGCAGATGGTGTGGGTAGCGCGCTGATCACACAAGGTGTGGCAGCAAACCGTGTGCGTACCACAGGCGCAGGCCCGGCCAACCCAATCGCCAGCAACAGCACGGCTGAAGGCAAAGCCCAGAACCGCCGCGTAGAAATTACGCTGAGCCCGCTGTCTTAAGCATTGGATTTGGCTGTATCTCGCCCTGGCTCATTGCCAGGGCGAAGTTTGATAAAAAACTCTGCATTTACATCGGCGGTGTCAGGCCATCTTTACCGGCGGATATCCCGCGAGCAACTAACTGACCTTTATCATCTTTCGCTGTGTGTAATACGACTTTAGTACCAGGTTTCAACAGTGATTTATCCGCTGGGGTAATTAGCACCACCGGAGCGTCATCCGGAACAATGACTGTTTTTTCCTGATCTTTAACCTTCACCGTCATCGTACGGCCATGACTATTAACCAGTTTTCCGACCGTACCGTTGGTCATCGTGTTTACATTGCCGTCGGCAGATTCAAAAGGGTTAAACCCTTCACCCGATCCCCGCAAGCTCGGCGCGAACACATGTACTTCTAACGCTTTTAGCGTTCCATCAGCTTGCTGCACCGCCGCTGTGCCAATAAAACTATCAGGTTTGATATCACTTACTTTTGCCTCGCTGACGCTATTCACTTTGGTTTGATCCGTCAGAGCGACATCGAGCTTCTCCCCCTGCCGCGTGGTGATAATGAGCGTATTACCATTCACAGCATCGATAATGCCACGCACCGGCCTGATAACATTTTCAGCTGCCGTCGCCATAGAACCAGCACTCAGCAACAATGCGCTGAGCAGCAAAGCGGAAAAACAATGCTTAGTCATTTTTCTCTCCAGTATTCAGTTTACGAATCATTAGCAAGCTTATTAAGGGTAATTCGCAAATGAAAACCGGTGAGGAAAGTCGTTTGAAAGAGTGTGTTTAAACATTTCGCCAAATCGTGTGGCGCCAGGCAGTCGGAGCTAAACTATCCATGATACGCTGCGTGAATACGCTATCCATTGTGCTGGTCCAGGAAGAAATATGGCTTACAAATTTGCTCTGATAGTGCTTATCCCACTCGCCGTTATTGGCTGTTCATCGACTGATACCTCAGGCTATGACGGGCATAAAACCATTAACCCGGCAGAGACTAACGAGGCATTAATCATGCGCTCAAAATATCCGGATCAGTATTATGGCCGTGAAAACTTAACCACGGAGCAGCGCAGAGAAATAAGCGAGAAAATGCGTGCAGACAGGCTGGAAGCACGAGGACGGCAGGATAACAGCACTGACAGCGGCGATGGTTTCGGGCAATCCGTTCCCCACGGGTTTTAGAACTAAGTCAATTTCAGAACCTACAAAAACAAAAAACCCCGCTGGTGAGGCGAGGTTTTTTGTTTTTGCTACTAGTGCTTTTACTGCTTCGCACACCAGATCACATCAACCCACAAAATATACGACGAAACCCACCCTGGTGCAAATAGTTGCTGCTAATGTGAGCAATGCATAAATCTGTGGCTTGCGAAGCTGTTCGCATTTTCATCTTTTTACTGTTTATTTATACAGTATAATGGATATACTGATTGTGTTGAATGTGATGTGCTCTGAGGCCGCAAACCGCCGCGCAATTTAAGTCCTGGCTGAAACGGGTGGTGCCGTCAGTGCCTTAACCTCAGAGGAGCGCATCGGATCACCTCAACAAATTCAGCAGACTACAGGCAGCGGAAAGGCTCGTCGGCTGAAAGTGCTCCTGGTAACAGGAGAAAGCGTATGGGCTTGATGGGACTGGCTATTTTGTTTCTGAAACTCATGGTTGCGTTACTGCAACTACTTGAAGTCGCCATGAAATACTTCAAGTAATTCATCGTCTTCAAGTCGCACCAAAAGGAGGCGGGAAACCGCCTCCTTTTTATAAACCTCTGTTGCCGTTTCGCTGGCAACATAAATTGCCGTTCAGGCTTTACATGCTGCCAATTTATCTCTCATCCAAAAGGTGTCAGGCCATAGGGTTTCATCGTCTTTGTGTGGTAGATTCCTCTCGATTTTTTTGCGCAGTCAGTTTTATAAACTGACAATTGGCATATACACCCCAAATAACACCTGAGAAAATGAAAAAGTTAGCCAATATTCACCTGCTGATGATGTTGATTCTGCTGGTTGCTGTCGGGCAAATGACGCAAACCATTTATATCCCTTCAATTCCCGATATGGCTCACGATTTCGGCGTGCGCAGCGGTGCAATTCAGCAAGTGATGGCGGCATATTTGCTGACCTATGGCGTGTCGCAACTTGTCTACGGGCCGATATCAGACCGCATCGGCCGCCGCCCGGTCATTCTCACCGGTATGAGTATTTTTATCCTCGCCACACTTTGGGCTCTGTTCACCACTAATTTAACAGCGCTGGTGATTGCCAGTGCGTTGCAGGGAATGGGGACAGGCGTTGCAGGTGTGATGGCACGAACCATGCCGCGTGACCTTTACGAAGGTGCATCGCTCCGTTCTGCCAACAGTCTGCTGAATATGGGGATTCTGGTCAGCCCGCTATTGGCTCCGGTCATCGGCGGGATGCTTGACTCCGTATGGGGTTGGCGTGCTTGCTACGGCTTCTTGCTGGTGCTTTGCACCATTGTCGCTTTCTGCATGTTGCGTTGGTTACCTGAAACTCGCCCGGTTCAGGCTAAACCTCAACGACTGGTTGCGAGCTATAAAGCCTTACTAGGCAGCGGCTCGTTTAATTGCTATTTGCTGATGCTAGTCGGTGGCCTTGCAGGCGTGGCGGTGTTTGAAGCCTGTTCCGGTGTGTTGATGGGCGGCGTTCTTGGGCTCAATGGCGTAGTGGTGAGTATTCTGTTTATTCTCCCTATCCCAGCAGCCTTCTTTGGCTCCTGGTATGCTGGCCGGGAGAATGCGCGCTTCTCTTCATTGATGTGGCAAGCCGTATTGAGCTGCCTGTTTGCCGGCATTTTGATGTGGATTCCAGGCTGGCTTGGAATTATGAACATCTGGACATTACTGGTACCAGCCGCGCTGTTCTTCTTCGGCGCAGGGATGTTATTCCCATTGGCGACCAGCGGCGCAATGGAGCCGTTCCCATTCCTCGCAGGCACCGCGGGCGCGCTGGTTGGTGGGCTGCAAAATATTGGTTCAGGAGCGATGGCGTGGTTTTCTGCGTTACTGCCACAAACCGGGCAATTCAGCCTCGGAATGCTCATGACGGCAATGGGCGTGATGATTTTGTTCTGCTGGCTTCCGCTGTCGCATAAGTTTCAGCGGCATGGGGAAGCGGTGTAATTTCCGCTAAATCCGAGAGAATTAAACGCGAACGTAGGCCGGGTCCCGACACTATCCAACTTAAAGCACTTTACTCAAAAACTCTTTGGTACGTGGGTTAGTCGGGTTGCTAAACAGTTGAGATGGCGGCCCCTGCTCCTGAATCACACCCTGATCAATAAACACCACGCGATCCGCCACTTCACGGGCAAAGCCCATTTCGTGGGTGACGATAACCATCGTCATTCCTTCCAGCGCCAGTTGTTTCATGACTGCCAGCACTTCACCCACCAGCTCGGGGTCGAGTGCCGAAGTCGGCTCATCAAACAGAATGATCGACGGCTCCATTGCCAATGCACGAGCAATCGCTACACGCTGCTGCTGCCCGCCGGAAAGGCTTGACGGCCAGGCATCGATTTTGTCTATAAGCCCAACCTTTTGCAGCAACTTTTCCGCCCGCGACACGGCTTCAGCCTTCGATAACCCTTTAAGCGACATCGGCGCCATCGTCAGGTTTTCCAACACTGTCATATGTGGGAACAGGTTAAAACGCTGGAATACCATGCCAATACTTTCGCGCAGCGTGTTGAGGTTAGTTTTCGGGTCGTGCACGGCAAAACCGTTCACCATAACCTCACCACCGTCTGGTTTTTCCAGCGCGTTCAGGCAACGTAAAAAGGTACTCTTACCGGAACCGGACGGACCAATCACACATACCACTTCCTGCGGCGCGATATCACAGGAAATGCCGCGCAGCACATGAGTTTTGCCAAATTGTTTCTGTAAATCCTTAACGTGAATCACTTTTGCCGAGCCTCTTTTCCATGTGTTGCACCATCAGCGAGAGCATGAACGTCAGCACCCAATACACCAGCGAGATCGTCAGGTACGGTTCCCAATAAGTCGCATAAGCGCCAGAGACAGTACGTGCAGCGTAGGCCAAATCTGCAAGGCCAATCGCCGAGGCCAGTGAAGAATCTTTCACAATGGCGATAGCGTTATTGCCCAGCGGTGGCAGAATCCGGCGGAACGCCTGCGGCAAAATCACTTTGCGCATCGTTTTACCCCAGCCCATACCCAACGCACGCGATGCTTCCATCTGGCCTTTGTCGATTGACTGAATACCCGCACGGAAAATCTCAGAGACATAGGCCCCGGCATTGAGCGTAATCGCCACCACGCACGAGAGAAACGCGCCATATTCAGAGCGCAGTGCACGGGCAAAATCGACCGACATCAGCCCGCTGGTCACTAACATGCCATCACGCGGGTTAATAAAAAGCGGCACCAGCGCGAAATGAACCACCATGATTTGCACAAACAGTGGTGTGCCACGGAACGCACTGACGTAAACGCGCACTGGCCATTGCACCGCATAACGCAGTACATGTTTCCACGGACCATCTTCGGCGTGCGCCATGCGGCCTAGCCCAAGCAACAAGCCCCAGGTGGTGCCTAAAATAACGCAGATGATGGTGCACTTGATGGTCATGATCGCGCCCTGCATAAATAACGGCGCGTATTCTGAGATTATCTCCCAGCGAAATCCGGTCATACCTGTCCTTGTTGGGGCCGAAAAGGCCCCAAGTCATATACCCATTATCCTTCAAGCTGCAGGGGTGTTGGCTGCAACTCGAATGCTAACGGGTATCGCAAATTATTCAGCGGGGAGGGTTGGAACGTTGCTATCAAACCATGTGGAATAGATTTTTGCGTAGGTCCCGTCTGCGACGATTTTCTTCAGGCCTGCGTTGATTTTACCCAGCAGTTCCTGGTTATCTTTCGCTACCGCAATGCCGAAATACTGGCGTTCAAATTTGTCGTCTTTTACCGCTTTCAGCGCTTTTTCCGGGTGAGATTTGATGTAGTACTTCACCACACCCACATCGCCAACCGCTGCGTCGATACCGTCTTCAGCCAGCTCTTGCAGCATCAGCGGGGTATTATCAAAGCGCTTGATGTCAGTGCTGTTTTTGCCCAGCGTGTCGGACACGACAGTATCGCCAGCGCTAGAGTTCACTACGCCAACTTTCTTACCTTTCAGCGCGTTAACGGAATCCACTTTGGAATCATTAGGTACCACGATGGACTGCTCTGCCGGGAAATATGGCGCGGAGAAATCAACCATCGCTTTGCGTTTATCGGTGATGGTGATGCCAGAAATAATGATGTCACGGTCACCGGAGTTCAGCGTGGCAAAAATACCTTCCCACGGTGTATTAACCAGTTTGATATCAAAGCCTTCTGCTTTAGCGATGGCTTTGATGATGTCGATATCAAAACCTTCCAGCTGTTTCTGGCTGTTTTCAAATTCAAACGGGCGATACGTTCCACCAGAACCCACAACGTAGGTCTGTTGTGCGGCATAAGCAGAAGTACAAACAGCGGAAACCATGCATCCGGCCAAAATAACTGACTTAACTAACTTCCTGAACATTTCGCGCTCCATTAAATTATTTATGCACTTTATTTGCATAAAAATACATAATTTAATGCTGCGCGGCAACTACAAAATTACACCGCCGACTGCATCCACTGAATAAACGCTTCAATTTTTGGCCATTGCCGCCCAGGCAATGTAGTGGCGTAATAATGCTGATGGCACTTCAATGTCATTTCGCCAAAGGGGGCAACCAGCTCACCGCGATCCAACCGTTTTTGCACCAGTCTTTTGCGCCCCATCGCCACTCCAACCTGGTTTACCGCAGCAATCACGGCTAAATCTGAGCGATCAAACCCGATACCCGAAGAGGAAGGTAAATCGACGGAAAAGTGCTGCGCCCAGCTGTGCCATTCATCTGTACCCGAATCATTACTCCACGCCTGGCGGTCATGTAACAGCGTGCAATTGCGCAAATGTGCAGGTTTATTTTTTAACTCAAAACGCTGGGCATATTCCGGGCTGCACACCGGCAGAATGGACTCATCCATCAAAAAATGATGGGTTAGCTGTGACGAAGGGGCATCGTCAAAATAGAGCGCCAAATCGACTCCCGCACGTTGCAGATTCACGTTGTCATTGCCAGTCAGAATGGTCAGTGAAATCGAAGGGTAGCGCCGCGTGAAATCCCCGAGCCGCGGCACCAGCCAACATTGAGCGATGGAAGGGCGCGAATATATCGTCAGCAGGCCAGACAGTTCCTGATTTTTGATATCCAGAATTTCCTGGTTGAGCGTATCGAGCGACGATTTCAGCGCCCAGAAAACCCGCTTTCCTTCATGCGTTAACTCGACTTTACGGTGTGAGCGCACAAACAGCTGGATCCCCAACTCCTGCTCAAGTTGATTAATCCGGTGGCTGACCGCGCTCGAACTTAGCGAAAGCTCCTCCGCTGCCAGTGCAAAAGATTGATGCCGGGCCGCGACTTCAAATGTGTAGAGTTTTGATAGCTGCCAGCCGTTAAGCAGGCGGTTTCTGACTTCACGAATCGGGTCCATAGCACTTTCCTGAAAGATAAATCATGGCGGCATTGTAAAATACGCCCTCGAAAACGTCGTTTTAAGATGTGAGAAATCGAATCAAAATCAAATAAACACCCCTAATTCCGACCTGAATCACTCTTTTGCATCAATCTGGCTCATCTGAAATGCCATTTATATCGTTTGTCAGTCAGGAGCAATTTTTATCCAATAGCGGCAGATAAATCGCAGAGTGAGGTGGGTATGGAATCTCAGATTTGGGTTGTGGGAACGCTGCTTAGCAGCATAATTTTAATCGTCTTTACCATCGTAAAACTGAAGTTTCACCCTTTCCTCGCTTTGTTGCTGGCTAGTTTTTTTGTCGGCACCATGATGAGTATGAGCCCGCTGGATATGGTGAACGCCATTGAAAACGGCATTGGTAGCACGTTGGGCTTCCTCGCGGCAGTCATTGGCCTTGGCACGATTCTGGGCAAGATGATGGAAGTGTCAGGCGGTGCTGAACGAATTGGCCTGGCGTTACAACGTTGCCGATGGTTATCAGCAGATGTGATCATGGTTTTGGTCGGCTTGATTTGCGGTATCACGCTGTTCGTGGAAGTAGGCGTTGTGCTGCTGATTCCACTGGCGTTTTCTATCGCCAAAAAGACCAACACCTCTTTGCTGAAACTGGCTATTCCATTGTGTACTGCGTTAATGGCAGTCCATTGCGTGGTTCCGCCACACCCAGCGGCAATGTTTGTTACCAACAAACTGGGTGCGGATGTCGGCACAGTGATTGTATATGGTTTACTGGTGGGCTTAACTGCATCACTAGTCGGCGGGCCACTGTTCCTGAAAATCGTTGGAAATCGTCTGCCGTTTAAAGCGGTGCCAGCTGAATTTTCCGACCTGAAAGTGCGTAACGAAGAAACGCTGCCTTCGTTGGGCGCGACACTGTTCACGATCTTGCTGCCAATTGGACTGATGCTGGTCAAAACCCTCGCCGAGTTGAATATGGCGAAAGGCGGGACGTTATATACCCTGCTGGAGTTTATCGGCAACCCAATCACAGCCATGTTTATTGCGGTGTTTGTCGCTTATTACGTACTTGGATTACGCCAGCATATCGGCATGAGCCAGCTATTAACCCATACCGAGAATGGCTTTGGTTCAATCGCAAATATTTTGCTGATTATCGGTGCGGGCGGTGCGTTTAACGCCATTCTGAAAACCAGCGGCCTGGCAGATTCTCTGGCTGTGTTGTTATCCAATTTGCACATGCACCCGATTTTGCTGGCATGGCTGGTCGCCCTGATTTTGCATGCGGCTGTAGGCTCTGCAACAGTGGCAATGATGGGCGCAACCGCAATTGTGGCACCGATGCTGCCACTTTATCCCAACGTCAGCCCGGAAATTATCACCATTGCTATTGGCTCCGGCGCAATTGGCTGCACCATCGTCACAGACTCCCTGTTCTGGTTGGTGAAGCAATATTGCGGCGCAACGCTTAACGAAACATTCAAATATTATACAACGGCGACTTTTATCGCCTCTCTGTTAGCACTGGGCGCGACGTTCCTGCTTTCCTTTATCATCTAAGCGCAAAGAGATTGTCTTATGAAAAACGCTGAAATAAACACATTGATTCAACAATTTCCGCTGGTTCGCGATCTGATTGATTTGCAAGAAACCCGTTGGTTTAACCCGGAAACCACAACTCTCGCCGAAGGATTACCGTACGTGGGGCTCACAGCCGAAGATGTGCAGGATGCCCATGCACGCCTGACGCGCTTTGCGCCGTATCTGGCGCAGGCATTCCCGGAAACCGCTGCGACTAACGGTATTATCGAGTCCGAACTGGTCGCGATTCCGGCGATGCAAAAGCGCCTGGAAAAAGAGTTTGATCAGAAAATCTGCGGCCAATTGCTGCTGAAAAAAGACAGCCATCTGCCGATTTCAGGTTCCATCAAAGCGCGTGGTGGGATTTATGAAGTCCTGACACATGCCGAAAAACTGGCAATCGAAGCCGGTTTACTGACCACCGAAGATGACTACACCAGACTGCTATCACCTGAATTTAAAGCTTTCTTTAGCCAGTACAGCATCGCGGTTGGCTCAACCGGCAACCTGGGGTTATCCATCGGCATCATGAGCGCGCGCATTGGCTTTAATGTCACCGTGCATATGTCTGCCGATGCCCGAGCGTGGAAAAAAGCCAAACTGCGCAGCCATGGCGTGACGGTTGTGGAATACGAACAAGATTACGGCGTTGCCGTTGAACAAGGCCGCAAAGCGGCTGAATCCGACCCGAATTGTTTCTTTATCGACGACGAAAACTCCCGCACCTTATTCCTTGGTTATTCGGTTGCAGGTCAGCGTCTGAAAGACCAGTTTGCCCAGCAAGATCGCGTTGTGGATAAAGAACACCCGCTGTTTGTTTACCTGCCATGCGGCGTGGGCGGTGGACCTGGTGGTGTGGCATTTGGTCTGAAAATGGCGTTCGGCGATAACGTTCACTGCTTCTTTGCAGAACCAACGCATTCGCCTTGTATGCTGCTGGGGGTTTATACCGGCCTGCATGATGAGATATCCGTACAAGATTTGGGTATTGATAATGTTACTGCCGCTGATGGCCTGGCGGTGGGGCGTGCATCCGGGTTTGTTGGGCGCGCAATGCAACGGTTACTCGATGGTTTCTATACTCTTGAAGACCAGACCATGTATCAGTTGCTCGGCTGGCTTGCGGAAGAGGAAAATATTCGCCTTGAACCTTCTGCGCTGGCGGGAATGCCAGGTCCACAGCACGTAAGTGCCGATACGGCTTACCAGCAGATGCATGGCCTCACAGCGCAGCAACTGCAAAATGCTACTCATATCGTTTGGGCGACAGGCGGCGGCATGGTGCCGGAAGCAGAGATGGCGCAGTATCTGGCGAAAGCGAAGTAATCCGTTTACAGCAAAGTTGTCGGATGTCGCTAACGCTAATCCGACCTACGAAAAAATCTGGAGTAAGGTGCAGTCCCTTACTCCAGTTAGCCGCTATTTCAGCTCAGGCCAGTACTCTTTATTCGCTACGATCAAATCATCCAGAATCGCTTTGGCAACCGATGCACTTGGCACGGTTTTCGACAGCGTAATAGCCTGCCATAACTTCACGTATGAGCGTTCTTCCCAGGCTTCAACCACCAGTTTTTCTACCGCAACCTGTTGGCTCATCAACCCTTTCTGGAACTGTGGAATATTGCCGACAACCAGCGGCTCCGGCCCGCTTTTCCCAACCAGACATGGAATTTCAACCATCGCTTCCGGGTCAAAGTTATTAATCGCGCCGTTGTTTGGCACAATCAAAAGCATGCGTTCTTGTGTGTTAAAGGCAATTGCTGCCGCCAAATCGACGATGTACGACGCATGTTCGTCAATCTCCAGCTCCCCTGCCGATGATTTCCCTGCCTGAATGATGGCATTACAGGAACCGAACACGTGCTTTTCACGGTGTTCCATCACTTCGTTGGCGCGGGTATGTTCCGGGTTGGAGTGCTCAACCACATAATCCGGGAACAGATAATATTTCAGGTAAGTATTAGGGAAGGTGATCGGGTCCAGGGCCCACACATCTTTTGCTTTAGAGAATGTATCGTTCCAGCTGGCTTCGGTTCCATGCTCATCTGATGGCGGAACATAACCAAATTTAGCCACATGTTCGCGGATTTTAGGCATCAAATCATTGCCATTCTGGTCCTCGATTGAGGTCCACCAGCCAAAGTGGTTAAGGCCGTAATAACGTACGCGCATCTCTTTACGATCTTTCAAGCCAGCGATTTGCGCCATGCGGCTTTCAATGCCGATTGGCATATCGCAAATGTTGAGAATCTTCGCGTTCGGGCGCAGTTTACGAGTTGCTTCAGCCACAATCGCTGCCGGGTTGGAATAGTTAAGCATCCAGGCATTTGGCGAGTATTTCTCCATGAAATCAACCAGCTCTAATACGCCACCGATGGAGCGCATACCGTAGGCAATCCCGCCAGGGCCACAGGTTTCCTGGCCCAGAACGCCATGGCGCAATGGGATTTTCTCATCTTGTTCACGCATCGGGTATTTACCCACGCGGATATGGGCCATCACGAAGTCCACATCGGTAAAGGCTTCTTTTGGGTCGGTGGTATAGCTGAACTCGATTTCAGGAGCCTGCTCTTTGAGAATAACTTTACAAGCTTCTGCAATCGTTTCCTGGCGTGCGCCGTCATTGTCATAAAACTTTAGGGCACGCAGCGGGAAGCGATGCTGGTTTGCCAGTAACATCAATACGATACCAGGAGTGAATGTGCTGCCGCCACCGGCTACTACTACAGAGAATTTTTTCATGATACTGCCTCCGTCATGGATTTAAGTTCGGTCGAAGAAGTGTCTTTCATCAGAGTTTCAAGTTGGTCTCGGACTTGTGGGACATGCAGGCCCACAATCACCTGAATACCGTTGCCGCGTCGCACCACACCGTGGGCGCCCAGCGCTTTGAAAATGTCGTCACTGTGCGTCAGAGCCATATCTGCGAGGGTGATACGTAAGCGAGTCGCACAGTTATTGATGCTAAGAATGTTGTCGGTACCGCCGAGCGCTTCGAGGAAGCCTGCGGCCTGGCCTTGTTTGGTCTCTTTGGTCGCCGCAGCAGTGGTTTGCTTGCGCGATGCCTGGTAATCCGCCTTGCTGTACAGCTTGACCTCACTGTCTTCACGCCCTGGTGTTTTCAGGTTGAAGCGCAAGATGAGGGCGCGGAACACGACGAAGTAGATACCGGTGAAGACGAGGCCAATACCAATCTGGATAAACATCATCGATGCGTGGTTGTGGAACATCGGTATCCAGTTTTGCGGTAGGAACTGGTCGAGAAGCCCGCCCCCCATGTTGCCCACCACGCCACACATGTACATCACGGTCGCCATCGTTGCGGCGAGGAATGCATGCACTGCAAATAAAACCGGCGAGATAAACAGGAAGGTAAATTCGAGTGGCTCGGTAATACCTACAAGCATCGCAGTAAGTGTTGCTGGTATCAGCAATCCGGCGACTTTTACGCGATTTTCAGGTGCTGAGGTGGCGTACAGAGCAAGCGCAATACCCAGGCAGCCAAAGATCTTAGAGTTGCCGTGCAGTGCAAACCCGCCTTCCGGGAACAGGGTTTTCAGCGGCAGCGTGCTCTGGCTGAACTCCTGTAAATGCTGCGCCCAGTAAACCTGAATACCGCCTTCAACTACCGCCGGGCCAAAGATAAACGGACCGTAGATGAAGTGATGCAGGCCGGTTGGAATCAGAATGCGTTCCAGGAAGGTATAAACCCAGACGCCAAGCGAACCGGCGCTGCGCAAAAATTCCTGAAGTGACTCAATGCCCATTTGCACTTTTGGCCAGCCATAAAGGGTGAGCCAGGCGCAAGGAATCATGGCAAAGAAGGCGACAATCACGACAAATGAACTGCCCTGGAAAATGCCAAGAAAGACGGGGAGTTGTTTTTCGAAATAGCGGTTGTGGATAGCCGTGACAAAACCGGAGATAACAATCGCGCCGATGATGCTGGTATCAAGCGTTTTGATCCCGGCAATCATAGTTAGCCCGGTTCCAGCCACCGGATCGGCGCTGAAATCGACACCGAAGTAATGGCCCCAGGTCATCCCCATGGCGTTGATGAAGTAGTTCCAGGTCATAAAGCTCACCAGCACCGCTAAGCAAGCACGGCCCTGCGCTTGTTTAGCGAGGCCAATCGGTAAGCCGACGGCAAAAATCAACGGCATATTACGGAATACCGTCCAGCCACCTTCTTCAATAATGTGAACAATTTGCGCGAATAAATTATCGGGTGCGGTTAGCGCTTCGCCGACAAACATCGGATTGCGCAACATAATGGCGATGCCTACGACAATCCCGGCGAACGGAAACAACAAAACCGGGGTAAACATTGCGCCACCAAAACGTTGTATTTGACTGAGCATTTTTAAATCCTCACGTAACAACCTGTAGGGTAAATGGCCTTATTTTTTAACGCTGGTTTTAACGCTGGCCTGAGACTGAGAGTAGGGAGACGCAGATGACTTATCGTTGCCCGTCGCACTGATTCGTGATCGCTTTCATAGTTTTTATTTGGGGTAAGTTGTCTACTTTTTGATAGTTAAATAGACACGATGATTTTTAATTTCTTATTCATCATGAAAATATGAAATAAAAACCATTTAAATTATGAAGTTGATTAATGAAATAACGGTTCTATAAACCCCATTCGAAGCGGCTAAGAGGTCTACAGGTGATCTACAAATCTATCGCCGATCGGTTACGCATCCGGCTAAATTCTGCTGATTACAACATTGGCAGCCCGTTACCTTCTGAAGTTCGTCTGGCAGGCGAGTTTAATGTTTCACGCATGACGATTCGTAAAGCCATCGATTTGCTGGTGGGCTGGGGGTTGGTCGTACGCCGCCATGGCAGTGGCACTTATGTAGCGAAGAAAGATGTTCACCATGAAACCACGAATCTGACCGGGTTTATTGAGGTGATGCGTAACCAGGGCAAAGAGGTAGTGAGTAATGTGCTGGAGTTCAATGTGATGCCCGCCCCGCCAGCAATCGCCAGCCAATTACGCATTAATATTGATGAACGGATCTATTTCTCGCGCCGTGTACGCTCGGTAGATGGCAAGCCGTTAATGGTAGAAGACAGCTATATGCCGGTGAAATTATTCCGTAATTTGTCCATCGCACATCTGGAAGGTTCTAAATTCAGTTATATCGAAGATGAATGTCACATCATCGTATGCGGTAACTATGAAAGCCTCACGCCCGTGCTGGCCGACAAGAAAATGGCAAAATTGCTCAATATCGATGAGCTAACACCCATTCTGCGCATCACGTCACTGTCATACAGCGACAGCGGTGACTATGTGAATTATTCAGTGATGTTCCGAAATGCCAGCGAATACCAGGTGGATTACCATTTGCGACGGGTGCATTAAAAAGAGATGCCCGTCGAAGCGGGCACCTTTGTGTGTCAGATCCAGAAAATAACAGCCAATAGCTGCGGCGTAATAATGCGCAGGAACATTACCAGTGGATAAACAGTGGCATAAGAGAGTGCTGCAGCTCCACTGGTTGCGTGCAAGCCGTTGGCAAAGGCCAGTGCAGGGGGATCGGTCATTGAGCCTGCCAACATTCCGCATAGTGTTAGATAATTCATTTTGGCGAGTAATCTTGCCAACAATCCAGTAACCAGCAATGGAATTCCCGTAATCAGAATTCCGTAGCCAATCCAACTCACTCCGTCTCCGTGTAGCAAAGTACTGACAAAATCACCGCCCGATTTCAACCCAACCACCGCCAGGAACAGCACAATTCCTAGCTCGCGCAGCGCAAGATTCGCACTTGGTGGCATAAACCAATAGAGCTTACCGATGCTGCCAATTCGCCCAAGAATGATCGCCATTATAAGCGGCCCACCTGCCAGCCCAAGGCGTAGAGCCACAGGGAAACCAGGGATGAAAAGTGGGACAGAACCGAGCAACACCCCAAGACCAATCCCGATAAATACCGGAAGCATCTGAACCTGCTGGAGTTTCTGTTGCGCGTTACCGACTTCAGCGGCTACTGCTTCTATAGATTCCGGGCGGCCCACCAGGTTCAGAATGTCACCAAATTGCAGGCTGGCATTGCTGCTTGCGACCAGTTCAATACCTGCACGATTCAGACGCGAAATCACCACGTCATACTTTTGTTTTAAATGCAGATCGCGAATTTTCTTGCCTAGCACTTTCTCGTTAGTCACCACCACACGCTCAACGCGCAGGTCTGTGCCACGAGTCGAAAGCGAGGTATCCACCTGCTGGCCAATCACCAGCAATGCAGAGTGCAGATCTTTTTCCTGGCCGACGAGGTGGAGTAAATCTCCGGTTTGAATAACAGTGCCAGGCGCTGGCACCATCAGCAATTCCCCACGTTTCAAACGCGAACAAATAATAGTGTCGCTATTAAGGACCGGCACTTCCTGAATAGGTAATCCGTTAAGGTTAGGGTTGGCAACACAGATATTCATGGTCTGAAGTTGCGCGTGGTTTTGCCCACTACTGTTATCAAAGCGTTGTGCTTCTTGATCGACATTAATTCTAAATACCATGCGAATTAACCACATGGTCAGAAGAATCCCGCAAATACCGAACGGATAAGCCATCGCGTAGCTCATCCCCATTTTATCGACCAACTCTGAGGGCGTGCCGAGGTCGGTCAAAATTTGCTGACCTGCACCTAACGCTGGAGTGTTAGTTACCGCTCCCGAGAAAACACCGAGCACCACAGGAAGCGGAACATCGAAGATTTTATGGACGAGTGCCGTAACTAGCGCACCAATCACTACAATCAGAAGAGCAAATAGATTAAGGCGTAAACCGGAAACGCGTAGCGAGGAGAAGAAGCCAGGCCCAACCTGAATACCAATGGTGTAGACGAAGAGGATCAAGCCGAATTCCTGAATGAAATGAAGCATATCTCCATTCAGACTTACCCCAGCCTCACTAACGAAATGGCCAACAATAATCCCGCCGAACAGCACGCCACCGATACCAAATCCGACACCGCGGATTTTGATATTGCCAATCCATAAACCGACAACTGCGACCAGAGCCAACATACTGACAGTTAACGCTATTCCACTCATCGAAGATTTCCCTGTGAATAACATCATCGTTACAAGGGATTCTGGCAGAGAGGAGAAGGAGTTAATGGGGTGCAGAGCACAAAAAAAGGCCCCATAAAATGGGGCCTAAAAGGGAATACTTAGTTTAGCTGTTGAGTGCCGGACGTTCGCTGATAGCAATGCGTTTTGGCGCAACGGCTTCAGGGATTTCACGCACCAGATCTATATGCAGCAGACCGTTGGTAAACGTCGCACCAGATACTTTCATATATTCAGCAAGGGTAAAGCTCAGATTAAATGGCTGAGTCACTAACCCTTGATGCAGCCAGGTTGGCTCTTTCTCAGGTTTAACCGGCGTCCCTTTCACATGCAGACGCGTACCTTCGAGTTCAATTTCGAGATCTTCCTGGCGGAACCCTGCCAGCGCAAGCGTAATGCGGTAATGATTGTCATCGCCTTTTTCAATGTTGTAAGGCGGGAATGACTGGCCTTCAGTGCTTGTTTGTAAAGCATTAGCCAGTTTGTCAAAACCGATCCATTGACGCAGCAGAGGTGATAAATCGTGGTTACGCATAAGTCTTCTCCTTCTTTGAAGCGAGTTAAGTCTTACCAGTATGCGAACTGGTATTGGCTCCCTATCGGCAAGCCAGCCTTTATTGCCTGGGCCGCGCAAAGCGACCCGCTGAAATTAATTGATTTCGATACGGCGCGGTTTCATCGCTTCCGGAATCACGCGTTCCAGGTCGATATACAGCAGGCCGTTAACCAGGTTAGCACCACGGATGTGGATATTTTCCGCTAACTGGAATTTGCGTTCGAAGTTGCGCTCAGCAATCCCCTGATAGAGATAAGTGCGCTCTGGTTGCGGATCTGCATGCGCACCCTTAATAACAAGCAGGTTATCCTGGGCTGTAATGTCCAGTTCGCTTTCGGCAAAACCGGCAACAGCAATCGCAATGCGATAGTTATTTTCGTCAACTAATTCAACATTGTATGGAGGATAGCCGCCGTTGCTCTGGCTTTGATTGTTTTCCAGCAGGTTAAACAGACGGTCAAAACCAATAGCTGAACGATAAAGCGGGGAAAGGTCGAAATTACGCATATATAAAAACTCCTGAAATCAGCGAGAATCAAACATTGCCTTCCATCATGGACAGGCTTCTAAAACCAAGTACCCTTACGGCGTACTTTTTCTGACTACATCTCTAAAATCGGTCCTTATTCGCACTTTTCAAGGCCACATAAAGAAATTTTTTGCGGCTTCTGCTGTCAGTACATAGACTGTCCTGGTAGTAAACAGGATTTATCTGCGATAGCCGCCACAGAGTGGCAAGAGCAATATATTAATTATCTGCATGGGTGATATAAACCAGAGCAGCCTGGCCGGAAATGGCCCCCCAGAAACGATAAGCAACACTAATGATGAAAAGCTATCTTCCAACATTAATTCTCGGCAGCGGATTGCTAACAGTCAGCGGATGTTCAAGTGTGATGACTCACACTGGTGGGCAAGAGGGATACTATCCAGGCACACGTGCCAGTTACGAAATGCTGGCCGATGGCGAGACAAGCTGGGGATACAAACCTTTTGTCGCACTGGATATGCCGTTTACGGCAGTAATGGATACCGTGCTGTTGCCGTGGGATATGTTCCGCACCGACAAATCTATAAAATCCAGGGTTGAAGCGAGCGAGAGCAAGAATCTGGCAACCAATTCTGTAATCCCGCCTGTTCAGTAATTAAAGCCCTGTTTGCGTCATAAATAACTGACGGAATCCGTCCACATCCTGCATCCAGGCGATATATTTGCCATCAGGTGAAAACACCACCGCATCCGCTGAAGGCGCACAACAATCTGTTGCTGTAAGCGGCGTGATTTCACCATCGTTTAAATCGCACAAGACAATCTGCCCCTTTCTCACAAAGCCCAACGCTTGCCCTGACGGATGCCAGTTAAACGCCGACTGGATATCATCTTGCCCATGCGTAAGCTGGCGTGGCTGCCCACAGTTTGGCGAAATCAGATACATTTGCACAATACCTGCATCATCGCGCATCAAGAACGCCAGTAAGCTGCCGTCTGGGCTGCTTCGCACCCAATGCCTTGGCTGGGTAGCTAATCCGGGGTAACGCTGCTGATGAGTGAAAGTCAGGCGTGTTTGCTCAATGCCCGCAGGTGGTGCTGGCAGAGAGGTTGGCGTTCCTTCAATGGGCTCAGAACCCGCCTGGAAATAAGCTTCTTTGTTTTCAGGCAAATCAACGATAAACAGCTCGGGCACTTTCTCGCCTTTAGCTGAAACGGTATCGCCAATAAATGCCAGCGCCCAACGCTGTTGGCTGCCATCAGGTTTTAAATAGCCATGGTTGCCCACCCAACCTTCTTCATAGGCACGGTTTATTTCATCACTTCCGGGCTGTGGTGATGGCGTAGTGCGGCTCACCAGCACGCAATAATGGCTACCATCATATTCACGAGGATGCTGTTTAACAGGTGTCACCGGGCCGAATGGCAGAGCAATACAAACATTACGCAGATCTTTCGTCGCATCGTATTGATGCATCACATGGTCGTTATAGGTGAAGCTAACGCGCGTACCATCAGGGCTCCAGACGTGAACATGGCTGCCGCCACGCAAAGCGCCGGGGGTAAACGGAGGGGTAATATCCATTGCATCGAGATTGGTTGCGATGCCATTTTCGACCACCACGCCACGGCGATGATGGAAATCGTATTGCCATGTTTCGTCAGGGTTTTCCGGACCGTGGATAAAGACATAACGTTCGGGTTGCTGCGGGTTCACGGTCACCACGCCGACATGCGCGCCATGCGATGCCTGATAGATCAGTTCCACTTCCCCAGTCATCACGTTTACCCTTTCAATCGTTTCACTGGTAAACGACGCGCCTGAAGGGCGAACATCAAACACTAGCCACTGGCTATCTGGCGTCCAGGTGTTGATGTTAGTGAGTTGATGATTACGTGATGCAAAGGTGAGTTGTTTGGTCATGGTTTTACCCTGAGACGATGACTGAGATGAGCTTTAAGCACGCGTACTAGCAGCATGATGATGGCAAGCATCAGCACACCCAATATGATCCCATAAAATCTCTGCAAAGCGACATGCGGATCGGCAGACCAGTAATGGGGTTGGATGAAAATTATGATCCACGCGATGGTGAATTGCCTGCCTGTATAGCTGACATTATCGCTTCCTTGTTGCAGGTGGCAGCCCAGCCACAGCCCGGCAGTGAGCGCCAGGATATATAACCACGCAGAGCCATGAAGCACTGGCAGAAGCAGAATGCCCAATATCCCAGCCAGCAAACAGCCCACCAGCCTTTGAACCATGCGGTCGATAATTTGCGTATTGGTTTCAGGGGTGTTTTTACCGGCGGGTAAAACAGAAATGGCAATGACGGTTACCAGTGCCTGTGAAAGGTCGCTGATATTGGCCTGCCACAAAATGAGCGCGACGATAAAAACGGCGATACCCGCCTCCACGCCAAGCAATATGCGCTTTGAGCGCCATTCCGATTCACTGACGACAATTACGCTAGCAGTTGCGGCAGGGGATTTATCGCCCGCCAGGTTCAGCAATGTGCTAATCCAGTGGAAGACAAAACCCGTCACCAAACACATGCTTATCCCCACGGCAACTTCCGAAATACGGCTTAGCGTAAACCTCACGACTACGGGGAATGATGAAACAGATTGTGCATCGATGATAACCATCATCGCTGTAACCGCACCGAGCAGCCAGGCATAGGACCAGGGAGATTCATTAGCGCGATAAACGGTGTACCCGCCAATCAAGCCACACAGCAGAAATGCAACATCGACATATGGCAGAACGACAACAGTGGAGAGGAGACCAAAGCAGCCCCCAACTATTGTGCCCAGCAATCGTTGCAGAGCACGAACCGAGCTTTCCTTCGGCGTTGCTTTTGTCACGGCAAAGCTGCTGAGTGCCGCCCACCAGGCAAAATGTAACCCTAATTTTTCTGATACCCACACTGCAAGCGCAAGCGCGACAATGACCTCAGCAGCAAAAAGCATTTTTGTGGCCGATGTATGCCAGAAACGGAGTTCATGATTTAAAGCCGAAAAATGGTCGAGGCAGTATTGTCGAGCGGAGGTCAGAAAAGGCATGGTTAACTTCTAAAGAATAAGACCCGATGAGTATCAGTGTAGATAAGCCCCGGCATAAATGACTACCGGGGTGCATGCTTTATCGGTCGTTCAAAACAAACTTCTCAATCGCGTACGCAACGCCATCTTCAAGGTTTGATTTGGTGACGAAGTTACTGACTTCTTTAACTTTATCGATGGCGTTATCCATCGCAACACCGATGCCCGCATATTCCAGCATCGCGATGTCGTTTTCCTGGTCGCCCAGCGTCATCACTTCTTCTTGCTTGATGCCGAGAGATTCTGCCAGCGCTTTCACGCCCGTACCTTTGTTGACGCGCTTATCGAGAATTTCCAGGAAGTATGGCGAGCTTTTCAGCAGGGTATAGCGCTCATAAACATCGGCTGGAATTTTAGCGATCGCTTTATCCAAAATAGCCGGCTCGTCGATCATCATCACTTTCAGGTACGCACCGTTTTTATCCATATTTTCTGGCTCGCTGAACACCAGCGGGATATTAGCGATAAAGGATTCATGAACGGTGTAATAGCTGATATCGCGGTTCGCGGTGTACAACGTGTGCCTGTCCAGCGCATGGAAGTGAGAACCAACATCACGGGAAAGCTGTTCCAGATAACGGTAGTCATCATAGCTAAGTGCGGTTTGCGCCACACTGCTGCCGTCGCTCGCTTTCTGCACCAGAGCTCCGTTATAGGTGATGCAGTAATCATTCGGCTTATCCATATGCAGCTCGCGGAGATAGCTCTCAACACCTGCAAAAGGGCGTCCGGTACACAAAACAACGTTTACGCCACGTTCGCGCGCACTGGCGATGGCGGCTTTAACGGCTGGAGAAATGGTGTGGTCAGGCAGCAACAATGTGCCGTCCATATCAATAGCAATAAGTTTTATAGTCATAGGATTTTCTGAGGTAATGAGTTTATCTCATGCTAACGCGATTAAGCCTGCAAAAATAGCGCTACGTTTCGAATGAAAAAGGTCCGTTTTAAGCATAAAAAAACGCCACCCGTAGAGTGTGGCGTTTATACCCAAAATAATTCGAGTTGCAGCCAACGCATCTGCGGCTTGAAGTATGACGGGTATTAGCTGAAGAATTTATCCTTTAGCATATGGAAGCCTTTAGTCAGCAAATCTTCGTCGTGAGCAACTTCACCTGCGGGTGAAAGCGTATCGACAATTTTCGGGAACTGCTCAGCGAGTAGTTGCGATGCGCTTCCAACATCAATCCCGAGTTTTTCAGCCAGACCGCTGATTGCTGGTGTGCCCAGCACGTCTTGCATTTGCTCTGGGCTAACGCTTTGGTTATGCGCGCCGCTCAGCCAGGAGGTAACCACATCAGAGAAACCCTTTTCGCGAAACCGCTCAAGAATCGTCTGAATGCCGCCTTGTTCATTAATCCACGTAAGGATGACTTTGAATTTACCTGCATCGCCACCCCCCATCATGCCAGTAACTTGATCGAATAAACCCATGACCGTGTCCTCTGCAATCACGAAGTGTGCATTAGAAGTGTAGTCATTGACGGATATTAGCGTGGAGAAATAGAGGTGCGAGAGAGTGAGATTATTGGTGGGCAGACGCCCACCAACGGGTAGAGATTAGATATCGATGTTCGCCGCTTTCAGGGCGTTTTCTTCGATAAATGCGCGACGTGGTTCAACCGCATCACCCATCAGGGTGGTGAACAGCTGATCCGCTGCAATCGCGTCTTTAACAGTCACGCGCAGCATGCGGCGGCTTTGTGGATCCATTGTGGTTTCCCACAGCTGATCCGGGTTCATTTCGCCCAAACCTTTGTAGCGCTGAATAGACAGGCCACGACGGGACTCTTTGCCCAACCACTCCAGCGCCTGCTCGAAGCTGGCAACTGGCTGTTGGCGCTCGCCACGTTCGATGAACGCATCTTCTTCGATAAGACCGCGCAGTTTCTCGCCCAGCGTGCAAATACGACGGTATTCGCCACCAACGATAAACTCTTGCTCCAGCGGATAGTCAGTATCAACGCCGTGGGTACGCACACGAATTACCGGTTCAAAAAGATTCAGTTCACGGTTATGACGAACCAGAGAGTTCCAGGTACTGCCGTGCTGTTCGTTTTCGTTCAGTGCGGTGACCAGAGCAGAAACCCAGGCTGTCACTTTGCTTTCGTCAACCAAGTCGGCATCAGCAAGTGTTGAGTGATAAACCAGGTTGTTCAGCAAGTTGCGCGGATAACGGCGCTCCATGCGGCCAATCATTTTCTGGCAGGCTTTAAACTCAGACACCAGTTTTTCCAGCGCTTCGCCAGCAATGGCTGGTGCGTGAGCATTGGTGTGCAGCGTTGCGCCATCCAGAGCGATTGCAATCTGGTATTGGTCCATCGCTTCATCATCTTTGATGTACTGTTCTTGCTTGCCTTTCTTCACTTTGTACAGCGGTGGCTGTGCGATATACACATGGCCGCGCTCAACGATTTCAGGCATCTGACGGTAGAAGAAGGTCAACAGCAGAGTACGAATGTGTGAGCCATCGACGTCCGCATCCGTCATGATGATGATGCTGTGGTAACGCAGTTTGTCCGGGTTGTATTCGTCACGGCCAATGCCGCAGCCCAACGCGGTGATCAGCGTGGCAACTTCCTGAGAGGCGAGCATTTTGTCAAAGCGCGCTTTCTCAACGTTCAGAATTTTACCTTTCAGTGGCAGGATCGCCTGGTTCTTACGGTTACGCCCCTGTTTTGCAGAGCCGCCCGCTGAGTCCCCTTCCACAAGGTACAGTTCGGAGTGAGCCGGGTCGCGTTCCTGGCAATCAGCCAGTTTGCCTGGCAAACCAGCCAAATCCAGCGCGCCTTTACGACGAGTCATTTCACGTGCACGACGTGCTGCTTCACGAGCACGAGCGGCATCAATAATTTTACCGACCACGATTTTCGCGTCAGACGGGTGTTCCAACAGGTATTCAGACAGCAGTTCGTTCATCTGCTGCTCAACCGCTGTTTTCACTTCAGAAGAAACCAGTTTGTCTTTGGTCTGAGAAGAGAATTTAGGGTCTGGAACTTTTACGGAGACAACAGCAATCAAGCCTTCACGGGCATCGTCACCGGTGGCGCTAACTTTCGCTTTTTTGCTGTAGCCTTCTTTTTCCATATACGCGTTCAATGTACGCGTCATCGCCGAGCGGAAACCTGCCAGGTGAGTACCACCATCGCGCTGCGGGATGTTGTTGGTAAAGCAGTAGATGTTTTCCTGGAAACCATCGTTCCACTGCAACGCCACTTCTACGCCAATGCCGTCTTTTTCAGTGCTGAAATAGAACACAGTTGGGTGAATTGGAGTTTTGTTTTTGTTGAGGTATTCAACAAACGCACGGATACCACCTTCGTAGTGGAAGTGGTCCTGGCGGCCATCACGCTTATCAATCAGGCGGATAGAAACACCAGAGTTCAGGAACGACAATTCGCGCAGGCGTTTAGCCAGAATGTCGTATTCAAACTCAATCACGTTGGTGAAGGTGTCGTGGCTTGGCCAGAAACGGACTTGCGTACCGGTTGCATCGGTATCACCCGTTGCCGCCAGCGGCGCTTGTGGCACACCGTGAACATAAGTTTGCTGGTGCACTTTGCCTTCGCGGCGAATCAGCAGTTCCAGCTTCTGGGACAGGGCGTTAACAACCGAAACACCCACACCGTGCAGACCACCAGAAACTTTATAGGAGTTGTCATCGAACTTACCGCCGGCATGAAGCACGGTCATAATAACTTCGGCAGCAGACACACCTTCTTCCGGGTGAATACCAGTAGGAATACCACGACCATCATCGGTTACTGAGACAGAGTTATCAGCATGAATGGTGACAACGATGTCTTTACAGTGACCGGCAAGTGCTTCGTCGATAGCGTTATCTACGACCTCAAATACCATGTGGTGCAGACCGGTGCCGTCATCCGTATCACCGATATACATTCCCGGGCGCTTACGTACCGCATCCAGCCCTTTAAGGACTTTGATACTGGAGGAGTCATAAGAATTCGACATCAACGTTTCTCGCTCATTTATTCTTGGGTTAATCCGTTATTTTACCCTGATCCACGGCGAACATCTTCGAATTTTTGTCCGCCATATCCATCACATGTTCTGCGCTAATCGCGCTAACAAAAACTTGTGATTCCGTCGCCTTTAACCGGCTGGCTAATAGACCACGGCGTGCATCATCTAGTTCAGAGGCAAAATCATCTATCAGATACAGGCAACGTCGCCCGTTCTGTCGGGTGAGAAACTCACCCTGCGCCAGTCTTAAGGCGCACATCAGTAATTTAAGCTGCCCGCGCGACAGAGTATCTTCTACCGGCGCACCGTCAGCACGGATCCGAAAATCAGCTTTGTGAGGGCCGTGGGCGGTGTAGGTCAGCATTCTGTCGCGTTCGAAATTGCGTTCCAGTAGCTCGCCGTAGTCACTCTCTTTTTCCCAGCCGCGCTGGAAAGAGAAGTTTAGCGAGAACTCTGGTAGAAATTGCGCACAGGTATCAGCCATGTCATCGGCAATGGCCGCACTGTATTCAGCACGCCAGCGGCTAATTTGCTCCGCTAGTGGGATAAGTTCTTGATCCCATGGCCGCAGTTGCGCATAACGCGTTACCTGGCGCAACGCAGCGTTACGTTGCTTTAACAGGCGCTTGAGATTGCTCCAGGCGACAAAAAAACCTGGTTCGTTGTGGAAACATCCCCAATCGAGGAAAGCTCTACGGAATTTGGGACCGCCGTTGAGCAATGTAAACCCTTCAGGAGTGATAAGTTGCATTGGCATCAATAGAGCAAGTTCAGCCACTTTGTGGCCGTCGCTGCCATCGATACGCACTTTGCTGTCGCCTGCACGGTCTTTGGTCAGGCCAACAGAGGTTTCCCGCTCACCGTTCTGTATACGCCCATGCAGTACAAAGGATTCTGTTTCATGGCGAATGACGCGCTCAATTTTCAGACTGCGAAAAGCGCGACCGTGCCCGAGGGTATAAATCGCCTCAAGCACGCTGGTTTTGCCACTTCCGTTGGCTCCGACCAGGAAATTAAACCCTGGAGACAGAGCCAGATCCGCATCTTCGATATTTCGAAAGTCTTTAATCAATAAACGCGACAGCGACATATTTAACTCACAACCAGGGCGTTATCGGCGCAGTTAGTCTGATTACGGCCAGCGCGCAACAACCGGAGCGTACTGAAGTACGTGAGGATTGTCAGCACTGCCCGGAACCAGAATAACAAGTAAGATAGCCCGATACTAAAGACGCATTGGCATGACGACGTAGGCCGCCGCCTGAGAAGCTGCATCTTCAATCTGCACACTGGAAACAGAATCGGTCAGCAAAATGCGCACGTTCTCGCATTTGAGTGCATTCAGAACATCAAGCACGTAACTGACGTTGAAGCCGATTTCCATATCTGTGCCGTCATAAGTGACGTCGAGAATCTCTTCGGCTTCTTCCTGCTCCGGGTTGTTAGCGGTGATTTTCAACTGATTGGCAATCACTTGCAGACGAACACCACGGAATTTCTCGTTAGACAAAATCGCCGCGCGTGAAAACGCTTGTTTCAGTAAATCGCAGCTGGCATCGAGATGTTTATCCGGGTTCTTCGGCAATACGCGGCGATAGTCCGGGAAACGGCCATCAACCAGTTTGGATGTGAAGATAAAGTCGCCGACGTGAGCGCGGATGTTGTTGCTGCCGATCTGGATACGCAACGGTGAATCGCCGCCATCCAACATACGCATCAGCTCAATCACGCCTTTACGCGGCACGATCACCGAATGGTTTGGCAGAGACTGACCGACCGGCATAGAACACACAGCCAGGCGGTGACCATCGGTCGCCACGGTGCGTAACTCTTCGCCTTCGGTTTCAAACAACATGCCGTTCAAATAGTAACGAACGTCCTGATGCGCCATAGAAAATTGCGTGGCTTCAATCAGGCGTTTCATGGTCGCTTGCGGGAGCGTGAATTCTACTTCGCTCTGCCAGTCGTCCAGGTTCGGGAAATCAGCAGCAGGCAGCGTCGAGAGCGAGAAACGGCTACGCCCGGAGCGCACCAACATACGGTCGCCCTCAAGCGTAACAGCGATTTCTGCACCTTCCGGCAAACCACGGCAGATATCGAAAAATTTACGTGCTGGAACCGTTGTGGCACCCGGCTCATGCGGTTGCACCAACGCGACACGCGCCACCATCTCCATTTCCAGGTCAGTACCTGTTAATGAAAGAGTTCCTTCCGCGACTTGCAACAGCAGATTGCCGAGAATCGGTAACGTCGGACGGCCACCTAACGGGCCACTCACCTGTTGCAGCGGTTTTAATAAAGTTTCACGTTCAACGGTAAATTTCATAGCGTCACGAAGATAATGTTCTGATTAGGTTAGAGAAATCTTCTTTGATGTCGTGGCTTTCTTCACGCAACTGCTCAATCTTACGGCAGGCATGCAGAACCGTAGTATGGTCGCGGCCACCAAAGGCATCGCCGATTTCTGGCAAGCTGTGGTTCGTCAGTTCCTTCGCCAGTGCCATTGCCATTTGACGTGGACGGGCAACAGAGCGGGAACGACGCTTGGACAACAGGTCAGCAATCTTTATTTTATAGTACTCTGCCACCGTCTTCTGAATATTGTCGATGGTGACAAGCTTCTCTTGCAGCGCCAGCAAGTCACGCAGCGCTTCACGCACGAAGTCGATAGTAATCGCCCGGCCAGTAAAGTTGGCGTTGGCGATAACACGGTTCAATGCCCCTTCAAGCTCACGCACGTTTGAACGTAAACGCTTAGCAATAAAGAAGGCCACTTCACCAGGCAGACGGATATCGTTCTCGTCTGCTTTTTTCATCAGGATCGCAACACGCGTTTCCAGTTCTGGTGGCTCAATCGCAACTGTGAGCCCCCAACCGAAGCGAGATTTCAGACGATCTTCAACCCCATTGATCTCTTTTGGATAACGATCCGAAGTCAGAATGATCTGCTGGTTACCTTCAAGCAAGGCGTTGAAGGTGTGGAAGAATTCTTCTTGTGAACGTTCTTTATTAGCAAAGAATTGAATGTCATCAATCAGCAGCGCATCAACAGAACGGTAGTAACGTTTGAACTCTTCAATAGCGTTATTTTGCAGTGCTTTTACCATGTCCTGAACGAAACGTTCAGAATGCATGTACACCACTTTTGCATTCGGTTTGCGCGCAATAATACCGTTGCCAACAGCATGCAAAAGGTGCGTTTTACCAAGACCCGTGCCGCCATAAAGGAATAAAGGGTTGTAAGCGCCACCTGGGTTGTCTGCCACCTGACGTGCTGCCGCGCGAGCCAGTTGGTTCGACTTACCTTCAACGAAGTTATCGAAAGTATGTTTTACGTTAACGTTAGAGCGATAGGAGTGTTCAGCCGGAGCCGGAGAATTATCCCAGCTTGGGCGAAGATGAGTAGTAGGGCGCGCGATGTGTACATGCGCCGGAGCAGTAGTAACAGTCTGCTGATTCAGCGTTTGGTTGACCGGTTTGCTGCCTACTTCAAAACGCAATACGGGTGCATCAGTGCCGCAGAAATCATTCAGCAAGCCATTGATGTTATTAAGGTACTTATCTCGCACCCAGTCGAGAACAAAACGGTTTGGAGCATACAGGGCCAGCGTGTTATCGCTCAGTTCCGCCTGTAGGGGGCGTATCCACATACTGAATTCTGTGGCTGGTAACTCATCCTGCAATCGGGCAAGACACTGCTGCCAAAGCGAAAGTGACACGGCGGACTCCACTCGAACAAAGTCGATAAAATGACGAAGACTGAAAGTTTATATTCATGATTGTTGACACACGCCGACTCTTCCTCAACGGAACCCCGATTCGGGAAGCGTGCGAACCGCTATCTGCGGTTTACCCCAGGGTGAACGCTAAAGGATCACGATCGGGACCGCGGATCATAGCCTAAAGTACGCCAGAGATCTTCTGTTTCTCACAGTTTCTTCCCGATTTATCCACAGGGCTGTTTTGTGGAGTCTAAGTGTAAACGATCCTGTCAGACGCACAGCGCTTTACCTTCCTATATTGGAAAATTTAATGACTAGTGCACAAAATCGACTTATCTGATCTAAGGAAGATCCCCAACGATCCTTGCGCTTTAATGGGGACGCCGTATAATTCCCCACCCGTCGCGTGTCACCACGGCTTTATTTTGGTCAGATCCTGGTCTTTTTAGGGGTCAAAAAGCGAATTAAGGCACGGGAATAAGGAAAGAGAATTGACTCCGGAGTGTACAATTATTACAATCCGGCCTCTTTAATCAGCCACACTGAGGCGTAAGTCGTTTGCAGTTTCTGCAAGGCTCTTCGCTAACCCAGTGAAATTTATCCAAGTTTAGGTAGAAATCGCCATGAAACGCACTTTTCAACCGTCCGTACTGAAGCGTAACCGTTCACACGGTTTCCGTGCTCGTATGGCAACTAAAAATGGTCGTCAGGTTTTGGCACGTCGTCGTGCTAAAGGCCGTTCCCGTCTGACCGTTTCTAAGTAATAAAAGCTAACCCCTGAGTGGTTAAGCTCGCATTTCCCAGGGAGTTACGCTTGTTAACTCCCACTCATTTCACTTTCGTCTTCCAGCAGCCTCAACGGGCTGGCACGCCGCAAATCACCATCCTCGGCCGCCTAAATTCGCTGGGGCATCCCCGCATCGGTCTTACAGTCGCTAAGAAAAATGTTAAACGTGCACACGAACGCAATCGGATTAAACGTCTGACGCGTGAGAGTTTCCGTTTGCGTCAGCACGAACTTCCTCCAATGGATTTCGTGGTAGTGGCTAAGAAAGGGGTTGCAGACCTGGATAACCGGGCTTTATCGGAAGCATTGGAAAAGTTATGGCGCCGTCATTGTCGCCTTTCTCCCGGCTCTTGATAGGCCTGATTAGGGTCTATCAGCGCCTGATAAGTCCGCTTCTCGGGCCGCATTGCCGTTTTACTCCAACCTGTTCTCACTACGGAATTGAGGCATTGCGCAGGTTTGGGGTGTTAAAAGGCAGTTGGTTGACAGTGAAACGCGTATTAAAATGCCACCCTTTGAACCCCGGTGGAGACGATCCCGTCCCACCTGGACCTTTTGATACCAGAGAACACTAACGATGGATTCGCAACGCAATCTCTTTCTCATCGCTTTGTTGTTCGTGTCTTTCATGATCTGGCAAGCCTGGGAGCAGGACCACGCTCCACAACCTCAGGTGCAACAGACCACGCAGACTACGACCACCGCAGCAGGTAACGCCGCAAACCAGGGTGTGCCGACCAGTGGCCAGGGTAAAATCATCACGGTTAAAACTGACGTTCTTGAGCTTTCCATCAACACCCGTGGTGGTGATGTTGAGCAGGCGCTGTTATTGACCTACCCGAAAGAGCTCAAATCTAATGAGCCGTTCCAGTTACTGGAAACTACGCCAGAGTTTGTCTACCAGGCACAAAGTGGCCTGACCGGTCGCGATGGCCCGGATAACCCGGCTAATGGTGAGCGTCCTCTGTATAACGTTGCTAGCGATACTTTCGTGCTGCCAGAAGGCCAGAACGAAATCGTTATCCCAATGACGTATACCGATGCGGCGGGCAATACCTTCACTAAATCCTTCACCCTGAAACGCGGCGAGTTCGCGGTAAGCGTGAATTACGATGTGAAGAACGCCGGTGAGAAACCGCTGGAGCTGGCTACTTTTGGTCAGTTGAAGCAGTCCATCAATCTGCCGACTCACCGCGATACAGGAAGCAACAACTTTGCGTTGCATACCTTCCGTGGTGCTGCGTACTCAACTCCAGATGCGAAATACGAAAAATATAAATTCGATAAAATCGCTGATGGTGAAAACCTGAACGTTAACGCCAGCAATGGTTGGGTTGCGATGTTGCAGCAGTATTTCGCAACAGCGTGGGTTCCAAATAATCAGGGTACCAACAACTTCTATACCACCAAACTGAACAACGATGTGGCAGCGATTGGTTATAAATCCTCGCCGCAACTAGTTCAGCCAGGTCAGACCGCCAAACTGGGTAGCACCCTGTGGGTCGGCCCGGAAATTCAGGACAAAATGGCAGCCGTTGCGCCGCACCTTGACCTGACAGTGGATTATGGTTGGTTGTGGTTTATTTCTCAGCCGCTGTTCAAGCTGTTGAAATTCCTGCACAGCTTCATCGGTAACTGGGGCTTCTCCATTATCGTAATCACCTTTATCGTTCGTGGCATCATGTACCCGCTGACTAAAGCGCAGTACACCTCCATGGCGAAAATGCGTATGTTGCAGCCGAAACTGGCCGCCATGCGTGAACGTATTGGTGACGATAAACAGCGCCAGAGCCAAGAAATGATGGCGTTGTATAAAGCTGAGAAAGTTAACCCGTTGGGTGGTTGTCTCCCGCTGGTTATCCAGATGCCAATCTTCCTGGCGTTGTACTACATGCTGATGGGTTCTGTGGAACTGCGCCATGCGCCGTTCGCACTGTGGATTCATGACTTGTCTGCACAAGACCCGTACTACATCCTGCCGATCCTGATGGGCTTGACGATGTTCTTCATTCAGAAGATGTCGCCGACCACTGTGACCGACCCGATGCAGCAGAAGATCATGACCTTTATGCCGGTCATCTTCACGGTGTTCTTCCTGTGGTTCCCGTCAGGCCTGGTACTGTACTATATCGTCAGTAACACCGTGACCATCATCCAGCAGCAGCTGATTTATCGCGGTCTTGAGAAACGTGGCTTACACAGCCGCGATAAGAAAAAGACCTGATAACAATTAGCTAGAAGCTTACGAAAGGCGGTCAATAGACCGCCTTTTTTATTTTGTAGGGTGGATAAGCGAAGCGTCATCCACCAGCCATCTCGAAAGGGAAAATTATGAGCCATAACGAGACAATCGTTGCCCAGGCGACTCCGCCGGGACGTGGTGGAGTCGGTATCCTGCGCGTCTCAGGCCTGCAAGCTCGTGAAGTCGCGCAAGCGATTTTGGGTAAACTCCCCAAGCCACGCTATGCCGATTACCTGCCATTCCGTGATGCGGACGGCAGCGTGCTCGATCAAGGCATCGCGCTGTGGTTCCCTGGGCCAAATTCCTTCACAGGTGAAGACGTGTTGGAATTTCAGGGGCACGGTGGTCCAGTTATCCTCGACTTGCTGTTAAAACGCATCCTGGCGCTCCCAGGGCTGCGTATCGCAAGGCCTGGTGAGTTCTCCGAGCGTGCATTCCTGAATGACAAGCTGGATTTGGCTCAGGCTGAAGCGATTGCTGACCTGATTGATGCCAGCTCAGAACAAGCAGCTCGCTCAGCCTTAAACTCTTTGCAGGGGGCTTTCTCTGCACGGGTTAACCATCTGGTCGAAGCGCTGACTCATCTACGTATTTACGTAGAAGCGGCAATTGATTTCCCGGATGAAGAGATCGATTTCCTCTCTGACGGCAAAATCGAAGCGCAGCTGAACCAGGTAATTGACGATCTGGATGCTGTGCGTGCCGAAGCGCGCCAGGGAAGTCTGCTGCGCGAAGGGATGAAGGTAGTGATTGCCGGTCGTCCAAACGCCGGGAAATCGAGCCTACTGAACGCCCTTGCGGGCCGCGAAGCGGCAATTGTGACGGATATTGCCGGAACAACTCGCGATGTCTTGCGTGAACATATCCATATCGACGGTATGCCACTGCATATCATCGATACCGCAGGGCTTCGCGAAGCAAGCGACGAAGTTGAGCGTATCGGTATCGAACGTGCGTGGAATGAGATCGAACAAGCAGACCGTGTATTGTTTATGGTTGATGGGACCACCACCGATGCCACAGACCCTGCAGATATTTGGCCAGACTTTATTGCGCGCCTGCCAGCACGTTTGCCGATTACAGTTGTGCGTAACAAAGCGGACGTCACCGGCGAAACGCTGGGCCTGAGCGATGTGAATGGTCACTCACTTGTACGCCTGTCTGCGCGTACCGGTGAAGGCGTAGATGTGCTGCGCGATCATCTAAAACAGAGCATGGGCTTTGAAACCAATATGGAAGGCGGCTTCCTGGCGCGTCGTCGCCACTTGCAGGCCCTCGAACAAGCGGCAACCCATCTACAACAAGGCAAAGCGCAACTTCTGGGCGCATGGGCCGGGGAATTGCTGGCTGAAGAGCTACGTCTTTCTCAGCAGAGCCTGAGCGAAATCACCGGTGAATTTACCTCTGACGATTTGCTTGGCCGCATTTTCTCCAGCTTCTGTATCGGTAAGTAATCTAAAAAGTAAGCGTGCGCTCACTTTTCATTCATCCCGCAAAGCTCATGGCTTTGCGGGATTTTTTTGATCGTTACGGCAATTGAAAACCCGGGATTCTTGCCATAATGCTGTTCAGTAGCGCTTCGTCAGAAATCCCCTGGAAGTCATAACGCGGTGTGTACGGCGATTCGAGCACCATAAGCTCATCTTCAGTCAGCGTGATATCCAGTGATGCCAGCGCATCGTCGATTTGCTGAATGCTGCTTGCGCCCACCAGCGGAGCAGTCACCACTGGGTTTTTACGCAACCACGCCAGGGCGATTTGCGCACGAGAAACGCCACGGGCGGCGGCAATACCTCCAACGCAATCAATGATTTGGCGATCACTTTCCTTCGTAAATTGGGTATAGAGCATATCGGCAAAACCATCTTTGCCTGAACGTTCGGTCGTTTTCGCATCATCCCAGCCACGCGCCAGACGACCCCGTGCCAGCGGACTCCAGACCATGGTTCCCACGCCTTCGTCGGCGCACAGCGGCAGCATTTCGCGTTCTTCTTCCCGCGCCAGCAAGTTGTAGTGGTTTTGCATCGTAACGAAGCGCGCCCAGCCGTTGGCTTTTTGCATATGCAGCACTTTGCTAAATTCCCAGGCATGCATCGAGGAGGCCCCGAGATAACGCACTTTCCCGGCTTTCACCACGTCGTGCAGCGCTTCGAGGGTTTCTTCGAGCGGCGTGGAGTTATCCATACGGTGGATTAAGTACAGATCGACATAATCGGTGCCTAATCGACGCAAACTATGGTCGATTTCCGCCATGATCGCTTTACGAGATAACCCTTTGCCATTTGGCCCAGAGCGCATTGGGTGGCGAATTTTGGTTGCAATCACCACATCATCACGGTTGGCATAATCTTTTAATGCCCGTCCAAGAATTTCTTCACTGCTTCCCTGGGAATACAGATTTGCGGTATCAAAAAAGTTAATTCCGCTTTCCAGCGCGTGTTTGATCAGCGGGCGACTCTGCGCCTCATCCAGCGACCACACAGGATGGCCACGGCCTGGTTCACCGTAAGTCATTGCTCCGATTGCCACAGGTGAAACATCTAATCCGGTATTGCCTAGTTTGATATAACGCATCGGTGATTCCTCGGAAGAAGTAAACAAATCAGGCTGTAGTTTACGAGCAGGAAATAGAACGATGAATGCGCTAAAATTCACGAAACATGCTCAGGAGTTCAGAATGCACAGCGACCCGTTTTCAGATTTTCTTCGTCTGGCCGATGCAAAACCGGTCGTTGCCGGAGGTTTTAGTGCAGGCGGCGACTGGGCGATACGCTTCCCAAAGCCTGAATACCTTAAATTTTTTGCGCTGGTGAAAGGGCGCTGCGTTCTGATGTTTGAAGGTGAAAGAACGCCGGTTTACGTCGAAGAAGGCGACGTATTTTTGCTTTCTTCCACGCCATCGTTTGTGCTGGCAAGCGATTGCATCACCGAGCCGGTAGACGCCAAAGCCTTATTTAGCGGCAGTCACAACAAAACCGCAGTCATTGGCGATGGCAAAGACTGCATTCAGCTTGGCGGCCACGTTAAGCTTGATCCGGATAGCGGAAAGCTGTTGGCACAAGTGCTGCCGACGTTAATCCACGTGCGAGCATCCTCGCAACAAGCAGGTGTTTTATCGTGGCTGCTTGAACAACTGGTGCGAGAAGTTTCTCAACCCCTTCCCGGTTTTAGTGTCGTTTCGATGCAGCTCACTCAATTGATGTTTGTGCAGATCTTGCGTGAATATCTGCAAACCACCACGGATCTACCGTGTAACTGGCTCAAAGCCGTCAGCGATAAACGTCTCCAGCCTGCGCTAGCATTAATGCACAACGATCCGGCGCAAAACTGGCAGTTAAGTGAACTGGCAAAGGCCGCAGCGATGTCGCGCACCAGTTTTGCGGTGTATTTCAAGTCGATCGCTGGTGTCGCGCCATTGACCTACCTGACGCAATGGCGCATGTATTTAGCCGGGCAATCACTTCGTCAAAGTGAGCTGTCGGTGTCCACGCTGGCGCTTCAATACGGTTACGCCTCCGAAAGCGCATTTAGTACCGCCTTCAAGCGCATCAATGGCGTTTCTCCACGCAATTATCGAAATTTAAAAATGGCGGAGCTGGCAGACAATTAAAATCAAAATATTCATGGTCTTGATCATTTGTTGAGGTTTTGATCGTTTTTTATCCATGGTGGACCGTGCGTTTCCCCGCTAAAAAACCTACAATCGAGAACAGAGTACATTGCCTGGTATCAAGGAGAGACAAATGGCAACGCATTTCGCAAGATGGACGATCAACCCAAAGTACCCCTTTTCAAGCCGGCTGAATGACGAATGTCATGCTCACGCCCGCCAGATGCCAGAACACCGCCGCTCACGATTTTTAGCCTCCCGCAGTCTGTTGGCTGAATTGCTACATATGCTTTATGGCATTCAACAACTGCCGAGAATCGTCGCCACTGCTGCTGGACGCCCACACTTTGCCGATCCTTCATTGATGGACTTCAGCATTGCCTATGCCGGAAACAATGTCGCTGTTCTGATAACAACCGAAGGCCGCTGTGGATTAGATATTGAGATTAATCAGTCTTTTGGGCATCTCCCCTCTGTCGCTTCGGGCTCCACTTTACGCAGTAATGAATCCATCTGGATAAACAATCAAAAAAACCCAGATGAAGCCCGCGCACAGCTACGCACATTGCATCAAAGCACTTTTAAACTGACAGGCCGCGAAGAAAGTTTGCAGCTTCTGCCGGGCGCTGGGCGAATACGCGCTAGCGACCAATCAGAAATTGAAGCGATCAGCGATGTGGAAGGACTCTTGATCTGGGGATGCGTGGTGTCACCCGCCATTGAAAAGCTCAGTTTGTGGGAATTTGAAGCTCCGCAGAACTGGCATAGTCTGGGAGATGTAAAATCTCGCTATCGGGATCTTAATGGCAGCATTATTCGCTTAACCAGCATGTCGTCAGAAAAAGTGTTATATCAAAACTGATCGTTTCCGAACGTACTGACACCAAGGAGTATTCATGTCCGACACGTTAAAGATAGTTACGCTATTAGGTAGCCTACGTCATGGCTCATTCAATGCCATGGTTGCTCGTACTTTGCCAGGAATCGCTCCTGCGGGAATGAGCGTTGATGCGTTACCGTCGATTAAAGACATTCCCCTGTATGACGCCGATGTGCAGCAAGAAGAGGGTTTCCCATCAACTGTGGAAGCGATTGCTGAACAAATTCGCGCCGCTGACGGTGTGGTGATTGTCACTCCGGAATATAACTACTCGGTACCGGGCGGGCTGAAGAATGCCATCGACTGGCTATCTCGTTTGCCTGAGCAGCCTCTGGCGGGTAAGCCCGTGCTGATTCAAACCAGTTCAATGGGCGCAATTGGCGGCGCGCGTTGTCAGTACCATCTACGCCAGATTCTGGTGTTCCTCGACGCGATGGTGATGAACAAGCCAGAATTTATGGGCGGCGTGATTCAGAATAAAGTCGATACACAAACAGGTGAAGTGGTCGATCAAAGCACGCTCGACCATCTGGCTGGGCAACTGGCAGCTTTTGGTGATTATATTAAGCGGGTTAAAAGCTAATTCGCTAGTGCGCGCCACATAGACTCGAATCCGAGTGCTTTATAATCGCCAGCACGCTCCGGTTCGCGGCTGGCGAACTCCATAGTCGTTTCTGCCAGTGATGAAAACATCGCGTCGCTAAAGGCTCGGTACGGGCCGTTTTGAAAAGCTTTCAATATCGACTGCGAGCAGATCTCATGCATTTCCGGGAACATCTCTGCCACTTTCTGCTTGGTTTCTTCGCCTATCTTATCGCTCACCGCTAATTGACGAATCGCGCGGTGGGCTTGTGAGTTGCGGATTGCCCAGTCGATATAACTGTTCCAGATGTAACGGGTATATTCTTTCGGGTCTTTCAGTGTGCGGTCCAGATTCTCCTGCATCGAAAAAAGTAAGCCCTGTTTCAAATGCAGGTACAGCTCGTTGAGCAAATCGTCCTTCGTGGCAAAATAGCGAAACAGTGTGCCTTCTGCCACACCGGCAGCACGAGCAATCTGCGCAGTAGACGCAACGATCCCCGCCTGGCCAATAGCGATGGTCGCCGCTTCCAGTATCGCTAGTTTCTTATCTTCACTCTTCGGACGAGCCACAACGTTTTTCCTCATTCACACCAAAACACAAATTGAATCACGCAAGCTACAGCACTGCAACGCGCAATGTCAGCGATTGAAAATGATCTTGACGGTTATCACGCCGCACCTATAATGAGTGCTTACTCACTCATTATCAAGTTTAATAGCATTGTACCAGTGGATGGTACGGAATATGCAGGCCTGGATATGAAACGTCTCTCCTTATACGCGGTAATAATTATGTTGATTGCAACAGCAGCCAGTTTGCCTTTTGTCCTGAATGCCGGGTTTGGCCAGGCTCCGCAAGGGGAAGGTTTAAGTTTAGTTGAGCGTTCAGCCCATTACGTTGACGGGCAATTTCGTAACCAGGTTCCTACCGAAGGCTATACCGGCAAGAAAAGTAAGCTGGCAGCGATGTGGGAGTTTTTAACCAACAAAATTGAAAATGCGCGCCCGCAGCAACCTTTGCCATTAGTGAAAACCGATCTGGCGAACCTACCGATAGAACAAGACACCATGGTCTGGCTCGGCCACTCCTCGTGGTACATCCAACTGGCTGGCAAACGCATTCTTATCGACCCGGTATTCAGTAGTTACGCGGCACCTTTTTCATTTCTGAATAAAGCGTTTCCCGGCGATTACCCATGGACGGCTGAGTCGATGCCAGTGATCGATCTGCTGATTATTTCCCATGACCATTACGATCATCTGGATTACGCGACCATCAAAGCGCTGAAACCGAAAATCCGCCAGGTGATTACGCCACTGGGTGTGGGTTCGCATCTGCGTTACTGGGGAGTAAATAGCGACATCATTCATGAAAAAGACTGGAACCAGGCGGTAAATGTCTCGAATGCGCTGACTGTACATGTTTTACCCGCTCGCCACTTCTCAGGCCGCAGCCTGAAAAGCAACCAGACGCTATGGGCGAGTTTTATGTTCGTCACCAATGACCATAAAGTCTATTACAGCGGCGATACCGGCTACGGGCCTCATTTCAAAGCTATCGGCGAACAGTTTGGTTCGGTTGATCTTGCCATCATGGAAAACGGCCAGTACGACGAAGACTGGAACAATATTCATATGATGCCGAACGAGACTGCGCAGGCTGCCGTTGATTTGAATGCTCACGCTGTACTTCCCGGCCATGCGGGTCGTTTTGTACTGGCTAAGCACACCTGGGATGCACCCTACAAAAGCCTTGCGCAAGCCAGTGCGGATAAAGATTTTCGCCTGTTAACACCGAAACAGGGTGAGCCTGTATTGATGAACGACAACGCCCAACAATTTAGCGCCTGGTGGGAGTCTGCTGGTGCCATGTAAATGAACCGCGCAGGGGGATAAATGACAATTTCAGCTCAGGTTATCGACACCATCGTTCAGTGGATTGACGACAATTTGCATCAGCCATTACGCATTGATGATATTGCCAGTCATGCGGGTTATTCGAAGTGGCACTTGCAGCGTTTGTTTATGCAGTACAAAGGCGAGAGTCTCGGGAAATATATCCGCGATCGTAAATTGCTACTGGCAGCACGTGATTTACGCGATACCGATAACAAGGTTTACGATATTAGCCTGAAGTATGGTTTTGATTCGCAGCAGACGTTTACGCGGATATTTACGCGCACGTTTAATCAGCCGCCGGGCAGGTATCGCAGAGAGAATCATACGTAGGTCGGATTAGCGCAGCGACATCCGACAAAACAGGCATAAATTATGGTGGATGTCGCTTACGCTAATCCACCCTACAAAACACTATTAGTGTGAGTCAATAAATACGATTTTCAGCACAAACAACAGCGCCACAACAATCACGCATGGGCTGATTTCACGCCAGCGGCCCGTGCCGAGTTTCATCACGCAATAAGAGATGAAGCCGAGTGCGATACCTTCGGTGATTGAGAAGCTAAATGGCATCATCACGGCAGTAATAAACGCCGGAACCGCTTCAGTCAGGTCATCCCATTTCACACGCGACAGGCTGGATGTCATCAACACACCAACGTAAATCAGAGCACCTGCTGCTGCATATGCCGGAACCATACCCGCCAGCGGTGACAGGAAGATCACCAGCAAGAACAGCAAACCAACGATAACTGCCGTCAGGCCAGTACGCCCGCCAACAGACACACCAGAAGTGCTTTCGATATACGCGGTAACGGAAGAAGTCCCGATAAACGCACCCGCAACAGATGAAACGCTATCAACGTACAGCGCTTGCTTCATGCGTGGGAATTTCCCTTTTTCGTCGGCAAGACCTGCTTTATCTGTTACGCCAATCAGCGTGCCGGATGAGTCAAACAAGTTAACCAGCATAAAGGAGAAGATAACGCCCGCCAGACCAATGTTCAGGGAGCCGGCTAAATCAACCTGACCCACAACAGACAACACGCTTGGTGGTGCAGAAACAATGCCGTGGTATTGCACATCGCCCAACATCCAGCCCAGTAGCGTAGTCACCACAATCGAAACCAGTACGGCTGCGTGAATATTACGCGAGGCAAGGATGGCGATAATAAAGAAGCCCAGCGCGCCCAGCAGTACGCTGTGCGAAGTCAGGTTACCAATGGTTACCAGCGTGTCCTTATTAGCCACGATAATACCGGCATTTTTCAGGCCCATCATCCCGATGAATAGCCCAATACCGCTGGTGATACCGATGCGCAAGCTCACCGGAATATTAGCAATCATCCAGTAACGCACGCGGAAAATGGTCAGCAACAGCAAACCTACGGCACCCCAGAAAATGGCGCCCATCCCGATTTGCCAGGAGATCCCCATCGCGCCAACAACCACAAAGGCGAAGAACGCATTCAGGCCCATTGCCGGAGCCAGTGCGACTGGCAGGTTGGCGAAAATACCCATCAGGATGCTACCTAATGCGGCAATCAAACAGGTGGTGACAAAAACGGCCTGGGTATCCATACCAGCGGCGCCAAGGATCTGCGGGTTGACGAAAACGATATACACCATCGTCAGGAAGGTCGTAAGACCGGCGATCACTTCAGTGCGTGCCGTGGTGCCGTGTTCGCGCAGTTTAAACACGCGCTCGAGCAGCCCCGGATTTGCGGCCGGAGTAGATTGTGGTTGGCTCATTAGTCTTAATTCCGAACATTGAGAGGGAAAATCCGTCGCTATCCTATACCAAAAAATACAAAACATGATGGTCAACACAGATTTTTTTTCATTGCATTTTCTTATACGGCAACGATTGCGTGCCGCAAAAATTGCGCAAATTGGGTAAGATGCATGTTCACTTTAATAAAAGGAGGCGGTATGTCCCGGATAGATGCGGTGTTCTTCGACTGCGATGGCACGCTCGTTGATAGTGAGGTTATTTGCTCCAAAGCCTACGTGCATATGTTTGCGCAATACGGCATCGAGCTTGCGCTCGATGAGGTTCATAAGACCTTCAAGGGGATCAAGCTCTACGAGATAATCGACACGATAAATGCCCAACATGGAGTGAGCTTGCCAAAAGAGGAGCTGGAGCCGATTTATCGCGCGGAAGTTTCTCGGCTGTTCGACAGCGAACTGGTTGAGATTGAAGGTGCAGCAGCGTTAGTCGAGAAAATCACCGTGCCGATGTGTATCGTTTCCAACGGCCCGGTCAGCAAGATGCATCAGTCGCTGGGCAAAACCGGCATGCTCCACCATTTCCCGGACAAACTGTTTAGCGGCTACGATATTCAGACGTGGAAACCCGATCCGGCCATTATGTACCACGCCGCCAACGCGATGAATGTGGATGTGAAAAACTGCGTGCTGGTGGATGATTCAATGGCTGGTGCACAATCAGGTATTGCCGCAGGCATGGAAGTTTTCTATTTTTGCGCCGACCCGCATAACAAGCCGATTGACCACCCAAAAGTGACAACCTTTACCGATTTAGCGCAGTTGCCGGAGTTATGGCGCGCACGGGGTTGGGATATTACAGGTTAACGAAGATGGCGGATGGCGATTTCGCTTATCCGCCCCATGACTCAGGTACTTTGGCGTAATTCAATCTGATAACTGAATAGTTCAACGCGCGATTCATCTAACTCATCATCATCGTTATTTAGCAACTCAATCAGCATCTTACCTGCCTCTTTGCCCATTTTTTTATAATCTATACGTATGGAAGTCAGCGTCGGGTGCGTTTGATCGCAACTGTCGGAGCCATCGAGACAAGCGACAGCAATGTTACCCGGGATTTTCAGCAAACGGCGCTGGCACTCAAACATAATCCCAAGGGCTATGTCTTCATGGCTGCAAATAACAGCATCGAGTTCCGGCTGGCGTTGCAGTATTTCGGTCAACGCATAACGCCCGAACTGTAGGCTTGCGGCTTCCGGAGTGGTAATCACCTGATCAGAGTTCTGGTAGCGGCTGAGCATCGCTTTATGCCAGCCATTCAGCTGCTGGCGTTGCAGGCGATTGTCCATGTGCGCACCAATAAAACCGATATTTTTGTAGCCCTGATCCAGCAGGTGTTCGGTCAGCTTATGCGCCGCCTCAAAAAATGCCGTTTCGAGGGAAATCTTCGCCTGGCTAAACGGGGAACCCACAACGTTAATCGTCGGAATGTTAGCCTTTTCGAGTATTTGCCAGGTTTTCTCTGCCAGCTGCGAGCCAAAAATCACCAACGCGGCCGGGTTGCTTTGCAGCAACGTCATTAATATTTCAGCTTCTTTATGCTGATTATGTTCGTGGCAACCTAGCAGGAGCTGGAATTCATTTTTATTTAGCACCTGCTGTAGCGACTGCATAAAGCGCGAACTGGCTTTGTCGGTTAAAGAAGGAATCAGAACGGCGACCGTATCGCTATGGCCGGAAGCCAGTGCTCCCGCTGCCCGATTGGGGATATAACCCAACTCCTCCACTGCCTGCTCAATCTTCTCTCGCAGTTTGTCAGAGACCTGTTCCGGGGTTCTTAATGCCCGGGAAACGGTCATGGTTCCGACGCCCGCATAATTTGCAACTTCTTGCAGAGTGACTCGCCCGGTACCTCGGCGCTTACGCGGTTTTTCCATTCTGCCTCCCCGAGCTAATACAACTAACTGTTTTCATTATTCTTATTTCACCGTCTGTTCGTCAGACCATTGATCACGTTAGCAAAAACTCTCACGCATTGTATATGCAGGAACTCGATATAGCCAAAGACGGACCAGGGAGAAATGATAGCGCTATCACAATCCTTGATAGCGCTATCAGGTAGCGCTATCAAATGAGACAACCATCACATTAATGTCTGCACAAAAAATCTACCCTCCTGTTAATTATCATCGGGAGTTATCAGTCGCATGTTAAATAATCTATTAACGACAGAGGTCATTCAGGTCGTCGAGCAGGCTAAAGACTGGCGAGAAGCCGTGGCAATTTCATGTCGCCCGTTGGTTGAAAATGGCTCGATTGAACCACGTTATGTCGAGGCTATTTATCGCTCGCATGAAGCTATCGGCCCGTATTACGTAGTGGGTCCAGGCATTGCGATGCCACATGCGCGTCCAGAAGAGGGCGCAAATAAACTGGCACTGGCGCTGACCCTGATTACCTCAGGCGTGAATTTTGATGCCGATGAAAACGATCCGGTGAAGTTATTGATCGTGTTGGCCGCAACCGACAGCACCAGCCACATTGAAGCGATTTCTCAACTCGCCCAATTATTCGATAACGAACAAGACATTCAGGCCATTTTGATGGCCAAAACAACGCAGGACATTTTGTCCGTCATTGCGCGCTATTAGAGCCTGGCCCAGTAGGCGTAATTGTTGCAGACCGTTTGGGATCGGACTGCGCGGAAAAACCGCAGCGTACACGTAGTACGTGAGGATTTTGAGCACAGCCCAAGACCGAACGAACAAATAAAATAGCCTAATGGGATAGGCTCTTAATCCAGGGGAAAATTATGAAAATCACAGTGGTTTGCGGTAACGGTTTAGGCACCAGCCTGATGATAGAAATGAGCATTAAAACCATCCTGAAAGATCTGGGTGTTAGTGCGGATGTTGATCACGTTGACCTTGGCTCGGCTAAAGGCACTCCAGGCGATATTTTTGTCGGCACCAAAGACATTGCTGAGCAGTTAGTCGCGCAGTCTGTCGGCGGCAAAATCGTCGCACTGGATAACATGATCGATAAGAAAGCCATGAAAGAACGTTTGTCCGTGGCATTAACCGAGTTAGGCGCACTGTAAGTAGGGGTCGATATGGATTTCTTTCGTTTTTTGATGAGCGATGTACTTTCCGAACCAGCGGTGCTGGTCGGTTTAATCGCCCTGATTGGTTTGATTGCCCAGAAAAAACCTGTCACAGAATGCATTAAAGGCACAGTCAAAACCATTATGGGTTTTGTGATCTTAGGTGCCGGTGCAGGTTTGGTTGTGTCCTCGCTGGGTGATTTTGCGAACATTTTCCAGCACGCCTTTGGTATTCAGGGTGTCGTGCCTAACAACGAAGCCATTGTTTCCGTTGCACAGAAAAGCTTCGGTAAAGAGATGGCGATGATCATGTTCTTCGCCATGGTTATCAACATCCTGATTGCCCGTTTCACGCCGTGGAAATTCATCTTCCTGACCGGTCATCACACGTTATTTATGTCGATGATGGTAGCAGTGATTCTGGCAACGGCTGGTATGAGCGGTGTTACGTTAATCGCTGTAGGCTCTCTGGTTGTTGGCGTGGCGATGGTGTTCTTCCCGGCGATTGCGCACCCTTACATGAAGAAAGTTACCGGTTCTGACGACGTGGCAATCGGCCACTTCTCGACATTATCTTATGTGCTGGCGGGTTTTATCGGTAGCAAGTTTGGTAATAAAGAACACTCGACTGAAGACATGAATGTACCGAAAAGTCTGCTGTTCTTGCGCGACACGCCGGTAGCCATCTCCTTTACCATGAGCATCATCTTCCTTGTGACTTGCCTGTTTGCTGGAGCTGATGTGGTGAAAGAGCTGAGCGGCGGTAAAAACTGGTTCATGTTCTCAATTATGCAATCCATTACCTTCGCGGCTGGCGTGTACATCATTCTGCAAGGTGTGCGCATGGTGATTGCGGAGATCGTTCCGGCGTTTAAAGGCATTTCCGATAAGCTGGTACCGAATGCGAAGCCTGCGCTCGACTGCCCGGTCGTTTTCCCTTACGCACCTAATGCGGTATTGGTCGGCTTCCTGAGTAGCTTTGCGGCAGGTTTAATCGGTATGTTCGCGTTATATCTGCTGAATATGACAGTGATTATTCCAGGTGTGGTTCCACACTTCTTCGTGGGTGCTGCGGCAGGTGTGTTTGGTAATGCAACCGGTGGGCGTCGTGGGGCGATTCTGGGTGCTTTTGCGCAGGGCTTGCTGATCACCTTCCTGCCAGTATTCCTGCTGCCAGTGCTGGGCGATATCGGTTTTGCTAACACCACGTTCAGCGATGCTGACTTTGGTGCGCTGGGTATTTTGCTCGGCATTATCGTTCGCTAACCGTTGAACGATGCACCAATAAAAACGCCAGCAATTCGCTGGCGTTTTTTATGACGTTTTTTTGATCACTCTTTCGGGTCTTTACCCGCCAGCAGCTTATCCAGCTCGTCGCCACCGACATGACGGAAGTCCTGTCCTTTGACGAAGTAGAAGATGAACTCGCAGATATTCTGGCAACGGTCGCCGATACGTTCGATAGAACGCGCGCAGAACAACGCGGTCAGCACACTTGGAATAGTGCGCGAGTCTTCCATCATATAAGTCATCAACTGGCGCACGATGCCTTCATATTCCTGGTCAACTTTCTTATCTTCGCGGTAGATACGCACAGCTTCATCAAGATCCATACGCGCAAACGCATCCAGCACGTCATGCAGCATTTGCACGGTGTGGCGGCCCAGTGATTCCAGGCTCACCAACAGCGGCTGGTGTTGATGCGAGAATTTCTCCAGCGCCGTGCGGCAGATTTTATCTGCCACATCGCCAATACGTTCCAGCTCAGAAATCGTTTTGATGATAGCCATCACCAGGCGTAAGTCACTGGCGGTTGGCTGGCGCTTAGCGATGATGCGCACACAGGCTTCATCGATTGCCACTTCCATCATGTTAACTTTCTGGTCGCCTTCGATAACGCGCTTTGCCAGCTCGCCATCTTGATTGTGCATGGCGGTGATCGCATCAGAAAGCTGTTGCTCCACCAGCCCACCCATGGTCATCACCTGAGTGCGGATATATTCCAGCTCGGCGTTAAACTGGCCGGAAATGTGTTTGTTGAGATTGAGGCTATCCATTTGTTTCTCCAAATCAACCGTAGCGGCCAGTAATATAATCTTCAGTCTGCTTTTTGGCAGGCGTTGTAAACAGCGTGTCGGTTTCGCTAAATTCAATCAGCTCACCCAGGTACATAAACGCTGTGTGATCTGAACAACGCGCCGCTTGCTGCATGTTGTGGGTAACGATCACCACGGTGTAATCTTCTTTCAGCTCAGTGATCAGCTCTTCAATACGACCAGTCGAGATTGGGTCAAGCGCTGAACACGGCTCATCAAGCAACAACACTTCCGGGCGAATCGCGATACCGCGAGCAATGCACAGGCGTTGCTGCTGGCCACCGGAGAGACTGTATCCGCTCTGGTGTAATTTATCTTTGGTTTCATTCCACAATGCGGCTTTGGTCAAAGCCCACTGCACACGCTCGTCCATGTCGCTGCGTGACAGCTTTTCAAACAGACGCACACCGAACGCGATGTTGTCATAAATCGACATTGGGAATGGCGTCGGCTTCTGGAATACCATGCCGACTTTGGCACGCAGCAGGGCGATATCCTGGCTTTGGGTGAGGATGTTTTCCCCATCCAGCAGAATCTCACCTTCAGCACGCTGCTCTGGATAGAGCGAGTACATTTTGTTGAATGTACGCAGCAGGGTGGATTTGCCACAGCCTGACGGGCCAATGAACGCGGTAACCTGGTTTTTTGCGATATCCAGATTGATGTTTTTCAGGGCATGGAACTTACCGTAATAGAAGTTCAAATCACGAACCTGAATTTTGTCTGGGGTAGTATCGACCATACTCATCTGTTTCTTAATCTCCATCCGACGCCGCCTTTGCCGCGTCGCAAAATTTAACCGTGTTTACTCTTTGAGAAAATCACGCGCGCCAGAATATTTAGCAGCAGTACGCAAAGGGTAATAATCAGAACGCCAGCCCAGGCTAACTGTTGCCATTCGGCAAATGGGCTCATCGCAAATTTGAATATCGTCACTGGCAAGTTGGCAATCGGCTGCATCATGTCAGTACTCCAGAACTGGTTGGAGAGCGACGTGAACAGCAGCGGGGCGGTTTCACCCGCGATACGAGCAATCGCCAGCAATACCCCGGTAATAATCCCGGAAACAGAAGCCTTCAATGTAATTGCGGAAATCATCTTCCACTTTGGCGTGCCCAGAGCGTAAGCCGCTTCGCGCAGGCTATCTGGCACCAGTTTCAACATGTTTTCGGTGGTACGAATCACGATTGGCACCTGCAACAGCGCCAGTGCAATCACACCAGCCCAGCCAGAGAAGTGCTGCATCTTCGCGACAACAATGGTGTAAACAAACAGGCCGACGACGATGGATGGGGCTGAAAGCAGGATGTCGTTAATAAAACGAATCACTTCTGCCAGCCACGATTTACGTCCGTACTCCGCCAGGTAGATACCCGCCATGATGCCAAGCGGCGTACCAAACACGGTCGCCCACAGGATTAACAGGCCGCTACCCGCAAGGGCGTTGGCTAAACCACCACCTTCGGTGTTTGGCGGTGGTGTCATTTCGGTAAACAGCGCAATCGACATACCATCGATACCGCGAGTCACCGTAGAGAATAGTATCCACACCAACCAGAACAGGCCAAACGCCATGGTTCCCATTGAAAGTGTCAGAGCAATGCGGTTTTTGAACCGACGACGTGCCTGCATTTTGCGGCGTGATTCTGCGAGCGCCGCGCGGCTTTGCATTTCCATTGTCGTCATGAACGCGCTCCTTCATTCTTCGCCAGACGCATAACCATGAACTTAGAGATAGCCAGTACGATAAAGGTGATCACAAACAGAATCAGGCCAAGCTCCATCAGCGCTGCGGTGTGCAGGCCAGATTCCGCTTCAGCAAATTCGTTCGCCAGTGCAGAAGTAATACTGTTGCCCGGCATATACAGCGAGGCGTTGTCGAGCTGGTAGGTGTTACCGATGATAAAGGTCACTGCCATGGTTTCACCCAGAGCACGGCCCAGACCCAACATCACACCACCAATCACGCCGTTTTTGGTAAACGGTAAAACGATGCGCCAGATAACTTCCCATGTGGTGCAGCCAATGCCGTAGGCCGACTCTTTCATCATCACAGGGGTTTGTTCAAATACATCACGCATAACGGCTGCAATGTACGGAATGATCATAATGGCCAGTATTACGCCTGCGGCGAGAATACCGATACCGAATGCCGGGCCAGAGAACAGCTCGCCAACAATCGGCACAGAAGAGAGCACGTTGCCGACAGGTTCCTGGAAGTATTTCGCAAACAGCGGAGCAAAGATAAACAGGCCCCACATGCCGTACACGATACTTGGGATTGCAGCCAGCAGTTCGATGGCGATACCCAGCGGGCGGCGCAACCAGTTTGGTGCAAGTTCTGTCAGGAACAGCGCGATACCGAAACTCACCGGTACAGCAATTAACAGCGCAATGAACGAGGTGACCAGCGTGCCGTAAATCGGCACCAGCGCACCATAAATATCATTTGGAGCATCCCACTCTTTAGTCCACAGGAATGAGAAACCAAACTTCTGGATACTCGGCCAGGAGGAGATGATCAGGGAGATGATGATGCCACCCAGCAGAAATAGCACAATCAGCGCAGCCAGTTTTACCAGCGCACTGAAAATGACATCACCTTGTTTGCCAGGAGCTTTGAACACCGGCTTACTTACTGCCATAGCTTACTCTTTGTAGTGTTGGGTTTACCCGGCGTAAGTTACTCTATACACCGGGTTTTATCACCCGAGCTTTAAAAAATTAGTACAGCGCCTTACCGGAGCTGTCTTTCACGTTGGTCTTCCATGCAGCACGAACCTGCTCAACCACAGCGTCTGGCAGAGCGGCGTAATCCAGGTCACTTGCCTGTTTAGCACCGTCTTTATATGCCCAATCGAAGAACTTCAGCACTTCAGCGCCTTGCTCTGGGTTTTTCTGCTCTTTGTGAACCAGGATGAAAGTGGTGGACGTGATTGGCCACGCGCCGTCACCTTTCTGGTTAGTCAGATCCTGAGCGAATGATTTGCTCCAGTCCGCACCCTTCGCTGCATTAGCAAAGTTTTCTTCCGAAGGTGCTACTGGCTTACCATCTGCTGAAACCAGTTTGGTATAAGCGAGGTTGTTTTGCTTAGCGTAAGCATATTCAACATAACCAATTGAACCCGGCAGGCGTTGAACGAAGGCTGCGATACCGTCGTTACCTTTACCGCCCAGACCCGTTGGCCAGTTTACCGTTGAGCCTGCACCGATTTTAGATTTCCACTCTTCGTTCACTTTCGCCAGGTAGCTGGTGAATACGAAGGAAGTACCGGAACCGTCAGCACGACGCACAACGGCGATATTCTGCTGTGGCAATTTCATGCCTGGGTTGAGTTTAGCGATTGCTTCGTCATCCCATTTTTTGATTTTGCCCAGGTAGATGTCACCCAGAGTTTTACCGTCGAGCACCAGCTCACCGGATTTCACGCCAGGCAGGTTAACTGCCAGAACGACACCGCCGATAACAGTCGGGAACTGGAACAGCCCTTCTTGTTGCAGTTTATCTTCAGCCAGAGGAGCATCAGACGCACCGAAATCCACGGTGTTAGCAATGATTTGTTTAACGCCACCGGAGGAGCCAATACCCTGGTAGTTAACTTTGTTACCAGTTGATTTATTGTAGGTATCTGCCCATTTGGCATACACCGGCGCAGGGAATGTTGCACCGGCACCAGTCAGGCTTGCAGCGGCGTTTGCGCCAAAAGCAGTCAGGGAGAAGGTCGCGGCGACAACAGTTGCGACAGTGGTACGCATAGCTTTCATAGTGTCTCCTGCAGAGGTGAACGTAAATCGTTGTTTAGTGGATGCAGGATAGAAAATAGGACAGTTTGGTGACAGTTAAATGTATTAAATATGACAGTTTTATGACAGACAGCTTTGCTGCATATTTCTACCTGTCACACTGCGGATTCTGAGTGCTTAATCCGCTTCAATAACTCGCTTTTTTCCTCGCCAGTTAAATGGCGTGATTCCCCTAACGGCAACCCTTCCAGATGGATATTCATGATACGGATTCGTTCAAGCCGGGTGACTTCATAGCCAAAATACTTACACATCCGGCGGATCTGACGGTTCAACCCCTGAACTAATGTGATACGAAATATTTGGGGAGATTCTTTCGTCACTTTACAGGGTTTGGTTACTGTACCCAGTATCGGAACACCCGCGCTCAACCCAACAATAAACTCGTCAGATATCGGTTTGTTGACGGTGACTACATACTCTTTTTCGTGATTGTTACCAGCGCGTAGAATTTTATTAACTACATCACCATGGTTGGTCAGTAAAATGAGTCCCTGCGAATCTTTATCCAGACGCCCGATAGGAGAAACGCGTTTGTCGCTATGAATGAGACCGCTGATGTTATCGCGCTCACTCTTTTCCATTGTGGTGATGATGCCTACAGGCTTATTCAAAACCATCAGCACGAGATCGTTGTCATCACGTGGTGCAATAAGCTGACCGTTTAGCTTCACCACATCCCCGGAAAATACCTGAGCGCCAAAACTCGCCTGCCTGTCATTAATAAACACTTCGCCCTGCTCAACGTAACGATCGGCCTGACGGCGGGAGCAGATACCGCAATCGCTAATGTACTTATTAATTCGTATGGGTGAATCGGCGGGCATTTCGCGGTGCGTATCATTCATATTTTGCATAATCACCATTTACTCATCACTTAAAGAAATGTGACACACGTCACATACGTTACCCGTTAGGGGTAGATTACACACAAAAAATTGAGATGAATCACAAATAAAAGTGAAACACAGGTTCATTATCAACACATAGTGTGATCTACATAACAAAAACAAGTCCAGGATGGGCCAAACCAGAATCCTCGACGTCTTCTGAAGCGCCGCTGATTTTTATCTCCTCTGAATTATTTAATTGCCTGCTGCCTTGCAGCGGTCAGGCCACTTATTGCTTGAAAAACGGGGATTCTTTATGCGCAAAACAGGCCACAAGCGCTGGTTTATGCTGTCACTGGTGACATTAGGCACCATTCTTTGTTATTTAACCCGAAATACTATTTCTGCCGCAGCGCCAACATTACAGAGCGATCTGCACATTACCACCCAGCAATACTCTTACATTATTGCGACATTCTCGGCCTGCTACACCATTGCACAACCTATTGCCGGTTATCTGCTTGATACATTAGGCACTAAAGTGGGTTACACCATTTTTGGCCTGATGTGGGGCGTGTTCTGCATTGGCGCGTCATTTGCTACCGGCTGGAAAGGCCTGGCAATGTTCCGTGGTCTCGGCGGTTTCGCCGAAAGTGCGATGATACCTGCTGGTTTGAAATCAGTAACTGAATGGTTCCCGGATACTGAACGTTCGGTAGCAGTGGGCTATTTCAACGTTGGTTCCTCTATTGGCGCGGTTATTGCTCCTCCACTGGTCGCATGGGCAATCTATATCAGAGACTGGAGACTGGCGTTTATTATCGTCGGTGTTTTCAGCGTGCTGTGGGCAGCTGGTTGGTATTTCACCTATAACCGCCCGTCAAAAACCAAATCACTGTCCCGGGAAGAGTATCTCTATATAACCGATGGGCAGCCTGAGAAACCAAAGGTTGAGAAAGTCCGTATTGGCCGCCTGCTCAAACAACGTAAGTTTTGGGGTATCGCATTACCGCGTTTCCTGGCTGAACCTGCGTGGGGGACGTTTAACGCGTGGATCCCGCTGTTTATGGTCCACACCTACGGCTTTAACCTCAAAGATATCGCTATGTTTGCCTGGATCCCGATGCTGTTCGCTGATTTCGGCTGCATCATTGGTGGTTACCTGCCGGGTATGTTCCAGAAAGCTTTTGGCGTGAATATCGTGGTATCCCGCAAGCTGGTGGTCACAATGGGTGCTGCACTGATGATTCTGCCAGGCATGGTCGGTTTGTTTGGCAGCCCGATGGTTGCGATCGCACTGTTGTGCGTTGGCGGCTTTGCCCACCAGTCATTGTCTGGCGCGCTTATCACGTTGTCTTCTGATATGTTCGACTCCAACGAAGTCGCCACCGCCAACGGTTTTACCGGCATGGCAGCCTGGACTGCCAGCACCATGTTTGCACTGGTTGTGGGTGCTCTGGCCGACACGGTTGGTTTCAGCCCGTTGTTCGCGGTGCTTTCCGTGTTCGACGTAATCGGGGCAATTGTCTTGTGGGTTCTGCTGAAATCCCCTGAAGAACCAAAACTGGTGACGCAGGAAGAGAATTGATTTAGCAGTAAAAAGGCCGGTTGTGCTTAGCGCAACCGGCCTTTTTTATTTTGCGTGTCTATTTAGAACGGCTTATTCAACCGTCACTGATTTCGCCAGATTTCGTGGCTGGTCAACGTCGGTGCCTTTGATCAGCGCAACGTGATAAGACAGCAACTGCAACGGTACGGTATAGAAGATAGGTGCAATAACCTCTTCTACATGCGGCATCTCAATGATGTGCATGTTGTCGCTGCTGGTAAACCCTGCGTCTTTATCTGCAAATACATACAGATGGCCGCCACGCGCGCGCACTTCTTCGATATTCGATTTCAGCTTTTCAAGTAATTCGTTGTTTGGTGCCACAACAATAACCGGCATATCTGCATCAATCAGCGCCAGCGGGCCGTGTTTCAGCTCGCCTGCCGCATACGCTTCGGCGTGAATATATGAAATCTCTTTGAGCTTCAGCGCGCCTTCCATTGCGATTGGGTACTGATCGCCACGGCCTAAGAAGAGCGCATGATGTTTGTCAGAGAAATCTTCGGCCAATGCTTCAATGCGTTTATCCTGGGACAGCATCTGCTCGATACGGCTTGGCAGTGCCTGCAAACCATGAACAATGTCTTGCTCAATAGAGGCATCAGCACCTTTCAGGCGGCTCAGTTTCGCCACCAGCATCAGCAAGACGGTCAGCTGAGTGGTAAACGCTTTGGTAGATGCCACACCGATTTCAGTGCCTGCGTTGGTCATCAGCGCCAGATCGGACTCACGCACCAGAGAAGAACCCGGCACGTTGCAGATTGCCAGCGACCCCAAATAGCCCAGCTCTTTAGACAATCGCAATGCTGCAAGGGTATCTGCCGTTTCGCCAGACTGGGAAAGGGTGATCATCAGGCTGTTACGACGTACCGCTGATTTACGGTAGCGGAACTCAGATGCGATTTCGACATCGCAAGGCACACCTGCTAGTGATTCAAACCAGTAACGCGAAACCATGCCTGAGTTGTAGGAGGTGCCACACGCTACAATTTGAATGTGCTCAACCTGAGACAACATTTCATTGGCCTGCGGGCCAAGCTCAGAGAGATCGATAGCGCCATGACTAATGCGGCCAGTCAGGGTATTTTTAATCGCGTTCGGCTGTTCGTAGATCTCTTTCTGCATGTAGTGGCGATAAATACCTTTGTCGCCCGCGTCATATTGCAGACTGGATTCGATATCAGGGCGTTTAACCTGCTCACCTTTGGTATCGAATACTGTTACAGAGCGACGAGTCACTTCCGCAATATCACCTTCTTCGAGGAAGATGAAGCGACGGGTGACTGGCAGCAAAGCAAGTTGGTCGGATGCGATAAAGTTTTCGCCCATGCCCAGGCCGATAACCATCGGGCTACCTGAACGAGCTGCCAGCAGCACGTCTGGGTTACGGGTGTCCATGATAACGGTGCCGTAAGCGCCGCGCAGTTGCGGGATGGTACGCAGCACAGCTTCACGCAGACTACCGCCTTGCTCCAGTTCCCAGTGAACCAGGTGAGCAATAACTTCGGTATCGGTTTGTGAAACGAAGGTGTAACCGCGACCCTGTAGAGCTTCACGCAGCGGTTCATAGTTTTCGATGATACCGTTATGAACCACCACAATATGTTCGGAAACATGCGGGTGAGCGTTAACTTCTGATGGTTCGCCGTGAGTCGCCCAACGCGTGTGCGCAATACCGGTGCCACCATGCAGCGCAGTTTCCGCGGCGGCTTCAGCCAGCTTATTCACTTTACCCAGACGACGCAGACGGGTCATATGACCTTTTTCGTCAACAACTGCCAGGCCCGCAGAGTCATAACCACGGTATTCCAGACGACGTAGTCCTTCGAGAAGGATTTCAGCGATATCACGTTGCGCGACCGCGCCAACAATTCCACACATAAGATTAGATTCCTGATAATGGCATTACGCCATGTGTTGTCGCTGACCTGTTTTACCCGTTGCCTTTCGCACTACAGATGCGTTGGCTGCACGAAATTCTTTGGGTAAATATCCCGTTTTCCGGGGCCCCGAGCCTTGTAGAGAGTGGGGTTATAGTTTTGGTAGTACTGCGGGGCGGGTCATTTTCGAGAACAACCTTCACCCCAGCCTTCTCCCATTCAGGGAGAAGGAAAATACAAAATTACTTTTTCTTAACCGGACGCAGCCAACCCTGGATATGAGTCTGCTTCACGCGGCTGATAACCAGTTCGTCTTCACCAACGTTACGTGTGACAGTTGTGCCCGCGCCAATTGTTGCACCGCGAGCAATGGTCACAGGCGCCACCAGTTGGCTATCGGAACCAACAAATACATCATCACCGATGATGGTTTTGAATTTGTTCGCACCGTCGTAATTACAGGTGATGGTGCCAGCGCCAATATTCACGTTGTCGCCAATTTCAGCATCACCCAAATAGCTCAGGTGACCCGCTTTCGAACCTTTACCCAGACGCGCTTTTTTCATTTCCACGAAGTTGCCGACGTGTGCGCCTTCTGCCAGTTCTGCGCCAGGGCGCAAACGCGCAAACGGGCCGATAGAACAAGCAGCAGCAAGGGTTGAGTCTTCTACAACGGTGTACGGACTGATTTCACAGTCATCGCCAATCACGCTGTTTTTGATAACGCAGCCGGTGCCAATTTTGACGCGATGACCCAGGGTCACCGAACCTTCAATAATGACATTAGTATCAATTTCTACATCACGCCCATGCGTCAGTTCACCACGCAGGTCGAAACGAGCAGGATCGCGCAGCATCACACCTGCCAGCAGCAGTTTATCTGCTTGTTCACTCTGGTAGACGCGCTCAAGGCGTGATAGTTGCAGGCGGTTGTTCACGCCTTCCACTTCACTTAAGCGGTCAGGATGTACGGCGGTGATTTCACGGCCTTCATGGTGCGCCAGCGCGATAATGTCGGTGATATAGAACTCACCCTGAGCATTGTTATTATCGAGTTTCGCCAGCCAGCGTTTCAGGTCTGCGCCGTTCGCGACCAGGATCCCGGTATTGATTTCGTCAATTTTGCGTTGTTCATCAGTCGCGTCTTTATGCTCAACAATGCCAACGACCTTGCCATTCTCACGAGCGATACGGCCATAGCCGGTTGGATCGTCGAGTTTTACGGTCAGCAAACCGATACCGCCCTGCGGTTTGGCATCACGCAGACGTTGCAAAGACTCAACAGAAATCAGCGGCACGTCGCCGTAGAGCATCAGAATGTCTTCGTCGTCAGCAAAGAAAGGTGCGGCCTGCTGCATGGCGTGGCCGGTACCAAGCTGCTCAGCCTGCAATACCCAATTAAGAGAGCTATCGCTGAGTTTATTTTTGAGCAGATCGCCGCCATGGCCGTAAACCAGATGTACACGCTGCGCGCCTAAATTATTAGCCGCATCAATAACATGTTGAACCATCGGTTTCCCGGCAAGGGTATGTAACACCTTCGGGAGGTCTGAATACATGCGGGTTCCTTTGCCTGCGGCTAGGATAACCACGCTCATCGCATTGTTTGACATACGCGTCCTGACTTTAATTTGAGAGGGAAGTAAAACGATTTCACGTTGAAAATTCTACATATTTTGCAACAAAAAACGCGATGCCTAAAAAACAGGCTTCTGAAGCTCTTTTCAGTTGCTCACGTGCTCAATTGTAGGTGGATAAGCTCGGAAAAAGTACTTCTGAAATAACAAAAGCCATAGATCTCTGTGGATTAAGACTTCTTTTCGGCCGGAAACAAAGCTAGTCCACATATTTGAAATGTTAGTGTTTTAAAAATCATCCTTTGTGACAAGCATAAAAGAAACAATGTTTCATTTTTATAGATAATGGCTTGGACATTTATAAGGAGAATAATAATGGCGTCAAAAATACCTCTGGCTCTTACGCTTTGCGGCGCGGCTTTATCCCTGCCTGCAACTGCAGAGCAACAACCCATCTGGCACGCGATTGCTTTCGGGCAATCAACAGATGTTAACTTTTCATCTAACGTCTTACCTGAAAAAGTGGGTGTGAACAACGTAACGATCGACGGCAAAAAGCTGGCAACAGCAGATTCCGTCGACCTTTCGAAACCCATCACCATCGAAAGCCGTGGCGGTAAAATCGCTAACTCTCACGATGGATTAACATTCTTCTATACCGCATTACCCGCCAGTGAGAATTTTGTCTTACAGGCAACAGTCACTGTCGATCAGTTTGGCCCTGAAAATGGTGCGAAACCGGCCGCGCAGGAAGGTGCCGGGATGCTGGTAAGGGATGTATTAGGCAATCCGCGCCAGGAGCCGCTGAAGGAAGGCTACGAAGAGTTCCCTGCGGCTTCCAATATGGTGATGAATGCCATAATGACGCAGGATAAAAAGGACGCATCACGCGTGAAAATGCAGGCCATTGCGCGTGATGGTATTACTCAGCCATGGGGAAATACCGGCTCAACTATTTCTCGTAAAAGCTATCAGGAAGCCATTGATCTGAGTAAAGCACCGACTTTCCGCATGAAGCTCGAGCGTACCAATGATGGGTTTGTGACTTCTTGGGCTCCAGCCGGAAGCGACGCATGGGTTTCTGAAAATGTTAAACGCGCCGATATCATCACAAGCCAGGACAAAGAGAAGTATTACGTCGGTTTCTTTGCTTCCCGGAATGCCAAAATCACTGTTAGCGATGCGTCATTAGAAACGAGTGCGGCAAATACTGTTGCTTCCGCATCTTTCGTTCCGAAAGCATGGCCTGTTGTGATGCAAATTGCCTCTCCAGCAAAAAGTACCACCAGCGAATACGTGGTACAGGCACGCGCTAACTATGACGGCAATTTCACCGTACGCCAGGACGAAGTTGTGATCGGTCAGGAAAAAGTGGCCAAGGCCGGGGAGATGTTCACTCTGCCAACCACACTTAAAGAGCAAGCACGTTTCACCGTGACTTTTACCCCAACCAGCGGTAAAGACAAAACCCCTGTCACCCAAAACTTCATGGTTGAGCAAGTCAAAAACATGGAAGGCAATACGCTTTACGTAGCGCCAGATGGTGCATCAAGTAACAATGGTTCTAAATCCGCACCACTAGATTTGGCTAGCGCAATCTCCCTCATCTCTCCTGGTGGAAAAATCATCTTAAGCAGCGGTGAGTACCCACTTACTACCATTTCGACGGCTGACAGTGGCATAAAAGGCAAACTGAAAACCCTCGAGGCCGATGGCAAAGTCGTGATTCGCGGCCTGGCTTTGGATGGTAACTACTGGCATGTCAAAGGCATTGAAATCACCGATAAGAGCTTACGAGTTCAGGGCAGCCATAACCTTATCGAAAGTGTAATCGCCTACAAAAATGACGACACAGGCATCCAGATTTCATCTCCTGCTGATGTAGGCCGTCCGTTGTGGGCAAGCTACAACAAAGTCGTTAATGCCGAATCCTTCAGTAATGAAGATCCGGGCAAAATCAATGCTGATGGCTTTGCGGTGAAGATGCGTGTGGGTGATGGAAACCGTCTTGAAGGATGCTATGCGCACGACAATATTGATGATGGCTATGACCTGTTCAACAAGATTGAAGACGGTGCAAATGGCGTTGTGGTGATCGAGAACTCTATTGCCCGTAACAACACCAGCAACGGTTTCAAGCTGGGCGGGGAAGGGCAGCCTGTCGCACATGAAATCCACAACAGCATCGCGATTGGTAACCACCTTGATGGTTTTACCGATAACTTTAACCCTGGTGCGCTGGTAGTGGCTAACAACGTTTCGGTTGATAACCAACGCTTTAACTACATCTTCCGCCCAAGCCCTTACGGCAGCGCGGAAACTCAAGGTAAGTTCACCGATAACATTTCATTGCGTAGCGTTGAGGGAAAATATGATGACGCTATCTCGGGAAATGTAGATAACAGCAACTATTTCATTCGGAATGGTAAAACGGCAAACAGCGAAGGTAAGCAGCTGAGTATAAAAGATTATCAGTCGTTGACGCTGCCAGTCCCGTTGCAACGTAATGCTGATGGTTCATTCAAAACAGGTGAGTTTCTGACAAAGCAGTAGAATAGTTCAGACGAAAAAAATGCCAGTCAGGGAAACCTGGCTGGCATTTGTCTTTTCAAGCAGGTAGTTACATCGCTTTTCTGGTCAACTCGATAACGCGAAGTTTCGCGATCGCCTTAGCCAGTTCAGCAGAAGCCTGAGCGTAGTCCACATCACCGTGGGAACTATGGATGCGCTCTTCCGCTTTACGCTTCGCTTCCAGGGCTCGAGCTTCGTCGAGGTCCTGACCACGAATTGCGGTATCGGCCAGCACGGTTACCGTGCCAGGCTGCACTTCCATCACACCACCAGACAAGTAGATATACTCTTCATGTCCGTGCTGTTTAACGATGCGGATCATACCAGGCTTAATGGCGGTGAGCAGCGGGGCGTGGCCAGGATAAACCCCCAGCTCACCTTCGCTACCCGTTACCTGGATCTTCTCAACCAGACCGGAGAACATTTGGCTCTCCGCGCTGACGACGTCCAGGTGATAAGTCATTGCCATGTCACCCTCCGATTAAGGCGTTAAAGTTTTTTAGCTTTCTCAACGGCTTCGTCGATAGTACCAACCATGTAGAACGCCTGCTCTGGCAGATGGTCATATTCGCCGTCCATGATGCCTTTAAAGCCACGGATAGTATCTTTCAGCGATACAAACTTGCCCGGAGAACCGGTAAAGACTTCTGCTACGAAGAATGGCTGAGACAGGAAGCGCTGAATCTTACGCGCACGTGCTACAACCAATTTATCTTCTTCAGAAAGTTCATCCATACCAAGAATGGCGATGATGTCTTTCAGTTCCTGGTAACGTTGCAGAATAGACTGCACGCCACGCGCGGTGTCGTAGTGTTCCTGGCCAACAACCAGTGGATCTAACTGACGGCTGGTGGAATCCAGTGGATCTACCGCAGGGTAGATACCCAGAGACGCGATGTTACGGCTCAGTACCACGGTTGCATCCAAGTGAGCAAAGGTGGTTGCTGGAGATGGGTCAGTCAAGTCATCCGCAGGTACGTATACCGCTTGAACAGAAGTGATTGAGCCAGTTTTGGTGGAGGTAATACGCTCCTGCAAAACACCCATCTCTTCTGCCAGAGTTGGCTGGTAACCTACCGCAGATGGCATACGACCCAGCAGTGCAGATACTTCTGTACCAGCCAGGGTATAACGGTAAATGTTATCAACGAACAGCAGAACGTCACGACCTTCGTCACGGAACTTCTCAGCCATGGTCAGACCGGTCAGCGCAACGCGCAGACGGTTACCTGGTGGCTCGTTCATCTGGCCATAAACCAGTGATACTTTGTCCAGAACGTTGGAGTCGGTCATTTCGTGGTAGAAGTCGTTACCCTCACGAGTACGCTCACCCACGCCTGCAAACACAGAGTAACCGGAGTGCTCGATCGCGATGTTACGAATAAGCTCCATCATGTTTACAGTTTTACCAACACCCGCACCACCGAACAGACCCACTTTACCGCCCTTAGCGAACGGGCAAATCAGGTCCATTACTTTAATGCCGGTTTCCAGCAGGTCTTGAGAGCTGGACAGTTCTTCGTAGCTTGGAGCAGAACGGTGAATAGCCCAACGCTCTTCTTCGCCGATATCGCCTTTCATGTCGATAGGCTCGCCCAGGACGTTCATGATACGACCCAGAGTTGCTTTACCTACCGGCACTTCGATTGGGTGATCGAGGTTAGAAACTTCCAGACCACGACGCAAACCATCAGAAGTACCCATGGCGATAGTACGAACTACGCCACCACCTAACTGTTGCTGAACTTCCAGCACCAGACGGTCTTTACCATTTGTAACCTCAAGAGCGTCGTACACTTTTGGTACGGCATCCTGAGGGAACTCGACGTCCACCACGGCGCCGATTACCTGGATAATCTTTCCAGTAGCCATCTCGAATCCTCTAAATACGTAAACCTGGTTATACCGCGGAAGCGCCACCGACGATTTCGGTGAGTTCCTGAGTAATGCTGGCCTGACGAGCTTTGTTGTAAACCAACTGCAGCTCTTTAATCAGGCTGCCGCCATTGTCGGTAGCGGCTTTCATCGCCACCATACGTGCGGCCTGCTCGCTGGCCAGGTTTTCTACGACGCCCTGATAAACCTGAGATTCCACATAACGGCGCAGCAAAGTATCCAGCAGCGCTTTAGGATCAGGTTCATACAGATAATCCCAGGTTTTCTTCTTCAGCTCACCATCTTCTGCTGGCGGTAACGGCAGCAGTTGGGTAAGGGTAGGAACCTGAGACATTGTGTTAATAAATTTGTTGCTGACAACATACAGCTTGTCCAGACGGCCTTCATCGTAGGCCTGCAACATCACTTTCACCGGGCCAATCAACTCGGACAGGGAAGGGTTATCACCCATACCAGTCACCTGAGCAACAATATTGCCGCCTACAGAGTTGAAGAAAGAGACGCCTTTAGAGCCGATCATTGCGATTTCGCTTTGAACGCCTTTATCGGACCACTCTTTCATGTCAGCCAGCAGCTTTTTGAACAGGTTAGTGTTCAAGCCACCACACAGACCACGGTCAGTGGACACCACCAGGTAGCCCACGCGTTTGACTTCGCGTTCATCCAGGTAAGGGTGTTTGTATTCAAGATTACCCAAAGCCAGGTGGCCAATCACTTTACGCATAGTTTCTGCGTAAGGACGGCTGGCAGCCATGCGTTCCTGCGTTTTACGCATTTTGGACGCGGCGACCATTTCCATTGCTTTGGTGATCTTCTGCGTGTTCTGGACGCTTGCGATCTTACTACGTATCTCTTTTGCGCCGGCCATGAGCTTCTCCTCAATGCCTTGCGGCTTGCCCTAAGACAAGCCGCCAGACTTTACCAGGACTGAGTTGCTTTGAAGGAATCGAGGATGCCTTTCAGCTTGCCTTCGATTTCGTCGTTATAGCCACCAGATTGGTTGATTTCTTGCATCAGTGGAGCATGGTCACGGTCAACGTAAGCCAGCAGAGCGGCTTCGAAGCTACCGATTTTAGCCAGTTCCACATCTTCGAGGTAACCACGTTCAGCAGCGAACAGAACCAGAGACTGCTGCGCAACAGACATCGGCGCATATTGTTTCTGTTTCAGGAGCTCGGTCACTTTCTGACCATGGCTCAACTGCTTACGGGTCGCATCGTCAAGATCTGATGCAAACTGAGAGAACGCAGCCAGTTCACGATACTGTGCCAGAGCGGTACGGATACCACCGGACAGTTTTTTCATGATCTTGGTCTGAGCAGCACCACCAACACGAGATACGGAGATACCCGGGTTAACCGCAGGACGAATACCGGCGTTAAACAGTGTTGATTCCAGGAAGATCTGACCATCGGTAATAGAAATTACGTTGGTCGGAACGAACGCGGAAACGTCACCCGCTTGCGTTTCGATAATCGGAAGCGCAGTCAGGGAACCTGTTTTGCCTTTCACTTCACCCTTAGTGAATGCTTCAACGTAATCAGCGTTTACACGCGCAGCACGTTCCAGCAAACGGGAGTGGAGATAGAATACGTCGCCTGGGTAAGCTTCACGACCTGGTGGACGGCGAAGCAGCAGGGAAATCTGACGATAAGCAACAGCCTGTTTAGACAGGTCATCATAAATGATCAGTGCATCTTCACCACGGTCACGGAAGTATTCACCCATCGCGCAACCGGAGTACGGTGCCAGGTATTGCAGTGCAGCAGATTCTGATGCAGTTGCAACAACAACGATAGTGTTAGCCAGTGCGCCGTGCTCTTCCAGTTTACGAACCACGTTAGAGATAGTGGACGCTTTCTGGCCGATAGCAACGTAGATACATTTGATGCCGGAATCACGCTGGTTGATGATGGCATCGATTGCCAGAGCAGTTTTACCTGTCTGACGGTCACCGATGATAAGTTCACGCTGACCACGACCGATTGGGATCATGGCATCGACGGACTTATAACCAGTCTGTACAGGCTGGTCTACGGATTGACGTTCGATTACACCAGGTGCGATCGCTTCAACGGCAGCAAAGCCGTCATGCTCAAGCGGACCTTTACCATCGATAGGTGCACCCAGGGTGTTCACCACACGACCCAGCAGGCCACGGCCTACCGGTACTTCAAGAATACGGCCAGTACACTTAACTTTCATGCCTTCGGCAAGGTCAGCATACGGACCCATTACTACTGCACCTACAGAGTCGCGCTCTAAGTTCAGTGCAATGGCGTAACGGTTTCCCGGAAGGGAAATCATCTCACCCTGCATTACATCGGCCAGGCCGTGTACGCGGATGATACCGTCACTTACAGAAACGATTGTACCTTCGTTGTGAGCCTCGCTCACAACACTGAACTGAGCAATGCGCTGCTTGATCAGTTCGCTGATTTCGGTGGAATTCAGTTGCATGCTCCAGTCCCCTTAAGACTGCAAGACGTCTGTCAGGCGATCAAGACGGCCGCGTACGCTACCATCAATAACCATATCACCTGCGCGGATAATGACACCCGCCATTACAGACTTGTCAATTTTGCAATTCAGCTTAACTTTGCGTGACAGACGTTTTTCCATCGCGGCGCTGATTTTCGAAAGCTGGTCTTCGTTTAGTGCGCTGGCAGAAGTCACTTCGACTTCAACAGTAGCCTCTTGGGCTGCACGCAGTTGAACGAATTGCTCAAGAACATCAGGAAGAACTTTCAGACGCCCGTTTTCAGCCATCACCTTAATCAGGTTCTGGCCATTGGCGTCTAGCTGGTCACCACAGATGGAGATAAACGACGCAGAGAGAGTATCCGGAGCTAATGCGCCGGAAAGAAGCTCTGCTATTTGTTCGTTTTTAGACACCTCAGCGGCGAAACCCAGCATATGCTGCCAGTTATCAACGCTTTGGTGCTCGACGGCAAAGTCAAAAGCTGCTTTGGCGTAGGGGCGAGCTACAGTTACAAATTCAGACATCAGCCCCTCCCTCCTTACAGTTCAGCGACCAGTTTATCAACGATGTCGCTGTTAGCAGCTTCATCCACGGAACGTTCAATGATCTTCTCGGCACCGGCGATAGCCAGCAGAGCCACTTGCTTACGCAGTTCTTCACGAGCGCGTTTACGCTCTGCGTCGATTTCTGCCTGAGCCTGTGCAACGATTTTGTCACGTTCCTGCTCTGCCTCGGTTTTAGCTTCTTCAAGGATCTGAGCACGGCGTTTGTTCGCCTGCTCAATAATCACCTGAGCTTCACCTTTGGCTTTTTTCAGCTGGTCGGTCGCGTTGGCCTGTGCAAGGTCAAGGTCCTTTTTGGCACGTTCTGCAGAAGAGAGACCGTCAGCAATTTCTTGTTGACGCTTCTCGATGGCAGCCATGATTGGCGGCCATACGTACTTCATGCAGAACAGAACAAACAGGACAAACGCGATGGCCTGGCCGAGGATTGTTGCGTTAAGATTCACAGCACAATGCCTCTTTGTTAGTTAACGTTCTGATATTGCTTGGTGTATTAAGCAATGCTTACTACGCGACGGCGAACATCACGTACAGACCCAGACCAACAGCGATCATCGGGATAGCATCCACCAGACCCATAACGATAAAGAACTGAGTACGCAGCAAAGGAATCAGATCAGGTTGACGCGCTGCGCCTTCCAGGAATTTTCCCCCGAGGATGCCGATACCGATCGCAGCACCGATTGCCGCCAGACCCATCATCACAGCGGCAGCCATGTACAGCAGATCCATATTCAGGTTTTCCATGACAGTCTCCAGTTTGTTTCAGTTAAAACGCAGTAGTGGTAAGTAAAATCAATGCTCTTCAGATGCCATCGACAGATAGACGATCGTCAGAACCATGAAAATGAAGGCTTGCAGCGTAATGATCAGGATGTGGAAAATGGCCCAAGGCACACTCAGAATCCACTGTGACCACCACGGCAACAGACCAGCAATCAGAATGAAAATCAATTCACCGGCATACATGTTGCCGAACAGTCGCAGACCAAGAGAAATAGGCTTGGACAGCAGGCTCACACCTTCAAGGATTAAGTTGAACGGTATAAATGCCCAGTGATTGAACGGCTGCAGCGTCAGCTCTTTCGTGAAGCCGCCAATGCCTTTCATTTTGATGCTGTAGAAAAGAATCAGGATAAACACGCCAAGCGCCATAGACAGGGTGATGTTCACGTCCGCAGACGGCACCACACGCAGGGCTGGCAGGCCAAAGATATGCTCGCCGATAAACGGCAGGAAATCGATTGGCAGCAGGTCCATCAGGTTCATCAGGAATACCCAGACAAAGACCGTCAGAGCAAGCGGTGCAATGACCTTGCTTTTGCCATGGTACATGTCTTTGACACTGGTATTAACAAAGCCGATGACCAACTCAACTGCTGTCTGGAATTTACCTGGGACACCACTAGTAGCGTTTTTTGCTACTTTGCGGAATAACACCAGGAACAAGAAACCCAGAACCACGGAGAAGAACATGGAGTCAATATTGAGTGTCCAGAAGGTAGCTGGGGGGTGATACGGATCAACCAGCGAGAAAGTACGCAGGTCCAACTGAAGGTTATTCAGATGGTGGCCTATATACTCCTGCGGTGTAGAGATTTCTCCTGCAGACATGATGCCTCTTACCCTTTGTTGTTAATTACAGCTGGTGCGAGTATCTGCACAACCAGCACCGAAACCCACGTCACAATAAGCGGCAACAATACCGCCTTAAAACCAGCTAACGCCACCACCAATATGGTAAAGCTCGCTATCACCTTTAATACTTCGCCAATAGCGAAGGTCCAGGCCAGACGGCCCTTTGACGGTGTATGCACTTGGTGACGCCAGGCAAAATTCATAAATACAGCATTTGGCAACCAGGCTGCCAGGCCTCCGCCAAAAGCAGAAGCACCCCACGCGGGGTCTTTGAGGTAAAACAGCAATCCAATTGCTATCACTGCAAGAAGCTGAAGGAACAGAAGCTTACGAGCAACGTTTCTACTCAATAGCGACACAGACATGGCGTATCCTAACTCCTGCTCCCTTCGGGGTATGTCGCGCTGGTATAAAACTGCCTTTACGCTTTTGAGTCAAGCCTCAAAAAGCGAGCAAATTATACGGTGCGGCCCCGTGATTTCAAACAATAAGTAGCAAAAAGGTGAACAAATGTTTAAATATTTTCCAACGCAGTTATTTTTCAACTTTTTCTAAATTCTGCTTATTTTCCCTAAAAGGGCAAACAATCGAAATAGCTGCCTAATAAAGCGTGCACAAGATCACAAATCAAACATGTCACAACCATTATGCATTTGTCTGTCTCATTAAGTGCGAAACACAGATGTCTGATAAATAAGCTGATTACTGTCTACTCTATTTAAAATAGCCTGAAACATCATTAAAACATTTCATTGACATTTTTATTTATATTTTAACAATTATCCGCATTTGATACTTACGTAATATTTAGCAGGGTTATATTTTCATGCTTAACTAATTTTAAACCTAACTCTGCATTTCGCGTTAAAAATGTGATGACGAAAAGTTAAACCAGTGTTGAATGTAACCAGAGGTTTCAGGCTTTTTCTCTTGATTTTTTAACCTAAAAGAAACAATCCTTTTTCGCCTTTTTTTGATAAATATTAATTTTTGTTTGGCTTAATCATCACCAGATGGCGTTCACCATCAAGCTCTGGCACCTGCAAACGGATAACGTCTTCAACCGTGAAGCTTGCGGGTAAGGCTGCAATTTCATCATCCGGGCGCAATCCCTTCAGAGCATAGAAGCGACCATTCTCAGCTGGAAGATGTTTACACCAGGTCACCATGTCAGTCATTGAGGCAAAAGCACGGCTGATAACCCCATCAAAAGGCGGCTCGGCCGGGAACTCTTCTACACGGCTTTGCACTGGCGTAATGTTATCCAGGTGAAGCTCATGCTGAACCTGGCGCAGGAACCGCACACGCTTACCGAGGCTGTCGAGCAGCGTGAAATGTGAGTCCGGGCGCACGATCGCCAGCGGGATCCCTGGTAAACCTGGACCTGTCCCCACATCGATAAAACGTGAGCCCTGCAAGTACGGCTCTACAACGATACTATCCAGAATATGGCGCACCAACATGTCTTCAGGAAGACGCACGGAAGTCAGGTTGTATGCTTTGTTCCATTTGTGAAGTAGTTCAACATAGCCAACCAATTGTTGTTTTTGGTTTTCTGGCAACGTAATGCCTGCGCTATCCAGCAGGCGATTGAGTTTGTTAAGCACTGTGGTCTATACCCATCAAAAAAAGGCCAGGAAATCCTGGCCCTGAAATGTATTCATCAGGCGCTACGGCGTAGCAGGCCTTGTTTTTTTAGCCAGACAAGCAAAATGGAGATCGCCGCCGGGGTTACCCCTGAAATGCGTGATGCCTGCCCAATTGAGACTGGTTTATGATCGTTAAGCTTAGCGATCACTTCGTTAGAAAGACCACTCACCTGCTTGTAATCCAGCGTTGCAGGAAGCAACGTATTTTCGTTACGTTGTTGTTTTTCAATCTCTTCTTGCTGGCGAACGATGTAGCCTTCGTATTTGACCTGAATTTCTACCTGTTCAGCAGACTCTGGATCTTGAAGGCCTGGCGCAAATACTGACAGTTGCATCATCTCAGCATAGGTCATTTCTGGACGACGCAGCAGATCTTCGCCATTTGCTTCACGCGATAGTGGAGCACTTAGCTTAGCGTTTACTTCTTCAACGCTCTCAGAATGAGGATGCAGCCAGATGTCTTTCAGACGCTGACGCTCAAGCTCAATGCTTTCCAGTTTTTCGTTAAAGCGTGCCCAACGTTCGTCATCCACCAGACCCATTTCACGGCCAACGGCGGTTAAACGCAGATCGGCGTTGTCTTCACGCAGCATCAAGCGGTATTCAGCACGTGAGGTGAACATGCGGTACGGCTCTTTCGTGCCTAGGGTGCAAAGATCGTCGACCAGTACGCCAAGGTATGCCTGGGAGCGAGCTGGTGCCCAACCCTCTTTCTCAGCAGAGAAGCGTGCTGCGTTCAAACCAGCCAATAAGCCTTGCGCCGCAGCTTCTTCGTAACCGGTAGTGCCGTTGATTTGGCCAGCAAAGAACAGACCCTGGATATATTTACTTTCCAGCGTTGGTTTCAGATCGCGAGGATCGAAGAAGTCATATTCAATGGCATAGCCAGGACGGACGATCTTCGCATTTTCCATGCCTTCCATCGAACGGACGATCTGCATCTGAACATCAAACGGCAGGCTGGTGGAGATACCGTTCGGGTAGATTTCGTTGCTGGTTAGCCCTTCAGGCTCAAGGAAGATTTGGTGCTGGTTGCGATCAGCAAAACGCATCACTTTGTCTTCGATTGACGGGCAGTAACGCGGGCCAATCCCTTCGATAACGCCTGCATACATCGGGCTGCGATCGAGGTTATTACGAATAACGTCATGCGTTTTTTCGTTGGTATACGTGATGTAACACGGTACTTGCGCAGGATGCTGGTTCACATTTCCCATGAACGAGAACACCGGCATTGGGTTATCGCCATGCTGCTTAGCAAGTACGCTGAAATCGATGGTGCGTGCGTCGATACGTGGAGGTGTGCCTGTTTTCAGGCGACTGACACGAAGTGGCAGTTCACGTAGACGGCGTGAAAGCGAAATGGATGGCGGATCGCCTGCACGACCACCGCTGTAGTTATCCAGTCCGATATGAATTTTGCCATCCAGGAATGTACCAACAGTCAGTACCACGGATTTAGCGCGGAACTTCAAGCCCATTTGCGTGACAGCACCGACAACGCGATCGTTCTCAACAATCAGATCTTCAACAGCCTGCTGGAAGATCATCAGATTGGGCTGGTTTTCCAGCGCAGTGCGTACCGCCTGGCGGTAAAGCACTCGGTCTGCCTGAGCACGAGTAGCCCGTACTGCGGGGCCTTTACTCGCGTTTAGTATCCTAAACTGGATACCGGCATGGTCGATAGCTTTTGCCATCAAACCGCCTAAAGCATCCACTTCTTTAACCAGATGTCCCTTGCCAATACCACCGATCGCTGGGTTACAAGACATTTGCCCTAACGTGTCGATATTGTGAGTCAAAAGAAGGGTTTGTTGGCCCATCCGTGCAGCAGCCATTGCAGCCTCGGTGCCTGCATGACCCCCGCCAATGATGATGACGTCAAAAGGATCTGGATAAAACATGGTACTGCCTCACGGTTTTGCAAATGGGGGATGACTGATTCCCGGGGTTGGCGATTCTACTTAACTTTAGCCTTTCGAGAAAGCCTTGGGATCCCCGGTAATTAAAAGAAGATCTTTTTTATTTAAAGATCTCTTTATTATGATCTCTTATTAGGATCGGCATGTTCTGTGGATAAGCGCTTTTATGGTAAAGAGATCAAGCGATTAAGAAGGATCGTTAGCTGTGAATGATCGGTGATCCTACGCAGTATAAGCTGGGATCAAAACAGGTACTTATGCACAACTCAAAAAGTGAACAGGAGTTGTTATTGGGATAACTACTGCTTAACCCAAGGTTTTAAGCATACTTATACACAGATAAAAGTGAGATCTTTACAAATCCAGGAGTAAATTCTTCCATGATCCGACCCAAATCTCAGCCGGATCCTCAGGAATATCGTGATCAAGGATGTTCACTTTGAGTAAAGAGCCCACTCTTTTAGCTCCGCACTCCGTCAGAAGGGTGTCCAATTTTTCAATTGCGCCGCAAAAAGTGTCGTATTCACGACTACCAATTCCGATTGCACCATAATGAAGAGAACTCAGATCCGGACGTTCTTCATTTATAGCATCGAAGAGAGGTTGCAGATTGTCAGGAAGATCCCCAGCCCCATGAGTAGAAGAGACAATCAGCCAAATTCCACTGGTTTGCAGATCTTCTAACAGTGGCCCATGCAGCGTTTGGGTCGTAAAACCCGCCTCATCGAGCTTTTCAGCTAAATGTTCAGCGACATATTCAGCACTGCCCAGGGTACTGCCGCTAATCAGAGTAACTTCTGTCATTGCGATCCCACCTTTTCGAAACGATGGGCATTGTACGCTGTGTAAGGCCTGCGATCTACCTGTGGATAATATGGGTATTAAAAATAACTGTCAGGGCTTGATGGTGCGCATGATCGGGTTCTGGAGGGAGATCAGTGTTTCGGTGGACTGAATTTCATCAATTGTTTGGATCTTGTTGATAAGTACTTGTTGAAGCGCATCGATAGATCGACACATCACCTTAATAAAGATGCTGTAGTGGCCGGTGGTGTAATACGCCTCAGTGACTTCTTCGAGGCTTTCCAGTTTTGCCAGTGCCGAAGGGTAGTCCTTCGCACTCTTCAAGATGATGCCGATAAAGCAGCAAACGTCGTAACCCAGTTGTTTAGGGCTGATATCGATGCGTGCGCCGGTAATGATCCCTGCCTGCTTCATCTTCTCTACACGTACGTGAATCGTGCCGGGGCTGACACTGAATTGTTTAGCCAGTTCTGCGTAAGCAGTACGGGCATTTGCCATTAAAGCGTCGAGGATGCCGCGATCGAGATTGTCGATCTGATAATTATCCATCACTTTTTCCTATGATTAGTAACGATAGTTCAGATTTTATAGCCTTAAATTAGTCGATTGAAAACCAGTAAGGCTTTTTTATTGTTGATTATTGAATGTTATGCCGACTTTGTTGCTTAATCATCGTCAGTAAAACAACACAATAAAGAGAAAACCATGAAAACTGCCTACATCGCTAAACAACGCCAGATTAGTTTTGTTAAGTCCCACTTCTCTCGTCAACTGGAAGAAAAGCTTGGTCTGATGGAAGTCCAGGCTCCGATTCTCAGTCGCGTGGGTGATGGTACTCAAGACAATCTGTCTGGTTGTGAAAAGGCGGTGCAGGTGAAGGTGAAAACCTTGCCTGACGCGCAGTTTGAAGTGGTGCATTCGCTGGCCAAATGGAAAAGAAAAACACTAGGCCAGCACGACTTCAGCGCGGGCGAAGGGCTTTACACGCACATGAAAGCTCTTCGCCCCGATGAAGACCGTTTGACTCCTATTCATTCTGTGTACGTCGATCAGTGGGATTGGGAACGTGTTATGGGTGAAGGAGAACGTCATCTCGGTACGCTTAAGCAAACTGTAGAAAGCATCTGGGCGGCAATGAAAGCCACGGAAGCCGCAGTGAGCGAGCAGTACGGTTTGACGCCTTTCCTGCCAGAACAAATCCACTTTGTTCATAGCGAAGAACTACAACAGCGCTTCCCGGACCTTGATGCAAAAGGGCGTGAGCGTGCGATTGCGAAAGAGTTGGGCGCGGTGTTCCTGATTGGTATTGGTGGCAAACTGGCAGATGGAAAACGCCATGATGTTCGTGCACCAGATTACGATGACTGGTCAACCGCCAGCCAGGGCGATTTCAAAGGGTTAAACGGTGACATTATGGTGTGGAACCCGCTGCTTGAAGATGCGTTTGAACTCTCTTCCATGGGGATCCGCGTGGATGCGCAAGCATTGCAGCATCAGTTAGCAACCACCGGTGATGAGGATCGTCTGCAACTTGAGTGGCACCAGTCACTGCTCAAAGGCGAAATGCCGCAAACCATTGGTGGTGGCATCGGGCAGTCTCGTTTGGTGATGCTGATGCTGCAACAGCCACACATTGGCCAGGTACAGTGCGGCGTGTGGCCTGCGGAAGTCCACGCTAAGGTTGCGTCACTGTTGTAAGAATTAACGCCGCCAGCGACGAATCAGGCGGCTACGCATCCCGGTATCGAAGCGCCAGATATGATCGAATATGCGCATGATGCCGGGCTTGCCGTGCCCCGACATGGCGACGGCATGAAAACGATGCAGGTGTTTACGCTGGAGATCCTTCACTTGCGTCACCACATCATCTGGCAGGCGTTGAGCAATAAAATCAGAAATCACTACAGCATCGGCGTCAAACCATTCACTTCCCTGCATTTTTTCTGCGATCGCACGAAAACAACTGGCGAGATCGGTACCACCGCGAAAACGCTGGCTCAGAAAACGGATCGCTTGCTCAATACCATCTGCGCCACACACTTCGTAACGCACCACTTCACTGGAAAACAGCATGATGAAACAGCGACGGTTATCGGCAAGCGCCACGCGCATCAGTGCGAGGCAAAACGCTTTGGCACATTGTTCGTTAAAACCGCCCATTGAACCTGACGTATCCACGCAAACAATGAAAGGCCCACGTGGCTGCTCGTCAAAATCCTGGTGAACGACAGGGCGCTCGACAACTTTCTCGCGCCAGGAGTCACCATGTAGCCGGTAAGTCAGCAGCTGCTTTTCCACCAGCCGGCGATAAAACTCAAATTCCAGCTCACTAATGCCAAGTGTTGCCAACTCTGGCGGTAATAACCGCAAAATGTCATCGCTACGCTGAAGCCCGTCAACCTGTTCTGGCACCGTTGCTGGTTCACGCACCAGCATGCGCCAGGTTTCGGTTGGTGCATCTTTTTTCGGTACCGCTTTTGCTTCTTTAGAGCGGCCAAGCTGTTCGGCCAGTTTGAGCAATTCAGGCTGGCTGGCAAGAAAATCGCCGTACTGAATGATGAGCTGATAATCCCCACGCTTAAGCGAACCGGCACTCATATCCCAAAGGCGTCCTGCGGCGTTATCGCTATCGACTAAAACCGGTTCTAGCTGGCCGCTTAATGCCAGACGCTGCTGCACTTCAGCGAGCAACTGGTCACGCTCGTCTTCCAGTAATTGTTGGTTAAGTGATGTGGTCTGAACCACCAGGCTCAAACGCCAGCGTTGCAGAAACAGCGTTTGTTGGGCGGGTGTCAGCCGAGGTGTTTCTGCCACCAGCTTCTGGGCTTGTCCAAAGAACGGAGAATCAACACTTTCTAGCAGGCGTAAGATATCCGGAAGCTTTGCGGATAGTTGATTTGTGGTAAGCAGTTGGCTCTCCTGATAACACATAACTTCCAGGGTTAGTTCTTGCGGCACGTTGGTGTCGTGCAGTCGAGCCTTAAGCAATTCGCGCCAGCGAGGAATATCTTTAGTTACCGCGTTTTTCATGCGTGGGAATTTTTCAAAAAACACCGCCAACTGAGGTGCTGCCAACAGTGCGACAATAATTCCTTCTATTAGCTCACCTTCGCTAATCGCGAGGATCACATCAAGAGCCTCAACGCTTAACATCAGTGGCGTGCCTGTTTAATCTGTTCCGCAACGTCTTGCAGGCTGGCTTCAATTTTCCCCAGCCATTCGTTGTGGATGAACAAACATTTTTGCTGATCGTTAAAACGTTCGTGTTGCTGGTGGAGTGTGGCTTCGAGAGAGTCGAATTGTTGTTTGATCTCATCCGGCATCCCTTCTTGCTGTTTGCCCGGAAGCAGCAGACGCGTACCTTGCAGGCTTATATCGCGCAGAACCAGATGCTGGCTTGCGTCGACTTCCATATTCAATACCTGGGCAAAACCAATACCGTTGAGCTTGCCACGCAGCTCCCCGCCTTTTATTAGCCACTGCGCACAGGCTTCGCGGGAGATAGAGACGTGGATAACTTCGATATCGTGTAGTTTCAGCGGCTGCTGGAGTAATAACGTCAGCGTTTCGCCAGCCAGTGTATCTGGTAACTGATACTGTGGACGACGGGTAAACATACCGCCTTGTTTGGTTACGGTGATTGCTTCCCGGTCACTGTGTTGCTGCTGTAATTGAATACGGTTCTGAATAATGGAACCCAATTTACTGAGCATCGCATTTTGCTGCCAGGCGTGCCCAGTCATCAATATTTCCAACTGTTGCTGCATCAAATTCATCGCTGCATGGTCATGCCACAGGCAATCTTTTAGCAGGATCAAATCAATCGGGGCGACAGCATTGCGGCCGCTAAAGAAGGCACTGGCTTGTAACAGGCGAATGGCTTTCTTCCAGCGGCGGTCAGAAACATAAGGTGCCCCTGAAGCATTATCGAGTTGCTGGCGTAAGGTGAAGATCAGCTCAAATACATTCTCTGGCAGTACAACGGTGCCAATTTCCTTCTGCCATTTGAAATACTCATCGTCAGTGACTTGCAAGCTTTCGGGAACCGGGTTGTCGTTCTCATCATGCTGACTGGTGAGCATGGAACGGAAATTACCTTTGTCCTGCACTTTGTCGAGCCACAGGCGAATCAGCATACGGTCATATAGCGCTTCCAGGCTGCTGTCTGCTTCCGGGAGTTCATTGGAAGCGGCTACCAGCAAACGCATTGGGATTTTTTCTTCACTTGCCCCATTACGGAAACGTCGTTCATTTATTGCGGTCAGCAGGGTATTCAGAATTGCTGGACCTGCCTTCCAGATTTCATCAAGAAAGACGATCTCAGCTTCTGGCAAATAGCCCGCGGTCAGACGTTCATAGCGGCCTTCATCTTTTAAAGCCTGAATGGAAAGCGGACCAAACACCTCTTCTGGAGTGGAGAAACGCGTCATCAGGTATTCAAAAGCGTGTGCATGCTGGAATGCAAACTTCAGTCGGCGGGCAATCAAACTCTTGGCTATACCTGGAGGGCCAAGCAAGAAAACACTTTCTCCGCTTAGCGCTGCCAGCAGGCAAAGACGCACCGCGTGTTGGCGTTCAAACAATCCTTTTTCCAGTGCCTGGCTAAGCCGTGAAATTCTTTCAGCCAATAAATGTGATTGAGCCATAATTAGCATTGCATCCTTACGCGGTATAAAACTCATTGGGTACAGCGAGTATATCGTTCATCTATATTATCGTTAATGGATTGATGAACGGCTCTTTTTTCCCTGACATAAGTTAAGCCTGTTGTATTTAGGGGTACGATTTACTTCATTATCGTGCATACTGTGCGCCTTTTTGTGGGCCAAGGGACTAAGCACACGCTTTCAGGATTCCAACAAAAGATTAGTCTATGAGCGCTGATAATAAACAATCATTGCCTGCGATAACGCTGGCTGCAATTGGGGTGGTATACGGTGATATCGGTACTAGCCCGCTTTATACCCTTCGTGAATGTCTGTCTGGTCAATTTGGGTTTGGCGTAGAACGTGACGCCGTATTTGGCTTTTTATCTTTAATTTTCTGGTTATTGATCTTAGTCGTCTCTGTTAAATATCTTACTTTTGTCATGCGTGCTGATAACGCCGGTGAAGGCGGTATTTTGACGCTAATGTCTTTGGCTGGGCGTAATACTTCGGCAAGAATGACGTCGGTGCTGGTGATCATGGGATTGATCGGCGGCAGCTTCTTCTATGGCGAGGTAGTCATCACCCCGGCAATATCGGTTATGTCTGCCATTGAAGGGCTTGAGATAGCCGCGCCGCAGCTCGACGCCTATATTGTTCCACTGTCGATAGCTGTACTGACTCTGCTGTTTATGATTCAGAAACACGGTACTGGTCTGGTGGGCAAACTGTTTGCTCCGGTTATGATGCTTTGGTTCCTGGTGCTGGCCGTCTTGGGTGCGCGCAGTATTATTGCCAACCCGGAAGTGCTTCATGCGCTGAATCCTGCGTGGGCGGTGCACTTCTTCATCGAATACAAAACAGTTTCATTCTTTGCTCTCGGCGCTGTAGTGCTTTCTATTACCGGGGTTGAAGCGTTATATGCGGATATGGGCCACTTTGGTAAGTTACCGATTCGTATTGCGTGGTTCTCGGTGGTATTGCCGTCACTAGTACTTAACTATTTCGGCCAGGGTGCGTTGCTGCTCAAAACCCCGGAAGCTATAAAGAACCCATTCTTCTTATTAGCTCCTGACTGGGCGCTAATACCGCTGATGATTCTGGCAACGCTTGCTACGGTTATCGCTTCTCAGGCTGTTATCTCTGGCGTGTTCTCATTGACTCGTCAGGCTGTGCGCCTGGGTTACCTGTCGCCAATGCGCATCATCCACACCTCGGAAATGGAATCCGGGCAGATTTATGTGCCAGCAATTAACTGGCTCCTCTATATCTCCGTGGTTATTGTCATTGTAAGTTTCGAGCACTCCAGCAACCTGGCGGCGGCATACGGTATTGCTGTTACGGGTACGATGGTACTGACTTCCATACTCTGCTGTACCGTTGCCACCAAAAACTGGCACTGGAACAAAATTGCCGTGCTGCTGATGGGCTTTGCTTTCCTTTGCATCGACATTCCACTGTTCTCGGCAAACGTGGTGAAAATCTTCTCTGGTGGTTGGCTGCCACTGTGCCTGGCGTTGGTGATGTTTATCATTATGACGACCTGGAAGAGCGAGCGTTTCCGCCTGCTGCGCCGTATGCATGAGCACGGAAATTCTCTGGAAGCGATGATTGCCTCACTGGAAAAATCGCCGCCGGTACGTGTGCCGGGTACTGCGGTTTATATGTCCCGTGCCTTGAACGTGATTCCGTTTGCCATGCTGCACAACCTCAAGCACAACAAAGTGCTGCATGAGCGTGTAGTGCTGCTGACGCTGCGAACTGAAGATGCACCGTATGTGCATAACGTTCGCCGTGTTTCTATCGAGCAGCTTTCGCCTACCTTCTGGCGTGTGGTGGCAAGCTACGGCTGGCGCGAAACGCCAAACGTGGAAGAGGTGTTCCACCGCTGTGGCCTGGAAGGGTTAAGCTGCCGAATGATGGAGACTTCGTTCTTTATGTCGCATGAGTCGCTGATCATCGGTAAACGCCCGTGGTATCTGCGCCTGCGTGGCAAACTGTTCCTCGCGCTGCAACGCAACGCCTTGCGCGCGCCTGACCAATTCGAAATCCCACCGAACCGGGTTATTGAGTTAGGTACTCAGGTCGAGATATAACGCTAACGCCTCTTCAATCGAAGGGGCGTTTTTTTGCCGTTTGATTGTGCACGCTCTCATTTCCCCCGTAGTGAAACAAGACAGCGAAACGTTTCGATACCGATCACACTTCTGTAACTTGCTGGTTGTTTTACCACCACTACATTTCCTACACTTCATCTCAGCGAAACGTTTCGCTAGTGGAGTAAGAAAATGAAGAAAGGCACAGTTCTCAACGCTGATATCTCGTCTGTTATTTCCCGTCTTGGCCACACCGACACGCTGGTGATTGCCGATGCCGGGTTGCCCATTCCTCGCAATACACCGCGTATTGATTTGGCACTGACTCACGGCGTACCGGGTTTTATGCAGGTCGTTGAAGTCGTAACGCAAGAGATGCAGGTTGAAGCTGCAGTCTTAGCTTCGGAAATTAAACAACATAATCCCCAACTCCATGAAACGTTGCTCAAGCACATCGAGCAACTGCAACAACACCAGGGAAACACCATTTCTATTCGTTACATTAGTCATGAACAGTTCAAGCAACATACCGCTGATAGCCAGGCGGTTATTCGCAGCGGGGAGTGTTCCCCGTATGCGAATATCATTCTTTGTGCTGGCGTAACTTTCTGAGGCCGGCATGGAACCGTTACTGCAATTAAAAGGGATCGATAAATCGTTTCCGGGCGTAAAAGCTCTTTCTGGTGCCGCGTTGAATGTGTACGCCGGGCGCGTGATGGCGCTGGTGGGCGAAAACGGCGCAGGCAAGTCCACCATGATGAAAGTGCTGACCGGCATCTATCAACGTGATGCGGGTTCGTTGTTATGGCTTGGCACAGAAACCACCTTTAATGGCCCGAAATCCTCACAGGAAGCGGGCATCGGCATTATTCATCAGGAACTGAACCTGATCCCGCAGCTCAGCATCGCGGAAAACATCTTTCTCGGCCGTGAATACGTTAACCGCTTTGGCAAAATCGACTGGAAAACGATGTATGCCGAGGCGGATAAGTTGCTTGCTAAGCTCAACCTGCGCTTTAACAGCCAGAAGCTGGTGGGTGATTTGTCGATTGGCGATCAGCAGATGGTCGAAATCGCCAAGGTTCTGAGTTTCGAGTCGAAAGTCATTGTGATGGACGAACCAACCGATGCTTTGACCGATACCGAAACCGATTCTTTATTCCGCGTTATTCGCGAGCTGAAAGCTCAGGGGCGTGGCATCGTCTATATCTCGCACCGCATGAAAGAGATCTTCGAGATTTGCGACGACGTGACCGTGTTCCGCGACGGGCAATTTATTGCCGAGCGTGAAGTGGTGACGCTGACCGAAGATACGCTTATCGAAATGATGGTCGGCCGCAAACTTGAGGATCAATACCCTCGCCTGGATAAACAACCTGGCGAAACCCTTTTGCGCGTCGACAACCTTTCCGGGCCAGGCGTGCATGACGTCAGCTTCACTTTGCGCAAGGGCGAGATTCTCGGCGTTGCCGGTTTGATGGGCGCGGGCCGTACCGAATTAATGAAAGTGCTTTATGGCGCACTGCCGCGTACCGGCGGCTATGTTGCGCTTGATGGTCGTGAAGTGGTGACGCGCTCACCGCAAGATGGCCTGGCAAACGGCATCGTTTATATCTCCGAAGACCGTAAGCGTGACGGGCTGGTGCTCGGCATGTCAGTCAAAGAGAACATGTCGCTGACTGCGCTGCGCTACTTCAGCCATAACGTGGGTAGCCTGCGGCATAAAGATGAACAGCAAGCGGTGCAGGACTTTATCCGTTTGTTCAACGTGAAAACCCCGTCAATGGAGCAGCCAATCGGCCTGCTTTCAGGGGGCAATCAGCAAAAAGTGGCGATTGCCCGTGGCCTGATGACGCGCCCGAAAGTGCTGATTCTTGATGAGCCAACACGCGGCGTTGACGTTGGCGCTAAGAAAGAAATTTATCAGTTAATCAATCAGTTCAAAGCCGATGGGTTAAGCATCATTCTCGTTTCGTCCGAAATGCCGGAAGTGCTCGGTATGAGTGACCGAATCATGGTGATGCACGAGGGGCATCTGGGCGGGGAATTTACCCGTGAAGAAGCCACTCAGGAAGTCTTAATGGCGGCAGCCGTCGGCAAGCTCAATCGCGTGAATCAGGAGTCTGTAAAATGAGTACCCAAGCTATTCCTGGCCGTCGCTGGTTCACTAAAGCGTGGCTGTTAGAACAAAAATCCCTTATCGCTCTGCTGGTACTGATTGCGATTGTGTCGAGCCTTAGCCCGAACTTTTTCACCGTCAATAACCTGTTCAACATCCTGCAGCAAACCTCTGTGAACGCCATTATGGCGGTTGGGATGACGCTGGTGATTCTGACTTCCGGGATCGACCTGTCCGTCGGTTCATTGCTGGCGTTGACCGGTGCGGTTGCGGCATCGATTGTGGGTTTAGAAGTCAATGCGCTGGTGGCTATTGCTGGTGCGTTGGCGTTAGGCGCGGCTATCGGTGCGGTGACGGGGATTATTGTCGCGAAAGGCCGAGTGCAGGCGTTTATCGCCACGTTGGTGATGATGCTTTTACTGCGTGGCGTGACCATGGTTTACACCAATGGCAGCCCGGTAAACATGGGGTTTTCTGATAACGCTGATCTGTTTGGCTGGTTTGGTATTGGTCGCCCACTGGGGATCCCAACGCCTGTGTGGATCATGGGTATCGTTTTCCTGGCTGCGTGGTACATGCTGCACCACACTCGCCTGGGGCGTTATATCTATGCGCTGGGCGGTAACGAAGCGGCAACGCGCCTGTCCGGCATCAGCGTTAATAAAGTCAAAATTATCGTTTACTCACTTTGCGGTCTGCTGGCGTCTTTGGCCGGGATCATCGAAGTGGCGCGTCTTTCTTCTGCACAACCGACGGCGGGCACGGGCTATGAACTGGATGCCATCGCGGCAGTGGTTCTTGGCGGCACAAGCCTCGCTGGCGGGAAAGGGCGAATTGTTGGGACGCTGATCGGGGCGCTGATCTTAGGCTTCCTCAATAACGGGCTGAATTTATTAGGTGTTTCTTCTTATTACCAGATGATCGTCAAAGCAGTGGTTATTTTACTGGCGGTGCTGGTGGACAACAAAAAGCAGTAACAATCATAACCCTACAGGACATCTGACTATGAATATGAAAACAGGACATCTGACTATGAATATGAAAAAACTGGCTACTCTGGTTTCCGCTGTTGCACTGAGCGCCACTGTCAGCGCTAACGCCATGGCTAAAGATACCATCGCGCTGGTTGTTTCCACGCTGAATAACCCGTTCTTCGTTTCCCTGAAAGACGGCGCACAGAAAGAAGCAGACAAACTGGGCTATAACCTGATTGTGTTGGACTCCCAGAATAACCCAGCGAAAGAACTGGCGAACGTGCAGGACCTAACCGTTCGCGGCACTAAATTGATGCTTATCAACCCAACTGATTCCGATGCGGTAGGTAATGCGGTGAAAATGGCCAACCAGGCTAAAATCCCTGTGATTACACTCGACCGTATGGCGAATCAGGGTACTGTGGTCAGCCACATTGCTTCTGATAACGTGGCCGGCGGGAAAATGGCGGGTGACTTCATCGCTAAGAAACTGGGTGAAGGCGCGAAAGTTATCGAATTGCAGGGCATTGCTGGTGCATCCGCTGCGCGTGAACGTGGCGAAGGCTTCAAACAAGCGACTGCTGCGCACAAGTTTACTGTTCTGGCGAGCCAGCCTGCTGACTTCGACCGTACTAAGGGCCTGAACGTCATGCAAAACCTGCTGACTGCGCATCCTGATGTGCAGGCGGTCTTTGCTCAGAACGACGAAATGGCACTGGGCGCGTTGCGTGCTCTGCAAACTGCCGGTAAATCCGATGTTCTGGTTGTTGGCTTCGATGGCACAGCAGACGGCGTGAAAGCTGTTGAAGGTGGCAAACTGGGGGCCACTGTGGCTCAGATGGCTGACCAGATTGGTGTCATCGGCGTAGAAACTGCCGACAAAGTATTGAAAGGCGAAAAAGTCGACTCCAAAATCCCGGTTGACCTGAAGCTGATTACTAAATAAGACAACAATAGAAAAGCAGGGCACCGTGCCACTACAGAAATGGGGTGGCACACTTAACTGGACTGATAAAAATGAAAACTAAAGGCAATCTCGTCGTGCTGGGCAGTATTAACGCTGACCATATCCTTAATCTCGAACATTTCCCGACGCCGGGTGAAACCGTTACCGGGCAAGAGTACCAGGTCGCGTTCGGTGGGAAAGGTGCCAACCAGGCTGTCGCAGCCGGGCGCAGCGGCGCAGACATTGCCTTTATTGCCTGTGTAGGCGATGACGACACCGGAAGCCGTGTTTGCAAGCAACTGGCAAGCGACAAAATTGATACCTCCCCTGTCAGTACTATTAAAGAAGCCTCTACAGGTGTGGCACTGATCTTCGTTAACGCTGCCGGTGAAAACGTGATTGGCATTCATGCCGGCGCGAATGGGGCATTAACGCCTGTGCTTGTCGCACAACAACATCAAAAAATCGCTGAAGCATCAGCGCTTTTAATGCAGCTGGAGTCACCGCTGGAAAGCGTACTGGCGGCCGCTAAAATTGCTCATCAGAACAATACCCAAGTGATCCTCAACCCTGCACCTGCCTGTGAGTTATCTGACGAACTGCTCGGCCTGGTGGATATGATTACGCCGAATGAAACTGAAGCGGAAAAACTGACAGGTGTGCGCGTCGAAAATGATGACGACGCGGCGGTTGCGGCTCAGGCGCTTCACGCTAAAGGCATTGAAACCGTCATTATTACCCTCGGTAGCCGTGGTGTCTGGCTGAGTGAAAAGGGTAAAGGGCAACGCGTTGCAGGCTTTAAGGTCAAAGCCGTGGATACCATTGCGGCGGGCGATACCTTTAATGGTGCGCTGGTCACAGCATTACTGGAAGATAAACCAATGGCCGAGGCAATACGTTTTGCCCATGCCGCCGCCGCTATTGCCGTGACGCGTAAAGGCGCACAGCCTTCAGTGCCGTGGCGTCATGAAATCGACGAGTTTTTGCAGCTGCAAGGATAATCATGGCCACAATGAAAGACGTTGCGAAAATGGCGGGGGTTTCGACTTCTACGGTTTCGCACGTCATTAATAACGACCGTTTCGTGAGTGATGCCATTCGTGAACGAGTTGATGCGGCAATTAAAACACTTAACTACGCGCCTTCTGCTTTAGCTCGTAGCCTCAAGCTCAATCAAACACATACTATTGGTATGTTAATCACCGCCAGTAGTAACCCGTTTTATTCTGAACTGGTGCGAGGGGTTGAGCGAAGCTGCTTTGAGCGTGGATACAGTCTGGTGCTTTGCAATACCGAAGGCGACGAGCAGCGCATGAACCGCAATCTGGAGACATTGCTGCAAAAGCGTGTCGACGGGCTTTTGCTGTTGTGCACCGAAACACATCTCCCTTCCCCAGAAATAATGAGCCGCTACCCTTCTATTCCTACAGTGATGATGGATTGGGCACCTTTTGAAGGTGAGAGCGATGTTATTCAGGACAACTCACTGCTTGGTGGTGAGACCGCGACGCAACATCTTATTGATAAAGGTTATACCCGCATCGCCTGCATTACAGGGCCGCAGGATAAAACGCCGGCGCGGTTGCGCCTCGAGGGTTATCGCAAAGCGATGAATCGCGCCGGTCTTGAGATTCATGAAGGCTTTGAGATTATCGGTGACTTTGAGTTTCAGGGCGGTTTCACTGCTATGAACTCGCTGCTTGCACTGGAAGAGCCACCGCACGCCGTGTTTACTGGCAACGATGCGATGGCGGTCGGGGCTTACCACGCGCTGTATCAGGCCGGGCTTAAGGTTCAACAAGATATGGCCGTGGTCGGTTATGACGATATCGAACTTGCCCGCTATATGACGCCACCGCTTACCACTATTCATCAGCCTAAAGATGAGCTAGGTGAGCTGGCCGTTGATGTCCTGATACATCGAATGGCGCAACCCACGTTGGATAAACAGCGCCTGTTTCTGACGCCTGAGCTGGTGGTGCGTGGTTCAGCCTAGCGTTTAATCATGTTGCGCCCATCTTTCGGGCGTAACAGTAAGAACACCAGAGCCGAAACGAGCGTCACCGCCCCCATCGTCAGGAACGTATAGTGGAACTGCTCGACAGTATTAATACTCTCGATGCCCTCATATAGACGAAGTACTGCTGCACTTACCGCGACGCCAAGGCTAATTGCCAGTTGTTGCGTCACGGCCAACACGCTATTCCCGCTACTGGCATTTTCATCGGTAAGATCGGCAAGCGTAATTGTGTTCATTGCGGTGAACTGCGTGGACATCGCCATCCCCAGAATAAACAGTGGCAAAATGAGTAGCCACACTTCCATCCCTGGCGACTGCAGTGAGAATTGCCCAATCAGCAAACCAATAACCAGTGTCACTCCCACTAAAGTTTTCCTGTAACCAAGCTTACGCAATACTTGCGTCACAGTGGATTTTGCCAATAGTGAACCAATCGCAGTCGGTGCCATCATGCAGCCTGCGATCAACGCCGAATAGCCAAAGCCAACCTGTAGCATTAAAGGCATAAGGAACGGTACACAACCGGTTCCCAGGCGCGAAGCTAGATTCCCGACAATACCTATAGAGAAGGTTCTGGTGCGAAACATCGGAAGGGCGATAAGCGGCGTGGGGTGTCGGCGTGCATGCCATATATAAGTTGCCAACAGAACAAGGCCACCCAAAATCGTCAGAATGCCGATATAGCTGGCAACAATACGCTCCCCGAATAACTCCATCCCGCTTGAGATCATTACCAGACTTAATCCAAAGAGAAGGAAGCCAGTCATATCAAAGCCACGACGGGGAGTCGTAAAGTTTGGCATGTATTTTCGCGCGTAGATGAGCCCGAGAATACCGATAGGTATATTAATGAGGAAAATCCAGTGCCAGCTTGCCCAGGTAACTAATACGCCACCGAGCAATGGGCCAAGAATTGGGCCGACGAGCCCTGGCATGGTTACAAAGTTTAAAACAGGCAAGAGTTCACTGCGCGGATAGGCTCGCAGTAATGCTAAGCGGGCGACCGGCATCATCATCGCCCCGCCGATACCCTGTATCACACGGAAGACAACCAACTCACCAAGTGAGTTTGACATTGCACAGGCAAACGAGCCAAGAGTGAAGAGAGACACCGCGAACATAAACACACGTCGTGTGCCAAAGCGGTCGGCAAGCCAGCCGCTGACAGGGATTAGCATTGCAACGGTAAGCGTGTAACTAATAATCGCTGATTGCATTGCCAGCGGTGATCGTCCAAGACTATGAGCGATGGCGGGCAACGCGGTGTTTAGAATGGTGGCATCCAGCGCCTGCATAAAGAAGGCCATTGCCGCAATCCACGGTAACCCGGCCATACTGCGAGCTGTTTTGGTCATTTTTATCCTGATGTTTTAAGGCAACCAGGAAAATGCGTGTCCTTACCTTTGAGCGAGAGGTTCTTTTAACAATGCCTGACCTGCAATTAACGCGGCCTGGCTGTCGCTCTGGGTAATGGCATCCACAATTGCCTGGTGCAAATCGAGCTTAATAACTTCGTTATCTGTTATTGCGGTAAAGTAATTGTAATAAATAGAACGGAATAAGTTAGCGAAAGAACAAAGGAAAGGGTTACCACTCATTGCATAGATTTGTTCATGGTAAGCCATATCGACTTCTATCCAGCGCTGGCGGTCAAACGAGCCTTTCAGCGTTACCATTTCTACCATCATCTCGTTGAGAAAGGCTTTCTGCTCTTGAGTACCATTAATAGCGGCCATGGCACAGGCTTGTGGTTCCAGGCTATTACGCATAACAAGGAAGTAATCCACCACATCATTAAAGTTCTCCTCTGTCATCCACCACGCGAGCAACTCCTTATCAAGGAAGTTCCAGTAACTGCGAGGCATAACTCGAGTACCAATACGCGGGCGAGGTAGAACCATTCCTTTTGCTGTTAATGTCTTTACTGCTTCTCGTACCGCTGTGCGGCTAACACCGAAGATCTCACCCAATTCGATTTCACCAGGCAATATACTGCCAGCTTCGTACTCTCCGCGGAGAATGCGTTGCGCTAGTTTTTCCGCAAGAACATAGGAAAGGTTCTTTTGTGCCGCGAGTTGTTGTGCAGAGAGAGACATAAATGCAATTCCTTTAGCGTTGTTTCTATTAGTAGTATGCCACCAGGTGTCCTTTCCTGATGCTTAAAACAGCAAATATCCCGTGTTACTGCTGTTTTGCAGTGCTTTTGGCGAAAAAAAAGACGCTTGGTAATCTATTTGCAATAAACACTTGTCAGCTTCCAGAAAATCCCTATACTGCGCCTCCACTGACACGGCACAACGGCTTACAAACCGGCTTGTCAGCCAGAC
>NZ_LXEP01000021.1 GCF_001654835.1 Buttiauxella gaviniae ATCC 51604
CGATTTATGAAATTCCTGCCTACTTTTCTCAGTTTGTTTCTTAGATTTCTATTTTTTCAACCAGTTAACGATGAAATCAGCGACTTGTTCCGGGTGATTAATGTCCAGTATAGGGAGTAATGTGTGCAGATTTACATCACTGGCGATGGCAATGACATGGTTATCGATCGCTAAATCGCCAGCATTCAGAGAAGTACCCTCTCGATAAAGCAGTATCTTGGGTACTGATTCATGTTTAAAACCCTCGACCAGTATCACATCCAGTGATGATTCATCCATTCGGCTGGCAAGGTAGTAAAGATCTAACTGGTTCTCATCAGGTGTTTCAGTCATGAGTGCCCAGCGCTTTTGGCTCGCAACAATGGTTTGCGCCGCTCCAGCCTTGCGTAGTTCATAACTATCTTTTCCAGGCTTATCTACGTCCATATCGTGATGCGTATGTTTAATCAGCCCAGGACGAATACCTCGTTCATTCAATAAAGGAATTACTCGCTTCAACAGCGTGGTTTTCCCCGTCCCACTACAAGCTGCAAACGCTAACAATGGCAGCATCTATTGTTTCTCCCATTGCATAAGATCTTCAGGTGTATTTACGTTGATGAAGTTTTGTATCTGCTTCGCAAACAGTATGGGTTTCCCTCCGACTTCACGCAGAAAAATCATCACTCTGCGCTCGCCAGCAGCCAAATATTGCTCAAGATCTGTGACTAACTTACGGTGTATAAGCGCAATGGTTGGATGGTCTCGCTCGCCATCGTTCACCCATACTGCATTGGATTCACCTTTTTGCATCCACAGTTTGTATGCCAGATTGTCCGGGATATTAGGCGTATCGCAAGGACAGAACAGAAACCATTCACCAATCAGATGCTGCATTGCAGACAAGATTCCAGCCAGCGGCCCTGGATAATCAGGGAGCGTATCACTTAGGACATTAACCCCAAAAGACTGATATATTTCAATATTTCTGTTAGCACTGATCACCACATTACCCACCTGAGGTGCTAGCTTACTCATGACGTGTTCAAACAGTGGACGGCCATTAAGATTTATGAGTCCCTTATCCTGACCGCCCATCCTTGTTGCTTTTCCACCGGCCAACACCACACCAGTAACTTCTGTTAAACATCTCACCTATATCGCCTCTTTTAATGTGGGTTTGAGCCTGCTAACGTGTGACATCTCTCATGTGAATGGAGCACAATCATGAAATGTAAACGCCTTAACGAACTGCTCGAGCTACTTCAGCCCGCATGGCAGAAAGAGCCGGATCTCAACTTGATTCAATTTTTGCAGAAACTCAGCAAAGAGTCAGGTTATACCGGTGAATTAACCGAACTCACTGATGATGTGCTTATCTATCATCTGAAAATGCGTGATTCTTCGAAAGATGCTGTTATTCCTGGTATTCAGAAAGACTACGAAGAAGATTTTAAGACAGCATTACTGCGTGCTCGCGGCGTAATTAAAGAGTAAAAGCTTGTAAGCCAGCCCACCTAAATGGCTGCGAAATGTTATCCTCAACTATTCGCATTTACAGTTGGTTGGCTGGATGACAGACAGCGCTTTCAATTTCCAAACACTACATCCGGATACCATCATGGATGCCCTTTTCGAACAGGGTATACGGGTGGATTCCGGCTTGACGCCATTAAACAGTTTTGAGAACCGTGTCTATCAGTTTCAGGACGAGGATCGTAAACGTTATGTGGTGAAGTTTTATCGCCCCCATCGCTGGTCCGCAGAACAAATAGAAGAAGAACATCAGTTTTCTCTTGAGCTGCAAGCAGACGAGGTTCCAGTCGCTGCGCCATTGCATTTCAACGGCCAAACATTACTACGCCACCAAGGTTTTATGTACGCAGTGTTTCCTAGTTTAGGTGGGCGACAATACGAAACAGATAACCTTGATCAGATGGAATGGGTGGGTCGTTACCTTGGTCGTATTCATCAAACCGGGCGTCGTAAGCAATTTTCCGCTCGTCCTGATATGGGCTTAAATGAGTATTTGTTTGAGCCGCGTGAACTGTTTGAGCATACAAAACTGATCCCAGCAGCACTCAAGAAAAATTTTCTCAAAGCCACTGATGCGCTAATCGAGGAAGTGAAACTTCGCTGGCATGGCAATTTCCAGTCACTACGATTACATGGCGACTGTCATCCGGGGAATATTCTCTGGCGCGATGGCCCATTGTTTGTCGATCTGGATGATGCTCGTAATGGCCCGGCAATTCAGGATATTTGGATGCTTCTGAATGGTGACAAAGCCGAACAGAGAATGCAGCTGGAAATGATTGTCGAAGCATACGAAGAGTTTACCCCCTTTGAATCAGACGAAATTGCACTCATAGAACCTTTACGAGCAATGCGTATGGTTTATTATCTCGCGTGGATAATTCGACGCTGGGATGACCCTGCCTTCCCCAGAAATTTTCCGTGGCTTACCGACGAAGATTACTGGAGAACACAAACTGCGACTTTTACAGAGCAGGTTCGGGTTCTACGTGAACCACCACTAACATTAACGCCAATGTATTAATCAGTATTTATTCAGGAGAGATTTGATGATGAAAAAGATTTGGCTGGCGCTGGCGGGGATGGTCCTGGCATTTAGCGTGTCTGCAGCGCAGTTCACTGACGGCAAAGAGTTCGTGACTCTGGAAAAACCTGTTGCTGGTGAGCCACAGGTTTTAGAGTTCTTCTCTTTCTACTGCCCGCATTGCTACCAGTTTGAAGAAGTGCTTCATGTTTCTGATACCGTGAAGAAAAAACTCCCAGAAGGCACCAAAATGACCAAATACCATGTTGAGTTCCTCGGCCCATTGGGCAAGGATCTGACTCAGGCATGGGCTGTTGCATTGGCACTGGGCGTGGAAGATAAAATCACCGCTCCAATGTTTGAAGCTGTTCAGAAAACTCAAACAGTTCAGAACGTTGCTGATATTCGTAATGTCTTCATTAATGCAGGTGTGAAAGCAGAAGAGTACGATGCGGCATGGAACAGTTTTGTAGTGAAATCCTTGGTTGCTCAACAAGAGAAAGCTGCGGCCGATCTGCAATTGCAGGGTGTCCCGGCTATTTTCGTTAATGGTAAATACCAACTGAATCCACAAGGAATGGACACCAGCAATATGGACGTATTCGTCCAGCAGTATGCTGATGTGGCCAAGTTCCTGGTTGAGAAAAAGTAATTAAAAAAGCCGGTCATTGACCGGCTTTCTTCTATTGTTTGATACTCGTAAGTAAAGCGTCTTTCTCATGCCATACCGCATTCAACCATTGTTGAAAGCGCCGCTTAAATCCTTTGTCATTCACATAGTCTCCATGCAGATCCTCTGCAATGGGCACCAGCGAAACTCTCACCACAATCCGGGTCATCTTGCCGGTCAACATATCGTAGAACGGGCTTTGCGCGTTTTCAGGATAGCAGAGCGTCACATTGAGCAGCTTGTCGAACTGTTTCCCTAATACATTGAGCGCCATTGCGATGCCAGCGGCTTTAGGCGGAAGCAGGTTTTGAAAGGCTGATCGGGTCTGTAAACGCTTCTCTTTAGTAAATCTTGAGCCTTCGATAAAGTTTACAATCGTCGTTGGATAAGAGCGGAATTTTTCGCAAGAACGGCGGGTTGTTTCAACGTCTTTACCGCGTTGTTCCGGGTGGCGGAGTAAATAGCCGCGCGAATAACGTTTCATAAAAGGCATATCCAAAGCCCAACAGGCCAGACCCATAAATGGCACCCAGGCGAGTTGCTGCTTTAAGAAATACTTATTCATCGGGATATGTTTACGAAATAGCACGCACAAAATGACGATATCTGCCCAGCTTCTGTGATTACAAATCAGCAAGTACCAGTTCTTTTTGCTGAGATCATCCAGCCCTTCCACATCCCATTTCAAATGCGGATTGAGCTTAAGCAGCAAAGCCAAACCCTCGCACCAGCAGTACATCATAAAATCAGCAAATACTGAGATTGAGCGCCAGATGACGGGAACGGGTAATAGCAGCTTAATGATGCCGGCGATAATAATGGGTACTGAGCAGGCAATAGTTACCAGAATGGTAAGAGCGACACTCAGAATCAACGTTATCGCGGCGAATAATCTCGTCATAAGTAAATTTTTCAGTTGGTTAGAGAGTGTCAGTTGTCGGGGAAAGGATAATAAGGGGGGAATTTTATCAGAAAACATTAGTCGGTGAAGAAACTAAAACTGCTCATTAAAGAACAGTGTGTGAAGGGGTTCCGATATTATTGCTCTAAGACATAGTTATTTTTTATATCCACATTTATAGATCATTCATGAAATCGCCTCTCAATGAATAGACAAAACATAACACCATGATAAATAATAGTATTTACCTGGGTGTGAATTTCTTTTGTATTAAGCAATCAATTGCTTAAAGAATTATGCACAAACTTATCCACAATATTGATCTTGAGGGCGATCTCGAAGATCAACAAAACTTTTCACCTTATCTGCCTCAAAAGTTCATGTTTTCAGCCAGGCTATGGCATCCTTTAGCCATAAACTAAAAAACCAGTCACGGAACGGAACATTATGGTTCAGATTGCGCAAAACCCACTTATCCTCGTTGATGGCTCATCTTATCTCTATCGTGCCTATCACGCCTTTCCACCGCTGACCAATAGCAAAGGTGAACCGACCGGGGCAATGTACGGCGTGTTGAATATGCTGCGCAGTTTGTTGTTGCAGTATCAACCGACGCATGCCGCTGTGGTGTTTGATGCTAAAGGCAAAACCTTCCGTGACGAGCTGTTTGAGCATTACAAATCTCACCGCCCGCCAATGCCTGACGAGCTGCGTGCTCAAATTGAGCCACTCCATGCAATGGTTAAAGCTATGGGCTTGCCGCTGCTGGCTGTTTCAGGCGTGGAAGCCGATGACGTTATTGGTACTCTGGCACTTGAGGCGGAACGTGTTGGCCGCCCGGTGCTGATTAGTACCGGCGATAAAGACATGGCGCAACTGGTTACGCCGGGTGTCACGCTCATCAATACCATGACGAATACCATTCTTGGCCCGGATGAAGTCCGTACAAAATATGGCGTTCCTCCAGAACTTATCATCGATTTCCTGGCATTAATGGGCGACTCTTCAGATAACATCCCTGGTGTGCCAGGTGTGGGTGAGAAAACCGCACAGGCGCTGCTGCAAGGTTTAGGAGGTCTGGACACGCTGTATGCCAACCCTGAGAAAATTGCAGAATTGACGTTCCGTGGTGCGAAGACCATGGCCGCGAAGCTTGAACAAAGCAAAGATCTTGCTTACCTCTCCTATAAGCTGGCCACTATCAAAACAGATGTGGAGCTTGAGCTGGGCTGCGAACAGTTAGAAGTCCAGCAGCCGGCAGATGAAGAGCTTCTCGACTTGTTCAAACGATATGAATTTAAACGCTGGATCACGGACGTCGAAGCCGGCAAGTGGATGCAAGCTAAGGGTGCAAAACCTGCGGCACAATCCACGAAAACGGTAGAGATTGAAGCCGAGGTTGAACCGGAAGAGCCAGCTAATGCACTCTCGCATGACAACTACGTCACCATTCTTGAAGAAAGCGTCCTTGAGGAGTGGATTACCCGCCTGAAGAAAGCGCCGGTTATTGCCTTTGATACGGAAACAGACAGTTTAGATAACGTCAGTGCGAACCTGGTGGGCCTCTCATTTGCTACTGAACCCGGAGTTGCCTGCTACATCCCCGTTGCGCATGACTATATTGGTGCTCCGGTGCAGATTCCACGTGAGCGTGCCCTTGAACTGCTGAAGCCATTGCTTGAGGACGAAAGCGTTCTTAAAGTTGGGCAGAACCTCAAGTATGACCGTGGCATCATGCAAAACTATGATATCGAACTACGTGGCATTGCCTTCGATACCATGCTCGAGTCCTACATTCTTGATAGCGTCGCGGGCCGCCATGATATGGACAGTTTGTCTTCTCGCTGGTTGAAGCACACAACCATCACTTTTGAAGAGATTGCCGGCAAGGGTAAAAAGCAGCTGACCTTTAACCAAATAGATCTGGAACAGGCGGGGCGTTACGCCGCAGAAGATGCGGATGTTACGTTGCAGCTGCACCTGAAAATGTGGCCGAAACTTGAGCAGCGCGAAGGGCCATTGAGCATCTTTAAAAACATTGAGATGCCGCTGGTGCCTGTGCTTTCACGCATTGAACGTAATGGCGTGAAGATTGATCCGGCTGTGCTGCACACACATTCTGAGCAGCTCACCAAACGTCTTGCTGAACTGGAAATCACGGCTCATGAAATCGCGGGCGAAGCCTTTAATCTGGCTTCTCCTAAGCAGCTGCAAACTATTCTGTTTGAAAAGCAGGGCATCAAGCCGCTGAAGAAAACCCCGGGTGGCGCACCGTCAACTTCTGAGGAAGTGCTGGAAGAACTGGCTCTGGATTACCCACTGCCTAAAGTTATTCTTGAGCACCGTGGCCTGGCAAAACTGAAATCGACTTACACCGATAAACTGCCATTGATGATTAACCCGAAAACCGGGCGAGTGCATACCTCTTATCATCAGGCTGTAGCGGCGACCGGTCGTCTTTCTTCTACTGAGCCGAACCTGCAAAACATTCCAGTGCGAAATGAAGAAGGGCGTCGTATTCGCCAGGCTTTTATTGCGCCAAAAGATTACCTGATCGTTTCTGCCGACTATTCGCAAATCGAATTGCGCATCATGGCACATTTATCCCGCGACAAAGGGCTGCTCACTGCTTTTGCCGAAGGCAAAGATATTCACCGTGCGACAGCCGCAGAAGTGTTTGGGCTGCCATTGGATAGTGTTTCAGGCGAACAGCGCCGCAGCGCTAAGGCCATCAACTTTGGCCTGATTTACGGTATGAGTGCGTTTGGTTTGTCACGCCAACTCAACATCCCACGTAAAGAGTCGCAGAAATATATGGATCTTTATTTCGAACGCTACCCGGGCGTGCTGGAGTATATGGAACGCACCCGTACTCAGGCGAAAGATAAAGGCTATGTCGAAACGCTGGATGGCCGTCGCCTGTATTTACCGGACATCAATTCCAGCAATGCAGCCCGCCGTGCCGGAGCTGAACGTGCGGCGATCAATGCCCCGATGCAAGGAACAGCGGCTGATATTATTAAACGAGCAATGATTGCGGTTGATGCCTGGCTGGAAGCAGAAAAGCCACGTGTAAAAATGATCATGCAGGTACACGATGAACTGGTGTTTGAAGTTCATCAGGACGATCTGGAAGCGGTATCGAAGAAAATCCACGAACTGATGGAAGGCAGTATGACGCTAGATGTGCCATTGCTGGTGGAAGTCGGAAGTGGTGTAAATTGGGATGAAGCTCACTAAATAAAGCGATTTATGTAACTAAGCAACATAACTCATAGCTTTTTGTGATGACGCTTCAATATCGGAGTGTAAAGGGTGAAAAAAAACTACAAAAAATGCTTTTTCAACCGAATAAAAAGGAGTAGAGTTATTTGCGTAGGGTACAGAGGTAAGATGTTCTATCTTTCAGACCTTTTACTTCACGTAATCGGATTTGGCTGAATATTTTAGCCGCCCCAGTCAGTAATGACTGGGGCGTTTTTTATTGCGCGCAAGTCAGGAAAATAAGGAAAAGCACGGGCGAACCCATGCCTCTTTTTATTCGCCAGCTGTTTCGTCGTCTTCTTCTACATCATCTTCTTCGGTCGCTGGTGGGATATCGTTATACCAACCATCAAGCTTATGACGCAGTACATCGACACCGATCTTTTTCAGTGACGAAAACGCTTCTACCTGAATATCACCGCCAAAATCTACCACCGCTTCGCGCACCATTTTCAGCTGTGCTTTACGCGCGCCAGACGCCAGTTTATCGGCCTTGGTTAACAGCAGCATCACTGGAATGCCGCTCGCAACAGCCCAGTTAATCATTTGCTGATCAAGGTCTTTCAGTGGATGACGGATATCCATCAGCACGACTAAACCCTTCAGGCTATTACGTTTTTGCAGATACTCGCCAAGCGCGCGCTGCCATTTCAGTTTTACTTCTTCCGGTACTTCGGCGTAGCCATAGCCCGGTAAATCCACCACACGTAAGCCTTCAGCCACTTCAAACAGGTTGATGAGCTGCGTACGGCCAGGTGTTTTACTGGTACGCGCCAGGGCTTTCTGGTTGGTCAGCGTATTTAATGCGCTGGATTTCCCTGCGTTTGAGCGGCCTGCGAAAGCAACCTCAATACCGGTATCAGAAGGTAAATGGCGAATGTCCGGTGCGCTAAGCACGAAGTGGGTCAGCTGGTAATTCCAGTTTTTCAAAACGGTTGTCTCCCTCAGGATGAGCATTGTGGAGGATTATACCTGAACATGGGGAAAACGCCGTGTTTCTCGGCAAGGCTTACAGGATTACAGAAATTCGCCCGAGGTTTGTAAGACATTGACCATCCATATTGACAGACAATGCAGTGTTGTAAGATGCAGACATAATTGAAAGTGATTATATAACATGTGGTTATGTATTGACTGCTAAGTCTCAACTGTAAGCTTACACAAATACTAATCTTGTGGAATCAAGCGCTCAGAGTAAAGTAAGCGGCACAGGCAAAGGAGAGCCACCAAGGATAGCAACTCAGGATGAGGGTTCAGGATCGTCAGGATGGCGAAGAACCAGGAAAATGCCAGGAGGCAACGTCTGGAGACGTTTAAAAAGGACAAGGATTTACACGGAAGTTGTTTGCAAGGGAAAGACAGGGCGTCGAGTGCAAACAGGGATTGTGTGACCTTATATAGGTCCAGAGACAAGAAAAAAGGCGACAGGTTAACCTGCCGCCTTTTTTCTTTGCTTGCTTTCTGCTAGATTCCGCCGCAATTCTATACTGAATAAAAATGGCTCAAGATAATTTATTATGAAGCAACAAAACTCAGCAGCACCTGGCTCTAAACCTTCAAAAGCACGTCGCAAAACACGTGAAGAGATCGATCGTGAAGCACGTGACCGTAAGCGTGAGAAAAAACGCAGCGGGCACGCAGCGGGTAGCCGTTCAACCGGTGGCACGCAGGAAAAAAGTGGAAGTGGCAGCTCACAGGCTAAAGATCCACGCATTGGCAGCAAAAAACCAATCGCCCTGGGCGTAACTGAAGTCCAGGTCAAAAAACCTAAACAGCACAAACCTAAAGTCGAGAAACCTATGCTAACACCACAGGCTGAACTGGATTTGCTGGAGAACGATGAGCGCCTGGATGCGCTGTTAGAGCGTCTTGAAGAAGGTGAAACACTCAACGCAGAAGAGCAGACTTGGGTTAACGCTAAGCTTGATCGCATCGATGCGCTGATGGCTGAACTCGGCATCGCATATGAAGATGACGAAGATGAAGAAGAAAAAGAGAAAGGCGATGATTTGATGCGTCTGCTCAAAGGCACCGACTAACGGTAAATCTCAATGGGATTACCTGTTCTTTGCGTGGTTATTCCTCTGGTGTGTTATCTGCTGTGGTTATTCGTTAAACTACGGCGGTTGTCGCGATTGCAAAAATCGTTGCGCCGTCAACGAATGCGGCATCACCGGAGGGAGTAAGCATGTCTGAGCAGTTAATTGATTGGGATCTGGCCCTGATCCAGAAATATAATTATTCAGGGCCGCGTTATACCTCTTATCCTACCGCGCTGGAGTTCTCAGAAGGCTTCGGCGAGGCGGCATTTCTTGAAGCGGTTGCTCGTTATCCTGAGCGCCCGCTTTCGCTATACGTCCATATTCCGTTCTGCCACAAGCTTTGCTACTTCTGTGGCTGCAATAAAATCGTGACTCGCCAGACGCATAAGGCCGATCAGTACCTCGATGCCCTGGAGCAAGAGATTGCCCACCGTGCACCACTCTTTAAGGGCCGTCACGTCAGTCAACTGCATTGGGGCGGCGGTACACCCACTTACCTCAGTAAAACGCAGATAAGCCGTCTGATGGGGCTTCTACGGGGTCATTTCAGTTTCAACGAAGATGCTGAACTCTCTATTGAAATTGATCCGCGTGAAATTGAACTCGATGTGCTGGACCATTTGCGTCAGGAAGGGTTTACCCGCCTGAGTATGGGGGTGCAGGATTTCAACAAAGAAGTGCAGCGCCTGGTTAACCGTGAGCAAGATGAAGAGTTTATCTTTGCGCTGATTCAACGTGCGCGTGAACTCGGTTTCACCTCGACCAATATCGACTTGATTTACGGCCTACCAAAACAGACGCCAGAAAGTTTTGCCTTCACGCTCAAGCGTGTTGCAGAACTGAGCCCGCATCGGTTAAGCGTTTTTAACTATGCGCACTTACCGACTCTGTTTGCCGCACAACGTAAAATCAAAGATGCAGACTTACCCAGCGCCCAGCAAAAACTCGATATTCTGCAAGAAACTATCGGCTCGCTGACCCATGCCGGATACCAGTTTATTGGTATGGACCACTTCGCCCGGCCAGATGACGAACTGGCGATCGCGCAGCGTGAAGGGAAATTGCATCGTAATTTCCAGGGCTATACCACGCAGGGCGATACAGATTTGCTAGGGATGGGCGTTTCCGCCATCAGCATGATTGGCGATTGCTATGCGCAGAACCAGAAAGAGCTAAAAACCTACTATCAACAGGTTGATCAGCAAGGCGATGCGCTGTGGCGAGGTCTGGCGCTAACCCGTGATGACTGCATTCGCCGTGACGTGATCAAGGCGCTTATCTGTAATTTCCAGCTTAGCTTTGTCGAAATCGAGCGGCTTTGGGATTTGGATTTTGCAGAGTACTTCGCAGAAGACCTGAAATTACTGTCACCACTGGCGAAAGATGGGCTGGTGGATATCGACGGAAAACACATTCAGGTGACGGCAAAAGGTCGCCTGCTAATCCGTAATATCTGCATGTGTTTTGATAGTTACTTGCGTCAGAAGGCGCGGTTGCAGCAGTTCTCTCGCGTTATCTGATCTGTGTCTGATGTCGCTTCGCTAATCCGACCTACACGATCCGTAGGGGGGATTAGCGAAGCGACATCCACCAGAAAGAGCCAGATGGTGCTGACTTATTCCTTTTTTTACTCCATTCCCAACTCTTTCAATTTACGCGTCAGGGTATTTCGCCCCCAGCCAAGTAAACGAGCCGCTTCCTGCTTGTGCCCCTGCGTATGCCGCAGTGCTGTTGTTAGCAATGTACGCTCCATTTCAGGCTGAGCTTCAGAGAGTAAGTTCTGATGACCGGAACGTAATGCGCGGTCCGCCCATTGCGCCAGAAGTGTTGCCCAACTGTCTGACTGAGAATGCGCTGGGCTATCGGGAATGGTTGTCTCGAACAGCTCAGCAGGCAAATCCTGAATCAACACTTCCTGGCCCGCAGCCATCACGGTTAACCAACGACAGGTGTTTTCCAGTTGGCGCACGTTTCCAGGCCAGGCAAGGCGCGTTAACGCATTTTCTGTTTCCGGGTGCAGCAATTTCGCTTCCACGCCCAGTTCTTTGGCCGCATCTTGCAAGAAGTGGCGAGCCAGACGTGGAATATCTTCGCGGCGTTCACGCAGCGGTGGCAAATGCACGCGAATAACGTTCAGGCGATGGAATAAATCCTCACGGAATTTCCCTTCCTGCACGCGCAACTCAAGGTTCTGGTGGGTCGCGGCAATGATTCGCACATCGACTTTTACCGGTGCATAACCGCCAACGCGATAAAACTGACCATCAGCGAGTACGCGCAACAAGCGAGTCTGCACATCCAACGGCATATCACCGATTTCATCGAGGAAAAGTGTGCCACCGTCGGCTTGCTCAAAACGGCCCTGGCGAATTTGATTCGCACCGGTAAACGCGCCTTTCTCGTGACCAAACAGCTCAGACTCAATCAAATCCTTCGGGATTGCGGCCATGTTCAGCGCAATAAAAGGTGATTTCACGCGTGGGCTATGGCGATGCAGAGCGTGTGCAACCAACTCTTTACCGGTACCAGACTCACCGTTAATCAACACACTTATTGATGAACGGGAGAGGCGGCCAATAATTCGAAACACATCCTGCATAGCTGGCGCTTCACCAATAATATCGGTGGTTGGCCCATTAACCTGCACATTGCGCGGCTGCTGCTGTTCCTGATAGTGGCTGATAGCGCGCTCAACAAGTGCCACCGCTTCATCAATATCAAATGGTTTTGGCAGGTAATCAAAAGCGCCTTGCTGATAAGCACTCACCGCTGCTTCAAGATCTGAATGAGCGGTCATTATGATGACCGGCAACATCGGGTGGCGCTGTTTAATCTGCTTTAGCAGTGCCAGACCATCCATGCCTGGCATGCGGATATCAGATAACAATACGTCCGGGGTCTTGGTTGCGAGAGCGTTCAGAACTTCATTGCCGCTCTCAAATGTGGTGCAGCTTAAACCAGCCCCAGTCAGTGCACGTTCCAGCACCCAACGGATGGAGCTATCATCATCAACGACCCAGACTATCCCTCGTTGCATAAAGACCTCTACTTACGAATAGGCAGGTAAACCGAAAACTCGGTATGACCAGGCCAACTGTTAAATTCGATTTTCCCCGAATGCTGATCGATCAAGTTGCGTGCAATAGAAAGACCTAAACCTGTCCCTCCCTCACGTCCGCTCACCATTGGGTAGAATAGTGTGTCCTGCAGATGGGCCGGAATACCCGGACCGTTGTCTTCAATATCAATACGTGCAGCCAGGCGATAGCGAGTGCCGTGCAGAGTAAGCTGAAAAGCGGTACGCGTACGTAACACTATTTCGCCACCATCACTGCCCAGCGCCTGAAGCGCGTTACGCACAATATTCAGTAAAATCTGTTCAATTTGATCCGGGTCGTGTGCCAGTTCAGGCAAACTTGGGTCGTAATCTCTTATCAGCGTGACATTCGCTGGCAACTCCATCGACACCAGTTTCATAACCCGTTCGGTGACTTTGTGAATACTTTCTGTGACGTGCATGCCGGGTTGTTGCGGGCCTAACAGCCTGTCGACCAGGTTACGTAAGCGGTCGGCTTGCTCAATAATCACCTTGGTGTATTCAGTGAGCGAAGGGTCCGGTAAGGCTTTAGCCAGCAATTGCGCTGCACCGCGTAACCCGCCCAAGGGGTTTTTAATCTCGTGAGCCAGCCCACGGACTAAGTCACGAGCGGCAATTTGCTGCGCCTGCTGTAACTGTTCCTGACTTAAACGGCGTTGGTTATCCATCGGCGCCATTTCCATCAGGATGAAACCTTCTGGTAAACGTTGTGCAGTCAGGGAAAGAATATGGGAGCGGCTATCAATAACCAGTGTGACTTCGTTATCGGTAAAGCCTTGGCCTGCCGTCAGGCTTTCCTGCATCAAGCCAACATTTAGCGAAAAGTAACTCAACAGTTCTGGTAGCGGTGTGCCGTACAGCTTGCGCGAACTCTGCGCCAAAAGTTGCTGTGCCGCCGGGTTGGCGTAATGAACCGCCAGTTCGTCATCGACCAGTAAAATACTGTTGATTAAAGAATTCAGGATCTGCCCAGCATCGGGCAGTGTGCCGGTTGCCATACAGCAGTCTCCGATAATTTGCACTGTGATGGTGCATTATAGTTTCCTGGCGGCAATAAACGTTGCTGCAACAGGTTATTTGTGGATAAAAAAGCCCATCAACGATGGGCTTAAGTCGGACATGACTAACTCATTAAACGCTGTAGTACAGCTCAAACTCAACTGGGTGTGGAGTCATGCGCACACGGTCGTTTTCTTCGATACGCAGAGCGATGTAAGCATCGATAGCTTCATCCGTGAACACGCCGCCCGCAGTCAGGAACTCGCGGTCTTCGTTCAGGCAGCTCAGTGCTTCTTCCAGAGAACCCGCGACTTGTGGGATCTCTTTAGCTTCTTCTGGCGGCAGGTCATACAGGTTTTTGTCCATTGCTTCGCCCGGATGGATTTTGTTCTTGATACCATCAAGACCAGCCATCAGCAGTGCTGCGAAGCACAGGTACGGGTTAGCCGCTGGGTCTGGGAAACGCACTTCGATACGACGTGCTTTCGGAGACGCAACTACTGGGATACGGATTGAAGCAGAACGGTTAGCGGCAGAGTAAGCCAGCATTACTGGAGCTTCGTAACCCGGGACCAGACGCTTGTAGGAGTTGGTGGTTGGGTTAGCCAGGGCGTTGATGGCTTTAGCGTGTTTGATAACACCGCCGATGTAGTACAGCGCTTGCTCAGACAGGCCAGCATATTTGTCACCAGCGAACAGGTTTACGCCGTTCTTAGCCAGGGACATATGGCAGTGCATACCAGAACCGTTATCGCCAAACATTGGTTTTGGCATAAAGGTCGCTGTTTTGCCGTAAGCATGAGCAACGTTGTGAACCACATATTTGTAGATCTGAATTTCATCTGCTTTTTTGGTCATGGTGTTGAAGCGGGTAGCCACTTCGTTCTGACCAGCAGTTGCTACTTCGTGGTGGTGAGCTTCAACAACCAAGCCCATTTGCTCCATAGTCAGACACATTGCAGAACGCAGGTCTTGTGCGGAGTCAACTGGTGGAACTGGGAAGTAACCGCCTTTAACAGCAGGACGGTGGCCTTTGTTGCCGCCTTCGTATTTGGTGCCGCTGTTCCAAGCGCCTTCGATATCATCGATAGCAACGTGAGAACCGGAGATAGAGCTACCGAAACGAACGTCGTCGAACAGGAAGAACTCTGGCTCTGGCCCGAACAGTACGGTATCGGCGATGCCAGTAGAACGCAGGTAGTCTTCAGCACGCTTGGAAATGGAACGCGGGTCGCGGTCATAACCTTGCATGGTGCCTGGCTCAAGAATGTCGCAACGAATGATCAGCGTAGAATCAGCGAAGAACGGGTCGATGACAGCAGTAGACGCATCTGGCATCAGAACCATGTCGGATTCATTGATGCCTTTCCAGCCACCAATTGAAGAGCCATCAAACATTTTGCCTTCTTCGAAGAAGTCAGCAGTAACCTGATGAGCAGGGATAGTGACGTGCTGTTCTTTACCTTTGGTGTCAGTGAAGCGCAGATCAACAAACTTCACTTCGTGTTCATTCAGCATCGTCAAAACGTGTTCAGCGGACATACTTAACTCTCCCGGATTTGGTCATTGAATTGGCTTGTTGCCCTGAAATGATTAAAGCGAAATCTGTGCCAACTTTTAAATTACCCCAAAAAGGCGCTATCATGCGCACTATAGTGCAAAAGGGCTGCACCACGATGGATAGTTTGCACCAATGTAGTGCTTCAGTCTGAGATTTGAGCACCATATTGGTGCAATTTTCGTTGTGGCTCCCTTTTTTGCTCCGTGAAAGCGATCACAAACCATTACTTTTTACATTGTTTGTAAAAGTTCTTTGTGATCCTGTTATGTCCTTCGATTAATACGTGTACAATAACGCGCTATTTCTAATGCCTGAGGCAAAGTTGTGATCGAAAATCTGCGTAATATCGCCATCATCGCGCACGTTGACCATGGTAAAACTACCCTGGTTGATAAGCTGCTGCAGCAATCTGGTACTTTCAGTAACGAACGTGCTGAAGCCACCGAACGCGTGATGGACTCCAACGATTTGGAGAAAGAGCGTGGGATTACCATCCTCGCTAAAAACACCGCTATCAAATGGAATGACTACCGTATCAACATCGTTGATACCCCTGGGCACGCCGACTTCGGTGGCGAAGTTGAACGTGTAATGTCCATGGTAGACTCCGTTCTGCTGGTCGTTGACGCAATGGATGGCCCAATGCCGCAGACGCGCTTCGTAACCAAAAAGGCATTTGCCCACGGTTTGAAGCCAATTGTTGTAATCAACAAAGTTGACCGTCCTGGCGCGCGTCCTGACTGGGTTGTTGATCAGGTATTTGACCTGTTCGTTAACCTTGATGCGACTGACGAGCAGCTCGATTTCCCAATCATCTATGCATCAGCATTGATGGGTATCGCGGGTAACGATCACAATGAGATGGCGGAAGACATGACCCCGCTGTACCAGGCGATTGTTGACCACGTTAAAGCACCATCCGTTGACTCTGATGGTCCGTTCCAGATGCAAATCTCCCAGCTTGATTACAACAACTACGTTGGCGTAATCGGCATCGGTCGCATCAAACGCGGTAAAGTGAAGCCTAACCAGCAAATCACTATCATCGACAGCGAAGGTAAAACTCGTAACGGTAAAGTCGGTAAAGTACTGACTCACCTCGGTCTGGAGCGTATTGAATCCACCGAAGCTGAAGCCGGCGACATCATCGCGATTACCGGTCTGGGCGAGCTGAACATCTCCGACACTCTTTGCGATACGCAAAATGTTGAAGCGCTGCCAGCACTGTCTGTTGATGAACCAACTGTTACCATGTTCTTCAACGTCAACACCTCTCCGTTCTGTGGCAAAGAAGGTAAATTTGTTACCTCTCGTCAGATCCTTGACCGCCTGAACAAAGAGCTGGTGCACAACGTTGCACTGCGTGTTGAAGAAACCGAAGATGCGGATGCATTCCGTGTATCCGGTCGTGGCGAACTGCACCTGTCTGTGTTGATCGAAAACATGCGTCGTGAAGGCTTCGAACTGGCTGTGTCCCGTCCGAAAGTAATCAACCGTATGATCGATGGTCGTATGCAAGAGCCGTTCGAAAACGTGACTCTGGATATCGAAGAACAGCACCAGGGTTCTGTAATGCAGGCGATGGGCGAGCGTAAGGGCGATGTCAAAGACATGATCCCTGACGGCAAAGGCCGTATCCGTCTGGATTACCTGATCCCAGCACGTGGCCTGATCGGCTTCCGTACTGAGTTCATGACCATGACTTCTGGTACTGGTCTGCTGTACTCCACATTCAGCCATTACGACGACGTGAAGCCAGGCGAAATCGGCCAGCGCCAGAACGGCGTGCTGATCTCTAACGGCCAGGGTAAAGCAGTCGCGTTTGCGCTGTTCAGCCTGCAGGACCGCGGTAAGCTGTTCCTGGGTCACGGTGCAGAAGTTTACGAAGGCCAGATCATCGGTATTCACAGTCGTTCTAACGACCTGACTGTAAACTGCCTGACCGGTAAGAAACTGACCAACATGCGTGCGTCCGGTACTGACGAAGCAACAACTCTGGTTCCTGCATTGAAGATGTCTCTGGAGCAAGCTCTGGAATTCATCGATGATGACGAACTGGTAGAAGTTACTCCGACTTCCGTACGTATTCGTAAGCGTCACCTGACTGAAAACGACCGCAAACGTGCGGGTCGTGGTAGCAAAGAAGCGTAAGTTTCTTTCCTGCAAAGCATTGAAGCCCTGCCTGTTTAGGCGGGGCTTTTTTTTGCTTAATAACTCGCAGAACCCGGATCGCTTTTTTATCTGCGATAGTCAAAGCTACCCTTTACCGCTACAGTTATTTGTCCATGCGCAAAGGAGAAGCTTATGCTGTATATCTTTGATTTAGGAAACGTCATCGTTGATATCGACTTCAACCGAGTAATGGGGGTTTGGAGCGATTACAGCCGTGTCCCGCTAGCGAATTTGCAGAAAAGCTTTGTAATGGGCGAGGCGTTTCAACGCCACGAGCGGGGGCAAATTAGCGACGAAGAATTTGCTGCTGCGATATGCGAAGAAATGGGCATGGCGTTGAGCTTTGATCAGTTTTCTGCAGGCTGGCAGGCTATCTTTGTTGGCTTACGTCCGGACGTTATCGCTGTCATGAACAAGCTTCGTGAACAGGGGCATCGTGTCGTAGTGCTCTCTAACACCAACCGTTTACACACTTATTTCTGGCCCGGTGAATATCCGCAAATCGCCGAGGCGGCAGATAAAATCTATCTGTCTCAGGAAATGGGAATGCGTAAACCCGACGCTGAGATCTATCAAAAACTCCTCGAAACGGAACGTTTTTCGGCAAGTGAAGCCGTCTTTTTTGACGACAACGCCGATAATATTAAAGGAGCTCAACAGGTGGGGATCACCAGCATTTTGGTGACCGGTAAAAACACGGTGCCCGATTATTTCTCAAAAAGCCTATGATAAAAGACGTTCATCGCAAAACGAGCAAGCACCTCAGGCCCTGTATCGCCTGGGGTAAATTGCTCTGGCATCGGATTGACCAGGACAATATGACCACGCTTGCAGGTAACCTTGCTTACGTGTCATTGCTCTCACTGGTGCCTTTGGTTGCGGTAGTGTTTGCGTTATTTGCAGCTTTCCCGATGTTTGCCGACGTTAGTATTCAACTGCGGCATTTTGTCTTCTCAAACTTTCTGCCCGCGACGGGCGATATCATCCAACGCTATATCGAACAGTTTGTTGCTAACTCCAACAAGATGACTGCTGTGGGGGCCTGTGGCCTTATTGTTACAGCATTGCTGCTGATGTATGCAGTGGATAGCGCACTAAATACTATCTGGCGCAGCACGCGCACCAGGCCAAAAATTTACTCGTTTGCCGTCTACTGGATGATTTTGACGCTAGGGCCGTTGCTGGCAGGTGCGAGTTTGGTGATAAGTTCGTATCTGCTTTCGCTGCGCTGGGTGACGGGCTTTAACAGCACGATTGATATTGTGTTGCGTATCTTCCCGTTGCTGCTCTCCTGGCTGTCATTCTGGATGTTATATAGCATCGTTCCAACTACTCGAGTCCCGGTGCGAGATGCACTGATTGGCTCGCTGGTGGCCGCTCTTTTATTTGAGCTTGGTAAGAAAGGTTTTGCCCTCTACATCACCATGTTTCCCTCTTACCAATTGATTTACGGCGTGTTAGCCGTGATCCCCATTTTATTTGTCTGGGTCTATTGGACCTGGTGTATCGTGTTGCTCGGCGCCGAAATTACTGTCACTCTCGGTGATTACCGCAAACTCCGTGTCGAAGCCCAGCAGGAAGAATTGGAAGAACCATGATTGCATTAATACAGCGTGTCACCCACGCTCGCGTCACCGTGGACGGTGAAGTGACGGGTGAAATTGGCCCGGGACTTTTAGTGTTATTGGGTGTCGAAAAAGAAGATAACGAACAGAAAGCGAATCGCCTTTGCGAACGTGTTTTGGGTTACCGCATTTTTGGCGATGAAAACGACAAGATGAACCTGAACGTTCAGCAAGCCGGTGGCAGCGTGCTGGTGGTGTCGCAGTTTACCCTCGCCGCTGATACCGAACGCGGCATGCGCCCGAGTTTTTCTTGTGGTGCAGCACCTGAGCTTGCTGAAGAGTTATATGAATACTTTGTTCAACGCTGTCGACAGCAGGGCATTGTTGCCGAAACAGGGCGCTTTGCCGCCGACATGAAAGTCAGCCTGACCAATGACGGCCCGGTGACGTTTTGGTTACAGGTCTGAATTCGCAGCCTTTACGGTCCCGCGTAACAAGAGAGAGTACATGTATGTATCACCTTCGCGTACCGCAAACCGAAGAAGAGCTTGAGCTCTATTACCAGTTTCGCTGGGAGATGCTACGTAAGCCGTTGCATCAACCCAAAGGTTCCGAGCGCGATGCCTGGGATGCCTTAGCTCACCACCAGATGGTGGTGGATGAAGAAGGCAATCCGGTCGCAATTGGCCGTTTGTACATCAATGCTGATAACGAAGCAGCGATCCGTTTTATGGCGGTTCACCCCTCGGTGCAAGACAAAGGCTTGGGTACGCTGGTGGCAATGACGCTGGAAACTGTCGCTCGCCAGGAAGGGGTTAAACGTGTTGTATGTAGCGCACGTGAAGATGCCGTCGAGTTTTTTGCCAAACTCGGTTTTGAGAACCAGGGTGAAATCACCACGCCTTCCACCACGCCTATCCGCCACTTTCTAATGATTAAACCGGTCGCCTCGCTCGATGACATTCTCCATCGCGCAGACTGGTGTGGGCAGTTACAGCAGGCCTGGTACGAACATATTCCGCTTAGCGAGAAGATGGGCGTGCGTATCTTGCAATACACTGGGCAGAAATTTATTACGACGATGCCTGAAGCGGGAAATCAAAATCCGCATCAAACCTTATTCGCAGGCAGCCTGTTTTCCCTTGCAACGCTTACCGGCTGGGGGCTGATTTGGCTGATGTTGCGTGAACGCCACCTTGGCGGCACGATTATTCTGGCTGATGCACATATCCGATATAGCAGCCCGATCACCGGAAGACCGGGAGCGATTGCTGACTTAGGCTCGTTGAGCGGCGATCTGGACCGTCTGGCGCGTGGCCGCAAGGCTCGCGTTGCATTGCAAGTTGAGCTTTACGGTGATGACACGCCTGGCGCTGTTTTTGAAGGTGTGTATCTGGTTCTCCCCGCGAAACCTTTTGGCCCGCTTGAAGAAGGCGGGAACGAAGAAGAATAGTTGAAGGGTAACCGCCCGGCGCTTATGCGCCGGGTACTTCCCCATTCTGCATGGTCTGCTGTACTTGTTTTCCGTCAGCGCTTGTGGCCTGTAATATCCCGTTCACCGTGGGTTTCAGTGGTGTTTGAGCTGCAATGTTGCCGGTCACTGAAAGCTGCAAATTACCGTTGCCTTCAAGCGGTAACGCTGGCCACCCCCATTGTTGCAACACATTTACTGGCACCGCGCGTCCGCGCAGGTTCATTGCCGCATTGCGTTGCGGAGCTTGCGAGATAGCGCCAGTTGCTTCCAGCATACCTTCACCAGCAAAAGCACTAAGTTCCGTAATAGATATCTGGCTGTCTGCCGCATTCAATGAAATGGATGGGCGGCGAACATCGACACGGTTAAACGTGGCGGCCGCGGCGTTCAGTGTGGCGTTTCCACTCCATATTCCCCACTGGTTATTGCGCACCACTTCGAGATTGCTCCCCGTGCCATCTAATGCGGTGAGCTGGAACGGGAAGGCGGGATCAATATCAATGATCAAATTACGGTTTGCCGACAGTTTTTTAATCGTCACCGTGTTTAACCATTGCGGCAATGGCTCTATCCAGTGTGCTTTCCAGTCGGCTGGCAGCGTATATTCCAGCCCGGCAAAAACCAGCTCATCCAGCGCCAGTTTTTTCTCGGTGCGTTGCCATTCGCCTGAGGCGCGAACCATGCCTCTTTCCCAACGGGAAGTGAACTGGCGAATCACAGCGGTTTGCGGGTTAAAATCGATATTCACGATAGGGTCATTTAGCTGCAACGCACCAATAATAAAATCACTGGCATTCATCGATAAACGCCCGTCATCGCTTTGCCAGCCACCTTTTGCCAGCGTCAGGTTGCGCAAACTCAGATCTAAATCGGTTATTGCCCAGTCTTTTCCTTCCATGCGCGCATCTGTCACCTCGAGGCTATCGATTTTCAGTGAAGGGACGCTGCCAAGAGGCGCCAGGAAATCGGTAATGGATTTATTGGTTTGTAGGCGGATATCGTTGAGCCGTAAGCTGCCGATCTGCCAGGAGCCATCCGCAAGGCGGTTTGCATTACCGGTGAGCGAGCCACGTGCAATATCTGCACCGATGGTTGATAGCGTCACCTGTTCGTTATTAATCGCACCTTGCAACAAGACGTTTGTAGCCGGGATTCCGTTGAGTGTCATGGAACCAGCGCTAAATTGAATATCAGCAGTATTACCCAGCACTTTACCTTGCTTTGGTTGCCACGGTATTACCCCCCCGTTGACGCGTTGAGCGTGCAGATCCCACCCAGTATTTGGGCTGTTGATTGCCATATCGCTCAATTGCAGCATATCGGACTGGAAGGGGAGCGAGGCAGCATCAGGGCTGATATTGAGCGTTCCGTTTTGCAGCACTATCGTGTCGACGTGCAAAGGCTCCGAAAACTGACGTGAGCTCAGGCCAATATCAATATTTTGCGCAAACAGGGTTGCTGGCTGGCCTTTGCGTCCGAAGGTGACGTTTGTCAGCGTGACATGAGTGGGCGATGCCCACTTGTGGTTGATCACTTCAAAAGAGAAATTGTAATCACTCTTCTCATTGACCCAACTACTGATCTGGGATGCTCCCCAACGAGTTTGAAGTAATAAATAAGCGGCTATAAGTGCCACTATTATGACAACCAATAAAGCTGTGATCAGCTTTCCTAGAAATTTCATTGTCTTCCATCCCATGAAGTTTCGGTAAGGGTGTTATGCCCCATTTACCGTTATAGCTCAAGGATGGGATTGTCAGGAGGGGTAACACGCGCTGGCGCTAACAAATAACCAGCGCGTGAAGTACATCAATTTTTTTCAGGTGGGAAAATCAGGTTTAAAACGATAGCGGTAATACCACCGGCAGCAATGCCAGATGAGAGCAAGGTTTTCAGCCAGTCAGGGGCGAACTGGAGAATAAGTGGCTGCTGAGAGACACCCATACCAACCGCGAGTGACAGGGCAATAATCATAATTGCGCGGCGATTCAGTGGCTCACGGGAGACAATACGCACACCGGATGCAGCGATCGTGCCGAACATTACGATAGTTGCGCCGCCTAAAACTGGCTCAGGAATGTGTTGTACAAACCCACTTACTGCCGGGAACAGGCCCAATAAAATCAGCATCAGCGCAACGACAAATCCAACATAACGGCTGGCCACACCCGTAAGCTGAATAACGCCATTGTTCTGTCCAAAGCAAGAGTTAGGGAAGGTGTTGAATACGGCTGAAACACAAGAGTTCAGGCCATTAGCCAGCACGCCGCCTTTCAGGCGCTTCATATACAATGGCCCAGAAACCGGTTGCTCAGAGACGTCAGATGTCGCCGTAATATCGCCAATGGTTTCAAGGGAGGTCACCATAAAGATCAGCATCAGCGGAATCAGTAGGTTCCAGTCAATGCCCAGGCCGTAGTAAAGCGGTGTTGGCACCATGATCAGGTCAGTATTGGTTGATGGCGCAACATCAGGCAGCATGCCCATTGCCCATGCGAGCGCGTAACCTACTGCCATGGCGATAACCAGCGAAGCCACGCGCAAGTACGGATTGCGCTGGCGATTCAGAAGAATGATGACCACTAATACTGCACCTGCCAGCAGCAGATTTTTCGGTGCGCCAAATGTATGGTCACTCATTGCACCATAGCCACCGCCAATAGATGTCAGGCCAACCTGAATTAAGGACAGACCTATAATCATCACAACTACACCAGAAACCAGCGGCGTGATAATGCGACGAGCAAGGTGAAGGAAGCGTGATAAAAGCATCTCGGTGCAGCTTGCGAGCATTAAGGTGCCAAAAAGTGCTGCCATCATGGTCGGAACATCAGCCCCGCCATTCTTTAATGCCATGCCACCCATAATTAGCGGTGCGACAAAGTTAAAACTGGTGCCCTGAATTGACAGAAGCCCAGAACCAACCGGGCCCCACGCTTTAATCTGGATAATTGATGCCACGCCTGATGCGAACAGGGACATACTGATAATGTGTTGGGTATCTTCTGCTGGAAGTCCCAGAGCCTGGCAAATCAACATCGCAGGTGTGATCACCGCAACAAACATTGCTAATAAATGCTGGCCAGCAGCGAACAGCGTTTGTGGGAGAGGTGGACGGTCCTCGAGGCGGTAAATCAACTCACTGGTACTAGCGTGGGCAATCGGTTGCGCATCTTCAGACTCAACAGCATTAACAGACATTAGAAATTATCCCCTGCCGAAAAAACGGTGATTTTAGCGGACTAAAGGCCAAAAGCAAACGTTTGCTAAGGGTGTTTCCTAAGATAAAAAGTGTATATGCCGAGCTTTTTATATAACTTTCGACTGTTTTTTGGTTAAAATCCAGCTGCTGACTTTTCTAGAACCTGAAATTCCAGTGAAGGATAAATTAAAAGCGTCTGTGAGAAATATGCGCAAACAGGAGCACTTCTATGTTTTATCTCGACACCCTTTCTACCCTTGTTGCTGCGACTCTCGTTTTATTACTGGGCCGAAAAATGGTCCACACCATACCGCTATTAAAAAAATACACTATCCCTGAACCCGTAGCGGGTGGACTCTTAATCGCCCTTGCCTTGCTGGTACTCAAAAAAAGTGTCGGTTGGGAATTTGAATTTGATATGAGCCTCAAAGATCCTTTGATGCTCGCCTTCTTTGCCACAATCGGCCTGAACGCCAACCTGTCCAGCTTGCGAGCGGGTGGCAAAGTTGTCGGTATTTTTCTGATTGTGGTGGTGGGTTTGCTGGTGATGCAAAACGCCATTGGTATCGGTATGGCGAGCCTGTTAGGTCTTGATCCGTTAATGGGATTACTGGCGGGTTCTATTACGTTATCGGGCGGGCATGGCACAGGTGCAGCCTGGAGTAAGCTGTTCACCGAGCGTTATGGTTTCCAGAATGCCACCGAAGTTGCTATGGCATGCGCAACCTTTGGTCTGGTGCTGGGCGGTTTGATTGGCGGGCCAGTGGCACGATATCTGGTCAAACACTCATCTACACCTGATGGCACACCTGAAGATAGCATTGACCCAACCGCTTTTGAGAAACCTGCGGTCGGGCGCATGATCACCTCTATGGTGTTGATTGAAACCATCGCGATGATTGCTATCTGCCTTACGGTTGGTAAGTTTGTCGGCCATCTCATACAAGGCACCAGCTTTGAATTGCCGACATTCGTTTGCGTGTTATTTGTTGGAGTTATTCTCAGCAACACCATGTCACTGCTCGGTTTCTATCGGGTATTTGAACGTGCGGTTTCCGTGTTAGGGAACGTCTGTTTGTCGCTGTTCCTCGCCATGGCGTTGATGAGCCTCAAGCTGTGGGAACTGGCTTCGCTGGCGTTGCCGATGCTGGCAATTTTGACCGTACAAACCATCTTTATGGCGTTGTATGCGATTTTCGTGACTTACCGTTTGATGGGGAAAAACTACGATGCGGCGGTTCTGGCTGCGGGGCATTGTGGTTTTGGCCTTGGGGCAACACCAACGGCGATCGCCAATATGCAGGCGATTACCGAGCGTTTTGGCCCGTCACATATGGCATTCCTGGTGGTGCCGATGGTCGGCGCGTTCTTTATTGATATCGTCAACGCGCTGGTCATCAAGATGTATTTGATGCTGCCAATCTTTGGCTAAACCATCAGGCGTTTGAATAGCGTTCCGTTTCAGGCATCCAGCGTTCAATGAGCGCGGTTGCCTGCTCGGGATAGCGTTCATGAATATGGCGCGCAAGGCGCTGTACTTCCGGGATCATCGCCTGGTCGCGCAATAGATCTGCTACTTTAAACTCGGCACTTCCCGTCTGGCGCGTGCCGAGTAATTCCCCCGGACCACGAATTTCCAAATCTTTCTGAGCAATGACGAAGCCATCGTTGCTATCGCGCAGTACCTGTAAACGCAGCTGTGCGGTTTTCGACAGTGGTGACTTGTAAAGCAACACACAGTGAGATGCAACCGCACCACGACCCACACGGCCACGAAGCTGATGGAGCTGCGCAAGACCCAGACGCTCAGGGTTTTCGATAATCATCAGGCTGGCATTTGGTACATCAACACCAACTTCAATAACCGTTGTCGCAACCAGCAGATGAATTGAGCCTTCTTTAAAAGCCTGCATCACAGCCTGCTTTTCCTGCGGCTTCATGCGGCCATGAACCAGGCCGACATTCAGATTAGGCAAGGCTATTTTTAGCTCATCCCACGTGACTTCAGCTGCCTGAGCTTCGAGCAGCTCAGATTCTTCAATCAACGTACAAACCCAGTACGCCTGACGGCCTTCATCACTGCAAGCTCCACGCACGCGGTCGATAATATCGTTGCGGCGTGAGTCTGGAATAGCGACGGTTGTTACCGGAGTACGGCCAGGTGGGAGTTCATCGATCGTAGATGTGTCTAAATCAGCGTAAGCCGTCATTGCCAGCGTGCGCGGAATCGGTGTAGCAGTCATGATGAGCTGATGCGGGTGGAAGCCCTGAATTTGGCCCTTTTCCCACAACGCCAGGCGTTGATGAACACCAAAGCGATGTTGTTCATCAATGATAACCAGTGCAAGTTGCGAGAACTGCACCTGTTCCTGGAAGATCGCGTGCGTTCCCACCACCATCGACACCTGACCGCTGGCGATCGCGTCCTGTTGAGCGATACGCGCTTTGCCTTTTTGCTTACCAGCAAGCCAGCCCACTTCAATGCCCAGCGGCGCAAACCACTGGCGGAAGTTATTAGCGTGCTGTTCTGCGAGTAGCTCAGTTGGAGCCATCAACCCCACCTGTTTCCCATGCGCGATAGCGCGTAGTGCGGCGAGGGCGGCAACCAAGGTTTTACCTGACCCAACATCACCCTGCACAAGGCGCATCATTGGCACATCCAGCGCTAAGTCGTGTTCGATTTCGGCCACAACGCGAGCCTGCGCACCAGTTGGTTTAAACGGCAGCGCAGCCAACAGGCGGTTTTTTAATTCGTCATGATCATGCAAAGGCAGCGCGTGATAACGCTGAGCACCTGCGCGCAGCGCGAGCATACTCAGATTATGCGCCAGCAACTCTTCAAGAATTAAGCGCTGTTGAGCCGGATGTTTCCCCGTCTCCAGATCGGCGAGCTGCATTGATGGAGGCGGACGATGTAGAGTGCGCAACGCTTCTGGCAAGCTCATCATTCCCTTGCTCAAATCAGCCGGGAGCAATTCAGCAATGGCGCAGGTATCGAGCAATTCCAGGGCCTGATCGGTCAGCTTGCGCAATGTTGCCTGGCGGATACCTTCCGTTGTGGGGTAAACCGGCGTCAGCGTTTCTTGTAGTTCTGGTGTGCTGAGGTCGCCCTGAATACGGTACTCTGGATGAATCATTTCCGCGCCATGTGCGCCGCGCTTTGCTTCGCCATAGGCAAGCACGCGTTTACCGGTCGCGAGGCTGTTTTTCATTGCAGCGTTGAAGTTGAAAAACCGCATCGTCAGGATGCCGGTGCCGTCAGAAATCTGGCAGGTCATCATACGGCGGCGGCCAAAACTGATATTGCAGTTCAGAACTTCACCTTCCACCGTGGCGTAAACGCCTGGCAGCAGGTCATTGATAGTGTAGAGATGGGTGCGGTCTTCGTAACGAAGCGGCAGGTGCAGAAGAAGATCCTGAATGGTGTACAGGCCAATTTTGGCCAGTTTACCGCTCTGGCTGGCGCCGACTCCGGCAAGCGTGCTTAACGGTATGGCATCCAGCAAACGGCCTTTCATCCAGCTACTCCGCAGATTGCATTGTGGCCCACCATGCGGCATCAGCTTCTATCTCACCTTGCTGATTCACATGTGGGTAGGGCAAACCTTTACGGCGGGAAACTCGCGCCAGTACAGGGTAGCCGCCTTCAAACAGCAGGCGCTGTTGTTCGGACTCTGGCAGGGTGCTGTTTTCGCGCTGATACATACCGGCATTCTGGCGTTGACGCTGTGCTTCATAAAGAATAAGTGCGGAAGCAACGGACACATTGAGCGATTGCACCATCCCGATCATCGGAATAATGATGTCCTGGTCTGCCAGCGCTAACGCTTCCCTGGTGATACCTGTTTTTTCCTGCCCCATCAAAATACAGGTCGGGCGGGTGTAATCAATTTCGCGGAAATCGACGGCTTTATCAGAAAGGTTGGTGGCGAGGATTTGCATCCCGCTGCTTTTTAGATGACTAACTGCATCGCCAATATCGCGGTGCGTTTTAACTTCAACCCAGGAGTTACTTCCCGCAGCAGCAGAAGCCATAGTGCGCATTCGGTTACCCGGCCAGACTGCGTGAACTTCATGTACACCCACTGCATCTGCGGTGCGAATAATCGCCGAGACGTTATGAGGTTTATGGACTTGCTCCATGCAGACGGTCAAGTCAGGCTGACGCCTGGCGAGCATCTCGCAAATACGCGCATAACGTTGAGGATTCATAACACTAGTTTCGGTTGCGGGTAACTTTGATGACATCCGGCATCACGCGGATTTTGCGCATAATATTAGCCAGATGAACACGATCGCGGGCAGACATACGGATAAACGCGCTATAGACGCGACCATCTTTTTCTTCTGTATTCAGGCTGTGGATATTTGAGCCTGCTGTGTTGATAGCCGCCGTCAGATTTGCCAGTGCACCCTGATGGTTGAACATATCTACTTTGATTTCAGTGAGGAACTCTTGCTCAGTTTCCTTATCCCATTCCACCGCCATAAACTTCTCGGCTTCTTTCTGGTAGCCACGAATATTACGGCAAGACTCATGGTGGATAACCAACCCTTTACCAGGGCTGACGTGAGCAACTATCGGGTCGCCAGGAATGGGGCGGCAACACTTAGCAAAAGTAATCAGCACGCCGTCTGCGCCTTTGATAGGCAGATGGCTATGCGGCAGAGCATTCGCCTGCAAAGACGCTTGTGATTCTCCTTGCAGGTTTTTCGCGACAACCACACTCATGGCGTTACCCAAACCAATTTCAGCCAGCAAATCATCAAGCGTGGCGAGTTTCATGCGCTCAAGCTCACGTTGGATATTTTCTGGCGGAACTTCGGCAAGCTTGCGGCTACCACCTAACGCATGGTTAAGCAGGCGGCGTCCGAGGCTAACAGAGTCATCACGCTTCAGGTTTTTCAGCATCTGGCGGATTTTGGCGCGAGCTTTTGAGCTCACCACAAAGTTCAGCCAGGCAGCATTCGGGCGAGCGCCCGGTGCGGTAATGATTTCGATTGTCTGGCCGCTCGCGAGCGACTGAGACAGCGGATAGGGTTGTCTGTCGACACGAGCACCAACGCATGCGTGGCCGATATCGGTATGTACGGCATAGGCGAAATCGACAGGTGTCGCACCAGCCGGTAATTCGACAATGCGCCCTTCCGGAGTGAAAACGTAAATCTCATCCGGGAACAGATCGGATTTTACGCTCTCGATAAATTCAAATGAGCTACCGGCACTTTGCTGTAATTCCAGCAGGCTTTGCATCCAGCGCTGGGCACGGATTTGCGCTGTAGTGCCACTTTCACCTTGCTCTTTATAAGCCCAGTGAGCGGCAACACCCATTTCTGCCATCTGGTCCATATCTTCGGTACGGATTTGCACTTCAACCGGCACACCGTGTGGGCCAATCATTGAAGTATGCAGGGACTGATATCCGTTCGCTTTTGGAATGGCGATATAGTCTTTAACCCGGCCCGGACGTGGTTTGTAGAGGCTATGCATCTGCCCAAGAACGCGGTAACAGGTATCCATGTCGTGAACAATTACGCGGAAGGCGTAAATATCCATAATCGAGTGGAAACGCTGCTCTTTGAGCGTCATTTTGCAGTAAATAGAATAAAGGTGTTTTTCGCGACCGCTGACACGGCAAGGAATGCCCGCTTCTTGTAAACGCCCATCGATTTCAGAGAGGATTTTTTGAATCATCTCTTTGCGGTTACCGCGCGCTGCTTTAACCACTTCTTTAATGACGCGGTAACGGTTCGGGTAAAGCGCTTCAAAGCCCAGCTCTTCCAGTTCGGTTTTCAGATGATGAATACCAAGACGGTGCGCCAGAGGGCTATAAATTTCGAGGGTTTCGCGAGCAATACGTCGACGCTTATCAGGGCGCAAAGCCCCAAGAGTGCGCATGTTATGCGTACGGTCGGCGAGTTTGATCAGAATGACGCGGATGTCTTGCACCATCGCCATGATCATTTTGCGGAAGTTTTCAGCCTGAGCTTCTTTCTTATCGCGGAATTTCAGTTTGTCGAGCTTAGATACCCCTTCCACCAGTTCGGCAACGCTTTTGCCAAACAGTTGTTCCATATCCTGGTAGGTGGCTGGGGTGTCTTCGATCACATCATGCAGTAGTGCAGCCATCAGTGTTTCATAGTCGAGTTTCATCTCGGCCAGAATGCAGGCTACAGCGACAGGATGGGTGATATAGGGTTCACCGCTTGAACGTGCTTGTCCCTCGTGAGCATCACGCGCAACAAGGTATGCTTGCCGAAGTCGCTTAATCTGCTCCTCGGGCAAGTATGGTTGAATCAGTTGATTCAGACTTTCAAACAGATACAAGGGCTACCCGCAGGCTAATTAACGACGACCTTCAGCAATAGCGGTAACAGCCTGCAGTTCTGCGGCTTCCTGCTCTTGCTGTTCCTGGCGATCACGAACATCGAGAATCTGGTTGGTGATCAACCCTTCTTCGATTTCGCGCAGTGCGATTACAGTCGTTTTATCGTTTTCTTCAGGCACTAGTGGATCTTTACCACCAGTTTGCATCTGACGAGCGCGACGTGCGGCGACCAGAACCAGGTCAAAACGGTTACCAATTTTCTCAACAGCGTCCTGAACAGTTACGCGTGCCATAATTAAAATGCTCCACAGATGAAGAAATGACTGGGCATGATACTGAAACTGGGCTCAGTCTGCCAATAGTTTGCTGATTAAAGCGTCATGTCGCGCTTTTTGGCGACCCATTCGTAGACGCTCGGCACGAATGATAATTTTTAAATCTGACAGTGCGGTGTCAAAATCGTCGTTGACGATTAAATAGTCATACTCCGCGTAGTGGCTCATTTCTGCAACAGCTTGTTCCATTCGCTTAGTGATAACTTCTTCACTGTCTTGCCCACGGCCACGAAGGCGACGGTCCAGCTCATCTTTTGACGGCGGCAGGATAAAAATACTGCGGGCGTGCGGCATTTTCTGACGAATCTGCTTCGCGCCTTGCCAGTCAATATCCAAAAACACATCCACACCTGTAGCCAGAACTTGCTCAATGGCATGGCGAGAAGTGCCGTAGTAATTACCAAACACTTCCGCGTGTTCAAGGAACGCGTCTTCAGCAATCATCTGCTTAAACACTTCCTTTTCCACAAAGAAATAGTGCTCGCCATGTTTCTCTCCCGGACGAATACCACGAGTGGTATGGGAGATAGAAACTTGCGTGTCATACAGCGGTTGTGTCTTTAACAAAGCCTGGATGAGGCTGGATTTCCCCGCGCCACTTGGGGCGGAAACGATATAAAGCGTGCCTTGAGCCATGAGTTCTAACTTATTCGGTAAGCATAAAAAGAAGTGCGTATACGGGCCTATTATACACGCCGTCTACGTGTCACGGAGAATTTGTCGCACTCCCCAGCAATATTTCTGCCATTTTGCGCAAGGATTTCCAAAAACATGCCGTATTACTGCAATACATTAAAAATCTCTGAAAGCCCTTCGCATCCTTTTTAAAACCCAATCGCACAGCTTGTTTTTGAGCGTTATACCTGACTTTGCTTCTACACGGAGGGTCATATGAGGTGGATAACAAAGTTTATCGGGTTTCTGGGGATGTTCAGCGCAATGGCATCAGCATCATGTCCGGTCTGGTCATCTGAGCAAGCCCAGCAGGAGATGGCGATATTGAAAGAAAAGCTTGGGGAATGGGATCAAGCCTATTATCAACAAGGTGTCAGTATCGTCAGTGATGCTACATACGATGGCCTACGTAACCAGTTCAATAATTGGCAGCGTTGCTTTAGCCCGACAAAAGAACCTCAACAGCCTGGGTTATTCACACACGGCAAAGCGCTTCATCCCGTTGCTCATACTGGCGTTAAAAAACTTCCCGACAGGACAGCCGTTGCGTTGTGGGTAAAAGGCAAAACCGATCTCTGGGTACAGCCGAAAGTGGATGGTGTGGCGATGACATTGGTTTATCGCCAGGGTCACCTCGTTCAACTTCTGAGCCGGGGTGATGGTGAAAAAGGGCAGGATTGGACAGTAAAAGCCAAAATGATTCCTGACATCCCTCAAACTCTTATCGGCCCACTTGCCAATAGTGTGCTGCAGGGTGAGATCTTCTGGAAAAGGGATAATCACGTACAGAAAACAATGGGCAGCATTAACGCCCGAGGAAAAGCTGCTGGCGCTATGATGCGCAAGGGGGAGCCTGCTTTACTCAAAGAGTTGGGGATCTTTATATGGGCCTGGCCCGACGGCCCAACGCAAATGAACCAGAAAATCGAAGTACTTGCTCAGGCCGGTTTCCCGCTGACTAAAACCTGGTCAAAGTCCGTTAATTCTATGGATGAGATATCGAAGCAGCGCGAGTCATGGTTTACGACCCCACTACCCTTTGCGACAGATGGCGTTGTTATCCGAGAAGGGGTTGAACCAACTGGAAAGCTTTGGGCTCCGGGAAAGGCTTCATGGGTGGTTGCATGGAAATATCCGCCATTACAGCAAATTGCTGAAGTTAAAAGCGTCCAGTTTGCTGTGGGGCGTACAGGCAAAGTCTCCGTTGTACTTAATCTGCATCCTTTACAGATTGATGATAAACAGGTTAAACGAGTCAACATCGGTTCAGTTAGAAAATGGCAGGCGTTGGATATTGCCGCAGGCGATCAGATAATGGTGAGCCTTGCCGGGCAGGGAATTCCTCGTTTTGACGAGGTTGTGTGGCGAGTTAATCCGCGTAATAAACCGCAACCACCATCCGAAAAAAAGAACACGACGCTGAGCTGCCTCTATTTTGAGAGCTGGTGTCGCGAGCAGTTTATTGCACGTCTTACGTGGTTAAGCTCTCCTGAAATACTAAATATCAACGGAGTTAGTGTACGTTCCTGGCAGCAGCTCCAACAAAATCTCAACATGGAACATATCTTTTCTTGGTTGGCAGTCACTCAAAATGATTTGTCTCAGATTAGTGATTATTCTGTGGCGAGGACGGCACATCTTTGGCAGCAATTCTCGCAAGCCCGGCAGCAACCATTCAGGCAGTGGCTGCTGGCATTTGGCTTGCCGCTACCAAGGGCAGTACTCACCACAATGCCCGATTCACAATGGTCACATTTGGTTGCCAGGGATGAGCTTAGTTGGCAAAAGCTGCCGGGAGTAGGTCCTATAAGGGCAAAAAAGCTGGTGGAGTTTGTGAATCATCCCCAAATAGCTGGGCTAGTGGCATTTCTGGCACAGCAAGGAATTCGGGGATTTATTGATCAGTGATCTGCATGTTTGTAGTGGAAAACCGGTAATCCAAGGCGTAGACGTAATGCCAGCAAACGTGTCGTGAATCCGAAGATAAGTGTGGAAATGATCACCACGTCCTGGTTCGAAACATAGTGCTGCAAAACGATGTAAAGCACTGCTGAGGCGAAAGCGATGCCAGCATATAGCTCTTTCTGGAAAACCAGTGGGATACGTTTACAGAACATATCGCGCAGGACACCACCAAATACGCCGGTCACTACGGCTGCAATAATGGCGATGATTGGGCCTTCACCCATATCCAAGGCGATTTGTGCACCGATGATAGAGAAAACAACCAATCCGAGCGCGTCGAGAACCAGGAAAAGGCGGCGAAGATGAGGCATCACAGGAGCAAACACGGTGGTGAGTACAGCGGCAACGGCCACAATCACGACGTATTCAGGGTGTTTCACCCAGCCTAACGGGTAGTGCCCAAGCAGAATATCACGCACAGACCCACCGCCAAGTGCAGTAGCTGTCGCAATAATGATGACACCGAAAGTATCCATGCGGCGGCGGCCTGCAGCGAGTGCGCCGGTCATTGCTTCGGCGGTAATCCCGACCAAATAAAGAATGTGTAATAGCATTGATACCTCCAGTGGAAACGCTGAGAGGGTAACGTTTTGTGAACAATATCACGATTGAGTTTTTTTAAAGCGAAGCGGTTTTGATTATATTTACTAATGCGTAATCGTGTTTTTTAGCAGTGAGGTAGGGGTGTTCTGTGGTTTATGTATTTAAAGAGAATTATTTAAATTGATGAATTAGGTCGTTTGAATGACAAAGCCCGCATAGTGCGGGCTTAGAAAGACAATGTGAACATCACTCGATGTTCTGAATCTGCTCACGCATCTGTTCAATCAGCACTTTCAGTTCAATCGCTGAATTGGTGACATCTGAATTAATAGATTTTGAGGCAAGGGTATTCGACTCGCGATTGAATTCTTGCATCATAAAGTCGAGGCGGCGGCCAACGGCTTCTTTTTTCTTCAGAATGTTGTACGTTTCTTTGACGTGAGCTTCCAGACGATCCAGCTCTTCAGCAACGTCGACACGCTGAGCCATCAGCACAAGCTCTTGCTCAAGGCGATTATTTTCAAGCTGAACCTGGGCATCTTCCAGTTTTGCAATCAGGCGTTCACGTTGCCATTTCAAAACTTCAGGCATCTGCGCGCGAACATTGACGACCTCAGCACTGACACCTTGCAGACGTTGCTCAATCATCGCTTTCAGAGCTTCGCCTTCGGTTTCGCGGGCAACAATAAAGTCGTCCAGCGCACCATCAAGGGCTGCAAGAATTTCAGCGGTGATGGCGTCGAGATCTTGTTCTTGTGCTGACATCACACCAGGCCAGCGCAAAATATCGACCGGATTGATTTCGCCTTCATCGCTTTGCATTTTGACCCAGTTGGCCGCTTCTACCAGCTGTTTAGCCAGTTTTTCATTGAGCAACAAAGAAGTTTGTGAGCGGGCATCAGGTTCGAAACGCAGGTTACATTCTACTTTTCCGCGGGTTAAGCGAGTGCGAATACGTTCGCGTGCCACAGGTTCGAGGCTACGGAACTGCTCCGGCATGCGAATGTAAGTTTCGAGATAACGTTGGTTTACTGAACGTAACTCCCAGGAGGCGCTGCCCCATTCGCCTTTAACTTCACGTCGGGCATAGGCGGTCATACTGCGGATCATATTTCGTAACCGTATTGCGTAATAGATGTGGGGATTATAGCTATGCCAGGACTTGCATGATAGGAATAAGCGAGCGAAGTCCGTATAATGCGCAGCCACATTCGTTTTAGCCGGAGATAACCCCATGCGTCCATCAGGTCGTAGCGCCGAACAAGTGCGCACAGTCACCCTGACCCGTAATTACACCAAACACGCAGAAGGCTCCGTGCTGGTCGAGTTTGGCGATACCAAAGTACTTTGCACCGCCACTGTTGAAGAAGGCGTTCCGCGTTTTCTGAAAGGCCAGGGCCAGGGTTGGATCACCGCAGAATACGGTATGTTGCCTCGTGCAACTCATACGCGTAACTTCCGTGAAGCAGCAAAAGGTAAGCAGGGCGGTCGTACTCTTGAGATTCAGCGCCTGATTGCTCGCTCGCTTCGTGCAGCAGTAGATTTGAAGGTTCTCGGTGAATACACCATCACGCTGGACTGCGATGTTCTGCAGGCTGACGGTGGTACTCGTACAGCTTCAATCACCGGTGCTTGTGTTGCTCTGGCTGACGCATTGAACAAGCTGGTTGCCGCAGGTAAGCTGAAAACCAACCCGATGAAAGGGATGGTAGCTGCAGTCTCAGTTGGTATCGTTAATGGTGCTGCTGTTTGCGATCTGGAATATGTTGAAGATTCTGCTGCAGAAACCGACATGAACGTCGTGATGATGGAAGATGGCCGAATGATTGAGGTTCAAGGCACCGCTGAAGGCGAGCCGTTCACCCATGAAGAGCTACTGGCGCTACTGGCGCTGGCCCGAGGGGGAATTGAATCTATCGTAACGGCGCAGAAGGCGGCGTTAGAAAATTGATTTTAGGCGACTCTGAGAGTCGCCTTTTTTATACCCGTCATACTTCAAGCTGCATCGTAGTTGGCAGTATTCGCTTGCCGTGATGTAGCTCGAATTGTTTTGGGTAAATATATAAATGAAATTTATAGGAGCAAATCCATGAAACCGTATCAGCGCCAGTTTATTGAGTTTGCGCTTAACAAGCAGGTACTTAAGTTTGGCGAGTTCACGCTGAAATCCGGGCGTACCAGTCCTTATTTCTTCAATGCCGGGCTGTTCAATACCGGGCGCGACCTGGCACTGTTGGGCCGTTTTTATGCTGCAGCGTTAGTGGATTCCGGGATTGAGTTTGATTTGCTGTTTGGGCCGGCTTACAAAGGGATTCCAATCGCGACGACTACCGCCGTTGCGTTGGCCGAACATCACGAGCTTGATCTGCCATATTGCTTTAACCGCAAAGAAGCCAAAGACCATGGTGAAGGTGGCAATCTGGTTGGTAGCGCGCTGCAAGGGCGTGTAATGCTGGTGGATGATGTTATCACCGCAGGTACCGCAATTCGTGAGTCCATGGAAATTATTGCCGCTAATGATGCATCACTGGCTGGCGTGCTCATTTCTCTGGACCGCCAGGAACGTGGCCGTGGCGAGATATCAGCGATTCAGGAAGTTGAGCGTGATTACCAATGCAAAGTGATTTCAATCATCACTCTGAAAGACTTGGTTGAATACCTGGAAGAAAAACCTGAGATGGCTGTGCATTTAGCGGCTGTACAGGAATACCGTACTCAGTACGGTGTTTAAGAAAAAGGGCCTTTAAAGGCCCTTTTCAATTACTGAAGCTGGGAGGCAACCAGTGGCCATCGGATATCAAAATCACCGGTAGGTAGATAGCGGAATTCGCTACGTACAAAACGCGATAGCGTCCCTTCGCAAAATGCCAGAAGCTGGCTTGCTAGCAGCGATTCATCGGTAACAAACCCTTCGCCTTCACGCATCTTCTTTTCTCGCATCACCTGGCGCAATTGCACTTCAATACGCTCAAAGAGCTGGTTGATGCGGCCTTGCAAGCGGTCTTGTTCAAACATCAAAGCATGGCCGGTGAGAATACGTGTAAGGCCAGGGTTGCGTTCGCCAAACCCGAGAATCAGTAGAACAATCAAACGTAACCGAGAGTGTGTGTCTTTCTCATCTTTCAAAATGAGATTGATACGGGTAATTAGACTGTCTTCAATAAACTCGATAAGACTATCGAACATCTTTGTTTTGCTAGGAAAATGTCGATAAAGCGCAGCTTCGGAAACGCCAACAGTCGCCGCGAGCTTAGCGGTGGTGATTCGTTGGCTTCCATCACTGGATTCAAGCATTTGGGCCAGAGACTGAAGTATTTCTTCGCGACGATTCCGTTTCGCAGCTTGTTTTTCTGCCATGTTCTAAAATACCCCTGAAATAACGCACTTGTCAGGCAAGTAGCCACACAGCGCTCGCAAACTTAAAGTTTGCGGTTTTTTCACATTTTTTACGCTGTGGGGTTACGTTTATAAACGAAGTTACTGGCGACCAGAATGGCCGAAACCGCCTTCGCCTCGGTCACTGGAGTCGAAATCTTCAACCAGATTGAATTCAGCTTGAACGACAGGCACAAACACCATTTGTGCAATGCGTTCGCCGGGTTCAATGGTGAAGTGGTCTTGTCCACGGTTCCACACGGAAACCATTAACTGACCCTGGTAATCAGAGTCTATCAGCCCGACAAGATTGCCTAACACTACGCCATGCTTATGACCAAGTCCTGAACGAGGCAAAATGACTGCTGCCAGAGATGGATCGGCGATATGGATAGCCAGCCCGGTTGGAATAAGCTTAGTTACACCTGGAGCAAGCTCTACGGCCTCATCCAGACAGGCACGTAGGTCAAGACCTGCGGAGCCGGAAGTTGCATAAGTCGGCAGCGGGAACTGTTGGCCAACGCGTGGGTCCAGAATCTTAACGTCGATTTTTTTCATCATAACGGGTAACTATCTCGTTCAGTAAAAGATGGCCAAGGAGTTCCTTACGCTCAAGAGGTAAGACTTTATCTCCATCCTGCCAGAAAAGGTGCAATGCATTGTTTTCGCTGTTAAATCCCTGACCTTCTTGTGAAACATCGTTCGCACAAATCAGATCGAGGTTTTTACTCACGCGTTTTTGCCTGGCGTATTCTTCCACATTATTTGTTTCGGCGGCAAACCCAACAACATAAGGACGATGAGTTAAAAGCGCTGCGACACCGGCGACAATATCCGGGTTTTTTATCATTTTTATTGTGATTTCATCGCCTTGCTTTTTGATTTTTTCTTCAGCAACTGCGGCGGCACGATAGTCTGCAACAGCCGCACAGCCAACAAAAATTTGCTGCCCCTGGACATGTTGTTGAACCGTGGCTTCCATTTCGAGGGCCGTGGTGACATCAATGCGTTTTACCCATGGTGGGGTTGGCAAAGAAACAGGGCCGGAAATTAATGTCACATTTGCACCACGTGCTGCCGCTGCAGCCGCAATTGCGAAGCCCATTTTTCCCGAGCTATCGTTGGTGATGTAACGCACCGGGTCCAGGCGTTCACGAGTTGGGCCTGCGGTAATCATGACATTAAGATGTTGCAGATCTTTGATGACAGTAAAATGTTGCGCGGCCATCTCAACAATCGCTAATGGGTCGAGCATACGGCCAGGACCGATATCGCCACAGGCTTGGCTGCCGCTATCAGGCCCCCAGATCAATAGGCCGCGCGTAGATAAAACCTCAAGATTGTGCTGAGTTGCTGTAGCCCGATACATTTGTTGGTTCATGGCTGGCAAAACGGCAACGGGTGCGGGTGTCGCAAGGCAAATTGTGCTTACCAGGTCATTTGCCATCCCTGCGGTAATGCGAGCAATTAAATCAGCTGTCGCTGGTGCAAGAATAACTAAATCAGCCCATTTGCCTAATTCGATATGCCCCATAGCCGCTTCTGCTGCGGGATCTAACAAGCTATCTGATACGGGATAACCTGAAACGGCTTGTAAACTCAGTGGTGTAATAAAGGCTTTGGCGGCCTCAGTCATTACTACCCGAACCTCAGCGCCGCGTTCGCGCAGACGGCGTACCAGTTCTGGCGTTTTGTAAGCAGCGATACCGCCACTCACACCCAGAACAATTTTTTTGCCAGCAAGCCCAATCATGATTTTTCCACCAGAAGTCACAGTCATCTAAATATTTTACCACACTCATTCGGTATCGACTTTTTGCAGTTTGCGAGACATCCCGCATGGAGAATATCTGCGAGTCGTGTGCATTGCTCGAGTTGTGCTAAATAGTGATAACGAAGGGCAGGGAGGTTCTGATGGACGAATCATTGAGGCAAGACAAAGCGGATATGCCGCGGGAAAAGCTTTTGAAATTTGGGGCTAGCTCATTATCTGATGTGGAATTACTGGCACTTTTTTTACGCACTGGCTGCAGAAACATGAATGTCATGGTATTTGCGCAAAGCATACTGCATCAGTTTGGGTCGTTAAGTCGGCTGCTGTCGGCTGATTATTCGCAATTTAAGGATGTGAAAGGTATTGGGAGCGCAAAATACACCCAGTTGAATGCCATTGCTGAGCTGGCGAGGCGTTATTACTATTCGCGAGGTGTTGAGGAGCTAACGCTCAAGGGGCCTGATTCCGTAAGGGATTTCATCCAAAGCCAACTGACCACTGCAGAGCGTGAGATCTTTATGGTTATTTTTTTGGATAATCAGCATCGGGTGATTAAACATTGCCCTATGTTTTCGGGAACATTGAACCATGTTGAGGTTCATCCGAGAGAAATTGTGCGTGAAGCGATGAAATCCAATGCAGCGGCGTTAATACTCGCGCATAATCACCCGTCTGGTCGAGCAGAACCGAGTAAAGCTGATCGTGTTATTACTGAACGTATCGTAAAAGCTTGCCTGTTTATGGAAATTCAAGTGCTCGATCACCTTGTTATTGGCCGTGGAGAGTACGTTTCTTTTGCCGAACGTGGGTGGATTTAAGACGAATTGCGCGATCCTTGGGGATCTTTGTCTGTTCGGGACTTGAGCACATGCGTTAGGCAGCGTATACTACGCCACCTTTGAGAATCTCGGGTTTTGGCATTATGCGCCTGGAACTGTGGTTCACATTGAACCGCCAGGGACCAGGCTTGCGGCCTGACGAGGCGCCATAACCCTATACGAAGCTCGAGCTAATTTGATTTTTGGAGAATAGACATGTCCCGAGTCTGCCAAGTTACTGGCAAGCGTCCGGTGACCGGTAATAACCGTTCCCACGCAATGAACGCGACCAAACGCCGTTTCCTGCCGAACCTGCACTCTCACCGTTTTTGGGTTGAGAGCGAGAAGCGTTTTGTCACACTGCGTGTATCTGCTAAAGGTATGCGTGTAATTGATAAGAAGGGTATCGAAACGGTCTTGGCCGATATGCGTACCCGTGGCGAGAAGTACTAAGAGGAACTAAGTCATGGCTAAAGGTGTTCGCGAGAAGATCAAGCTGGTTTCTTCTGCTGGTACTGGTCACTTCTATACCACCACGAAGAACAAGCGTACTAAGCCGGAAAAATTGGAATTGAAAAAATTCGATCCAGTTGTCCGTCAACACGTACTGTACAAAGAAGCTAAAATTAAATAATTTTAGTGTCTTTGATGAAAACCTCGCTTCGGCGGGGTTTTTTTGTTTTAGGACTTAGAGTGCGGAGGATTTATGCCTGAGTTACCTGAAGTAGAAACCAGCCGACGTGGTATAGAGCCGCATCTGGTTGGTGAAACCATCTTGCATGCTGTCGTGCGTAATGGTCGACTGCGTTGGCCTGTCTCTGATGAAATCCATGCTCTGAGTGATAAACCCGTTTTAAGTGTGCAGCGTCGCGCTAAATACTTGCTGCTCGAACTTCCCGATGGCTGGATTATTATCCATCTTGGCATGTCGGGTAGCCTGCGCATTCTTCCTGAAGATTATCCTGCTGAAAAACACGATCACGTCGATTTGGTGATGAGTAACGGTAAAGTCCTGCGCTATACAGATCCACGCCGCTTTGGCGCGTGGCTGTGGGCGAAAGAGCTTGAAGGTAGCAATGTGCTGGCACATCTTGGCCCAGAGCCACTGAGCGACGAGTTTTCGGCTGATTATCTGCGTGAAAAATCCGCGAAAAAGAAAATCGCCATTAAGCCGTGGCTGATGGATAACAAGCTTGTGGTGGGAGTGGGTAATATTTACGCCAGCGAATCGCTGTTTGCTGCGGGGATCCATCCGGATAGAGCTGCGCAGTCATTGTCTCAAACAGAATGTGATTTACTGGTTAAGACGATTAAAGCAGTGCTGCTTCGCTCGATTGAGCAAGGTGGTACGACACTTAAAGATTTTCTGCAGTCTGATGGTAAGCCAGGCTATTTCGCTCAGGAATTACAGGTTTACGGACGGGCAGGTGAACCATGCAGGGTTTGTGGTGCACCAATTATTATCAGCAAGCATGGGCAGCGCAGTACTTTTTATTGCCGCCACTGCCAGCATTAATTATCACCCGTCATCATGCAACTCGAATGCTATTGAGGCTGATTGATTTTTTTCAGTAACGCTTTGCAAACTGCTTTCGGCAGGAAGTGTGCAACATCACCATGATGGCGGGCGACTTCTTTTACCAGCGATGAAGAGACAAAAGACCAGTCCTTCGACGGCATCAGGAATACGCTTTCAAGCTCTGGCATTAAATGACGGTTCATATGAGCCAGCTGCATCTCATATTCAAAATCTGCCGCTGTGCGTAGCCCACGGACCAGGACATTCGCCTGCTGGGTCTTCGCAAAGTTCGCCATCAGATCGCTAAACCCAACCACTTCAACATTCGGCAAATGTGCTGTAACACCTTGCGCGAGCTGAACTCTTTCTTCCAGTGTGAAGAGGGTTTTTTTATGCGGGCTGTTCGCAATCGCCAGAATCAGAGTATCGAACATCATCGCACCGCGAGTCACGATGTCCAGATGACCATTGGTAATGGGATCAAACGTGCCCGGGTAAATCGCTCGGGTGGTCATAGAGGTTTGTTTTCCGTGTAGCTTTGATTCAGTGCCCAGAGTTCAGCGTACTTGTTAAACGTGTATTGTGCATTGACGACCGCAAGTAACCAGCCCTGCTTCCCATCGAGAAAACCAGCACGCAACAACAGAGTTTTACAAAATGCTCCGAAGGTGTGACCAAAAATACCTGCAATAGAGACTCGTTTGCCGCGTTGATGACGCTCTTGCGCCCAAGCGGTCGCATAATTTAACTGTTTGCGTTGGAAGCTTGCGAAATCACGGCAGGTCAAATGGAGCAAATCCCCTTTAAGTGGGACAACCTTTGTGCCGGGTGCTTCTAGAGATTCATGAACCTGATTGTCATTATAGCTATAGCGCGAACGGGCATAGAGGCGAGTCACACGATCGGGATACCAACCGCTGTGGCGCATAAAGCGTCCGAGGAATAGGTTGCGGCGTGCAATGCTGTAAACAGTATCTTGCTGAGGATTTTCTAGTACCGCTTTGAGTGTGCTGGCCAGTTCGGGTGTGACGCGCTCATCGGTATCGATCATCAAAATATAATCGTGGCTGGCGTAGCTCTGTGCGAGCTGACGTTGTTTGCCAAAGCCCTGCCAGTCTTCATTAATGAAAACCTTTGCACCTGCCTGAAGGGCTATCTCGACGGTAGAATCGGTACTTCCTGAATCCAGCAACACCACCTCATCTGCCCATGAAACTGAAGCCAGGCATTCTGGCAATACGTCTGCCGCATTTTTAGCGATCATCACGACGGACAAACGATTGGGCATTAATGGCTCCGTTGCGGCAGATACGGTTGCAGTAATTGTAACAAGCGCTGCAGTGCGCCTTGATTCTGGTGAAGCACTTCAACTGCATGGCGACCGTAGTAAAGACGATAATCTTCATCAGTCAGCAAAGTGGTGATTTCATTGACCAATGAGTTGGCATCGGTGACGGTAATCAGCCCATCAGCATTCTGCAATCTGGCGCAAATGTCTTTGAAATTGAAGGTGTGCGGGCCCATTAAGACCGGAATTGCATGAGCAGACGGTTCCAGCGGGTTATGGCCTCCACGCTCAACCAGGCTGCCGCCAACAAAGGCGAGATCGGCAATCCCGTACAGCATCATCAGTTCGCCCATCGTATCGCCAATCACCACTTGCGTGCTGTTGGACGGTTTTTCTCCGCTGCTGCGCATGATGTAACTGAAACCAGCTTTCTGAGCCATATCCCGTGCGTCTTTAAAGCGTTCCGGATGGCGCGGGACAAGAATGAGTAATAAATCAGGGAATTTGGCCAGCAACTGGCGGTGGGCATCAAGAATGATGCTCTCTTCGCCATCATGGGTGCTGGTAGCAATCCAAACTTTGCGATGCGGGGCCCACTGGCGGCGTAACGTAATCGCGCGCGCGGCAAGCTCTGGAGTCACAGAGATATCAAATTTTAGGCTGCCGGTTACAGTCAGTTGCGAGCGTTTCAATCCTAGTTCGATGAAACGTCCGCCATCTTCTTCATTCTGCGCGGCGATGAGGGTAATTTTGCTCATCAGACGGCGCGTAAATTTACCCAGTTTTTTATATCCATTTGCCGAACGGGCAGAGAGACGGGCATTGGCAATGACCAACGGGATTTTACGCTTATGTAATTCGTTGATCATGTTTGGCCACAGCTCGGTTTCCATCACGATGACCAATTTCGGGCGCACGGTGTTGAAAAAGCGCTTCATGGCGCAGGGGAGATCGTAAGGCAAATAGACGTGATGCACGTTTTGCCCAAACGCCGACTGAGCGCGTTCAGAGCCGGTAGGGGTCATCGTGGTGACGGTAATCGGAATCGTTGGGTAACGATGGCGTAGGGCTCGCACCAACGGAATTGCCGCCAGTGTCTCACCTACCGAAACTGAATGCAGAAGAATACCATCGGGCTCCACTTTTCCACGGCAATAACCGTAGCGTTCCGCCCAGCGTTTACGATACGCGGGAGCTTTACGGCTACGGAGTAATAGTCGCAGCCACACAAGGGGCTGGATAAGGTAGAACAGGGCGGTATACAACGATTCCAAGCGAATTTTCCGTATTTTCATTATCGGCGGGCAAATTCTAAGCATTCGGGAAGCTTAAAGCTATCCCTTTGCTGAGCACTGCGTGGTTAATGAGTTAATACTATTAAAAAAACACAGAGTGTTAGATGGTTTATCGAACAAATTAGCGCAAAAGATGTTTACGTTACACCCAGTCTTCCAGTGTTCGAGCAAGCTTGTTAGCTACCGTTTGCCAATCATATTCTGCAATAATTTTGTTGCTTGCAAACTGTCCAATGTCTTCAAGCATCGGTTGATTGAGGGTAGTAATAATATCTTGAGCAATTGACTCTGTAGAGAGTGGTTCCCGTAAATGAAATCCTGTTTCACCTTCGATGACGAATTCAGTTATTCCTCCCCGCGGACTAACGAGAACAGGAATAGCCGATGCCATGGATTCTAATGCCACCATACAGAAAGGTTCTTCAAAGCGTGAAGGTACAACCGTTAAATTGGCGATAGAGTAAACTTTGTGCATTTCTGCTGGTGCAACGCTTCCCGCGAGTATACATTTATCGCCCATTTTCTGAGCCATCTCACGGATCTGCTTTTGATACTCAGCTCTATGCCCTTCATTGTTAGCTCGAGGATCACCAATAATGACTAGTTTTAAAGGATGTCTTTGTGTGTTGAGAAGGTCAATTGCTTGCATTAACTCCAAAGGCCCTTTCTCAGGTGACAACCTTCCAGCATAAAGAATTACAGTATCGTTTTCTGCTAAATTCAGCTTGTTGCGTGTCCAGCGATCATGCCCAGAGTACAGTTCAGCATCAATGCCATTTGGTATTATTTTTACTTCAGCTTGAGGTACTCTATTTTGATACCATTGAGCTAAAAAAACACTCGGAGTAATAATTTTTATTGGGGCATTCAATGCCGTCGTATCCTGAATATTATGCATATGGAGAATCATGTTTTGCACAGGATAGTAGCGTGATATTTTTATATAAAGTGAAATAGAGTTATGAACTATAAGATTTTTTTGCCCACCATTTATTTTTTTTATACGTTGTGCAATCCTCCATGCATATGAAAGTGGATCCCAACGAGTCCATTTTTGAAATACTCTTTTGTAGGCATTACCTATTTTAATCCTATATATGGAACAGTTTGAGTTAACAATTTCTTGTTGTATTTCGCCCTGGCGAATACAAACAATTTCTGACGGAGTATTCAATCGACTAGCGACATTGTAAACCCACCATTCTACGGCAGCAGCGTGGTGTGGGGGAATGGGATGAATTGGCGGTACGGTAAAAATCAACGTTTTTTTCATATCAAAATTTATGCAGTATGTTATGAATGGTTTTAGCAATGACTTGTGCACGATGATCCCAGGTAAAAGAGCGAGAAAGTTCCAGTGCATTAGCTGCTCGTTTATCTGACTCTATTCTGTCATCAACAACTTGTTGAAGTACAACGCCAAAGTCATCACTATTTTCACTCTGTGCGAAGAAGACACTCGTCTCATCCACAACTTCGCGAATAGAAGGTAAATCGGCAATGACAATAGATTTTCTCATTGCCATATACTCAAATAATTTAAGTGGAGAAGTATATCTACTGGCGATGCTTGTTTTCGTCAGGGGTAATATACATATATCGTGTTGTGCTATTTCGCTAAAGCGGTGAAGAGGGTTTATATATCCTAAAAATTCAACCTTTTGTGCAACACCCTCTTGATGAGCGAAGGCAGACAATTTTTCAATTTGCTCAGCATTCCCACCAGCAATAGTCAGCTTTGCACCAGTAATGTGACGCATAGCAGAGATAGCTATAGGCAATCCTTTCCATGGATGCAGGCTACCTAAATAGAAAATTGAGCTAGGTTCTTTTCTTGTATGAGGCGACGAAGCATAAGCTTCTTGAGCTGCAATACTATCTACGCCATCTGGAGCAATCACACATGGAGTATCGACACTATAATGGCTGTAAATATCTTCTTTCAAAAATGAAGTGAGAACAATAATCGCCGCTGCATTTTGGTAAACAAAATGCTCATTTTTTAATAAGTTATTGTATTTTCGTCGATTGGTTTTACTAGCCAGGTCATGGCTTTCTTTAAAACTCTGGGCGAAAATTTCATGAGTTTCAAAAATCACGGGTATCTTCAGTGATTTGCTTAGAAGAAAACGCGCCATCTTTAAATTACGTGTATAAATTGCATCGACCTGATTTTTTTTAAGCCATTTCAATACATTAAAGAAGAATATTTTTTGCGTATTGAATGGAAAATACCATTTCTTGCGTGGATCTTTTAATGGGAAAAATGTTACGCCCGCTGAAACAGATCGGCCAAGCAGGCTTTCTGTACTTATGTGGCTTTTGGGGGTTACCAGGAAAACTTCCAACTCTTGTCGAGCGAATGCATCGATATTCTGCAAAATTTGCAGTGAAGCGACACGTGTATCAGGAACAGGGTAGGGATCGATATAAGCTAATTTGATCATTTTCCGAGTGCCTTCAATAAACGTTGTGCCGAGTGTTTCCAGGTATACAGATCTTCAATTCTCTGCCGTGCATTGTGTCCCATTGTCAGGCGCTTATCTTTATTTTCAATAAGCTGAGATATAGCATCAGCGATGCGCTCTGGATGTCCAGGAGAAACTAACAAACCTGCAGTCCCCTCATTCCCTATAACTTCTGGAATTCCACCGATATAGCTGCCGATCACTGGTTTGCCGCATGCCATTGCTTCTGCAATTGTAATTCCGAAAGCTTCATCTCCCACACTCGGAAAAATACCTGCATCACCGCAATTATAGAAAGCAGGGAGTTCTTCATGTTTTACTGGGTCATGAAAAATGACGTTCTCCTCAAGTGAAAGGTTTTTGACTTGAGATTGTAATTTGGTTAAATATTCGCCATCCCCCACAATCAAAAAACGTACTTTTTCATCGTTGAGTAATGCCAAACTTTTTATCACGTAGTCGAGTCCTTTCCAGCCAACCAGACGACCAGCAAAAACCAAAAGGAAATGGTCGTCTTTTATCCCAAGCTGTTGGCGGATATTATTAGCAGCAGGCTGGAATTTTACCGTATCAACACCATTGTAAATGACGTGAGCAAACTGCTTAAAATGATGCTGAATTTGCCAGGCATTGAATTGACTGCATGCAACCCATGCATCAATACGTGCACTTAGCTTACGGTCAAATTTGAAGAAACTTGTGCCACCGCTCATATAACAAAAACGAGTTTTGCTTCCATGAGGCATTATATGTGGCCAGAAGAAATCGAAAGGTTTGGTCAGAATAACCCAGTCTAAATTATCCTCGGCCACTGTTTTTTTAGCATAGCGAGCCATCGAACCACGTTCCCAGATACGCTGAAATCGTCGACCAAGATTGAACACTTTTTCACGAGGAGTATAAGGGAAAGTCCTGACAGTCATGGCTAAACCAGAAGTATCGTGGCGTATAGTACCCTCACCACCATACAAAAAGACCTCGTGGCCAAGGGCTGCCAGAGATTTGGCAAGTTCCCAAACTGCTGTTTGGATACCGCCATAAGACGTCGTAATAGTGACATCAATAAAGCCAATTCTCATAACAATAATCTTCCCTATTGATTTGATTTCGATAGCAGCGCTTTCAGAGCCGTCCATACCGTTTCTATACTAATTTTGGACATTGGTTCTTCGCGACTGGCGTGAGCATAATCAACTGGATGCTCAATAACAATCAATTGTGGGTGTTGTTGTGGCGCGAGATAGCGCCCTGGGTGGAAACAATGATACATCGCCACCATTGGAATACCCAATGCGCCAGCCAAATGTGTAGGACCCGTATCGACACCCAAATAAAGTGACAGTTGTGTCATAACCGCTGCGTTTTGTCGCATAGTCAATTTCCCGGCCAGTGATGTTGCGATACTGCCCAATTTCTGTGCTAGCGCATCTGCGGCTGATTTACCTTCAGGTCCGCCGAGTAATAAAATATGGCTATTAGGCCATTCTTTGCATATACGATGTGCAATTTCTTCGAAATATCTTACCGGCCAATCACGGTAAGACTTTGCAGGAAAACTCTGTAATTGAAACCCAATGAGTTTTTTGTCAGTTATCCCCTGCTGGGTGAGAAATTCTTTTGCAACCTGTATTTCATCAGCAGTGGCTACATAATCTAATTGCCATTCTGAAATGGTTACACCAATAGCTTCTACGAGCAATGCTCGCTCCTGCTGAGCGGACATGAGTCGTTCTGGTGGTGCAACTGTTAACCAGTGCGAATCTCCACTCTCATGTGAAAAAGATACTGTCATAGATGAAACACATTTAGCATAATCAACCAGAGCTTTATCGGTTCCATACACAATTGCAAGGTCGTATTGCTTTTGTGCGAAGATTTTTGCCCAGACAGCCTTGTTTTTAGAAAAAGGTTTGATGCTATTAATATAAAGAGAGTTTTCAAGAATGGATGCGGTTTTTCTGTGAGCGAATACATCCAATGATGCTTCGGGCCATTTTTTTTTTAAGGCTCTTAGTATCGGTGTTATTAATAATGTATCTCCAAATCGGGCTACATTGATAACTAGAATTTTTTTCGGATGCATAAATGTGGTCACTATAATTTCTCCTATTAGTAGATTAATACCTAATATTATAGGCATCCACTCATCTATTGCGTTAATTATTGCTCTGTATTTACAGACTTACAACTAAATGATAGAGCTATAAGTAGGCCAAAATGAATCCCTAATATATTTAGATAAACATTTTCCACATTCCCTCTAATAATCAACCATCCAAAAAATGATGTTATAAGGAGAAGTGCCGCCTGAGAAATTAAAATATTTTGTTTTTTATTGTATATAATCAATGCTGTTCTTATCGCAGATGCTACCATTATAGCTATTGCCAAGATTCCAAAAAAACCAGCGGCAAACCAAATAGCAAGAAACACGTTATGTGGGCCTAATGATTGTTTAAATACCCACTGTGGATTGTTCTTTACCTGTTGATTGTATACTTCATGATATACATCATTTCCGAAACCATAGCCTTTTATCGGATTTTTCATAATTAATTCAAGTGCAGTTCCCTGAGTCCCATTTTTATAGCGGTAACTACTGTCAGTTTGTTCGAGTTTTTTCGTTAATAGATGACCATCAGAACCATTATAATAACTCAAGAAAATAACTGTAAAGGCTAAAAGAAGTATACTCAATAGAGCCAAGATTTTTTCTTTGTTAATAATAATAATAATTGCACTCATAATGAGAGCCGCAAGCCATGCACCACGGGCAAGTGTACCTAGCATAAAAACGATCATAATTAATGAGGTGACCAAAAAACAAACCCAATGCAAGACTGTATTTTTTTTATATATATGCCATAAACACAGAGCAATGGGGGAGCAAAAAACATATCCATCAGAAAAATAACGGTGTGACATGTTTGTGAATGCAACTATGCCATTTTGATAATCTTCTATATAAAGAAATAGATCTTGTGCTAATAGCATTAAGAACACTAATGAAAAACTCGAAATTATTAACTTTGCTATTGTTTCAGGTTTCTGTTTATAAAGCGCAATGGGAATGAGAAATGAGAACAGGAATAGACTATTAATTACTGGCTTGTTGATGCTTTTAAGACTTTGAATTGGGTCAATAGAGATAATAACTGAATATATCATTGCGATGGTAAAAAAACAGACACTAAAAAAAAGAGCATTATTTAATGTACTAATCGCCGTGCGATAATCTTTGATTATATGAATAATTGTCATAACACCTATTAAGATGATGCAAAGATTCTTTAATCTTGTTACATCAGGTAAGAAACTTAACGCAATAAACGAAAAAACTAAAACGAGTGGAAAGGACTCCGTTCGCAAATTGATTAAAGACTTTTTAATATTCATTAAATGTTCTCAACAATTTCATTGTACAATCTGTAAAGATTTTCAGAAATGAAAACCGGGCTTAATTTTTCTATTTTCTCATATGATATCTTTCTTGCCAAATCAAAATCAAAATCATTTTCAAGACTATTTATAGCATTAGAGAAAGATTTCCAATCAAGAGCATCAAATACAAAACCATTAACACCAATATCAATAAATTCCTTCCCGCCACATTTTTGGGAGGTTAAAACAGGTAATCCACAGGCCATTGCTTCTAATATAGTATTAGGGAAAGGATCGTATTGAGTTGGCTGAATTAGTGCATCTGCCATAGCATAAAATGGAGGGGTTTCTTTTTGCACCCCGGCAAAAATAACACGAGACTTGCAACCTAAGTTGTCAGCTATTTTTATATATCGAGATGACTTTGTATCGTTACCAACAACCATTAACCAAACATTTGAATGTGCAGAAATAGACTTAATTGCAATATCAAGTCCTTTGCGTTCAAACCCTGAACCCACAAATAAAAGTAACATTGCTTGTTGCGGGATATTGTAACGTTCGCGCATTAAATTTCTATAATTTACGGTGAGATCAGGGTTCCAAATAGAAGTATCAATGCAATTATAGATAACATTTATCTTTTCGGGTGCAATAGAAAAGTTCTCAATAATCTCTTCTTTCACCATCTCTGAGTTGCAGATAACTCGTTTAAGCGATGGGTGTTCAAACATCGCCTTTTCCTGAGTTAGTAAGTAATTATGAAATATAGAAAAGCGTAATGCTATTTTCTGTAAAAAATTCATTTCACGCGAACGTATTTCTAACCACACTTTATGAACACCATCCCCGGCACGATAAATCGTGCAACCTGGAATACGTTCATGGCTTTGTACAATATCAAAGCTACTAAAATACTTACTAGCATTTTTACTAAAACTTACTTCTCGCTGTAAGCGATTTTTTGCAGATGGATCACAAGTTATCACATTATAATTAGCCTGAGAATTATTTTCCCATTGACGGGTGATAATTGTAATGTCCAAATCTGTTTTTTTGCTCAAGGCTGATAGAGCCCGAGAAACAAACCTCTCAGCACCTCCATCAGGTCTATATTTTTGTCTGACAATAGCAAGTTTCATTAATCTACCTGAATAGAATTTATAGCCTCTATAACTTGGCTTCTCGGTAATTGTACCAAACAATCACAAACATGGCTATTTGCGCAACCTGCCTGGCCACAGGGGCGACAAGGATGTTTGGTGGAAGAGACAACCTTACTTTTTACCATCCATGGACCCCACTCTTTATCTCCAGTAGGCCCAAAGATAGCAACAACAGGAGTTTGCATTGCCGCAGCAATATGCATTGGTACAGAATCTACACCAAATAACATTTCGGCATTTTCAATTAATGCACTTAATTCTTTAAGAGACAAACATCCAGCTAAATTGATAAATGGACTCTGAATATTGGCGCAAAGCTCATTTACCATACTCATCTCAGCTTTAGAAGGGGCTGCGCTCAGCACAACAGTTTTACCTTGAGCGTAGAGATGCGCCATAGTTGCTGCGACATCGTCAACATTCCAACATTTAAACATCCAACGTGAAGTGGGATGGACGACAACATAAGGTTGATTATTCCATCCTGCAGCCGTAAGTTTTTCTGTTACTGAAAATTGTGCGCTTTCACCTGCTACCAGAACGAGTTTGCGTTCTTCCATTGTTGGTTGTAAGCCAAGTACACGTAATGTGTCCAGGTGGCTTTCAACAGTATGGCGATGAAGCATTCGTTTTACCTGTTTTTGAAATCTTTTACGCCAGAAAAATAATTTCTTTCTATTATCATTTTCGAAGGTCACACCTGTTGGAATATTACCAAATTGTGCAAACCAGAAACCGCGCATACTTTCAGTGAGGTGAAGAATGAGTGAATAACGTTGGTTTCTTATATGGCGAATCAAAGCGATTTCTTTTTTGATATGCCCCCACAAACCAAGATCTTTCCATTTTCGATCGATAATCAGAACATTATCAATTGCAGGGTGCAGCGTCAGCATATCTGCGGTTTCGGCGTATACGATAACGTCAATCTGTGCATTGGGATAATAGCGACGTAGGGTCGTGAAGATTGGTGAACTCAATAGTACATCACCATGATGTCTCAATTTTGTCACTAGAATACGTTTAAATTCACGCATAAAAACCCCAGTAGTCATTGTATAAATCACTTTGAAAGTGGTAAAGCCATGAGTTTAAAAACATCAGAAGAGGATAGGTCTTGTAAAGAATCACTAATTGAAGGCCGACAAACAGTCTGATTTTTTCCATAACCACCAATCAGACCAGGATCAGTTGGGCCATACAACGTGATATTAGGTTTATCAAGAGCAGCTGCAAGATGGCTAAGTCCTGTATCAACAGAAACAATAGCCCGAGCCCCAGCAAGCTGCTGAGCAACCATTTCCAGACTCAGCCGTGGCAAAACCTCAACATACTCGAGCCCCTGAGCTAAACGCTGCGCACGCTGTTGTTCATGCTCCGCTCCCCAAGGGAGGCGTACCTGTAATCCAGTATGTTGCATCAACTCAATAAGTTCACGCCAGTGAGATTCTGGCCAATGCTTATCATCGCGAGTTGTAGCGTGAAGGAATACTACATACGGTGAGTCAATGCTGGAAGTTTGTACGCGGAAGTGACTGGCAATAGCGTAATCACCCTGTTGCACTGGCTTCTGGTAATCCATGCTTTTGGCAAACAATTCACGAGTTCTTTCAACGGCATGCTGCTGTTTCGCGATTGAATGCCGGCGATTGTAGAAGAGGCTGGCTAACGGTTCACGGGCGCTATTCCAGTCCATACCATGTTTTGTCCCACGGGCTTTACGAGTCACCAGAGCAGCGCTCTTTATTAATCCCTGGGCATCAACGATGAGATCGTAATTTTCGGCGCGTAGCGCCTGGTAGAATGCCGCACGCTCGGCTTTCACTGCGGTTGAAAACCAGCTTTTACGCCAGCGACGAATCGCCACTGGAAGAACTTTATCGACAGCTGGATGCCAGCCAGGGATTTGCGCAAAGCCTTCTTCTACTACCCAATCGAAGCGGATACCAGGAATGGCATTCATTGCGTCAGTCAGCGCAGGCAAGGTATGTAGCACATCGCCCATTGAAGATGTTTTGACGATTAATACCCGCATTACGCTTCGTTCTCCGCTAGCAGCAGAGCTGTAAGCTCTTCCATTACTCGCTCTGGAGTAATATCAATCAAACTTTGATGGTAGCCTTCTGCGGCGTCGCCTTTACGCACTTTGTGATAGCCGCTAATCAGGCGAATAACGCGCGCCTTATGCGATAACGGTGGTGTAAAGTCCGGGCTGCTTGGGCCATACAACGCAACAAGTGGGCGATTGAGCGCTGCGGCAACGTGCATCAAACCTGAATCATTACTCACTACAGCCTGACAAGCGGCGATGAGTATAACGGCTTGCTCAAGAGCGGTATCACCCGCAAGATTACGGCAATGCGCCTGCTGCTGCGTGGTTAACGCGGCGACAATATCATTCCCGGCTTCTTTATCTTTTGCCGAACCAAACAACACAACTTGATAGCCATCATCAATGAGTTTGCCAGCAAGGGTTGCGTAGTGATAATGCGGCCAGCGTTTCGCCGGACCAAATTCAGCACCAGGGCAGAAACCAATAATTGGGCGTTTGGCATCGAGGCTAAATGCAGCAGTCGTCTGAAGCTTTTCGCTTTCATTGACTTGCAACTGAGGCCATAGCAACGGCTGGGGGAGGTCTTTAGCCGACTGCATTACCCCTTTCTCATATGCTAACGCAACGTAACGCTCGACCATTAATGGCCAGGCTTGCTTATCCAGCACGCGGGCGTCGTTGAGCAACCCATAGCGTATTTCACCGCGCCAGCCGGTACGTTGTGGGATATTGGCAAAGAAAGGAACCAGTGCAGATTTGAATGAGTTTGGCAGCACATAGGCTTGATCGTAACGTTTAGCTCGCAGGGCGTGTCCAAGACGGCGACGTTCGCCAATCTCCAGAGCGCCATGCCCAAGTGGCATCGCCAACGCTTCGTTAACTTCTGGCATACGTGACAGCAATGGACGGCACCATGCCGGTGCCATCACATCAATGATTGCCTGGGGATAGCGCGCCTTGAGCGTGCGATAGAGACTTTGCGACATCATCATGTCGCCCACCCATGATGGGCCAATCACCAGTATTTTCATGCGTCAGGCTACCTGCTTATGCGTCACGGTTCAGCCAGGCCATATATTCTGTTACGCCTTCGGCAACAGTTTTGAATGGCTTGTCGTAACCTGCGGCACGCAGATTGGTTAAGTCGGCCTGAGTAAATGCCTGATAGCGGCCTTTGAGTTTTTCCGGGAACGGAATGTACTCAATGCTGCCTTTTTTATGGAATGCCAGGGCTGCGTCAGCAACGGCCTGGAAGGATTCCGCACGACCGGTACCACAGTTATAAATACCGGATACGCCGTTCTGCCAGAACCACAGGTTAACCGCTGCAACATCACCCACGTAAATGAAGTCGCGCTTAAAGCTATCGCTGCCTTCAAACAGTTTTGGATTTTCGCCGTTGTTCAACTGAGTGTTCAGATGGAACGCAACGCTTGCCATACTGCCTTTATGGCCTTCGCGTGGCCCATAGACGTTGAAGTAACGGAAGCCAGTGATCTGGGAGTTAGCTTCAGGCAGGATTTGGCGCACGTATTCGTCGAACAGGAATTTGGAGTAACCATAAACATTCAGCGGCTGCTCGAATTCACGAGACTCGATAAAATCGCTGTTGCGGCCGCCGTAAGTTGCAGCAGATGAGGCATACAGGAACGGAATTTCGCGCTCAAGGCAGTAATGCAGAACTTCTTTTGAGTACTGATAGTTATTATCCATCATGTACTTGCCATCCCACTCAGTGGTGGAAGAACAAGCACCTTCATGGAAAATTGCTTCTATATCGCCGAATTCTTCACCGGCCATAATCTGGATTAAGAAGTCTTCTTTATCCATGTAGTCGGCAATATTTAAATCTACGAGGTTGGCGAACTTAGTGCCATCCTTCAGGTTGTCGACCACCAGAATATCAGTATGGCCGATATCATTCAGTGACTTAATGATGTTGCTGCCAATAAGGCCAGCACCGCCGGTGACAATAATCATAAGCGAAAACCTTAAAAAAAGAGGGCCGTAAGGCACAATACCTCACGCGCTAATGGCTCTTATCATACCATTACATTCGTGGACCCGCCTAATATGAGGAAGTTTCTCAGCCTCGTGATTTATGCTGCAAATTTCAATTTCATTGAAGCGTAATCTCGTGTCCTGGTATAGGTTTGGGTAATATGTGCCGAAATTAGCCATGCCTGGAGAATCGCAATGCGCGGAGATTTTTACCAACAGTTAACATCCCAACTTGAAACCGCACGGGCGGAAGGGTTGTTTAAAGAAGAACGTATTATCACTTCTGCCCAACAGGCAGATATCACTGTTGCTGATGGCAGTCATGTTATTAACTTCTGCGCCAATAACTATCTTGGGCTCGCTAACCACCCGCAGCTGATCGATGCCGCAAAGCAGGGCATGGATACACACGGTTTTGGGATGGCATCTGTGCGTTTCATTTGTGGGACGCAAGACAGCCATAAAGAGCTGGAGGGCAAGCTTGCTGGCTTCCTCGGAATGGAAGATGCAATTCTTTACTCTTCCTGCTTCGATGCCAACGGCGGCCTGTTTGAAACACTGCTTGGCCCAGAAGATGCGATTATTTCTGATGCCCTGAACCACGCATCCATTATTGATGGTGTGCGTCTGTGTAAAGCACAGCGTTATCGCTATGCAAACAACGATATGCAAGAGCTTGAGGCTCGCCTGAAAGAAGCGCGTGCGGCAGGGGCTCGTCACATCATGATTGCCACCGATGGTGTCTTCTCTATGGATGGCGTGATTGCGAACCTGAACGGTGTTTGTGATTTAGCTGATGAATATGATGCGCTGGTGATGGTTGATGATTCTCACGCAGTCGGTTTTGTCGGTGAAAATGGCCGTGGCACGCATGAATATTGCGATGTGATGGATCGTGTAGACATCATTACCGGCACGTTGGGCAAAGCGCTCGGCGGCGCGTCCGGCGGCTATACTGCGGGTCGTAAAGAAGTGATCGAGTGGCTGCGTCAGCGCTCTCGCCCATACCTTTTCTCTAACTCTTTGGCCCCGGCTATCGTTTCGGCATCCATCAAAGTTCTGGAAATGCTGGAAACCGGCGCTGAGATTCGTGCTCGTCTGTGGGCTAACGCGAGTTTGTTCCGCGAGAAAATGTCCGCAGCAGGTTTTACCCTGGCGGGGGCGGATCACGCCATCATCCCTGTGATGCTAGGTGAAGCGGTTGTGGCACAGAACTTTGCGCGTGAATTGCAAAAAGAAGGCATTTATGTCACTGGGTTCTTCTTCCCGGTAGTACCAAAAGGTCAAGCGCGCATCCGTACTCAGATGTCAGCGGCTCACACGACTGAACAAATTGAACGTGCGGTTGACGCATTTACGCGTATCGGTAAACAGTTGGGCGTTATCGCCTGAGGGAGCGGTCATGAAAGCATTAGCGAAACTGAAAGCAGAAGAAGGCATCTGGATGACGGATGCACCCACGCCTGAAATGGGTCATAACGATCTGCTGATCAAAATCCGTAAAACCGCAATCTGCGGCACCGATGTGCATATTTATAACTGGGACGAATGGTCGCAGAAAACTATTCCGGTTCCGATGGTTGTCGGTCACGAATATGTGGGTGAAGTGGTTGGCATCGGCCAAGAAGTTAAAGGCTTTAAAATTGGCGACCGTGTATCCGGTGAAGGCCATATCACTTGTGGTCACTGCCGTAACTGTCGCGCTGGCCGCACTCACTTGTGCCGTAATACCACAGGTGTTGGCGTAAACCGCCCTGGCTGTTTCGCAGAGTACCTGGTGCTGCCTGCCTTCAATGCTTTCAAAATTCCTGACAATATTTCTGACGATCTGGCATCTATCTTCGACCCGTTTGGCAATGCAGTTCACACTGCTTTGTCTTTCGATCTGGTGGGTGAAGATGTGCTGGTTTCAGGTGCTGGTCCAATCGGTATTATGGCAGCAGCTGTCGCTAAACACGTTGGTGCGCGTAATGTCGTGATCACCGATGTGAACGAATATCGTCTTGAACTGGCGCGTGAAATGGGCGTGACCCGAGCGGTAAACGTCAGCAAAGAGAGCCTGACCGACGTAATGAAAGAGTTGGGCATGACCGAAGGCTTTGATGTGGGCCTTGAGATGTCTGGTGCTCCACCGGCATTCCGTACCATGCTCGATACCATGAACCACGGTGGTCGTATTGCGATGCTGGGTATTCCTCCGTCAGATATGTCTATCGACTGGACGAAAGTCATCTTCAAGGGCTTGTTCATCAAAGGTATTTACGGGCGCGAGATGTTCGAAACCTGGTACAAAATGGCGGCGCTGATTCAGTCTGGTCTGGATCTGTCACCAATTATCACTCACCGTTTTGGTATCGATGATTTCCAGAAAGGTTTTGATGCCATGCGTTCCGGGCAGTCTGGTAAAGTCATTCTTAGCTGGGACTAATATTTAGATAGGTATTTAATCAGAGTGGTCGATATTTATATTGACCACTCTCGATGCAAAGACTCACTATGACAGCCTTTGTTTTTATTTATCGCTACGTGCTTACTTGTTATTGTTAAACGTATCGCTTTTTGTATGATGCACTGGTGATATTACGGTGATCCCCTGGAGGTTAGTGTGGTGAGTACGGCTAGTGTTGATGTCAGTATAATTATTCCGGTATATAACGATGAGGGGAATATTTCACGTGTTTTAAGTAAATTACTGGCAGAAACCCGAATTGGTATCGAGATTATCATTGTAAATGACGGATCGGTTGATAATACATTAGATGTAATTAATCATTTTGATGATGATCGACTAATAATTATAAATCAGGAAAATCAAGGCGTTTATGCAGCAAGAAATGCCGCATTGGCTAAACATCGAGGGCAATGGGTTATGTTGCTGGACTCGGATGATGACTTTTCTGACAATATGGTTTTTGACCGATATACGGAGGCAATGAAGCATGATGTTGATGTGTTTATTACCAACGGACGTATTGTAAGAGTTTATAATTCTCAGGATGGTCGAGTTATCCATAGAAAGCAAAAATATAATCGTATTATTACAGGAAATGAATGGATTGAAAGTGCCGTTAATAATGGTGAGTGGCCGCATTATCTCTGGCTACAAATTATAAAGTCGGAATATATCAAGAGTAACAATCTTGTATTCAATGCAGGATACAGTCATCAGGATATCCTTTGGACAACCATGCTCGGTTTGTTTAATGGTCAGCTTTACATATCGGAAAAACCTGACTACTTCTATGTAAAAAATCCACACTCAATTACAAATAGCAGTAAGTACTTTGATCGTCGTGCTTATAGCTATATTGAAGTAATCAGCAAGCTTATCGCTTATGCCAAAGAAAATAAAAAACCAGGAATAAAAAAAGCACTTCTGAAACATGCATCTCACGAATGTCGACACTTTTTAGGTTTGTTCCGTAAAAGAGTATCAGATAAAAAAGCCGTCAAAAAATTATTCTTAGAGAAAATTAGTTTTATTGATTTATTTCTCGGCGCAAGCACTTTTAAACAGTTTTGGCTATTAATTAGACTATATTTTTCTATGAAGAGTAGCTAATCCAATGTTGTGATAAAAGCTGCCAGAAAAATCTGACAGCTTTTATCTTATTGAACGCGTTTACCCCAACCCTGCCATTGATGCTGCATATATTGCATTAATTGGCTCTGGCTGATGCTTTCACTCAACACAGTAAAGAACGTAGTGGCATAGACAGGCTGCAAAGGCTGTTTCGGTTTGCACAGACTAATGCCTTTAAATGGATTACGCGGTTGCTCCGTCGGTTTGCCGGGCACTACAGGGCGAGTATTGTTTGGCTTCGAGGTATCAACCTGCGGTTCGTTCAACAAGCTGCTCGGGCGGACCAACGTAATATCTGAAGGTAAGTTGTACACCATCTGTTGCAATACGCGCACGGTTGTTGGATGCGGGTGACCGATGGCTATCGCAGAGCCATTTCGGCGCGCAAGTTCTACAGCACGGTTAAACTGGAAACGAATATCAGCTTCATTCTGAGTATCGTCCAGGAACACTTTGCGCTTGATAACTTTGACATTCGTTCCGGCGGCAGCTCGCATCGACTGGCTATTGCCTATCGTCATGCTATCGAGGAAATAGAGATTATATTGCCCCAGCGCCTGCATCACTTTCTGCATGCCAAACAGGCTGGATGTCATCGCGCTACCCATGTGGTTATTCAACCCCACGGCATAGGGAACATCATTCACGGCTTCACGGATAATTCGTTCGATTTCACCACTGCTCATATCCGGACGCAGCGTGTCTTTTTCCAGAGGCTGCTTGCTGAGCGGAGCCATCGGTAAATGGATCAGCACTTCATGCCCGGCATTGTGCGCTTTGGTTGCCATTTCGCGGGCGTGAGGAGCGTTGGGCAAAACAGCCACGGAAATATTAGAGGGCAGAGCGATAACCTGATTTTCTTGCGCGGGGCGATAACCGAAGTCATCTATAACGATTGCCAGCTTTCCAGCGTAAACAGGGGTTGCCAGCATGAGTGTGCTGACGAAAGAGAAAAACACACGACGGAATTGAAGCAAAACTTATCTTCCCAACCACGGTTGTGGATTGACTGCCTGGCCCTGGCGACGAATTTCGAAATAAAGTGACGGGCGGCCCTGACCACCACTGTTACCCACCAGAGCGATAGCCTGGCCGGCGCGAACTTGTGTTCCAACGTTAACCAACGCACTTTGGTTGTAACCGTACAAACTCATATCGCCTTTGCCGTGTTCAACTACAACAACGAGGCCGTAACCCTGCAACCAGTCGGCAAGGATCACACGCCCATCAGCGATGGCTTTAACTTCAGTGCCTTCACCTGCGGCGATAACAATACCTTTCCAACGTAGCTCACCCTGGAGTTGTTCGCCATAGCGATGCAGGATTGAACCGCGTACCGGCCAGAATGCTTGGCCGCGTGGAGCGCCGAGACCACCTGTACGCGAAATCAGTGAGCGTTCGCTTTCTGTTGGTTTGTAGGTGCTGCCTTTGCTGGTTGCTTCCTTTTGGCGAATTTTAACTTGCTCAGCTTCACGCGCTTCTTTTTCTGCTCTTGCTTTCGCAGCGGCTTCCGCACGGGCAATCTGCCCCTGGAGACGCGACTGGTTCTGGCGCATTTCACTCAGCTTTTGCTGATCTTGCTGCAAAGAGGATTCGAGCGTCGACAGTGTTTTCTTGCGCTCGTTACGCGCGCTTTCAAGCTGAGTTTGCTGAGCTTGTTGTTCGTAAAGCAACGTTTGCTGTTCGGTTTGCTTGGATTCCAGACTCTCTTTTTGCGTCGCCACTTCCGCTTTGGTTTGCTTCAGCCCTTCAATCGTTTCCTGGCGTGCAGCATTCAGGTAACCAAAGTAAGCCTGTAAACGTTGCCCACGCTGGCTCTCTTCGCCGCTTAAAATCAGCTGAATACCGGTATGTTGGCCCTGACGGAAAGAAGCATCGAGCTGAGCGGCCAGGTTGCGTTCCTGCGAAGCCTGCTGCTTTTGCAGTTTCGCGAGTGAAGCATTCATGGTGTCGATTTGGCTGTTGAGTTCGGCAAGCGTGTTTTGCGTGTCGCGCAGCTTGCGGCTGGCTTCGGCAATGGCTTTTTCTTGTGCCTGGAGTTGGGCGAGTAATGTTGAACGTTGTTGCTGTTGCTGACGTACCGCACGTTCTTGAGTAGCAATATCCTGCTGGATAGATTTTAACTCGGCGCGATCGTCGGCATGGCTGATCATGGGGCATAACAATACGCCAGCGCTTAACACGCTGGCGTACATCACAGGCCTGACTGAAAACAGTTTCGTTTTCACGGCCCATGTTATTGAAAAAATCGCCTTTCCCCTCATGGGGAGGGATTATTCCACGATGAACAGCGGCTTGCCAGTCATCTCTTGCGGGATTTCCATACCCATCAGGCTCAACATAGTCGGTGCGATATCAGAAAGCTTGCCGCCTTCTACCGCTTTCACACTACGATCGCCCACATAAATCAATGGAACAGGCAGGCTGGTATGCGCGGTGTGCGCCTGGCCAGTAGCCGGGTCAGCCATCTGCTCTGCGTTACCGTGGTCAGCGGTGATCAGCAACTGCCCACCTACGTTTTCAACGGCGGAAACAACCTGAGCAATACACTGGTCCAGCGCTTCGATAGCTGCGATAGCTGCTTCGTAAACACCGGTATGCCCGACCATATCACCATTTGGATAGTTACAAATGATGGTGTCGTATTTGCCGCTGTTGATCGCTGCCAGCAGTTTTTCGGTCAGCTCTACAGAACTCATTTCTGGTTGCAGATCGTAAGTAGCAACTTTCGGGGAGTTAATCAGAATGCGGTCTTCGCCAGCAAATGGTTCTTCAACGCCACCGTTATAGAAGAAGGTAACGTGAGCATATTTTTCAGTTTCGGAAATACGCAGCTGGGTTTTGTCATGCTTCGCCATCCACTCACCGAAGGTGTTGCTCAGTGAAGCTGGTGGGTAAGCACAAGCGGCTTTGATATCCGCTGCATATTCAGTCAGCATCACGAAATCACCGAAGTTAACCACTTTCTTACGGGAAAAACCGTCGAAGTCAGCGTTAACGAAAGTACGGGTGATTTGACGAGCACGGTCAGCACGGAAGTTCATGAAGATCAGCGCATCGCCATCGTTCATTGCTGCGTCTGCTTCGCCTTCAGCACGAATAACAGTTGGTTTAACGAATTCATCGTTCTCATCGCGAGCGTATGCGGCTTCCAGACCCGCAATAGCGGATTCTGCCTGGTATTCGCCTTGAGCCAGAGTCAGCAGGTCGTAAGCCAGTTCAACGCGATCCCAGCGGTTGTCGCGGTCCATAGCGTAGTAACGGCCAATCAGAGACGCAACGCGGCCTTTGCCCAGTGCGGCAAACTTGTCGGCAAACTTCTTCAGAGAGGATTCAGCGCTGCGTGGCGGTGTATCGCGGCCATCCAGGAATGCGTGCAGGTAGATTGCTTCAGCACCTCGTTCAGCAGCCAGCTCAATCATTGCCAGAATGTGTTCTTCGTGGCTGTGAACGCCACCGGCTGAAGCCAGACCCATTATGTGTACTGCTTTACCAGCAGCAACAGCTTTGTCTACTGCCGCAGTCAGCGTAGGGTTTGCGAAGAAAGTACGTTCTTTAATTTCAACGTCCAGACGAGTCAAATCCTGGTAAACAATACGGCCTGCGCCGAGGTTTACGTGGCCAACTTCGGAGTTACCCATTTGGCCTTCTGGCAGACCGACTTCCAGGCCAGATGCGTTGATCAAAGTATGTGGACGCTGAGCCCACAGGCTATCCATAACCGGGGTTTTTGCATTCAGAATAGCGTTATCCTGCTGCTCTTCGCGGTGACCATAACCATCAAGAATCACCAGAACCATAGGTTTTTTAGTAACTGACATTGCGACAACCTCTAAGTCAAAGACAAAATTTGCGTAATTTTACTACAGGCTGCGGGGTAAATAGCCGCAGAAGATCAAAGAAAGAGGCTGGATTGTGATCGGTTTTACGTCGTTGCGGTAATTTTTTTCGTAACAGTCCGCAGAATCTACATTACCTGGCGCAGACTGGCTGTATTTGGCACAACGCAAATGTATACTCCTCACCTGGTTTTTTCATATTACTTAGTCGGGAGTTACACCCCCCCATGCAAGAAATTATGCAATTCGTGAGTCGCCATCCCATACTTAGTCTGGCGTGGGTTGGCTTACTGGCCGCCGTACTTTTCATGACCTTTAAAGGTTTGACCTCTAAAGTTAAGGTCATCACCCGTGGTGAAGCAACACGCCTTATCAACAAAGAAGACGCCGTTGTCGTCGACGTGCGTTCGCGTGATGATTACCGTAAAGGACATATCGCTAACTCATTGAATGTACTGACCGCTGATATTAAAAGTGGCAACTTCGGTGAGTTGGAAAAACATAAAGCGCAGCCTGTGATCGTTGTTTGTGGTAATGGTATTTCCTCTCAGGAATCAGCGGCGTTATTGACGAAAGCTGGTTTTGAAAAGGTGACTTTGCTGAAAGAAGGTATTGCTGGCTGGAGCGGGGAAAACCTGCCATTAGTTCGCGGTAAATAATGCTACGCACACTGGGGTAAAACCATGGCGAATATTGAAATCTACACTAAAGCAACCTGTCCATTTTGCCACCGTGCAAAAGACCTGCTGCAAAGCAAAGGGGTCAAGTTTCAGGAATTAGCGATTGATGGCGATGCTGTTAAGCGTGAAGAGATGATTAAACGCAGTGGGCGAACCACAGTGCCGCAGATTTTTATTGATGCGCAGCACATTGGTGGTTGCGATGACTTGTATGCACTCGACGCTCGTGGTGGACTCGATCCTCTGCTGCGCTAGTGCAGTTCCTTTGTCGCTTACTGCCGTTTAAAGGACGTATTAATTTTTTAAGGGTTTAACAATGTCAGAACAAAACAACACAGAAATGGCTTTCCAGATTCAGCGTGTCTACACCAAGGACATCTCTTTCGAAGCACCAAATGCACCGCACGTATTCCAGAAAGACTGGCAGCCTGAAGTGAAGCTGGATCTCGATACCGCTTCAAGCCAACTGGCAGACGACGTTTATGAAGTTGTGTTGCGTGTAACCGTGACCGCAACACTGGGCGAAGACACTGCGTTCCTGTGTGAAGTTCAGCAGGCTGGTATCTTCTCCATCGGTGGGATCGAAGGTCCGCAGATGGCACATTGCCTGGGTGCGTACTGCCCGAACATTCTGTTCCCTTATGCACGTGAAGCAATCACTAGCCTGGTTTCTCGTGGCACCTTCCCGCAGCTGAACCTTGCACCGGTTAACTTCGATGCGCTGTTCATGAGCTACCTGCAGCAGCAATCTGGCGAAGGCGAAGGTGCTGAAAACCATCAGGATGCCTGATGAACAGCCTTAATGCTTCAATGACTGTGATCGGTGCCGGCTCGTACGGCACCGCTCTTGCCATCACCCTGGCGCGTAATGGTCACCACGTTGTACTGTGGGGCCATGACCCTAAACACCTTGCTGTATTGCAGGCCGATCGCTGTAATGCCGCATTTCTTCCTGACGTACCTTTCCCTGACACTCTTCACCTTGAAAGCGACTTAGCGAAAGCTTTGGCGGCCAGCCGTAATATTCTGGTAGTGGTGCCGAGCCATGTATTTGGCGAAGTGCTGCGTCAAATTAAACCGCTGATGCGTGCAGATGCTCGTATCGTCTGGGCGACTAAAGGTCTGGAAGCGGAAACCGGTCGTCTGTTGCAAGACGTGGCGCGTGAAGCGTTAGGGGATGATATTCCTCTGGCGGTGATTTCCGGCCCTACGTTTGCCAAAGAGCTGGCAGCTGGTTTACCAACGGCAATTGCTCTCGCGGCAACTGACGAAACTTTCGCTCAGGATCTCCAGCAATTGCTGCACTGCGGCAAAAGCTTCCGTGTTTACAGCAACCCGGATTTCATCGGCGTGCAGTTGGGCGGTGCGGTGAAGAACGTGATTGCGATTGGTGCGGGTATGTCTGACGGTATTGGCTTCGGTGCGAATGCTCGTACGGCTCTAATCACTCGCGGCCTTGCGGAAATGACACGTCTTGGCACTGCTTTAGGCGCTGACCCTGAAACGTTCATGGGAATGGCTGGCCTGGGCGACCTGGTATTGACGTGTACCGATAACCAATCTCGTAACCGTCGCTTCGGCATGGCGCTGGGGCAGGGTGCGGATGTGGATTCGGCGCAGCAGAAAATTGGCCAGGTGGTTGAAGGTTACCGTAATACCAAAGAAGTTCGGGAGTTGGCGGCGCGTTTTGGCGTTGAAATGCCAATAACCGAGGAAATTTATCAGGTATTGTATTGCGGAAAAAACGCGCGCGAGGCAGCATTGACTTTGCTTGGTCGTACTCGCAAGGATGAGCGGAGCGGTAGTTAATACCTTCATACTTCAAGCTGCATCTTTATTGGCTGCGAGAACTCACCCGAATCACTTTCTTATGTAAGCTCATCGGGACTCGTTCTCTTGCCGCCGCGATGCAACTCGAATTATTTTGGGTATCACTACAATTGATGGAACAACACAACCGCAATAACTGAAGCGTTCCGGTACTTTGTGCCGGGCGCTGTTTTTCTGTCTGGAGAGATCAATGTCGTCTGAAGAACTGGATCTGGTGTGGAACAACATTAAAGCCGAAGCACGAGCGCTTGCCGATTGTGAACCAATGTTGGCCAGTTTTTACCACGCAACTCTCCTCAAGCACGAAAACCTCGGCAGCGCGCTGAGCTACATGCTCGCCAATAAGCTAGCCTCCCCGATTATGCCTGCCATTGCGATTCGTGAAGTTGTCGAAGAGGCATACGCGGCAGAACCACAAATGATTGCTTCCGCTGCCTGCGATATTCAGGCAGTGCGCACCCGTGACCCGGCAGTCGATAAATATTCCACTCCGCTGTTATACCTGAAAGGTTTTCATGCTTTGCAGTCCTACCGTATCGGCCATTGGCTGTGGAAAGAGGGACGCAGGGCTCTGGCGATATTCCTGCAAAATCAGGTTTCGGTTTCATTTCAGGTAGATATTCATCCGGCGGCGAAAATTGGCTGTGGGATCATGCTCGATCACGCAACCGGCATTGTGATCGGTGAAACCGCTATCGTTGAAAACGATGTGTCGATTTTGCAGTCTGTTACCCTGGGCGGTACGGGCAAAACCAGCGGCGACCGCCACCCGAAAATTCGTGAAGGCGTGATGATTGGTGCCGGGGCGAAAATCCTCGGCAACATTGAAATTGGGCGTGGGGCAAAAATTGGCGCAGGCTCTGTAGTGTTACAGCCAGTGCCGCCTCATACCACGGCGGCTGGCGTTCCTGCGCGAATTGTTGGCAAGCCTGAAAGCGATATGCCTGCCATTGATATGGATCAGCACTTTAACGGTGCTAACAATGGTTTCGAATACGGCGACGGAATCTAGCTTCTCAGCACGGCGCCGGGGTAACCAAGCTGGCGCCACGCTTCATACACCACCACCGATACTGCATTCGATAAATTCATGCTGCGGCTGTCCGGCATCATCGGAATACGGATTTTTTGCTCAGCAGGCAAAGCATCAAGAATCGTTGCTGGCAGGCCGCGTGTTTCCGGGCCAAACACCAAATAATCCCCATCCTGATAGCTTACTGCGCTGTGCGCAGGCGTACCCTTTGTGGTTAATGCAAAAATTCGCTGTGGGTTTTCCGCCGCTAAAAATGCGTCATAGTTGTGATGGCGATTCACGGCTGCAAACTCATGATAATCCAGACCAGCACGGCGCAGTCGCTTATCGTCCCAGCCAAAGCCTGTCGGCTCGATGATATGCAGCCGGAAGCCGGTATTGGCGCATAGACGAATAATATTCCCGGTATTGGGTGGGATTTCTGGTTCAAACAAAACGATATTTAGCATACTGCCCCCATAAGACCTGGCGCGCAGAATATCAATTTATGGCAGGAAGGAAAACAGGCCCCGAAGGACCTGTTCTTTATGGCGAAAAATTAACGATGATAAAGCGGCAGCCAAAGCACTAACCGCAATCCGCCCAACGGGCTGTCATCGGCTTTCACCCAGCCACGATGTTGCTGAACGGCAGTTTCGACAATCGCTAACCCCAGACCGGTACCACCAGATTCACGATCGCGCGCTTCATCTGTGCGGTAGAAAGGACGGAATATTTGTTCACGATCTTCCGGGCTCACGCCTGGGCCATCATCATCTACCGTGACAGTAATGCCTTGATTATCCACGGAGAAATTAACGGCAATTTTCGTGTGCGAATAACGTAATGCATTACGGACAATATTTTCCAGCGCACTTTCCAGTGAGTTCGGGTTGCCGTACATCAGCCACGGGCCAGGCGGGTAGGTCACTTCCAGTGATTTACCCATTTGCTCCGCTTCGAAAGCCGCGTTATCCAGCACTTCAGACCAGATCTGATTGGCTTTCATTGTCTCACTCGCCAGCGCATTTTTTTGCTGATTGCGGGACATCACTAACAGGTCGTTGATCATACCGTCCAGACGCTGAGCTTCGGTTTCGATACGCTCCAGTTCTTTGCTTTCACCGGTTTTACGTCGCAGCAATGCTGTGCCTAATTGCAGGCGCGTCAATGGGGTACGCAATTCGTGAGAGATATCGGACAACAGCCGTTGCTGGCTTGTCATCATTCTTTCCAGCGCGGTAATCATCTGGTTAAAGCTGGCGCCGGCTGCGAGAAATTCTTGCGGCCCGGATTCGAGTTCAGGGTGCTGGCGCAAATTCCCCTGGGCTACTTCATCCGCAGCATTTTTCAACTTGCGCGCTGGTTTTGCCAGGCTCCACGCCAGCCATAATAGCAGCGGTGAACTGACCAGCATTGTGACGATGAGTAACAGTAAAGGTCTATCAAACAGCAGGTTAATAAAATCAGATTGGGAGTTACTTGCAGGGCGAATCAGGTAGAGCTGGTAGTTATCTTCGCCATCTCGTACGGAGAATGGCCCTACTAATTCGACACGACCATATTTTTTCTTTTGCGGATGATCCGAGTTATCGGACTGGCCGATAAAGTTACGAATGATCTGCATTTCATTGCGCTGGGCGCCAATCACTCGCCCTTCGCTGGTCACAAGTAATAAACGCTGCCCCGGTGGTGCCCATTTATCAATGGCCCGGAACAAACGACGCCACCACATCAGGTCGTTGGGTGGATCGTTTTCAAGTTCCGCTTCGACATGCTGTTCAATCATGATGCCTTGACGTTGCTCATTCTCCATCAATTCGGTCATTTGACGCGAATCCAGTTTAGGCAGCATCAGCACTAGCATCAGCACTAACGCCAACGTCAACCAGAAGATGGCAAAAATACGCGCGGTAAGGCTACTTATCATGAAGCAGACACCATCAGGTAGCCGCGGCCACGTAATGTTTTAAACCACGGATGCCCATCTTTACGGTCCGGCAATTTACGACGCAAATTGGAAATATGCATGTCGATTGCGCGGTCAAAAGGTGTCAGGCGTTTACCCAGAACTTCCTGGCTTAAATGTTCGCGTGAAACCACCTGGCCCAGATGCTGTGCCAGCAAGTAGAGCAGGGTGAATTCGGTACCGGTCAAATCCAGCGCTTGCCCATCAAAGCTTGCTTCCTGACGTCCAGGATTCAGGCTTAAACCGTCGACTTCGACAGTCGGTGAGCCACTGTCACTGTTTTGTTGCTGCTCGCTCCAGTGTGAACGACGCAAAATAGCGCGTATACGGGCCACCAGTTCACGATCGTTGAATGGTTTAGGCAGATAGTCATCTGCACCGAGTTCAAGGCCCAGCACGCGATCGAGCTCACTTCCTCGCGCTGTTAGCATAATGACTGGGGTCTGGTGTGATTGACGCAACTCTTTCAACGTATCAATGCCATTTTTCTTCGGCATCATCACGTCGAGCAATAAAAGGTCAATGGTGTCATCAAGGAGCTCCAACGCTTGTTCGCCGTCGTGGGCAACAATTACGTTAAAACCTTCCATGTCGAGCAGTTCCTTTAACAGGGAAGTAAGCTCTCGGTCATCATCAACTAGCAGAATTTTATTCATTGTTAAATTACCTCCGAGGCAGAAATTACGTCATCAAGGCGAGCTAATCTATGACTTTACGTTGTTTTACACCCCCTGACGCTAGTTTGCAGCGGGAATCGTAGACTGAATCTCGTTGAATCGCAGCACAGATGATATCAGGAGCAAGTGATGCGCAATGTTACCGCTGCCGTCATGGCCTCTACATTGACTCTGGTAACCTTGGCTTGCCAGGCCAGAGACTTACCGGCCAGCGATAACTGGTACCAGGGCGGTGAAGGTTTAGTAAAGCGTAATCACCTTCAGAGCCATATGTTCGATGGGATAAACCTTACCGAACAACAGCGCCAACAAATGCGCGATCTAATGCAACGAGCACGGCATGATAGCCCACCCGTGAATGTAAGCGAAATGGAGACCATGCATAATCTGGTCACCGCAGATAATTTTGATGAAACGGCAGTGCGTGTCCAGGCTGAAAAAATGGCACAAGAACAAGTGGCTCGCCAAGTTGAAATGGCGAAAGTACGCAACCAAATGTACCGCTTGTTAAGTCCTGAGCAACAGGCCGTTTTAAATGACAAACACCAACAGCGCATGGATCAATTCCGTGAACTGGCGGACCTGCAACAGATGTCTTCGATGCAGGCACTGAGTAATAGCAGTAAGCATAGTAACCAGTAACAAACCCTGTTTTCCTTGCCATAGACACCATCCCTGTCTTCCCCGCCTTAACCGGCGGGTTTTTTTTGCCTGAAGGTTCAGGTGAATCCGCTATACTAGCCAGCAATCATTTGCTGGAGCCCCTATGAATCAACAATATGGGAAACTGGTCAGCCGTGCAGCCATCGCCGCAACGGTAATGGCATCATTGTTACTTTTGATCAAGATTTTCGCCTGGTGGTATACCGGTTCGGTCAGTATTCTGGCGGCATTGGTGGATTCGCTGGTGGACATTGCTGCGTCGCTGACTAACCTTCTTGTCGTACGCTACTCACTGCAACCGGCGGATGAAGAACATACCTTTGGCCATGGAAAAGCGGAATCGCTGGCAGCACTCGCGCAAAGTATGTTTATTTCTGGCTCAGCGCTGTTCCTGTTCTTGACTGGATTCCAGCATTTAGCTGAACCCTCACAGATGAAACAACCTTTAGTTGGCGTCGTAGTCACGGTCATTGCATTATTCAGCACGTTGATACTTGTGACTTTCCAGCGCTGGGTAGTTCGGAAGACACAAAGCCAGGCAGTCCGGGCAGATATGCTTCATTATCAGTCTGATGTTATGATGAACGGAGCGATTCTGGTTGCTCTGGCACTGTCCTGGTATGGCTGGCACCGTGCAGATTCAATATTTGCGTTAGGGATCGGCGTCTATATTTTATATAACGCGATTCGTATGGGGCATGAGGCAGTGCAGTCTCTGCTAGACCGTGCATTACCCGATGACGAACGTCAGGCAATTATTGATATCATCAATGCATGGCCCGGTGTGAAAGGGGCGCATGATTTACGTACGCGGCAGTCAGGGCCGACCCGCTTTATTCAAGTTCATATCGAAATGGAAGACAATCTCCCGCTGGTTCAGGCGCATGTGATTGCCGAACAAGTGGAACAAGCGATTTTACGTCGTTTCCCTGGGTCAGATGTCATTATTCACCAGGACCCCTGCTCGGTTGTTCCGACGCAGCAGCAAGGCTATTTTGAGCTTTAAATATTCGTTATAAAAGTCAGACGTAGTCGATGTTTTTTGGATAAAGTACGACTTATGGCCTGACCTGAATCAATTCAGCAAGAAGCGGTTGTTATACTATTTGTAGCAGAGTCGACGCCTCGGCATGCCGCAGGCCGTTTCCGGCAACAGGATTAATTTGCATTCAAAAGTTCAGAGGTAGTCATGATCAAAAAAATTGGTGTGTTGACGAGTGGCGGTGATGCGCCGGGTATGAACGCCGCGATTCGTGGTGTTGTCCGTGCAGCATTGTCGGAAGGTCTGGAAGTCGTGGGTGTTTATGACGGCTATCTGGGTCTGTATGAAGACCGCATGGTGAATCTGGACCGTTATAGCGTGTCTGATATGATTAACCGCGGTGGTACCTTCTTGGGTTCCGCTCGTTTCCCGGAGTTTCGTGATGAGAAAATCCGTGAAGTGGCTATCGAGAATTTGAAAAAACGCGGTATCGATGCGCTGGTTGTTATCGGCGGTGATGGCTCCTATATGGGTGCAATGCGCCTGACCGAAATGGGCTTCCCATGCATCGGTTTGCCAGGCACCATTGATAACGATATCAAAGGCACCGATTACACTATCGGTTTCTTCACCGCACTGGAAACAGTCGTGGAAGCAATCGACCGCCTGCGTGATACCTCTTCTTCTCACCAGCGTATTTCTATCGTGGAAGTGATGGGCCGTTACTGTGGCGATTTGACCTTAGCTGCGTCAATTGCTGGTGGCTGTGAGTTTGTTGTGCTGCCAGAAGTTGAGTTTAATCGCGAAGACCTGGTTGAAGAAATCAAAGCGGGCATCGCTAAAGGTAAAAAACACGCAATCGTCGCTATTACCGAGCACATCTGCGACATCGATGAGCTGGCTCAATATATCGAGACGGAAACCAAACGCGAAACTCGCGCCACCGTCCTGGGCCACATTCAGCGTGGTGGTTCGCCGGTTGCTTACGATCGCATTCTGGCTTCCCGCATGGGTGCTTACTCCATCGAACTGCTGTTGCAAGGCCACGGTGGTCGTTGCGTAGGCATTCAGAATGAGAAACTGGTTCACCACGACATCATCGACGCTATCGAAAGCATGAAGCGTCCGTTCAAAGGTGACTGGCTGGATTGCGCCAAGAAACTTTACTAATTCACACAGTGTGAATGTTGAAGCCGGGGAGACCCGGCTTTTTGTTGTCTGTTATATACCCGTCATACTTCAAGCCGCATCTTTGTTGTCTACGTTCACTCACCCTAATCACTTAGTTTACTAAGCTCATCGGGACTCGTTCTCTTGCCACCGCGATGCAACTCGAATTATTTTGGGTATATGCTCGATTGTTATAGCCAATCTTTTTTTATTCTTTAATGAATGGTTAAATTTCTGGCACGCTGCTTTCATCAAATCTGATTAAAGAGAGCGAACGATGAATAAGTGGGGAGTTGGACTTACATTACTGTTGGCGTCAACCAGCGTACTGGCTAAAGATATTCAGTTACTTAACGTCTCATACGATCCCACTCGCGAACTTTATGACGAGTATAACAAGGCGTTCAGTGCTCACTGGAAACAACAAACCGGTGATAACGTGGTGGTTCGCCAGTCTCACGGCGGCTCAGGCAAACAAGCGACATCCGTTATCAACGGTATCGAAGCTGACGTGGTGACTTTGGCTCTGGCCTACGACGTGGATGCCATCGCTGAACGCGGTCGTATCGACAAAAACTGGATTAAACGTCTGCCAGACAACTCCGCGCCTTACACTTCAACCATCGTTTTCCTGGTACGCAAAGGTAACCCGAAACAAATTCATGACTGGAACGATCTGATTAAACCGGGCGTTTCAGTTATTACCCCGAACCCGAAAAGCTCAGGCGGTGCGCGCTGGAACTATCTGGCAGCGTGGGGTTACGCCCTGCATCACAACAACAACGATCAAGCTAAAGCGCAGGATTTCGTGAAAGCGCTGTATAAGAACGTTGAAGTGCTGGATTCAGGTGCTCGCGGTTCAACCAGTACTTTTGTTGAGCGTGGTATCGGCGACGTGCTGATTGCATGGGAAAACGAAGCGTTCCTGGCGACCAACGAGTTGGGTAAAGACAAGTTTGAAATCGTCACGCCGAGCGAGTCGATTCTTGCTGAGCCTACTGTTTCAGTCGTAGATAAAGTGACAGAGAAGAAAGGCACTCAGAAAGTGGCTGAAGAGTACCTGAAATACCTTTATTCCCCGCAAGGTCAGGAAATTGTAGCGAAAAACTACTATCGCCCACGCAATGCTGAAGTGGCGAAGAAGTATGAAAACGTCTTCCCTAAACTTAAATTGTTCACCATTGATGAAGAGTTTGGCGGTTGGGCGAAAGCCCAGAAAGAGCACTTCGCCAACGGCGGGACCTTCGACCAGATTAGTCAGCGTTAAGTTTTACAACGGCCCCGAAAGGGGCCGTTTTGCTTTTGAGATCCCAGAGTATGCGTTACGCTGAACAGCCCTCTCACTGTATCTGAGGTTTTGTATGCTGCTGCGCCGTCGTACGATAATTCTCTTTATCCTTTTGTTAGCTGTTGTCGCGGTGTGTGGGTTTAGTCTCCGGCAATATCTGCATCACCCGGATGCTTTGTGGCGTATCGTCAGCCAGCAGTGTGTTCCCAATCAACGCGACAACCATAACCCGGCGCCTTGCGCCAAAGTGGATTTGCAATCGGGTTTCGTATTGCTGAAAGATATCAACGGGCCACTTCAATATCTGCTAATGCCGACGGTAAAAATGAAAGGCATGGAAAGCCCCGATTTATTGCAGCCAAAAACCGCTAACTTCTTCTGGCTTGCCTGGCAAGAACGCAATGTGATGAGCCAGCGTCGGGGAACTCAAGTTCCTGATAACGCCATTTCCCTTACCATTAACTCCACCTCCGGGCGTACCCAGAATCAATTACACATCCATATTTCTTGCTTACGGGAGGATGTGCGTGGGCAATTGGATCAATATGCGAATACGTTGAACACCGAATGGCAGGCATTCCCGGTGGCGCTGGCTGGAAACGCATACATCGCCAGAAAAGTCAGCGCGGCTGAATTTTCACAACGTGGTCCGTTTATTATGTTGGCATCTCAGGTTTCACAAGCTCGCAAACATATGGGGCGTTACAGTCTGGCGATGGCGAAATTGCCAGGTGGGGAGTGGATAGCGTTGGCGACGGAGCGGAATTTACTGCGTCTGAATCTGGCTTCTGCCGAACAGCTACAAGATCACGATTGCGGAATATTGAAATAAAAAAGGCCCTGCCGGAGCAGAGCCTTAATATTTTCAAGCGAGAATACTTACGCTTGTTTCGCTTTTGCAGCAGCTTTAACGATAACTGCGAATGCGTCAGCTTTCAGAGATGCGCCGCCAACCAAGGCACCGTCGATGTCCGGCTGAGCAAACAGCTCTGCAGCATTTTTGTCGTTTACGGAACCGCCGTACTGGATGATCACTTGCTCAGCAACTTTCGCATCAGCTTTAGCAATGTGGTCACGAATGAATTTGTGAACTGCCTGAGCCTGAGCTGGGGTTGCTGATTTGCCAGTACCGATTGCCCATACTGGTTCGTAAGCGATTACAACGCCTTCGAATGCCGCAGCACCCTGAGTTTTCAGAACTGCGTCGATTTGACGTGCGCAAACTTCTTCAGTTTTGCCAGCTTCGTTTTCTGCTTCAGTTTCACCGATGCACAGTACTGGGATCAGGCCAACTTCTTTCAGGATAGCGAATTTTTTAGCGATCAGTTCGTCAGACTCTGCGTGGTAAGTACGACGCTCTGAGTGACCGATGATGATGTATTTAGCACCAACATCTTTCAGCATTTCTGCGGAAACTTCGCCAGTGAATGCGCCAGACAGGTTCAGGTCAACGTTCTGAGCACCAAGAATGATGTGGCTGCCAGAAGCGGCGTGTTTAGCCAGATCCAGGTACATTGTTGGAGGAGCGATAGCAACGCCACAGCCAGCAACGCCAGCCAGTTCTTTGCGTAAGCCAGCAATCAGCTCGTGTACCATGTGCTTGCTGCCGTTCAGTTTCCAGTTACCCATCACCAAAGGATGTCGCATCTTAATTCTCCACAAGGTCAAACTAATAAAAGAATCGCTGCCGCTCAGGGCAGCATGGTCTGTGAAACAGTATAGAGACTCAACCGCCTAAAGGCTTTGCTTTTCGTCATATATACCCATCATCCTTCAAGCCACAGGGGTGTTGGCTGCACTCACTTACCCGAATCACTTACTAAAGTAAGCTTATCGACGTAAGCTCCCTTGCCGCCTATCTGCAACTTGAATGCTAACGGGTATATTAATTGGTGTTAAGCGTTTCAGATAGCGTCAGCTTAATCGGTTCAACTGCGAAGGTAAGTCCCTTTTCACCGTTATCCGCAACAACATAGCGAATAGCGCCATCGGTTTGTGCGTAATAACGTTTGTTCTTTCCATCGCTAAGTAATTTGGTGAGTTTTGCCACGCTTTGCGGTTTTGAAAGCGACGGGGTAAAGGTGCGAATCAGTGCGGACATGTATTCAGAGGCTTTCGAGCGCGCCGCTTTTTGCTCCGGGCCCTGAATCGGCAACCACGTTATCTGCATCGACTTTATTTTCAACGTACCGCGTTCAAGCGCTGTGGAAGCGTAGAGATTTTCGTTTATTTTACTGGCAGCGCGCATCAGATTTACTTCATCGGCGCTGGAGTCGATAGCGCGAAATTCATTTATCGGCAAAGACGGGTTTTCTGCGGTGAATTTTTCCCGAAACTGCGTAATGTTCATATCAAATGTTGGTGCACCGGCCAGTAAATATGGAGCGGCTTGCAGTGGGGAGGTGGAGTCTGAAGGCGGGTCGGCCCACACCACCGCAGCGGGTAGCATCAGTAAAGCCAGAGCTGCAAACAGATGTCTCATTGACAAATTCTCCTGTGAATTCTGCTTCCCGATTAAATCGGCATTCCGTTGGCTTGTCAAAACCCGGCATAGCCAGGGTACACTACGGCGCTAAACAATAAAATGGACCTTACCATGACCATACAGCAATGGCTGTTCTCTTTTAACGGACGTATTGGACGCCGTGACTTCTGGATTTGGATTGGCGTTTGGTTAATCGCGCTGATCATTCTCTTCACCCTAGCGGGTGCTGAAATTATGCCTTATTCCACCGCCGGTTTCTTCTTATCGGGTTCTTTGATTCCGACTGCCGCTGTGATTGTGAAGCGTCTGCACGATCGCAATAAGAAAGGCTGGTGGGCGCTACTGTTTATTCCGGCCTGGCTGTTGCTTGCCGGTAATTGGGAAACATTCGGCACATTAGCGCAGTGGGGACTTGGGCGTTTTATCCCAACCTTGATTCTGGTGATGGTCATTATGGACCTGGGTGCATTTGTTGGCACCCAGGGCGAGAATCGCTTTGGTAAAGATACAAGCGAAGTGAAGTACCGCTAACACTACCAGTAGTGTTCAGCTGTCATATGGCCCGGTCGGCGGCGCAAATGTTTGGTCATCTGCCGGGTATCTTTCAGTAACTGCTGCGTGTCACGTACCATCTGCGGGTTGCCGCACAACATCACATGGCTAGTTTCGGTATTCATCAGCAGACCTACAGCCGCTTCCAGTTCACCGCTCTCGATAAGTGCGGGCACGCGTCCGGTCAATGAACCCGGAATTGATTCCCGGCTGACCACTGTCTGAATCCGTAATTTCCCTTCGTATTGCTGCTGGAGTTTTTGCATCAATGGCAAATAACTCAAATCCTGCGCATAACGCACGGCATGAAGCAAAACGATATTCTCGAAACGATCCAGGTCTTTGCCTTCCTGCAAAATCGAAAGATAGGGCCCTAATGCTGTGCCTGTCGCTAGCATCCATAACGTCTGGCAATCCGGGACTTCATCCAGTACAAAGAACCCCGCGGCTTCGCTCACCAGCATAATTTCATCGCCGGGTTGCAGAGCATGCAGGCGTGGGCTGAGTTTGCCCTCAGGCACGGTGACTAGATAAAACTCAAGATTAGGATCGTTCGGCGCATTGACGTAGGAATAGGCGCGCTGCACGCGTTCACCGTCAATTTCCATCCCAAGCTTGGTGAATTGCCCGGCAGTGAAAGGGGCGACAGGTGCATGCACAGTGAGACTAAATAGAGCGTCCGTCCAGTTTTCAATCTGGATGACTTTACCTTTGACCCATTCCGCCATGATGTTCATTCCCCTCTGTGTCTATTGTCCTATCTTCACCAGAAAACTGTGAGATTTCCAGCCGGTTAAAGCTGGAAAGCTCATTCAGACAAACGGCAGTCTTACAGAATATGCGTTTGTACGTCTGGATCTTTGCGGTCGAGATAGTGAATAGATTTGATACGGCGAATGGTGCGCGATTTACCACGGATCAGCAATGTTTCAGTGGTCGCCATATTCCCTTTACGGGTAATGCCATCCAGCAAATCACCTTTGGTGATACCGGTCGCGGAGAAAATCACGTTGTCGTTACGCGCCATATCGTCGAGTTTCAATACTACACCCGCTTCAATGCCCATCGCTTTGCAGCGCTCAAGTTCTTTCTCACCCATCACACGGTTTTCTTCGCTATCGCCTTTGACGTGGTGACGAGCTAACAAGCGGCCTTGCATGTCGCCATCCAACGCGCGAATAACTGCTGCGGAAATCACGCCCTCAGGTGCACCGCCTATCCCGTACATCACATCGACTTCGCTATCAGGCATACAGGTCAAAATAGATGCCGCAACATCACCATCAGGAATGGCGAAAACGCGTACGCCAAGCTTTTGCAATTCGGCAATGGTAGCGTCGTGGCGCGGTTTGGCGAGAATAGTTACGGTGAGTTCACTCAGTGGCTTGTTGAGCGCAACGGCGATGTTATAGAGGTTTTCAGCCAGCGGCAGATTGAGGTCGATAATGCCTTTAGCGCCAGGGCCAACAATCAGTTTTTCCATGTACATGTCTGGGGCGTTGAGGAAACTACCTTTGTCACCCACAGCCAGCACCGCCAGCGCGTTGGCCTGACCCATGGCGGTCATGCGGGTGCCTTCAATCGGGTCAACCGCGATATCTACTGCATCACCCTGGCCGGTCCCGACTTTTTCGCCAATGTAGAGCATCGGCGCTTCGTCGATTTCTCCTTCACCAATCACAATCTGGCCATCAATATTGACCTGATTAAGCATGATACGCATGGCGTGAACGGCTGCGCCATCCGCTGTATTTTTATCGCCACGGCCCAACCATTTATAACCAGCCAGTGCTGCGGCTTCAGTTACGCGGGAAAATTCAATCGCCAGTTCTCGTCTCATCGCACACTCATTTTAAGAAGCTTAATTGCGACGCATTTTAGCACAGGTGAGGAATCGTCGGGGAAGGCGGAGTGTTGCCGTGAATTCAGAACTCACTCACCCCTACTCTCTCCCGGAATAGGGAGAGAGTAGGTTGGTGGTGTCAGAACTTAACTTTCGTCGTGGTCTTCCCACGCCAGCGCACGCTTAACTGCTTTTTTCCAGCCAGCATAACGGACGTTACGTTCGGTGGTTTCGATACCCGGGCGGAACTCTTTTTCGATAACCGCTTTCTCGCTGACTTCATCCAGGTTCTGCCAGAAACCAACGGCCAGGCCTGCAAGATAAGCAGCACCTAACGCCGTGACTTCACGCACTTCAGGGCGCTCAACGCGTGTACCTAAAATGTCGGCCTGGAATTGCATCAGGAAGTTGTTCGCCACCGCACCACCGTCCACACGCAGAGCGTGCAGGCGAATATCAGCATCAGCCTGCATCGCTTCCAGTACGTCACGCGTCTGATAAGCGATGGACTCAAGTGTTGCGCGGATAATATGGTTTGCATTGACGCCACGAGTCAGACCGAAGATAGCGCCACGGGCATACGGGTCCCAGTAAGGAGCTCCCAGACCGGTAAACGCAGGGACGACATATACGCCGTTGGTGTCTTTGACTTTCGTTGCAAAGTACTCGGAATCAGTCGCGTCGCTAATCAGTTTCATCTCATCGCGTAGCCACTGGATAGACGCGCCGCCCATGAATACTGCGCCTTCCAGCGCATAGTTCACTTCACCGCGTGGACCGCAAGCAATCGTCGTCAACAAACCGTGAGTCGATTTAACCGCCTGAGTTCCGGTGTTCATCAGCATAAAGCAGCCGGTGCCGTAGGTGTTTTTCGCCATCCCTTCCTTCACGCACAGCTGGCCGAAGAGTGCCGCCTGCTGGTCACCGGCGATCCCGGCGATAGGAATACGCGTACCGCCTTTACCACCGATGTTGGTCTGGCCGTAAACTTCGGAGGATTTACGCACTTCTGGCAGCATCTCGCGTGGGATATCCAGCGCTTCGAGCATGCGGTCATCCCAGGTGAGATCGTGGATGTTAAACAACATGGTACGGGAGGCGTTGGTGTAGTCAGTAACGTGCACGCGCCCTTGAGTCATTTTCCAGATAAGCCAGGTATCGACCGTACCAAACAGCAATTCGCCACGGCGCGCGCGTTCGCGGGAACCTTCAACGTGATCAAGAATCCACTTCACTTTGGTGCCGGAGAAATACGGGTCAACAACCAGCCCGGTTGCTGATTTGATGTACTCTTCCAGGCCGTCGCGTTTGAGCTGCTCGCAGATCTCTGCGGTACGACGGCACTGCCAGACGATGGCGTTATAAATTGGTTTGCCGGTCTCTTTTTCCCAGACAATCGCGGTTTCACGCTGGTTAGTGATACCTATTGCGGCGATTTGGTCGGAGTTGATGTCCGCTTTAGCCAGTACTTCTACAAGCGTGGAGCTTTGTGTTGCCCAGATCTCCATTGGGTCGTGCTCTACCCATCCAGCTTTTGGATAGATTTGCTGAAACTCGCGCTGTGACACGCTAACAACGTTGGCATCATGATCCAGGACGACGGCGCGGGAGCTGGTTGTACCCTGATCGAGTGCGACAATATATTTTTTTTCGTGGGTCATAATTTTGTCCTGAAGTCAGTCTTACAAAGAAGCATTTTGTTGTGTGGATGTGCTGGATTTTTCTTCATCTTCAACACAAACATCACAAGGTAAATGGTGGCCAATCAGTTTACGGTAACCAAACGCACCTAGAGCCGCGCCTACAATCGGGCCAAATACAGGCACCAGGAAGTAAGGAATATCGCGGCCACCGGTGAAGGCGACATCGCCCCAGCCAGCTAACCAGGCGAAAAGTTTCGGGCCAAAGTCACGTGCTGGATTCATCGCAAATCCGGTCAACGGACCCATTGAGGCACCGATTACCGCAATCAGTAAGCCAATCAGCAATGGTGCTAACGGGCCACGCGGGATGCCGTTGCCATCGTCAGTCAGCGCCAGAATAACGCCCATCAGAATGGCTGTGATCACCATCTCTACGGCAAACGCCTGCACAAGATTGATGTGTGGGTTAGGGTAGGTTGAGAAGATACCTGCCAAATCCAGGCTTTCCACACTGCCGCGTACCATGTGGTGCGTCTGCTCATAATCGAGGAATAAATTGTAATACAGGCCATAGACCAAAGCTGCGGCACAGAACGCACCTGCAACTTGCGAAAGAATAAACGGCACCACTTTGCGTTTATCGAAGCATGCGAACAGGCAAAGTGCGATAGTCACCGCCGGGTTAAGATGTGCACCGGAAACTCCTGCAGTCAGGTAGATAGCCATAGCTACTCCCAAACCCCAGATGATACTGATTTCCCACTGCCCGAAGCTTGCGCCCGCGACTTTTAAGGCGGCGACACATCCGACACCAAAGAAAATCAACAACGCGGTACCCATGAACTCGGCGATGCACTGACCTTTCAAGGTTGATGGAGCTGTCTGACTCATAGTAGGGTCCTGAAGGCAAAATTAATGATTATTGTTTGTTCGGGCTTCCCTGCCGCGCAGGTGCCATGTAGGCATAGTGTTAATTTATCGTTAACGAACATAAACGAGAAATATCGAACTTTAAATTTGTGTTGTTCGTCATAAAAATGAGCGATTTCGCGCTGAAGTGTGCGCATTATCACCCAGAAAAGACAACGCAAACGCTCATGGAAGTAATCAATGCGTTAACAAATAGTGATTTTAGCGCTCATGGTCATTCGGCATATGCTGAAAAACGTTATGTTATGCAAAGAGCGCTTGAACTCGCTGGACACGGCTACTTACGCTACTTACAATCGAGACACGCTGCGTGGAGCGCATATATTCATAAGGTGTCTTCGGGGAATATCCGGAACGGGGATTTATACCCATCATCCTTCAAGCTGCAGGGGCGCTGGCTGCGCTCACTTACCCGAATCACTTACTGAAGTAAGCTCATCGGGATAAGCTCCCTGGCCGCCTACCTGCAACTCGAATGCTAACGGGTATAGACATCCATCAACGCCTTGCAATTCAGAAGAGGTTCAGAAATGTCATTTGAAGTGTTTGAGAAACTGGAAGCAAAAGTACAGCAGGCGATTGATACCATTACCCTGCTGCAAATGGAAATTGAAGAGCTGAAAGAGACCAACAACAATTTGTCTCAGCAAGTTCAGCAGTCTCAGAGCAACCATGAAGAATTAGTGCGCGAAAACAATTCTCTGAAAGAACAGCAGCACGTTTGGCAGGATCGTCTGCATGCGCTGCTGGGTAAGATGGAAGAAGTCTAATACCCGTCATACTTCAAGCTGCAGGGGCGTTGGCTGTTTTCGTTCACCCCAGTCACTTACTTTAGTAAGCTCCTGGGGATTCACTCAATTGCCGCGTTACTCGGCTGAGCCTCGCCCCGGTGGGGCCAGCGCAAGCGCTGTTCAAAAGGCTGAAGCCTTTTGTCCTGCAACTTGAATTTTTTAGGGTATCGATTTATTCGACCAGAAAAAGAACGGGCGCCTTAGGGCGCCCGTTTTGTTATTCGATTGGGTTATTCAATATCGAGGGGATCTTCGGAAAGGATAATGCCGGTGTTATCCGCATACAGATGGTCGCCGGAGAAGAATGTCACGCCGCCAAAGTTAACGCGCACGTCACTTTCGCCAACGCCAACGCCTGCTGAACCTACCGGAATGGCGGCAATTGCCTGAATACCAATATCCAGTTCTTCAAGGTCATCTACCTGGCGTACTGCACCGTATACCACGATGCCTTCCCACTCATTTTGAGTCGCCAGACGGGCAAGTTCTGCGTCAATCAAAGCACGGCGAACAGAGCCGCCACCATCGATGACCAGCACTCGGCCACGGCCATTTTGTTCGAGCAGATCATACAACAATCCGTTGTCCTCGAAACATTTCACCGTGATGATTTGCCCGCCAAAGGACGACCGCCCACCGAAGTTGGAAAACAGCGGTTCAACGACGTTGACATCTTCCTGGTAGATGTCGCAAAGCTCGGAAGTATCATATTTCATAGGATTAAGGTTCTGTTGCTGCATGAGTTGTCAGTATATCGCTTAATCTCAACTGTTGGCAAAATCATCAATTGTTAATTGATATTTGTCAGCTAAAGCGACACCGTGCTGAGCACAACTCCTACCGCAAACAATACGTTAGCAAGCAATGCGGCTTTTACTGTCCGTTCAAGCATTGGGCGCATCGCAACAGGTTCCTTCTCGCGTAACACAAAACGCATCTGCTTAATCAGCAACGGTGCTGCCAGTACGAACAGCCATCCCCAGAGGCTTTGCAGCCACACCAGGTTAAACACCGCAAGACACGCCAGAGCACCCATTAGCAGGCAGGCATGATAGCGACGGGCAAGTACTGGGCCCAGGCGAACAGCCAGTGTGTTTTTACCGTTCTCACGGTCGCTATCGATATCACGCAAGTTATTGATGTTCAGCACAGCTGTTGCCAGTAATCCGCAAGCTGTCGCGGGTAAAAACACTAACGGGGCGAGAGCATGAGCCTGAAGATACCAGGTCCCCGCCACGCTTAGCCAGCCAAAGAAGACCAGTACTGAAATGTCCCCTAGGCCCATGTAACCATACGGACGAGTTCCGACGGTGTAGGTAATCGCCGCGATGATAGCCAACAAACCGAGGACCAGGAAACCGAGAAAATCTGCCAGCGTACGACAAGCAACCGCGACCAGCGCCAGGCCAGAAACGCAGATTAATACCACTGTGATAATCAGCGCCTTTTTCATCTGCGCCTGGGTAATCACGCCTTTTTGCATTCCGCGCAATGGCCCGATTCTGTCTTCTTTGTCGCTCCCTTTTACCGCATCACCGTAGTCATTCGCCAGGTTTGAGAGGATTTGCAGTAACCCAGCAGTCAGCAGTGCCAGCAATGCAATTGCGGGGTTGAACACGCCTTGCCAGAAAGCCAACGCAGACCCACAGATGATAGAGGCAAATGCCAGTGGTAATGTGCGTGGGCGCAAGCTTTCAAGCCAGGCTTGAGTCGTGCTTACAGAGTGCGATTCGCTCATAGTTCTCTCTGTTAGATATAAAAAAATGGAGGGCATAAGCCCTCCATTTCAAATGAAGAAAATACGTTGAGCGCGATTATAGGATAAAACGGCTCAAGTCTTCATCTGCTACCAACTCATCCAGATGCTTACTCACATATTCGCCATCAATCAGAATGGATTGGCCGTTCATTTCGCTGGCATCGTAGGAGATGTCTTCAACCAGGCGTTCCAGAACAGTGTGCAGACGACGCGCACCAATGTTTTCGGTGGACTCGTTCACTTGCCATGCAGCCTGAGCAATGCGGCGAATACCGTCTTCGGTGAAGTCGATATTCACACCTTCGGTGCCCAACAATGCTTTGTATTGCACGGTGATAGACGCGTTCGGCTCAGTCAGAATGCGCTCGAAATCTTCAACAGTCAGTGCCTGAAGTTCCACGCGAATTGGCAGACGACCCTGCAATTCAGGGATCAGGTCTGACGGACTTGCCACCTGGAATGCGCCAGATGCGATAAACAGGATGTGGTCAGTTTTGACCATACCGTGTTTAGTCGAAACGGTGCAGCCTTCAACCAGTGGCAGTAAGTCACGCTGAACGCCTTCGCGGGAAACGTCCGGGCCGGAGCTGTTGCCACCACGCTTACAGATCTTGTCGATCTCATCGATGAACACGATACCGTGTTGCTCGACGGCATCAATGGCGTCTTGCTTCAGTTCTTCCGGGTTCACAAGCTTCGCGGCTTCTTCTTCAATCAGAAGTTTCATCGCCTCTTTGATTTTCAGCTTGCGTGGTTTTTGCTTCTGGCCGCCCAGGTTCTGGAACATAGACTGCAACTGGCTAGTCATTTCTTCCATGCCAGGAGGAGCCATGATTTCAACGCCCATCGGTGCTGCAGCGAGATCGATTTCAATTTCTTTATCGTCTAACTGGCCTTCACGCAATTTCTTACGGAAAGACTGACGCGCGGTAGATGGCTCAGGTGCCGTTTCGTTTTGGCCCCAGTTGTTCTTAGCTGGTGGGATCAGCACATCAAGAATGCGCTCTTCGGCCATTTCTTCGGCGCGGTAGCGGTTTTTCTCGATGGATTGCAGGCGAACCATTTTCATCGCAGAATCGGTCAGATCGCGGATGATAGAATCAACTTCTTTACCAACATAACCCACTTCGGTGAATTTGGTGGCTTCGACTTTGATGAACGGTGCGTTGGCAAGTTTTGCCAGACGACGGGCGATTTCGGTTTTACCGACACCGGTTGGGCCGATCATCAGAATGTTTTTTGGCGTAACTTCATGGCGCAGCTCTTCATTCAGCTGCATACGGCGCCAGCGGTTGCGCAGCGCAATCGCCACGGAACGCTTGGCATTGTCCTGGCCAATGATGTGTTTATTCAGTTCGCTGACAATTTCGCGTGGAGTCATTTCAGACATGGGGATTCCTTACGCCTTAGACGCTAATTCTTCAATAGTATGGAAATGGTTGGTGTAGATACAGATATCACCGGCAATCCCCAGCGATTTCTCTACGATGTCACGAGCACCCAGTTCGGTGTTATCAAGAAGTGCACGTGCCGCTGCCTGCGCATACGGGCCACCTGAACCAATTGCAATCAGATCATCTTCTGGCTGAATCACATCACCATTACCGGTGATGATAAGAGATGAATTTTCATCGGCGACGGCAAGCAACGCTTCGAGCTTGCGCAGCATGCGATCGGTACGCCAGTCTTTTGCCAGTTCAACCGCAGCTTTCACCAGGTGGCCCTGGTGCATTTCTAGCTTGCGCTCAAACAGTTCGAATAGGGTAAAGGCATCCGCAGTGCCGCCAGCAAAACCGGCAATCACTTTGTCGTTATATAAGCGACGTACTTTTTTAACGTTGCCTTTCATTACAGTATTGCCGAGCGTGGCCTGACCATCACCACCGATTACGACATGGCCGTTACGGCGCACACTTACTATTGTTGTCACGAGCAGACCCCTTATTGCATCAGCTATACCCGTCATAATTCAAGTTGCAGGTGCGTTGGCTGCTTTCAGTCACCCGAATCACTTACTTGAGTAAGCTCATCGGGACTCCTTCTTTTGCCGCCTTCCTTCAACCCGAATTATTTAGGGTAGAAATATGATCCCCAAAATGTGTTTGGGGTTGAATGCAATTATAGATGGGGGGGATTTTGGGGGTTTCAACCCCCAGCGCCAAGACGAATACAGTTAGAGTGGCCTGCCATCTTCAACTGGCTAATTGTACCGTCAGCTTTCTCTTTGCCCTTGATTGGGCCAATGACGACGCGGTTCCAGCCATTGTTGGTGGTAATGCGCGAATCAAAACCTTCGAAAGCAAGCTGCGCACGGACAGTTTCTGCCTGTTCGGCACCCTTGAAGGAGCCACACTGTACCATCCAGCGTTTCTCATCTTTCGGCTTGTCCTGAGGTGCCGGAGCCTGTTTGACCACTTCTTCACGGGTAATCGGCGCTGCTGGTTGAGCGGTTTGCGCCGCTGCACGCTGTTGAGTATGCGGCGGTGTTTGCAGCAAATCTTGATACGGCTGCTGAGATGCCGTGGTGCGTTGTTGCTGCTGCACCGGGCGTGGCTGCTGTGCTACAGGCTGTGATTGCTGAACAGGCCGCGGTTGTGCCGTAACAGATTGAGTATTGAATTGTTGCTGTTGGGCTTGCTGCTGCTGAATAATTTTTTGGCGCTGCAAGGTGCTCTGACGCTGTTCCGGCGTCTGCTCGTTCCACGGAACTTCATTGAGTTGGGTTGGTTGCTGGCGCATGTCCGCCTGCATCTGCTCCAGTAACTGGCGCTGTTCGCTGGTGAGCTGATCTTTATTCTGCACTTCACCACCGGCAGATGGTTCGGTTGGGGCACGCACACCCGTCTGGCGATTTTCCAGTTCTTTGATATAACGCCAGCGCTCTTCCGGTTTAGGTGGCAGACCATTTCCTGTGACTTTATGGCCAGGCAGGGTTTCGCTTTCATCTTTTTTATGATGAGTAATGAAGTAGAGAGCACCAATAAAGGTCACCAGAACGGCGGCCGCAATTGCGACCATTGTCGGCGAGACAGATGGTAGGCTGCGTTGCTTACTGCGGGTGTTACTTTTCTTACGCCGCGTACCTGCCGATTGCCCGCGGCGTACATAATCTCGTTGTGCCACTATTGATTCGCTATATTTTATTCGTTTATCAGCCCGCCATGTTACTTAATGGATATCCCTTTGACCAGAATCCAGTGTCCTAAAGCGGGTCATTTTCTACTGCCAGGTGCGCTGGTGGAGCCTCGTTCAATGAGTTCACAGTCCAGCAAACGCGAACCACTACTCACGGTGTGCCCGTTAAGTTGATCCAATAACAACAGCATAGCTTCCCTCCCGATATCAAAACGGGGTTGAGCTACGGTGGTGAGCGGTGGGTCACAGAACTGTGAAAGTGCGATGTCATCAAAGCCCATAATCGATAAGTCTTCCGGCACGCGTAAGCCATTTCGCTTGGCCTGAGACAGTGCGCCCAGCGCCATCACATCGCTATGGCAGAACACCGCAGTCGGCGGATTTGGCAGTGCCAGCAGTTGCGACAATGCAGCGGCACCGGCTTCATAGGTAAAGTTACCACGCGCAATGTAGTGCGGATCAATTACTACACCCGTACGACGCAATGCCTGGATATACCCCTGCAAGCGATAGTGGCAAAGCGGCATCTCTTCTGGGCCTGCAATACAGGCAATTTTTTGATGGCCGAGCTGCTGTAAATAATAAACAGCATTAAATGCGGCCGTAAGGTTATCAATATGAACCGTAGGCAGTTCCAGCTCAGGAGCAAATTCGTTTGCCATTACCATCGGCGGTAAATTGCGTTGTTCTTCAATGCTGGCATCAAAGGGAAGGCGTGAGCCGAGCAGCAGCATGCCATCAATCTGCTTGGTGATAATCAGATTAATGAAGGTTTTTTCCTGCTGATTTTGGTGGGCGCAATCGCCAATCAGCACCAGGTAGCCCTGTTCGGCAGCCGTCACTTCGATACCGCGGATGATTTCGCTAAAGAAGGGGTCGCAGATATCCGGGACAATAACCAGAATGGTGCGTGATTCATTACGCTTTAGATTTCGCCCCAGGGAGTGGGGTAAATAACCTACGGCTATTGCCGCTTGTTCCACACGATTACGAGTGCTTTGCGATACTTTGTCCGGGTTCATTAATGCCCTGGACACCGTTGCAGTTGAGACTTTCGCCTGAACGGCAACATCTTTCATGGTTGCATTGGCAACCTGATTCTTCGGCTTCAACTTCTTCTCCTCGCGTGCACTGTACAGGTGCTGACAACGTCCGTGGTGTCTGACCATGTCCACATTCTTAGCAGAAATTGATGTTCGTTGGTTACAGTTATTTCATTAAAAGTGTGATGGTTGTTGAAATTTTCGATCCGCTTCGCATAACCAAAGGGCTTTGTGCTAGCCGTCTATTGGATCAACATCCAGCGTCCACTTCACTTTGCGTGATTCCGGTAAAGTATTGACCAGCTTCAACGAATGACTGACCAGGCGTTGCAGACGCGCGCGCGAAGGGTGTTGCAGCAGAATTTGCCAACGGAAACGCCCACCGCGTTTGGGTTGCAAGCATGGCACCGGACCCATAACCCAGAGCTGATCATCTCGTAACGGGCTGGACTCAAGCAGGTTTCGTAACTGCTGCAAGAAGAGCGGCGCCTGATGGTTATTTTGGTCTTCTGCGCGGAACATGATGTGGCTGGTAAACGGCGGCAAGAATACCGCCTGGCGCTCTTTCAGTGCCTGGTTTGCGAAGTCGTCATAACCTTTGGAGAGAAGCGTTTGTAATAAAGGATGCTCAGGATGGTGAGTTTGCAGCATGACTTCGCCTTGCTTACCGGCGCGTCCGGCGCGGCCAGACACCTGGACATAAAGTTGTGCAAAACGCTCCGCTGCGCGGAAGTCAGCCGAAAACAGTGCGCCATCGACATCGAGTAAAGCTACCAGAGTCACATCCGGGAAGTGGTGGCCTTTCGCGAGCATCTGTGTACCAATCAGAATACGAGCACCGCCGCGATGGACTTCTGCCAGTTGCTGCTCAAGCGCACCTTTACGGCTGGTGGTGTCGCGGTCAATACGCGAAATCGGCACGCCCGGGAACTCCGGTGTCAGGCTATGTTCGAGCTGTTCCGTTCCCATACCGACAGGAACCAGATTGGTGGAGCCACAATGTGGGCATTGCTGAGGAATAGCTCTTTGGCTGTCACAATGGTGGCAACGTAAATGACGCTGGCCCTGATGATAGGTGTAGTAGTGATCGCAGCGCGGGCACTCCGCTATCCAGCCGCATTCATGGCACAGCAGAGCGGGAGCAAACCCGCGGCGGTTAAGAAACAGGATCACTTGGTTGTCAGCTTTAAGATGCTGGCCAATTTTTTTGATAAGCGCAGGCGCCAGGCCGGATTTCAGTGGCTGGCCTTTTAAGTCCACCACTTGCTGTGTTGCCGGGCGCGCATTACCGGCGCGTTTTGTCAGGCGTAGCTGGCGATATTTCCCCAGTTGAACGTTGTGCAATGTTTCGAGGGCGGGGGTCGCTGAACCAAGGATGATGGGAATATCTTCCGCATGTGCACGGTATACGGCTAAATCACGAGCGTGATAACGCCAGCCTTCATGCTGCTTGTAAGAGCTGTCGTGCTCTTCATCTATAACAATGACGCCAAGTCGGCAAAACGGTGTGAATAGTGACGAGCGGGTGCCAATCACAATCGCTGCTTCGCCGCTACGAGCTTTTAACCACACAGCAAGACGCTCACTGTCATTAAGCCCGGAGTGCAGCACTTCGACCGGAGCGTTAAAACGTTCACGGAAACGGGCAATGGTTTGTGGCGTCAGGCCAATTTCAGGGACCAGAACTAGCGCTTGTTTACCTTGTGCCAGCACGTTTTCCAGCACGCTAAGATAAACTTCCGTTTTGCCTGAACCGGTAATACCCGCAAGTAACCAGACCGCAAAATGGTCGGCAGAACTGTGGATAGCACCGATAGCAGTAGCCTGCTCGGTGTTCAGCCGTAAGCGCTCTCCTTCAACGGAATAGCTATCGCGCCAGTCCGTCGTCGCAGGGGCGGCACTTTTCAGGTCACATAAACCTTTGGCCCGCAGCGCTTGTAATCCAGGCTCGCTGATTTCCATTTCGCTCACCTGGTGACGCCAGATGATATTTTGCCGTACCGCCGCCAATGCTTGTTGCTGCTTCGGTGCGCGTTTCAGGCTGTTGAGGTCTACAGCTTTGCCTTCTTCTGTAGCGAACCAGTACCACAACGGCGCATGGTGCGCGGGTTTCCCTTCGCGAAGCAAACCTGGTAGGGCGTGGAAGAGGACATCGCCAAGCGGATGGTGGTAATACTCAGCCGCCCACAGCAGAACGCGCCACAGAGACACAGGAAACAACGAAGCGCCATCCAGAACTTCAGCAACTGGCTTTAGCTCATTAATCGGCAATTCGCTGTGCTCGCTAACAGTGACGACAATCCCAACAGCCTGGCGTTTACCAAACGGCACCATGACGCGACAGCCTGACTCCACCTGCATTCCCTCAGGAACGAAGTAGTCAAAAGTACGGGCAAGGGGAACCGGCAAAGCGACGTGGGCGACAGGCATCAATATTTCCGAACTGATAAAAATGACGAGATAGTGTACACTGTGTACTCCAGAAAATGCGGATCAGTTTGCATACGTTGGCGGGGTTCTGTATGATTCGCCGCCTTTGATGCGCAGTTTTTGGTATCAAAAAACCTAATTTATCAACTTCGCGTGGTGTCTGGCGTTAGGGCTGGAAGAGCGACGCGGCCTTATACAGAGGTTTTCCATGAAAAAGAATATTCACCCGAACTACGCAGAAGTTACTGCAAACTGCTCATGCGGTAATGTTATCAAGATTCGCTCTACCGTGGGTCATGATCTGAACCTGGACGTATGTGGCGAATGCCACCCGTTCTACACTGGCAAGCAGCGTGATGTTGCTACCGGTGGCCGCGTTGACCGCTTCAACAAGCGTTTCAGCGTTCCAGGCGCGAAGAAGTAATTTTTCGCCGACGGTAGTAAGAAAAAGGCGCCTAACGGCGCCTTTTTTGTTATTCCCGTCATCATTCAAGCCGTAGAGGTGTTGGCTGCACTCACTCACCCCAGTCACTTACTTCAGTAAGCTCCCGGGGATTTGTTCCCTTGCCGCCTACCTACGACTCGAATGCTATAGGGAATAAGGATAATTCTGTAATTAGTATTCCCACGTCTCTGGATCAATCCCCAACTCGCGCATAATCACCTTCGCCGCTTCAGGAATCTCATCACTACGCTCTTTGCGCAGATCTGCATCATTTGGCAGTGGTTGGCCGGTAAACGCATGCAGGAATGCTTCGCACAGGAGCTCACTGTTTGTTGCGTGACGCAGGTTATTCACCTGGCGACGGGTACGCTCATCGGTGAGGATTTTTAACACCTTCAGAGGAATGGACACCGTAATTTTCTTTACTTGCTCACTCTTCTTCCCGTGCTCAGCGTAAGGGCTGATATATTCGCCGCTCCATTCAGCCATGAGATACTTAATCCTCTTAATCAATGTATTTAGGCTTCCACCGGTAATATGCGCGGCAGAAGCGATTATCTGGTCGTAGTGTAAGCGTTTATTGATTCGCGGTCTGCGACGCTATCACCCTAAAGCGTATAATTTTAACGGCTATTGCGTGTTTGCTCAATCTATACGCAAAGAAGTTTAGATGTCCAGATGTATTGACGTCTAACTCGGCAGTGTTTACTCTGGTGCCTGACCTTTATTCGACCAGCAAGGATTCGAGAGCCATGACGCGCAAACAGGCAACTATCGCAGTACGTAGCGGTTTGAACGATGACGAGCAATACGGCTGCGTTGTACCGCCAATCCATCTCTCCAGTACTTATAATTTCACCGGGTTTAACGAACCGCGCGCGCATGACTATTCGCGTCGTGGCAATCCTACGCGTGATGTTGTTCAGCGCGCACTGGCAGAGCTGGAAGGCGGAGCTGGCGCTGTGCTGACGAATACCGGTATGTCGGCAATCCATCTGGTAACCACCGTTTACCTTAAGCCTGGCGACCTGTTAGTGGCTCCGCATGACTGTTACGGCGGCAGCTACCGTTTGTTTGATAGCCTGGCAAAACGCGGCGCCTATCGCGTTTTGTTTGTCGATCAAGGAGATGAAGCGGCTTTAACTGCGGCACTTAACGAAAAACCAAAACTCGTGCTGGTCGAAAGCCCAAGTAATCCCTTGTTACGAGTGGTAGATATTGCGAAAATCTGCGCCGCCGCGCGTGAAGTTGGGGCAATCAGTGTGGTGGATAACACCTTCTTGAGCCCGGCTTTGCAAAACCCATTGGCATTGGGTGCGGATTTGGTTCTGCACTCATGTACCAAATATTTGAATGGTCACTCAGATGTTGTTGCGGGCGTAGTGATTGCGAAAGATGCCGAAACTGTCACTGAGCTTGCCTGGTGGGCAAATAACATTGGCGTGACTGGCGGTGCTTTCGATAGTTATTTGCTATTGCGCGGTTTGCGCACGCTTTCACCACGTATGGAAGTGGCGCAACGCAACGCGCAGGCGATTGTTAATTTCCTGCAAACTCAACCGCTGGTGAAAAAGCTGTATCATCCTTCGCTGCCTGAAAACCAGGGCCATGAAATTGCTGCTCGTCAGCAAAAAGGTTTTGGCGCGATGCTAAGTTTTGAATTTAACGGCGACGAGCAAACGCTGCGTCGATTCCTGAGTAGCCTGACTCTCTTCACGCTGGCGGAATCGCTGGGTGGAGTAGAAAGTTTGATTTCACACGCGGCGACGATGACCCACGCGGGCATGGCGCCAGAAGCGCGTGCTGCAGCGGGGATCTCTGAAACCTTGTTGCGTATTTCGACTGGCATTGAAGATAGCGAAGATTTAATTGCTGACCTGGAAAATGCGTTCCGGGTTGCAGCCGAGGGGTAAGCATGAGTGTTTCAGCACCAGCAGGGGCGTCGGGTCGTCAGCTGCATAAATTTGGTGGCAGTAGTCTGGCAGATGTGAAGTGCTATCTACGCGTTGCGGGGATCATGGCCGAGTATTCAAAACCTGGCGACATGATGGTTGTTTCCGCAGCGGGTAGTACCACTAATCAGTTGATTAACTGGTTAAAATTAAGCCAAAGCGATCGCCTTTCTGCCCATCAGGTTCAGCAAGCACTGCGCCGTTATCAGAGCGAGCTGATTAGTGGCCTTGTTGCACCTGATGTTGCTGATACTTTAATCGGTCAATTTATTCACGATCTTGAGCGTCTGGCGGGTTTGCTGGATGGCAAAATGACCGACGCAGTGTATTCCGAAGTTGTAGGCCATGGTGAAATTTGGTCTGCACGCCTGATGTCTGCGGTGCTGAATCAGTTAGGTCACCCGGCTGCATGGTTGGATGCACGCGAATTTATGCGTGCAGAGCGTGCAGCTCAGCCACAAGTCAATGAAGGTTTATCCTGGCCGCTGCTACAAGAGCTTATGGCGCAGCATCCGAACAAACGCCTCGTGGTTACCGGTTTTATCTGCCGTAACGACGCGGGCGAAACGGTTCTGCTGGGCCGTAACGGTTCTGACTATTCCGCAACTCAAATTGGTGCACTGGCTGGGGTTTCCCGCGTGACCATCTGGAGTGACGTTGCCGGGGTTTACAGTGCTGACCCGCGTAAAGTGAAAGATGCTTGCTTGCTGCCGCTGCTGCGTCTGGATGAAGCCAGTGAACTGGCCCGTCTTGCCGCCCCAGTGCTGCACGCTCGTACTTTGCAGCCTGTTTCTGGTAGCGATATCGATCTGCAACTGCGTTGTAGCTATTCACCAGAACAAGGGTCAACTCGTATCGAACGAGTGTTGGCTTCTGGTACTGGTGCGCGAATCGTTACCAGCCACGATGATGTTTGCCTGATCGAACTTCAGGTTGCTCCACAGCAAGATTTCAAGCTGGCTCACAAAGAGCTAGATACCCTGCTAAACCGCGCTCAGATTCGCCCGTTGTCGATTGGCGTTCATCCTGACCGAAACCTGCTTCAGCTTTGCTACACTTCAGAAGTTGCTGGCAGCGCACTACAAACTCTTCAGGAAGCAGCTCTTCCGGGCGATTTACGTCTGCGTGAAGGCTTAGCTCTGGTGGCAATGGTTGGTGCGGGCGTTTGCCGTAACCCACTTCACAGCCATCGTTTCTGGCAGCAATTGAAAGATCAGCCTGTTGAGTTTATCTGGCAGTCCGAAGATGGTATTAGCCTGGTTGCGGTACTACGTGTTGGCCCAACAGAAAATCTCATTAAGGGTCTGCATAAGTCACTGTTCCGTGCTGAAAAACGTATTGGTCTGGTTCTGTTCGGCAAAGGGAACATTGGTTCACGCTGGCTGGAGCTGTTTGCCCGCGAGCAAGAAACTATCTCTGCACGAACCGGTTTTGAATTCGTGCTTTCAGGTGTAGTAGATAGCAGCCGCAGCTTGCTGAATTATGAAGGTCTGGATGCCAGCCGTGCTCTCGCTTTCTTCAACGACGAAGCGGTAGAACAGGATGAAGAATCACTATTCCAATGGATGCGTGCGCATCCTTATGATGATTTGGTGGTTCTGGATGTGACTGCGAGTGAACAACTGGCTGATCAATACCTCGATTTTGCCAGCCACGGTTTCCACGTTATCAGCGCCAATAAACTTGCGGGCGCCAGTAATAGCCAGAAGTACCGTGAAATTCGTAACGCTTTTACCAAGACGGGCCGCCACTGGCTGTATAACGCCACCGTGGGCGCTGGTTTGCCGGTAAACCATACCGTTCGTGATTTACGCGAAAGCGGCGACTCCATTCTGGCTATCAGCGGTATTTTCTCCGGTACGCTTTCATGGCTGTTCTTGCAATTCGATGGCACGGTGCCATTTACCGAGCTGGTGGACCAGGCCTGGCAGCAAGGGCTAACAGAACCTGATCCGCGCGTCGATCTCTCCGGGAAAGACGTGATGCGCAAGCTAGTGATCCTGGCTCGCGAAGCAGGTTACGACATCGAGCCGGATCAGGTTCGTGTTGAGTCGCTGGTTACAAACGGCAGTGAGACTGGCTCAATTGACCATTTCTTTGAAAATGGTGATGAGTTGAATGACCAGATGCTTCAGCGTTTTGAAGCGGCTCAGGAAATGGGATTGGTTCTGCGTTATGTCGCGCGTTTCGATGCGAATGGTAAAGCGCGTGTCGGTGTGGAAGCTGTGCGCACTGAGCATCCACTGGCTTCGCTGCTACCGTGCGACAACGTGTTTGCTATCGAAAGCCGTTGGTATCGCGATAACCCGCTGGTTATTCGTGGGCCTGGTGCCGGGCGTGATGTCACAGCCGGTGCTATTCAGTCGGATCTCAATCGTCTGGCGCAATTGCTATAACTCGCTGAAACACAAAAATACTGAGGCCAGCGATTGCTGGCCTTTTTTTATTCTTTTCAATCGAACATGAGGAAAATTCAATTTGGGTGAGAATTCCTCATTTCTTGTGTTGAATTTTCAGTTGACGGAATCATGCTTTTCCTTCATCTTGCTATCTGGACGTCTAAACGTCTGGATAGCAACAAAACACAACATCACATAATAAAATGCGATTAATGAGGTAAGGGTATGAGCTTTTTTCACGCCAACCAGCGGGAAGCACTAAATCAGAGTCTGGCCGAAGTCGCCGGGCAAATTAACGTTTCCTTTGAGTTTTTCCCGCCGCGCACCAGTGAAATGGAACAGACCCTGTGGAGCTCAATTGATCGACTGAGTAGCCTGAAACCTAAATTTGTCTCCGTAACTTACGGCGCAAACTCCGGTGAGCGTGACCGTACCCATAGCATCATCAAAGGTATTAAAGACCGTACAGGTCTGGAAGCTGCACCGCATCTGACTTGTATTGATGCCTCTCCCGACGAGTTGCGTACTATTGCGCAGGATTACTGGAATAGCGGTATCCGTCATATCGTCGCTCTGCGCGGTGATTTACCTCCCGGTGGTGGCAAGCCAGATATGTATGCTTCTGACTTGGTCACACTGCTTAAAGATGTCGGTGACTTTGATATTTCCGTTGCGGCTTACCCGGAAGTTCACCCGGAAGCGAAAAGTGCACAGGCTGATTTGATTAACCTGAAGCGCAAGATTGACGCTGGTGCAAACCGTGCAATCACACAGTTCTTCTTCGATGTGGAAAGTTACCTGCGCTTCCGTGACCGTTGTGCCGCTGCGGGTATCGATGTCGAAATCGTGCCAGGCATTTTGCCAGTGAGTAACTACAAACAGGCGCATAAGTTTGCGACCATGACCAACGTGCGTGTTCCGCACTGGATGGCACAAATGTTTGAAGGGCTGGATAACGATGCAGAAACTCGCAAAATGGTCGGCGCCAATATTGCGATGGATATGGTGAAAATCCTCAGCCGTGAAGGTGTGAAAGACTTCCATTTCTACACGCTTAACCGTGCCGAAATGAGCTATGCGATTTGCCACACTCTGGGTGTTCGCCCGGCAGTTTAATTCTGATAATGGCCCGCAAGGGCCATGACTTTGCCCTCTGGATCCACTCCCCCCTCACAATACCCATTTCATTTGTAATGTTAAGTTTTGAAAGTTTATGTTGCTGTCGACGTTTCTTCGAAAGACTTTTGCTATGTTGCTCATTAGCCAGCAGGAAATAACTATCAAATCTGTAGTTTTTTTCATCTATAACTTATCTGCAGAGCTGTATATCCTGGTATTAAAATAATGAAGGGAGCAGGAAGATGAGCACAAACGAAAACGATCATAATACGTTGTCAGCAGGGAAGTGCCCGTTTCATCAGGGCAGTCATGATGTGAGTGCAGGAGCCGGAACAAGCACGCGGGACTGGTGGCCGAAACAACTCCGTGTTGATCTCCTCAATCAGCACTCAAACCGCTCTAACCCCCTCGGCGAAGATTTTGATTACCGCAAAGAATTCAGCAAACTCGATTATTCCGCGCTGAAAGGCGACCTAAAAGCATTACTAACTGATTCCCAGCCGTGGTGGCCTGCCGATTGGGGCAGCTATGCCGGGCTATTTATTCGTATGGCCTGGCATGGTGCCGGCACTTACCGTTCCCTGGACGGACGTGGTGGCGCAGGTCGTGGTCAGCAACGCTTTGCTCCACTTAACTCCTGGCCAGATAACGTAAGCCTTGATAAAGCTCGCCGCCTGCTGTGGCCTATCAAACAGAAATATGGACAGAAAATATCCTGGGCCGACCTGTTTATACTGGCGGGGAACGTAGCGCTGGAAAACTCCGGCTTCCGCACCTTTGGTTTTGGTGCCGGGCGTGAAGATGTTTGGGAGCCAGATCTGGATGTGAACTGGGGTAATGAAAAAGCCTGGTTGGAACATCGCGACCCGGAGGCACTTGCTAAACGCCCATTAGCCGCGACCGAGATGGGGCTGATTTATGTTAACCCTGAAGGGCCAAACGCCAGCGGTGAACCACTCTCTGCCGCTGCTGCCATTCGTGCTACTTTCGGCAATATGGGGATGAACGACGAAGAGACTGTAGCGCTTATCGCTGGCGGTCATACGTTGGGCAAAACTCACGGTGCAGCAGAAGCAACCCATGTGGGTGTTGACCCGGAAGCGGCACAGATTGAAGCGCAAGGCTTAGGTTGGACGAGCAGCTACGGCAGTGGTGCCGGTGCAGATGCAATTACATCTGGCCTGGAAGTTGTCTGGTCACAAACACCAACCCAGTGGAGTAACTACTTCTTCGAGAACTTGTTCAAATTCGAATGGCTCCAGACACGTAGCCCTGCCGGTGCAATTCAGTTTGAAGCGGTCGATGCGCCTGAAATTATCCCTGATCCGTTTGATCCATCGAAAAAACGTAAACCGACAATGTTGGTCACCGACCTGACGCTGCGTTTCGATCCGGAATTCGAGAAAATTTCCCGTCGCTTCCTCAATGATCCACAAGCTTTCAATGAAGCTTTTGCCCGCGCATGGTTCAAATTGACCCACCGCGATATGGGGCCAATTGCGCGTTACATCGGCCCGGAAGTGCCAAAAGAAGAACTGATTTGGCAGGACCCGTTGCCGAAAGCGACATTCAGCCCAACGCCTGCTGATATCGATCACCTGAAAGCAGAAATTGCCCATTCTGGCCTTTCTGTCAGTGAATTGATTTCTGTAGCCTGGGCGTCGGCGTCGACTTTCCGTGGCGGCGATAAACGTGGCGGAGCCAATGGCGCACGCCTGGCACTGGCACCTCAGCGCAACTGGGATGTGAATGCTTTAGCGGCGCGTGCATTGCCTGCGTTAGAAGCAATTCAGAAAGCGTCTGGTAAAGCGTCACTGGCCGATATCATCGTGCTGGCGGGTATTGTGGGTGTTGAACAGGCGGCGGAAGCGGCTGGTATCAGCGTTCGCGTGCCGTTTATTCCTGGGCGTGTGGATGCCAGCCAGGATCAGACAGATATCGAGATGTTCAACCTGATGGAGCCTGCAGCCGATGGGTTCCGTAACTACCGTGCTCGTGTGGATGCGGCGACAACAGAATCCCTGCTGATTGATAAAGCACAGCAACTTACGCTGACTGCACCGGAACTCACCGTTTTGGTTGGTGGTATGCGTGTGCTGGGTGCGAATTTTGATGGCGGCAAGCATGGCGTATTCACCGAGCGTTTAGGTGTGCTCAGTAACGATTTCTTTATCAATCTGTTGGATATGGGCACGGAATGGAAGGCGACTGATGACTCTTCAGAACTGTTTGAAGGCCGTTGCCGTCAAACCGGCGAAGTGAAGCAGACAGCGACACGCGCGGATCTGGTCTTCGGTTCCAACTCTGTGCTGCGTGCACTGGCGGAAGTTTATGCCTGCGGTGACGCTAAAGAGAAGTTTGTGAAAGACTTCGTTGCGGCATGGGTGAAAGTGATGAATCTGGATCGCTTCGACCTGAAGTAAGGCGGTATCAGACGTAAAAATCCCCGCTGATGCGGGGATTTTTTTATGAGGCTTAACCAGTGTTACGCATACCTGCTGCAACACCTGCAATCGTCACCATCAATGCTTGTTCCACCTGCGCATTTGGCTCTTCACCTTTATCTTCCAACTGACGTGAACGATGCAGCAATTCAGCCTGCAACACGTTCAATGGGTCGGTGTAGATGTTACGTAACTGGATAGACTCGGCAATCCATGGCAGGTCAGCCATCAGGTGCGAATCGTTGGCGATATCCAGAACCACTTTGATATCAGCTTCCAGTTGGTCACGCAATTGTGTGCCGAGCCCCCACAGCTCTGGTTTCACCAGGCGCTGATCGTAATATTCCGCAAGCCACAGGTCAGCTTTTGCAAACACCATTTCCAGCATGCCAAGGCGAGTCGAGAAGAATGGCCAGTCGCGGCACATGGTTTCCAGCACGTCTTGTTTGCCATCTTCGACCACTTTTTGTAGCGCAGCACCGGCACCCAGCCAGGCTGGCAACATCAGGCGGTTTTGCGTCCAGGCGAAGATCCATGGGATAGCACGCAGAGACTCAACGCCACCGTTAGGTTTACGCTTCGCAGGGCGTGAGCCCAGCGGCAGTTTACCCAGTTCCAGCTCAGGCGTTGCCGAACGGAAGTACGGCACGAAGTCTTCATTTTCGCGAATATATCCACGATACATATCACACGAGGTTACAGACAGATCCTCCATGATATGTTTCCACTCTTTCTTCGGCTCTGGCGGTGGAAGAAGGTTGGCTTCGAGAATCGCACTGGTGTAGAGCGACAGGCTGCTGATAGTGATTTCTGGCAGACCGTATTTAAAGCGAATCATCTCGCCTTGTTCAGTCACACGCAGGCCGCCTTTCAGGCTGCCCGGCGGTTGAGAAAGCAGAGCTGCGTGCGCAGGCGCACCGCCACGGCCGATAGAACCACCACGTCCGTGGAACAGCGTCAGGGTGATTCCGGCTTTCTCGCAGGTTTTGATCAGTGCGTCCTGAGCCTGGTATTGCGCCCAAGATGCCGCCATCACGCCTGCATCTTTCGCAGAGTCAGAATAGCCAATCATGACCATCTGTTTGCCCTGAATAAAGCCGCGGTACCAGTCGATATTCAACAACTGAGTCATGACGTCGTCGGCGTTGTTCAGGTCATCGAGGGTTTCAAAAAGCGGCGCAACCGGCAGAGCGAAGGTGCAGCCAGCTTCTTTGAGTAGCAGATGAACGGCCAGCACGTCAGAAGGTGTTTTCGCCATGGAGATAACATACGCGGCGATAGAACCACGCGGTGCTTCGGCAACCACTTTGCAGGTTTCCAGCACTTCGCGGGTGTCATCGCTCGGCTCCCACTGGCGTGGCAGCAGAGGGCGCTTGGAATTCAGTTCGCGGATAAGGAATGCTTGTTTGTCGGCTTCAGACCAGCTTTCGTAATCGCCAATGCCCAGGTAACGCGTCATTTCGCCGAGTGCTTCGGTATGACGAGTACTTTCCTGGCGCACATCAATGCGCACTAATGGCACGCCGAAGCTTTTCACGCGGCGCAGGGTATCAAGCAACTGACCGTTGGCTATAATGCCCATTCCGCACGCTTGCAGCGACTGGTAACACGCGTAGAGCGGATCCCAAAGCTGTTCGTTTTGGGTTAACAAACCTTCAGGTTTTGGCAGGCGCTGGCCTTTCAGGCGAGCTTCTAGCCAGGCTTGTGTCGCCAGTAATTGCTGACGAATACCTTTCATAATGCAGCGATACGGTTCTTGTGCAGCGTCTGGGCCGGCCAGTTCACTCAACTCTGGCGTGCATTCCACCATCGAGAGTTCGGAAATCAGTACCTGAATATCGCGCAAGAACAGGTCGGTTGCTTTCCAGCGGCTTAGCAGCAGAACGTGACGGGTAATATCAGCAGTCACGTTCGGGTTGCCGTCGCGGTCGCCGCCCATCCATGAAGTGAAACGTACCGGAACAAAATCGACAGGCAGTTTGTAATTCAGGTTGTCTTCGAGTTGCTCGTTCAGCTCACGCAGGTAGTTTGGAACCCCTTCCCACAGGCTGTTTTCTACTACCGCAAAGCCCCATTTTGCTTCATCTACAGGGGAAGGGCGGTGCTTACGGATTTCATCGGTGTGCCATGCCTGAGCGACCAGTTGGCGCAGACGGCGCATAATCTGGTTACGTTCGTAATCGGCGATGTCGCTGTGGTCGAGTTGCTTGAGGCAGCTATTTACTTCAACCAGTTTGTGAATCAGGGTGCGACGGGTGATTTCGGTTGGGTGTGCGGTCAGAACTAATTCCAGTGACAAAGACTCAACAGCATCACGAATGGCAGCTTCACTAAGGTCCGGCTGATTTTTTAATTTTTGGAGTGTCTTAGCGATAACTTCGGGATTGCTGGCGGCTTCGCCATTGGCTGAAATGCTGTGATATTGCTCGGCGGTGTTGGCCAGATTCAAGAATTGGCTGAATGCACGGGCTACAGGGAGTAGTTCATCGTTAGATAGGTTCTGTAACGTGGTTAGCAGCTCCTGGCGGTTTGCCTCATTGCCAGCCCGTGAAGACTTTGACAATTTGCGGATTGTTTCTACGCGGTCAAGAATGTTTTCACCTAACGCATCCTTGATGGTATCCCCGAGCAACTTGCCGAGCATACTGACATTACTTCGCAAAGCGGAATACTGTTCGTTCATATGACCCCAGACACCCTATCCAATCTGATATGTAATTTAATTTCACCCGTGAAGGTTCAACACCGTCTTTATAAAGCCACGTAAGTCCTCATTCGTCAATTGCTACGAAATCGTTTCAGCAAACGAATAAATTGCGCTAATTCATGAAATTTAATTACTAACTTCGTGGATAAGCGTTTCTTATGAGGATCCGCTAAAAAGCAGCGTAAAAAGGGGGCAAAACCCCCTGAATCGCTATTTTTAATGCCAACAAAAATGATGAATAACCTGGGTAATAAGTTTGCGCGTTGGCTCAATAAACCGCGTTTCGATGTATTCGTCTGGCTGATGCGCCTGGTTGATAGAACCCGGGCCAAGAACCAGCGTTGGGCAAAGCGTCTGAATAAATGGCGCTTCGGTGCAGTAGTTCACGACTTCGGTTTGCGCACCCAGCAGTTTCTCAACGACTTGTACTAACTGGTGGTCTTTGGCGCATTCATAGCCCGGAATCGGTGGGTGAAGCTCAGAAATCGTCAGGCGGCCAGGCCATTTCTGGCTAACCGGCTCCAGTGCTTCGTTAAGCAAACCGTTCAGGTCGTTTAACGTAAGACCCGGCAGCGGGCGAATATCCATATGCAATTCACAACAAGCACAAATACGGTTGGCGGCATCGCCACCGCTGATATGACCGAGGTTTAGTGTTGGATACGGCACGGTGAAGGCATCATGGTGATAACGCTCTTTCAGGGTGTTCTTCAGCGACATGATGTGGCCGATAGCATCGTGCATCAGTTCGATTGCATTCACACCGCGAGCAGGATCGCTGGAGTGACCGGACTGGCCAAGAATCCGAATCGCATTAGAGATATGGCCTTTATGCGCACGGACGGGCTGCAATGATGTCGGTTCGCCAATGATTGCGCAGTCCGGGCGAATATGGGTGGTCTCAGAGAAATAGCGAGCGCCCGTCATCGTCGTTTCTTCATCAGCTGTCGCCAGAATATAGAGTGGCTTTTTAAGCTGCGTCACATCCACATCGCGCAATGAATCAAGAATAAAGGCAAAGAAGCCTTTCATGTCGGCAGTGCCGAGACCGTACAGCTTGTTTTCGTGCTCAGTCAGCGTGAACGGGTCGCGTGTCCAGCGGCCATCATCAAACGGCACCGTATCGGTATGCCCTGCCAGCAGTAAGCCACCGGCACCGTTTCCGGTACTCGCCAGCATATTGAATTTATTGCGCGTACCAGGAACCGATTGTACTTCAACATTGAAGCCCAGGTCGCGGAACCATCCAGCCAATAAATTGATTAAAGACTCATTGCTCTGATCCAACGCGCTGTCGGTAGCGCTGATGGAAGGAGTCGCGATCAACGCGCGGTAAATCTCGATAAAAGGAGGTAATTTCATCTTCACTGTTGACAGGCCTTAGCTCGGGTTGGTATACATAATCATGCATTTATATTGAATAAAAATACAATATTAACTGCCGTAAGGGAACCCCATGTTCCGGTAGATTTAACCACGTAATTGCACGTTGGGTGATGGCTTACCAGCTGACACCTTTAGCAGACACAACCTAAGAAGGTGTACAGCCGAGATGTTGAATACGCTGATTGTTGGTGCCAGCGGTTATGCAGGCGCAGAGCTTGTGAACTATTTGAATCGCCATCCTCATATGAACATAACCGCTTTGACGGTTTCAGCGCAAAGTAATGACGCAGGAAAATTGATATCTGAATTGCATCCGCAATTAAAAGGTATTGTCGACATGCCGTTACAGGCGATGTCGGATATCAGCGAATTTACTGACGGCGTCGATGTGGTGTTCCTCGCCACGGCACACGAAGTGAGTCACGATCTGGCGCCACAATTCCTGGCAAAAGGCTGTGTTGTTATCGACCTTTCTGGTGCATTCCGCGTTAACGATGCTGAGTTCTATCAGCGCTATTACGGTTTTACCCATCAACATCCGGAACTACTGGAGCAGGCGGTGTATGGCCTTGCTGAATGGCAGAGCGACAAACTGAAAGAAACTAGTTTGATCTCAGTCCCAGGTTGCTACCCGACGGCGGCGCAACTGGCGTTAAAACCGCTGATTGATGCCGGGTTGCTGGATTTGACGCAATGGCCAGTGATTAACGCAACCAGCGGGGTCAGTGGTGCAGGGCGTAAGGCCCCGATTTCCAACAGCTTCTGCGAAGTGAGCCTGCAACCGTATGGCATTTTTAACCATCGCCATCATCCAGAAATTTCGACGCATCTTGGTACTCCGGTGATTTTCACACCTCACCTGGGCAATTTCCCGCGTGGGATTCTGGAAACCATCACCTGCCGTCTGAACGCCGGTGTGACGCAGCAACAAATCGCCGATGTTTTTAATCAGGCGTACCAGAATAAACCGTTAGTGCGCCTGTATGACAAAGGTGTGCCGGCACTGAAAAATGTGGTTGGGTTGCCATTCTGCGATATCGGTTTTGCGGTGCAGGGTGAGCATCTGATTGTCGTCGCCACGGAAGACAATCTTCTGAAAGGCGCATCAGCTCAGGCTGTGCAATGCCTGAATATTCGTTTTGGCTTTGCCGAAACGCAGTCTCTTATTTAATTGATGCCGGGTGACATGATGAATCCATTAATTATCAAATTAGGCGGCGTACTGCTCGATAGCGAAGAAGCGCTCGAGCGCCTATTTACGGCGCTGGTGAACTATCGCGAATCCCACCAACGCCCGCTGGTGATTGTGCACGGTGGCGGTTGCCTGGTGGACGAGTTGATGAAAAAGCTCTCGTTGCCAGTGACAAAGAAAAACGGCCTGCGTGTCACGCCTGCTGACCAGATTGACATCATTACTGGTGCGCTTGCTGGGACGGCGAATAAAACCTTGTTGGCGTGGGCGAAAAAGCATGGCATCAATGGTGTGGGTCTTTGTCTCGGTGATGGCGACAGTGTGACGGTCACAAAACTGGATGAAGAACTGGGCCATGTAGGGCTTGCAAAACCGGGTTCGGCTAAGCTGATTACCACGCTTTTAGATTCTGGTTTCCTGCCGATTGTCAGCTCTATTGGCGTCACTGCTGAAGGTGAGTTGATGAACGTGAATGCTGACCAGGCGGCGACCGCTTTGGCCGCAACGCTTGGTGCGGATTTGATTCTGCTGTCAGATGTCAGCGGCATTCTGGATGGCAAAGGGCAACGTATTGCAGAAATGACGGCGGCGAAAGCTGAGCAGTTAATCGCTCAGGGCATTATTACCGACGGCATGATAGTGAAAGTTAACGCGGCGCTGGATGCAGCACGCACGCTGGGTCGCCCGGTGGATATCGCATCCTGGCGTCACGCGGAGCAGTTACCATCATTATTTAACGGTGTAGCCATTGGCACCCGGATCTTAGCTTAATTTTAAAATAAGTTTTTGAAGGATAAGACAATGCAAAATCACGGCATCAAAAAAATCGTTCTCGCATACTCTGGCGGCCTTGATACTTCAGCCATTATTCCATGGCTGAAGGAAAACTACGGCGGCTGTGAAGTGGTCGCATGTGTGGTGGATATCGGCCAGGACCGTGAAGACCTGAAAGGCGTTGAGCAAAAAGCACTGCGCTCCGGTGCAACTGAGTGCTACGTCGTCGATGCGCGTGAAGAGTTCATCAGTGATTACGTTTATCCGGTATTGCAGACCGGCGCACTGTACGAAGGCACCTATTTGCTGGGTACTTCTATGGCGCGTCCGCTTATCGCTAAAGCGCTGGTTGATGTGGCAAATAAAGTGGGCGCAGATGCGCTGTGCCACGGTGCGACCGGTAAAGGTAACGACCAGGTACGTTTCGAATCCGCATGGGCGGCACTGGCACCACATCTGAAAGTGGTTGCGCCATGGCGTGAGTGGAACCTGCGTTCCCGTGAAGCACTGCTTGATTACCTGAAAGAGCGTGACATCCCGACTACCGCTTCTCTTGAGAAAATCTACAGCCGTGACGAAAACGCATGGCACATCTCTACCGAAGGCGGCGTGCTGGAAAGCCCGTGGAATGCACCGAACAAAGATTGCTGGGTCTGGACTGTTGATCCTAAAGAAGCACCAGATCAGGCTGAAGAAGTTACCGTTACGGTTAAGAAAGGCAAAGTCGTTGCCGTTAACGGCGAAGCGATGACGCCGTTCCAGTGCCTGGAAACGTTGAACAAGATTGGTTCTAAGCACGGCATCGGTCGTATTGATATCGTCGAAAACCGTCTGGTAGGGATTAAATCCCGTGGCTGCTACGAAACTCCAGGGGGCACCATTATGATGGCTGCACTGCGTGGCGTTGAGCAGCTGGTTCTGGATCGCGATAGCTTCAAATGGCGTGAACAACTGGGCCTGGAAATGTCCTACGTAGTTTATGACGGCCGTTGGTTCGCACCACTGCGTAAATCTCTGCAGGCATCTGCGGAATCGCTGGCAGAAGAAGTGAACGGTGAAGTGATTATTGAGCTGTATAAAGGCCATGTCACTGCGAAGCAGAAAAAATCTCCGAACAGCCTTTATAGCGAAGAGTTCGCAACGTTCGGCGAAGACGAAGTGTATGACCACAGCCACGCGGGCGGCTTTATCCGTCTGTTCTCTTTGTCATCACGTATTCGTGCTTTAAACGAACTTAAGAAGTAATCAGGCTATCTTACTTGTCATTTTGAACCCGGGCAGTGCTTGGACAAAACACTCTGTGTTTTGAACGACCAAAGGTCGGCCCCGAAGGGGTAAGCGAAGCGCATAATCCTCACGTACTTCATGTACGCTACGGTTCCTGCGCGCTGGCCGTGTCCAAACTGCCTTCGACGATAACGCCTGACGGTAGTCGAATCATTTAATCAATGGAGCATCACTATGGCACTTTGGGGTGGACGTTTTACTCAGGCAGCAGATCAGCGGTTCAAATCGTTCAATGACTCATTACGCTTTGATTACCGACTGGCGGAGCAAGACATTGTGGGTTCTGTCGCCTGGTCCAAAGCGCTGGTTACCGTGGGTGTTCTGACTGTTGCTGAGCAGGTCGAACTTGAGCAGGCATTGAATTTCCTGCTGGAAGAAGTGCATGCCAATCCGCAGGCGATCCTTGAGAGCGATGCGGAAGATATTCACAGCTGGGTGGAAGGCAAACTCATTGACAAAGTCGGTGCGTTGGGTAAAAAACTCCACACTGGCCGTAGCCGTAATGACCAGGTTGCTACCGATCTTAAACTGTGGTGCAAAATGCAAATCAGTGAATTGTTGGGTGCGACTCGCCAACTGCAACATGCGCTGGTTGAAACCGCTGAAAATAACCAGGATGCAGTGATGCCGGGTTACACGCACCTGCAACGTGCGCAGCCGGTGACTTTTGCGCACTGGTGCCTGGCTTACGTTGAAATGCTGGCGCGTGATGAAAGCCGTTTGCACAGCACGCTTGAGCGCCTCGACGTTAGCCCGTTGGGCAGCGGCGCACTGGCGGGTACGGCGTATGAAATCGATCGTGAGCAACTGGCCGGCTGGTTAGGTTTTGCTTCGGCGACTCGCAACAGTCTGGATAGCGTGTCTGACCGTGACCACGTCCTGGAACTGCTTTCCGATGCGTCCATCGGCATGGTTCACCTTTCTCGATTTGCTGAAGATTTGATTTTCTTTAATACCGGTGAAGCGGGTTTTGTTGAGTTGTCTGACCGTGTGACTTCTGGTTCGTCATTGATGCCGCAGAAGAAAAACCCGGACGCGCTGGAGCTGATTCGCGGTAAATGTGGCCGTGTACAGGGTGCATTGACCGGCATGATGATGACGCTGAAAGGCTTACCGCTGGCTTACAACAAAGACATGCAGGAAGACAAAGAAGGCCTGTTCGACGCGCTCGATACCTGGCTGGATTGCCTGCATATGTCCGTGCTGGTGCTCGATGGTATTCAGGTGAAACGCCCGCGCTGCAAAGAAGCGGCTGAGCAGGGTTACGCCAACGCCACTGAGCTGGCTGATTATCTGGTCGCCAAAGGTGTACCGTTCCGCGAAGCGCATCATATCGTGGGCGAAGCGGTGGTCGAGGCGATTCGTCAGGGCAAAGCGCTGGAAGCGTTGGCGCTGGCTGATTTGCAGAAATTCAGCGCCACCATCGGGGATGATGTTTACCCGATTTTGTCGCTGCAATCTTGCCTGGATAAGCGTTCAGCCAAAGGCGGCGTGTCTCCACAGCAGGTTGCGCTGGCGATTGCCGACGCGAAGCAGCGTCTGGTGTAGAAGCTTTGCCACATAAAATGAGCCTGGCCTTGTGCCGGGCTTTTTTGTTTTAGCGGATAAAAAAAGAGCGGACATAATGTCCGCTAAATAATTCAAGTTGGCTTCAGTTTTTGTTCGGAGAACAAGGGGTTTCCCCCTACGGCACAACCGGGTCATGGATGGTTTGTGCTGTTGATGACTATTATTCATTATCAATGGTTGATAGGGATAATCGTTCGTTGCTATGATTTCTATCGCCATGGGCTATCATGGCGACGGAGGATAGAGAATGAATATTCGTGATCTAGAATACCTGGTGGCGCTGGCTGAGCATCGTCACTTTCGTCGGGCAGCGGATGCCTGCCATGTCAGTCAGCCAACGCTTAGCGGTCAGATTCGTAAACTTGAAGATGAACTCGGCGTGATGTTGCTTGAACGCACTAGCCGTAAAGTGTTGTTCACTCAGGCGGGTTTGTTGCTGGTGGACCAGGCTCGCACTGTGCTGCGAGAAGTAAAAGTCCTTAAAGAGATGGCGAGTCAGCAGGGCGAGGCAATGTCCGGGCCGCTGCACATCGGTTTGATCCCAACCGTTGGGCCTTATCTGCTGCCGCAGATTATCCCGATGCTGCATAAAACTTTCCCGAAACTAGAAATGTACCTGCACGAGGCGCAGACCCATCAGTTGTTAGCGCAGCTTGATAGCGGAAAACTCGACTGTGCGATTCTCGCTTTAGTGAAAGAGAGTGAAGCCTTTATTGAAGTGCCGCTGTTTGATGAGCCAATGATGCTGGCGATTTACCAGGACCACCCGTGGGCGGACCGTGATCGCGTTCCATTATCGGATCTTGCAGGTGAAAAGCTATTGATGCTGGAAGACGGGCACTGCCTGCGCGATCAGGCATTAGGTTTCTGTTTTCAAGCGGGAGCGGAAGAAGACACGCATTTCCGTGCAACCAGCCTTGAAACGCTGCGTAACATGGTGGCAGCCGGAAGTGGGATAACATTGTTACCTGCGCTGGCAGTTCCAAACGAGCGCTGCCGGGACGGTGTGGTTTACCTGCCATGTTATAAACCAGAGCCGCGTCGTACTATCGGTCTGGTTTATCGTCCGGGTTCTCCACTGCGTGGTCGCTATGAGCAACTCGCTGAGGCCATCCGCACGCATATGGATGGCCATTTTGAGCCAGAGTTAAAACAAGCGGTTCAAGCCGTTTAAAGCCGCTACTCGATAGGCTTCCGCCATGGTCGGGTAGTTAAAGGTGGTGTTAACAAAGTACTCAATCGTGTTACCACCCCCTTTCTGCTCCATAATTGCCTGGCCGATGTGAATAATTTCGGCCGCACGCTCACCAAAGCAGTGGATCCCTAAAATCTCTTTCGTCTCACGATGGAAGAGAATTTTTAGCGTGCCTACGTTCATGCCAACGATTTGCGCGCGCGCAAGGTGCTTGAACTGCGCCCGGCCCACTTCATACGGCACTTTCATCGACGTTAACTGCTGCTCGGTTTTCCCGACGGAGCTGATTTCCGGAATGGTATAAATACCTGTCGGAATATCTTCAATCAGATGCGCCGTTGCTTCGCCTTTAACCAGAGCTTGGGCCGCGATTCTGCCCTGATCGTAAGCCGCAGATGCCAGGCTCGGGTAACCAATCACATCGCCAACGGCATAAATATGCGGTTGTGCAGTCTGGTACATGCTGTTGACCTTCAACAGACCACGGCCATCTGCTTCCAGCCCAACATTTTCCAGTGACAGCGAATCGGTATTACCCGTGCGCCCGTTCGCATAAAGCAGGCAGTCAGCTTTCACTTTTTTGCCAGACTTTAACGACACAATGACACCATCTTCCACGCCTTCGATATTCTCAAACTCTTCGTTGTGGCGAATAACGACGCCGCTATTCCAGAAGTGGTAAGAGAGCGAGTCGGACATCTCCTGATCGAGAAACGCCAACAGGCGATCGCGGGTATTAATCAAATCAACTTTGACGTTCATGCCACGGAAGATCGACGCATACTCGCAACCAATCACCCCTGCACCATAAATAATGACGTGGCGTGGTTCATGGTGGAGGTTAAGAATGGAATCGCTGTCGTACACCCGCGGATGGCTGAAATCGACTTCTGGCGGACGATAAGGGCGCGAGCCGCAAGCAATAATGAATTTCTCTGCGGTGATCATCTCCACCGAGCCATCGTGACATTCCAGCGAGATAGTATGTGCATCTACAAAGCGTGCGTCGCCCTGCAACATTTCGCAGCGGTTACGCTCATAAAAGCTCTGGCGCATGCGAGTTTGTTGGTTAATGACGCTATCAGCGTGATTAAGAATATCGGCGAAGGATGAACGGAGGAGATGTGTGTGGTCGCTGTATAAAGGGTTTTGGTTAAATTCGATAATGCGGCTGACTGCGTGGCGCAGCGCTTTTGAGGGGATGGTTCCCCAGTGAGTGCAACCGCCACCCACGTTATGGTAGCGCTCAACAACGGCTACCCTTGCTCCGAGTTTCACCAGCCCCATTGCGGCACCTTCGCCGCCAGGACCGGAACCAATTACTATTGCGTCATAATCGTAGGTGTGTGACATGGTAAGGCTTACCTGTTCTTATACATAAAAGCAACACAATGGTAACATCAACAGCGGGATAACCCAATTATCCTTGTGCTTTTTGCTGCTTTACGCGAAGCGGCTCGCGTAAACAATCATTCACAATCCTGTATAAAACCAGTTAAGTTATTCTCTGGTATAGTGCGAGTTCGATTAAGAGATTCAGGCAATATGATGGGTGTAAGAGCGCAACAAAAAGAAAGAACCAGGCGTTCTCTGGTCGAAGCCGCGTTTAGCCAGTTAAGTGCTGAACGAAGTTTTGCCAGCCTGAGTTTGCGCGAAGTCGCCCGTGAGGCTGGTATAGCGCCAACATCGTTTTATCGCCACTTTCGTGATGTTGACGAACTGGGTTTAACGATGGTTGATGAAAGCGGCCTGATGCTGCGCCAGTTAATGCGCCAGGCTCGCCAGCGAATTGCCAAAGGCGGGAGCGTAATTCGTACTTCTGTCTCAACATTTATGGAATTTATCGGTAATAATCCCAACGCATTTCGTTTGTTGTTACGTGAGCGTTCTGGAACATCTGCCGCATTTCGTGCCGCTGTCGCCCGTGAAATTCAGCACTTTATTGCGGAACTTGCTGACTATCTTGAACTCGAAAATCGCATGCCGCGTAGTTTTACTGAAGCGCAGGCAGAAGCGATGGTTACGATTGTCTTTAGTGCTGGTGCCGAAGCGCTGGACGTTGATGCCGATCAGCGTCGTCAGCTTGAAGAGCGCCTGGTACTCCAGTTGCGCATGATTTCAAAAGGTGCGTACTACTGGTATCGCCGGGAGCAAGAAAAAGTGGCATTAGCTCAAATATCTGAAGAGTGAGTAAAGGAAGAGCAATGAAACAGTTACAAGAGAGAGGTACGCTCGGGCTGGCGTTTATTGCAGGCCTGGCAATTAACGGCACGTTTGCCGCGCTATTTAGCTCGGTTGTGCCGTTTTCCATTTTCCCGATGATCACGCTGGTGCTGACGGTGTACTGTTTGCATCAACGCTACCTGAACCGCACGATGCCTGTTGGCCTGCCAAGTATTGCTGCGGCGTGCTTTGTGCTAGGTGTCTTGTTATATAGCGCAGTTGTGCGGGCTGAGTATCCGGTGATTGGTTCTAACTTCTTGCCTGCGGTGCTTTCAGTTGCATTGCTGTTCTGGATTGGTTTCAAAGTTCGCGCCCGTAAAGCGCAGGTAACTGAATAGTATTCTTAGCCAGAAATAATAACGGACGCCGAGGCGTCCGTTTTGCTATTTGCGTGTCAGCCACACGCCGCATTCCATATGATGCGTATACGGGAACTGGTCGAAGAGCGCCAGGCGCGAAACATTATGGGTTTCGCTTAATACTTCCAGATTCTCGCATAGGGTCTGCGGGTTGCAGGAAATATAGAGAATACGTGGGTATGCCTGCACCATCTTCACCGTGTCTGCATCCAGACCGCTGCGCGGTGGATCGACGAAAATGGTTTCGCACTGATAGCTTTTCAAGTCGATCCCTTCCAGACGCCTGAATTCACGCACGCCATTCATCGCCTGAGTAAACTCTTCTGCTGACATGCGGATAATCTGCACGTTGTCGATTTCATTCGCTGCAATGTTGTATTGCGCGGAAGCGACAGACGGCTTGGCGATTTCAGTCGCCAGTACACGGTTAAAGTTACGTGCTAGCGCCAGCGAGAAGTTACCGTTACCACAGTACAATTCCAGCAGGTCGCCCCTGGAACCCTGAGTTGCATCCAGTGCCCATTCCAGCATATGAACATTCATTGCCGCGTTTGGCTGAGTGAAGCTGTTCTCAACCTGGCGATAAATCATCTCTTTACCGGCAACGGTTAAACGCTCATCAATAAAATCCTGATCCAGTTCGATCTTGGTTTTGGTCGCGCGTCCAATTAAATGAACGTTGAAACCCTGAGCACGCAGATTATCGCGCAATGCTTCAGCGTGTTGCTGCCACTCTTCACCCAACTTGCGATGATAAAGCAACGAAACCACAGCCTGATTGCTCATGGTAGTCAGATAATCAATCTGGAAAAGCTTAAAACGCAGGGCGGGAATATCGCGCACACCATCGAGCATTGCTGGCATTAGTGCGTTGATAAGTTCACTTGCTGCCGGGAAACTATTGACCCGAATACGTTGCTTAGTTTCCTGGTCAAACATGATGTGGTACAGGTCGTCTTCATCGTGCCAGATGCGGAATTCAGCGCGCATCCGGTAATGGCTGACTGGCGAACGGAACACCTCCGGCGCGGGAGCTGCAAAAGGGGCCATCATGCTTTGCAATCGGGCGACTTTTTCGGCCAGTTGCGCGTCGTAAAGTTCTATCGGGAGATGTTCTGGAGTCATAAGCGGCTACCTGTTAATAAAGTCAAACTACGCGGCGATTGTAGGGATTAGGCTCGTGATGTCCAGCGCTGTTGCATTTTGATGCTTATAGACAAGCTTATTAACAAAATCGTAGCATAGCGTTTCCGGCCTTTTTACATGAGTTAAAAGGGAACCCAGTGCAATTCTGGGGCTGACGCGCAGCGGTAAGGAATAGTGGGATGAACGCCATGTGCAGACACTGCTTAATAAAGTGGGAAGTCATCATCCGTAAATAAAACACATCCAAGCCCGAAGACCTGCCGGTATACGTCGCAATTTGTCATAACTATCGCGTGCTATCGGTTATGTCTGCGGCATCCTTGATTTAAAAGCGGATGCTTATTTAAATGAAGTTAAAAAAACTTTCGCTGCTTACGGCGTTGTCCGTAACGGCTTTTTCTGGCTGGGCGCAAGACAGCAATTCTGAAGAAAACCTGGTGGTGACGGCAAATCGTTTTCAGCAACCGGTTAATACGGTGTTGGCTCCGACTGATGTTGTTACCCGGGAAGATATTGACCAATGGCAGGCAAAATCGCTTAACGATGTGATGCGTCGTTTGCCTGGCGTGGATATCGCGCAGTACGGCGGTATTGGGCAAGGTTCTTCTATGTTTATTCGCGGAACCAATGCAAGCCATGTGTTAGTGCTGGTAGATGGTATTCCTATCGCTCGTCCAGGAATCTCTAACACTGCTGATATCAATCAAATCCCCCTTTCATTGGTGCAACGCGTCGAATACATTCGCGGCCCTCGCTCAGCTGTTTATGGATCGGGCGCAATTGGCGGTGTGGTGAATATCATCACGCAAACCGATGAAGATAAATCGCAAATCAATGCGGGTGTAGGCTCGAACGGCTATCAGCAATACGACGGTACTTTGCGTCATCGCTTTGGCGACACCGTGGCGACGGTGGCTGGTTCGTATGAAACGACCAAAGGCTTCAACGTCTTGCCGGACTCACCTTATAGCGGCGATAGCGATCGTGATGGCTATCGCAGCAAATCTTTCTGGGGTGGGCTTGAGCATAAGTTCAGTGACGAGTTTGATGGTTTCTTCCGTGGTTACGGTTATACCAACAATACTGATTACGACCAGGGGTCGTATGGGTATGCCGGTGGTGGCGATGAAGAGCAACTTTACAACCAGACATTCGATGCGGGCATGCGCTTCCATTCTGGCCTTTACTCTTCCCAGTTGTTGGCTAGCTATCAAAAAGTAAAAGACTACAACTATAGCAGCGTGAATGGCCGCTATAACGACGGTACCACTCTCGACAATATGACCCAGCGTAACATTCAGTGGGGTAATAACTTTGTTGTAGGAAATGGCTCAGTCAGTGCAGGCGTTGATTGGCAGCAGCAGCGCTTGACGTCTTCAGACACTGCGATGTCTGATACCTATAAGCGCGATAACACGGGTGTTTACCTCAGCGGTCAGCAGCAGTTTGGTGATGTGACGCTGGAAGCCTCTGGTCGTGAAGATAATGACGAACAATTTGGCTGGCACGGCACATGGCAGACGGCCGCTGGCTGGGAATTTGTTGAAGGTTATCGTGCGACGGTCTCTTATGGTACCGGGTTCCTCGCGCCATCGCTTGGGCAGCAGTTTGGTTCGACACGTTTTGGTATCGACTCAAATCCAAACCTGAAGCCAGAAGAGTCTAAACAATGGGAAGCCGGACTTGAAGGATTGACAGGGCCAGTAGATTGGCGCTTGTCGGCTTATCATTACCAGATAGAAAACCTCATTACCTACTATTCTGCCCCGGGATCTTTCGAAGGGAATTACGACAACATCAAGTCCGCGACCATCAAAGGGCTGGAATGGACGGGCAGCGTTGATACCGGCATCTTTACCCATAAAGTGACGCTTCAGTATATGGACCCGCGTGATGACCAGACTGATGAGGTGTTGGCTCGTCGCGCCAAACGTCAGGCGAAGTATCAGCTCGACTGGAGTATGTTTAATGTCGATATGGATGTTGCGTGGCAGTACTACGGCAAACGCTACGATAACAATACTTCTTCGTACAGCCCGACTCAGCAGGTTTTGCCGAGTTACAGCACTGTTGATGTTTCCGCATCATATCCTGTCACCTCACAGCTAACCGTTCGTGGTAGAATTGCCAACCTGTTCGATAAAGATTACGAGACGGTTTATGGCTATCAAACCCCAGGACGGGAATACTACCTCACTGGCAGCTATACCTTCTAATACACGTCCCACCGTACTGGTTTTCGATTCCGGTGTCGGTGGGCTTTCTGTGTATGACGAAGTCCGGCAGCTTTTGCCTGACCTGCACTATATATATGCCTTCGATAACGTGGCATTTCCCTACGGTGAGAAAAGCGAAGAGTTCATTGTTGAGCGCGTAGTTGAAATTGTTACTGCGGTTCAGGAACGTTACCCACTCGCGCTCGCCATCATCGCCTGTAATACGGCGAGTACCGTTTCGCTTCCTGCGCTACGTGAAAAATTCGCTTTCCCTGTCGTAGGCGTTGTCCCTGCTATTAAACCTGCTGCGCGTCTGACGACTAACGGTGTTGTCGGTTTGCTTGCAACGCGCGGTACGGTTCGCCGTCCTTATACTCACGAGCTGGTTGCGCGCTTTGCGTCAGAATGCAAAATCGAAATGCTCGGTTCGGCAGAGCTGGTGGAGTTAGCAGAGGCCAAATTACACGGGTACCCTGTCGACCTTGAAGAACTGCGTAAGATCCTTCGTCCATGGCTAAGAATGAAAGAGCCACCTGATACAGTTGTATTAGGCTGCACTCATTTCCCTCTATTAGAAGAAGAGTTACTGCAAGTCCTGCCGGAAGGCACCAGGCTGATTGATTCAGGTGCTGCGATTGCTCGCCGTACCGTATGGCTTTTAGAGCATGAATCTCCGAAAGCATTATCTTCTGATGAGAACATTGCGTTCTGTATGGGGCTTACGCCTGAGATTGCACAATTAGCACCCGTTTTGCAGCGTTATGGCTTCCCAAGGCTTGAAAAACTGGCTGTTTGTAGCGATTTCGAATAAAAAATCGACGGTTGAAATAAAAATTGAAAATAGGGGTTGTCAGCTTCCAGAAAATCCCTATACTGCGCCTCCACTGACACGGCACAACGGCTTACAAACCGGCTTGTCAGCCAGATGAAAAGCGAAAATAAACGCTTGACTCTGAAAGAGGAAAGCGTAATATACGCATCC
>NZ_LXEP01000022.1 GCF_001654835.1 Buttiauxella gaviniae ATCC 51604
TAAAAAAATTATGCCTGCTTAATCAGCGGGCTTAATAATAAGCGTTATTTAGGGGCGTAGCTCAGTTGGTAGAGCACCGGTCTCCAAAACCGGGTGTCGCGAGTTCGAGTCTCTCCGCCCCTGCCATATAATGATCCTTTGCTTCGGCAAAGGATTTTTTTTGCCTAAAATTCCTCAAATTATCCCTCAAATCTATAAAAGCGCATTACTGCGCCATAAGTGGTGTCTTTAATAACTCTTTGATTATGTTTTGTTTATCGCTATTTTGTAGCCAGATTGCATACAAAGGGCGCGAAAGTATATTTGTATCGGGTACCTGGTAAATTCCTTCGCATTCTTTGGCCCATTCGATGGGTAAAAATGAACAACCATTGAGCGGTGCCAACAATTTATAGGCTATTTGTGCTGAGCTAGTCGTTAGAACTGGAATGCTATCATTGTTGATAAGGCCCGCTTCATGCTGTTGAAAATCAGGACCCCACTCCAGACGTAAATACGTTAACCCTGTTTTTGAGCTTTGTTGTGAAGAAGAAAATAGTGCCAGGTTAAAATGCCCTAATAACTGGCATGAAAATTCGTCCATCTTTGGCGATTCTGTCGTGATCAGCAGATCAAGCTGACGTTCATGCAATTGTTTAACTAGCGACTGGCGTTGGGAAATACGGGCTTCAAATTGAAGACCTTTGTGCTGTTGATACAGTGCAACAAGCCATTCAGAAAGCATGCATTCCCAAAGTGAGGAACTAGCACCAATCGTTAGCTCATTGTGCTGAGATGTGTTGGAAACTTCTTTTTTGGCAGCGAGCCAGGTATTCATGAGGTTTTCTGCATAAGGCAACAAACGCTCACCTGCTGTCGTCAGGCGAATATTATTACGATGACGAGTAAAAAGATTCACGCCGAGTTGATTCTCTAATTGACGAATTCTGAAGCTAACTGCTGATTGCGTTAGATAAAGAGCCTCTGCAGCCCGCCCAAAATGCCGCGTTCGGCTCACTTCAAGAAACGTTTTTAATAATTCAGTATCCACAACTCTCTCCCAAAAAAAATTTGTCGTTATGATTTAAATGTTTTGTTTGACGCTCTGTCAAGCGTAACTAATACTCCGCGCCATAAATAGCTCGACCAAGAGAATTAGGAGCGTGCAGGATGGCGGAAAGCTTTACGACGACTAATCGGTTTTTCGATAATAAACATTATCCGCGCGGGTTCGCTCGCCATGGTGATTTCACCATCAAAGAAGCCCAGTTATTAGAGCGCCATGGTTATGCGTTCAATGAGCTGGATCTTGGCAAGCGTGAGCCTGGTACTGAAGAGGAAGTTCTGTTTGTAGCTGTATGCCGTGGTCAACGTGAGCCGGTGACAGATGCAGAACGTGTGTGGAGCAAGTATATGACGCGAATTAAGCGTCCTAAACGTTTCCATACCCTCTCCGGTGGCAAGCCGCAGGCGGATGCGGTTGAAGACTATACCGACAGTGATGATTAATAAAAATGGGGCGAAAGCCCCATTTTTTATCCTGTTAACTGTTGTAGGTGAATGAGTAATCGGTCAATCGCCCGATAGCTCAATGCTTCTAGAAGATGTTCCCTCTGTATCTGTTTGTGTTCCTGAATATCTGCAATTGTTCGTGCAACTTTTAATAATCGATGCCATGCACGCACCGACAACCCCAACTTCGCCAATGTCTCTTCAAGCCACATGGCATCATTGTGCTCAATGGCACAATGTTTTCTGATTTCATGATTATCCAGTCTCGAATTTAACTTTTGCTGTCTATCATACTGTCGCTGTTGTGTAGCGATGACTCTTGCTCTTACGTCTGCGCTACTTTCGCTGCTTACACCGGGATTACTTAGCATTCCCGGTGGCGGAAGTGGGATCTCTGTGGATAAATCAAATCTATCAAGAAAAGGCCCTGAAAGGCGGCTAAGGTAGCGCAGCGTTTGTTCGGGTGTGCAGCGATTATGCTTACCTTGATAGTGACCTGTTGGACTTGGGTTCATAGCTGCCAGAAGTTGAAAATTGGCAGGGTAGCTAATTTTTGCACGGGTACGGGAAATATGAATTACCCCTGATTCTATAGGCTCGCGTAATGCGTCAAGCACACGGCGTTCAAATTCCGGGAGTTCATCGAGAAATAACACACCGTTATGTGCCAGAGAAATTTCACCGGGTCTTGGAATTGAACCTCCACCAACCATTGCACTCAGTGAAGCGCTATGATGAGGCGCTCTGAATGGGCGCTGGCGCCACTGTTGCTGTAAAGAATGTGGATTGACCAGGCTTAGAATGGCTGCACTCTCCAGTGCTTCACCGTCGCTTAAAGGGGGGAGTAAAGTATTCAGGCGGCTGACCAGCATGGTTTTACCCGTTCCTGGAGGGCCAATGAGTAATAGGTTATGCCCACCAGCCGCGGTGATCTCTAGCGCTCGCTTCCCCTGAGACTGACCAAAAATTTCATTAAGGTCTTGCCGATATTCAATGTGTTGCTGCTGTCGTTTTTCTGGAGCTGATAATTCGGCTCTGCCTTCAAGGAATGCGCAGACTTCAGTGAGGTGGTTTGCAATAAGGCAGCCAGCTTGTGTTATCAAACTAAGTTCAGCGGAGTTTTCATCTGCAACGATTATTTTCTTCCCTGATTTTAAAGCCTCCATAGCAGATGAAATTGCGCCAGGGACGCCTCGTAAAGCCCCAGTAAGCGCGAGTTCACCAACGAACTCATATTCACTTAACTTATCAATAGAGAGCTGCTCAGACGCTGCCAGCAATGCGAGAGCAATAGGTAGGTCATACCTGCCGCCTTCCTTAGGAAGATCTGCCGGCGCGAGATTTATCGTGATTTTCCGGGCCGGGAAAGTATAGCCACTGTTGATGATGGCACTTCGTACTCTGTCCCGAGCTTCACGGACAGTGGTTTCTGGTAAACCCACAAGGGTTAAACCTGGTAACCCTTGGCTGATATGAACCTCTACGGTGACCAATGGGGCTGCAATGCCTAATGCTGCCCTTGTATTAACAACTGCCAGTGACATCGCTCTTTCCTCTTGGGTGAACTTTTATCCTGTCAGCTTGCTAATAGTGCATAAAGAGGTGAAATAATGTTCTTCGTAATGCCTTCCAGACTTTCGGGTGAGATTTCTTTTTTGAAAATAATTCTGCGATGAGCTTCGCAAAAGATTTATTTCTGGAAGATTTTTTGGCAATAGAGATAAGAAATCGCACTATATGAAATATTTTCACTATCTCGTTATTTGCTGAAAACAAATAGTTTTTCTGCCAGCCAATTTTTTCAGCCTCTGTTTCAATATAAAAAATTCTTGTGCTTTTAACTGACTCTGTGATAACTCTGTAGGTATTACTTCGAACAAGTAGACAGAATAAACAAACATGAAAGCCCTTCTACGAGTGATTAGCCTGGTCGTGATTAGCGTGGTGGTGATTATTATCCCACCGTGCGGGGCTGCACTTGGAGAAAGAAAGGCTTAAAAATCAAGCCTGAATCGAAAAGAACCCCCGCACCGAAAGGTCCGGGGGTTTTTTGTTGGGCAAAGAAACTCGGAGAGAAACAGATGATGCGTTACAGAATAAAATGCTGTTTCTCCGATAATGCGACGGGGAACTAACTATGAATGGTGCACAGTGGGTGGTACATGCGTTGCGAGCGCAGGGTGTAGAGACAGTTTTCGGCTATCCGGGCGGCGCAATCATGCCAGTCTACGATGCATTGTATGACGGTGGGGTCGAACATTTGCTCTGCCGCCATGAGCAAGGCGCAGCAATGGCAGCCATTGGTTATGCTCGTTCTACAGGAAAAACAGGCGTTTGCATCGCGACTTCCGGGCCGGGCGCAACCAACTTGATAACAGGCCTTGCCGATGCGCTGTTAGATTCCGTTCCCGTTGTTGCCATCACAGGCCAGGTAGCCGCTCCGCTGATTGGCACTGACGCATTTCAGGAAGTGGATGTTTTAGGTTTGTCCCTCGCATGTACCAAGCACAGTTTCCTTGTTGAATCATTCGATGATTTACCTCGCGTCCTTGCAGAAGCCTTTGAAATTGCAAACTCTGGCCGTCCGGGTCCCGTGTTGGTGGATATCCCTAAGGATATTCAATTAGCACAAGGCGATCTGGAGCCGTGGTTATCGACTGTTGAAGATGATTTTGAAATGCCGCACGCCGAGCTGCAACAGGCACGCGAAATGATAGCGAATGCCCGCAAACCGATGTTGTATGTCGGTGGCGGAGTGGGCATGGCTCAGGCGGTTCCGGCATTGCGTGAGTTTATCGCTGTCACCAATATGCCTTCTACTGTCACGCTGAAAGGCTTGGGCGCGGTTCCGGCAGAAAACCCGTTTTATACCGGCATGTTGGGAATGCACGGCACAAAAGCGGCTAACCTTGCGGTGCAAGAGTGCGACTTGCTGATTGCCGTTGGCGCACGTTTTGACGACCGTGTTACCGGCAAGCTGAATACCTTTGCCCCCCACGCGAAAGTGATTCATATGGATATCGACCCGGCAGAGCTGGGTAAATTGCGTCAGGCCCATGTTGGGTTGCAGGGGGATTTAGCCCAATTATTACAGGCGCTGCAACAACCGCTGGATATCGTTGAATGGCAGCAAGAAGTTGCCACTTTACGGGCAGCAAACCCATGGCGCTATGATCATCCCGGTGAAGCCATTTTTGCCCCGTTATTGCTGAAACAAATCTCTGACCGTAAGCCGCAGGAATGTGTTGTGACTACCGATGTCGGCCAGCACCAGATGTGGACAGCCCAGCATATGTCATTTACCCGCCCGGAAAATTTTATCACTTCCAGTGGCCTGGGAACGATGGGCTTTGGTCTGCCCGCAGCTGTAGGCGCACAGGTAGCCCGGCCGAACGATACGGTTATCTGTATCTCGGGTGACGGCTCATTCATGATGAACGTTCAGGAGTTGGGCACCGTAAAACGAAAACAGCTACCGCTCAAAATCGTTTTACTGGATAACCAACGTTTAGGAATGGTACGCCAGTGGCAGCAGATGTTTTTCTCAGAACGTTATAGCGAAACCAACCTCTCCGATAACCCTGATTTCCTCATGCTGGCCAGTGCCTTCGGTATCCCAGGCCAACACATCACTCGTAAAGACCAGGTAGAAGCCGCCATCGACACGATGCTCAATAGCGATGGCCCATACATGCTTCACGTCTCGATAGATGAGTACGAAAACGTCTGGCCGTTGGTGCCACCAGGTGCCAGTAACTCACAAATGCTGGAGAAATTATCATGATGCAACATCAGCTCGCAGTAACGGCCCGTTTTCGTCCAGAAACGCTGGAGCGCGTGTTACGCGTCGTGCGCCATCGTGGTTTTCAGGTGTGTTCTATGAACATGGTCACGGTGGGGAACACTGACGATATTAATATTGAATTGACCGTTGCCAGCCTGCGCCCAGTCGAATTACTGTTTAGTCAATTAAGCAAACTGGTTGACGTTGGTCGCGTCGAAATCCAGCAACAAACAACACAACAAATCCGCGCCTGAGCGCAGAAGGAAGAGAACAATGACGACGAAGAAAGCTGATTACATCTGGTTCAATGGAGAGATGACGCCGTGGGGCGAAGCAAAGGTCCATGTAATGTCCCATGCGCTGCATTACGGCACATCGGTCTTTGAAGGTATCCGTTGCTATGAATCTCACATTGGTCCAGTGGTGTTCCGCCATCGTGAACACATGCAGCGTTTGCGTGATTCAGCAAAAATCTATCGTTTCCCTGTATCACAAAGTGTTGATGAGCTGATGGAAGCTTGCCGTTCTGTTATCCGTAAAAATAACCTGACCAGCGCATATATCCGCCCGCTGGTGTTTGTGGGTGACGTCGGTATGGGCGTTAACCCGCCAGACGGTTACACCACTGATGTGATCATCGCAGCCTTCCCATGGGGTGCATACCTCGGCGCAGAAGCGCTGGATCAAGGGATCGACGCAATGGTTTCCTCATGGAACCGTGTGGCACCAAACACCATTCCAACAGCAGCGAAAGCTGGTGGTAACTACCTTTCTTCCTTGCTGGTTGGCAGCGAAGCGCGCCGCCACGGTTATCAGGAAGGTATCGCGCTGGATGTGAACGGTTACTTGTCAGAAGGTGCGGGCGAAAACCTCTTTGAAGTGAAAGATGGCATTCTGTTTACCCCTCCGTTCACCTCTTCCGCGCTGCCGGGCATTACCCGTGATGCCATTATCACTCTGGCTAAAGACCTGGGTATCGAAGTGCGTGAGCAAGTGTTGTCTCGCGAATCACTCTACCTGGCGGACGAAGTATTTATGTCGGGTACCGCCGCTGAAATTACGCCAGTCCGTAGCGTAGACCGCATTCAGGTAGGTGAAGGTCGTTGTGGCCCGATCACCAAACGCATTCAACAGGCATTCTTTGGCCTGTTCACTGGCGAAACCGAAGACAAATGGGGCTGGTTAGATCAGGTCAACCCTAAGTAAAAAAATAACCAGGTGGATGGTGATGACCGTCCCCTCGACAGACAGACTGGAGTAAATAAGCATGCCTAAGTACCGTTCAGCCACTACCACCCATGGCCGTAATATGGCGGGTGCCCGCGCATTGTGGCGCGCAACCGGGATGACCGATGATGATTTCGGCAAGCCAATTATTGCGGTAGTTAACTCCTTTACGCAGTTCGTGCCAGGCCACGTTCACCTGCGCGATTTGGGTAAACTGGTTGCCGAACAAATCGAAGCATCTGGCGGTGTGGCGAAAGAGTTCAACACCATCGCGGTGGATGATGGTATCGCCATGGGCCACGGTGGCATGCTTTATTCTCTGCCGTCACGTGAGCTTATCGCTGACTCCGTTGAATACATGGTGAACGCGCACTGCGCCGACGCGATGGTTTGTATCTCCAACTGCGACAAAATCACCCCAGGGATGTTGATGGCCTCTTTGCGCCTGAACATTCCGGTTATTTTTGTTTCCGGCGGCCCGATGGAAGCCGGGAAAACTAAACTCTCTGACCAAATCATCAAGCTTGACCTGGTTGATGCGATGATTCAGGGCGCTGACCCGAAAGTGAGTGACGAACAAAGCGAGCAGGTAGAACGCTCTGCATGCCCAACCTGCGGCTCTTGCTCCGGTATGTTCACCGCGAACTCCATGAACTGTCTGACCGAAGCGCTGGGCTTATCCCAGCCGGGTAACGGTTCTCTGCTGGCAACGCACTCAGATCGCAAAGAGCTGTTCCTGAATGCCGGTAAACGCATCGTCGCCTTGACCAAACGTTATTACGAGCAGGATGACGAAAGTGCTCTGCCACGTAGCATCGCCAGCAAAGAAGCGTTTGAGAACGCCATGACGCTGGATGTTGCGATGGGCGGTTCAACAAACACAGTTCTGCACTTACTCGCTGCAGCTCAGGAAGCAGAACTTGATTTCACCATGACTGATATCGACCAGCTTTCCCGTAAAGTCCCGCAGTTGTGCAAAGTTGCGCCGAGCACCCAGAAATACCACATGGAAGATGTGCACCGCGCGGGTGGCGTCATCGGTATTTTGGGCGAGCTGGATCGAGGTGGCTTGCTGCATCGTAATGTGAAAAACGTGCTCGGGCTGACGCTGACACAAACGCTGGAACAGTACGATGTCATGCTGACCAAAGACGAAAGCGTGAAAAGCATGTTCTCCGCAGGCCCGGCCGGTATTCGTACCACGAAAGCATTCTCACAATCTTGCCGCTGGGATTCTCTGGATGTTGATCGTCAAAACGGTTGTATCCGCTCGAAGGAACATGCATACAGCCAGGAAGGTGGTTTGGCTGTGCTGTACGGTAACTTCGCCGAAAACGGCTGTATCGTGAAAACGGCTGGTGTAGACGATGAAAGCCTGGTATTCCGCGGGCCTGCAAAAGTTTACGAAAGCCAGGATGATGCGGTTGAAGCAATCCTTGGTGGCAAAGTGGTAGCGGGCGATGTCGTTGTTATTCGTTACGAAGGGCCAAAAGGCGGGCCGGGCATGCAAGAAATGCTTTACCCAACAACCTTCCTGAAATCTATGGGTCTGGGCAAAGCGTGTGCCCTGGTTACCGATGGGCGCTTCTCCGGTGGTACTTCCGGTCTTTCTATCGGCCACGTTTCTCCGGAAGCAGCAAGCGGTGGCAATATCGCGCTGATTGAAGATGGCGACATGATTGCGATTGATATCCCGAACCGTGGGATCCAACTGCAACTGAGCGATCAGGAAATGGCCGCTCGTCGTGAAGCGCAAGAAGCTCGCGGTGACAAAGCTTGGACGCCACGTGCGCGTGAACGCCAGGTTTCCTTCGCTCTGCGCGCTTACGCAATGCTTGCCACCAGTGCCGATAAGGGCGCGGTGCGCGATAAAAGTAAGCTTGGAGGCTAATGATGGCCGAGTCACAACCGCTACCTGACGCCCCTTGTGGGGCGGAATATCTGAGAGCCGTTCTGCGTGCTCCGGTTTACGAAGTCGCGCAAGTTACCCCATTGCAGAAGATGGAAAAACTGTCGTCACGTCTGGATAACGTCATTCTGGTAAAACGTGAAGACCGCCAGCCAGTGCACAGTTTCAAACTGCGTGGCGCATACGCGATGATTGCCGGGCTGAACAGCGAACAAAAAGCCAGTGGTGTGATTACCGCTTCTGCGGGAAACCATGCTCAGGGTGTTGCGCTTTCCTCAACACGTTTAGGCATCAAGTCTCTGATTGTCATGCCCGTGACTACGGCGGATATCAAAGTGGATGCGGTCCGCGCGTTTGGTGGTGAAGTATTGCTGTACGGCGCGAACTTTGATGAGGCGAAAGGTCGTGCCATCGAGCTTTCGCAGCAACAGGGGTTTACCTACGTGCCTCCGTTCGACCACCCGGCAGTCATTGCCGGGCAGGGCACGCTGGCGCTGGAACTGCTGCAGCAAGATGCGCATATCGACCGCATTTTTGTTCCGGTCGGCGGCGGTGGTCTGGCAGCGGGTGTGGCGGTGCTTATCAAACAGCTGATGCCGCAAATCAAAGTGATCGCCGTTGAAGCGGAAGATTCTGCCTGTTTGAAAGCGGCACTCGATGCGGGCAAGCCGGTTGATTTGGCGCGCGTCGGTTTGTTTGCTGAAGGTGTTGCGGTTAAGCGTATCGGCGATGAAACATTTCGTTTGTGTCAGGAATATCTCGACGACATCATCACGGTTGATAGCGATGCTATCTGTGCTGCTATGAAAGATTTATTCGAAGATGTTCGCGCGGTCGCTGAACCGTCTGGCGCTCTGGCGCTTGCGGGGATGAAAAAATATATCCAGCAGCACCAGATTCGTGGTGAGCGCCTTGCACATGTTCTTTCTGGTGCGAACGTTAACTTCCACGGCCTGCGCTACGTTTCTGAGCGCTGCGAACTGGGCGAACAACGTGAAGCACTGCTGGCGGTCACCATTCCTGAGCAGCAAGGCAGCTTCCTGAAATTTTGCCAGGTACTCGGTGGGCGTTCGGTCACTGAGTTTAATTACCGTTATTCCAGCTCGGCGGAAGCCTGCATCTTCGTCGGTGTCCGTTTGACTCGTGGTTTGGAAGAACGCCGCGAAATCATCGAGCTACTTAACGAAGGTGGTTACGGTGTTGTCGATTTGTCTGATGACGAAATGGCGAAACTGCACGTGCGTTACATGGTGGGCGGGCGCCCGTCTAAACCACTGCGTGAGCGGCTTTATAGCTTCGAATTTCCGGAGTCACCGGGCGCTTTGCTGAAATTCCTGCAAACGCTCGGCACGCACTGGAATATTTCGTTGTTCCATTATCGCAGCCACGGCACGGATTATGGTCGCGTACTGGCGGCGTTCGAGCTGGGCGACAATGAGCCGGATTTTGAAACCCGACTCAATGAGCTGGGCTACGATTGCCACGATGAAACCAGTAATCCGGCGTTCCGCTTCTTCCTTGCGGGTTAGTGGTTGCCGGGCAGTAATTTCCAGAACGCATGTACAAGCGGCTCATTGAGCCGCTTTTTTTGTACGCAAACGCCCAGCTCAAACGGCTCGGCTTCATCGTTTCGTTCCAGCACCTGTACGCGGTTACGAACGGGCTCCGGGCTATTTTCCAACACGATTTCAGGTATCAATGCTACGCCGCAGCCGAGTGCCACCATCGAAACCATCGCCTCATGGCCTGCAACCGTTGCATAAATAAACGGGTTACTGATTTTTTGACGGCGGAACCACAACTCGATACGGCGGCGCACTGTCCCCTGATCCGGCAGAATAAATGGCACTTTTGCCCAGTCCGGGTCTGGTTGATTCACCTGCGCACGAACTGGGCAGGGCAGTGCTGGTGCGATCAGTGCAACCGATAAATGGTCCAGAATCGAGAATGCGACGCCTGGTGGCAATGTTTCCGGCTTACCGGCAATGGCAAGATCGGCTTCGTCAGAATCTACTTTCTCTACCGCATCGGCGGCATCGCCTGTGGTCAGTTTGATCTCCACATTTGGATGTTCAGCACGGAATCTATCGAGAATGGGTGGTAAATGACTATATGCGGCGGTGACGGAGCAAAAAAGATGTAGCTCGCCGGAAAGCGATGGCCCTTCCTGGCCGATGGTGTGGCGCATTTGCTGATACTGCAAAAGCGTGTGCTGGGCGAACTGTTTAAGTTGCTCTCCGGCCTCGGTCAGCGTCACGGTGCGGTTATCGCGTAAAAACAAGGGTTGACCTAAATCCTCTTCGAGGCGCTGGATCTGGCGCGAAAGCGTCGACGGGCTGACGTGCATCGCGCGTGCGCTCCTGCCGAAATGGCGACTTTCAGCAAGGTGGATAAATATTTTCAGGTCGCGTAAATCCATGGTCATCAGCCCTTGTTCCTACGTTGCATAAATTGCAACGTCACGTTGTTAATATATCAATTTAAGCAACACATTTCCTGTCATATAGTGAGTTCATTATCGCAAGCAAGACACGGCTGGCGAACCTTATAAAAGCACAACACAACGACTACGGAGTACCACCACGATGGCTAATTATTTCAACACTTTGAACCTGCGTCAGCAGTTGGCGCAACTGGGTAAATGTCGTTTCATGGCGCGTGCAGAATTCGCCGATGAAGCAAGCTACCTCAAAGGCAAAAAAGTCGTCATCGTCGGTTGTGGCGCACAAGGCCTGAACCAGGGCCTGAACATGCGCGACTCTGGTCTGGATGTTGCTTATGCTCTGCGTGCTGAAGCTATTGCTGAAAAACGCGCTTCATGGCGTAAAGCGACAGAAAATGGTTTTAAAGTTGGCACTTACGAAGAACTGATCCCACAAGCGGATCTGGTTGTTAACCTGACGCCAGACAAACAGCACTCTGCGGTTGTTAAGGCTGTTCAGCCGATGATGAAAGACGGTGCAGCATTGGGTTACTCCCACGGTTTCAACGTGGTTGAAGTTGGCGAGCAAATCCGTAAGGACATCACCGTGGTGATGGTTGCGCCAAAATGCCCGGGTACTGAAGTTCGTGAAGAATACAAACGTGGTTTCGGTGTACCGACTTTGATTGCGGTTCACCCGGAAAACGATCCAAAAGGCGAAGGCATGGCCATCGCTAAAGCCTGGGCTGCGGCAACTGGCGGCCACCGTGCGGGCGTTCTGGAGTCTTCCTTCGTGGCAGAAGTTAAATCTGACCTGATGGGCGAACAAACTATTCTGTGTGGCATGCTGCAGGCCGGTTCTCTGCTGTGCTTCGACAAGCTGGTGGAAGAAGGCACTGACCCTACATATGCAGAAAAACTGATTCAGTTCGGCTGGGAAACCATCACCGAAGCGCTGAAACAAGGCGGCATCACGCTGATGATGGACCGTTTGTCCAACCCGGCGAAAGTCCGTGCTTATGCGTTGTCTGAACAACTGAAAACCATCATGGCTCCATTGTTCCAGAAACACATGGACGACATCATCTCCGGCGAATTCTCTTCCGGCATGATGGCTGACTGGGCAAATGACGATAAGAACCTGCTGACCTGGCGTGAAGAGACCGGCAAAACTGCCTTCGAAACCGCGGCGCAGTTTGACGGTAAGATTTCTGAGCAGGAATACTTCGATAAAGGCGTTCTGATGATCGCAATGGTGAAAGCGGGCGTTGAGCTGGCGTTCGAAACCATGGTTGATGCGGGCATCATCGAAGAATCAGCTTACTACGAATCTCTGCACGAACTGCCGCTGATTGCGAACACCATCGCTCGTAAGCGCTTGTACGAAATGAACGTGGTTATCTCTGACACGGCTGAATATGGCAACTACCTGTTCTCTTACGCAGCAGTGCCATTGCTCAAAGAGTTCATGACCACTCTGCAGGCAGGCGATCTGGGTAAAGAAATCCCAGCCGGTGCGGTTGATAACGCGCAACTTCGTGATGTTAACGAAGCGATTCGTAACCACGAAATCGAAACCGTTGGCAAGAAACTGCGTGGCTACATGAAAGATATGAAGCGTATTGCTGTAGCTGGTTAATACCCCGTCGTCTTTCGATTCGCCGCTGTGTTGGCGGCGCTCGTACACCTCAGTCACATACTTGTCTATGCTCCCGGGGCATTACTCACTTGCCGCCTTGCTGCAAATCGAAATCCATAGGGGTATAGCATTGATACAGGCCCGGTAAGCTTAACGCTACCGGGCTTTTTTTAGTTGCGGTATAACACTTTGATGATGTGGTATCCGAACTGCGTGTGCAGCGGGCCATATGGCTCCAGCAGCGGGCAGGAAAACACCACTTTATCGAACGCCGGAACCATCTGGCCCTGACGGAATTCACCTAAGTGACCACCTTTTTTACCTGATGGGCAGGTGGAATGCTTTTTAGCCAGTTTCTCAAAGTCGCCGCCAGCTTGAAGCTGCGCCAAAATTTCCTGAGCCAGTTTTTCTTCCTTAACAAGGATATGCAATGCTGCCGCGGTTTTTGCCATGATAGTGCCTTGAGTGAAATTGATTACGCTCGCTATACTACCACGCTGTTTTTCCCCTTCGTACCTCCAGTTACTGCGGGGATACCTTCGTTTTTATCCTGACTTCATTGAGTGACCTTTATGCGTTTAAACCCTGGCCAACAACAAGCCGTCGAATTTGTCACAGGACCTTGCCTGGTCCTGGCGGGCGCTGGTTCCGGCAAAACGCGTGTTATCACCAATAAAATGGCGTATCTGATCCGCGAATGCGGTTATCAGGCTCGCCATATAGCCGCCGTGACCTTTACCAACAAAGCGGCGCGTGAGATGAAAGAACGTGTGGCGCAAACGCTTGGGCGCAAAGAATCACGCGGTCTGTTGATCTCAACGTTCCACACGTTAGGGCTTGAGATAATCAAACGTGAGTTTGCCGCTCTCGGCATGAAGTCTAACTTTTCGTTGTTTGATGACACTGACCAGACAGCGTTGCTAAAAGAACTGACTGAAGGTTTGCTCGAAGACGATAAAACGTTATTGCAACAGTTGATCTCTACGATCTCGAACTGGAAAAACGATCTGATGACCCCGTCGCAGGCCGCGGCGCAGGCGAAAGGAGAACGCGACCGAATTTTTGCCCACTGTTATGAGCTTTACGATACGCATCTGAAATCGTGCAACGTACTGGATTTTGACGATCTGATTTTGCTGCCAACGCTGCTTTTACAGCGCAATGAAGAAGTGCGCGAGCGTTGGCAAAACCGCATCCGCTATTTGCTTGTGGATGAATACCAGGACACCAACACCAGCCAGTACGAACTGGTGAAGCTGCTGGTGGGCGCGCGAGCAAGGTTTACCGTAGTGGGCGATGACGATCAGTCGATTTACTCCTGGCGCGGCGCACGGCCACAAAACCTTGTTTTGCTAAGCAAGGATTTCCCGGCACTTCAGGTCATTAAGCTTGAGCAGAATTACCGTTCTTCCGGGCGCATTCTGAAAGCGGCAAACATTTTGATCGCCAATAACCCTCACGTGTTCGAAAAGCGGCTGTTTTCGGAGCTGGGTTACGGTACCGAATTAAAAGTGCTGACCGCGAACAGTGAAGATCATGAAGCTGAGCGCGTTACTGGCGAGCTCATTGCCCATCACTTCATCAATAAGACCAACTACAAAGATTACGCCATTCTCTATCGTGGGAATCACCAGTCGCGCGTGTTTGAAAAAATGCTGATGCAAAACCGCATTCCTTATCGTATTTCTGGTGGTGCGTCGTTCTTTTCACGTCCTGAAATCAAAGATTTACTGGCTTATCTGCGTGTGCTGACCAACCCAGATGATGACAGTGCATTTATGCGGATTGTGAATACACCGAAACGTGAAATTGGCCCGGTTACGATGCAAAAACTCGGTACCTGGGCAACGCAGCGTAATAAAGGTTTATTTGGCGCAAGTTTTGATATGGGTTTAAGCCAAACGCTAAATGGTCGTGGCCTGGAGTCGTTACAGCGTTTTACTCATTGGTTACGCGATGTAGCAACACTTGCTGAGCGCGAACCTATCGCAGCGGTACGTGATTTGATTCACGGCATCGACTACGAAAGCTGGTTGTATGAAACATCCCCCAGTCAGAAAGCTGCCGAAATGCGTATGAAGAACGTTAACCTGCTTTTTAGCTGGATGACGGAAATGCTGGAGGGTTCAGAAATTGATGAGCCGATGACGCTTACCCAAGTTGTCACCCGCTTTACGCTGCGCGATATGATGGAACGCGGCGAGAGTGATGAAGATACAGATCAGGTGCAATTGATGACCCTTCATGCCTCGAAAGGGTTGGAGTTCCCGTACGTATTTTTAGTCGGGATGGAAGAGGGTATTTTGCCGCATCAGAGCAGTATCGACGAAGATAATATCGATGAAGAGCGCCGCCTGGCTTACGTGGGGATTACTCGTGCGCAGAAAGAGCTAACCTTCACGCTTTGCAAAGAGCGACGTCAGTATGGTGAATTGATCCGCCCGGAACCGAGTCGTTTCTTGCTGGAATTGCCACAAGATGATTTGCAGTGGGAGACGGAACGCAAAGTAGTTTCTGCGGAAGAGCGGATGACAAAGGGGCAGAGTAATGTCGCCAACATCCGTGAAATGCTGGCAAAAGCGCGTAAAAGCTGAGTTATTTAATTATTAAATGCCAATGGACATAACTTTGCCACAGGCTTTCTTGTGCAAGCAGTTCAGCACCTAGAGGGTGGCATTCCAGCCACTTTTCTGGAAGCTCGAGATTTAAGGTTTCACCTTCAACGTTTAGCGCAATTTCCGGCAAGATATCGTCCCGACGGCGGCTGGCGAAGATAATAGCCAGGCGTAACAAGCGACAGAGATGTTCCGCAATACGAGGTGGTACGGCGTTTTGCTGGTGGAGAGAAGAGAGATCGACTGGGTTTGTCTGGTTCAACATTAGCGTTGCCAGCAGCTTTTTCTGCGCTGGCGTATATCCCGGAAGATCGAGGTTCTTCACCAGGTAGGCAGCATGTTGCGGCGCCTGTTTGAAATCGACACTCAGTCCAACTTCATGAAGTAACGCCGCGCTGCTGAGCATTTCTATGCTGAGAGGCGTTAGGCTCCATGCATCTCTTAACTGTGTGGTGAAGGCTAATGCTAATTGTTGAACGCGTTCTGCCTGGCCGGTATCCACCATAAAGCGACGCTGGATATTACGTACGGTACGGCTTCTGATCTCTTGATTAACAGTCAGATGCAGCATTCCGTAAACCAGTCCTTCACGCAAAGCTCCGCCAGCGAGCGTCATACAGTCAATTGATAACTCTTCGAATATCGCAATCAAAATGGCGAGGCCGCTAGGGAATACCAAGGCTCTTTCTAGCGTTAAACCTTCAATCTCTAATTCTTCAAGACGCCCGCATTGAATCGCGCGTTGCTTCAACTGCTGGAGTTTTGCAAGCGTAATGCGCTCATCCATTCCTTGCGCCATCATGATTTCTTGCAGTGCTTGCACGGTACCTGACGCACCGACACACACTTTCCAACCGTGATGTTTTAACCGGTCGCAAATCGGCCTGAGAACTTCTTTTGCAGCACTTTCGGCAGCATCGAAGTTTTCTTTGGCAAGATTTCGGTCACTAAAAAAACGCTCAAGCCAGGTCACACAACCCATTGATAAGCTAAAGAGTGCGGTGGTTTGCGCCCCCGAGCCGGTAACCAGTTCTGTACTAGCACCACCGATATCAACCACTAAGCGTTGATCGGCACCGCCTGTTGTATGGGCAACACCCTGATAAATCAGGCGTGCTTCTTCTTCACCATGGATAATTTGCACCGGACAGCCAAGGATTTTTTCAGCCTGCTGGATGAATTCGCTGGCATTGGTGGCAAGACGGAGTGTCGCGGTTGCGACAACACGAATTTGGTTTTGAGGAATATCTTGAAGACGTTCAGCGAATAAGCGCAGGCATTGCCACCCGCGCTCCATTGCTTCACGTGAAAGCGTATTATCGCTGCTTAAACCAGCAGCAAGGCGTACTTTTCGCTTAATCCTGGCAAGGGTTTGTATGCTCCCTGCCACCTCACGTACAACCAACATATGAAAGCTATTAGAGCCTAAATCTATTGCAGCATACAGCGAGGTGGAGCTGAGCATAAATTTTTAACCTGTGCGACGGCGATTACCACGAGGAGCGCCACCATTACGGCGAGGACCGTTACCCGGACGGGCGCGAGTCAGACGCTTCGGTGGAGGAAGTTCGCTTAACAGTGCTTCAGTTTTGTACTTGCTGACTGGAATTGAGTGACCAATGTAAGTCTCAATTGCAGACAGGTTCAACGCATAGTCTTCACACGCAAGACTAATGGAATGACCACTTTCGCCAGCACGACCGGTACGGCCAATACGGTGAACGTAATCTTCGCAGTCATCAGGAAGATCGTAGTTGAAAACGTGTGTCACTAACGGGATATGCAGACCGCGAGCGGCAACATCGGTTGCAACGAGAATATCCAGATCGCCACGGGTGAATTCTTCAAGGATGCGCAGACGTTTTTTCTGAGCAACATCGCCAGTTAACAGACCAACGCGGTGGCCGTCTGCTGCAAGGTGACCCCAGATATCTTCACAACGGTGTTTCGTGTTGGCAAAGATGATGGCGCGATCTGGCCACTCTTCTTCGATGAGAGTTTGCAGCAAACGCATTTTCTCTTCGTTAGAAGGGTAGAACAGCTCTTCCTGGATACGGTGACCGGTTTTTTGCTCCGGCTCGACTTCCACGTATTCCGCGTTGTTCATTTGCTCGAATGCCAGTTCACGCACACGGTAAGAGAGTGTGGCAGAGAACAGCATGTTCAGGCGTTGAGTAACTGGCGGCATACGGCGGAACAACCAGCGAATATCTTTAATAAAGCCCAGATCGTACATGCGATCGGCTTCATCCAGCACCACAACCTGAATTGCGCCTAAGTTAATGTGGTTTTGCTTGGCATAATCAATCAAACGACCAGTTGTGCCGATAAGAATATCAACACCGCTTTCCAGCACTTTAAGCTGTTTATCGTAGCCGTCGCCACCGTACGCCAGGCCGAGTTTAAGGCCGGTCGATTGTGCTAGTGGCTCTGCATCAGAGTGAATTTGGACTGCCAGTTCACGAGTCGGCGCCATAATTAAGGCACGCGGCTGGTTCACCTGGCGATTCTCTGGAACCGGGTGAGAGAGTAAATAATGGAACGTTGACGTTAAAAACGCCATCGTTTTGCCAGTACCGGTTTGCGCCTGCCCTGCAACGTCACGATTCGCCAGTGTCAGCGGTAGTGCCAGTGCCTGAATAGGGGTGCAGTTATGGAACCCTTTATTTTCAAGGGCTTCAATCACCTTAGGGTGCAGTGCGAAGTCGGAAAACTTCTGTTCGGTCAAATGTGTTTTGCTCATAGTGTGGTAGAATATCAGCTAACTATTGCTTTACGAAAGCGTATCCGGTGAAATAAAGTCAACCTTAAGTTGGTTAATGCTACACCAACAAGGTAGACATAATCCTGCGGAGTAGAACATGAGCGATAAAATTATTCACCTGACTGACGACAGTTTCGACACGGACGTGCTAAAAGCTGATGGGCTGATCCTGGTTGATTTCTGGGCAGAGTGGTGTGGTCCATGCAAGATGATCGCCCCGATTCTTGATGAAATCGCTGATGAATATCAGGGCAATCTGACCGTTGCTAAACTGAATATCGATCAGAACCCGGGCACTGCACCAAAATATGGTATCCGTGGTATCCCAACTCTGTTGCTGTTCAAGAACGGTGAAGTGGCTGCGACCAAAGTTGGCGCGCTGTCCAAAGGCCAGTTAAAAGAGTTCCTCGACGCTAATCTGGCATAATGGAATCTCAGCCGGTGCGTGCGTAGTTCGCAATTTTTTGTGAGCTGCTGGACGCCCGGCGTCAGTCATGCTAAGTTACTTTTACTGCATTTAGAACTTGTCTTGTAGTTTGAATCTTTGTAATACCCAATGCTTCCAGTTTCCCTTCACTAAGACGCTGTTTTACAGTGAACATACGGTCGCATAATCGATTTCGGGCGTATCACCCATTCCGTCGTGTCGTTTCAGTTCTGCGTTTTTCCTATGACCAGGCAGCGATAAGACATGTGGTGGTGGCCATTAAACAGGCATGGATGATCCTGCCATACCATTCACGATACATGTTCGAGATTTACCCCGAGTTTAAGAACCCACCATTATGAATCTTACCGAATTAAAGAATACGCCGGTTTCTGAGCTGATTACTCTCGGCGAAAATATGGGGCTGGAAAACCAAGCCCGTATGCGCAAGCAGGACATTATTTTCTCCATCCTGAAGCAACATGCTAAGAGTGGTGAAGATATCTTTGGTGACGGTGTACTGGAGATATTGCAGGACGGATTTGGTTTCCTCCGCTCTGCAGACAGCTCCTACCTCGCCGGTCCTGATGATATCTACGTTTCTCCCAGCCAAATCCGCCGTTTCAACCTCCGCACAGGGGATACCATCTCCGGTAAGATTCGCCCGCCGAAAGAAGGTGAGCGTTACTTTGCACTGCTGAAAGTTAACGAAGTCAACTATGACAAGCCGGAAAACGCGCGTAACAAAATCCTGTTTGAAAACTTAACCCCGCTGCATGCTAACTCTCGTTTACGCATGGAACGTGGTAACGGTTCTACCGAAGACTTAACTGCACGTGTACTGGATCTGGCATCGCCAATCGGTCGCGGTCAGCGTGGCCTGATTGTGGCTCCGCCGAAAGCCGGTAAAACTATGCTGCTGCAAAACATCGCGACCAGCATTGCTTACAACCACCCAGATTGTGTGTTGATGGTTCTGCTTATCGACGAACGTCCGGAAGAAGTGACTGAGATGCAACGTCTGGTTAAAGGTGAAGTTGTTGCTTCTACCTTTGATGAGCCAGCATCCCGCCACGTTCAGGTTGCCGAGATGGTTATCGAGAAGGCGAAGCGTCTGGTTGAGCATAAGAAGGACGTTATCATTCTTCTCGACTCCATCACTCGTCTGGCTCGTGCGTACAACACCGTTGTACCTGCATCAGGTAAAGTATTGACTGGTGGTGTGGATGCTAACGCACTGCATCGTCCAAAACGCTTCTTCGGTGCTGCACGTAACGTAGAAGAGGGTGGTAGTCTGACTATCATCGCTACAGCGTTGGTTGATACCGGTTCTAAAATGGATGAAGTGATCTACGAAGAATTTAAAGGTACCGGCAACATGGAACTGCATCTGGCGCGTAAAATCGCTGAGAAGCGTGTGTTCCCTGCTATTGACTACAATCGTTCAGGTACACGTAAAGAAGAGTTGCTTACTACCCAGGAAGAACTGCAGAAAATGTGGATCCTGCGTAAAATCATCCACCCAATGGGTGAGATTGATGCAATGGAATTCCTCATCAATAAGTTAGCGATGACGAAAACCAACGAAGACTTCTTCGATATGATGAAGCGCTCGTAAGTAACAAAAACTCGGGGAACGCCACGCTTAGACGTGGCGTTTTTCATTTCTGGTATATACGATATAGCTGTAATGATCACGGTTAAGCACTAACTGTGGCAAGGAATGCCATCATGTTATTTACAGCAATGCTTGAAAGGTGTTGTTCGAATAATAATCAGTCTGTTCAAGGATTAGATGTATATAACCATTGGACGGGGTAGACTTCAAAGAAGTTGTCCTTGACCTTTTATTTTGCAGAGAGCTTGCACTGTGAATTTAATCACCGCTGGAACTGACCTGGTTTGTATTTTTTTATTCACCACCATTTTTCTTTTTTTTGCTCGCAAAGCGGCGAAAAAAATCGGTCTGGTAGACAAACCCAATTTCCGTAAACGCCACCAAGGACTGATTCCTTTAGTCGGGGGTATCTCTGTCTACGCCGGGATCTGCTTTACTTTCCTTATCGCTAATTACTATATCCCACATGCATGGCTTTATTTGATGTGTGCTGGTGTGCTGGTGTTTGTCGGTGCACTGGATGACCGTTTTGATATCAGTGTAAAAATTAGGGCTTCGATTCAAGCTTTAATCGGTATTGTGATGATGGTGGTCGGAAAATTGTACCTGCTCAGTCTCGGGTATATTTTTGGCTCCTGGGAAATGGTTCTTGGCCCCTTTGGTTATTTCTTAACCTTGTTTGCAGTTTGGGCCGCAATAAATGCTTTCAACATGGTTGATGGTATTGACGGTCTACTGGGGGGACTTTCTTGCGTCTCCTTTGCGGCAATGGGGATTATCCTTTATTTCGATGGGCAATTGAGCCTGGCCATGTGGTGCTTCGCAATGATTGCCGCCATTCTGCCTTATATTCTTTTAAACCTTGGGATACTGGGTCGTCGCTATAAAGTTTTTATGGGTGATGCGGGGAGTACTCTTATTGGTTTTACCGTCATCTGGATCTTGCTTGAAACTACGCAGGGTCAAACCCATCCTATTAGCCCTGTCACCGCATTATGGATTATTGCCATTCCATTGATGGATATGATTGCCATCATGTATCGCCGGCTACGCAAAGGTATGAGCCCATTCTCCCCAGATCGCCAGCATATTCACCACTTGATTATGCGCGCCGGCTTTACTTCTCGACAGGCATTTGTGCTGATCACCGCAGCGGCAGCTCTTCTGGCGTCAATTGGTGTTGCGGCTGAATACATACACTCCATTCCAGAGTGGGTGATGTTGGCATTATTCTTGCTTGCATTTGTTCTCTATGATTACTGTATCAAACGAGCCTGGAAAGTTGCTCGTTTTATAAGACGTCATAAGCGTCGGCAACGTAGAAATACCAGCAGTATTTCTTAATTCTGAAAGTAGTCGGGGAAGTGATGAAACAAAACGTGCCAGGAAGTAATCCGGGAATGGTGGACAACGAGTTGGACATTCGTGGTTTATTCCGGACACTGTGGCAAGGAAAGCTGTGGATTGTTGGTCTGGCAGTGTTATTTGCAGCCATTGCATTCATCTACACCTTCTTTGCCAAGCAGGAGTGGAGTGCTAATGCGATAACTGATCGCCCGACAGTTAACATGATGGGTGGGTATTATTCGCAACAGCAATTCCTACGTAATCTTGATGCTAAAGCTAATATGGTTTCCGTCGATCAGCCTTCGGTGATGGATGAAGCCTATAAAGAGTTCATCATGCAATTATCTGCATATGATACTCGTCGTGACTTTTGGCTACAGACCGACTATTACAAACAGCGTCAGGTTGGCAACAGTAAAATTGATGCCGCATTGCTAGATGAACTAATTGATAATATTCAATTTTCAGCTGGCGATGCCACACGCAATATCAGCGATAGCGTGAAACTAATTGCAGAAACAGCTGCTGATGCGAATAACTTGCTGCGCCAGTACGTCGCTTTTGCCAGCCAGCGTGCTGCGAGTCATCTTAACGAAGAACTAACGGGCGCCTGGGCTGCTCGTACAATCCAGATGAAAGCGCAAGTTAAGCGTCAGGAAGCAGTGGCTCAGTCAATTTTTGACCGCAAAGTGCACAGTGTGGAACAAGCGCTGAAGATTGCGCAGCAGCAAAATATTGCAAAGAGTGAAACAGAAGTTCCCGCCGACGAGTTACCTGATTCTGAAATGTTCATGTTAGGACGCCCTATGCTGCAAGCTCGTCTTGAAAGCCTGCAAGCTGTCGGTCCTAGTTACAGCATCGACTACGACCAGAATCGAGCCATGCTGGCGACTTTGAACGTGGGGCCAACGCTTGACGCGCGTTTCCAGACATATCGCTATTTACGTACCCCTGAGGAACCTGTGAAGCGTGATAGTCCACGCCGGGCATTCTTGATGATTATGTGGGGTATGGTTGGGGCCCTGATTGGCGCGGGTGTGGCATTAGCCCGCCGTCCAAAATATTTGTAACGCCCTTACCCGGTGAAGGCTCGATGGACGGCCTTCACCTTTTTTAACAAAAGAGAATTGCTGTGAAAGTGTTAACTGTTTTTGGCACGCGCCCGGAAGCTATTAAAATGGCTCCTCTGGTTGATGCGTTGGCAAAAGACGCGTTTTTTGACGCAAGAGTATGCGTGACCGCGCAGCATCGCGAGATGTTGGATCAGGTGCTGAATTTATTTTCTATCGAGACGGATTATGATTTAAACATCATGAAACCGGGGCAGGGGCTTACGGAAATTACCTGCCGCATTCTCGAAGGATTGAAGCCTATACTTGAGTCATTCAAGCCTGATGTTGTTCTGGTTCATGGTGATACTACGACTACAGTTGCCACTAGTCTTGCCGCATTTTATCAGCGGATTCCTGTAGGACATGTTGAAGCAGGTTTGCGCACTGGTGATTTGTATTCTCCGTGGCCGGAAGAGGCAAACAGAACTCTGACCGGGCACTTGGCTCTGTATCACTTCGCCCCAACCGAGAATTCTCGACAAAACTTATTACGCGAAAATATCAGTGACAATAAGATATTCGTCACCGGTAACACTGTGATTGATGCGCTGATTTCTGTTCGCGATCGCGTACTTGCGGATGATGCTTTGCATAGCTCTCTGGCGCAGTGTTATCCGTTCCTGGATAGCAGCAAAAAGCTGATTTTGGTCACTGGCCACCGCCGTGAAAGTTTTGGTAATGGCTTTGAGCGGATTTGCCATGCACTGGCGCAGATTGCCAAAGAAAACAGTGATGTCCAGATTGTTTATCCTGTGCACCTGAACCCGAATGTCAGCGAACCTGTGACGCGCATTCTGGGGGATGTCAAAAATGTGGTGCTGATTGACCCGCAAGAATACTTACCGTTTGTCTATTTGATGAATCATGCATACCTGATTCTTACCGACTCTGGTGGCATCCAGGAAGAAGCACCATCACTGGGTAAACCCGTGCTGGTGATGCGTGATACGACAGAGCGCCCGGAAGCGGTTGATGCAGGCACCGTTCGTTTGGTCGGTACGGATACACAAGAAATTGTTCGCCAGGTTACGCGCTTGTTGAAAGACGAAGATGAATATCAAGTTATGAGTCGTGCTCATAATCCTTATGGTGATGGCAAGGCTTGTGAGCAAATTTTGGCTGCATTGAAGAAAAATCAGGTGACACAACAATGAGTTTTGCAACCATCTCTGTGATTGGTCTGGGTTATATCGGATTGCCAACCGCGGCAGCATTTGCGTCTAAACAGCAAAATGTCGTCGGTATTGATATCAACCAGCATGCGGTAGACACCATTAATCGTGGTGCAATTCACATTGTTGAGCCAGATCTGGATAAGGTGGTTAAAGCGGCGGTGGAAGGTGGGTTCTTGCGCGCTAGTACCCAACCAGTTGAAGCAGATGCTTATTTAATTGCAGTACCAACGCCCTTCAAAGGCGATCACCAACCTGACATGGTTTTTGTCAAAGCAGCGGCGGAATCCATCGCTCCGGTACTTAAGAAAGGTGCGCTGGTGATTCTGGAGTCCACCTCGCCAGTCGGTTCTACCGAGCAAATGGCGGGTTGGTTAGCAGAGCTTCGCCCTGACCTGACATTCCCACAGCAGGTTGGTGAAGCGGCAGATATTAATGTCGCCTACTGCCCGGAACGCGTACTGCCGGGTCAGGTGATGGTTGAGCTTATCAAAAACGATCGTGTTATTGGCGGTATGACGCCAGTTTGCTCTGCTCGTGCCAGCGAACTCTACAAAATCTTCCTTGAAGGCGAGTGCGTGGTGACGAATTCCCGCACTGCTGAAATGTGCAAGCTGACGGAAAATAGCTTCCGCGATGTGAATATTGCCTTCGCAAATGAGCTATCCCTGATTTGTGCCGATCAAGAGATCAACGTCTGGGAGTTGATTCGTCTGGCTAATCGCCATCCGCGAGTCAATATTTTGCAGCCAGGACCGGGCGTGGGTGGGCATTGTATCGCGGTAGATCCGTGGTTCATCGTTGCTCAAAACCCTGAACAGGCACAGCTGATTCGTACGGCGCGCGAAGTTAATGATGGTAAACCACACTGGGTAGTAAACCAGGTGAAAGCTGCTGTCGCTGATTGCCTTGCTGAAACCGGCAAGCGTGCCAGTGAAATTACCATTGCCTGCTTTGGCCTTGCGTTTAAACCGAATATTGATGACCTGCGTGAAAGCCCGGCTATGGAAATCGCTGAGCTCCTCAGCACCTGGCATAATGGTAAAACGCTGGCTGTTGAGCCAAACATTCACCAGTTGCCGAAAAAATTGGTCGGTAGTTGTGAATTAGCTTCTATTGAAGATGCTCTTCAACAGGCTGATGTGTTGGTGATGCTGGTTGATCACCATGCCTTCAAAGCCATTCCTGGTTCGCAAATTCAGCAAAGCTGGATTGTTGATACCAAAGGGGTCTGGCGCTAGGTTCTGCCCAAGGTTGGTGAAGCCAATGAAGACTTGCTCTATTCCTGTTCACGCAAGAATTGAATCTCTTAACTGGGAGAATCAGTTCTTTGCGGTGAACAGCGCTATCGTTCGTTTTGACGATGCAGCCTCCTTGCTTACCCCGCAAAGCCTTGATGCGTATTCCCGCGTGCAGGCGAAAATCCCTGCTCAGCGGACCGATTGGCTTGATGGTTTGCAGCAGCTTGGTTTTCAGCTGGTTGAAGGGGAAGTTGATCTTGCTCTACAGCCTGGCATACAAAATGCAGCACTTTCTGTCGAGTTAGCCACAAGCGCTGACATTCCTGTATTGCGGGATTTAGCCGCTAGAATTTTCACACAAAGTCGGTTTCGTGCACCTTGGTATCAACCTGCTGACAGCGGCCGTTTTTACGCCCAATGGGTTGAGAATGCGGTGCTAGGTAGTTTTGATCACGAGTGTCTGTTGTTAAAAGACGCAGGGGCGATACAAGGCTTTGTGAGCATGCGCCAACTTAATGAACGTGAAGCGCGTATTGGCTTACTGGCGGGACGAGGCGTTGGTGCTCAGCTCATGGACGCCGCGCGTTTTTGGTGTCAACTGCGGGGGCTACAAACACTCCGCGTGGCAACACAAACCAGCAATACCGCAGCTTTACGACGTTATATTCAAAGCGGTGCCACTATAGAAAGCACCGCCTTCTGGTTATACAGGTGAAAAAATGATTCCATTTAATGCTCCGCCAGTTGTAGGCACGGAAATCGAATACATGCAGGCTGCAATGGGCAGCGGCAAACTCTGTGGTGACGGCGGCTTCACGCGTCGTTGCCAGCAATGGATGGAGCATCGCTTCGGCAGCAAAAAAGTACTGCTCACCCCTTCCTGTACTGCATCGCTGGAAATGGCCGCGTTACTGTTGAATATTGAACCCGGCGATGAAGTGATTATGCCGAGTTATACCTTTGTTTCTACTGCCAATGCTTTTGTGTTGCGTGGTGCAAAAATCGTCTTTGTCGATGTGCGCCCGGACACCATGAATATTGATGAAAAGCTGATTGAAGCGGCAATTACTGAGAAGACTCGCGTGATTGTGCCCGTTCATTACGCCGGTGTAGCCTGCGAAATGGACACCATCATGGCGATTGCGGACAAACATAATCTGTTTGTGGTAGAAGATGCCGCACAGGGCGTGATGTCGACCTACAAAGGCCGCGCACTGGGTTCAATTGGTCATATCGGTTGCTTCAGCTTTCATGAAACCAAAAACTACACGGCAGGTGGTGAAGGTGGCGCGACACTGATTAACGACCCATCGTTGATTGAGCGTGCAGAAATCATTCGTGAGAAGGGCACTAACCGTAGCCAGTTCTTCCGTGGCCAGGTGGACAAATATACCTGGCGTGATATTGGTTCAAGTTACTTGATGGCCGATCTCCAGGCTGCTTATCTTTGGGCGCAACTGGAAGCGGCAGAAAAGATTAACCAGCAGCGTCTGAAGCTGTGGCATACCTATCATGATGCCCTGGCTCCGTTGGCAAAAGCCGGGCGTATCGAACTGCCGTCTGTTCCAAAAGACTGCGTGCAGAATGCGCATATGTTTTATATCAAACTACGTGATATCGAAGATCGCAGCGCTCTGATTGCGTATTTGAAAGAGGCGGAAATTCTGGCTGTGTTCCACTACATCCCACTGCATGGCTGCCCAGCCGGTGAGAAGTTTGGTTACTTCCATGGCGAAGATCGTTTCACTACTCAAGAAAGTGAGCGCCTGCTGCGCTTGCCGCTGTTCTATAACTTATCTCCTGCGAACCAACGTACTGTCATTAATACGTTGTTAAGCTTCTTCTCCTGATATGTCGCTTGCTAAAGCCTCAGTGTGGACCGCCGGGTCCACGCTGGTAAAAATTGCTGCCGGTTTGCTGGTGGTGAAGTTGCTTGCGGTGGCATATGGGCCGAGCGGAGTCGGGCAGGCGGGAAACTTCCGTCAGATGGTTACCGTATTAGGCGTGCTTGCCGGGGCGGGAATCTTCAACGGCGTGACCAAATACGTCGCGCAGTATCACGATCAGCCCGAGCAGTTACGCAAAGTCATCGGTACTTCATCGGCCATGGTATTGGGCTTCTCAACGCTATTGGCGATCATCTTTGTTGTCGCCGCGAAGCCAATCAGTCTGGGTCTGTTCGGGCATGAAAATTACCAAGGGTTAGTACGCCTGGTGGCGTTAGTGCAGATGGGCATCGCCTGGGCGAACTTGTCTTTAGCCATTATGAAAGGGTTTCGTGATGCTGCCGGTAATGCGCTGGCACTGATTGGCGGCAGTATCATTGGTGTCATTGCCTATTACCTCTGCTATCGCCTCGGCGGCTATCAAGGCGCGTTGTTGGGCCTGGCGTTAGTGCCTGCACTGGTGCTCATTCCTGCGGGGATTATGCTAGTTCGCCGCGAACATGTGCCGCTTAGTTATCTGAAACCGCATTGGGATAAAGTGTATGCCAGCAGCCTTGGCAAATTCACCATCATGGCGCTAATCACGTCGGTGACACTGCCGGTGGCTTACGTGATGATGCGAAATTTGCTGGCGGCCCACTACAGCTGGGATGATGTCGGTATTTGGCAAGGGGTGAGCAGCATTTCCGATGCTTATCTGCAATTCATCACCGCCTCGTTTAGCGTTTATCTTTTGCCAACGCTTTCGCGCTTAACCAGCAAACATGACATCAGCCGTGAGATTGTTCGCTCCCTGAAGTTCGTTTTGCCCGCGGTTGCTCTGGCAAGTTTCACCGTCTGGCTGTTGCGCGACTTCGCCATCTGGCTGCTTTTCTCGCATAAATTTATTGCGATGCGCGATCTCTTCGCCTGGCAGTTGGTAGGTGATGTACTGAAAGTCGGCTCATATGTGTTTGGTTATCTGGTGATAGCGAAAGCATCGCTACGCTTCTATGTTTTGACTGAAATCAGCCAGTTTGCGTTGTTGACTGGTTTTTCACATTGGCTTATACCTGCGCACGGTGCTTTAGGGGCTGCTCAGGCTTATATGGCAACGTATATTATTTATTTCACGCTCTGTTGCAGCGTTTTCCTCATTTATCGTAGACGAGCATGACAACACTGATTCACATTTTGGGATCGGATATCCCGCATCATAACCAAACGGTGCTGCGCTTCTTCAATGATGCTCTGGCTGCCTCAAATCCGCATGCGCGCCAGTTTATGGTGGTTTCGAAGGACGACTCAATATTGTCCTCTTTTCCGACGCTTGCCGTGACACTCTATCCAACGAAAAAAGCATTGGCGCAGGCCGTTGTAGCAGCAGCTCGTGCCAATCGCCAACAACGCTTTTTCTTCCACGGCCAGTTTAATAGCTCACTGTGGATTGCGTTGCTAACTGGCGGCTTGAAACCGGCTCAGATGAACTGGCACATTTGGGGCGCTGACCTTTACGAGGCCTCAAAAAGCTTCAAGTTTCGGGCGTTTTATTTGTTGCGGCGCATTGCGCAGGGGCAAGTGGGGAGAGTATTCGCTACACGAGGTGACCTGAATTATTTCCATGAGCGCCACCCAAAGGTTCCAGGTGAGTTAATTTACTTTCCGACGCGTATGGACCCCTCTCTAAATACCCTTGCCAACACTGAAGAAAAAGTTGGAAAAATGACGTTTCTGGTAGGTAACTCCGGCGATCATAGCAACCAACATACTGCAGCATTAAAAGCGATTCATGCACAATTTGGTGACTCGGTACGCGTGGTAGTACCGATGGGCTATCCAACTAACAACGACGCTTATATCAATGAAGTTGAGCAGGCTGGACGTGCGCTATTTAGTGAAGAAAACCTCCATATCCTGAAGGAAAGTATGGCCTTTAATGATTATCTGGCTCTTTTGCGCCAGTGTTCGCTGGGCTATTTCATTTTTGACCGCCAGCAAGGTATTGGCACACTTTGCTTGCTGATTCAGGCGGGTATTCCTTGCGTGCTGAGCCGTAAAAATCCGTTCTGGCAGGATATGACTGAACAGCATATTCCCGTGCTTTTTGCCGGCGATACGCTAAACGAGCAGATCGTTCGCGAAGCGCAGCGTCAACTACGCTTACTAGATAAGCAACAGATTGCTTTCTTTAACCCTAATTATATCGACGGCTGGAAGCGGGCGCTGGACGTAGCATCAGGAGAAGCCGCATGAGTTTGCTAGAGTTTGGCGGTTTATTTGCGGTCTGGTTTTTATCAGTGATGTTCATTGGTATTTTAACGTACCAGGAATTCCGCCGGGTGCGTTTCAATTTTAATGTGTTCTTCTCATTACTATTTCTGCTGACATTTTTCTTTGGTTTTCCCTTCACCTGTACGCTGGTGTTTCGTTTCGGGGTCTCGGTTGTACAGGCAGATGTGCTACTGCAAGCGCAACTCGCTGCCGTCTGCTTCTACGGTATTTACTATGTCGCCTACAAAACACGGCTGCGGGAGAAACGAACTACAGAGGTTCGGCGTCAGTTGTTTACTATGAACCGTGTTGAAACTCATCTGGCGTGGGTAATGCTGATGGTGGTGGCGCTGGTAAGTGTTGGCATCTTCTTTATGCATAACGGTTTCTTACTGTTTAAGTTGCACTCATATAGTCAGATCTTCTCCAGCGAAGTATCGGGTGTGGCGTTAAAACGTTTCTTCTACTTTTTCATCCCTGCGATGCTGGTGGTCTATTTTCTTAAGCAAGATGGTCGAGCCTGGATGTTTTTCCTGGTGAGCACTGTGGCGTTTGGTCTGCTGACTTATATGATTGTTGGTGGGACTCGAGCCAATATTATCATCGCGTTCGCCATCTTTTTGTTCATCGGTATTATTCGCGGCTGGATCTCGCTGTGGATGCTGGCGGCTGCGGGTGTATTTGGCATCGTAGGTATGTTCTGGCTGGCATTGAAGCGTTATGGGCTTAACGTCAACGGAGAGGAGGCGTTTTACACCTTCTTGTACCTGACTCGCGATACCTTTTCACCGTGGGAAAATTTGGGATTACTGCTGCAGAATTACGACAAAATTGAGTTCCAGGGGCTGGCGCCCATTGTGCGTGATTTCTATGTCTTTATTCCGACCTGGTTATGGCCTGGCCGTCCGGGGATTGTCCTGAACAGTGCGAACTACTTTACTTGGGAAGTTCTTAACAACCACTCTGGCCTGGCAATTTCACCAACGTTAATTGGTTCACTGGTGGTTATGGGTGGCGTGTGGTTTATCCCATTAGGTGCAGTTGTAGTCGGGCTGATTATTAAATGGTTCGACTGGTTGTATGACCTGGGTAATCGTGAAACCAACAAGTACAAAGCCGCCATTTTGCATAGTTTCTGCTTTGGGGCGATTTTTAACATGATTGTATTGGCGCGTGAGGGATTGGACTCTTTTGTCTCCCGCGTGGTGTTTTTCATGGTTATCTTTGGTGTCTGTTTGCTGTTTGCGAAGCTGCTTTACTGGCTATTTGATAGTGCAGGGCTGATACATCAACGCCTACGCCGTTCACCGCAAGTTGTTTCTGGCTCTCAAAATGTATCGCAGGGAATATCATGACAGAACTCACGACAGCTCCTTCTTATACGATTCGTGGCTTGAGCCTACTGGGTTGGCGCGATATGCAGCATGCATTGGATTATCTCTACGCAGGGGGCTCGCTGCGTAGCGGTACGCTGGTAGCGATTAATGCGGAGAAAATCCTCTCCGCAGAACGTGACCAGCAAGTGCGAGTGTTAATCGATAACGCAGAATACAAATACGCTGACGGTATTAGCGTGGTGCGCTCGATTCGCAAAAAATTTCCCGGTGCCGTTGTCTCTCGCGTTCCGGGAGCCGACCTCTGGGAAGCATTAATGCAGCGTGCAGGCGGAGAAGGTTCTCCTGTTTTCCTGATCGGTGGAAAACCTGAAATATTGGCGCAAACCGAAGCCAAACTGCGTAAACAGTGGAACGTTAATATTGTTGGTAGCCAGGATGGATACTTCAAGGCCGAGCAGCAGCAGGCTTTGTTTGAGCGTATTCGGGAAAGCGGTGCCGCTATTGTCACTGTAGCGATGGGATCGCCGCGGCAGGAGCTCTTTATGCGCGATTGCCGCAAGGTTTACCCTGATGCTCTGTATATGGGCGTGGGTGGGACGTACGATGTCTTTACCGGGCACGTGAAACGCGCTCCAAAAGTCTGGCAAAACTTGGGCCTTGAGTGGTTGTATCGCTTATTGTCGCAACCAAGCCGCATCACACGACAAATAAAGTTGCTGCGTTATCTGGCCTGGCACTACACCGGCCGCCTATAAAACGCCGTCGGGTATTGCGTTAAAGTGAGTTTTACGGCCAAATTTGGCTGGATAATCATCAGAATGTGCAAAGCATAACCAAATGCGCATTTTATTTAAATAAGCACTAGACAGGTGAGCATGAAGGCCGTAATATCCGACCCCGCAACGGCGCTATGCGCCCGTAGCTCAGCTGGATAGAGCGCTGCCCTCCGGAGGCAGAGGTCTCAGGTTCGAATCCTGTCGGGCGCACCATTGATTGAATGGGGCCAGAGCTGCGGCGGTACTCTTCGCAAGAAGATAGTCCGCGCGAAAAGATTTACAGTGGTGGCTATAGCTCAGTTGGTAGAGCCCTGGATTGTGATTCCAGTTGTCGTGGGTTCGAGTCCCATTAGCCACCCCATTTAATTTAGTGATATTGCGAAGGTGGCGGAATTGGTAGACGCGCTAGCTTCAGGTGTTAGTGTTCTTACGGACGTGAGGGTTCAAGTCCCTCTCTTCGCACCATCTCTAAGTTGAAAGCAGTAAGAAGTGAATGCAGTATTTCGGCGAGTAGCGCAGCTTGGTAGCGCAACTGGTTTGGGACCAGTGGGTCGGAGGTTCGAATCCTCTCTCGCCGACCAAATTTAGAAAAGACCAACCCTCGGGTTGGTCTTTTTGCATCTGTAGTTTGAAGAGGATGAGAATCTCCGCAGGAGGTTTGAGCCGAGCGAAGCGAGACAACGTTGCTTTAGCAACGACCCGTAGGGGAATAATCCTCTCTCGCCGACCAAATTTAGAAAAAGCCAACCTTCGGGTTGGCTTTTTTGCATCTGTAGTTTGAAGAGGATGAGAATCTCCGAAGGAGGTTTGAGCCGAGCGAAGCGAGACAACGTTGCTTTAGCAGCGGCCCGTAGGGGAATAATCCTCTCTCGCCGACCAATTTCAAGAAAGCCTAACCGGCAAGGTTGGGCTTTTTTACGTCTGCAGTTTATGGGTTTGTAGGAAAGGATGGTGCTGTGCCTGGCTCACCAGGAAAATGCGCATCATACAACCGCGTATCCCAATCCCCAGTCTCTAAATCACGACATCATGATATTTATTGTCGCCGTTTGGTGACTCTTAACTTATTGATATAAATGAATAACGATAATTCCCGGTTTAAGTGTCTCCAAAAGGAGACGCTCTTGTCGATTTTTGAAAGGGCTGGAATAGCCAATGTGGTGCACATGTCTTCTGAGATAACATCATGAATATAAAATGATTTCAGGTTAAGGGTAATTACGAATTCAAACCTGGCATGCATCGTGCAATAATATACATGTAGATGCTCATTCCACTTCTTATGTTTGCTTAGGCTTCATAAACCCAGGAATGACGCAGAGCCGATTACGGTGCTTATCGTCCACCGACAGATGTCGTCTTTCAGACCTCATCCAACACCATGGACATAACGTTGAGTGAAGCACCACTTAGTTGTCTTAAAGACCTGTTTTGACACCTGCCAATTGGCAGGTGTTTTTTTTGCGTGAAGGAAATGGGTAAGGGCGACAGTTATCGCCCATGGGGTGTTATGAATTGGGGTTGTTTTGCAGGGTTAATAGCAGGCCATCACGGCGCATCAAGGCCGCCTCTTCTGGGTTATGCAGACGATCCAGGCAATCAGCCAACCATGCATAATCAAAGGCATCAGGACGCTGTTTGAGTGCTTCACGGAAAGCATCGCTCGCTTGTTGCCATTCGCCGTGTTTCATCAGTAACTGACCGAGTGTGCTATTAAGCAATGGACGATCGCCTTGTGTCTTGATCTGCTGGCGCAGGGCTTTTTCGAGCTGTTCCGGGTTGCCTGATTTCAGACGTGGCATCAATAATATCAAACGCTCGTCGTACTGACGTTTCAGGCCATCAAGAATGATTTCCTGTGCCGCATCATGATCGTCACACTCAATAAGATGCTCCGCCATCGCGACCTGTAGCACGGTTTCATGACGCGTCTTACGGCTTTGATTTTTCCACCAGGCTTTCAGCCCATCGTTACCTTGTTCCGCCATCGCTTGATCCATCAGGCCAATCCAGGCCTGCTGTTGAAGCGCAAGGCGGTGGGCTTCATCGCCAATCTGGACTTTGTCCATGGCGGGCAAAATGTCGAGCAGTGATCCCCATGCTCCGGTGCGGACATATGCCATTTCCGCAAGACGCAGCACTTCAGGGTGGCGCGGAGAAATCTCCAGCAGCTTATCTACACCATGACGTGCCGCGTGGTTTTCATTGCGAGTCAATTGCAGACGCACACGGGTAATCTCAACCGGCAGTTGGTCGTTATCTGCCAGTTCGGCTGCGCGTTCCAGATGCTGATTGGCACGAATTTCATCGCCACGCTGTTGTGCGGCTTCTGCTGCCAGTAAATAGTTCACGACTGGCTGTTCGGCATGATCGGCATTTTTCAGCATCAGCTTCTCAACTTGCTGATAGTCACCCTCTGCTAATTTCAGCAGCGCCGCTTTAGTTTGCTTGCGCGCTCGACTGCTTTTACGCCCAACAAACCAACCACGGGTACGAGCCCCGGTACGGAAAACACGGCGCAGGATCCATTCGATGGCAAACAACACGACCATGGTCAGGATCAAAATGATCACCAGACCAGTGACGCTGGTTTCCACGTTGTAATTATCGGTCTGGATCAACACATAGCCCTGATGCCCGGCAAGCATTGGCCCAAGCACGATCCCGGCGATCAACAACAGAAAGAGCAATAAGACTTTAATCATGCTTATTCTCCTTGAGTTGGCGCAGGCGCTTGTTCAGGCGCGGCAGGTTGTTCAGCGGGAGCAGTTGCGCTCGCGGCAGGTTGGGCAAGCAAATTACGCACCCGAGTCTGCATCAGCTTTTCCAGTAGAGGCTGGCTTTCCAGCGTCTGCGGCACATCCATGTTGATACTTTGCTGGCTGAGAGAGTCCAGTTCATCAAGGAAGGATTTTGTCACGCTGTCGTTGGTGTCGTAATAAGCACGAACCCATGTGGAAACATTCTCCAGCGACTGCTTATACGTCTCATCCTGGTGGCGAGGAACCGCTTGTGCCGCAACCAGCAAGCGTGAACGGATGTTCTCACGTAGATAAACATCCTGGTTTGGCGCTAACAGAGGAACTGCGGTTTCATCGCGGCGGCGAATAGTAATGAAACTATCCATAAAGTTGTGCCAGCTTTTAGTGAGATTTTCACGCCATTCCGCCACCGTGCTGGAAAGCTCGCTACCGTCGGAATCCATCGGCGTATCGTCACTATTGTTATCCGCAAGACGTAGATTATCGACCTGATTAGAAAGCTGATTGAGCTTGAGAATAATCCCGTCGTAGTCGACCTGAGTAATTGCTGATAATGCAGAAATATCGTCCGTTAGCGCACGGCGAACGGTTAGCAAGCTTGGATCGTTCATATCTGCGAGGCTGGCATCGGCACTTTTCAACAGTGCAGCCGCTGTGGTGACATCCTGATCGCTCCACAATTTCCGCCCGGCCAGTTTCACCAGGAAGTCGGATTGTGCTAACAACCAGGTTTTTGCATCGCTACCGGAAATAGTGGCCACTTTCTGCTGCACTTCATCAAGCTCACGCGCCAGATTTGCCTGCTGGCGATCCGACTCCTGGAGTGCAGTTGCCTGCTGCTTGATGGTAGTTTCCAGAGAAGCTTGCTGCTGTTCTTGTTGCTTTTGTAAAGCGGTGAGCTGCGTTGCCAGGGCATCAGTGTTGGCATTTTGCGCCGCTGCCTGATGCTTACCATAACTGTAAAGACCGCCACCTAACGCAAGTGCAATAGCAATGGCGATAGCACCCAGCGCAATTCCTGCAATCCCACTACGATTTTTTTGCGGTGGTTGTTCTGGAAGTGGCGTGCTTTCCACCGCCGGTTTGGTTTCTTCAACCATGGCGGAGGTATTATGTTGTTCCGTCATTGTGGCGTCCCATATTTATACCCTTCATTCTTCAAGCTGCATTGGTGCAACTCGAATTATTTTGGGGGTTGATTTATTGTAACGCGCGAAGCAGCGCGTCATTGTCTGCGTTATCGGCAACCCGAATATCTTGCCAGCCCAAATCCCGGGCAAGGTCTGCCAAACGCTCACTGACAACTAACAGCCGGCAGTGTAGTAACCAGTTTTTTCGATACCATTCCGGAATGAGCGCATAAAGTTGTTGTAGCATTTCACCGCTTGTCACGACCAGCGTTGAAACCCCACGGTCGCGCCAGCGGAAGGCTTCTTCTGTTCCGTCATAAATTCTGGCACTTCTTTGGTAGCATTCGCAGAATGTCACTTCTGCACCGCGTTCCGTCAATTTTTCACCTAAAAGTTCGCGCCCGCCGTTCCCGCGCAAAATGAGTGCCCGTTTTCCGGCAACATTCTGTAATTCAGGTAATTGTAGCAAGACTTCTGTTGTTTCCCTGTCTTGCGGATAACGAATCGGCAAATGGCTAACTGTGTGAAACGCTAAGGCAGTCGTACGCCCAATGGCAAACCAGGCAAGTTGTGAAGGCCAGGAGATACCGTTTTGGCGTAATTGCGGGTGGGCGTAATTTATGACGTGCTGCGATAATACGAACACCAGGTCGCCTTCGCTCAGGCTCGCCAGCATGCCAGGCAGTTTGTCCAGTTGCCGGCCGGGGGAAAACTCAATCAGTGGGAAGCTATACGCCACCTGCCCCAGTGCGCGCAGTCTGCTCACTAACTCGTCCCCAGCGGGGGAAGGGCGGGTGACAAGTATCGTCATGCCGGAGCATCTCCGTCATAAACGGCGGCCAGAATTTCGCGCGCCCCTTTATCGAGAAGTTCTTCCGCAAGGGAAACGCCCATTTCTTCGGCATCTTGCGGTTTGCCACGGCGTTCACCACGAACCAGAATCGAGCCGTCAGGTGCGCCCACTAATGCGCGCAGCCATAACTCACCTTCTTTCAATTCAGCATAACTGCCAATTGGCACCTGGCATCCGCCCTCAAGGCGCATGTTCATGGCGCGTTCAGCACGGACGCGAATTGCAGTTTCTTCATGGTTCAGTGAAGCAAGCAGCGCTTGAGTGTGCTCGTCATCAAGACGGCATTCGATTCCCACCGCACCCTGACCTACAGCGGGCAATGACACTTCTGCGGGTAATGCGTAGCGAATACGTGATTGCAAACCAAGACGGTTTAGCCCGGCGACCGCAAGAATAATCGCGTCGTAATCACCATTGTCGAGTTTACCCAACCGGGTGCCAACGTTACCGCGCAATGAGCGAATGACCAGGTCCGGGCGGCGCTCAGCAATCTGACACTGACGGCGGAGGCTCGAAGTGCCTACTACGCTGCCTGCGGGCAAATCATCAAGACCGGCGAAATGATTGGAAACAAAAGCGTCACGCGGATCATCACGTTCGCAAATTGTCACCAACCCTAAGCCTTCAGGAAATTCTACTGGCACATCTTTCATGGAATGCACGGCGATATCTGCGCGACCTTCAAGAAGTGCAAGTTCTAACTCTTTGACAAACAATCCCTTGCCACCAACTTTCGCCAGTGGTGTATCAAGAATGATGTCGCCACGCGTTACCATAGGCACCAGTTCAACCGTGAGCTGGGGATGGCACGCTTCCAGGCGTTGTTTGACATAATGTGCTTGCCAGAGTGCTAATGGACTTTGGCGAGTGGCAATTCTTAATACATTGTCTAACATTGCTAGTTACCGTAATTATCGTCCCTGACCATCCTACCACTCTTCAAGGAAGGCTGTCAGTTTCAACGGGTTTGCGGAAAAGAGGGACATATTTCGTATTATGGAAGATAAAGCCGGTAGGCGGAGCGGAAGTTGGCGCGTAGCGCATCTTTCTTTACGGTCAACCAGCAAGGTGTTAAATTGATCACGTTTCCAGCAATTCTTTGCCTTGTCGTTTATAATAGAGGCAACAACCGGGAAACGGGTTTTTTCGTAATACTGAAACCATCAGGCGATATGTCTTGTACCTCTATATTGAGACTCTTAAACAGAGACTGGATGCCATCAACCAACTGCGTGTAGATCGCGCACTTGCGGCAATGGGCCCTGCTTTTCAACAGGTCTACAGTCTTCTGCCAACATTGTTACATTATCATCACCCGCTGATGCCAGGTTACCTTGAGGGTAACGTCCCACATGGCATTTGCATCTACACGCCTGATGAAACCCAACGCCACTATCTCAACGAACTCGAATTGATGCGCGGCATGCCGCCGCAGACAACAGAATCCGGTGAATTGCCTATCACGGGCCTCTATACCATGGGCAGCACATCGTCCGTTGGGCAGAGTTGTTCATCCGACCTGGATATTTGGGTTTGTCACCAGTCATGGCTCGATAATGACGAGCGCCAGTTGCTGCAACGTAAATGCAGTGTGCTGGAAAGCTGGGCCGCCTCTTTAGGTGTTGAAGTCAGCTTCTTCCTGATTGACGAAAACCGCTTCCGTCACAACGAAAGTGGCAGTCTGGGCGGCGAAGACTGTGGTTCAACACAACACATCTTGTTGCTCGACGAATTCTACCGCACCGCAGTGCGCCTGGCCGGTAAACGTATTCTGTGGAGTATGGTTCCGGGCGACGAAGAAGATCATTACGACGATTACGTAATGAGCCTCTACTCGCAGGGTGTGCTCACGCCAAACGAATGGTTGGATCTCGGTGGTTTAAGCACCTTATCGGCAGAAGAGTATTTTGGCGCAAGCCTGTGGCAACTCTATAAGAGTATTGATTCGCCTTATAAGGCGGTGCTCAAAACGCTGCTGTTGGAAGCCTATTCTTGGGAATATCCGAATACTCGCTTGCTAGCAAAAGACATTAAGCAGCGCCTGCATGATGGCGAGATAGTCTCCTTTGGGCTTGATCCGTACTGCATGATGCTGGAGCGTGTGACTCACTACCTCACGCAGATCGAAGACACTGCGCGTCTGGATTTAGTACGCCGCTGCTTCTATCTGAAAGTGTGCGAAAAACTTTCTCGTGAGCGTGCCTGTGTAGGCTGGCGTCGTGAAGTCTTAAGCCAACTGGTCAAAGACTGGGGTTGGGACGAGCCACGTCTGGCGATGCTTGATAACCGCGCTAACTGGAAAATCGACCAGGTTCGCGATGCGCACAACGAACTGCTTGATGCGATGATGCAAAGCTATCGCAACCTGATTCGCTTCGCCCGCCGTAACAACTTGAGCGTCAGTGCAAGCCCGCAAGATATCGGTGTGTTGACCCGTAAATTGTATGCCGCATTTGAAGCGCTGCCGGGCAAAGTCACGCTGGTTAATCCGCAGATTTCCCCTGATTTATCAGAACCCAATCTGACCTTCATTCATGTGCCGCCGGGCCGTGCCAACCGTTCAGGCTGGTATCTCTACAACCGTGCGCCAAACATGGAATCTATTGTCAGCCATCAACCGCTGGAATATAACCGTTATCTTAATAAGCTGGTGGCATGGGCCTACTTCAACGGCCTGCTGACCTCGCGCACCCGCCTGTTTATTAAGGGCAACGGGATTTGTGATTTGCCAAAATTGCAGGAGATGGTGGCTGACGTTTCGCACCACTTCCCGCTGCGTTTGCCTGCGCCAACCGCGAAAGCGTTGTATAGCCCATGTGAAATTCGCCATCTGGCTATCATCGTTAACCTTGAATATGACCCGACTGCTGCATTCCGCAATCAGGTCGTTCATTTCGATTTCCGTAAGCTGGATGTATTCAGTTTCGGGCAGCAACAGCAGTGTCTGGTGGGAAGCGTTGATCTGCTTTATCGCAACTCCTGGAATGAAGTGCGTACCCTGCATTTCAACGGCGAACAATCGATGATTGAGGCGCTGAAAACCATTCTGGGCAAAATGCACCAGGATGCTGCACCGCCTGATAGCGTTGAAGTGTTCTGTTACAGCCAGCATCTGCGTGGTCTTATCCGTACACGCGTTCAGCAACTGGTTTCTGAATGTATCGACTTCCGCTTGTCGAGCACGCGCCAGGAACCTGGTCGCTTTAAAGCGCTGCGTATTTCTGGTCAGACGTGGGGGCTGTTCTTCGAACGCCTGAGCGTTTCAGTGCAAAAACTGGAAAATGCGGTCGAGTTCTACGGGGCGATTTCGCATAACAAACTGCATGGTTTGTCGGTGCAGGTTGAAACTAGCCAGCAGGTTCAGTTGCCGCCGGTGGTAGATGGTTTTGCCAGTGAAGGGATCATTCAGTTCTTCTTTGAAGAAGCGAGTGAAGACCACGGTTTCAATATCTATATTCTTGATGAGACCAACCGCGCAGAGGTGTACCACCACTGTGAAGGCAGCAAAGAAGATTTAGTGCGTGATGTCAGCCGTTTCTACTCGTCGTCGCACGACCGTTTCACCTACGGCTCAAGCTTCATTAACTTCAACTTGCCGCAGTTCTACCAAATTGTGAAAGTGGATGGGCGCTCACAGGTAATTCCGTTCCGCACCCAGACTATTACAGCAGCGACGCCGACTAATCATGATGATAGCAATGCGCCGCTACTTCAGCAGTACAGCAACAGCTAGCTAAAGCTAACCGGTTCACCAGCTTGCTGTGTGCAAGCTTCTTCCAGTAATGCCCAGAACTCTGCGCCGCTGCGGTCGCAAACCCACTTGTCGTCTTTCAGGTTAAAATGGTAACCGCCACTTTTGGTGGCCAGCCATACCTGATGGAGAGGCTCCTGGCGATTGATAATAATCTTGCTGCGGTTCTCAAAACTAAGGGTCAGTACACCACCATTAATTTCGCAGTCAATATCGCTATCACCATCCCAGTCATCCAGGCGTTCTTCGATTGTTGACCACAGGCCGTCAGCTAAGCGATGAAATTCACTGTCGTTCATGTCTTTTTCCTAATTGTTCGTCTTAAGAGCAGTATACCAATAGTCGTGGATAGAAAAGAGTATTGCTTTTCGGGGATCACCTGCGATGATAGAAGGCAGAATATTGGATTACAGGCATCTCAATAATGAAGAAAATTTTCTGCCCATTAGCTCTCATGCTGGCACTTTTTAGCCTTTCTGGTTGCGGCCTTAAAGGGCCTCTGTATTTCCCTCCTGCTGACGGTAAAACCAAGCCTACATCTCAGGTCACTCCTAAGCCACAGCCGCAATCAACCACGCCTGATCGTAATAATCGTGGTACTGATAACGCACCGACTCAGGTTGTCTACTAGCAAATTATTAATAAGTAGCCGCGTATATGGAGCAGAAGATGCAGTTTTCGAAGATGCATGGCCTTGGCAATGACTTTATGGTCGTCGACGCGGTGACTCAAAACGTTTATTTCTCACCTGAACTTATCCGCCGCCTGGCCGACAGGCATCTGGGTGTGGGTTTTGATCAATTGCTGGTGGTTGAACCACCATACGATCCTGACCTCGACTTCCATTACCGTATTTTCAATGCTGATGGCAGCGAAGTTTCACAATGTGGCAACGGCGCACGCTGTTTTGCCCGCTTTGTGCGCCTGAAGGGACTGACCAACAAACGTGATATCCGCGTCAGCACAGCCAATGGCCGCATGGTGCTCAGCGTAACGGAAGATGAGCTGGTGCGCGTGAATATGGGTGAGCCGAATTTCGAGCCATCTGCCGTGCCGTTCCGCGCAAACAAAGCGGAAAAGACCTATATTATGCGTGCCGCTGAACAAACCATTATGTGTGGCGTCGTGTCGATGGGTAACCCGCATTGCGTGATTCAGGTTGATGATGTGACTACGGCCGCTGTGGAAACGCTGGGTCCAGTCATGGAAAACCATGAGCGTTTCCCTGAGCGCGCGAATATCGGCTTTATGCAGGTCATGACCAAAGAACACATCCGTCTGCGCGTTTTTGAGCGTGGGGCCGGAGAAACTCAAGCTTGTGGCAGTGGCGCTTGTGGCGCAGTTGCCGTAGGCATCTTGCAGGGAATACTGGCGGAGCAGGTTCGCGTTGAGCTACCGGGTGGCCGCCTTGATATCGCCTGGAAAGGGCCGGGAACGCCGTTGTTTATGACCGGCCCGGCGGCCCATGTCTATGATGGATTTATACATCTATGAAGAACGCCGAGGAACAGCAAGAAGCCGTACTTGAACTGGATGACCGTATGGTGGCGGAGTATCTGCTACGCCACCCCGATTTCTTTATTAGAAATGCCCAGCATGTAGAACAGATGCAGGTGCCACACCCGGTGCGCGGTACGGTGTCATTGGTTGAATGGCATATGGCGCGTAGCCGTAACCACATCAATTTTCTTGAAGAAAACATGTCTCTGCTGATGGAGCAGGCGAGTGCCAACGAAGGGCTGTTCTATCGATTATTGAAGCTGCAAGGCCGCCTGGCTTCAGCCACCAGTTTGCAGGAAATGCTAAACCGCCTGCATCGTTGGGCGCGTGAAATGGGCCTTGCTGGCGCGAATGTGCGTCTTTTTGCCGATCGCTGGCGTATTGGCGCACCTTCAGATTTTACCCATCTGGCATTGAATCGACAGGCTTTCGAGCCGTTGCGCATTCAACGTCTGGGTGACAGGCAACATTATTTGGGGCCGCTCAACGGGCCTGAATTGCTTGTCGTTTTACCGCAAGCTAAAGCGATTGGTTCAGTAGCCGTTTCTTTGATGGGAAGTGATGCCGATTTAGGTGTGCTGGTATTCAGTAGCCGCGACCCGCAACATTACCAGGAAGGGCAAGGCACGCAATTACTGCACGAGCTGGCGCTGATGCTGCCCGATCTTCTGGAGCGTTGGGTCGAACGCGTATGACGACCTCCCCGCTGCAATCTTCGGTAGATGGCTTCCTGCGCTACCTGAAAGTTGAGCGCCAGTTAAGCCCGCTGACGTTACTCAATTATGGCCGTCAGTTGAGCGCAATAATCGACCTGGCGGGCGAGATGAAAATGGCGACCTGGCAGCAGTGTGACGCTGCATCAGTTCGTTCAATCACGGTTCGCAGCCGCAAGGCGGGTCTTGGGCCATCAAGCCTGGCATTACGTCTTTCCGCGCTCCGTAGTTTCTTCGACTGGTGTGTCAGCCAGGGCGAGCTCAAAGCGAATCCCGCAAAAGGTATCACCACCCCAAAAGCTGGTCGCCACCTGCCGAAAAATATCGATGTTGATGACGTTAATCGCCTGTTGGATATCGATATCAATGATCCACTCGCCGTGCGTGATCGCGCGATGCTGGAAGTGATGTATGGTGCGGGGCTGCGTCTTTCCGAACTGGTTAATATGGATTGTCGCCACATCGACCTGACGACCGGTGAAGTCTGGGTTATAGGTAAAGGTAGCAAAGAACGCCGCGTGCCGGTGGGGAAATCTGCAGTCCTCTGGGTTGAGCATTGGCTGGACTTGCGCGAGCTTTTTGGCCCGGACGACGACGCCCTGTTTCTCTCAAAACAGGGGAAGCGTATCTCGACGCGTAACGTTCAAAAGCGTTTTAGCGAGTGGGGGATAAAACAGGGGCTAAACAGCCATGTGCACCCTCATAAACTGCGCCATTCATTTGCCACGCATATGCTGGAGTCCAGCGGGGATTTGCGCGGTGTGCAGGAATTACTCGGCCACGCCAACCTTTCGACGACGCAAATCTATACCCATCTCGACTTCCAACACTTAGCCTCAGTGTATGATGCTGCGCATCCACGCGCTAAACGAGGGAAATCGTAATGCATTTTTATCGCCCATTAGGGACTATTGCCGCGCTCACTTTCGATCTTGACGACACCCTGTACGACAACCGCGAAGTGATTACGCGCACCGAACGCGAATCAATGAGTTTTGTGCAGAATTACCATCCGAAACTCAACCACCTGCAACGCCCCGATTTTTTGCGCATTCGCCATGCGTTGCGCCTCGCAGAACCCGATATTTACCACGATGTCACCGAATGGCGTCGTCGTGCCGTTGAACAAGCCATGTTAGATGTGGGCTTGTCAGTGCAAGAAGCTGCCGCTGGCACGGAGGCTTCGATGGCAAATTTTGCCCACTGGCGCAGCCAAATCGACGTGCCGCAAGAAACGCACGACACATTAGCGAAACTCGCCGAAAAATGGCCGCTGGTGGCGATTACTAACGGCAACGCCGAGCCACATCTTTTCGGCCTCGATCAGTACTTTAAATTTGTGCTGCGTGCCGGTCCTCATGGGCGTTCCAAGCCATTCAACGACATGTATCTGCTGGCTGCCGAAAAGCTGGATGTGCCACTCAGCCAGATTCTGCATGTAGGCGATGATCTGACCACTGACGTTGCCGGAGCTATTCGCAGCGGAATGCAGGCGTGCTGGATAAACCTGCGTGATGGTGACCTGATGCAAATTGATGACAGCCGTTTATTACCCCATCTGGAAATTTCGCAGTTGGCATCCCTCACCGCGCTGATATAATCGTCAGAACTCTGTATAAAATTCCAGTATATTTATCTCCTCAACGGCGGTGCCAATGGACGTTTCTTACCTGCTCGACAGCCTCAACGATAAACAGCGCGAAGCCGTCGCGGCCACGCGTAGCAATATGCTGGTGCTGGCTGGTGCAGGAAGCGGTAAGACGCGTGTATTGGTGCATCGTATTGCGTGGTTGATTAGCGTAGAAAACTGCTCGCCGTACTCCATTATGGCAGTGACGTTTACCAACAAAGCAGCGGCTGAAATGCGCCACCGTATCAGTCAGTTGATGGGAACCAGCCAGGGTGGGATGTGGGTAGGTACTTTCCATGGTCTCGCGCACCGCTTGCTGCGTGCACATCACATGGACGCCAACCTGCCACAGGATTTCCAGATACTGGACAGCGAAGATCAGCTGCGCTTGTTAAAACGTCTGATTAAAGCCATGAATCTCGACGATAAACAGTGGCCTGCTCGCCAGGCAATGTGGTTTATCAACGGCAAGAAAGATGAAGGTTTACGCCCGCATCACATTGAAAGCTATGGCAACCCGGTCGAGCAAACCTGGCAGAAAGTGTATCAGGCGTATCAGGAAGCCTGCGATCGCGCCGGGCTGCTGGATTTTGCCGAATTGCTGCTGCGAGCCCATGAGTTGTGGCTGAACAAACCGCACATCCTTAATCACTATCGTGAACGCTTTACCAACATTCTGGTGGACGAATTCCAGGATACCAACAGCATCCAGTACGCGTGGATTCGTATGCTGGCGGGCGATACCGGTAAAGTGATGATTGTTGGTGATGATGACCAGTCAATCTACGGCTGGCGCGGTGCGCAAGTTGAGAACATCCAACGCTTCCTGACTGATTTCCCAGGCGCACAAACCATTCGTCTTGAACAAAACTACCGTTCGACCAACAACATTCTGAATGCCGCCAACGCCCTGATTGCCAACAACTCCGGCCGTTTGGGTAAAGAGTTATGGACCGACGGCAGCGATGGTGAACCTATTTCACTGTATTGCGCCTTTAACGAATTAGACGAAGCGCGTTTCGTGGTAAACCGCATCAAAACCTGGCAGGAAAATGGCGGTGCGCTTGAGCAATGCGCGATTCTCTATCGCAGCAACGCCCAATCACGCGTGCTGGAAGAGGCCTTATTGCAGGTTGGTATGCCATACCGCATTTACGGCGGCATGCGCTTCTTCGAACGCCAGGAAATCAAAGATGCGCTCTCGTATCTGCGCCTGATTGCTAACCGTAATGACGACGCGGCATTTGAGCGCGTGGTTAACACACCAACGCGGGGTATCGGCGATCGCACATTAGATGTGGTGCGCCAGACATCGCGTGACCAGCAACTGACAATGTGGCAAGCCTGCCGCTTGTTGCTTCAGGAGAAAGCGTTAGCAGGCCGTGCCGCTTCTGCGCTGCAACGCTTTATGGAACTTATCGACGCGCTGGCACATGAAACCATCGACATGCCGCTGCACGTACAAACTGACCGGGTTATCAAAGATTCAGGTCTGATGATGATGTACGAGCAGGAAAAGGGCGAGAAGGGCCAGACGCGTATTGAAAACTTAGAAGAACTGGTCACGGCAACGCGCCAGTTCAGCTATCAGGATGAAGACGAAGACCTAATGCCGCTGCAGGCATTCTTGTCTCATGCAGCACTTGAAGCCGGTGAAGGGCAGGCCGATACCTGGCAAGATGCGGTGCAATTGATGACGCTGCACTCGGCGAAAGGTCTGGAGTTCCCGCAGGTGTTTATCGTCGGCATGGAAGAGGGCATGTTCCCAAGCCAGATGTCGCTCGATGAAGGTGGCCGCCTGGAAGAAGAACGCCGCCTGGCATACGTTGGCGTAACACGTGCGATGCAAAAACTGACGCTAACTTACGCTGAAACCCGCCGTCTGTATGGCAAAGAGGTTTACCACCGTCCATCGCGCTTTATTGGCGAACTGCCTGAGAACTGTGTGGAAGAGGTTCGTCTGCGCGCCAGCATCAGTCGTCCGGTCAGCCACCAACGCATGGGCACGCCAATTTCTGAGAATGATTCAGGCTTTAAACTCGGGCAGCGAGTGCGCCATGAAAAATTTGGCGAAGGTACGGTCGTTAATCTTGAAGGAAGTGGTGAACATAGCCGGGTTCAGGTGGCATTTCCGGGGCAGGGAATTAAGTGGCTAGTTGCGGCTTACGCACGCCTGGAATCGGTGTAAGTTAGCGAAACAACTCATCGTTTTTCACGCTTTTGCTACCTTATAAATACCACCCTGGTTTATTACTCCATGGTTTCCCGTTGCGTGTTGACGCCATATTTGTGGTGGCGTAACATGCGCGCACGATTACGCTAAGAGGACACTCGCCTTGGACACACCCAGTAAATACTGGCTCAATAACCTGTCATCCAGGTACAACTTCTAAGGCTATCCTCGAATGCTGATAGCCTTAGTGGTTGTCGGCGACCTCATATCTCGTATATCCCGTCGCAATGAGTCAGACTTTTTAATGGTCTGAAACCTAGTTAGTTTCTGTCTGTGTGCCAACCGAACTGTCCCTGATATTTTTTGCATTGGGAGTACCGGTCATGCTGAGCGCATTTCAACTGGAAAACAATCGTCTGTCCCGTCTTGAATTAGATGAGACCGATAACCTGAGCAATTCTGTTTGGGTTGATTTGGTCGAGCCTGAAGAGAGCGAGCGTCAGCGCGTGCAAACGGAACTTGGTCAAAGCCTGGCAACCCGCCCGGAACTGGAAGACATCGAAGCATCCGCGCGTTTCTTTGAAGACGAAGACGGTTTGCACATCCACTCATTCTTCTTTTACGAAGATGCTGACGATCACGCAGGCAACAGCACCGTGGCATTTACCATACGTGAAGGCCGCCTGTTTACGCTGCGTGAGCGTGAATTACCTGCATTTCGCCTTTATCGCATGCGTGCCCGCAGCCAGAACATGGTGGACGGCAATGCGTACGAATTACTGCTCGACTTGTTCGAAACCAAAATCGAACAGCTGGCAGACGAAATCGAAAACATCTATAGCGATCTCGAAAAACTCAGCCGTGTCATTATGGAAGGGCATCAGGGCGATGAATATGACGCCGCACTTTCAACGCTTGCTGAGCTGGAAGATATCGGCTGGAAAGTCCGTTTGTGTTTGATGGATACCCAGCGCGCCCTGAATTTCCTGGTGCGTAAAGCGCGCTTGCCGAGCGGTCAGCTTGAGCAGGCACGTGAAATCCTGCGCGATATCGAATCCCTGTTGCCGCACAACGAATCGTTGTTCCAGAAGGTCAACTTCCTGATGCAAGCGGCGATGGGCTTTATCAACATCGAGCAGAACCGCATCATCAAGATCTTCTCGGTGGTATCGGTGGTGTTCCTGCCGCCAACACTTGTGGCATCGAGCTACGGGATGAACTTTGAGTTTATGCCCGAGTTGAAACTGAGCTTCGGTTACCCGGCGGCGATTATCGTGATGATCCTCGCGGGTCTGGCTCCGTATCTCTACTTCAAGCGCAAGAACTGGTTGTAAGATGAAAATGAGAAGGGAGCCGATTGGCTCCCTTTTTACTTCTGCGCGACCGCGCGCGCCGCTATCCGTGAGTTTCGCTGCGTATAAACCGCATCAAGAATAAACAACGCTAGTGCTGCCCAGATAAAGCCAAACGTCAGCAACTTATCTTTACCGATCACTTCACCGTAGAACGTCACTGCTAGCAGGAACATCAACGTCGGGCCAATGTACTGGAAGAAACCCAGTGTCGAGAGGCGTAAGCGCGTTGCTGCTGCGGTGAAGCACAGCAATGGAATCGTTGTTACCACGCCCGCCGCAATCAGCAGTAAATTCAGCGACATCGAGTTTTGCCCCATATGACTGGTTGAACTGTCCGCGATGCCAAACAAATAGATAGCCGCAATTGGCAATAGCCACAGCGTTTCAACCAGCATGCCGGTTTGTGCATCAACGGCGATTTTCTTACGCACCAGTCCGTAAAACGCGAAGCTAAATGCAAGGCCAAGAGCGATGATTGGCAGCGAACCGAATGTCCAAAGCTGAACCAGAACACCACAAGCGGCGAGGACCACGGCTACCCACTGCATTCTGCGAAAGCGCTCACCGAGGAAAATCATCCCCAAAAGCACGTTAACCAGAGGGTTGATGAAATAACCCAGGCTTGCCTCCAGCATGTGATTATTATTCACCGCCCAGATGAAGAGCAGCCAGTTACCGCCGATGAGCACTGCGGAGAGCGCCATGGCGAATACCTTTTTGCGGTTTTGACAGGATTTCTTCACCTGGGGCCACTGGCGACTGAGGCTAATTAACACCAACATAAAGAAGAACGACCAAATCACGCGGTGCGTCAGGATTTCATCAGCCGGAACATAGTGGATTAATTTGAAGTAAGCAGGCGCGATGCCCCACATAAAGTACGCCGCCAGTGCTAGTAATACGCCCTGACGGGTTTGTTTCGCATCCATGAAAAGAACTCGTTGATGAATAGTGTCCTAATTGTATCAGCAATAATTACATCACCCCACCATGTAGGTGGCGGTCGCACTGGCGATATGCAATTGATCTTCGTTGTGTAATTCCACGCGTGCTACAGCCACTTTGCGGCCTGCACGCAGAAGAGTGCTGCTGGCAGTGAAACGTTGGCCACGCCCTGGGCGCAGGTAATCGACGCGTAAATCGATAGTTCCCATTTTCGAGAGACGTTGGCGTAGTTCTTCTTCGCTAATACTATCGTGGCGGGTGAGCGTACTGCCCACACAAACCAGGCCTGCCGCCACATCCAGCGATGAGGCGATGACACCGCCATGCAAAATACTCTGCGCCCAGTTCCCTACCATCATCGGCTGGTTATTAAAACAAAGCTCGGCGTAATCTTTCTCGTAACGGATAAGCTCCAGCCCAAGCGCACGGTTAAATGGCATGTGGTAGACAAAAATTTCACCGACCAGTTGTAAAGCGGCTTCCGGGGTCAAAAATGGGGTAGACATGGATCGTTCCTCGATCAATACAAAATCACATACCCTTCGCCCTTCAAGATGCAGGGTTTTTGGCTGCTCTCATTCACCCGAATCACTTACTTGAGTAAGCTCATCGGGATTCATTCGATTGCCGCCTACCTGAATCTTGAAGTAGCTTGGGCATAATGTTAATTAATTGTGTATTTTATGCTTCGCAATCGTTGATTGCTACTTTAAGAACTGTAGACCGAGCGTCCAGATTAAGAACTATGTAGAATGTGTCCCTGATAATAATTTGAAACCTTTTCTTTCAGGAGAACACCATTGATGCGCAAGTATCTAGGATGGCTGATGGCGGCATGCCTGCTTCCTTCTATGGCTAACGCAGCTGAAGCGACCATAAAGCAAGTGCATGATAAACCGGCTGTGCGTGGCAGCATCATTGCGAATATGCTTCTGGAACATGACAATCCGTTCACACTTTACCCGTATGAAACTAACTATCTGATCTATACGGTGACTGATGATCTGAATAAAGAGGCGATTCGCAGTTATAACTGGTCTGATAATGCCCGCAAAGACGAAGTAAAATTCCAGCTTAGCCTCGCGTTCCCTATCTGGCGCGGTATTCTGGGGCCTAACTCAGTGTTAGGTGGCTCATATACCCAAAAGTCCTGGTGGCAGTTGTCGAACAGTGGAGAGTCTTCTCCTTTTCGTGAAACCAACTATGAATCGCAGCTTTTCCTCGGTTTTGCAACGGATGAAACCTTTGCTGGCTGGACATTACGCGACGTTGAGATGGGTTATAACCACGATTCCAATGGTCGTTCAGACCCAACGTCTCGCAGCTGGAACCGTTTATACACGCGTCTGATGGCTGAGCACGGTAACTGGATGGTTGAAGTGAAGCCGTGGTATGTAATTGGCAGCACCGAGGATAACCCGGATATCACCAAATACCTGGGCTACTACCAGTTGCGCGTTGGCTACCAGTTTGGCGATGCGATTCTGAGTATGAAAGGGCAGTACAACTGGAATACCGGCTACGGCGGCGGCGAATTAGGCTTTAGTTATCCGGTCACTAAGCACGTGCGCCTTTATACCCAGCTTTACAGCGGTTACGGTGAGTCATTAATTGATTACAACTTTAACCAGACACGCTTCGGTGTCGGCGTTATGCTTAACGATCTGTTCTAAGAAATTGGCGGTTTTTGTGGTGGGGAAAGCGTGACACAGGCGGAAGTAATTAATCAGGCAGTGCTGGCCAGACAGGTTTTGCAAGATACCTTTGGCTATCAACAGTTCCGCCCAGGTCAGGAAACCATCATCGAAACGGTGCTGGAGGGGCGCGATTGCCTGGTTGTCATGCCGACAGGCGGTGGCAAATCACTGTGCTATCAAATCCCGGCGCTGGTGTTTGGCGGGCTGACTGTCGTGGTTTCCCCGCTGATTTCCCTGATGAAAGACCAGGTCGATCAGTTGCTGGCAAACGGCGTTGCCGCCGCGAGCCTTAACTCCACCCAAAATCGCGAACAGCAACAAGAAGTGATGGCGGGCTGCCGTACCGGGCAGATTCGCCTGTTATACATCGCGCCGGAACGGTTGATGATGGACAACTTCATCGACCAAATCAGCCAGTGGCATTTGTCGATGATCGCGGTTGACGAGGCGCACTGTATTTCACAGTGGGGCCACGATTTTCGCCCGGAATATGCCGCATTAGGCCAACTTCGCCAACGTCTGCCGACGGTGCCATTCATTGCCTTAACTGCTACGGCTGATGACACCACGCGTGCGGACATTGTTCGTCTGCTTGGTTTGCACGACCCGCTGATTCAAATCAGCAGTTTTGACCGCCCGAATATCCGCTACATGCTGATGGAGAAGTTTAAACCTCTCGATCAGCTGATGCGCTATGTGCAAGAACAGCGTGGGAAATCCGGCATTATTTACTGTGGCAGCCGCGCCAAAGTAGAAGACACAGCTGCGCGTCTGCAAAGTAAAGGTATCAGCGCCGGGGCTTATCACGCCGGGCTTGAACATCAGGTGCGTGCGGAAGTGCAGGAAAAATTCCAACGTGATGACTTGCAAATTGTTGTCGCGACCGTAGCATTCGGTATGGGCATCAATAAACCCAACGTGCGTTTTGTCGCGCACTTCGACATCCCGCGCAATATCGAATCCTATTACCAGGAAACTGGCCGTGCCGGGCGTGACGGCCTACCTGCGGAAGCAATGCTATTTTACGATCCGGCCGATATGGCGTGGTTGCGTAAATGCCTCGAAGAAAAACCGGTCGGGCAATTACAGGATATTGAGCGCCATAAACTCAACGCAATGGGCGCGTTTGCCGAAGCGCAGACCTGTCGCCGCCTGGTGTTGCTGAATTACTTCGGTGAAGGTCGCCAGCAATCTTGTGGCAACTGCGATGTTTGTCTCGATCCACCGCGCCGCTACGACGGGCTGGTGGATGCGCAAAAAGCGCTGTCCTGTATTTATCGCGTCAACCAACGCTTTGGTATGGGCTATGTCGTGGAAGTGCTGCGCGGTGCCAATAACCAGCGTATCCGCGAATTACAGCACGACAAATTACCGGTTTATGGCATTGGCCGCGACCAGACCCACGAGCATTGGGTCAGCGTTATCCGCCAGTTGATTCACCTCGGTGTGGTGACGCAAAACATCGCCCAACATTCCGCATTGCAGCTCACCGCCGCGGCTCGCCCGTATTTACGTGGCGAAGAACCCTTAATGCTCGCCGTGCCGCGTATTGTGGCAATCAAATCGAAATCCAGCCCGAAAGTGTTTGGCGGAAACTACGATCGCAAGCTGTTCGCCAAATTGCGCAAGCTGCGTAAAGCCATTGCCGACGAAGAGAATATCCCGCCGTATGTGGTGTTTAACGACGCGACGCTTATCGAAATGGCCGAACAAATGCCGATTACGCCGAGTGAAATGCTAGGCGTTAACGGTGTGGGTACGCGTAAACTGGAGCGCTTTGGGCGCGAGTTTATGGCACTTATTCGCAGCCATGTCGATGGCGAAGATGAGTAGTAGCCAGTCTTTGCTGCAACTCGTATAGTTATTCCCCAACTAATAATCTAGCGAGTTAATTCCTATGTTGATGCTATTTATGACCGTGGCGGTTCTGCATATTGTCGCTCTGGTTACGCCTGGTCCGGATTTCTTTTTTGTCTCGCAGACAGCCGTTAGCCGTTCCCGAAAAGAAGCCATGATGGGCGTGCTGGGTATTACCGGCGGCGTGATGGTCTGGTCTGGCGTGGCGCTGCTCGGCCTTAACCTGATCCTCGAAAAAATGGCGTGGCTACACAGCATTATTATGGTCGGCGGTGGCTTGTATCTGTGCTGGATGGGTTATCAGATGCTGCGCAGCGCATTGAAAAAAGAAACGGTTAAGCCGACTGAAGAGGTCAGTGTTGAGCTGGCTCGCAGTGGACGCAGCTTCCTGAAGGGCCTGTTGACCAATCTCTCGAATCCAAAAGCTATCATTTATTTCGGCAGCGTGTTTTCACTGTTTGTCAGTAATGATGTTGGCAGCGCCGAGCGTTGGGGATTATTCGTCATGATTGCTCTGGAAACCTTCGTCTGGTTTACCGTGGTTGCCAGCCTGTTCGCATTGCCGCAAATGCGCCGGGGTTACCAGCGCCTTGCGAAATGGATTGATGGTGTTGCCGGTGTTTTGTTTGCCGGATTCGGCATCCACCTGATCATCTCCCGATAATCCTTCCTTATAAACCCAAAATAATTCGAGTTGCAGGTAGGCGGCAAGGGAGCAAATCCCCAGGAGCTTACTTGAGTAAGTGACTGGGGTTTGTGAGTGCAGCCAACACCCCTGCAACTTGAAGTATGACGGGTATTACTGGCGTGCTCCCGCAAGGAGTGCGCCAACCAACATAAACAGCGAACCAAATACGCGGTTCAACGCTTTCATCTGCTTTGGTCCTTTAATCCAGCCTGCAATACGTGTTGCAAGCCCCGCATAGCCAATCATCACAATAATATCCACCACTACAGTCGTCACACCGAGCACTAAATACTGCAACGCCTGTGGCTGGTGCGGTGAGATAAACTGCGGGAAAAGTGCAGCAAGAAAGACGATGCTTTTTGGGTTCGTCAGGTTCACAAAAATCGCGCGCTTAAACAGACGGCTGCGTGGTTGGGTGGTTGCCAGAGTATTCAAGTCCAGCGCACCCGCGGCACGCCATTGCTGAATACCAAGCCAGACAAGATAAGCGGCACCCGCCCATTTCAAAATTTCAAAAGCCAGCAATGAGTGTGAGAACAGCGCACCCAGGCCAATCCCAACCAGCACGATATGAATCGCAAGCCCCGTTTGCAGCCCGGCAATCGACGCGGCAGCTCCCCGATAGCCGTGGCTAATGGCGGTGGTCATGGTATTAATTGCCCCGGAACCGGGTGACAGACTCAGAATTATTGTGGTCACGAGATAGGTTAACCACCACTCAACACTCATGTGAAATTCCCTGATCGAACACTTTTATGCCACAATACGCTATTGTTGATGAGCGTGCTACGAATCACAAAAAAGCGATATGACTCAGCATAAAAATGGATGGTCAAACAGGGAAAACGCCTTTGCGGCTTTCACCACCGGTCCTCTGATGGACTTCTGGCGGCAGCGCGAAGAGTGTGAATTTTCAGGCGTCGACGAAGTGCCGGTACGCTATGTACGCTTTCGCGCGCAGGATCACGATAGGGTCATTGCCGTTTGCCCTGGCCGGATCGAAAGTTACGTCAAATATGCCGAACTGGCTTATGACCTTTTCCATTGTGGGTTCGATATTTTAATCATCGACCACCGTGGGCAAGGGCGTTCCGGGCGCATGCTTTCGGACTCACATCGCGGCCATGTGGCGAAATTTAGCGACTATGTCGACGACTTTGACCGCTTTTATCAGCACGAAGTCGCCAACGGCCCCTGGAGAAAACGCTACGCGTTAGCGCATTCCATGGGTGGCGCGATAATTACGCTGTGGCTTGAGAAAAACTCACAATGCTTTGATGCAGTTGCACTGTGTGCGCCGATGTTTGGTATTGCCTTGCGCTGGCCTGACTGGATGGTGCGCCATATTCTTGATTGGGCGGAAGGCCATCAGCGTATTCGTGAGGGTTATGCAATCGGAACAGGCCGCTGGCGTGCATTACCATTTAGCGTTAATGTCCTGACCCATAGTCGTGAACGTTACCGCCGCAACCTGCGTTTTTATGCTGATGAGCCAGCATTGCGGTTGGGTGGGCCAACGAATCACTGGGTAAGAGAAGGGATACTCGCAGGAGAACAGGTTTTAGCAGGAGCCACTGCTATCACCACGCCGATTTTTATCCTGCAGGCAGAAGAGGAGCGCGTCGTAGATAACCGAGCGCATGACCAATTCTGTGAGATTCGCGCCGCGGCGGGCCACCCTTGTGAGGGGGAAACACCTTACGTCATAAACGGTGCGTATCATGAGATCCTGTTCGAAAAGGACGATATGCGGACCGAAGCGCTGAATGCCGTCATCGCCTTTTTTGACAGGCATAATTAATCTGAATTTAACACCAGAGGTTCCAAATCCTATGTACCATGTCGTTGCGTCTGACTTAGATGGCACGTTGCTGTCCCCTGATCACACTCTCTCCCCGTATGCTAAAGAAACGCTGAAATTGCTCACCGCTGAAGGTGTTCATTTCGTCTTTGCAACGGGTCGCCACCATATCGACGTGGGGCAAATCCGCGATAACCTCGAAATCAAAGCCTACATGATCACCTCAAACGGTGCGCGTGTGCATGATACTGACGGTAACCTGGTGTTCAGCCACGATCTTGACCATGACATCGCTCAGGATCTGTTTGGTGTGGTGCATACCAATCAAGATATCGTGACCAACGTCTACCGTGGCGACCAGTGGTTTATGAACCGTCACCGCCCGGAAGAGATGAAATATTTCAAAGAAGCGGTGTTCAATTACACCCTGTTTGAACCAGGCTTGCTGGAAGCCGATGGCGTCAGCAAAGTGTTCTTCACCTGTGATTCACATGAAAAACTCCTGCCGCTTGAGCAAGCGTTGCTCGCTCGCTGGGGCGACCGCGTGAATGTGAGTTTCTCCACGCTGACTTGCCTGGAAGTGATGGCGGGCGGCGTATCGAAAGGTCACGCGCTGGAAGCGGTATCCAAAGCGATGGGCTACGGCCTGAAAGACTGCATTTCCTTTGGTGACGGCATGAATGACGCGGAAATGCTTAGCATGGCGGGTAAAGGCTGCATCATGGGCAACGCTCACCAGCGCCTGAAAGACTTACTGCCAGAGCTTGAAGTCATCGGCACCAACGGTGATAACGCGGTTCCGCATTACCTGCGCAAAATGTTCCTCGGCAAAGACTGATTCGTGATAAACGAGTGGTGAACTAATCACCACTCGTCAACCAAATAGTTCAACTTCTGCACATTCCCTTCGCTACAATGAAGCATTAATCTCCCGTAGTAGAGACTTCATCGTGCCGTTACTGATCATCACCACTATTCTGTGGGCCTTCTCTTTTAGCCTGATTGGCGAATACCTTGCCGGGCATGTCGACAGCTACTTTTCAGTGCTGATGCGCGTCGGGCTGGCGGCGATAGTGTTCCTGCCTTTCCTGCGCTTTAAAGGCTACAGCGCGAAAACATTGCTGCTGTATATGCTGGTGGGCGCACTGCAACTCGGCGTGATGTACCTGTTTAGCTTCCAGGCGTATCTCTACCTCACCGTTTCAGAATTCCTGCTGTTTACGGTAATGACGCCGCTTTACGTTACGCTGATTTATGACTTGATCAGCGGCAACAAGCTACGTTGGGGCTACGCATTGAGTGCCGGGCTTGCCGTGGTTGGTGCGGCGATTATTCGCTACGACAAAGTGAGCGATCACTTCTGGATTGGTCTGATGCTGGTTCAGGCGGCAAACATCTGCTTCGCCATCGGTATGGTGGGCTACAAACGGTTGATGGAAACGCGTCCGATGCCGCAACGTTGCGCATTTTCGTGGTTCTACCTCGGGGCGGCAGTCGTGGCTGTAACAGCCTGGTTTGCGTTGGGGAATCCGCACAAACTGCCGACTACTCATCTGCAATGGGGCATTCTGGTGTGGCTTGGTGTGGTGGCTTCCGGGCTGGGCTACTTTATGTGGAACTATGGCGCCACGCAGGTGGATGCGGGCACGCTTGGTATCATGAACAACGTGCATGTTCCGGCGGGGCTGCTGGTTAACCTTGCCATCTGGCAAGAACAGCCTCACTGGCCGAGTTTTATTATTGGTGGGTCGGTGATAATGGCTTCGCTATGGGTACATCGCCATTGGGTCGCTCCGCGTTCTTCACAAACGGCAGATGCTCGCAAGCGTGTGAACGCGTCGAGCGAATAAACGCTTCCGTTACCGGTTGGCGCTGCTCGCCATCGCGCACGGCGGCGTACAACCGGCTCCACAGTCCTTCGCCCAGGGTTTTGGTTACGACCAGACCCTGGCGCTCAACATTTTCCACTACCCAATGTGGCAGCGCAGCAATCCCCATGCGGGCTGACACCATCTGAATCAGCAGCAGCGTGTTATCGACACTTTTCAGCGATGGGCTGACGCCTGCGGGTTGCAGGAAATGGCGCCAGATATCGAGTCGTTGGCGCTGCACCGGGTAAATCAACAACGTTTCGCTGCTCAAATCTTCCGGTTCAATACGCGTTTTGCTTGCCAGCGGGTGATCCGTTGCCAGCACCAGGCGCACTTCATAATCAAACATTGGCGAATAATGCAGACCGCTGCGCGGCAGGATGTCGGACGTTAATACGATATCCAGCTCACTCTGTTGCAGTGCAGGCTGCGGGTCGAACGTCACGCCAGATTTGAAATCCAGATCCACCTGCGGCCAGGTTTTGTGGAAGTTTTCCAGCGCGGGCGTCAGCCACTGAATACAGCTATGGCATTCGATGGCGATGCGAAGCTGGGTCTGGTGCGGTTCGTTGCAAGCCTGCAGCGCACGGCTAATCTGCGGCAACACTTGTTCAGCCAGTTGCAACAGCACCTCGCCCTGAGGCGTAAACCGCAGTGGCTGACTTTTACGGACAAACAGGCGGAAACCCAGGCGCTGCTCCAGATCGCTGAATTGATGGGAGAGGGCCGATTGGGTTTGATGCAACGCGGCAGCCGCAGCGGCTAAAGAGCCGCAATTTCGTAACGCCTGTAGCGTCCGCAGATGTTTAATCTCGATCATGAAAGTCCTTCAATTCGGCATGAGCAAATTGCGCTTGAGGAATATACAGTACCTGTTGATTATAGATGTGTAAACATCTGGACGGCTAAATGAGTCGAATAATGAATATTGAGGAAAGAACATGACGATAAAAAATCACACCCTCGGCTTCCCTCGTGTCGGCCTGCGTCGCGAACTGAAAAAAGCACAAGAAAGTTACTGGGCGGGCAGCTCCACCCAGGAAGAATTACTGGCGGTAGGCCGCGAACTGCGTGCCCGCCACTGGGACCAACAAAAAGAAGCTGGCGTGGAACTGCTGCCAGTGGGCGATTTCGCCTGGTACGATCACGTTCTGACCACCAGCTTGCTGCTTGGCAACGTGCCGGCTCGTCATCAGAACGCGGACGGTAGCGTCGATATAGATACCTTGTTCCGTTTAGGCCGTGGCCGCGCGCCAACGGGTACGCCTGCTGCTGCCGCTGAAATGACCAAATGGTTCAACACTAACTACCACTACATGGTGCCGGAGTTCACTAAAGGCCAGCAGTTCAAACTGACCTGGACACAGCTGTTGGATGAAGTAGATGAAGCACTGGCGCTTGGCCACAACGTGAAACCTGTACTGCTTGGGCCAGTGACTTACCTGTGGCTTGGCAAAGTGAAAGGCGAGCCGTTTGACCGCCTGAGCCTGCTGCAAGATATTCTACCGGTTTACCAGCAGGTGCTGGCGGAACTGGCAAAGCGTGGCATCGAGTGGGTGCAGATCGACGAGCCTGCTCTGGTGCTGGAGTTACCGCAAGAATGGCTCGATGCGTTCAAACCGGCTTACGACGCGCTGGCTGGTAACGTTAAAATGTTGCTGACCACTTATTTTGAAGGCGTGACGCCAAACCTGAACACCATTACGGCGCTGCCGGTTCAGGGTCTGCACGTCGACTTCGTCCATGGTAAAGACGATATCAACGCGCTGCATCAGCAACTGCCCGCCAACTGGCTGTTATCGGCCGGTGTGATTAATGGTCGTAACGTCTGGCGTGCTGATCTGAGCGAAAAATATCAACAATTGCAGGCGATCGTCGGTAAACGTGATCTGTGGGTCGCTTCTTCCTGTTCTCTGCTGCACAGCCCAATCGACCTAAGCGTTGAAACACGTCTTGATGCTGAAGTGAAGAGTTGGTTTGCCTTCGCGCTGCAAAAATGTGCCGAACTGTCTTTGCTGACCGAAGCCCTGAACAGCGGCAATACTGAAAAACTGGTTGAATGGAGTGCGCCAATTCAGGCTCGCCGCCATTCACAGCGTGTCCATAATGCGGCCGTTGGCAAACGTCTGGCGACCATTACGGCGCAAGACAGCCAACGCCAGAGTGACTACGCCGATCGTGCCGTGGCACAGCGCCAGCGCTTCAATCTCCCGGCCTGGCCGACGACGACTATCGGTTCATTCCCGCAAACGACGGAAATTCGTGGCCTGCGCCTGGAGTTTAAAAAAGGTAACCTGGATGCGAATAACTATCGCACCGGTATCGCCGAACATATCAAACAAGCCGTTGCTGAACAGGAACGTCTGGGGCTGGATGTACTGGTGCATGGGGAAGCCGAACGTAACGACATGGTGGAATACTTCGGTGAGCACCTCGACGGTTTCGTGTTTACTCAGAACGGCTGGGTGCAGAGTTACGGTTCTCGCTGCGTGAAGCCACCGGTTGTCATCGGTGATATCAGCCGCCCGGAAGCCATTACTGTGGAGTGGGCATCGTTCGCGCAATCCCTGACTGACAAACCGGTAAAAGGCATGCTGACTGGCCCGGTGACAATTCTGTGCTGGTCATTCCCGCGCGAAGATGTGAGCCGTGAAACCATCGCCAAACAAATTGCCCTTGCGCTGCGTGACGAAGTGGCGGATCTCGAAGCGGCAGGTATCGGCATCATCCAGATTGACGAACCCGCACTGCGCGAAGGTTTACCGCTGCGCCGTTCCGACTGGCAGGCGTATCTGGAGTGGGGCGTGGAAGCCTTCCGCCTGAATGCCGCCGTGGTGCGTGATGACACACAAATCCACACGCACATGTGTTACTGCGAATTCAACGACATCATGGACTCCATTGCCGCGCTGGATGCAGACGTGATCACCATCGAAACCTCGCGTTCCGATATGGACTTGCTGGAGTCATTTAAAGAGTTCGAATACCCGAATGAAATTGGGCCGGGCGTATATGACATTCACTCACCGAACGTACCGAGCGTGGAATGGATTGAAGCATTGCTGAAGAAAGCGGCGGAAAGCGTTCCGGCAGAGCGCTTGTGGGTCAACCCGGACTGCGGCCTGAAAACCCGTGGCTGGCCGGAGACTCGCCTGGCACTGGCGAATATGGTGAAGGCTGCGCAGAATTTGCGTAAAGCTTAATAAAGTAAGAAGTGGGGGAATCTTTCCCCCTTAATTAACTGCATTACTTCTTCGCACTAAAGCGTGCAAACCACGCCAGCATCCGCACCCAGCCATCTTTGGCTGAATCTGCATGATAGCTCGGGCGGTAGTCCGCATTAAAAGCATGTCCTGCTTCCGGGTAAACGATGATTTCTGCGTTGGCATTAGCGGCACGCAACGCATGGCGCATTGTTTCCACAGTATCCTGTGGAATTCCCGTGTCCTGCCCGCCATAAAGCCCAAGCACTGGCGCATTCAAATTGACTGCGATGTCGACTGGGTGATGCGGGGAGTTTAATGTCTTTTCGCCCACTAATTTTCCATACCAGGCCACAGCCGCTTTCAACTGCGGATTGTGTGCGGCATACAGCCACGTTATACGGCCACCCCAACAAAACCCTGTCATCATCAAACGATGTGCATCACCACCGTTTCTTGCCGCCCAATTAGCGACGTGATCAAGATCCGCGAGCACCTGTGCATCGGGCACTTTTGAAACCAGCTCGCTGAAAAGGGTAGGGATATCGGAATAATCATTGGGATCACCCTGGCGGAAATAGAGCTCTGGCGCGATTGCCAGATACCCTTCCAGCGCCAGGCGGCGACAAACATCACGAATGTGTTCATGCACACCGAAAATTTCCTGCACCACGATTACAATCGGCAGCGGGCCTTCCGCCCCTTTTGGTCTGGCATGGAACGCCGGCATGTTTTCGCCCTGCGTAGGAATTGAGGTTTCCCCTGCATGAATAGCATCATCTGGGGTATGCAATACGGTTGAAGCAAGAGGGGAGGCCGCTGGCGCAAAATGCCCGCCCGGTGATTTACCTATATGTTCTTCTTTCATTGGCATTCTCCTTACCAGAATTAGCGCAGTGCGATAACTATAGCTTTTTCCCGTTATTCTTCGAGTTGCTGGTGGATTGTTTAGTCGCCTTCTTCTCAATATCAGAACTATGTGCGCCACCCCTTTAAGTGTGATTTTCATCACTATTGCAGTTGAAAATAATGTAACTTGTTTGATTCAAAGTGAAATGCGTCACGAAATTCTTTGCGAGGGTTCTGTACAGTACCCCCATTGCAATGTAAGCCAACCTATTCAATGCAGGAGTCTGTTATGTCCAAGTCTGATGTTTTTCACCTCGGCCTCACTAAAAGCGATCTGCAAGGGGCAACACTTGCCATCGTCCCGGGCGATCCTGAGCGAGTTGAAAAAATCGCTGTACTGATGGATAAGCCGGTCAAATTGGCTGCCCACCGTGAATTTACTACCTGGCGTGCTGAGTTAGACGGCAAGCCAGTTATCGTCTGTTCCACCGGTATCGGTGGTCCATCAACCTCTATCGCTGTGGAAGAACTGGCACAGCTGGGGATTCGTACTTTCCTGCGTATCGGGACTACCGGTGCAATTCAGCCACATATCAATGTTGGTGATGTTCTGGTGACAACTGCTTCTGTGCGCCTTGACGGTGCCAGCTTGCACTTTGCTCCAATGGAATACCCTGCGGTTGCTGATTTTGCATGTACCACTGCACTGGTTGAGGCCGCGAAGTCTATTGGCGCGACCACACACATTGGTGTGACTGCATCTTCCGATACCTTCTACCCAGGCCAGGAGCGTTACGACACCTTCTCAGGCCGTGTAGTTAACCGCTACAAAGGCTCTATGGAAGAGTGGCAGCAGATGGGCGTGATGAACTACGAGATGGAATCTGCAACACTGCTGACCATGTGTGCAAGCCAGGGCCTGCGTGCGGGTATGGTTGCGGGTGTGATTGTGAACCGTACTCAGCAAGAGATCCCGAACGCTGAGACCATGAAGAAAACTGAAAGCCATGCGGTGAAAATCGTTGTGGAAGCAGCTCGTCACCTGATCTAGTCCCCCAAAGCCGGTGCAAGCCGGCTTAATTTTTACGCTTTGCGTAACGCCTCGCAGTAAACTCCTTTTCATCTGGACATTTATACAGCACAATTTTATTTTGCTAGTGTCTGGCATGGCTTGTTGGAGTGACTGTGGATATTTCTATTTTGTTCGGGCTCGGTATTGCGCTGGTTGGTGTTCTGACTGGTTGGTTGCTGGCAAGTTTACGAGCGGCCGGGCGGCAATCCGCACTGCATGAAGAACAAAGAGAAATCTACGGCGAACTGACTGCTGCACGGCAGGAGTTACAGCAAAACCAGCACTGGAAAGAAGAATGTGAGCAACTCAACCGTGAGCTGCGCACTCAGCTTGAAATTAACAGTGCCCAGGAAGCCGATATCCGCGAACTCTCCACACTTCTGGAACAAACCCGTCTTAATGCTGATGACAAACATCGCCAGATGCTCAACAGCGAGCAGCGCCTCAGCGAACAATTTGAAAACCTTGCCAATCGCATCTTTGAAAACAGCGGCCGTAAAGTTGAAGAGCAAAACCGCCAAAGTTTGAATGGCTTGCTCTCGCCACTTCGCGAACAACTGGATGGTTTCCGCCGCCAGGTTCAGGAAAGCTTTGGGCAGGAAGCTCGCGAACGCCACACGCTAACTCACGAAATTCGTAACCTTCAGCAACTGAATGCGCAAATGGCGCAAGAGGCGCTCAATCTCACCAAAGCCCTGAAAGGGGATAATAAAACCCAGGGTAACTGGGGTGAGGTTGTGTTGACGCGGGTGCTGGAGGCGTCTGGCTTACGCGAAGGGTATGAATACGAAACTCAGGTAAGCATTCAGCTAGAAAATAATAGCCGCATGCAGCCGGATGTCATTGTGCGCCTCCCACAAGGCAAAGATGTGGTTATCGACGCCAAAATGACGCTGGTGGCCTATGAGCGTTACTACAACGGTGACGACGACGTAACTCGTGAAATTGCCCTCAACGAGCATATTGCAGCGGTGCGTAACCACATTCGCATGCTGGGCCGTAAAGACTATCAGCAGTTGCCTGGGCTGCGGTCGCTGGATTATGTGCTGATGTTTATCCCGGTTGAGCCCGCATTTTTACTGGCGATCGACCGCCAGCCTGAATTGATCAGCGAAGCGCTCAGAAATAACATTATGCTCGTTAGCCCAACCACATTATTGGTGGCATTAAGAACGGTTGCCAATTTGTGGCGTTATGAGCACCAGAGCCGGAATGCGCAACAAATTGCCGAACGTGCCAGCCGACTCTATGACAAAATGCGCCTCTTTGTTGATGACATGTCGGCGATTGGTCAAAGCCTCGATAAAGCCCAGGATAATTACCGCCAGGCGATGAAAAAACTCTCTTCCGGGCGCGGCAATATTCTCATCCAGGCAGATGCATTTCGTGGTCTGGGCGTTGAGGTTAAACGTGAGATTAATCCTGATTTAGTCGAACAGGCCAGACTTGAAGAAGGCGATAATATCGAGCGCCATGAGCATGAAAACGACGAAGAGAAGAATATGGAAAACAGTTTGTAGCGAGAATAACTCGAGTTGCAAGTAGGCGGCAAAGGAACAAATCCCCAGGAGCTTACTAAAGTAAGTGACTGGGGTTTGTGAGTGCAGCCAACACCCCTGCAGCTTGAAGCATAGGGCTTTAGGGCTCATTCTGTTACACTTCACGAACATTTTTTTGGATAAGCAGGCATTGAGATGGTTGAAGAATCCCAGGAAACAACACACTTTGGCTTTCGCACTGTAGCGAAGGAACAGAAGGCCGATATGGTCGCTAATGTGTTCCACTCTGTGGCCGCAAAATACGACGTAATGAATGACTTAATGTCATTTGGCATCCATCGTATATGGAAGCGTTTCACCATTGATTGCAGTGGTGTTCGTCGTGGTCAGCGCGTACTGGACTTAGCAGGCGGAACCGGTGATTTAACCGCTAAGTTCTCCCGTCTGGTAGGTGAAACAGGCGAAGTGGTTCTGGCTGATATCAATGACTCAATGCTGAAAATGGGGCGCGAAAAACTGCGCAACATCGGTGTGGTTGGCAACGTGAACTATGTTCAGGCTAACGCTGAAGCCCTGCCATTCCCGGATAACTTCTTTGACTGCATCACCATCTCTTTTGGCCTGCGAAATGTGACAGACAAAGAGAAAGCGCTGCGTTCAATGTATCGCGTATTAAAACCAGGTGGCCGCCTGTTGGTTCTGGAATTCTCTAAACCGATTATTGAACCACTGAGCAAAGCTTACGATGCGTACTCCTTCCACATTTTGCCGCGAATCGGTGAAATTGTTGCGCAGGATGCGGAAAGTTACCGTTATCTGGCTGAGTCTATTCGCATGCATCCTGATCAAGAAACATTGAAAGCGATGATGGAAGATGCGGGCTTTGAAAATACCACCTATTTCAACCTGACCGCTGGCGTAGTTGCTCTGCACCGTGGTTATAAATTCTGACAGGGAACTCGTGATGCCTTTTACACCGCTAATGACTGCCGGAATTGAAAATATTCTCAATACTTTTCTCTGGCGCGATCGGGGACTGAAAGCGGCACGTCAGCGCTTAGTGGGTAAGGTGTTACGCGTTGAGCTCAAAGAGTTCTCTTCGCCAATTGTTCTGGTCTTTAGCGAACAGCAAATTGATGTACTGGGTCAGTGGGAAGATGAAGCTGATTGCATGGTGCTAACCGGGCTTGGCACCTTGCCTAAACTACGTGACAGGCAGCAGCTTACTGCGCTGATTCGCAGCGGTGAATTAGAGGTTCAAGGCGATCTTCAGGTTGTCCAGAATTGGGTTTCTCTGATGGATCTTGCCGAGTTCGATCCTGCTGAATTATTAGCACCTTACATCGGTGATATTGCCGCCGAAGGTATCAGTAAAGTTATCCGTGGTGGCGGTAAGTTATTCAAGAAAGGATTTACTCGTAACCAGCAATACCTGTCAGAAGCCATTACGGAAGAGTGGAAGATGGCACCGGGATCGCTTGAGGTTGCATGGTTTGCTGAGGAAACGGCAGCAGTCGAACGAAATGTTGACGCACTCATCGCGCGACTGAACAAACTGGAGAACAAATGACGCCTGGAGAAATTCGTCGCCTCTATTTCATTGTCCGCACTTTTCTTAGTTATGGTCTGGATGAACTGATCCCTCGTGTCCGCATTACGCTGCCATTACGTATCTGGCGGCGTACGCTTTTCTGGATGCCAAACCGCCATAAAGAAAAGCCTCTGGGTGAGCGTTTGCGTCTGGCTTTACAAGAGCTTGGCCCGGTATGGATCAAGTTTGGGCAGATGCTTTCTACACGTCGTGACTTGTTCCCGCCGCAAATTGCCGATCAACTGGCGATGTTGCAGGACCGCGTTGCACCATTTGACGGGGCGCTGGCAAAAAAACAAATCGAACAAGCGATGGGAGGGCTTCCTGTAGAAGCCTGGTTTGACGATTTTGAAATCAAGCCGCTTGCGTCAGCTTCCATTGCCCAGGTACATACCGCTCGCCTGAAAGAAAATGGGCGAGAAGTGGTTATCAAAGTCATTCGCCCGGACATTTTGCCAATCATCAAAGCGGATATGAAACTCATCTATCGTCTCGCGCGATGGGTACCACGTCTGATGCCTGATGGTCGCCGTTTGCGCCCGCTTGAAGTTGTGCGCGAATATGAGAAGACCTTAATTGATGAGCTAAATCTGCTGCGCGAATCGGCAAACGCCATTCAGTTACGCCGCAATTTTGAAGGTAGCTCGATGCTGTATGTGCCGGAGGTGTTCTCTGACTATTGCAGCCAGGACATGATGGTGATGGAGCGTATTTACGGTATTCCCGTTTCTGATATTGCGATGCTGCATAAACAGGGCACCAACATGAAACTGTTGGCAGAGCGTGGCGTGCAGGTCTTCTTCACTCAGGTTTTCCGCGACAGCTTCTTCCATGCCGATATGCACCCAGGCAATATTTTCGTCAGCTATGAACACCCTGAAGACCCGCAATACATTGGTATCGACTGCGGTATTGTGGGTTCACTCAATAAAGAAGATAAACGCTATCTTGCTGAGAACTTTATCGCCTTCTTTAACCGAGATTACCGCAAAGTTGCTGAATTGCATGTGGATTCAGGCTGGGTACCACCAGACACGAATGTTGAAGACTTCGAGTTTGCCATTCGTACCGTTTGCGAGCCAATCTTTGAAAAGCCATTAGCGGAAATTTCCTTTGGCCATGTGTTGCTGAACCTGTTCAATACGGCACGTCGCTTTAATATGGAAGTGCAGCCGCAGCTTGTTTTATTGCAAAAGACGCTACTTTACGTTGAAGGGCTTGGTAGGCAGCTTTATCCGCAACTTGATTTGTGGAAAACCGCCAAACCTTTCCTGGAAGATTGGATCAAAGATCAGGTGGGTATTCCTGCGCTTATTCGTTCTTTCAAAGAAAAAGCGCCGTTCTGGATTGAAAAAATGCCAGAACTGCCGGAACTGATGTACGACAGTTTGCGCCAGGGTAAACAATTGCAACACAGCGTTGATAAAATAACGCGTGATTTGCAACGCAACCAGGTGCGCCAGGCGCAATCGCGCTATCTGTTTGGTATTGGCGCTATGCTGATGCTAAGTGGGACTTTATTGTTGATTAACAAACCAGAATGGGAATTAATGCCCGCCTGGTTGATGGCCGGGGGGGTTGTGACCTGGTTGATTGGCTGGCGGCGCTCAGCCTGAGTTGTTTTTAATCGTTTTTAGCGGACAACGTGCGGTACAATACAGGCCGTTATCTGTACCCAATAGATTTCAGGATGCATGAACATCTGCAACTTGAAAGAGGTTGGGTATATTCATCACTGTGATTTGAGGCAACATTATGGGTGGTATCAGTATTTGGCAATTGTTGATCATTGCCGTTATCGTCGTTCTGCTGTTTGGTACCAAGAAACTGGGTTCTATCGGTTCTGATTTGGGCGCATCCATCAAAGGCTTTAAAAAAGCGATGGGTGACGATGAAGATAAAGAGAAAGATAAATCCGTTCAGGATGCTGATTTCACAGCGAAAACACTTGCAGATAAACAACCTGGCGAAGTGAAGAAAGACGAAGCTAAGAGCAACGATAAAGAGCAGGTGTAAACCGTGTTCGATATTGGTTTCAGTGAGTTGCTACTGGTATTCGTGATTGGCCTGATTGTTCTCGGGCCACAACGTTTGCCTGTGGCAGTTAAAACGGTTGTCGGTTGGGTTCGCGCTTTGCGTTCGCTCGCGGCAACTGTGCAAAATGAACTGGTTCAGGAACTGAAAATCCAGGAGCTGCAAGACAGCCTGAAGAAGGTTGAAAAGGCGAGCATGGATAATCTCACTCCAGAGCTTAAGGCATCAATGGATGAGCTGCGTCAGGCTGCAGAGTCAATGAAACGCTCGTACACTCAGGAACCTGAAAAAGGGAGTGATGAGGCTCATACCATCCATAACCCATTGATAAAAGATGCCGAAGATAGCCACGACGGCGTGACTCCAGCCACTGCTGCACACCAAGCCAGTGCGCCCGATCAGGCTCCTGTCGTTGAGCCTGAGACAGTTCCTGCACCTGCGGCAGTTTCTGACGAGTTGATCCAGCCTCAGATTAAACCTGTGGCAGAACCAGTCAAAATGCCAGCGTCTTCTCAACCTTCGAGTGATAAACAGTAAACATGGCCGTAGAAGATACCCAACCGCTTATCAGCCATCTGATTGAGCTACGCAAGCGACTGTTAAATAGCATTATCGCTGTGCTGGTGATTTTCCTGGCACTGGTTTACTTTGCCAACGACATTTACCAAATCGTCTCCGCACCGCTAATCAGTAAGATGCCGGTAGGCTCAACGATGATTGCTACCGATGTAGCATCACCGTTTTTTGCGCCAATTAAGCTGACGATTTATGTCTCAGTGTTCCTGTCAGCGCCGGTCATTCTTTATCAAATCTGGGCGTTTATTGCGCCAGCGCTTTATAAACATGAGCGCAAACTGGTTATGCCGCTGCTGTTCTCCAGCACAATGCTTTTTTATATCGGCATCGCTTTTGCCTATTTCGTGGTGTTCCCTTTAGCGTTTGGTTTCCTGACGAAAACCGCGCCAATAGGGGTCGTGATGTCTACAGACATAACGAAATACCTCGATTTTGTCATGGCCTTGTTTATGGCATTTGGCGTGGCCTTTGAAGTCCCCGTAGCCATTATTCTTCTGTGCTGGATGGGCGTAACTACCCCTGAAGCTCTAAAGAAAAAGCGCCCATATATTCTGGTTGGTGCATTTGTTGTCGGCATGTTGTTGACTCCGCCGGATGTATTCTCGCAAACACTGCTGGCGATACCGATGTACTGCCTGTTTGAAGTCGGCGTGTTCTTCTCCCGTTTCTATGTCGGTAAAGGACGTAGAAGAGGCGAGGAAGACCCGGAAGATGCTCCAGAAGCAGAAGACCAACACTCTAATAAAGAGTCATAATTTCAGGCCGCCCATCAGGGCGGTCGTCGTTTGGAAGGCCCTATGTTTGATATCGGTGTAAATCTTACCAGCTCACAGTTTGCGAAAGACCATGCAGAAGTTGTTGCTCGCGCGCATTCAGTGGGCGTCAATGGCATGTTACTGACAGGCACGAATCTGCATGAAAGCGAGCAAGCTTTGTTACTGGCGCAACAGTATCAAGGGTGCTGGTCTACGGCTGGCGTTCACCCTCATGATGCCAGCCAGTGGCAAGACGAAACTGCAGAGGCTATTCGCAAACTTGCTGGTGCTTCTGAAGTGGTCGCAATCGGCGAGTGCGGCCTGGATTTCAACCGTAATTTCTCAACACCAGCAGAACAAGAGCGTGCTTTTACCGCACAACTGGCCCTTGCGGCTGACCTGATGATGCCGGTATTTTTACACTGCCGTGAGGCTCATGAACGCTTTATTGCTCTGCTCGACCCCTGGCTCGATAAGTTGCCAGGTGTGGTGCTGCATTGCTTTACCGGTACAGAAAATGAAGCGCGTGAGTGTCTGGCTCGTGGGATTTTTATTGGCGTAACCGGTTGGGTATGCGATGAGCGGCGTGGCCTTGAATTACGTGAGTTGCTACCGGTAATTCCGTCGCATCAACTGCTGCTGGAAACCGATGCCCCCTATTTGTTACCGCGGGATCTAAAACCAAAACCTGCTTCCCGTCGGAACGAACCCTGCTACTTGCCGCATATCCTGAACAAGGTGGCTGAATGGCGTGGAGAAGATCCCGCCTGGCTTGCGCAAGTAACAGATGAAAATGCCCGCCGTCTTTTCCGGTTGGCTTAAATCAGGAGAAAGTAAATGAGCTATGCATTTCCCGGTACGTTTCCTGGCCGCCGTATGCGCCGCGTCCGTCGTCACGATTTCAGCCGCCGTCTTGTGGCGGAGAATCAACTAACGGTTAACGACCTTATCTATCCTGTGTTTGTGATGGAAGGTCAGAACCGTCAGGAAGAAGTGTCGTCGATGCCGGGTGTTTACCGCATGACTGTCGATTTGCTGCTCAAAGAAGCGGAAGCTGTTGCAAAGCTGGGTGTGCCGGTATTGTCCCTGTTCCCGGTTATCGAGAGCGCAGGAAAATCACTGCATGCTGAAGAAGCTTATAATCCGAATGGCCTGGTTCAGCGTGCAGTTCGTGCACTGAAAGATGCCGTGCCGGAACTGGGTCTGCTGACCGACGTGGCGCTTGATCCATACACCACTCACGGTCAGGACGGCGTGATTGATGCAGAAGGTTACGTTATCAACGACATTACGCGTGAAATCCTGGTGCGTCAGGCGCTGTCTCATGCAGAAGCCGGGGCTGAAATCATCGCGCCAAGCGACATGATGGATGGCCGTATCGGGGCGATTCGCGACCAGCTTGAGCTTGATGGTTTCGTGAATACCCAGATTATGTCTTATGCCGCGAAATACGCCTCTTGCTATTACGGCCCGTTCCGTGACGCAATTGGTTCATCCGGCAACCTGAAGGGCGGCAATAAAAAGACCTATCAGATGGACCCGGCCAATAGCGACGAAGCATTGCAGGAAGTCGCTCAGGATCTGCAAGAAGGTGCTGATATGGTGATGGTGAAACCAGGTATGCCATATCTGGATGTGGTTCGCCGTGTGAAAGATACCTTTGGCGTGCCGACTTTTGCCTACCAGGTTTCTGGTGAATATGCGATGCATATGGCGGCTATCCAGAATGGATGGCTGGCAGAAAAACCTGCCGTCATGGAGTCGTTACTGTGCTTTAAACGCGCGGGTGCTGATGGTGTGCTGACGTACTTCTCGAAGCGTGTTGCGCAGTGGCTGCATGACGAACAAATGCAGCGCTAGAGGCAACATCAAAATGAAAGGCCAGCAATCGCTGGCCTTTTTTATGTCTTTTTGAAATCGGTGTTTCTCACACTCTGCATCACTTGTTTATTCAACAAGTTGAGCAGCAGCATAGAACGGGCTTCTCCGTCCGGTTCGCTAAAAATCGCCTCCAGACCTTCGAATGCCCCTTCGGTTATCACCACGCGATCGCCTTCGTACGGCGTATCCGGGTCAAGTACGTTCTCTGGAGTGTGACTGATGAGCTGCTCAATCACATCACTCGGTACAGTAGCCGGCAGGCTGCCGAAACGCACGAAATGGCTGACGCCGCGCGTGGAGTTTATGGTTGTGGTATGAATATTTTCAGGGTCAAACCGGACAAACATATAGTTTGGGAACAATGGTTCATCGACCGCAGTGCGTTTGCCTCGAACGATCTTTTCAATTTTGATCATCGGGGTAAGGCAATTCACTTCCTGACGCTCGAGATGTTCTTGCGCCCGTAGTAATTGACCTCGTTTGCAGTACAACAAATACCAGGATTCCATAGTGTCTTTTTTCCTCATTAACTGAGGAAGAATAGCAAAAGGCCGTTATCAGGGATAGACGGCTCAGGTATAACCAATCACTGATTGGTCATCAGATAAGCATTTACGCGTTATTAACAAAAATACAGCATGCTGTGCATGAAGCCCGTATAATGACCGCCAAATCCTGACTACGATTAATTGCATGAAATACCACGACCTACGCGACTTTCTGGTACTACTCGAACAACGCGGTGAGCTAAAGCGTATCGCAATGCCAGTCGATCCGTACCTGGAAATGACTGAAATTGCCGATCGTACTTTGCGCGCCAATGGCCCTGCGCTGCTATTTGAGAACCCTAAAGGGTACGACATGCCAGTGCTGTGCAACCTGTTTGGCACGCCAAAACGTGTCGCGATGGGGATGGGGCAGGAAGATGTGTCGGCGCTGCGCGAAGTGGGTAAGTTATTGGCCTTCCTGAAAGAGCCGGAGCCACCGAAAGGTTTCCGCGACTTGTTCGATAAGCTGCCACAGTTTAAACAAGTCCTGAATATGCCAACTAAGCGACTGCGTAATGCCCCTTGTCAGGAGCAAATCTTTGAAGGGAATGAAGTCGATTTATCCCGCATCCCTATCATGCAATGCTGGCCGGAAGATGCTGCACCGCTGATTACCTGGGGTTTGACGGTAACGCGTGGGCCGCATAAAGAGCGCCAGAATCTGGGTATTTATCGCCAGCAGCTGATTGGTAAAAACAAACTGATCATGCGTTGGCTGTCGCACCGTGGCGGCGCACTGGATTTCCAGGAGTGGTGTGCAGAACATCCGGGCGAACGTTTCCCGGTTTCAGTTGCTTTAGGCGCTGACCCTGCCACTATTCTTGGCGCGGTAACGCCGGTGCCTGATACGCTTTCCGAGTATGCGTTTGCTGGTTTGCTGCGCGGCACAAAAACCGAAGTCGTGAAATGTATTTCAAACGATCTCGAAGTACCTGCCACTGCGGAAATTGTGCTGGAAGGGTATATCGAGCCAGGCGAAATGGCACCGGAAGGGCCATATGGTGACCACACGGGTTACTATAATGAAGTCGATGACTTCCCGGTATTTACCGTTACTCATATTACCCAGCGGCAGAATGCGATTTATCACTCAACTTATACCGGACGTCCACCGGATGAACCTGCGGTTCTGGGTGTGGCACTTAACGAAGTATTTGTGCCGATTTTGCAGAAACAATTCCCGGAAATTGTCGATTTTTATCTGCCGCCGGAAGGCTGCTCTTATCGCCTTGCGGTTGTCACCATCAAGAAGCAATACGCTGGCCACGCGAAGCGCGTGATGATGGGAGTCTGGTCTTTCCTGCGACAGTTTATGTACACCAAGTTTGTCATCGTTTGTGATGATGATGTCAACGCGCGTGACTGGAACGATGTAATTTGGGCCATCACCACGCGTATGGACCCGGCGCGTGATACCGTACTGGTAGAAAATACGCCAATTGATTACCTGGATTTTGCCTCGCCGGTTTCCGGTCTTGGTTCAAAAATGGGACTGGATGCCACCAATAAATGGCCTGGGGAAACCCAACGTGAATGGGGTCGTCCTATTAAGAAAGATGCAGAAGTATGTGCGCGTATCGATGCAATCTGGGATGAGCTGGCTATTTTCGACGACAGTAAAAACGCCTGAGTGGCGGATTTTACGGTTTTGCATTATTGACCCGACAGAGGGGAAGCATGACAACCTTAAGCTGTAAAGTGACCTCGGTAGAAGCGATAACCGACACGGTATATCGCGTTCGATTACTGCCGGAAGCGAAGTTCTCCTTTCAGGCCGGGCAGTATTTGATGGTGGTGATGGATGAGCGCGACAAACGCCCGTTCTCCATGGCATCCACACCGAGCGAGCATGAATTTATCGAGCTGCACATTGGTGCATCAGAGATTAATCTTTACGCCATGGCCGTGATGGACCGCATTCTGAAAGAAAAAGAGATCGTTGTTGATATTCCTCATGGCGATGCCTGGTTGCGCGATGATGAAGATCGTCCGCTGATTCTGATTGCAGGCGGTACTGGCTTCTCATATGTGCGTTCAATTTTGCTGACCGCGCTGGCGCGTAATCCACAACGTGAAATCGCGATTTACTGGGGCGGCCGTGAGGATAAACATCTTTATGATCTGTCTGAGCTGGAAGCGCTGTCCGTGGTTCACCCAAATCTGCGTGTTGAAGCGGTGGTTGAACAACCTGAAGCAGGTTGGCGTGGGCGTACTGGCACTGTGCTGACTGCGGTGATGCAGGATTACGGAACGCTTGCCGGGCACGATATCTATATTGCCGGGCGTTTTGAGATGGCGAAAATTGCCCGCGACTTGTTCTGCAATGAACGTAGTGCGCAGGTTGATCGCATGTTTGGTGATGCGTTCTCGTTTATCTGAGAATCAGTCTACTGACAGACAGGCCACCGCATAGTCGGTGGCTTTTGTTTTTGTGGGCGACAGAAATAAAAAACCCGCCCCTGACAGGCGGGAATAACAACAATTAAAGCAACTAAACTCGTTCAATAACAGTGGCAATACCCTGACCTAATCCGATGCACATGGTGGCGAGGCCAAACTGCGCATCGCGACGTTCCATCAGGTTTAACAGCGTGGTGCTAATGCGTGTACCGGAGCAACCCAGCGGGTGGCCCAATGCAATCGCCCCACCGTTCAGGTTAATCTTCTCGTCGATCTTATCCATCAGGCCCAGATCTTTAATACATGGCAGGATCTGTGCGGCAAACGCTTCGTTCATCTCAAACAGGTCGATATCGGCGGCAGTCAGGCCCGCTTTTTTTAACGCCAGTTGTGATGCTGGAACCGGGCCGTAACCCATAATGGATGGGTCGCAGCCAACGACCGCCATAGAGCGAACATAAGCGCGGATCTTCAGGCCAAGCTCTTTGGCGCGTGATTCGCTCATCAGCAACATGGCTGATGCGCCATCGGAAAGAGCAGAAGAGCTGCCCGCCGTGACGGTTCCGTTGACCGGGTCAAATGCGGGTTTCAGGGCTGCCAGACCTTCAACTGTGGTTTCCGGGCGAATCACTTCATCGTAATCAAAACGTTTGAGCACGCCGTCTGCGTCGTGGCCGCTGGTCGGCAGGATTTCATTTTTGAAATGACCCGCTTCTGTCGCAGCCCATGCACGCTGGTGCGAGCGGGCAGCAAACTGGTCCTGCATCTCACGACTGATGCCGTGCATACGTGACAACATCTCGGCGGTTAAACCCATCATGCCTGCCGCTTTAGCCACGTTACGACTCAAACCTGGATGGAAATCCACACCGTGGCTCATCGGCACATGTCCCATATGTTCCACGCCGCCAATCAGACAAGCATGCGCATCACCGGTTTGAATCATACGAGCTGCATCATGCAGCGCTTGCATCGAAGAACCACACAGGCGGTTCACGGTAACTGCCGGGACCGAATGTGGGATTTCTGCCAGCAATGACGCGTTACGCGCAATATTGAAACCTTGCTCCAGCGTCTGCTGCACGCAGCCCCAGTAAATGTCATCCAGCGCGGCAGCTTCTAATGCCGGGTTGCGTGAGAGGATCCCACGCATCAAATGGGCTGATAAATCTTCTGCACGCAAATTGCGAAACGCACCGCCTTTTGAACGGCCCATCGGGGTGCGGATGGCATCAACAATTACAACCTTTTCCATGATCACTCCTCAGGCACTTTTCAGGTCACTGGCGGGGCGCGCGGCCTCAACCGGTGGATAGTACGGCTCGTTACGGGACGCTTTTGCACGCAGACCATCTGGCACCTGGTAGAGCGGGCCAAGATGTTGGTACTGTTGCGCCATATCGAGATATTTCGCACTGCCGACGGTATCTAACCAACGGAATGCACCGCCGTGGAATGGAGGGAATCCGAGGCCATAAACCAGCGCCATGTCGGCTTCTGCCGGGCTGGCGATAATGCCTTCTTCCAGGCAGCGCACCACTTCATTGACCATCGGGATCATCATGCGGGCAATGATTTCCTCGTCGCTGAAGTCGTGGCGTGGTTTGCTGACATCAGCCAGCAGCGCTTCGGTTGCTTCATCCTGCTCTTTGCGCGGTTTGCCTTTGCTGTCTTGTTTGTAGCGATAGAAACCCTGCTGGGTTTTCTGGCCATAACGGCCTGCGTCAAACATCGCATCAACGGCATCGCGATAATCTTTCTGCATACGCTGTGGGAAACCGGCAGCCATAACAGCCTGCGCGTGGTGCGCGGTATCAATACCCACCACATCCAGCAGGTATGCCGGGCCCATTGGCCAGCCGAACTGCTTTTCCATCACTTTGTCGATCTGGCGGAAATCGGCACCGTCGCGCATCAGCTGGCTAAAGCCTGCGAAGTACGGGAACAGCACACGGTTGACGAAGAAGCCAGGGCAGTCGTTCACCACGATTGGCGTTTTGCCCATTTTGCTGGCCCACGCTACAACCTTCGCGATAGTTTGCTCAGAGGTTTTCTCGCCGCGAATCACTTCCACTAACGGCATGCGATGCACCGGGTTAAAGAAGTGCATACCGCAGAAGTTTTCCGGGCGCTTCAGGCTGTTAGCCAGTTCGCCAATCGGAATGGTCGAGGTGTTCGACGCCAGAACGGTATCCGGGCGCACTTTATCTTCCACTTCTGCCAGAACGGCTTTCTTCACTTTCGGGTTTTCTACCACGGCTTCAACAACCACATCGACACGCTCAAAACCAGCGTAATCCAGCGTTGGGTGAATAGTGGCAATGACACCGGCCAGTTTCATACCGTCAATTTTGCCGCGTTCCAGCTGTTTGTTGAGCAGTTTGCTGGCTTCGTTGATGCCTAGTTCCAGCGACTTCTCGTTAATATCCTTCATTAATACCGGTACGCCTTTCCAGGCAGACTGGTAAGCAATGCCGCCACCCATGATCCCGGCACCAAGAACGGCTGCCTGTTTCGGGGTTTCGGTATTTTTGGTCAGCTTCTTCGCCTGACCTTTTATGTATTGGTCGTTAAGGAAAATACCGACCAGCGCACGGGCCTCATTGGAACGCGCCAACGGCACGAAACTTTGAGTCTCCAGTTTTAATGCTTCATCACGGCCCAGACGTGCCGCAGCTTCAATAGTTTTTACGGCGGTCATCGGTGCCGGGTAATGCTTACCGGCAATCTGCATTACCATGCTCTTGGCAATGGAGAAGCTCATGGTGGCTTCGATTTTGCTCAGCTTCAGCGGCTGCAGTTTAGGCGCGCGTTTGGCTTTCCAGTCCAGATCGCCATTGATAGCCTGACGCAGTATCGCCAGTGCGCCATCGCGCAGTTTTTCAGTTTTGACAACGCCATCAACTAAACCCAGTTTCTGCGCTTCAACCGCACCAACATCTTTACCTGCGGTGATAATTTCCAGCGCGCTGTCAGCACCCAGTAAACGTGGCAGACGTACAGAACCACCGAAGCCTGGCATGATGCCCAGTTTGGTTTCTGGCAGGCCGATGCGGGTATCTGGCGTTGCCAGTCGGTAATCTGTTGCCAATACGCACTCACAACCGCCGCCAAGTGCGTAACCATTTACGGCAGAAATGGTTGGGACCGGGAGATCTTCCAGGCGGTTGAATACGCTGTTGGCAAATTGCAGCCAGTGGGTCAGTTGCTCCGCCGGAACCTGGAACAATGACAGGAATTCGGTAATGTCGGCACCCACGATAAATGCAGCTTTATTAGAACTGAGCAGCAAGCCTTTTAACTGCGGCTGCTTTTCCAGCACATCCAGCGCGTGGCCAAGGCTGGCTACGGTCGCGGTGTCGAGTTTGTTCACTGAGCCGGGTGCATCAAATACCAATTCTGCGATGCCATCTTCCAGCCAGTCGAGATGTAAGGTTTCACCTTGGTAGAGCATGTCAGTCTCCTGAATCCAGCAATGGGATCTGGTCGTACCAGATGGAGAGGAGTGTGGAATTGATGTTAATGAAATGCAAATAACTCTTTAAATATTTGCAAAGATGATCACAGCCGCTGGAAATAAGTTCGCAAACTTTACGGTGTGCTAAGATGCGTGGCGTTCAGTTTATGAAAAAAACAGAAGGGTAAATCATGGATTCACTGGCCTCACTTTATAAAGATCATGTGGCAACTTTGCAGGAACGTACCCGCAATGTTCTGGCGCGTTTTAATCTCGACGCGCTGTTGATTCACTCGGGCGAGCTAGTCAACGTCTTCCTCGATGATCATCCATATCCGTTCAAAGTTAACCCACAATTCAAAGCCTGGGTTCCGGTGACACAAGTGCCAAACTGTTGGCTGCTGGTGGATGGCGTTAACAAACCGAAACTTTGGTTCTACCTGCCGGTTGATTACTGGCACAACGTTGAGCCGCTGCCAGAATCCTTCTGGACTGACGAAATTGAAGTTATTGCTTTGCCAAAAGCAGATGGCATTGGCAGCCAGTTGCCTGCCGCGCGTGGCAATATCGGTTACATCGGCCCAGTACCAGAGCGTGCTGTGCAGCTTGAAATTCAGGGCGCTAACATCAACCCGAAAGGGGTGATTGATTATCTGCATTACCATCGTGCTTATAAAACTGATTATGAAATGGCATGTATGCGTGAAGCACAGAAAACGGCGGTGGTTGGCCATCAGGCGGCTCACGAAGCATTCTTGTCTGGAATGAGTGAGTTTGATATCAACCTGGCTTATCTGACCGCAACCGGGCATCGCGATACCGATGTGCCATACGGCAACATTGTGGCGCTCAACGAGCACGCGGCGGTGCTGCATTACACAAAACTTGATAACCGCGCACCTGCAGAAATGCGCAGCTTCCTGTTAGATGCGGGTGCGGAATACAACGGCTACGCTGCTGATTTGACGCGTACCTGGTCGGCAAAAAGTGATAACGATTATGCTCAACTGGTGAAAGATGTTAACGCCGAGCAACTCGCGTTAATTGACACTCTGAAAGCGGGCGTGCGTTACACCGATTACCATATTCAGTTCCATCATCGTATTGCGAAGCTGCTGAACCGCCATAAGCTAGTAACGGGCATTAGCGAAGAAGCAATGGTTGAAACTGGAATTACCGGGCCATTTATGCCGCATGGCCTTGGTCACCCGCTGGGCTTGCAGGTCCATGATGTGGCTGGCTTTATGCAAGATGATGCGGGGACTCACCTTGCCGCGCCGTCTCAATATCCCTACCTGCGCTGCACTCGTGTACTCGAGCCGCGTATGGTTCTGACTATTGAGCCGGGTATTTACTTTATTGAGTCTTTGCTCGGACCATGGCGCGAAGGGCAGTACAGCAAGCACTTTGATTGGCAGCGTATAGAAGCCATGAAACCTTTCGGCGGCGTTCGCATTGAAGACAATGTGATTGTTCATGAAAACAGTATTGAAAATATGACGCGCGATCTGAAACTGGCGTAATGGATAGTTGGCTGATCCCAGCTGCACCCGTTACGGTCAGTGAGGAAATCAAGAAAAGCCGCTTTATTACACTGGTCGCTCATACGGCTGGTGTAATAGAAGCAAAAGCGTTTCTTGAAAAAATACGCTCAGAACACCCGGATGCCCGGCATCATTGCTGGGCCTGGGTGGCTGGTGCGCCGGATGACTCGCAGCAACTGGGGTTTTCTGATGATGGCGAGCCAGCAGGAACTGCCGGTAAGCCAATGCTTGCCCAGCTGATGGGAAGCGGTGTTGGTGAAATTACCGCTGTAGTGGTGCGCTACTCTGGCGGCATAAAGCTCGGAACGGGCGGCCTGGTGAAGGCTTATGGCGGTGGCGTGCAGGCGGCGTTAAACCAATTGCCTACTGTCCTCAAAGTTCCGTTAACCGAATATACTTTGCAGTGTGACTACGCACAGCTTGCGGGAATCGAAACGTTGCTCAAGCAGTACGATGGCATTCTGGTGCAAAGTGATTTTCAGGCATCTGTATTATTACGTGTGGCATTGCCACAGGCAAAATTCGCTGACTTTTCAGTCAGACTTGCTGATTTTAGCCGCGGTGCATTGCATTTATTGCCGGCTGAACAATAATTCCCTCTCGTTATTTTTTGATAGTTAAGGAAGCGGCTGAAATGCATTTTCGCGCCATAACCCGAATCGTTGGTCTGTTAGTTATTCTTTTTTCCGTGACCATGATTATTCCAGGGTTGGTAGCTTTAATTTATCGCGATGGTGCTGGTCGAGCTTTCACCCAGACTTTCTTCGCAGCGTTACTCATTGGTTCTTTCCTGTGGTGGCCTAACCGGCGGCAAAAAAGTGAGCTCAAACCACGAGAAGGCTTTTTGATCGTCGTATTATTCTGGACGGTGCTGGGAAGTGTGGGGGCGTTGCCCTTTATCTTTGCAGAGCAGCCAAATCTAACGGTAACCGATGCTTTCTTTGAGTCGTTCTCAGGCTTAACCACGACCGGTGCGACAACGCTCGTCGGCCTGGATACGCTGCCTCATGCCATCTTGTTTTATCGGCAAATGCTGCAATGGTTTGGCGGCATGGGGATCATTGTGCTCGCCGTCGCTATTTTGCCTATTCTGGGCGTCGGCGGGATGCAGTTATATCGCGCTGAAATGCCGGGGCCGCTTAAAGATAACAAAATGCGCCCGCGTATTGCCGATACTGCAAAAACCCTATGGCTCATCTATGTCTTGTTAACCATTGCGTGTGCGCTGGCGCTTTGGTTTGCTGGCATGCCTGCGTTTGATGCAATAGGCCACAGCTTTGCGACTATAGCTATCGGCGGGTTTTCCACTCATGACGCCAGTATCGGCTATTTTGACAGCCCAACGATTAACACTATTATTGCCATCTTCTTACTGATCTCGGGTTGTAACTATGGCCTGCACTTCTCTTTATTAAGCGGGCGTAATCTAAAAGTCTATTGGCGTGACCCTGAGTTCCGCATGTTCATTGGCGTGCAACTGACGCTGGTGGCTATCTGCACCCTGGTACTGTGGTTCCATAATACTTACCAAACCGCTTTGCTAACGGTGAACCAAGCGTTCTTCCAGGTTGTTTCGATGGCGACGACTGCGGGCTTCACGACTGACAGTATCGCGCGCTGGCCTCTATTCTTACCTGTGCTATTACTGTGCTCTGCTTTTATAGGGGGTTGTGCGGGTTCAACGGGTGGCGGCCTGAAGGTCATTCGTATCCTGCTGCTGTTCAAGCAGGGCAACCGTGAGCTTAAACGCCTTGTGCACCCAAATGCGGTATATAGCATCAAGCTTGGGAACCGCGCACTACCGGAACGTATCCTTGAAGCGGTATGGGGATTCTTCTCTGCTTATGCACTGGTCTTTATCATCAGCATGCTCGCCATCATCGCCACTGGTGTGGATGACTTCTCGGCCTTTGCTTCAGTTGCGGCAACGCTGAATAACCTCGGCCCTGGCTTAGGTGTGGTGGCAGATAACTTTGCCAGCATGAATCCTGTAGCGAAATGGATATTGATAGCCAACATGCTGTTTGGCCGTCTTGAAGTGTTTACTTTACTTGTACTGTTTACGCCAACTTTCTGGCGAGAGTAACCGGAGCCTGTAGTGAGAACTTTGATTCTGTTTTCGACCCGTGATGGTCAAACTCGCGAGATTGCTTCTTATATAGCATCTGAGTTGAAAGAGTTGGGCATTGAGAGCGATGTGGTGAACCTGCATCGCAGTGGTGATATCGCCTGGGGCAATTACGAACGTGTCGTTATTGGTGCGTCTATTCGGTACGGGCATTTCCATTCATCAGTTGCGGCGTTTGTGAAGAAGCATCAGCAAGCGCTGAACAACATCCCAAGCGCTTTCTTTTCCGTAAACCTGGTTGCGCGCAAACCGGAGAAGCGTTCACCGCAAACCAACTCTTATACGCGCAAGTTCTTGCTAACCTCTCCGTGGCAGCCAAAACACTGTGCAGTGTTTGCGGGTGCGCTGCGTTACCCGCGTTATAGCTGGTACGATCGCGTTATGATTCGTTTTATTATGAAGATGACCGGCGGCGAAACAGATATTAGTAAAGAAGTTGTTTATACAGATTGGCCCCAGGTGGCGCGTTTTGCCCGCGAGATTGCTCGCTTAAACATCAAATAGTGTCCAAAATACCCATTTTGATGAAAAAAGATGCGCTCAGTCATTTATTTGCAATAAACACTTGTCAGCTTCCAGAAAATCCCTATACTGCGCCTCCACTGACACGGCACAACGGCTTACAAACCGGCTTGTCAGCCAGACGAAAAGTGAAAATAAACAC